>NZ_QEOL01000031.1 GCF_003096715.1 Paraburkholderia silvatlantica
CGACGGCGATGATGCGGTCTTCGCCGCGTTCGTTCAGCGCCTTGACGATGTTGCTGCCGATGAAGCCGGCCGCGCCGGTGACGATGAGGGTCATGATAGGTCTGCGGTGAAGAGGTTCACGCGAGGTTGATCGCCCGCCGGAAAAACGCTGCGGAAATTCCGGCCGGGGTGCGAGCGCTGCGCGCCCGCGTGCACAACATTATTGAAAGAGCTCGTCGTAGTCGACGGTGGCCGTACCGAGCTTGCCGACCACGATGCCGGCCGCGCGATTCGCGAGCGCAACGCATTCGACGAGCGGCAAGCCCGCGCCCAGCATGACCGCAACGGTCGCGATCACCGTGTCGCCGGCGCCCGACACATCATACACTTCGCGCGCGTCAGCCGCCGCGTGCAGCGCGCCGTCGTCGGAAAAGAGCGTCATACCCTCTTCCGAGCGCGTGAGCAGCAGCGCGTCGAACTGCAGTTCGCGGCGCAGCTTCGTCACGCGCGCGTGCAGGTCCTCCTCGGACTTCCACGTGCCCACCACCTCGCGCAGCTCCGCGCGGTTCGGTGTGATGAGGCTCGCGCCGCGGTAGCGCTCCCAGTCGTCGCCCTTGGGATCGACGAGCACCGCCTTGCCCGCGGCGCGCGCCTTCGCAATCATCTGCGTCACGTGCGTGAGGCCGCCCTTCGCGTAGTCGGAGAGCAGGATCACGTCGTACGTGGGCAGCAGCGCGTCGAAACGCGCGAGGCCGGCGAGCAGGATTTCGTGCGCGGGCGTGTTTTCGAAGTCCACGCGCAACAGCTGTTGCTGGCGCGAAAGCACGCGCAGCTTGATGGTGGTCGGCAACGCTGGATCGCGCTCGAGATACGCATTCACATTGCTTTCGTCAAGCAGCTCGACGATGCGCTCGCCGGGCTCGTCGTGTCCCACCACACACAGCAGGCCCGCATGGGCGCCGAGCGCGGCCGCGTTGCGCGCGACGTTCGCGGCGCCGCCCAGACGATCTTCCTTGCGCTGCACATGCACGACCGGCACCGGCGCTTCCGGCGAAATACGGTTGACGTCGCCGAACCAGTAGCGGTCGAGCATGACGTCGCCCACCACCAGCACGCGCGCGGTCGCGAGCTTTTCGCGCGGCACGACGCGCACTTCGGGCGCAATCGCGGCGGCAAGCGCGGTCACTCGTGCGGCTTCAGGCTGCGGAGTTTGCGAGATTGACATGGGGCCGCCCAATCGAATGATAGTCAATGCCGAGCTCCGCCATGGCGTCGGGCTCGTAGAGGTTGCGTCCGTCGAAGATCAGCGGTGCCTTGAGCACCTTCTTCAAATGCGCGAAATCGGGCGCCTTGAAGGCGGTCCATTCGGTGACGATCACGAGCGCGTCCGCGCCCGTGAGCGCGTCGTCCTGGCTCGACGCGAACGTCAGACGCGCGTGCTGCTGCGGCGCCTGCGCGAGATCGAGCGCGAACACGCGCTGCGCCTCCTCGGCCGCGACCGGGTCCCACGCCGCCACCGTGGCGCCGCGCGAGAGCAGGTCGGCGATCAGCCGGCGGCTCGGCGCTTCGCGCATGTCGTCGGTGTTCGGCTTGAATGCGAGGCCCCACACGGCGAAGTGCTTGCCGGTGAGGTCATCGCCGCACACCTTGGCGATCTTCTTCACGAGCACTTCCTTCTGGCCGTGATTGACCTCCTCGACGGCTTCGAGCACGCGCAGGTTCTGGCCAGACTCCGCGGCAGTGCGGATCAGCGCCTGCACGTCCTTCGGGAAGCACGAGCCGCCATAGCCGCAGCCCGCATAGAGGAAGTGATAGCCGATGCGCGGATCGGAGCCGATGCCGCGGCGCACCGACTCGATGTCGGCGCCCACGCGGTCGGCGAGATTCGCCATCTCGTTCATGAACGAGATGCGCGTCGCGAGCATGGCATTGGCCGCGTACTTCGTGAATTCGGCGGAGCGCACGTCCATGTATATCGTGCGTTCGTGATTGCGGTTGAACGGCGCGTAGAGGCGCTTCATCTTCTCGCGCGCAGCGGCACCGTTCTCGTCCTCGTCGAGGCCGATGATGATGCGGTCCGGGCGCATGAAGTCGTCCACGGCCGCGCCTTCCTTGAGGAACTCGGGATTCGAGACGACCGAGAAGCGGTGGTCCACGCTATGCGCGAGCCCGCGCTTCGCCAGCTCCTCGGCCAGCACGCCGTGCACGCGCTGCGCCGTGCCGACCGGCACCGTCGACTTGTCGACGATCACCTTGAAGCCGTTCATGTGGCGGCCGATGCTGCGCGCCGCCTCGAGCACGTACTGAAGATCGGCCGAGCCGTCTTCGTCGGGCGGCGTGCCCACGGCGATGAACTGCACCTCGCCGTGCTCGACGCTCGCCGCGACGTCGGTCGAAAAGGTAATGCGCCCGGCCGCGCGGTTGCGCGCGATGAGTTCGAGCAGGCCCGGCTCGTGAATCGGGACGCCGCCGCCGTTCAGGATATCGATCTTGCGCGGATCGACATCGAGGCAAAACACGTCGTGGCCGATTTCGGCAAGACACGCACCGGTGACGAGGCCGACGTAGCCGGTACCGACAATGGTGATCTTCATAGGCGCTCCGGTGACAGATGCGGATGTTGGAATGACTGTGGGCGCGGCCGGCCAGGTGCCGGGCCGGGCGCGCGCGCCCTTAAGGCTCAGCTCGACGCGGGAACCGGCTCGACGCGGCGCGGCGCATAGGTTTCCCAGCCGCTGCAGCCCGGACACTGCCAGTAGAAGAGGCGCGCCCGGAAGCCGCAGTTCTGGCAGGTGTAGCGAGGCAGGTTCCTGGTGCGCTGCTGGAGCAGCTTGCGCATCAGTTCGAGTTCGCCGCGGCGCGGCTCTTCGGCCGTGGCCTGCTGCGCTTCGAGCAGACGCGCCATGCCGGCGAGGTTCGGCGACTTCTGCATCTGCGTACGGGCGAGCGCGTGCGCTGCATCGGGGCCGCGCAGCGCGGCGACATACTTGTAGGCGACATCGAGCAGATCGTTCGACGGATGCGCGTCAACCCACGTCGTGAGCAATTGCGCGCCCTCTTCGGCGCGGCCGAGCGTCTCGTAGGCCTTCATGACCTTTTCGGCAACGAGCGGCAGGTAAGCGGGATTTTGCGCCTCGACTTCGCGCCAGTGGCCGAGCGCAGTCTCGCAATCGCCGCTTGCCGCATCGACATCGCCCGCGAGGATCGTCGCGCGCACGTTTTGCGCGTTGGCCTTGAGCGCGAGCGCCAGTTGACGGCGCGCTTCGTCGGGCGTCTTCTGCTGCAGCGCTTCCTGCGCGAGTTCGCAGTGGAACTGTGCGATCTCGAGGTCGAGCGACGCCGCGCCCATCGTCTCGAGGTGGCGTGCGGTGTCGATGCAGCGGTTCCAGTCCTTCTCGATCTCGTAGATCGCGAGCAGTGCGCGCTGTGCGCCGAGCGCGAAGTCGCCCGACTTGAGCTTGCCGAAGGTTTCTTCGGCGCGGTCGAGCATGCCGGCCTTCAGGAAATCCTGGCCGAGTTCATACAGCGCGTGGTCGCGCTCGTTCACGGGCAGGTCGGAGCGCGAAAGCAGATTCTGATGCACGCGGATCGCGCGGTCGGTCTCGCCGCGGCGGCGGAACAGATTGCCGAGCGCGAAGTGCAGTTCGACGGTTTCGGGGTCGAGCTTGGCGACCTCGATGAACGCGTCGATGGCCTTGTCCGGTTGCTCGTTGAGCAGAAAATTCAGCCCGCGAAAATACGAGCGCGGCAGGTTGGCGCTTTCGGAAAGCAGTGCCTTCAGGTCGTAGCGCGACGCCATCCAGCCGAGCGCGAAAGCCACGGGAATGACGAGGAGCCACCAAAAATCGAGATCCATGCGAGCGATGGTATGAGCGGAAAATCAGCCGCACGCATTCAGGCGCGCGGCACGGCAATACAAATCAGATGAGCGGCGGCAGCGGCGGCTCGGCGCTCGGCGCGGGCGTTTCACGCGCCACCCGCAAGTCGCGTTTGAGGCGGCCGTTTTCCATGCGCAGCCGGAACACGCCGGGCAGCGCGGAAAGCAGCCCCGCCAGCAGCCCCACCACGAAAAACGCGAGGCCGATCAGGATCAGCGGGGCCTGCCACGAATATCCGGCCAGAAAGTTCAGCGTCGCGGTTTGCGTGTTGGCGAGCGCGAGTACAAGCAGCAGTACGAACACCAGCACACGGATCACCCAGGCGATCAATCTCATTGAAGGATTCTCTTGGCAGTTGAGAAAGGCGCCGGCACGGCGGACATGCTGCGCCGCAGCACAAGCCGCGCCGAAGTGTCCCGTATTGTAATTGAACGGCTCGCGGGCCGACACGTGTGAGCGAGCAGTGAGCCAGCCAGCCCGGGTTGCCGGAACTAACCGCGTCGAAAAGGCGCAGACGAAAAAAAAGCGCCGGGGTGTTCACCCTGGCGCCTTTTTACCGGTCCATGCATTCTGGCCATCTGGCATTGACCGCCGACGACCGCAATCGCCCGATCGAAAACAATCGAACGCTCACAGGTCGTCGTCCGGCTCGTCCGCCTTCAGCGGCTCGCCCGAATTACGGTCCACGCGCTCGCGCAACTCCTTGCCCGGCTTGAAGTGCGGCACGAACTTCTCAGGCACCAGCACCTTTTCACCCGACTTGGGATTGCGGCCGACGCGCGACGGCCGACGGTTCAGGCCGAAGCTGCCAAAGCCACGAATTTCGATGCGATGGCCCTTGGCAAGCGCCTCGGACATCGCATCGAGCATCGTCTTGACCGCGAAATCCGCATCCTTGAGAACAAGTTGCGGAAATCGCGTAGCCAGCTGCGCGACCAATTCAGATTTGGTCATACTTCAGCTTGCCCCCGTTTGAGGCTTACTGGTTCTGGCCGTCGAGCTTGGCCTTCAGCAGCGCGCCGAGGTTGGTCGTGCCGGTGGCAGCCTGACCCGAATCGGCCGACATGCTGCGCAGTGCTTCCTGCGTTTCAGCCGAGTCCTTCGCCTTGATCGACAGGTTGATGCCACGCGACTTGCGATCGATGTTGATGATCATCGCGTTGACCTTGTCGCCTTCCTTCAGCACGTTGCGGGCATCTTCCACGCGGTCTTGCGCGATTTCCGAAGCACGCAGGTAGCCTTCGACGTCGGCGTTCAGCGTCACGACTGCGCCCTTGGCGTCAACCGACTTGACCACGCCGTCGACGATCGAACCCTTGTCGTTCACAGCAACGAAGTTGCTGAACGGGTCGCCTTCGAGCTGCTTGATGCCGAGCGAAATGCGTTCCTTCTCGACGTCGATGCCGAGAACCACGGCTTCGACTTCGTCGCCCTTCTTGTACTTGCGAACGGCTTCTTCACCCGCTTCCGACCACGACAGGTCCGAAAGGTGAACCAGACCGTCGATGCCGCCAGGCAGACCGATGAACACGCCGAAGTCGGTGATCGACTTGATCGCGCCTTGCAGCTTGTCGCCCTTCTTGAAGTTGCGGCTGAAGTCATCCCACGGATTCGGCTTGCACTGCTTCATGCCGAGCGAGATGCGGCGGCGGTCTTCGTCGATCTCGAGGACCATGACTTCGACTTCGTCGCCCAGCTGGACAACCTTCGACGGCGCAACGTTCTTGTTGGTCCAGTCCATTTCCGACACGTGAACCAGGCCTTCGATGCCCGATTCGACTTCGACGAACGCGCCGTAGTCGGTGATGTTCGTGACCTTGCCGAACAGGCGCGTGCCCGACGGGTAACGGCGCGAGATGCCTTCCCACGGATCGTCGCCCAGTTGCTTGATGCCGAGCGAAACGCGGTTCTTTTCCTGGTCGAACTTGAGGATCTTCGCGGTGACTTCCTGGCCAACCGAGAGCACTTCGCTCGGGTGACGCACGCGACGCCATGCGATGTCGGTGATGTGCAGCAGGCCGTCGATGCCGCCGAGGTCCACGAACGCGCCGTAGTCGGTGATGTTCTTGACCACGCCGTTGACGATCGCGCCTTCCTTGAGCGTTTCGAGCAGCTTGGCGCGCTCTTCGCCTTGCGTGGCTTCGATCACGGCGCGGCGCGACAGCACGACGTTGTTACGCTTGCGGTCGAGCTTGATGACGCGGAATTCGAGGGTCTTGCCTTCGTACGGCGTCGTGTCCTTGACCGGACGCGTGTCGACGAGCGAACCCGGCAGGAACGCGCGGATGCCGTTGACCATGACGGTCATGCCGCCCTTGACCTTGCCCGTGATGGTGCCGGTCACGAGTTCGTTGTTGTCGAGCGCCTTTTCCAGCGACAGCCACGAAGCGAGACGCTTGGCCTTGTCGCGCGACAGGATGGTGTCGCCGTAGCCGTTTTCCAGCGCGTCGATCGCGACGGAAACGAAATCACCCGCCTGAACCTCCACTTCGCCCTGGTCGTTCAGGAATTCCTCGATGGGAATATAGGCCTCGGACTTCAGGCCAGCGTTGACGACCACGAAGTTGTGGTCGACGCGCACGACTTCAGCGGAGATGACTTCGCCGGCGCGCATGTCCTGGCGGGTCAGCGACTCTTCGAACAGAGCCGCGAAAGATTCGGTATTGGGGGTGGAGGTTTGCAGGTCGGACATAAAAATCTGGATTTGCATGGTTTTCGCTGCACTGCTGGCCAGTTTTGACCGGTGGTGCGTTGAGGCCGGAACGCTTACGCTCGCGGCACAGATGCAAAAGCCATACGGGGTTAAAGGGTTTAACATACGCCCTGTTTCTTTCCAGGGCACCAACGGGCACTGCTTACTGCTTTCGCTTACTGCCGCTTACTGCTATTCACTGCGCTTTGCCCCGTTCGTGGATTACCGGACGGGCCGCAGTTGGCTCGCCTCCTGATACCACTGCACTACCTGTTCGACCGCCTGGTCGACGGAGAGCGCCGAGGTGTCAAGTAGCTGCGCATCCGCTGCAGGCTTGAGCGGCGCGGCCGCGCGGTTACTGTCGCGCGCGTCGCGTTCACGCAAATCCCGAAGCAAGTCATCCATATTAGCAGAAAAACCTTTTTGGATCAATTGCTTATGCCGGCGGGCCGCGCGGGCCTCCACGCTGGCCGTCAAAAACACCTTCAGGACGGCATCCGGGAAGATCACGGTGCCCATGTCGCGGCCATCCGCGACGAGCCCGGGAAGCTTGCGAAACGCCCGCTGGCGCGCCACGAGCGCACTGCGCACGGCGGGATGCGCGGCGATCATCGAGGCGCGGTTGCCCACTTCCTCGGCGCGAATTTCGTTCGAAACGTCGACGCCGTCGAGCTGCGCGAGCCCCTCGCGGAACGTGATATGGAGATCGTCGATCAGCTTCGCAAGGCTGTCGGCGTCGTCGGCCGCAATCGCGTAGCGCACGCTCGCGAGCGCCGCCAGCCGGTACAGCGCGCCGCTGTCGAGCAGATGAAAGCCGAGGTGCGCGGCGACCAGCGCGGCCACCGTGCCCTTGCCGGAGGCGGTCGGGCCGTCGATCGTGATGACGGGCGTCGGATAAAAGGGACGGGTCGATTTCATGCGGCGAAGGTAGTCGGCTTCATTTGAATCAAGGTTGCGCGAGCGCAAGGAAGCGCTCGAAATAATCGGGGAACGTCTTGCCGACGCACTTCGGGTCGTTGATGCGCACCGGCACGCCGCCGAGGCTCACGAGCGAGAAGCACATCGCCATGCGGTGATCGTCGTAGGTGTCGATCGCGGCATTCGGCGTCAGTTTCTCGGGCGGACGCACGATCAGGTAATCCGGGCCCTCTTCCACGTTCGCGCCCACCTTGCGCAGCTCCGTGGCCATCGCGGCGATGCGGTCGGTTTCCTTCACGCGCCAGCTCGCGATGTTGCGCAGCGTGGTCGCGCCGTCGGCGAACAACGCAGCCACGGCGATCGTCATGGCCGCGTCGGGGATCAGGTTGAAGTCCATGTCGATGGGGTCGAGCTTGCCGTGATCGTTGCCGATACCGCGCACCTCGATCCAGTCGTCGGCGACCGTGACGTTCGCGCCCATGCGCATGAGCGCCGCGGCGAACGCAACGTCGCCCTGGATGCTCGAGCGTCCCACGCCTTCCACGCGCAGCGGTCCGCCGCCAATCGCGCCCGCGGCGAGGAAGTACGACGCGCTCGATGCATCGCCTTCCACCATGATCTTGCCCGGCGACTGGTAGCGCACGCCCGCCGGAATCTCGAAGCGATGCCAGCCGTGGCGCTCGACCTTCACGCCGAAGCGCTCCATCAGCTTGATCGTGATTTCGATGTAGGGCTTGGAGATCAGCTCGCCGTCCACCTCGACGATGGTCACGCCGTCCTTGGCGCGCACGAGCGGCAGCGTCATGAGAAGCGCCGTGAGGAACTGGCTCGACACGTCGCCGCGCACGCGGATGGGCGCCTCGACCGAAATCGGCGCCGGGCGGATGCGCAGCGGCGGATAGCCTTCGTTTTCTTCGTAATCGATCTTCGCGCCGATCTGGCGCAGGCCGTCGACGAGGTCGCCGATGGGACGCTCGTGCATGCGCGGCACGCCGTGAATGCGGTAGTCGCCGCCGTTCACCGCGAGCGCGGCCGTGAGCGGACGCACCGCCGTGCCCGCGTTGCCGAGAAAGAGATCCGCGCGCACCGCCTGGAACGCGCCGCGCGTGCCCTGCACGACGCAGGTGTCGTCTTCGCGCTTCAGCTTCACGCCGAGCTTTTCCAGCGCGTCGAGCATCACGCGCGTGTCGTCGGAGTCGAGCAGGTTCGTGATGGTCGTTTCGCCCTCGGCCAGCGCCGCGAGCAGCAGCACGCGATTCGAGATGCTTTTCGAGCCGGGCAGACGGATCGTGCCGGACGCACGGGTGAACGGTCCGAGATCGAGGTGTTCCATGAGCGTGTCCTGAGAATGCCTTGGGTTGCAGCCTGTTTTTTGCGGCGCTCGCGCCGCCGTGCTGGGTCCTGTTTGCTTATTTGCCTGGTGCCGTATCGATGGACGCTGCGATGGACGCTGCCGCGCCCTTGCCGCCGCGCTCCTGCCACGCCTCGCGCGCCGCGCGCGAACGCGCGAACACGGTTTCGAGCGCGGCGCCGTCGCCGGCGTCGATGGCCGCGCGCAGCCTGGCGAGCACTTCAGTGTAGCCGTCGAGTTCGGCGAGCAGCGCCGCGCGGTTCGCGAGGCACACGTCGCGCCACATTTCGGGGCTCGACGCGGCAATGCGCGTGAAGTCGCGGAAGCCGCCCGCCGCGAACGAGAATTTCAGCTCGGCGTCGGGCGACGCGAGAATCTGGTCGACGAGCGCAAACGACAACACGTGCGGCAGATGGCTCACCGAGGCGAACACGCGATCGTGCTGCGCGGCCGGCATCTCGCCGATCACCGCGCCTGTCGCGCGCCACATCGCGGCGATGCGCTCGACCGATGCCGGCACGTTTTCCGCGAGCGGGCACAGCACGACGTTGCGGCCCACGTAGAGATCGGGCAACGCGGCGTCGACGCCGCTCGACTCGCGCCCAGCGATGGGATGCCCCGGCACGAACTGCGCAACGCGCGCGCCGAGCGCCGCACGGGCCGCGGCGATCACGTCGCTCTTGGTGCTGCCGGCGTCGGTGACGATGGTTTCTTGCCCGAGGTGCGGCGCGATGCGCTCGAGCAGCGCCTGGGTTTGCGCAACGGGAGCGGCGATCAGCACGATGTCGGCGCCGTCCAGCGCGGCGGCGAGCGCCGCTTCGTTGTCGAGCGTCGCGGCGGCGTCGATCACGCCCAGTTCGAGCGCGCGCGATACCGACTTTGCGCTACGGCCCACGCCGACCACCTGCGCGCCTTGGCCGCAGTTTGAGCCGCGCTCGCGCAACGCGCGCGCGAGCGACCCGCCAATCAGGCCCACCCCGAAAATCACCAGTTTGCTAAACGAAAACGCACTCACGACGTCACCGAAGAAAGTAAGGGTTGCGCGCTCACGGCGCGCCGAGCGCTCGCTCGAGGGCCGCGACGAACGCCGCGTTCTCCTCGGGCAAGCCGATCGTCACACGCAGCCACTGCGGCAGGCCATAGTTGCCCACCGGGCGCACGATCACGGCTTGCTTGAGCAGCGCGAGATTCACGCGCTCGCCGGCGCCGTCGTCCGCTGCGTCCTTCGCCACGCGCACCAGCACGAAATTGCCGTCCGAAGGCACGTATTCGAGGTTCAGGCGCTCGAACGCCGCGGTGAGCGTGCGATAGCCTTCGGCGTTGAGCGCCGCGCTGCGCTCGAGGAACGGCGTGTCGCCGAGCGCGGCGATGGCCGCTGCCTGCGCGAGCGTGTTCACGTTGAACGGCTGGCGCAGACGGTTGAGCAGATCGGTCAGCTCCGGCTGCGCAATCGCAAAGCCGATGCGCAGGCCCGCGAGCCCATACGCCTTCGAGAACGTGCGAGACACGAGCAGGTTCGGATAGCGGCGCACCCACGCGATCGAGTCATAGCGCTTGCCGGCCGCGAGGTATTCCGTGTACGCCTCGTCGAGCACGATCGCGACATGCGCGGGCACCTGGGCGATGAACGCCTCGAGCTTCGCGCCATCGACGAACGTGCCGGTCGGGTTGTTCGGATTCGCCACGAACACGAGACGCGTATCTTCGTCGATCGCCGCCAGCATCGCGTCGAGATCGTGGCCGTAACGCACGGCGGGCGTGACGATATGGCGCGCGCCGAGGCCCTGGGTGGCGAGCGCGTAAACCGCGAACGAGTACTGCGAATAGACGATCGACTGACCGCGTTCGACGAACGCATGCGCGGCCATTTCGAGGATGTCGTTGCTGCCGTTGCCGAGCGTGATCCAATCGGGCGGCACGTCGTAGCGCGCGGCCAGCGCGGCCTTCAGTTCGAACGCGTTCGAATCGGGATAACGGCCCAGTTCGCTCGCGGCCTGCGCGATCGCGCGTTGCGCCGATTCGGGCATGCCGAGCGGATTCTCGTTCGACGCGAGCTTCACGATGCGCGCTTCGTCGAGCCCGAACTCGCGGGCGACTTCGGAAATCGGTTTGCCGGCGATGTAAGGTGCGATTGCGCGCACGTACGAGGGGCCGAATTGCGTGGTCATTCGTCTCTCCAGGGCTCAAGGCGCCGGGCGTACAACAGTCTCTTCCAGACGGATCGGCAAACGCGCGCCGCCCGGCATCCTCATGGGGCAGGCGGCGATTGGCGGCGGCCCGCCCGCGCCTTCCGCGCCTTCCCCAAGTTAGCGCGCGCGCGGATACGAGCCGAGGATCTTCAGATACGCGGCTTTCTTGCCGAGTTCGTCGAGTGCGGCGGCCACGGCGGGCTCGTCCCGGTGACCTTCGAAGTCGATGTAGAAGTAGTACTCCCACGTGCTGCCAAGGCGCGCCGGCCGCGACTCGAAGCGCGTCATCGACACGCTGTGGCGCGCGAGCGGCTCGAGCAGCTTGTACACCGCGCCCGGCTCGTTCTTCACCGACACGATCATCGAGGTCTGGTCGCGACCCGTCGCGCCCGCCGGCTGTTTGCCGATCATGACGAAGCGCGTACGGTTGTGCGGGTCGTCCTGGATCAGCGCATTCGCGATCAGCAGGCCGTAGTGCGTGGCGGCGCGATCGCCGGCAATCGCAGCGACCGTCGGGTCGGCGGCGGCGAGGCGCGCAGCCTCCGCGTTGCTGGACACACTCTGACGCTCGAGTTGCGGCGCGTTCGCCGTCAGCCAGTGCTGGCACTGTGCGAGCGCCTGCGGATGCGCGCACACGCGCGTCACGCCTTGCAGGTTGCCGCTTTGCGTCATCAGATTGTGCTGAATCGGCAACGCGATTTCGCCGCCAATGACGAGCTGCGTTTCGAGGAACAGGTCGAGCGTGCGCGAAACGGCGCCTTCGGTCGAGTTCTCGACCGGCACGACGCCGAACTCGGCGGCGCCCGCCTCGACCGAGCGGAACACCTCGTCGATCGACGGGCACGGCAGACCTTCGATCGACTGACCGAAGTACTGGTACATCGCCTGTTCGCTATAGGTGCCGACCGGGCCGAGGAACGCAGCCGAAATCGTCTTTTCGAGCGAGCGGCTCGCGGCCATGATCTCGCGCCAGATCGCGCTGATATGCTCGTTGCCGAGCGGGCCGTCGCTCATGTTCTGCAGGCGCTCGATCACCTGAAGCTCGCGCTCCGGGCGAAACACCGGCGCGTTGAAATGCTTCTTGACTTCGCCCACTTCGAGCGCGACCGAGGCGCGCTGGTTCAGGAGCGCGATGAGCTGTGCGTCGATCGCATCGATGCGTTCGCGCAGCGGCTTGAGTTGGGAGTTGAGTTCGTCGTCCATGCGTGAAACCGGCAATCTGAAAGGATGCGCGCGGCGCCGCTTCGCCCGGTGAGCGAGGGGCGCTTACGCGTGCTTCGCCTCGAATTCCTTCATGTACTCGACCAGCGCCTTCACTGCCTCGAGCGGCACCGCGTTGTAAATCGATGCCCGCATGCCGCCGACGGACTTGTGGCCCTTCAGCTGCAACAGCCCGCGCGCTTTGGCGCCGGCGAGGAAATCTGCGTTACGTGTTTCGTCGGCGAGGAAGAACGGCACGTTCATCCGCGAGCGAGCGCGGCGCTCCACCTTATTGATGTAGAAGCGGCTTGCGTCGATCGTGTCGTAGAGCAGCTTCGCTTTTTCCACATTGCGCGCCTCGATGATTTCAAGACCGCCCTGGCGCTTGAGCCACTTGAACACGAGCCCGGCGATATAGATCGCGTAGGTGGGCGGCGTGTTGAACATCGAGTTGTTCGCCGCCACGGTCTTCCACTCGAATGCCGAAGGACAGATCGGCATCGAGCGGTCGAGCAGGTCTTCGCGCACGATCACGACCGTCACGCCCGCCATGCCGATGTTCTTCTGCGCGCCGCCGTAGAGCACGCCGTACTTGGCAATGTCCATCGGGCGCGACAGGATGTGCGACGAGGCGTCGGCCACGAGCGGAATGTCGCCGAGATCGGGGATCTCGAAAGTCTCGACGCCGTCGATCGTCTCGTTCGTGCACAGGTGCACGTAGGCGGGGTCGTCGGAGAGCTGCCACTCGCTCTTCGGCGGCGAATGCGTGAAGCCGGCCTCGGTGCGGCCCGTCGCGGCGATGTGCGCTGCGCCGTACTTGAGCGCTTCCTTCTGCGACTTCTGCGACCACGAGCCGGTCACGACGAAGTCGGCGCGCGGCTTCGAGCCGAACAGGTTGAGCGGCACGATCGCGTTTTCGCCGATGCCGCCGCCCTGCAGGAACAGAATCTGGTGACTGGCGGGCACCTGCATCAGCTCGCGCAGATCGAGCAGCGCCTCGGCGTGGATCTGCATGAATTCCGGGCCACGATGGCTCATTTCCATCACGCCCATGCCGCTGCCGTGCCAGTCGAGCATTTCGTCGGCGGCCTGACGCAGGACTTCTTCTGGCAACGCTGCCGGTCCGGCTGAGAAGTTGTAGACGCGCATCGTAAAAAGGATCCCCGAGGCAGGCGCTGTGGCAAAAACCGCCGGAAAACACGCCAGAAAAAGAAAATGGCCGCTTGCGCTCATCGCGCAAACGACCATTATCGCATTGTCGCCGGGAACCCGCCACGCGTGGCGCGGCGGCGGGCTTCCCTGCCTGCGCAGCCGACCCGGCCCCGCTGCCGTACTTCATGGCGGCGGACCGGAGGGCGCGTGTGCCGGAAGCCTTACTTGCCGACCTTGACCGAAGCGACTTCCTTGTCGGCCTGGTCGCGCGTTGCCTTGATCGACTGCGGCATGTACTTCTGCATCAGGCTGTTCACGACGTCGCGGCCAACCTGGTCCTGAACCTGAATGAACTTGCGGCCGGTCGGGCTGCGGTAGAACGTGGTCAGGTCCTTGATTTCCTGCGTGCTGTAGTACTTCGCGTAAGCGTCGTACTGGGCTTGCATGGCATCCTGCTTGAACGAGTCGGTCGCGAAGACCTGGCCTGCCGAGTCAACCAGCTTCGGCACGGCGTTCTTCTGCAGCGACGGAACGGCAGCCTGCTTCTGCTTGTCCGTCATCGTCTTGTTTTCCGAGAGCGCGTCCGACAGGATGGCCGGAACGAGCTGCTTGGCTTGCATCTGGGCGCTGTTGCCGATTGCGCCGACGAGCTTCTGTGCGTCGATCGCGTCGAGCAGGTCCTTGATCGCGGCTTGCTTGGCCGGATCGACGGGTGCTGCAGCCGCTGCCGGTGCCTGGGGGGCGGGCGCCTGGTTCTGGAGCGCCTGAGCCATCGCAAACGTCGGCACGAGAGCGGCCAGCAACATCACCTGCTTGAATCGTTTTTGCATCATTACTCCCTTTGAGAAATTAATCGATTTGCGCTGCCGTGCGGACTGCGGGGCGCCGCGTTGCGCGATGCGCCCGCTCACCGGTCCGCCCGGCATACCATTCATTTCGCTGACACTAACAAGGCTCGCTGAAACCCACCTTAAAGCCCGCGTAAGCGCATGGATCGAACACGCTTTCGCGGGCCCGCAGACGCATCACTCTTCGCCTTCGCCCGGTTCGCCCTCACCTTCGGCGTCCACTTCTGCGTCCGCTTCGGCGATCTGCTGCAGCCCGGAGAGCTTCGTACCTTCGTCAAGGCTGATGAGTGTAACACCTTGCGTTGCACGGCCCATTTCGCGAATTTCCGCCACGCGGGTGCGAATCAACACGCCCGTGGTGGTGATCAGCATGATCTGCGCTTCGGAGTCGACGAGTGTGGCCGCAACCACCTTGCCGTTGCGCTCCGAAGTCTGGATCGCGATCATGCCCTTCGTGCCGCGGCCGTGGCGCGTGTACTCCGTGATCGGGGTGCGCTTGCCATAGCCGTTCTCGGTCGCGGTGAGCACCGACTGCTGCTCGTCGCCCGCCACGAGGAGCGCGATGACCTGCTGATTGTCTTCGAGCTGCATGCCGCGCACGCCGCGCGCTTCGCGGCCCATCGGGCGCACATCGTTCTCGTCGAAGCGCACCGCCTTGCCGGCGTCGGAGAACAGCATCACGTCGTGTTCGCCGTCGGTGATCGCGGCGCCGATCAGGTAGTCGCCGTCGTCGAGACCGACCGCAATAATACCCTTGCGCAGCGGGCGGCTAAAGGCTTCGAGCGGCGTCTTCTTGACCGTGCCCAGCGCCGTGGCCATGAAAACAAACTTGTCGGCCGAGAATTCCTTGACCGGCAGCACGACCGTGATCTTCTCGCCGTCCTGCAGCGGGAACATGTTGACGATCGGACGGCCGCGCGAGTTGCGCGAACCCTGCGGCACTTCATACACCTTCACCCAGTACACGCGACCGCGATTCGAGAAGCACAGGATGTGGTCGTGCGTGTTGGCGATGAAGAGCGTGTCGATCCAGTCGTCGTCCTTCATCGAGGTGGCCTGCTTGCCGCGACCTCCGCGCTTCTGGGCGCGATACTCCGACAACGGCTGCGATTTCACGTAACCGGCGTGCGACATCGTCACGACCATGTCCTGCGGCGTGATCAGGTCTTCGGTGTTCAGCTCGGTGGCGTTCATCTCGATCTTCGAGCGGCGGGCATCGCCGAATTCGCTCTTGATCGAGGTGAGTTCGTCGGAGATCATGACCGTTACGCGCTCGGGGCGCGCAAGAATGTCGAGCAGGTCGGCGATCTGCGCCATGACTTCGCGGTACTCGCCGATAATCTTGTCCTGCTCCAGGCCGGTCAGGCGCTGGAGGCGCATTTGCAGGATTTCCTGCGCCTGCGTGTCGGACAGACGGTAGAGGCCGTCGGGCTGCATACCATATTGCGGGTTCAGCCCTTCCGGACGGTAGGCTTCGCGGCCGCCCGCCGCCGCGTTGTCCTGCTCCGCGCGCGTGAGCATCTCGCGCACGAGCGACGAATCCCACGAGCGGTTCATCAGCTCCTGCTTCGCGATGGGCGGCGTGGGCGCGGCCTTGATGAGCTCGATGAATTCGTCGATGTTCGCGAGTGCGACGGCGAGCCCTTCGAGCACGTGGCCGCGTTCGCGCGCCTTGCGCAGTTCGTAAACGGTGCGGCGCGTGAGCACTTCGCGGCGATGCGAGAGGAAATGCTCGAGCATTTCCTTCAGGTTGAGCAGCTTCGGCTGGTTGTCCACCAGCGCGACCATGTTCATGCCGAACGTGTCCTGCAGCTGCGTCGCCTTGTACAGATTGTTGAGGATGACCTCGGGCACTTCGCCGCGCTTGAGCTCGATCACGACACGCATGCCGCTCTTGTCGGATTCGTCGCGAATATCGGAGATGCCTTCGAGCTTCTTCTCGTTGACGAGCTCGGCAATGCGTTCGAGCAACGAACGCTTGTTCACCTGATACGGCAGCTCGTCGACGATGATCGCCATGCGCTGACCGCGATCAATTTCCTCGAAGTGCGTGGCCGCGCGCATCACGACGCGGCCGCGGCCGGTGCGATAGCCGTCGCGCACGCCGGCGACGCCATAGATGATGCCCGCGGTCGGGAAATCGGGGGCGGGAATGATCTCGATCAACTCGTCGACCGTCGCCTGCGGGCTCTTCAGCAGATGCTGGCAAGCGTCGACGACCTCATTGAGATTGTGCGGCGGAATGTTCGTGGCCATGCCGACCGCGATACCCGACGAACCGTTGATGAGCAGGTTCGGAATGCGCGCGGGAAGGATCTGCGGCTCGTTTTCGCTGCCGTCGTAGTTCGGCCCGAAGTCGACCGTTTCCTTGTCGATGTCGGCCAGCAGTTCGTGGCCGATCTTCGCCATGCGGATTTCGGTGTATCGCATGGCGGCGGCGTTGTCGCCGTCGATGGAGCCGAAGTTGCCCTGGCCGTCGACCAGCATGTAGCGCAGCGAAAAGTCCTGCGCCATCCGCACGATCGTGTCGTAGACAGCCGTGTCGCCGTGGGGGTGGTACTTACCGATGACGTCGCCGACGATACGCGCCGACTTCTTGTAAGCGCGGTTCCAGTCGTTATTCAGCTCGTGCATGGCGTAGAGCACGCGCCGGTGGACAGGCTTGAGGCCGTCACGAACATCCGGAAGTGCTCGCCCGACGATCACGCTCATCGCGTAATCGAGATACGAGCGGCGCATTTCCTCCTCGAGGGAGATTGGCAGAGTCTCTTTGGCGAATTGATCCATTATCGATGTCTTATTTGGGCACGCGGTGTGCTGGCGCCTCGCCCCGACTGGAGGAGCGCAGGTCGCCGCAGTCACCGCGGGACGCCCAGCTGTCGCATGGACGCCGCGGACGCAGCGCATCACGCGATTCTACCATGCACGACACCCTCGCCCGCCGCCTGCGTATACCTATTAGAGGAGTGAAGCCGAAGGGCTCAAAAGCGCCTTGAGCGTGGCGCAAACGCCGCAGTGCGAACCGCAATCCGATGCATCGCCCCCGATTTGGATGACAATGTGTGACGCTCGTGCTACCCAGGCGCAATACCAGGTAAAATTAAGGGAACTTTTTTGTTGCGGGCGTACCACGTTCGACTAGCCGCAGTGAAAGGGGCGGATTTTTTTTATCGTCGGAGGGGAACGATATGGCAAAATGCCAACGCACAAAGTTAGACACTGCTCGAAGTCTACACAACGCAAAGCGTTCCCCACAACGTGCCAATGTTATACTTCGAGCAATGTATGACTTGTCTTCGTCACATGGCTCGCAGTAAACCTGCGGTAATCTCAATTTCGAGAGGAGAAATATGAATAAACTTTCAAAGCTCGCGTTCATTGCAGCTACCGCAGTTGTGGCTGCATCCGCTCAGGCACAATCGGTGCCGGCGTCGCGACAAGCCGTCAATGACAACTGGGTGAATGGTACCGGCGAATACGTGTGGATGAACGGCACGAACGAGCTTTGCTGGCGCGATGCATTCTGGACGCCGGCCACCGCCAACGCCAAGTGCGATGGCGCCCTGGTCGCCCAGGCACCGCAGCCGCCGGTCGCTCCGCCGCCGCCGGCCATCACCAGCCAGAAGATCACGTACCAGGCTGACGCCCTGTTCGACTTCGACAAGGCCATCCTGAAGCCGGCTGGCAAGGAAAAGCTGGACGACCTGGCAAGCAAGATCCAGGCTCTGAACCTCGAAGTCGTCGTCGCGACGGGCTACACCGACCGCATCGGCTCGGTTGCCTACAACGACCGTCTGTCGCTGCGCCGTGCGCAAGCCGTCAAGTCGTACCTGGTCAGCAAGGGCGTTCCGGCAGAGCGTATCTACACGGAAGGCAAGGGCAAGCGCAACCCGGTTACGACGGGCTGCAACCAGAAGAACCGCAAGGCTCTCATCGCCTGCCTCGCACCGGACCGTCGCGTGGAAGTCGAAGTCGTCGGCACGCAAAAGCAGTAATCGCGAGCTCTCGACCGCAAGTCTCAAAAGCCCCGCTTCGGCGGGGCTTTTTTTATCCCACGCCTTACCCTTCTTTCATTTCGCCTGTCTCCGCGCGGCTATATCGGTTTGGAAAGGTTGACGGCACAGCGTGGCATTTTGCCGCCCTGGGCACCCGCCTATATACTCGGGGTTTATTCTTTCCGACCCGCACCGCGCTTCAGGCTGCCACGACATGACGAATGCCGATCCCCACGAGCTGCAGAAATTCAGCGATCTCGCTCATCGCTGGTGGGACCCGAACGCCGAATTCAAGCCGCTGCACGAACTCAACCCCATTCGCCTCGGCTGGATAGACAGCCATGCGCATCTGCCGTCCAAGCGTGTGCTCGACATCGGCTGCGGCGGGGGCATCCTTTCCGAATCGATGGCAGGCCTCGGCGCAACCGTGAAAGGCATCGACCTGTCGCGCGAGGCGCTCGGCGTGGCCGACCTGCACAGCCTCGAGAGCGGCGTGACGGTGGACTACGAGCTGATCGCGGCCGAAGCGATCGCCGCGCGCGAACCTGCATCGTTCGACGTCGTGACCTGCATGGAAATGCTCGAACACGTGCCGCAGCCCGCCGAGGTCGTGAAGGCCTGCGCCACGCTCGTGAAGCCTGGCGGCTGGGTGTTCTTTTCGACGCTCAATCGCAACGTGAAATCGTATCTTCTTGCCGTGATCGGCGCGGAATACATCGCGCAGATGCTTCCCAAGGGCACGCACGACTACGCGCGCTTCATCCGCCCCTCGGAGCTTGCCGCGTTCGTGCGCGACGCCGGCCTGCGTGTCGCCGAGATCAAGGGCATCACGTATAACCCGCTCACGCGGCACTTCGCGCTTTCGAACGATTCCAGCGTCAATTACATGATCGCTTGCCGGCGCGACGCCTGACGGCAGCGCGAGCGGTGCCGCCGAATCCCCCTGCTCCGGCGGCATTTCCTGCACACCGGCGCACTGCGCCATCGTTTCCAGACATGAACTCATCCACGAACGCCCAATCTGCCGCGGCGCTTGCCGCCTGCGACGCCGTGCTGTTCGACTTCGACGGCACGCTCGCCGATACGGCCCCCGATCTCGCCGCCGCCGTCAACCAGATGCGCCACGCGCGCGGCCTCGCGCCCGCGCCGCTCGAAAGGCTGCGGCCGCTCGCTTCGGCGGGCGCGCGCGGCCTGATCGGCGGCGCGTTCGGGATCGGCCCCGACGACCGCGAGTTCGCCGCCATGCGCGAGGAGTTTCTTGCCAACTACGAGGCGAATCTGCGCATCGAGACGGCACTTTTCGCGGGTGTCGATGCTGTGCTCGACGACCTCGACGGCCGCGGTGTGCGCTGGGGCATCGTGACCAACAAGGTCGCACGCCTCACCGAGCCGCTCGTGAAGCTGATGCATCTGGACACGCGCGCAAGCTGCGTGGTGAGCGGCGACACGACGCCTTATTCCAAGCCGCATCCGGCGCCGTTGCTGCACGCGGCCGAGGCGCTCGGCCTTGCGCCGCAGCGCGTGGTCTATGTCGGCGACGATCTGCGCGACGTGCAGGCGGGCGCCGCGGCGGGCATGGCGACGATCGCCGCCGCCTACGGCTACTGCGGCAACGACGTGCCGCCCTCGCAGTGGAACGCGCAATATATCGCCGACACCCCAGCGACGCTGTTCGCCCTGCTTCAGCACGTCGGCAAGCCGGCCTGAGGCGCCGTAAAGCGGCTTTTGATCGCGAACACCCCACGCGCCCTTGAACCGGGCGCGGTTCGCCTCATATGGCGAACTATGGGATAATTGTATTTTTCTCTGGGGCCGACCTGGTTTCGACAGGGGTTATGAAGTAATCAGGGCATGCCGAGGACCCGTCACCTCGTTAATCAATGGGAAAAACGTAACTGCAAACGACGATACGTTCGCACTGGCAGCCTAAGGGCCGCCGTCCTCTGCCTGGCTCACTGACGGGCTAGTGTCGCAAGACCGGTAGCAATACCGCCAGAGGTCATTTACGTCAGTTAAGCCTTGGTGGCGTCACGACGCCAAGGTCGAAAATTGAGTGAATCGCCGTAGCGCAGCGTGTTCGTCCGCGTCGCTGCGGTTAAATCAAATGACAGAACTACGCATGTAGAACTGGTTATGGACTGCTTCTGGACGCGGGTTCGATTCCCGCCGGCTCCACCAGATATTTCCGGTCGTCCACGACGAACGGACTCGAGCCCCGGCGCCGCAAGGCTGTCGGGGCTTTTTGCTTTCCACCGGTTCCGATCGCCGGCTAACCGGGCAGCGCGCACACAAAAAACTCGCGACGGCCCTCTCGGACCTCGCGAGTTCTTCTTCATTACGCCACAAGCCGCGTAGCTGCCGCCTTTACACCATTAATTGTCCTGCGGACACTGCAGATTACAGCCGTTCGGATCGCCCAGATCGCCACGCTTGCGCGCGGCGGTCGGCTTGCCATGCTGGTACTTGCCCGACGGCGCCGAAGCGGCGAACTGCATTTGCGGATGCTCGTTGAACTTGAACTGATCGCTCAGAATGCCACCCGGGACGCCGGGGGAATTCTGCGCGAAAGCAACGTTGAAGGTAGCCAACAACGCTGCTGCCGTAGCGGCTGCAGCACCTACTTTGAGAACAAATTTCATGGTCGATCGGCGCGACGAGCGCGCATCTGAAACGTGAGGGCGAATACGAACTGAAAGTATCACAAAAAGCGCCTCAGTCTGCAGCGTAGTCCGGCCAATCCGTTGCCTTCCATTACAATGCCCGCACGTCGCCCTCGCGCGGCCCGCCCCATGCCGCTTCGAGTTCCACCACGTCGCCGCACATCGCTGGATCGTATCCCTTCAGTTGCGCGACCGATGCACGAAACCCGGCTCCGCGCAGCAAACCCAGCACCGTCGCCAACGGCTCATGCGCGAGATGACCGCGATCACACGCGAAATAGTAGTCTTCGTCTGCAATCTCGATGAAATCGAGCCCGAAATGGTGCGCTGCCGGCGCCACGCCGAAGCCCACGTCGGCCATTCCGCTCGCCACGAATGCGGCGATCGCCGAATGCGTCAGCTCCGACGACGCATAGCCGTTCACGCGCTCGGGATCGACGCCGATACGTGTCAGCAGCAGGTCGATCAGCATGCGCGTGCCCGAGCCCGGCTGCCGGTTCACGAAACGGATGTCGCCGCGCGCGAGATCGGCGAGACCCGTGATCTGTTTCGGGTTGCCGCGCCCGACAAAGAGGCCCTGCTTGCGCTGCGTGAGATGGATGAGCACGTGCCGCTGCGGGTCGAGCCAGCTGCGGTAGGCGTTGGCGCAGGCGGCCCGAAAATCCCCGCGCGGCAGATGAAAGCCCGCGAGATCGCATTCGCCGCGCGCGAGCGCCGTGATCGCGTCCACGCTGTCGCGGTACTTGATCTCCACCGGCACCTGGTCGGCGACGAGCGCCGTCACGAGCGCCGCCACCGCGTAGCCGTGCGAAGCATGGATGCGCAGATCCTGCGCATCGGGTGCGAGCCAGCGGTTCAGGTCGCTCGCCACTTCACTTGCCAGCGCCTCGAGGTTGCCCTGCAGCCGCTCCCCGCACAGGCGCTGCGAGCGCAGCACAGCCTCGCCCAATTCGGAAAGCACGGACCCACGGCCACGCGCTTTCGCGATCAGCGCGCCCCCCAGGCGCTCTTCCACTTCACGCAAAACACCCCACACATGGCGATAGGACAAACCCTTACGCTGCGCGGCCTGCGCGATGCTTCCTTCTTCGGCGACGAGCGCAAGCAACGGCACAACGTCCGTCAGGCTTGCCTCGCGGCCTTCCGCGTCGCGCACGACTAGCTGCGCATGGCACTCGACCTTGATCATTATGAAATTTCCCTTCCTATTGCATCTGCCTTTCCACGGGCCTATTGTTCGGTCAGACAACAAGACAACCGCAGCATAGATGCACACTTTATGAATAACAAGTGCATATATGCCCAGGAGAAGCCCCATGATGGAAGAGACAACTGCTAGCGCGCCGGACGATCTCGTCCTGCGCCACGCGCAACCAGGCCGCACGCTGCTTGCGATCCTGCATGCGATCCAGGACGAAGCCGGCTTCGTGCCGCCGGCCACGGTCGTGCCGCTCTCGAAGGCGCTGAATCTTTCGCGCGCCGAGGTCCACGGCGTGATCACCTACTATCACCACTTCCGCACTGCGCCGCCCGCGCCGGTCACGGTCCAGCTGTGCCGCGCCGAGGCCTGCCGCAGCATGGGCAGTGAGGCGCTCGCGCAGCACGTCGAGGCGCACACGGGCTGCCGGTTCGGACAGCACGGCCACGACGCCGAACACGCGCACGCGCATGAAGGCCCGGTCGCGCTGGAGTCCGTCTATTGCCTCGGTCAATGCGCGCTCTCGCCCGCCATGATGATTAACGGCACGTTGCACGCAAAAGTGACCCCGCAGAAGTTCGACAAGCTCTACGCTGCCGCGCTCGCGACCGTCCCCACCGAGGAGGCCGCATGATCCGCATCTACGTTCCCCGCGACTCCTCGGCCCTCGCGCTCGGCGCAGACGCGATTGCCGAGGCCATCGAACGCGAAGCCGCCGCGCGCGGCGCGAACATCGAACTCGTGCGCAACGGCTCGCGCGGCCTGCTTTATCTCGAACCGCTCGTGGAAGTTCAAACGCCCGACGGCCGCGTCGGCTACGCGAACGTCGAACCCGACGAAGTCGGCGCACTCTTCGACGCCGGCTTCCTGCAAGGCGGCCTGCACGCACGCAGCGTCGGCCTCGTCGAGCAGATTCCGTATCTGCGCAAGCAGCAGCGCCTCACCTTCGCGCGCATCGGCATCACCGACCCGCTTTCCACCGGCGACTATGTCGCCCACGGCGGCCTCGCAGGTTTGCGCAACGCGTTGAAGATGACCGGCGCCGCTATCTGCGAAGCGCTCCTCGAATCGGGCCTGCGCGGCCGCGGCGGCGCGGCGTTCCCGGCCGGCATCAAGTGGCGCACGGTTGCGAACGCGCAAGCCGACCAGAAGTACATCGTCTGCAATGCCGACGAAGGCGATTCGGGCACGTTCTCCGACCGCCTCGTCATGGAAAGCGATCCGTACGTGCTGATCGAGGGGATGACGATCGCGGGCATCGCGGTGGGCGCGACCGTTGGCCATATCTACGTGCGCAGCGAGTATCCGCATTCGATCGCGGCGCTCGAGGAAGCCATCCGGCGCGCCCGCGCGGCGGGCTGGCTCGGCGACGACGTGCTCGGCAGCGGCAAGCGCTTCGAACTGTTCGTGGCCAAGGGCGCGGGCGCTTACGTGTGCGGCGAGGAAACGGCGCTGCTCGAATCGCTCGAAGGCAAGCGCGGCATCGTGCGCGCCAAGCCGCCGCTGCCCGCGCTCTCCGGTCTCTACGGCAAGCCCACGGTCATCAACAACGTCATCACGCTCGCTACGGTGCCGATCATCTTTGCCAGGGGCGCGGCGTTCTACAAGGACTTCGGCATGGGCCGCTCGCGCGGCACGCTGCCGTTCCAGCTCGCGGGCAATATCGCGCGCGGCGGGCTCGTGGAGCTTGCGTTCGGCGTAACGCTGCGCGAACTGATGGTCGACTACGGCGGCGGCACCGCCAGCGGCCGTCCGGCACGCGCCGTGCAGGTGGGCGGCCCGCTCGGCACCTATCTGCCGGAAAGCCAGTGGGACATTCCCATGGACTACGAAGCGTATGCGGCGGTTGGCGCGGTCGTGGGTCACGGCGGCCTCGTCGTGCACGACGACACGTCGAATCTCGCGGAACTCGCTCAGTACGCGATGGAGTTCTGCACGCTCGAATCGTGCGGCAAGTGCACGCCGTGCCGTATCGGCTCGACGCGCGGCGTCGAGGTGATCGCGAAGATCCGCAAGGGCGACACGTCCGAAAAGCAGGTCACGCTGCTGCGCGACCTGTGCGACACCATGGTGTCCGGGTCGCTCTGCGCGATGGGCGGCATGACGCCCTACCCCGTGATCTCCGCGCTCAACCATTTCCCTGAAGATTTCGGTCTCGAACCCGTCGCCCAACAACCGGCGGCCGCCTGAACGAGGAACCACCATGTCCGACACGCTCATGTCCCAAGCCGGTGGTTGCGGTTCCGGCAATTGCGCCTGCAAATCGGCAGCCATGAAGCAACGCTCGCCCCTCGACGACACCGATTACGGCACGCCGCCCGTCCACGCCGATGTGGACGTCACGCTCGAAATCGACGGCCAGTCCGTCACCGTGCCGGCCGGCACGTCGGTGATGCGCGCCTCCATCGAGGCCGGCATCAACGTGCCGAAGCTCTGCGCCACCGATTCGCTCGAACCGTTCGGTTCGTGCCGCCTGTGCCTCGTGGAAATCGAAGGCCGCCGCGGCTATCCCGCTTCGTGCACGACACCCGTCGAAGCGGGCATGAAGGTACGCACGCAAAGCAATCAATTGCAGAAGCTGCGCCGCAACGTGATGGAGCTGTACATCTCCGATCACCCGCTCGATTGCCTCACCTGCCCCGCCAATGGCGACTGCGAACTGCAGGACATGGCCGGCGTGACGGGCCTGCGCGAAGTGCGCTACGGCTTTGACGGCGCGAACCACCTGAAAGACAGGAAAGACGAATCGAATCCGTACTTCACGTACGACCCGTCGAAGTGCATCGTCTGCAATCGTTGCGTGCGCGCCTGCGAAGAGACGCAAGGCACGTTCGCGCTGACCATCGCCGGGCGCGGCTTCGAATCGCGCGTGGCGGCGGGTGCGAGCGAATCGTTCATGGACTCGGAATGCGTGTCGTGCGGCGCCTGCGTGGCCGCATGCCCGACCGCCACGCTGCAGGAAAAGACCGTCGTGATGCTGGGCCAGGCCGAACATTCGGTCGTGACGACCTGCGCCTATTGCGGCGTAGGCTGCTCGTTCAAGGCCGAGATGAAGGGCAACGAAGTCGTGCGCATGGTGCCGCACAAGAACGGCCAGGCGAACGAAGGCCACGCCTGTGTGAAGGGCCGCTTCGCGTGGGGCTACGCGACGCACAAGGACCGCATCAAGAAGCCGATGATTCGCGCGAAGATCACGGACCCCTGGCGCGAAGTGAGCTGGGAAGAAGCGATCAACTACGCCGCGAGCGAGTTCCGCCGCATCCAGGCGAAGCACGGGCGCGATTCGATCGGCGGCATCACGTCGTCGCGCTGCACGAACGAGGAAACGTACCTCGTGCAGAAGCTCGTGCGCGCCGCGTTCGGCAACAACAACGTCGATACCTGCGCACGCGTGTGCCACTCGCCCACGGGCTACGGCCTGAAGACGACGCTCGGCGAATCGGCGGGGACGCAGACCTTCGCTTCCGTCGATCAATCCGACGTGATCATGGTGATCGGCGCGAACCCCACCGACGGCCACCCCGTGTTCGGTTCGCGCCTGAAGCGCCGCGTGCGTCAGGGCGCGAAGCTGATCGTCGTCGATCCGCGCCGCATCGACATCGTCGATACCGCGCACGTGAAGGCCGAGTACCACCTGCAACTGCGCCCGGGCACCAACGTCGCGATGGTCAACTCGATCGCGCACGTGATCGTCACCGAAGGGCTCGTCAACGAGGCGTTCGTGGCCGAGCGCTGCGAAACGCGCGCATTCGAGCAATGGCGCGACTTCGTCTCGTTGCCGGAAAACTCGCCCGAAGCCATGGCCGAAGTGACCGGCGTGCCGGCCGGGCAGGTGCGCGCCGCCGCGCGCCTCTACGCGCAGCAAGGCAACTCGGCGATCTACTACGGCCTCGGCGTCACGGAACACGCGCAAGGCTCGACCATGGTGATGGGCATCGCCAACCTCGCGATGGCCACCGGCAACATCGGCCGCGAAGGCGTGGGCGTGAATCCGCTGCGCGGCCAGAACAACGTGCAGGGTTCGTGCGACATGGGCTCGTTCCCGCACGAGCTGCCCGGCTATCGCCACGTGGGCGACGCCACCGTGCGCGGCCTCTTCGAAAGCGCCTGGAACGTCGCGCTGCAAAGCGAGCCGGGCCTGCGCATTCCGAACATGTTCGACGCGGCGCTCGACGGCACCTTCATGGGCCTGTACTGCCAGGGCGAGGACATCGTCCAGTCCGACCCGAACACGCAGCATGTGGCGGCCGCGCTTTCGTCGATGGAATGCATCGTCGTGCAGGACATCTTCCTGAACGAAACGGCAAAGTACGCGCACGTCCTGCTGCCGGGCTCGTCGTTCCTCGAAAAGGACGGCACGTTCACCAACGCCGAACGCCGCATCTCGCGCGTGCGCAAGGTCATGCCGCCTGTCGCAGGCTATTCGGACTGGGAAGTGACGATCCTGCTCTC
This sequence comes from Paraburkholderia silvatlantica, assembly GCF_003096715.1. Classification (GTDB taxonomy): domain Bacteria; phylum Pseudomonadota; class Gammaproteobacteria; order Burkholderiales; family Burkholderiaceae; genus Paraburkholderia; species Paraburkholderia silvatlantica. The sequence goes on from NZ_QEOL01000031.1 coordinate 26,513, forward strand.
TCGCGCGCTCGGCTACGAGATGGACTACACGCATCCGTCGCAGATCATGGACGAGATCGCGCGGCTCACGCCCACGTTCCACGGCGTCTCGTACAAGAAGATCGACGAGATGGGCAGCATCCAGTGGCCGTGCAACGAGCAGGCGCCCGATGGCACGCCGATCATGCACATCGACGAATTCGTGCGCGGCAAGGGCAAGTTCGTCATCACGAAGTTCATCGCCTCGCCGGAGAAGGTCACGCGCCGCTTCCCGCTCCTGCTCACGACGGGCCGCATCCTCTCGCAGTACAACGTGGGCGCGCAAACCCGCCGCACCGAGAACTCGCGCTGGCACGAGGAGGACCGCCTCGAGATCCACCCGGTGGACGCCGAAGACCGCGGCATTCGCGACGGCGACTGGGTGGGCATCGAATCGCGCGCAGGGCATACGGTGCTGCGCGCGAAGGTCAGCACGCGGATGCAGCCGGGCGTGGTCTACACGACGTTCCACTTCCCCGAGTCGGGCGCGAACGTCATCACCACGGACGCCTCCGACTGGGCCACGAACTGCCCCGAGTACAAGGTGACGGCCGTGCAGGTCAGCCACGTGCAGCAGCCTTCGGAGTGGCAGCGCGAATACTCGCGCTTCAACACGACCCAGCTCGAACTGCTGAGCAAGCGCGAACCGCTTACAACCTCAGGGAAATAAAGCGATGAAAGCGGATCACTTGATCGAAATGGCGAACCAGATAGGCATGTTCTTCGACTCGCTGCCCGATCGCGAAGAAGCGCTCACGGGCATCGCGGAGCACATCCGCAAGTTCTGGGAGCCGCGCATGCGCCGCAGGCTGCTCGCGGCGCTCGATGGCGAAGGCGAGCAAGCGGGCTTCACGGAGATCGTGCTTGCCTCGCTCACGAAGCATCGCGAGGCGCTGGCGCCCGCGGCGGCTTGAGCCGGGCCGGCCCGCCCCATCAGACGCATGGCGCCGCGCGGTTCAGACCGGCGGCGCCTGTGCAAAGCCCGCAGCGGCATACCACGTCTCGCAGTGGCGCAGCAGCGCATTGAGGTCCGACGCGGGACGCCCCCGCGCGCCGATATAGCCGTCGGGCCGCACCAGATAAAACGCGGGCCGCGTGCGCCCGTACGATTCGGTTAGCGAGGCCGCGCCCTCGCCCGCCAGCGGCGTCTCGCCGTTGTCGAGCTCGGCGATCCACCAGACCCGCAACGCCTGCGGAAACAGCCGCTCGACGGCTTGCACAAAACGCATGAGCGCTGCGCTCGCTTGCGCGCCGTTTTTCGCCGCTGCAGCGTCGGCGTCGCCCTCCACCAGCAGAAACAACGAAAAGCACGCCGGGTCGTGCAGATCGAAGATGCGCCCCTTGCCCGGCGCCTTGCCTAGCGGACCGTCCACCACGCGCACGAATGCGTCCGGGGCGCGCTCGCCCGCGCGCGGGCCGCCGTCCAGCACGCGCTCGAGCGTGAGCGGGCTGCGGCGGTACTGGATCGACAGCTCGCTCACCGCCTGGCGCGCCGCGTCGCGCAGCGGTCCGAGCGCGACGAGCGCCGGCATCACGCGCTCGCGCAGCAGCTTGAGCGGGCCGTGATCGGCTTCCACCAGCTGCGTCATGAAGCTCGTCTGCTGCAGCACGAGCCGCTCGATCGGGTAACGCTCCGCGTGATAGGTGTCGAGCAGGCGCTCGGGCGCGCCGCGCGCGTGCACGCGTGCGATCTTCCAGCCCAGATTGAAGGCTTCCTGGATACCCGTGTTCAAGCCCTGCGCGCCTGCGGGGCTGTGCACGTGCGCGGCGTCTCCGGCAAAGAAAGTGCGCTCGACGCGCAGTTGCCGCACCATGCGGCTGTTCACGCTGAAGTACGAAGCCCAGCTCATGTCCGAGACGGACACCGGGTGGTGCACGCGCTGCAGGATGATGTCGCGGCATTCAGCCAGCGTGGGCACGGGGATCGTGCCTTCGGGCGCGGCGGGCAGCATGGCCTTGTGATCGGCGATCAGGCGGTAACGGCCGTGGCCGAACGGAAAGAGCGCGGCGAGACCGTCGCCCGAGGCGAAGATATGGAACTCGTCGTCGGACCAGGGCGTGCTCGCGCTCAGGTCGGCGAGCAGGAACGATTGCGCCATCGTCTCGCCGTCGAACTTCATGTCGAGACGGTGGCGCACGGTGCTATGCGCGCCGTCGGCGGCAATCACGTAGGCGCAGCGCAGCGACTCGACGCGTCCGTCGGGGCGGCGCACTTCCGCGCTCGCGCCGGCCGAGCCCTGGGTGTACTCCAGCAGTTCGCAGCCGCGCTCGATCTCCACGCCGAGCGTTGCGAGATGCCCGGCGAGAATGCGCTCGGTGACGGTCTGTTCAATGAAGAGCAGATAGGGATAGCGCGTGAAAAGCGGATCGAAGTCGAGCCGCGCGCGGCGCTGGCCGTTCGAATAGAGATTCGCAATATGCGCGCGGTGGCCGAGTTCGAGAAACGGCTCGACGATGCGATGCTGCTCGAACAGTTCGAGCGTGCGCGCCTGAATGCCGATCGCCCGCGAGTGGCGTCCGGGCTGCGGCGCGCGATCGATGAGCCGCACGGGAATATGCGCGCGCGCAAGACTCATCGCCGCGGCGAGCCCGGTGGGTCCCGCGCCCACGATGAGCACGGGCGCGAGAGAAGAAGCCACGGCCATGCAGACCTCCATGTGAGCAGGCCCTTAGTGTATCGCCCGCGCCGGGACTGGTCGCGCGGCAGCGCATCAAATGCGGTCTGAATCGAGCGGAAAGTCGCTGCGCGGCTTCCCGCGCTCAGTGCGCGTGCGGATGCCCGTGCGCCTGCGTGTGTCTGTGCGCGCCGTCCGGCACGTCCAGCGCGCAGCGATGCTCGCTCGTGCCGAGATCCACCTGCAACGTCACGTGCCGCATGCCGAAGCGCCCCTGAAGCGACTCGACCATATGATCGAGCGCGGCGTCGCCGGGGTGCCCCGCCGGCATCACGAGGTGTGCGCTCAGCGCGCAGCCCGTGGTCGAAAGCGCCCAGACGTGAAGGTCATGCACGTCGATTACGCCTTCCTGCTGCGCGAGGAAACTGCGCACGCGCACGATGTCGACGTTCTCGGGCACCGCAGCCAGGGCAAGCCGCACCGACTCGCGCAATAGCCCCCAGGTGCCGTAGACGATCACGAGCACGACCGCGATCGACATGAGCGGATCGATCCAGCTCCAGCCCGTCGCAAGAATCAGCAGACCGCTCATGGCCACGGCGGCGGAAACGCCGGCGTCGGCGGCCATGTGCAGGAAGGCGCCGCGAATGTTCAGGTCGTCCTTTTGCCCGCGCACGAAAAGCCACGCCGAGAAGCCGTTGACCACGATGCCGATGGTCGCCACGACGAACACGTCGAAGCCAGCGACCGGCGCCGGATGGAACAGCCGGCCAAGCGCTTGCGCGAGGATCGCGCCGCACGCGAGCAGGAGCAGCGCGGCGTTGGCGAGCGAGGCGAGAATCGACGAACTGCCGAACCCGAACGTGAAGCGCGCCGACGGACGGCGTGTTGCGAGCCACGCGGCGCCCCAGGCGAGCAGCAGGCCGAGCACGTCGGACAGATTGTGGCCGGCATCGGCGAGCAGCGCGGTGGAATGCGCGAGCACGCCGTACACCGTCTGCACGACGACGATGAAAACGTTCAGCGCGACGGCGATGGCGAACGCGCGGCCGTGCCCCGCGACGGGCGCGTGGTGATGGTGGCCGTGCGCGTGACCATGCCCGTGCGGCGCGTGGGCGTCCTCGTGCGCATGGCCGTGGCCGTGCTCGTGCTCGTGCACATGCTTCCCGGCGCCTTCGGCGTTGTGCGCGTGTTCGTGATCCGCTGCGCTCATGCGCCCTCCTGCCATTGCGCCGAGGGTTCGGCCACGTGTTCCAGCATGCCGGCGATCATCGCGCTGATATGCGCGTCCGCAGCCGCATAGAACACCTGCTTGCCCTCGCGTTCGGCGCGCACGACGCGCGCGGCGCGCAACAGCCGCAGGTGGTGACTCACGAGCGACGGCGACAAACCGAGCGTGTCGGCAATCGCTCCCACGGCAATCCGGTCCTGGACACACGCGAGCACGATGCGCAGGCGCGTGGCGTCGCCGAGCAGACGGAAGAGGTCGGCGAGCGGAACGACGCGCTCGTCATCGGAAACTGGGGTCATGACTACATACGATACATATGAACAAGTGTTCAAATGTTAGTTCGACAACGAATGCCCGTCAACTTTCGATCAACATTTGGCCAACTTCGGGACTGGGTCCGCGAGTGTGGGAAAATGCCGCCTTTGTGTCTCGATCGTTTTGCTTCTTCAGTCATGGAACAGCTTTTTGTCCGCGCGTACGCCGCACATCGCGACGGCCGGCTGGACGACGCCGAGCGCGACTACCGCGCGACGCTCGCCGCCGATCCCGTGCACGTCGATGCGCTGCATCTGCTCGGCGTGCTGCGGCATCAGCGAGGCCAGCATGCCGAAGCCGCGGACCTCGTGCGCCGTGCAGTCGCCTTGCGCCCTGACGACGCCGCGCTCCAGCTGAACCTCGGCAACGCGCTCAAGGCGCTCGGCGAACTGGAAGGCGCGATCGAGCGCTTTCGCAACGCCCTCACGCTCGCGCCCGCCTTTGCGCTCGCGCATTACAACCTCGGCAACGCGTATGCGGCGATCGGCCGGCACGAGGACGCGATGTACGCGTTCGGCGAGGCCGTGCGCCTGCAGCCCGGCGACGCCTCGTCGCACAACAATCTCGGCAATGCGCTGCACGCGCTTGGCCGCCATGCCGAAGCCGCCGACTCGTTTCGCCGCGCGCTCAAGATCCGCCCGGGCCACGCAGGCGCGCACAACAACCTCGGCATGTCGCTCAACGCGCTTGGCGACAGCGCGAGCGCGGTCGAACATTTCCAGCAGGCGCTGCGCGCGCAGCCGCGCTTCGTCGCCGCGCATTTCAATCTCGCGAATACGCTCGATGCGACTGGCCATCACGCCGAGGCCGTGGCGGCCTTCGAAACGGCGCTGTCGCTGCAGCCGCATTTCGCGCCGGCCCTCTTCGGGCTCGGCAATGCGCTTGCCGCGCTCGGCCGCCATGACGAAGCCATCGGCCCCTACGAGCGTGCGATCGGCTTCGATCCGAAATTTGCCCTCGCCTGGCTCGCGCTCGGCGCGGCGCATCACGCGCTCGGCCGGCATGCGGCCGCGCTGCGCGCCTTCGACGAAGCGCTGCGCGTGCGGCCCGATCTGGCCGCCGCGCATTTGAACCGGGCGCTCACATGGCTCACGCTCGGCGACTTCCGGCGCGGACTGCCCGAGTACGAATGGCGGCTCGATCCGGCCGCACGCGACGAGGCGCACGCCAACGCACCGCGAGGCGCGGGCTACGCTCCGCCCCCGCGGGTGAACGCACCGATCGCGCCGCGCACGCCGCAAGGCGCGCTGCCACGCTGGCACGGCGAGCCCCTGAACGGCCGCACGCTGCTGATCGAGGCAGAGCAGGGTTTCGGCGACACGCTTCAGTTCGTGCGCTTCGTGCCGCAAGTCGTCGCGACGGCGCAGAAGACCAACGCGCGCGTCGTGCTCGAAGTGCAGCGCGCGCTCGTGCCGCTCATCGCGCCCGCAGCCGAAGCCTGGCGCGTCACGCTCGTCGAGCAGGGCGCGCCCCGGCCCGCCGCCGATCTGCACTGCCCGCTCCTCTCGCTGCCGCTCGCGCTCGGCACGAGCATCGACACGCTGCCCGCGCGCACGCCCTACCTCAACGCCAGCGCGGCCTACAGGCGCAAGTGGCGCGGCTCGCTGGGCGGCCAGGCGCGCCGCAAGATCGGCCTTGCGTGGTCCGGCCGCATCCAGAAGCACGAGAATCGCGCGATTGCGCTCGCCGCGCTCGAACCGCTCTTCGCGCTCGACGGTATCGACTGGATCGTGCTGCAGCCCGAACTCAGCGCCGCCGAACACGCGGCGCTCGACGCGCATCCGCGCGCCCGCTCGATCCACCGGCTCGGCGGCAAGCTGCGGGATTTCGCGGACACCGCGGCCGTGATCGAACGTCTGAACGGCGTCGTGTCGATCGACACCTCGATCGCCCACCTCGCGGGCGCGCTGGGCGCGAAACTCTGGGTCATGCTGCCGTTCGCCGCGGACTGGCGCTGGTTTGCGGGCACCGACGAAAGCCCCTGGTATCCGCGCGCGCGGCTCGTGCGTCAGCCGCGCCCGCATGCGTGGGGGGAAGTCGTGGAAACGGTCGCGCGCGAGTTGCGCGACGCGTAAGCGGCACATGAAAAACGGGACGCCTGAGCGCCCCGTCCTGTTTTGCTTTCGCCGCGCGATGCGCGGATCAAGCCGCCTTGTACTGATTGCGGGCTTCCGGCGTGCGATAGAGCACGAGCGTCGCGATGAGGCCGCACACGCCCGCGACGCCCATCCACGCCCCGGGCGCAGCCTTGTTGCCGCTCACGTGAATGAGGTACGTCGAGATCGCCGGCGTGAAACCGCCGATCGTCGTCGCGAGGCTGTAGGCAAGCGAGAAGCCGGCGGTGCGGACGTCGGCGGGCATGACTTCGGTGAGCGCCACGACCATCGCGCCGTTGTAGCAGGCATAGAGGAACGACAGCCACAGCTCGACCGTGAGCAGGCGCCCGAACGACGGTTCCGCCACGAGCCACTGCACCGTGGGATACGCAGTGAGGATCGTGAGCACGGTGAAGGTGATCAGCATCGGGCGACGGCCCACCCGGTCCGAAACCGCGCCGGAAACCGGCAGCCAGAAGAGGTTCGACAAGCCGATGCAGACCGTCACGATCAGCGTGTCGAGCTCGTTCAGCCTGAGCACTTCCTTGCCGAAGGTCGGCGTATAGGCAGTGATGAGGTAGAACGATACGGTGGTCATGATGACCATGCCCATGCCGGCGATCACGACGCCCCAGTTCTGCACCATCGACGCCATGATTTCGCCCATCGACGGACGATGCTTCTTCTTCGCGAACTCCTCCGTTTCCTGGAGCGAGCGGCGAATGAGGAACAGGAACGGCACGATCAGGCAACCGATGAGGAACGGCACGCGCCAGCCCCAATTCGTCATGTGCTCGACGGGCAGCAGGCGATGCAGCACCACGCCCAGCAGCGCGGCAAACACCACGGCGACCTGCTGGCTGCCCGACTGCCACGAGACGTAGAAGCCCTTGTTGCCCCTCGTCGCGATCTCGGAGAGATAGACCGAGACGCCGCCCAGTTCCACGCCCGCCGAGAAGCCCTGCAGCAGGCGCCCCACCAGCACGAGCGCCGGCGCGAGTATGCCGATGGTCGCGTAACCTGGCACGACGGCGACCGCGAGCGTGCCGAACGCCATCAGGCCGAGCGTGAGCATGAGGCCCTTGCGGCGGCCGTGATGGTCGATGTACGCGCCGAGGATGATCGCGCCGAGCGGACGCACGAGGAAGCCCGCGCCGAACACGGACAGCGTGAGCATCAGCGAAGCGAATGCATTGTCGCTCGGGAAGTAGGTCCGGGCGATCGCCGAAGCGTAGTAGCCGTAGACCATGAAATCGTACATTTCCAGGAAGTTGCCGCTCACGACGCGGAAAACAGTCCGGAATTTAGATTCGCTCGGGGATGCGTGGGACGCGGTAGACATGAGATTCTCTGAAGAGACTGTCCGGGAAGCCTGAGCGGCTCGCGGGACAGTGAAAAACAATCACTCGCGATAAAGCGAGGGTCGCGCGGGCGCGCATTTTATTGTGAGGTACGCGCCAGGAGTCAGATATTCCGGCATTTCCTTAAAAGAGGCCAGCAAAAAGCATCAACGCAGGCCAATTCTTCCATTTTTATTACCATATATATTCATTATTCTTTCATTGCTGGCAAGGCCGCCGCGAGCCTCCTCGATTGGGGCAAAATATCCTGCAGCAGGGCTTGGCGCGCGGCCCCCGACGCGCGCCCCGATCCAGACGCCCAGACTTGCTCCATCCGCATGACCGAAATCCCAGCCTTCACGCTGCGCCCGGCCACCGTAGCCGATGCCCCCTTGCTCGCCGCCATGCACGCCGCAAGCTGGCAGGCCACGTATCGCGCGCTGCTGCCCGCCGCGTTTCTCGAACGCGAGGTCGACGCCGAGCGCGCGGCTTACTGGCGCGCGCGCATGGAGGCGCCAGGCGGCGAACGGCGGCTCGTCCTGATCGCCGAGCTTGCATCGGGAGCGGCCGTGGGCTTCGTGTGCGTCGAACGCCAGCCGGGCTCCCCCTGGGGTGTGCTGCTCGACAATCTCCATGCGCTGCCGGCGCATCAGGGCACCGGCGTCGGCAAGCGGCTCATGCGCGCGGCGCAGGACTGGGCGCGCGCCCAGGGCGAGACTCAGCTGTATCTGTACGTCCTCGACGGCAATACGCCCGCGATTGCGTTCTACGAGCGCCAGGGCTGGACCTATTCGGGCTCGGAGCCCGACCGCATGGGCGGCATCGACATCACGGCACTGCGTTACGTGTACCGGCTCGACGGTGAGTGAAGCACGCTCCAGACGCAGCGCAAAGAACCCGGACATTTAAGCCATTTCCGATGGAACGCAGAAATGGGGGCGGTCATGATCGGCGGCATTCCTTTAATTGCATGCGCCGCAGGCGACCCATCGACACGCGCCGCCGATGACATCGCTGAGCGGCGCCGTCGCCAGAGCGGGGTTGCGAGAGATCGATGTCCACATTTCAGTTCATTCAGGTCGAAGGTGCGCTCGCGTTGCCGCACATTCGGCCGCTAGCCTGTTTGCCTGCGTCGTTTGGCCGGGAATGGGCGTTAATGCCTCCCCATTTCAGCATGCGCGCTGAACTGCGCGCGCTCTATGCCGCCATCATGCACACGGTGTGTCTGAGCGCCGAAGCGTTTCGTGCCGCGGTTGGCTGGGGCAACGAGCACCGTCCTGCCCTGCAGCCCCCCAGGCCCGCTGCGGCGCCTGTTGGCGCACCCGCCGGCCGCGTCGCCGATGCGCGGCGCACGCCTGAGGCATCGCCGAACCGCGCGCCAAAGCACGCATCGTCGTCGCAACCACGCAGGCTCACCGGCGGCGCGGTCGCGATTGGCGGCGCCGCACTGCTCGCATGGATCGTCGCGAGTCATGCACCGCACGAGTCAGCAAGCGCAAGCGGCGACGCGACCCCGCGCCCGACTGCGAGCAAGGTTCAAGACACCTCGCGGCGTCTGGCCGATGTACGTGCCGAGCCCGCGCCGCCCGCGAGACTGATCCAGCGCGAAGCGCAGAGCAACGAGCGTGCGGCCGAGCGCAGTGGCAGTCGGCGCGTTGCAGAGCACGGCACGAATCCGCGTCGCGACGTCCGCACATTTGCGCCATATCGCCAGGCGCGTCCGGTAACGTCGCATCGCGCGCAGGGCGCCTACCCGGAAGCGCAAGGCTATGAGCCGCGGCCAACCCTCGCGAATCAAGCCGACGAATACGCGGCCATCCTTTCCTACGCGAAAACATATGCCCCTGCAGGGACATCGAATTCGCCGGCCGTGCCGGTCGACAGTACGGAATGGGTCAATCATGTTTCGCAACGCCGCATCACCGAGGTGCCCGACCGATTCGCACCGTGACTCGCGCGTCCGCCCGCCGTCGCGCCGTAAAAAACCCGGCAGCTGCCGGGTTGCGCGCGGCCAGGACGGAGTTGCTGCGATTCGCTGTGATTGCCCCTGGTCGGCAATCAGAAGCGGGTTTCCCGCGCGGCTCGCAGGAAGGTGTCGAGCAGCGGCGTGCAGTCGAGCAGTTCGGGGCCGCCCGCGCGATGAAACTCGGGGTGCCACTGCACGCCCACCACGAACGGCGAGCGGCGGTAGCGCACCGCCTCGATGAGCCCGTCGCCCGCCGAAACGGCCTCGACGGTCAGGTCGCGTCCGAGGTTCTTCACGGCCTGATGGTGAATCGAGTTGACGATCGCCTCGCGCCGCCCGGGGAACAGGGTTGCAAACGTCGAGCCCTCCGGGAACGTGACAGCGTGGCGATGCTGGTCGTAATGCTCGCTCACGTGCACGCCGGCCGTCGGCACGTCGGACGCGATGTCCTGATAAAGCGTGCCGCCGAACGCCACATTGATGAGCTGGCAGCCGCGGCACACGCCCAGCACCGGCTTGCCCGATTCGACGAACTCATGCAGCAGTTCGAGTTCGTACATGTCGCGCACGCGGTCGCCCGGCCATTCGGGGCGCGGCGAGATTTCCGCATATGTCTGCGGCGAGACGTCGGCGCCGCCCTGGAGCAGCAGGCCGTCGAGATGCTTCGCGTAATCGCGCAAGCGGATATTGCTCGGGTGCAGCATCCCCTGGTGCCCGACCGTCGGAATCATGAACACGATGACGTCCCGGGACATCACCCAGTGTGCGATCGACTCCTCCAGGTATTGCAGCGTCTTGCCGCGCAGCCCTTGTGCGCCCGGCTCCGGGTGGAAGATCCGCGCCGACACGCCGATGCGCAGCGTGCGCTGCGTGATGCGCTGACCGGCGCGGTCGAACAGTTGCCGCGCACGCGCCGCGACGATGCGGCCGAACACCGCCCAGGCCGAATCGCTCGGGCGCAGATAACGCGGCGGCTCCGGCGGAATGGCGCCGGGCGGCGGCGGATGATGCGCCGTGAAGTCGGGCGCCTGGCCAAAGCCGGCCGGCGCAGCACCAGGACGTTGCCGCGCAGCAGACGCTGCCGCCTCGCCCGTGCTCGCCGGTTCGGTATGCGGGGCCGGCGCGGGCGCAGCCTTGCCGGCCTCGGCGGTTTCGCTGATCGGAATACCCGGCGTCGTGCCCGCCGGCGCCTGCTTCGGCAACTCGCGAGGCGTGGCAGCCGATGCGGCCGCTCCAGCGTCGGGCGTGACGGTCGAAGCGCTTTCGGGCGCATCGGTCGAAGCACGTTGCGCGGCTTCCCCAGAGGGCGAAGCAGGCAGAGAACCAGGCGGAGAACCGGACGAAGAAGCGGAGGAGGAACCAGCGGAGGCGCCGGGAGAACCGGCAGGAGGAGAGGACGAGGCCGCGGGGGCGCCGGCAGGACCGGCATCGGCAGGACGGTTTGTGCCGTCAGGAACCTCGGGTTGGTCTGATTTGTTATCGCTCATGACGTGGGGTCAGGCGCGCGGCGCGCGAACGAATGAACAGGCCTTGATTATCCGTCGCACGGCACGCCGCCGCCACCCCCGCACACAATTGCTCACATCCCGTCACACCGGGGACGTCTCGACCACGCCCGGATCAGGCATCCGGCCGCTCGTCGAAGGTCTCGCGCAACGCAATCTGCATCGACGCGTGGATCTTCACGCACCAGCGCCACAGCAGCATGGTGAGCGCCGCCGCGCACACCAGCACGCCGACGAGAAAGCCCGTGGGCGGCAGGATCGTCCCCGACAGCGCCGCCACGAGCAGGAATACGCCGAACATCGAGACCACGGGCACCAGTTCCGCAATCACATGGCGGATCGCGCGCGTAAAGCGCCCGGCCTTCTCCGGCTGCACGCTCACTTCGGCGAGCAACAGCGCGAGCGACTGCGTCTTGCGCCACACCGCCACGAGAAACGGCATCGCGAGCACGAGCGCGGCGCTCCAGAGGACGACGCGCTGAATGCGCTCGTCGGCGATCCAGTGCGCAAGCAGCGGCGCCGCGTAGCGCGCACCGTACGAGACGCCGATGAAGATCGCCGAGACGAGCGCGAGATTCACGGCAATCTGCACGACGATGCGCTTCGTGAGCGAAAAGATCGTGGGCCCCTCGGAGCGCGGCACGAGGCAGCGCAGCCACTGGCCGTACATGCCGAACACGTTCGAGACGGCGGGCGGCATGGCGCGCGCGAGGCGCTGCGAGAGCGGATCGGCAATGCGGATGAGGTAAGGCGTGGTGAGCGTCGTGATGGCCGAGACGGTCACGGCGATCGGATAGAGAAACCCGCTCGTCACCTTCAGCGTGAGTCCGAGCGAGGCGATAATGAACGAGAACTCGCCGATCTGCGAGACGGTCATGCCCACGCGCATGGCGGTGCGCCCGTCGCGGCCCGCGAGAAAGGTGCCGAGGCCGCACGACACGAGCTTGCCGAGCACCACGGCAATCGAGATCACGGCGATCGGCCAGGCGTAATCGACCAGCACGAGCGGGTTGAGCATGAGCCCGATCGTCACGAAGAAGATGGCGGAGAACGCGTCGCGCAGCGGCGCGACGAGATGCTCGATGCGATGCAGATGCCGCGACTCGGCCATCACCGCGCCGATCAGGAACGCGCCGAGCGCGATCGAATAATCGAGCTTCACGACGAGCAGGCAAAAGCCGAAGCAAAAGCCCAGCACGGAGACGAGCAGCATCTCGTCGTTGCCCACGCGCGCGATATAGCCGAGCACGCGCGGCACGATCAGGATGCCCGCGAGCAGCGAGACCAGCATGAAGAGCAGCAGCTTGCCGAGCGTGATGAGCGCGATGCCCGGCGAAAGCTCGCCCGTCTGCGCGATGCCGCCAAGCAGCACGAGCATGGCAATGCCGAGAATGTCCTCGACGATCAGGATGCCGAACACGAGCTGCGCGAACGGCTCGCGCTTCACGCCGAGATCGGAGAGCGCCTTGACGATGATCGTCGTCGAAGAGATGGCGAGAATCGCGCCGAGGAACAGCGCATCCATCGTCGCCCAGCCGAACGCGCGGCCGATCTCGTAGCCGATCCACAGCATCAGCACGATCTCCGAGAGCGCCGCGACGATGGCGGTCGCGCCCACCTGGAAGAGCTTGCGCAGGCTGAATTCGAGGCCGAGGGAGAACATCAGGAACACCACGCCGAGCTCGCCGAGCGTCTGGATGGTCTGCTCGTCGTGAATGAGCTGGAACGGCGGCGTGTACGGCCCGATGATCACGCCCGCCGCGATATAGCCGAGCACGACCGGCTGCTTCAGGCGATGAAACAGCACGGTGACGACGCCTGCAATCGCCATCACGACTGCCAGATCCTGAATGAAGCCGATTCCGTGGTGCATGAAGGCCCTTCCTTACAAATAGCTATCGATTCTGCGCATGTTACCCGATGCGCGGCCTGAGCCAAATCGCACGCAAGGAAAAAAGCCGACCTACAATGATGCGACCCTTGCAGGCGCCGCCCTTGCCGCCCTTCGCCGGCGGCCTGACAGCCTGCTCCGCTGAACTTCGCGCAGCGCGCCGCCGCGCATTGACCGAGTCTTCCGCCACCATGACCACCGCTTTTACCCCGTTCCCTCCCCTCGCCCAGCTCGCGGCCGATCTCGCCGCGGGCCGCACGACGAGCCGCGCGCTCGCCGAAGCCGCGCTCGAACGCATCGCCGACCCGGCCGGCCAGGGCGCGACCGTCTTCACGCACGTGGATGCCGGGCGCGTGCGCGCCGCCGCCGACGCGCACGACCGCCTGCGCGCGGCCGGCACCGTGCTTTCGCCGCTCGCCGGCATCCCCGTCTCGGTAAAGGATCTGTTCGACGTGGCGGGCGAAGTCACCCGCGCGGGCTCCACGGCGCTTGCGAATGCGGCGCCCGCCAAAGAGGACGCCGCCGCCGTTGCGCGGCTGCGTCATGCGGGCGCGGTGCTGGTCGGCCGGACCAATATGAGCGAATTCGCGTTCTCGGGGCTCGGCCTGAACCCGCACTACGGCACGCCGCTTTCGCCCTGGCGCCGCGGCGTGGCGGGCGATGCGCGCGTGGCGGGCGGCTCGTCCTCGGGCGCGGCGGCCTCGGTCGCGGACGGCATGGCCGCCGTCGCGCTCGGCACCGACACCGGCGGCTCTATCCGCATTCCCGCCGCGTTCTGCGGCCTCACGGGCTTCAAACCCACTGCCGGGCGCATTCCGAAAACGGGCGGCGTGCCGCTCTCCCCCACGCTCGACTCTTTCGGCCCGATCGGCAACACGGTGGCGTGCTGCGCGCTCATGGACCGCGTGCTCGCCGGGCTCGCGCCGCACGTCCCGGCCACGCGCCACCTCGAAGGCGTGCGCCTCGGCGTGCTGACCAATTACGTGACCGACGGCGTGGACCCCGAAGTCGCAGAAACGATCGATACGGCGCTCAAGCATCTCGATGCGGCCGGCGCGATCGTGAGCGAAGTCCGCTTCGCCGCCTTCGAGCGCTTCGCCGCGATCAACCGCATCGGCTTCTCGCCGATGGAAGCGTATGCGTGGCATCGCGAGCTGATTGCGAAGCATCGGGACCAGTACGACCCGCGCGTGCTGGTGCGCATCCTGAAGGGCGAGCACGCGACGGCCGCCGACTATCTGGACCTGATCGCCGCCCGCGCAGCGGTCATGGACGAAGCCCAGGCCACGCTCTGGTCGCGCTTCGACGCCGTGATCGCGCCGACCGTGCCCATCGCGCCGCCCCCCGTCGCCCCGCTCGCCGCCGACGACGATGTCTTCGCGCGCACCAACGCGCTCGTGCTGCGCAACCCGAGCGCGTTCAATTTCCTCGATGCCTGCGCGCTCTCGCTGCCATGCCACCACTACGGCGCGGCGCCCGTCGGGCTGATGCTCGCAGCCGCGCCTGACAACGATGACGCGCTGCTCGCCATTGGCCGCGGCGTCGAAGCTGTGCTCGCGCCGCTGCGCTGACCCGGGCGGGAATCGTTCAACTACCCCTGCGCGCGGACAAGGACACGTCCGCGCCGCGCGCAGCCTTCGCGCTAGAATCCCGTCACGCCGTCGCAGCCGCCTGCACGCTGCGCCAGACAACCCGAACTGAACGAGACAACGAACGAGCCTCATGAACGACGATAACGCGCTGTTGCGCCGCGAGCGCGGCCTGCTGGTCCTCCTTGGCCTGATCTGCCTCGCGCTGCTGGGCGGCGCCCTGTACTTCCAGTATGTCGAACATCAGGACCCGTGCCCGCTGTGCATCCTGGGGCGCTATTTCCTGATCCTGATTGCGGTCTTCGCCTTTCTCGGCGCGCGTATGACGAGCTGGCGCGGCGTGCGCGTGCTCGAAGCGCTCGTGGCGCTTTCGGCGGCAGGCGGCGCGGTCGCGTCCGCGAGGCTCGTCTGGGTGCAGGCGTTCCCCAATTACAGCTGCGGCTTCGACACGCTGCAGCCCATCGTCGACGGTCTGCCGTTCGCGCACTGGCTGCCCGGCGTGTTCAAGGTGCAAGGCCTTTGCGAAACCACCTATCCGCCGACGCTCGGCCTGACCATGCCGGTGTGGTCGCTGCTCGCCTTCGTCATCGCATTCCTCGCCGTGACCCTGAGCCTGTGGCGCAATCGTCGCCGTCAGGTGTCGTGGCCCGGCATCCGCCGCTGACCAGCCAAAGGGCGCGATCGCCGCACGCGCCGCACGCAATGGCCCGGCACCGCCATGCGCGCTGTGACGGCGTCATGACCCAAGTCACATAATCCCCATCTTGCGGGGGAAATACTTTCCTGCGGCAAGCGGTGCTATCTTCGGAACTGGATGGCGATCTACGTGCGCGAGGCCGGTGTTGGCGCGCCCCTCTCGTAACGCGCGCCTGATCCGCAATGTCCCCGGGTTCACCATGACAACGCAAACCATCCGCTTCCTCCACCGAGGCGCCGTGCACGAAGTGCGCGATCTGCCTCCCACGCGCACGGTGCTTCAGCACCTGCGCGAGGACCTGCATGCCTGCGGCACCAAGGAAGGCTGCGCGGAGGGCGACTGCGGCGCGTGTACGGTCGTCGTGGGCGAACTCGACGGCCAAGGCCGTCTCGCGCTGAAGGCCATCAACGCCTGCATCCAGTTCCTGCCGACCCTGGACGGCCGCGCGCTCTACACCGTCGAAGACCTGCGCCAGCCGGACGGCGCACTGCACCCGGTCCAGCAGGCGATGGTCGATTGCCACGGCTCGCAGTGCGGCTTCTGCACGCCGGGCTTCGTCATGTCGTTGTGGGCGCTCTACGAGAACCAGCCTGCCGGCGCGGGCCTGCCGAGCCGCGAGGAAATCAACGAGGCGCTCTCGGGCAACCTGTGCCGCTGCACCGGCTACCGGCCGATCATCGAAGCGGCGCTGCGCATGTTCGACGAAACCTGCCATGCGCGCGTGTCGCTCGATCGCGCTGGCGTCGAGGCGCATTTGCGCGCGCTGCAGCGCACCGGCACCTTCGAATATCGCGGCCCCGACGTGCGAGGCGCCGCGCACGGCGAAAGCACGTTCTACGCGCCGCGCACGCTCGCCGCCTTCGCGGCGCTGCGTGCCGCGCATCCTGACGCGCGCGTGCTAGCGGGCGGCACCGACATCGGCCTGTGGGTCACGAAGCAGTTCCGCGACCTCGGCGACCTCATCTATACCGGCAACGTGGCGGAACTGACGACCGTTTCGCGCGACGCCCAGACGCTCACGATCGGCGCGGCCGTCCCGCTCGAAGAGGCCTACGCCGCACTCGCCGCCGATTACCCCGAACTCGCGGAACTGTGGGCGCGCTTCGCCTCGCTGCCCATTCGCAACGCGGGCACGCTCGGCGGCAACGTCGCGAACGGCTCGCCGATCGGCGACTCGATGCCCGCGCTGCTCGCGCTCGACGCCACGCTCGTGCTGCGCCGTGCGGCGCGCGTGCGCACACTGCCGCTCGAGGCCTTCTACACGGGCTACCAGAAGAACGCGCTCGAAGCGGGCGAATTCGTCGAGGCGGTCCGCGTGCCGCGCCCCGCGCCGACACTGCGCTTTCGCACCTACAAGGTGTCGAAGCGCTACGACCAGGACATCTCGGCAGTGTGCGCCGCGTTTGCGCTCGACGTGCGCGAGGACGGCACACTCGCGAGCGCGCGTATTGCCTACGGCGGCATGGCCGCGATCCCGCAGCGCGCCGCGCTTGCCGAAGCCGCGCTCGCCGGCGCGCGTTGGGACGAGACGGGCGCACTGCACGCGATGGATGCGCTCGCCACCGACTATCGGCCGCTCACGGACATGCGCGCGAGCGGCGCCTATCGGCTGAAGGTCGCGCGCAATCTGCTGTGGCGCTGCTGGCTCGAAACGCGCGACGAGGCCCCGCTCGCGTTGTGCGACGTCAACGCGTTCGCTTTCGCCGAAGATGACGACGATGGCCAGGGCTGCGCAGCCGCCGGAGTCGCGCCATGAACGATCAAGCCGAAGCGCTCGTCATGCGCCAGCCGCCAGAGACCTTGCACGAGCGCGCGCTCGGCGCAGCGCTGCCGCACGAATCCGCCGACGCGCACGTCAGCGGCGAGGCGCGCTACACCGACGACATCCCCGAACTGCACGGCACCGTGCACGCGGCGCTCGGCCTGGCGCGCCATGCGCACGCGCGCATCGTCGCGCTGGATCTCGAACGCGTGCGCTCGGCGCCGGGCGTGCTTGCGGTGCTGACGGCCGCCGACATCCCCGGCGAGAACGACTGCGGCCCGGTCGTGCACGACGACCCGGTGCTCGCGAGCGAGGTCGTGCACTATCTCGGGCAGCCCGTGTTCGCGGTGATCGCCACGAGCCACGAACTCGCGCGACGCGCCGCGGCGCTCGCCGCGAGCGAAGACGTCGTTCGCTACGCGCCGCTCGAGCCTGTTCTGAGCATCGAGGAGGCGCGCACGCGCCGGCACTACGTGCTGCCGCCGCTGCGGCTCGTGCGCGGCGCGCCCGATGCTGCGCTCGCCGCGGCGCCGCATCGCCTGGCGGGCACGTTTGCCGTGGGCGGCCAGGAACAGTTCTATCTCGAAGGCCAGGTGGCCTACGCGCTCCCGCAAGAGCAAACGGGCATGCTCGTCTACAGCTCGACGCAGCACCCGAGCGAAATGCAGCAGGTCGTCGCGCATCTGCTCGGCTGGCCCGCGCATCGCGTCGCCTGCGAATGCCGGCGCATGGGCGGCGGTTTCGGCGGCAAGGAATCGCAGTCGGCGCTGTTCGCGTGCATCGCCGCGCTCGCGGCGCACACGCTGCAGCGGCCCGTGAAGCTGCGCGCGGATCGCGACGACGACTTCATGATCACCGGCAAGCGCCACGATGCGCGCTACACGTATGAGGCGGGCTACGACGACGAAGGACGGCTCCTTGGCGCGCGCGTGGAGATCGCGCTGCGCGCGGGCTACTCCGCCGATCTGTCGGGCGCCGTCGCCACGCGCGCGGTATGCCATTTCGACAACGCCTACTTTCTGCCGGACGTCGAAATCGTCGCGCTCTGCTGCAAGACGAACACGCAGTCGAACACCGCGTTTCGCGGCTTCGGCGGCCCGCAGGGCGCGCTCGTGATGGAGGTGATGCTCGACGAAATCGCCCGGGCGCTGGGCCGCGATCCGCTCGATGTGCGGCGCGCGAACTACTACGGCATCGGCGAGCGCGACGTCACGCCGTACGGCCAGCGCGTGGAGGACAACGTGCTCGCGCCGCTCACCGACGAACTGCTCGCGTCGAGCCGCTATCACGAGCGTCGCGCGGCCATCGCCGCGTACAACCGCACGAGCCCCGTGCTCAAGCGCGGCCTGGCGCTCACGCCGGTCAAGTTCGGCATCTCGTTCAACGTGCCGCATCTGAACCAGGCGGGCGCGCTCGTCCATGTGTACCGCGACGGCTCGGTGCTCGTGAACCACGGCGGCACCGAAATGGGCCAGGGGCTCAACACCAAGGTCGCGCAGGTCGTGGCGGGCACGCTCGGATTGCCGCTCGCACGCGTGCGCGTGAGCGCCGCCGATACCTCGAAGGTCGCCAATACTTCGGCCACGGCCGCCTCCACGGGCAGCGACCTCAACGGCAAGGCCGCCGAGGATGCAGCGCTCACGATCCGCGCGCGTCTCGCGGCTTTCGCGGCCGCACAATACGGCGGCGCGGCCGAAGACGTCGCGTTCGAAGCCGGCCACGTGCGAGCGAACGGCAAGGCGATTGCCTTTGGCGAACTCGTCGAACTCGCGTACATGAAGCGCGTGCAACTGTGGTCCGACGGCTTCTACGCCACGCCCAAAGTGCATTGGGACGCGCGCACGCTCACCGGTCATCCGTTCTACTACTTCGCCTATGGCGCGGCCGTGTCCGAAGTGATCGTCGATACGCTCACGGGCGAATGGAAGCTCGTGCGCGCCGATGTGCTGCACGACGCGGGCCAGTCGATCAATCCGGCCATCGATCTCGGCCAGGTGGAAGGCGGCTTCATCCAGGGCATGGGCTGGCTCACCACCGAGGAACTCTGGTGGAACCGCGACGGGCGGCTCATGACGCATGCGCCTTCGACCTACAAGATTCCGGCGGTGAGCGACACGCCAGAGGCGTTCAACGTGAGGCTCTATCGCAGCGGCGGCAACGACAACGTCGAACCGACGGTGTTCCGCTCGAAGGCCGTGGGCGAACCGCCCCTGCTGTTGCCGTTCTCGGTGTTTCTCGCGATTCGCGACGCCGTGGGCGCCGCGGTGCCCGAGGCGCGCGAGGCCGCGCCGCTGCGTGCGGCCGCGACGCCTGAAGCGATTCTCGATGCGCTGGACGCGCTGCGGGCAAACAGCCGCAAAACGGACTGACCGCGCGAACCTGCAGGCGCCTCGCCCACTCCAAGCGCGAAGCGCCGCCCGCGCGAAGCCACGAAGATTAACCGGCGACACAGGCAGGTACGTGCCGCCCCGTAGGGAGAAGCGCCAGATGCAACCCTGGCTTTCCGATCTGCAGCAACTGCTCGCGCACGGCGACGCCGCCGTGCTGGTCACCGTTGCGCGCGTCGAGGGATCGGCGCCGCGCGAGGCCGGCACGAAGATGATCGTCACGCGCGAAGCGGCCCGCCACACCATTGGCGGCGGCCATCTCGAATGGAAGGCCATCGAAATCGCGCGCCAGGTGCTGCGCGACGGCATGCGCACGCCGCACGCGCGGCGCCTCGAGCGTCTCGCACTCGGGCCGAGCCTCGGCCAGTGCTGCGGCGGCGCCGTGGTGCTCGCGTTCGAGCGCCTCGACGTGGCCGACCTCGGCTGGCTCGCCACGCTCGCGCGCCGCCTCGCGGCAGGCGCGTCGACCGTGCGTAGCGTATCATTCCGCTCCTTGCGGAACGGGAGCCCGGAAGGCGTCGGCAGCGCAGCCGATCCGGCCATGCTTTCCGAGCCGGAACCGGGCGTGGAAGCGCCCGACTGCCTGCTGTGGGAAACGGGCGGCGCGCTGCTCCTCACCGAAACCATCGCGCCGAACGATTTTCCCGTCGTGCTGTTCGGCGCGGGCCATGTGGGCGCGGCGCTCGTGCGCGTGCTCGGCACGCTGCCCTGCCGCGTACTGTGGGTCGACGAGCGCGACGCGGCGTTTCCGGCTCCCGAGGCGTTCGCATTGCTGAACGCGCCCAACGTGGCGATCGACGCCAACGACGCGCCGGACGAAGCCGTCGACACCGCCCCGCCCGGCACGAGCTTCATCGTGATGACGCACGACCATTCGCGCGACCTCGATCTCGCCGAACGCATCCTGCGCCGCGGCGACTTCGTGTTTTTCGGCATGATCGGCTCGCACACGAAGCGCAAGCAGTTCGAGCACCGGCTCGCCGCGCGCGGCATCGATCCCATGCAGATCGCGCGCATGAACTGCCCGCTCGGCGTGGACGGTATCGTCGACAAGTCGCCCGAAGTCATCGCCGTCTCGGCCGCCGCGCAACTGCTGCAGGCGATCGAAGCGGCGAAGCCGGCGAGCGCGGCGCATGCCCCCTCGCCCCATTCCGCGTGATGCCGAACACCGAAGAACCCGTAAGCCAATCGAACCGAACATGACGATCACGACCACCGCCCACACCGCCGCCAACGCAAAGGCACTCGTCGACAAGGCCGCCAATGCGCCGAAGGCCGAGCTGCACATCCATATCGAAGGCTCGCTCGAACCCGAGCTGATCTTCGCGCTCGCCCAGCGCAACGACGTGAAGCTCGCCTACGACTCGATCGACGCGCTGCGCGCCGCCTACGCGTTCACCGACCTGCAGTCGTTCCTCGACATCTACTACGCGGGCGCGAGCGTGCTGCTCTCGGAGCAGGACTTCTACGACATGACGATGGCGTACTGCGAGCGCGCGCTCGCCGACAACGTCGTGCACACCGAAATCTTCTTCGATCCGCAAACGCATACCGAACGCGGCGTGCCGATCGAAACCGTGGTCGCGGGCATCGACCGTGCGCTTGCCGACGCCGAAAAGCGCGGCCTCACGAGCAAGCTGATCCTGTGCTTCCTGCGCCACCTGAGCGAAGCCGATGCGCTCGCCACCTTTGAAGCCGCGCGCCCGCTCTTCGCGCGCCATGCGCGCCTGATCGGCGTGGGCCTCGACTCCTCCGAGCGCGGCCATCCGCCTTCGAAATTCGAGCGCGTGTTCGAGAAAGCGCGGGCAATGGGGCTGAAGCTCGTCGCGCACGCGGGCGAAGAAGGCCCGCCCTCCTACATCTACGAAGCGCTCGACCTGCTCAAGGTCGATCGCGTCGATCACGGCGTGCGCAGCATCGAAGACGCGGCGCTCGTCACGCGTCTGGCCGACACGCGCGTGGCGCTCACGGTGTGCCCGCTCTCGAACACCAAGCTGTGCGTGTTCGACGACATGACGCAGCACACGCTCAAGGCGTTGCTCGACAAGGGCGTCGCAGTGACCGTCAATTCCGACGATCCGGCCTACTTCGGCGGCTACGTCAACGAGAACTACCGCGCCATCATCGAGGCGCTCGAGCTCGACGACCACGAGGTGTACACGATCCTGCGCAACGGCTTCGAGGCTTCGTTCGTGACGCCCGATGAGCGCGCCGCGCTGATTGCGAAGCTCGACGCGAGCTGGAATCGCGCAACGGCTTAAGGCGTGAACTCAGGCGCAGACTAAAACGCGGACTCGTCCGCACAGCAGGCCCCAGCCCGGGCTGTCACACGCATCCGGTCCAGCGCGCGAGCGCCGGACCGAGAGCCCGCTCGCGCCCTTCGTGCCGCGCTTTCAGGAGCGGCACGCGTCATGCGGGGCATGCATTGGACGAATACCTGAATTTATCGGAGACGAAGTTCCCATGACTCAATCGGCTTACCGCGCAAAACTGTTGACGTTCACCGGCGACCCTGCGCAATCGTCCGACGCCGCTGTCTTTGACGAAGACGGCGTCGTGATCGTCGAAGACGGCCACGTGGTCGCCTCGGGCGCGTGGTCCGCGCTCAAGTCGCGCGTCGGTGAAAGCGCCACGGTCCACAATCTGCGCGACAAGCTGATCGTGCCGGGCTTCATCGACACGCACGTCCACTATCCGCAGACGGACATGATCGCCTCGCCCGCGCCGGGTCTGCTGCCGTGGCTGAACACGTACACCTTCCCGACCGAGCGCGGCTTCGAAAACGAAGCGGTGGCGCGGGACACGGCGCGCTTTTTCGTCGACGAGCTGCTCGCCTGCGGCACGACCACGGCGCTCGTGTACTGCACGGTGCACAAGCAGTCCGCCGACGCGCTCTTTACCGCGAGCGAAGCGAAGAACCTGCGCATGGTCGCGGGCAAGGTGCTGATGGACCGCCATTGCCCCGAGTTCCTGCGCGACACGCCGCAAACGGGCTACGACGACAGCGCCGAGCTGATCGAGCGCTGGCACAACCGCGGGCGCCAGATGTACGCGCTCACGCCGCGCTTCGCGCCCACTTCGACCGAGGCGCAGCTCGAAGCGTGCGGCGCGCTCGCGAAGGCGCATGGCGACATCTTCATCCAGAGCCACGTGGCCGAGAACCCGGACGAAGTGAAGTGGGTCAAGGAACTGTTCCCCGGCCATCGCAGCTACCTCGACGTGTACGATCACTACGGACTCCTGCGGAAGCGGGCGGTCTATGGCCACTGCATCTGGCTCGACGACGAAGACCGCCGTCGCATGGCGCATACGGGCACGGTCGCCGCGCACTGCCCGACCTCGAACCTGTTCCTCGGCAGCGGCTTGTTCGACTTCGACAAGGCGGCCGAATCGTCGATGCCCGTGACGCTTGCGACCGACGTGGGCGGCGGCACCTCGTTCTCCATGCTGCAAACGATGAACGAGGCGCACAAGGTCGCGCGCATGGGCGGCCACCACCTCACGGCCACGCGCATGTTCTGGCTCGCGACAGCGGGCGCGGCGCAGGCGCTCGATCTCGCCGACAGGATCGGCACGCTCGCGCCCGGCAGCGAAGCGGACTTCGTCGTGCTCGATGCGCAGGCCACGCCGCTGCTCGCGCGGCGCACGGCGCGCGCGGGGACGCTTGAGGAATTGCTGTTCGCGCTCGCCCTGCTCGGCGACGACCGCGCCGTGTTCGAGACCTACGCGGCAGGCGAACGCGTGCACAGCCGCGACGGCGCGCGCCGCTGATACCGCGTCCGGCGGTTCGCGGGCCGCGTGAACCGCTCACTGCGCGACGATACGCGCCTATTTCGCCGGCGCGCTCCCCGTCGCGGCCGCACCGCCCTGCCCCGCACCCGCCGGGGCCGCGGCTGTCTCGTTCGGCGCGCCACCGCTCTTGCCGACCGGGATCCTGACCTCCGTGACCGTGCCGTTGGCCAGCGGGAAATTGCCGAGCGCGCTCTGCACGAGAAAAGGCATCACGCGCACGAGCGAAGGATCGTCGCCCGAGGTGCGCGCCTGCACGTTATAGACCTCCTTGCCGCTTGCCTTTTCCGTGATGCGAATGCCGAGCGCATGCGAATACACCGGATAGCTCTGGTTCACGTAGGCAGGCTGATACGGCCCCCACGCGCCCCACGGGTTCCACGGCCCCCAGTACGGACCTGGCCAGGGGTTGTAGAACACGGGCTGCGCGACCGTCACCGTGTCGGTGCGGCTGCCGTAAGCGAGACCCACCAGATAGCGCGCGTGCGGCTCGGCCACGAGGTGAAACGCGTGCATGGCGAGCCCGTTGGCGACGAACTGCTCGTAGGTGCTCTGCTCGATGCTCTGGTTCTGCTCGGGGCTGCGTGTGAACGCGAAGGTGCGCGCGGCGTCGCTGCCTCCTTCCCACGCGGAAAAGGCGGTCACCTGGCTCGTCACGTACGTCGTGCAGCCGGAAAGCGTGAGGGCGAGCGCCGCCAGCATCAGGAGGGCGCGGCGGGTCCATCTGTCGTGCATCATGGTCTTCTCGTAGCAGGGTTGCTTCAGTTGGAAAAGCGCAGCCGTGGGGGCCGCTCTCTCCGATACGATCTTCGCACCGCGCTTATTCCGTGCGCATTCCGCGCCGGTCGTGTCTTGTTTTGCGCTCCGCTTGCCGTGCGGCAGGGCCTGATCATACTGACTCGTGGCGCGGCGCGAAAGTTCGGAGGCCGGGCCCCGACGGACAAAGCGGCCCGAGCCTTTGTACAATGGGGCGATCCGCCGCGCTCCCGCGACGGCTGGCAGCGCCCGACGGGCGCACACGCCGCCGCGGCCGGCCCATTCGATCAACACCGAGCGATCCACACCGATCCGACACGCCCCTATCCAGACCATGTCCGATACCGCCACGCCCACCGTGATCCGCCGCGAAGACTACGCGCCGCCCGCGTTTCTGATCGATACCGTCGACCTCGAATTCGACCTCGTGCCCGAGCGCACAATCGTCAAGAGCACGCTGCGCGTGCGTCGCAATCCCGAGGCGCAACCCGCCACGCATCTCGAACTGATGGGCGAGCAGCTCGAATTCCTCGGCGCGGCGATCGACGGCAAGCCTTACGCGAATGTGCGCGCGCACGAACACGGGCTCACGATCGAGAACGTGCCCGAAGCCTTCACGCTCACGCTCACCGGCGCGTGCGCGCCCGAAGCCAACACCACGCTCTCGGGCCTTTACGTGTCGAGCGGCAACTTCTTCACGCAATGCGAGGCCGAAGGTTTTCGCCGTATCACCTGGTTCCTCGACCGCCCCGACGTCATGGCGACCTACACGGTCACGCTGCGCGCAGACAAGATCGCCTACCCGGTGCTGCTTTCGAACGGCAACCTGATCGCCGAAGGGGAACTGCCCGATGGCCGTCACTATGCGAAATGGGAAGACCCGTTCCGCAAGCCGAGCTATCTGTTCGCGCTCGTGGCGGGCAAGCTCGTGGCGCTGGAAGAACGCATCCGCAGCGGTTCGGGCAAGGAGAAGCTGCTGCAGGTCTGGGTCGAGCCACACGATCTCGACAAGACGCGCCACGCCATGGACTCGCTCATTCACTCGATCCGCTGGGACGAGCAGCGCTTTGGCCTCGAGCTCGATCTCGACCGCTTCATGATCGTCGCCGTGAGCGACTTCAACATGGGCGCGATGGAGAACAAGGGGCTCAACATCTTCAATACGAAGTACGTGCTCGCGAACCCCGAAACGGCCACCGATGTCGATTTCGCGAACATCGAGGCCGTGGTCGGCCACGAGTACTTCCATAACTGGACCGGCAACCGCGTGACCTGCCGCGACTGGTTCCAGCTGAGCCTGAAGGAAGGCCTCACGGTGTTCCGCGACCAGGAGTTCTCGGCGGCGATGTCGGGCGGCGACGAGAACGAAGCCGCGCGCGCGACCAAGCGTATCGAGGACGTGCGCGTGCTGCGCCAGATGCAGTTCGCCGAAGACGCAGGCCCGATGGCGCACCCGGTGCGCCCCGAGAGCTATGTCGAGATCAATAACTTCTACACGATGACCGTCTACGAAAAAGGCGCGGAAGTCGTGCGGATGTATCAAACGCTGCTCGGACGCGACGGTTTCCGCAAAGGCATGGACCTGTACTTCCAGCGCCACGACGGCCAGGCCGTGACCTGCGACGACTTCCGCCACGCGATGGCCGACGCCAATGGCCGCGACCTCGCTCAGTTCGAGCGCTGGTACAGCCAGGCGGGCACGCCGCGCGTCGCCGTGAGCACGAGCTACGACGAAGGCACGCGCTGCTACAGCGTGACGCTCACGCAAGGCTACGCCAACGGCGCGCCCGCCGCGCGCGAAACGCAAAAGGGCCCGCTGCACATTCCGTTTGCGATCGGCCTGATCGGCCCGGACGGCGCGGACCTGCCGCTGCGCCTCGAAGGCGAAGCCGCCGCGCACGGCACGACGCGCGTGCTGGAGCTGACCGACACGCAGCAGACCTTCACGTTCGCCGATGTGATGGTCAAGCCCCTGCCCTCGCTGCTGCGCAACTTCTCGGCGCCTGTCATCGTCGACTACGACTACGGCAACGACGAACTCGCGTTCCTGCTCGCGCACGACAGCGACGCGTTCAACCGCTGGGAAGCGGGCCAGCGCCTCGCCACGCGCGAGTTGCTCGCGCTTGCCGCTCGCTCGGCGGCGGGCCAGCCGCTCGAAATCAACACCGCGCTCGTCGATGCGTTCCGCCGCGTGCTGACCGACGAATCGCTCTCGCCGTCGTTCCGCGAGCTTGCGCTCATGCTGCCTTCGGAAACGTATCTCGCCGAGCAGATGACCGAATCCGATCCGGCTGCCGTGCATGCCGCGCGCCAGTTCGTGCGCAAGCAGCTGGCAACGGCGCTGCGAGGCGAATGGCTCGCGGCCTATGAGCGCAATGTCACGCCGGGCGCATACGAGCCGACGCCCGAGGCGGCCGGACACCGCGGGTTGAAGAACCTCGCGCTCTCGTATCTCTCGGAACTCGACGATGCCGCGCAAGCGGTGCGACTCGCCACGGCCCAATACGACGCCGCGAACAACATGACCGACCGTTCGGCGGCGCTGTCCGCGCTGCTGAACGTGCAGGCGGCGACGGGCGGGGACGTCGCGCGCCGCGCACTCGAAGACTTCTACGTGCGCTTCGAGAAGGAACCGCTCGTGATCGACAAGTGGTTCGCGCTGCAGGCCACGCAGCGGGGCACGGCACAACGCCCGACCATCGAGACGGTGCGCGCGCTCATGGGTCACCCGGCGTTCAACATCAAGAACCCGAACCGCGCGCGCTCGCTGATCTTCAGCTTCTGCGCCGCGAACCCCGCGCAGTTCCACGCCGCCGACGGCTCCGGCTACGCGTTCTGGGCCGACCAGGTGATCGCGCTCGACGCGCTCAATCCGCAGGTCGCGGCGCGCCTCGCGCGCAATCTCGAACTGTGGCGCCGCTTCACGCCCGCGCTGCGTGACGCGATGCGCGCGGCGCTGGAGCGCGTCGCCGCCGAAGCCAGGTCGCGCGACGTGCGCGAGATCGTCGAAAAGGCGCTGGCTTGATCAGACGAAAGTGCACTGGTCGACACACAACGCGCGGCGCCTGAGTCGCGCCGCGCGGCGACCCACGAACCGGCCTTCGCGCCGGTTTTTTTTGCGCATTTTTTGGCGATTAATTTTGGCGGCGCGAAGCATCCCGTCACGGCGCGAGAAGCCGCTCCAGCAAGCCCGGGGGGCCCGGCGCTTTATTTTGCGCGGCTGTGCGGCGGGAGGTCACAGTCGAGCGGGTAGAATTGCGCTATTCCCAAGCGTATCCGGAGTACTGCAATGGCTTTGCAACGTCGCACCACCCTCACCAAGTACCTGATCGAGCAGCAGCGCCAGCACCGCAACCTGCCCGCCGACCTGCGTCTTCTGATCGAAGTCGTCGCGCGCGCGTGCAAGGCGATCAGCTTCAACGTCAGCAAGGGCGCGCTCGGTGACGCCCTCGGCACGGCCGGCAGCGAGAACGTCCAGGGCGAAGTGCAGAAGAACCTCGACATCCTCTCGAACGAAATCCTGCTCGACGCCAACGAATGGGGCGGCAACCTCGCCGCGATGGCCTCGGAGGAGATGGAAACGTTCTTCCCGATCCCGGCCAACTATCCGAAGGGCGAATACCTGCTCGTGTTCGACCCGCTCGACGGCTCGTCGAACATCGACGTGAACGTGTCGATCGGCACGATCTTTTCGGTGCTGCGCTGCCCGGACGGCCAGCAGGCAACCGAGGAGTCGTTCCTGCAGCCCGGCACGAAACAGGTCGCCGCAGGCTACGCCGTGTACGGCCCGCAAACGGTGCTCGTGCTCACGACCGGCCACGGCGTGAACTGCTTCACGCTCGACCGCGAACTGGGCTCGTGGGTGCTTACGCAAAGCAACATGCGCATTCCGGAAGACACTCGCGAATACGCGATCAATGCATCGAACGCACGCCACTGGTACGAGCCGGTGCAGAAGTACATCGGCGAGCTGAACGCCGGCAAGGACGGCGCGCGCGGCGATAACTTCAACATGCGCTGGATCGCATCGATGGTCGCGGACGTGCACCGCATTCTGAACCGCGGCGGCATCTTCATGTACCCGGCCGACAAGCGCGACCCGTCGAAGCCCGGCAAACTGCGGCTGATGTACGAAGCGAACCCGATGTCGCTCATCGTCGAACAGGCGGGCGGCATGGCGACCAACGGCGAAGAGCGCATTCTCGACATCCAGCCGAAGAGCCTGCACGAGCGCGTAGCCGTCTTCCTCGGCTCGAAGAACGAGGTCGAGCGCGTCACGCGATATCACCGCGAAGCGAAAAAATGAAAAAAGATGAGGAAACGGCTTGCATAATTCGCGGCACTTTCCTATAATCTTTCTTCTCTGATGCACGCCGGAATAGCTCAGACGGTAGAGCAGCGCATTCGTAATGCGAAGGTCGGGGGTTCGATTCCTCTTTCCGGCACCAGGATTCAAGCAAAAAGCCCAGTCTTCGGACTGGGCTTTTTGCTTTGTGCCGTCGGCGCACGGCCCTGCGTGCGCAGGGCTATCCAGCGTCTCGCGAACCCTTTCGGTCCCATCATCGCCCCGCTCACGCGACGCGAGCCTGGACGCCTTCACGCTTCTCGCGCAGAAAGTCGATGAACGCGCGCAGCTTGGGCGGCAACGGCGCGCGCCCGGCCGTATACAAATAGAACCCTGGAAACGACGCGCCCCACGGCTCGAGCACCGGCACGAGCCGGCCTTCCTCCAGCTGTGTACGCACGTAATCCTCGATCACGTGCAGAAGACCCACGCCCTGCTCCGCGGCGCGCACCATCGTACGCAGATCGTTCGTCACGAAGCGGCCCTCGGTGATCACGTCGAATACGCGCCGAGGTTCGTCCGGCTGCGCGAACTCCCAGCGATAGACGCCGCCCGTCGCGAAGCGATAGTGCAGGCAGTCATGCGCGGCGAGGTCGTCGGGGGTGACGGGCCGCGCGTTGCGCTCGAAGTACGCCGGCGAACCCACCACGACGATACGAATCGGCCCGCCGATCGGCACCGCCACCATGCCGGGCGCAACCGATTCGCCCAGGCGGATGCCCGCATCGAAACCGTCGCCGACCAGATCGGCGAAACCGTCGTCGAGCGCGAGCTCGAGCTTGATCTGCGGATAGCGCGTCATGAATTCCGCAAGGTGCGGCATGACGAGCAACTCGCTCGCCACGCGCGGCAGGTTGATGCGCAGCGTGCCGGCCGGTGCGTCGCGCGAGGCGTCGAGCGCATCGAACGCCGCCTCGATCTGCAAGAGCGCGGGCTGCACATGCGCGAGAAACTGCGCACCCGCCTCGGTCAGCGCAACCCGGCGCGTCGTGCGATTGAAGAGCCGCACGCCGAGTTGCGCTTCGAGTGCCCGCACGGTTTGCGAAAGCGCCGAAGTCGAGCAGCCCGCGGCAGACGCCGCACGCGTGAAGCTGCCATGGCGCGCGACAGCAGCCACCGCAAGCAGTGCGGGCAGGCGTCCCGCCAGCCCCGACGCGGCGGCCGACGCGAACGCCTGATTGGAAACCGTGCCCATGTTGTCCTCATTGTGAAGCCTGACTTCACAGTGCTTTCAGGTGAACCCGATTTTTCCACAAAAAGGAAAGGCGCAAGATGAGCTTGCGTTCACCACTCACTCTTTGAGGAAATCGCCATGAAGCTCGATAGCTACACCCTGCTCGGCCGCTCAGGCCTGCGCGTCAGCCCCATCGCCCTAGGCACAATGACGTTCGGCACCGAATGGGGCTGGGGCGCCGACGAAGCCACCGCACAGCGACTCTTCGACCTCTATGTCGACGCAGGCGGCAATTTCATCGACACCGCCGACCTCTATACAGAAGGTACGAGCGAAACCTGGGTGGGGCGCTTCGCGGCAGCGCGCGGTCTGCGCGAGCGGCTCGTCATCGCCACCAAGTATTCCTACAACGCACAAGCGGGCAATCCGAACGCCGGCGGCAACCATCGCAAGAACCTGCTGCGTGCGCTCGACGGCTCGCTCAAGCGCCTCGGCACCGATTACATCGATCTCTATTACCTGCACACGTGGGACCGCATGACGCCCGTCGACGAGGTGATGCGCGCCATGGACGACGCCGTGCGCGCGGGCAAGATCCGCTACGTGGGTCTCTCCGACGTGCCCGCGTGGTACGCGGGCCGCGCGCAGACGCTGGCCGACTGGCGCGGCTTCGAGCCGGTAGCGGCCATGCAGCTCGAATACTCTCTGATCGAGCGCAACGCGGAACACGAATTCGCCGATCTCGCGACGCAACTCGGCATGGGGCTCGTGCCGTGGAGTCCACTCGGCATGGGCGTGCTGTCGGGAAAATATCGGCCGTCGCAGGCAGGCGAAGGCGTGAGCGGTGCGGGCCGCTTGCAGACGGTGGGCGCAAAGCCGCCGCCCGGTTTCGACAAGCTCTCGGCGCGTAACTTCGCGATCGTCGCCGAGCTCGAGCGGGTCGCGCACGAGGCCAATCGGCCCATGGCCCAGGTTGCGTTGAACTGGCTGTATCAGAAGCGCGGCGTGGCGAGCATCATCGTGGGCGCAACCAGGGCCGCGCAACTCGAAGAGTCGCTGGGCGCGCTCGACTTCATGCTCGCCCCTGAACTGATCGCGCGTCTGGACGCGGCCTCCGAGCCCGCCCACCCGTTTCCGTACTACATGTTCGCGGACGGCCACCAGTCACGCATACACGGTCAGGTGGAAGTGCGCGCGACGCCCGCGAACCATGCTCACGTCCAGCGCGTGCCGGCGCCACCGGAGGCACAAACGTAACGAATTATCGGAGCGCATCCATACGCCGCGCCCGAATGCGCGGCTATTTACGTACGTTCGGTCATTAAATCGCGGCCAAATGCCGGGCAACAAAGTATTAATCCCCCAATCGGATAGAAACGGACGCTTACATAGTTTTAATTCTTATTAACGTTTCGACGTCAACGGCTAAGCATAATCGACCGTTGTAGACGAACGGCGGGTGCACGCTGAAGCTGAAGCCGCAGGTACCGGCCGAGCTTGCGTGTCGCGCAACACGGACGCGCCAAGACTGGGCGAACGCGCTTCCCAGAGCCCAGGGGGAACAGCGATTGAGGCGTTGTACGACTGCAGCATGCGCTGCGCGGGAAATCCGGGACAAAGGTCGAACGTGCGCGATTCACGCAGCATGCAACAGTGCGAAGAACATTCCAACAATTATATTCCTGCGCCGTTAATCCCTTGTATCGCTGTGCGAAGAAAGCAACACGCGTGCGAGAAAAGCACTGTTACGGTAAGCGGGACTAGCGCAGTAGAAGTGACGAGCCGGATAATCGGCTTACATAGGAGAAAGATCATGGATGCCAAACCGCCAAGGATTCCGACCCCGGACAAAGTCTTCAGCCCGGATCCGGAACCGGTGGCCGTCGAGTTTCTCGGCGACGAATTGCCCGCTCACGTGCGGGCATTTCTCGACGAGCAACGCAAGGCACACGAACAGAAGTGACGGGGAAGTGCACACCTACGCGCTCGCGGGTTCACACGCTGCAGGTGTTCGTGTGCATATCGACACGCGTAGCCGAGGAACGCGCGTGGCATGCTGCGTGCGCAATGTTGCGTCGTAGCGGCTAGTACCCGGTGCGCTCGATCGCGGGCGCGCCTCGCTTCGACCATCTCGATTCGACCTCAGCGCCGTTAAACGCAAGGGCACCATAACCGGCTATGCTTCGGTTTTTATTGCCGGCTTCTTCCACTCGATGACATTGCTGACCCGCGCGAGCGCGCGTTGCGCTGCTGCGCTGCTCTTCGCGCTGCCGATCGCATCCGTCCATGCCGATGGTGACGACACCGCCCTGACCAACCTCGTCGCGCTCGTTTCGCAGCGGCTGGCGCTCGCCGAGCCGGTCGCGCGCTGGAAATGGCAGCATCACAAGCCCATCACCGATACGCCCCGCGAAGACGCCCTGCTCGCCGACGTGCAGAAGCGCGCCACGGCAACCGGCGTCGATCCCGCGTTTGCGCGCGCGTTCTTCCGCGACCAGATCGACGCCAGCACGCAGGTGCAGAAGTCGCTGTTCGACACGTGGCGTGCCTCCCAGGCACCCAGCGACCCCGCGCCGGATCTCGCCACGGCGACGCGGCCGCAACTCGACAGACTCACCGGAGAACTGATCGGCGCGCTCGCGCGCGTGCAACCGCTGCGCGGCGCGCCGGATTGCCCGGCGCGCGTCGCAAGAACGGTGGCGAACTGGAAGGAGCTCACGCGTTACGACTCCGCCCGCGCGAATGCGATGAATCAGGCGCTCGAACACGTCTGCGAATCGGGCGGCGTGGGCGGGGTCGCCTAAGCGCGGCTGTTATGCCGCGCTCGTGAGGCCGTCGGCCTCGGAAGGCTGCAGCACCTGCACGCGCAGGCCGCGCTCGAAGTGTGTTTGCAGAATGCGCCAGGTCGAAAGCTCGAACACGCGCTCGGCGCTGCTGTCCACCAGCGCCTCCGCCTCGGCCGTACTCGGAAAGGCGCCCATATAGCACCAGCGATCGATCAGGTGATAAACGTCGGCGTCATTCGTCGAGTCCTGTTCGAGCACGACCACTGCGCCGGCGAATGGCCAAGGCGCGGCTCCAAGGTCGGCTGGGTCGCGCTTCGATACCCGCGGGACGCGGTTGAACGAGGGCTTGAGCCTTGCGATCCACTGCGCCTCGACAAGAAGCGCACCAAGCTCCCCGCCTGTTGCACGCCACTCCACGCGGCGGACCTGCTGCGCCATCCGTTGTTCGCGCGACGAGCGCCGCTCACCCGAAAGATGTGCGCGCACACGCTGGCGCACCCGCACGCTGCGCCCCACATAGAGCGGAACATCGTTCTCGCCGTAAAACGCATAAACGCCGTGGCCTGCCGGCGCCGTCTCGATCAGTTCGTCGGTGATGTCGCCAGCCAATACGTGGCGACGCGTCGTGCGCTCGATCTGCGATGCCAGCGCGTCCCCTGGCACCAGTGCGGGCAGGCGTTGCCAGAACTGCCAGAGCAGATCGGCATCGGCGAGCGCGCGATGGCGATCCGACGGCACGAGCGCGTGGCGCTCGACCAGCGCGTCGAGCCCGTGGCGCTTCTCACCCGGAAAAAGCGCCCGCGAAAGGCGCACGGTGCAAAGCACATCGGGGTTGAACGAATAACCGGCACGCTCGAACTCCGCGCGCAGAAAGCCGCGGTCGAAGGCCGCGTTGTGCGCGATGAAGAGCTTGCCGGCGAGTCGCCCGTGGAGTTCCGCGGCGATCTCGGCGAAGCGCGGCGCGCCGCGTACCATCTGGTCCGTAATACCGGTGAGCTGCTGGATAAAGGGCGGGATAGGCTGACCGGGATCGACGAGGGTGCTCCATCGTGTCACCCGTCCTTGCGCCACCTCCACAACGCCAACTTCGGTAATGCGGTGCTCGCCTACCGAACCGCCGGTCGTCTCGAGGTCCACGAAGACGATGGGAAGGTCGCCGGCCAGCTGTGCGGCGCTCAAGGAGGAATCAAACATGCGAAAACGACAGAGGAAATGGAAAACGGCCCAAGTATGCACCGTTTGGACGGCACCCGCCGACGGTGCCGGCAGTGTACATGTGACCTTTGGCTTTTAGTGAAAACCCGAATCAGAAAATCGCAGATTCCCAGGGTTTTCCCGATTAATTCCGGGCAAAAAAACTCGACCGGCAAACTCGGCCAAATATCAATATGTCAAAAATAAAAAAGCCCCGGGGTTAGACCGGGGCTTAGTGTCGCATGCGCGTTCGCGCAGCGATCGCTCGCTGTACTTACAGCGGCTGGATGTTCGCTGCCTGCTTGCCCTTCGGACCGACCTTGACGTCGAACGACACACGCTGGTTCTCCTTCAACGACTTGAAGCCGTCGGCGCGGATTTCCGAGAAGTGCGCGAACAGATCGTCGCCGCCGGCGTCAGACGTGATGAAGCCAAAGCCCTTCGCATCATTGAACCATTTGACGATACCGGTTTCCATGTTTCAGTTTCCCTCGAGATTTTAATGACGCGGGTCATAACCCTCACGCCGTATCCAGCCAATTCCCGCTGTTCCACTTCAGCGAATTCCACGTCTTGAAATTGCAGCAGAACGAAAATCAGCCTTGCCGTTATACGGGGAACGCCAATCGCCAGTCAAGCGAATTTTTTATAACAGCAATCCCGATTCAACGATAAAAGCGGCGCACATCAAAAAGCGGCAAGAAAATCGTATGCGAACCGGATCGATATATCGCGCCGCGTCATTATTACTCGATTATCTCGCTTGCGTCATTTTTACCGGGAAGTTTTCCCGAAATGTAACAATCCGTGTCAAACGTAAGTGTTTCTCCCGGTTGTTCGAGTAATACATTCAATTCATGATTCATATTGTTAGCGGCATCGGAGGTCATCATGCTGACAACTCTGCGGCGATGGATTCACTGGCTCGTACAAACGGACGGGATTACGCCAACGGCGGAAGAAGCCGAAACCTATGGCACATGGCACGGGGACCACTGGCACAACCTGCTGTGTTCCCCTATGGACGCAAGACACTACGTAATGGAAGACTGGAGCCTGCAGCCTGAGCCGCCGCAAGCCGGCACCCAGTAAGTGCTGCAGGTAGCGCTAGCGGTGCAGGTGGCGCGCCTGGCCTGAAGACGGGCAAAAAAAAGCGCGGCTGAAAAGGCCGCGCCGACAAAGGTTTGGAGATCTTTTTCGTCAACGAAAAAGTCTGCTTCGGAAAGCAGTGATTGAAGTATAGCCGGACCCACGTCTGACGATTAAGCATATGGCGCACAATCATCTGTTACGCGGGGCGCAATAATCAGTTGAGACCGTTTTAGGCCGTTTTTCGCAATCAATTGTTGTAGCGATTGCACAACGCTTGAGCGGTTGACAGTTCTACCTCCTTCCCCGGAAATCCGCTCAAAGCCTTTACCAGCAGGGCTTGAGGCGAGCGAGATAATCATTTCCGATAGCGCAATACTTTATTGCGAAATTCGGAATCCCCCCTCTTCGAGCACCCTCTCTACACTCTGCCTGTCTGGAAACCGACTCGGACGGATTGTCGCAGACGGATCAATTCGTACCACGCGAACTTTGCCTCTCGCTGCGCTTCGCATGGACGGTTTCCCAAACGGGGTTCAACGAAACCCACCTCTGTTCTCGGAGTTTACAAAGATGAAAAAGACTCTCATGGTCGCCGCCCTGACGGGCGTTTTTGCAACGGCTGCACACGCGCAAAGCAGCGTTACGCTGTACGGCCTGATCGACGCAGGCATCACCTACTCGAACAATCAGCGCGTGAACGCTACGAGCGGTCACAGCGCCTGGCAAGCCACGAGCGGCACGATCAACGGCAGCCGTTGGGGCCTGCGCGGTGCTGAAGACCTCGGTGGCGGTCTGAAGGCCATCTTCACGTTGGAAAACGGTTTCAACATCGACAACGGCAACCTCGGTCAAAAGGGCCGCATGTTCGGCCGTCAAGCGTTCGTGGGTCTGGCCAGCGACCAGTACGGCGCGGTCACCCTCGGTCGTCAGTACGACTCCGTCGTCGACTACCTCGCACCGCTGTCGAACACCGGCACGCAATACGGCGGCACGATCGCTGCTCACCCGTTCGACAACGACAACCTGAACAACTCGGTTCGTTTCAACAACACGGTCAAGTACTCGAGCGTCAACTACGCTGGCTTCAAGTTCGGCGGTACGTACTCGTTCTCGAACAGCACCCAATTCGCGAACAACCGTGCTTATAGCTTCGGCGCGACGTATAACTACGCCGGCCTGAACTTTGCAGCTGCTTACCTGCACGCGAACAACGACATCAACAACCAGCAGTTCAACGCGGCTACGTTCTCGGGCGCACAAGCAGGCGATTACACCTTCGGTGCAGCTCGCCAAAGCACGTTCGGCGGCGGCGTGAACTACACGTTCGGCCCGGCAACGGCAGGCTTCGTCTACACGCAGACGCAACTGGGCAACGCGATTGGCATCTCGCCCACGCAGTCGGGTACGGCCAACGGCATCAATCTTCACGGGAACAGCGTCCGTTTCCAGAACTTTGAAGGCAACATTCGTTACGCTCTGACCCCGGCACTGAGCCTGGCCGGCGCGTACACGTACACGCGCACGAACTTCGGCGGCGGCGTGAACCCGAACTACAACACGGTTTCCCTGCAGTCGGACTACGCTCTGTCGAAGCGCACCGATGTGTACCTCCAGGGCAACTGGCAGCACGTCTCGTCGAACTCGGCGAACATCGGACCGTACCTCAACGGCCTGACGTCGGCTTCGGCTACGCAAGACCAGGTTGCTGTGACGGTTGGTATGCGTCACCGCTTCTAAGCCGTATGCTGCTGGCCGCCTCGGCCAGCACTGCAGCTAAAAAGGCACCCTCGGGTGCCTTTTTTCATTTCTGCCCCTGGCTCAGGCGTGCCGCGGCGGATAGCTCACATCGAGCACATCGATGGGCTGCGGACCCGTAGGCGTATAGAGCGTCACCTGGTCGCCGATTTTCGCCTTCAGCAGTGCGCGCGCAACCGGCGAAACCCAGCTCACGTGACCGAGGTCGAGATCGACCTCGTCGATGCCGACGATCGTGATCGTATGCGATTCGCCATCTTCGGTGCCGTACTCCACGGTCGCCCCGAAGAACACCTGGTCGACACTCTCCTGCCGGCTGCTGTCCACGACTTCCGCCAGATCCAGCCGCTTCGTGAGAAAGCGGATGCGGCGGTCGATTTCGCGCAGGCGCCGTTTGCCGTAAATGTAATCGCCGTTCTCGGAGCGGTCGCCGTTCGAGGCGGCCCACGAAACGAGCTTGACTACCTCCGGCCGCTCCTCGTCGATCAGATGCAGCAACTCGCTGCGCATGCGTTCGTAGCCGGCAGGCGTAATGTAGTTCTTCGTGCCAGCGGGAATCTCCGGGTAACCGGCTTCGAGATCGTCGTCGTCGTTGTCGGTCGATTCTTTGACAAAGGCCTTGTTCATGATGGTTTGCTGCGGTGGTGGTGCCTGACTTGACTGGCGCGCTGCATCCCAGCGCGTACTACAGTCAGGTTACACGAAGCGCGTCTCAAGACAAATCGCGATAATGGTCTTCCCTTTTTCCGAAGCTCTGCTATAATCTTTTTTCTGCGTGCGGCTGTAGCTCAGTTGGATAGAGTACTTGGCTACGAACCAAGGGGTCGTGGGTTCGAATCCTGCCAGCCGCGCCACTTATTCGAAGCGTTTCTCGTCTGAAGATGATTCGGGAAGGGTTTCAGCAGTATCCTGTAGTACCAGGTTGTATCGTTTTAGCGTGCGGCTGTAGCTCAGTTGGATAGAGTACTTGGCTACGAACCAAGGGGTCGTGGGTTCGAATCCTGCCAGCCGCGCCACCCATTGAAGGGCCTTTCCAAATGGAAAGGCCCTTTGTCTTTTCAGCTGCAGAATTGAGTGCGCCTGGCGTCTCGCGCAAAGCGAAATCCTAGCGCGGCGGCGTGCCGATGTCGCCGATCTGGGCATCGGGACGCGGCAAGTCCTCCACGTCGCCAATCGCACTGGGCTCCGCCACAGGCTCCATGCCCATGCCCAGCAACGCCTGAGGCTGCCGCAGCATCTCCCCTACCGTCTTGCCGAAGCGGCTCGCGACGAACGCCCGCAGCAACGCTTCGCGGGTGGTTTCTCCGTAGGCCTCCACGACTGCCACTGATTCCCCCTCGAACTCGGCCACGCAGGAGGCCGGTTCGCCTTCGCGCAGCTCGACGCGCCTCGCGCGGTCGAGCACCACGCCGGCCGCCTCCCACGAATCGGTGGGCATGAAGCGGCCGTCCCACGCACGCCCACGGTCGTTGCCGCGCACGGCAACCGTCTCACCACTGTCGGTGAAATAGATTTCGCGCACGAAGTCCGGCAGGCTGCGCGCCACCCAGTAGTCGAGTGCGAGGCCGGTCAGTTCAGCTACGTTCATTGCGAGTCCCTCGTTTCGGTTCGAAGGAAGATGGCGACGTGACCGGCAAGCGCGGTCAGCGCTGCCGCGAAGGCGCGGCCGATAAGAAAACAATAGATTACCGCGCGAGACGCGCCATGGAAGCGATCCGTGCCACGCGACGGCGTTACCGGGCTCGCCGCCCGCGTCAATAATCCGCGCGCTCGCGCTCGATGCGCATGCCGCCGTCGTGGCGATGGTGCCCATCGTCGCTCGAACGCTCGCGCGCGATGCGCATCACGTCCGGATTCGTGCGCACGCGGCGCATGACGTTCGCGAGGTGCACGCGGTCGCTCACCTGGATCACGAAGCGCAACAGGTTCGATTCCTGCGCCAGATCATCGTCCATCGCGATGTGCACGATGTTGGCGTCCGCCGACGTAATGTCTGCCGCCACGCGCGCGAACACGCCCTTGGTGTTCTTCACGAGCACCTTCACCGCGACGTCGAACAGACGCCCCGGCTGCGGCGCCCACGCCACGTCGATCCAGCGGCCCGGGTCGCGCCGGTGGATGCGCTGCGCCACGCGGCAGTCGGTCGTGTGGATCGCCATCCCAAGACCGATGCCGATGTAGCCCATGATGTCGTCGCCGGGAATCGGTCGGCAGCAAGCCGAGAGCTGCACCGACATGCCCTCGGTGCCCGTGATGACGACAGGCGGCGCCTGCGGCGCATTCGGGTCGCGCGGCGGATGGTGATGCTCGGCGTCGTCGGCGTCCTGGCCGCTCATCAGCACTTCGATGCGCTTGGCCATGACCGCCGCCACGCGCCGGCCAAGACCAATGTCCGCGAAAATTTCCTGGCGGTTTTTGTTGCCGGTCCACAAGACCAGCTTCTCCCACACTTCCGGCGTGACCTCCGAAAGCTGGTAGCCATAGCCCTTGAGCGCCTGATCGACGAGCCGCTCGCCCAGCTGCACCGACTCCGTGAGACGCATCGTCTTCAGGTAGTGCCGGATCGCCGAGCGGGCCTTGCCGGTGCGCACGAAACCGAGCCACGCCGGATTCGGCTTGGAGTACGGCGCCGTGATCACCTCGACGATGTCGCCACTCTTCAGTTCCGTACGCAGCGGCAGCAGTTCGTTGTTGATCTTCACGGCCACGCACTGGTTGCCAAGGTCGCTGTGGATCGAATAAGCGAAATCGAGCGCTGTGGCGCCGCGCGGCAGTGCCATGATCTTCGACTTCGGCGTGAAGACGTAGACGGCGTCCGGGAACAGGTCGATCTTGACGTGCTCGAGGAATTCGCTCGAGTCGCCCACCTCGCTCTGGATGTCGAGCAGCGACTTGAGCCACTGGTGCGCGCGCTTTTGCACGTCGTTGAGATCCGCGCCGCCGTTCTTGTAGAGCCAGTGCGCCGCCACGCCGGCTTCGGCGATTTCGTGCATCTTGCGCGTGCGCACCTGGAACTCGATCGGCGCGCCGAACGGGCCCACGAGCGTCGTGTGCAGGGACTGATAGCCGTTCACCTTGGGAATGGCGATGTAGTCCTTGAACTTGCCCGGAACCGGCTTGTAGAGCGCATGGAGCGCGCCGATGCAGGTGTAGCACTCGAGCGCCGACTCGACCACGACGCGAAAACCGTACACGTCGAGCACCTGCGAGAACGACAACTGCTTGTCGCGCATCTTCTTGTAGATGCTGAAGATGGTCTTCTCGCGGCCGGTGACTTCGGCGTCGAGCTTCGCGTCGGCAATGGCGCGCTGCACCGCTTCCAGAATCTTGCTCACCACTTCGCGGCGATTACCGCGCGCGGCCTTCACCGCTTTTTCGAGCGTGGCGTAGCGATTCGGATTGAAGTTCGCGAAGCTCAGGTCCTGCAGCTCGCGATAGGTGTTGTTCAGGCCGAGACGGTGCGCGATGGGCGCGTAGATGTCGATGGTCTCGCGCGCTACGCGGCGGCGCTTTTCGGGCGGCACCGCACCGAGCGTGCGCATGTTGTGCAGCCGGTCGGCGAGCTTCACGAGAATCACACGCACGTCGCGCGCCATCGCGAGGAGCATCTTGCGGAAGTTCTCCGCCTGTGCCTCCTCGCGGTTGCGAAACTCCATCTTGTCGAGTTTCGACAGGCCATCGACCAGTTCCGCGACCTTCGCGCCGAAGCGCTCGGCGAGTTCCGCCTTGGTCACGCCCTGGTCCTCCATCACGTCGTGCAGGAGCGCGGCCATGATGGACTGCGCGTCGAGCTTCCAGCCGGCACAGATTTCGGCAACGGCGACGGGATGGGTGATATAGGGTTCGCCGCTCTGGCGATATTGCCCGAGGTGGGCTTCATCGCTGAAGTGGAACGCCGCCTTGACCTCCTTGATTTCCTCGGGAGTGAGGTAACCGGAGAGCGCGGCGGTCAGATTGGCGATGGAGACGACCCCGTGTTTGCGGGGCTGCTCTGGCGTCGCGGTCGGCCCGAACAGATGGCGAAACGACTGTTCGAGGACCGCGTCGATGTAATTGCGCGCAGGGCTCGCAGTCTCGGCTTCCTGGTCCACCTCGGTGGCCGGCGAGGGCGTGGTGCTCATGTTCCCCTCCGTATCAGGTTTGGCGTTGACGGTTAAAGCGGCTGCGGCGGTACGAAACTACGGGGCAAACTATGGTGCAAACCAAACTACAGGGCGATCGACAATGCCCCGGAACGCGCCCTTAGACGGGCACCTTCTTCAGCATTTCGAGGCCGACCTGGCCAGCCGCGATCTCGCGCAGCGCGACAACGGTTGGCTTGTCGCGGCTTTCGATCTTGGGCGTGTGACCTTGGGCGAGCTGGCGGGCGCGATACGTCGCGGCGAGCGCCAGTTCGAAGCGGTTCGGAATCTGTTTCAGACAGTCTTCGACGGTGATGCGGGCCATGTCGGGTTCCTTCTCATTCTCAGCAGGTTCTTATTCTACCTTATGTGCCCGATGCGCCGGGCTGCGGGTGGTGGATACCGAGCTGCACGAAGAGCTCGGTATGCCGGGCGTATTGCGAAGCGAAGCGCAGACGCGTAGCGCTCACGATATTGCGCAGCTCCTGCAGCGCGCGATCGAAGTTCTCGTTGATCACGACGTACTCCGATTCGCTCGCATGCGCGATCTCGCTGCCCGCTGCAAGCAGGCGTCGCGTGATGACATTCGGCTCGTCTTCGCCGCGCTTTTTCAGGCGGTCGGCGAGCGCTTCGAGCGACGGCGGCAGGATGAAGATTTCCACGGCATTGCGGAACTGCTTCTTCACTTGCTGCGCCCCTTGCCAGTCGATTTCGAGCAGGACGTCATGGCCGATTTTCATCTGGTCTTCGATCCATACGCGCGACGTGGCGTAGTAGTTGCCATGCACTTCCGCGCTCTCGAGGAACTCGCCCGCAGCGTGGCGCGTGAGGAAGTCGTCGACAGTCGTGAAGTGATAGTGCTCGCCGTCGCGCTCCTTCGAACGCGGCGCGCGCGTCGTGTACGAGATCGACAGGCGGATCGCGCTGTCTTCAGCGAGCAGCGCGTTCACGAGCGTCGACTTGCCCGCCCCCGAAGGCGCCACCACCATGAAGAGGTTGCCGGGGTACATGCCCGCGTACGGATTGCGCTTCTTGTCCTGCTTCGCGTCCGTTTTGGGGGCGCTGCTTTGGTCGGTCATGTTCGTTGCTTCCTTCATTCGAGATTCTGGACCTGCTCGCGCATCTGCTCGATGAGCAGCTTGAGCGTCATCGAGGCGTCCGCGAGTTCCTTCGCCGCCGCCTTCGAGCCAAGCGTGTTCGCTTCGCGGTTGAGCTCCTGCATCATGAAGTCGAGACGCTTGCCGACGCGGCCGCCCTTCTCGATCACGTGGCGCGTTTCGTTCAGGTGCGCCGTGAGGCGCGAGAGCTCTTCGGCGATGTCGATACGAATGCCATACATCGTCACTTCCTGGCGAATGCGCTCGGCGATTTCTTCGCGCGAAATGTTGCCGATGCTGCCGCCGTTGCCGTTGCTGTCCGGCGCGGCGATGCCGAGCGCTTCCTGCAGACGCTCGACGATCTTCTGCTGGTGCTTCGCGATCAGCTCCGGCACGAGCGGCGTGATGCGCGCGACGATCGCTTCCATTTCGGTCACGTTCGCAAGCAGCATGTTGGCGAGCTGCGCGCCTTCGCGAGCGCGCACTTCGATCAGGTCAGCGATGGCCTGCTTGCCGCAGCCGAGCACGGCGTCGCGCAGCACCTCGGCCGCGACGCCGCTTTCCGCCAGCACGCCGGGCCAGCGCAGGATCTCGCCCGTGCGCAGACGGCCCGACTCGGGAAACGCTTCGAGCACGGCGCGCTCGAGCCCGGCAAGCTGATCGAGCGCGTCGCGGTTGAGCGCGCCAGCGTTGGCGCCCTGCTCGCTCTTCTGGATGTTGATGCGGATGTCGACCTTGCCGCGCGAGAGCTTCGTCATCAGCATTTCGCGCAGCGTGGGCTCGCACACGCGCACGTCTTCGGGCATGCGGAAGTTCAGGTCGAGAAAGCGCGAATTCACCGTGCGCAATTCGACGGAAACGCTCGCGCCGCCCGTGCCCGAAGCCGCAGCAAGCTCGCGCGTGGCACTGGCATAGCCGGTCATGCTGTAAATCATGGTTCGTCTCGCGAAGAAAGCCGTGGCATCGTGCGCAGGGCGCGCGGGTCACGGCGAGGAAATCGAGGCGCCCGGCGTGTTGTCGCGAATGGACGAAAAGCGCGGGGCGGAGAAATCGCATTATCCCATTTTTGAAGGCGCGCCTTCGCAAGAGCGGGCCGCACGTCGCGTCTGGCTGGGGCGGCCCCCTTTTTCCCTTCCTGCCGCCTTCCGGCCGCGCCCCTCGCGTGGCGCGCGGAGGCGGTAAAATCACGGCTTCCCCTTTCCTCTCGTGCCCTCGCGCACCTTCACGATGACCCAATCCATCCAGCGCCCCTCCGGCCGCGCCGCCGACCGGCTTCGCGACGTCCGCATCACCCGCAACTACACGAAGTACGCCGAAGGATCGGTCCTCGTCGAGTTCGGCGACACGAAGGTGTTGTGCACCGCAAGCGTGTCCGAAAGCGTGCCGCCGTTCCTGCGCGACAAGGGCCAGGGTTGGCTCACCGCCGAATACGGCATGCTGCCGCGCGCCACGCACACGCGCAGCGACCGCGAAGCCGCGCGCGGCAAGCAAACGGGCCGTACGCAGGAAATCCAGCGCCTGATCGGCCGCGCGATGCGCGCGGTGTTCGACCTCGAGGCGCTCGGTGCGCGCACCATCAACCTCGATTGCGACGTGCTGCAAGCCGATGGCGGCACACGCACGGCAAGCATCACGGGCGCGTTCGTGGCGGCCCACGACGCCGTCTCGAAGCTGCTGGCCACGGGCCGCATCGAACGCTCGCCGATCTCCGACTACGTGGCCGCGATCTCGGTCGGCGTGTACGAAGGCGTGCCCGTGCTCGACCTCGACTATGACGAAGACTCGCAGTGCGACACCGACA
Source organism: Paraburkholderia silvatlantica (assembly GCF_003096715.1). Lineage (GTDB taxonomy): Bacteria > Pseudomonadota > Gammaproteobacteria > Burkholderiales > Burkholderiaceae > Paraburkholderia > Paraburkholderia silvatlantica. Next base: position 69,835 of record NZ_QEOL01000031.1, read on the forward strand.
TGAACGTCGTCATGACGGGCTCGGGCGGCATGGTCGAAGTCCAGGGCACGGCGGAAGGCACGCCGTTCTCGCGTGAAGAACTGAATGCGCTGCTCGATCTGGCGCAAAGCGGCATCCGCTCGCTGATCGAAAAGCAGAAGGCCGCGCTGGAGATCTCGCATGGCTGACCGGCAGCCGGCTTCGGCGGCACAAACCCCGGCTCGCGCGCTCTCGCGCGTCGTGCTCGCCTCGAACAACGCAGGCAAGCTGCGCGAGTTCGCGGCGCTCTTCGGCGCGGCCGGGATCGAACTCGTGCCGCAAGGCGCGCTGAACGTGCCCGAAGCCGAAGAGCCGCATCCCACCTTCGTGGAGAACGCGCTCGCCAAGGCACGCCATGCGGCGAAGCTCACGGGCCTGCCCGCGCTCGCCGACGACTCGGGCCTGTGCGTGCGCGCGCTGCGCGGCGCGCCGGGCGTGTATTCGGCGCGTTACGCGCAGCTCGCGGGCGGCGAGAAGAGCGACGCAGCGAACAACGCGCTGCTCGTCGCGAACCTGAAAGGTCACACGGATCGCCGCGGCTACTACTACTGCGTGCTCGCGCTCGTGCGCCATGCCGACGACCCCGAGCCGCTCATCGCCGAAGGCCGCTGGCACGGCGTGGTGCTCGACGCGCCGCGCGGCGACAACGGCTTCGGTTACGACCCTTACTTCTACGTTCCGGAGTTCGAGGCCACGGCCGCCGAGCTCGATCCGGCGCTCAAGAACGCGTCCAGCCATCGCGCAATCGCCCTGCGCCAACTGCTCGCACGACTCGAGGAGGAAGCGTGAGCCAGCAGCATCGAATTGGCGTCGACGTGGTCCAGTCGTTCACGATGCCTGGCAGCATTCGCCTCACTTCGCTGCCACCGCTTGCGCTCTACGTGCATTTTCCGTGGTGCGTGCGCAAGTGCCCGTATTGCGATTTCAACTCGCATGAATGGAAGGGCGAGCGCTTCCCCGAAGACGATTACCTCGACGCGCTGCGCGCCGATCTCGAGCAGGCGTTGCCGCTCGTCTGGGGCCGCCAGGTGCATACCGTGTTCATCGGCGGGGGGACGCCCAGCCTGCTCTCCGCTGCGGGTCTCGATCGACTGCTTTCGGACGTGCGCGCCCTGCTGCCGCTCGACGCCGACGCCGAGATCACGCTCGAAGCGAACCCCGGCACGTTCGAAGCCGCGAAGTTCGCGCAGTTCCGCGCGAGCGGCGTGAACCGGCTCTCGGTGGGCATCCAGAGTTTCAACGAGGCGCATCTGAAGGCGCTCGGACGCATTCACGACGCGGCGCAGGCACGCCATGCGGTCGAAGTCGCGGCGAAGACTTTCGACAATTTCAACCTCGACCTGATGTTCGCGCTGCCGCAGCAGACGCTCGCCGAATGCCAGGCCGACATCGAGACGGCGCTCTCGTTCAAGCCGCCGCATCTGTCGCTGTATCACCTGACGCTCGAACCGAATACGTTGTTCGCCAAATTTCCGCCTGCCCTGCCCGACGACGACCAGTCCGCCGATATGCAGGACTGGATTCACGAGCGCACGTCGGGCGCGGGATACGGACGCTATGAGGTTTCGGCTTACGCACAGCCGGATCGCCAATGCCGGCACAACCTCAACTACTGGCGCTTCGGCGACTATCTCGGGATCGGCGCCGGCGCGCATACGAAGCTCTCGTTTCCGAACCGCATCGTGCGCCAGGCGCGCTACAAGCATCCGGCGACCTTTATCGAACAGGCGCGAGCGGGCACGCCGGTCCAGGAAGAGCACGAAGTCAGCGCGCGCGATTTGCCGTTCGAGTTCATGCTCAACGCGCTGCGGCTCGTGGAAGGGTTTCCGGTGCATCGTTTCATCGAACGCACGGGCTTGCCGATCACGACGATCGAACCGGCGCTGCAGGAAGCCGAGCGGCGCGAGCTCATCACGCGCGACTACGAAAAGATCGCGCCGACCGAGTTGGGGCAGCGCTTCCTGAACGACTTGCAGGCGCTGTTCCTCAAAGACCCGCACTGAGGCCGACGCAGATCGATTGGGCGACTGCCGCCGCGTGTGCGTTTCGGGTTACAATGCGCGGCTCCGGAGGTGTGGCAGAGTGGTTGAATGCACCGGTCTTGAAAACCGGCGAAGGGGTAACCCTTCCGTGAGTTCGAATCTCACCGCCTCCGCCAATTCTTGAAGCCTGGCGCGTCTGCGCGCCAGCGTGTCGTCAAGGTCCCGGCCGTCAGGCCGAAACGCCACTGATCAACGAGATACCGCCCCTGCGCCACGCGAGAATGCGTGGTCAACATCGGATCGCGAATAATCAGGACTGCAAGGTATTTTGCGCTGACAGATCGTGCTCGCGCAGAGCACATCGACATTCCCACCTCGATTAAAGGGTCAAGTTCAAAGATCACCTCGGCAAATGGCACCCAATTCACTAGGTGAAAACCCTAATCATGAGGTAAAATCCCACCCATTGATGGGAAAGATTGCCATGCCGCACCAATACCAGCTGCTCGAAAAATTCGCGTTTTCGCTCGTCGTCCTGTTCGCCGTGATGTGCTCCAGCTACATCGCGTGGGAAAGCTCGCCCAATCTGCGTGACAACTTCCAGGTCGGCAAGGAACTGTTCCTGAAGAGCGGCGAATACTCGTACGCCTGTGCAACGACCGCCTCCGATCCCTGCGCGCAGTTCCCGGTCGAATAAGCAGCCTGAGCATCTCGCCGTTTCGCACGTCCCGTGAACGACACGGGACAGTTCTGATTGCTTCCTGCTGCGTATCGTCTAAGCTCGATTCAGGTTCCGCTTCCGAGCTTGCTCGACATGCTCATCCGCGTCCAGTGGTCCTGCGGTTCATCCGCACCTCGCGCCTCCCTCGCACGGCGCCTCGGTCTGGTTTTGCTGTTCGCGATGCTCGGGTGCCTCGGCGCCTGCACGATCACGCCGCCGCCCAGACCGCTCCTCGTCATTCCCCCCGCGGCGATCAACAGCGTCACACTCGACGACTATCGCAACACGGTCGCGAAACACATCGTCGAGCACAACCCGTCCTACGTTCTGCATGGCGCGCCACAGGCCATGCTGCGCTCGCTCGTGGTCGTCTCGTTCACGGTCAATCGCAATGGCCAGATCGTGAAGTCGTCGGTTTACCGGACCAACGGCGACGACGAAGCCGAAGCCACCGCCCTCGCAACATTGCGCCGTGCCGCGCCGCTGCCGCCGCCGCCGGGCGGCCTGCTGAATTCCGCCGGCCAGCTCGAGATGTTCGAGGACTGGCTCTTCAACGACAACGGCAAGTTCCAGTTGCGCACGCTCGCCTCGCCCCAGGCGCAGAACTACCAGTGACCAAGGCCCTTCGCGCCGATGCCTGACGCGCGCGAGCCTGCTTGGCCCGCCTTGCTGCACGGCGCGCACGGTCGTTATAATTTTCCGCTATCCCCAGCCGGCACCCGCCGGCCACGCCTGTCGCCACGCGCCATCCGCGCCGCCGCGCGAGGCTTCGACCGCGCTTTCGCTCTTTTGCGCCTATCGGCGCGCGCTCCGGCCGGTCAGGAATCAACGCGCACGGCTCGCGCCGGGCGATGCATACTGGCGACGCGTCGCCGCCTGACGGACGCTGCCGCAGCGTCGAGCGCCAACTATGCGCCCCGCCACGTTTCGAGCCTGAACAAAGACGCCCGCGCAAGCCTCGCAAGACCCAGCGCAAGCGCGTCACAACGACTGGAGACCCTGGATGTCCACCTCACCCATTTCGCCCGCGCGCGCCGATCAGGCAGACGCAGCGAAGCAGCAAAGCACCGCGCGCGTGATCTTTGCGAGCTTTATCGGTACCGCAATCGAGTTCTACGACTTCTATGTGTACGCAACGGCCGCCGCGCTCGTGATCGGCCCCGTGTTCTTCCCGCACGGTTCGGCCACGGCGCAGGCGCTCTCGGCGTTCGTCACCTTCGGCATCGCGTTCGTCGCGCGGCCGATCGGCTCGTTCATCTTCGGCCACTTCGGCGACCGTATCGGCCGTAAATCGACGCTGGTGGCGTCGCTGCTCGTCATGGGCCTCTCCACCACGCTGATCGGCTTCCTGCCCGGCTATGACGCGATCGGCAGCCTCGCGCCGATCCTGCTGTGCATCCTGCGCTTCGGCCAGGGCATCGGCCTCGGCGGCGAATGGGGCGGCGCCGCTCTTCTCGCGACGGAATACGCGCCGCAAGGCAAGCGCGGCTGGTTCGGCATGTTCCCGCAGCTCGGGCCGTCGGTGGGCTTCCTTGCCTCGAACGGCCTTTTCTTCGGCCTCGCCTCGACGCTCTCCGACCAGCAGTTCCGCGACTGGGGCTGGCGCGTGCCGTTCATCGTCTCGGCGGTGCTCGTCGCGCTCGGTCTGTACGTGCGCCTGAAGATCGCCGAAACGCCCGCCTTCAAGGCCGCCGTCGAGCGCGAGGAACGCGTCAAGGTGCCGGTCGCGACGCTGCTCTCGCAGTACTGGTGGCCGACGCTGCTCGGCGCCCTCGCCATGGTCGTGTGCTACACGCTCTTCTATAACGCCACGGTGTTCTCGCTCTCGCACGGCGTGACGGCGCTGCACATTCCGCGCCCGACCTTCCTTGGCATGCTGTGCATCGCGGTGGTGTTCATGGGCATCGCCACGCCGATCTCGGCCTGGCTTTCCGACCGCTTCGGCCGCAAGCCCGTGCTGATCGTCGGCTGCATTCTGGCGATTCTCTCGGGCTTCACGATGGAGCCGCTGCTCGGCAGCGGTGCGACGCCGCTCGTGTTGCTCTTCCTCGTGATCCAGCTGTTCCTGATGGGCGCCACGTTCGCGCCGATGGGCGCGCTGTTGCCCGAGCTGTTCCCGACCAGCGTGCGCTATACAGGCGCGGGCGTGGCGTACAACCTGGGTGGCATTCTCGGCGCATCGGTCGCGCCGTATATCGCCCAGGTGCTGGCCGCGCGCGGCGGTCTCTCCTGGGTCGGCGCGTATGTGTCGATTGCCGCCTGCGTGAGCCTGTTCGGTGTCCTGTGCATGCGCGAAACGCGCCATACTTCGCTCTCGTAACGCATCGCCTCATCAACAAAAAAGCGCAGGTCGCCAGACGGCCTGCGCTTTTTTTACGCCTTTTTGATCGCTTTGGGTACGCGCGATGCGTGCCTATACTCGAATCGACAAGCGCTCGAATCGACAAGCGGAAACCATCTCCCAGGGGGAGCCGACGATGAACCTGCATCTGGGCAACGCCGACATTGTTCTGATCATCGCCCTCGCCCTGGGCATCTCGCTCCTGCTGGCGTTTCGACTGCGCACCTCGACCTGGCGTGCGGTATTGCTCGAAGCGCTGGCGGCGAATGCCGCGGCAATTGCCGCGGTTATCGCGCTCGAAATACTGCTCGCCTGAACGCCGTCATGCCGCGTCCGGCGGCGATCAGCGATAGTAATAGCCGTGATGGTAGCCGCCGCCGTAGTAGCCGCCGGCCGGCACCACGACGCAGCCGCCCAGCGAAGCCGCGAGCAATGCGCCGGCGATGAGGGTAAGCGTCAATCGTTTCACAGTGGTCTCTCCCTTCAGGTCAGTGTCTGTGTCCGGCCATGCGATGTCGGGCTGGACGGTTACGATTGAACACGACGGCGAAGGCGTGAGGCGTTGCAATTTGTAAGCGGCGGTGTGGCTCATGTAACAGCGTCGGCGCTCAAAGCCTTTTGCGTGCGCTGTCAGACGCGCGCCTGCAATACAAGCGCGACACTTTTAACAAGCTCGTAATGGGAAACTGCTGGGAAAGCACGCTGCAACGCGCGTGCCGGCCCGCGAAATCTCAAGCGGCGTGAACGCGCGATGACTGCGCAGACGCGCCGCCATGGCGCGCCGGGTAGATACGATCGACGGCATCGATCGCCACCTGCACGGGCGGCACGTGACGACCGTCGCCAATCGAGATCGAGCGATTGGGCGCATGCACGCCGCTGTGCTCGGCGTCGGTCGAAACGAAGATCATCACGGTCGGCTTGACGAGCGCGTGCGACAGATGCACGAAGCCCGTGTCGGTGCCGACCACGAGCGCGCAATCCTCGATGCGCTGTGCGACCTGGGAAACCGTGAGCCGAGGCAGCACCGTCGCGCCCGGAATCAGCGCTGCGATCTCGCGAGCCGTGGCGTGCTCGTTGTCGGAACCCCACGGCAGTTCGACGCGCAGGCCACGCGCGATCAAGGCATTGCCCAGTTCGCCCCAATGCGCGACCGGCCACTTCTTCTCGTCTTTCGAAGTGGCGTGAAAGAGCAGCGCCGTGGGCGCTTCAGGCGCAGGCAGCGCGGTGCCGTCGCGCGGTACGCGCATCTGGAACTCGGGCGGCGTGTCGACCGTATAGCCGAGCGCCTCGCCGGCGCTGATGCGCAAGCCGTGCCACGCATTGCACTTCGGACGCGGCCCGAAACGGCCGTTGTATGCGAAGGCCGCGCCGCGCTCGCCGAGGTCCTGCGAGAGATAGCCGAAGCGGCGCCGCCCGCGCGCGAGAAACGCGATGATCGCGCTCTTGTACACACCGTGAATGTCGACGATAGCGTCGTAGCGGTACGCGCGCAGTTCCGCAATCGACGCCCAGATCGCCTTGAAGTCGCTCCAGCGGCGCGCCTTCTTGAAGCGCCGCAGCGGCGCGCAGAGCACGCGGTCGACGCCGGCGTTCCAGCGCACGATATCGGCAAAGGCCTCGTCCGCGGCCCAATCGACCTTGACTCCGGGGAAGGCGCGCTGCACGTCGGCCACGACCGGGAGCGCCTCGACGATATCGCCGAGAGAAGTCACTTTGACAATCAAAACTCGTTTCATTGTGCTGCGGACCGCAGGGCCCAATATTCCAGTCTTCAAGGGATTTGCAGAGATTTTAGCGGACGAACCCTTGCATCGGCCGGCGAACGGGCGAGCCACGATGAGCGAAATCTGTCCCTTTGTTACAGGGTCCTCGTGCTGCATCGACAATGTATGCTGCAAAAGGCGCCGGGCCCGACACGCCAATACGCGTCGGGCCCGATCGGGACGATCCGTCGAGGGATCAATAAAAGCGGTCAACGACTAGTAGACGACAACCGGTGCGGGTCTCACGTACATGGGCCGCGCCGGCACGACGATGCAGCCCGCCAGCGTAAGCGCAAGCACAGCCGCCGCGAGCAGTTTTTGACTCATGCCGGGGCTCTCCTCAGGCTTGAAAGATCAGGCAGCCCAGTGGCCTTCGACCCAGCGCCAGTTCGGGCCGTGGGCGATCCAGTGGCCCGGCACCCAGTGGTAGCCGACACGCTCGGCCTGCCAATGGCCCCGCACCCACACGTACTGGCCGTGGTCCCAACGCCAGTGGCCCTTGTCCCATACGTAGCCCGCACGCGGCGCCGGCACGACTTCCACGCGTTCGGCAGGCGGCGGCGCGCTCGGCTCGACCACGACGATTTCGGCAAGCGCCGGAGCCGCGACAGCGCAGGTGCCAGCGGCAACGATCGCGGCCTTGGCGATGAAGAGGCGAATGGAGTTGTTCATGTGGATCACCCTTGATTGTGGACGCCATGATTGGCGTTAGCCGATCAATGCGCGAGCACGGCGATGCGCTGACAGCGGCGGTGTTACGGCGCAGGGTGAAGTGAAACCGAATATTTCGGTAAGGCAGGCGGCTGGGCCAAAGCGCGGCGCGCGGGAAAGGAAGGCGTGCGGAGGAAAAGTGAAGCAATACGACGAGCGGCGCGCGCAGCGCAGCGGCTGCGCGCGTTGAAACTCAAGCCTGGGGAATCTCGATCTTGACCTCGAGCACTTCGAGATCGTCCTGACGTTCGAGGCTCACGCGAATGTCGTCATCGGAGATCTTCACGTACTTCGAGATCACCGCGACCAGTTCGCGTTGCAGGGCCGGCAGATAGTCGGCGGGCGGATGGCCGCCTGCGCGCTCGTGAGCAATGATGAGCTGCAGGCGTTCCTTCGCTACCGAGGCGGACTTCTTCTTCTCGCCGAGAAAAAACGAAAGAAACGACATGACGTTCGCCTCCCTTACTTGCTACCGAAGAGGCGCTGCAAGAGGCCCGGCTTCTGGTAATCGGTGAAGCGAAGCGACTTGTCCTCGCCGAGAAAGCGCGACACGACGTCCTTGTACGACTCGGCGACGTCGGTGCCGTCCAGATGCACTGCCGGCAGACCCTGGTTCGATGCGTGCAGCACCGCTTCCGACTCGGGAATCACGCCGATCAGTTCGATGCGCAGGATCTCCTGAATGTCGTTCAGCGAGAGCATCTCGCCTTCGCTCACGCGCTTCGGGTTGTAGCGGGTGATGAGCAGGTGCTCCTTGATCGGGTCCTTGCCTTCGATCGCGCGCTTCGTCTTCGACGACAGCATGCCGAGGATACGGTCCGAGTCGCGCACGGAAGACACTTCCGGGTTCGTCACGATGAGCGCTTCGTCGGCGAAGTGCATGGCGAGCAGCGCGCCCGACTCGATGCCCGCAGGCGAATCGCACACGATGTACTCGAAGTCCATCTTGCGCAGGTCCTCGATCACCTTCTCCACGCCTTCCTTCGTGAGCGCGTCTTTATCGCGCGTTTGCGAGGCCGGGAGAATGAAGAGGTTTTCGCACTTCTTGTCCTTGATGAGCGCCTGATTGAGGTTCGCCTCACCCTGGATCACGTTGATCAGGTCGTACACGACGCGGCGCTCGCAACCCATGATGAGGTCGAGATTGCGCAGGCCCACGTCGAAGTCGATGACCGCGGTCTTGTGGCCGCGCAACGCGAGGCCCGATGCGAAACTCGCGCTCGTGGTCGTTTTACCGACACCACCTTTGCCCGAAGTCACCACAATGATTTTTGCCATTCCCTTACCTTGCGTTCGTCAGTTTCCCAATTTGGTCTCGTCCTGGTCTCGCGCCGCTCATGCCCCTGCCCGCCTGCGCACGACGCTCGAGCTGCGGCTCAGGTGAGCCTCAACGGTTCGATCAACAGCTTTTCTTCCTCGAGCCGGATCTGAGCCGGCTTGCCCCGCACGTCGTCGGCGAGTGGCACTTCAGTGGTACGGTAGATGCCCGCAATCGAAATCAGTTCCGCCTCGAGGCTCGTGCAGAAAATGCGTGCGTCGTGGTTGCCGTGCACGCCCGCGAGCGCGCGGCCGCGCAACGGCGCGTAAATATGGATGTTGCCCTCGGCGATCACTTCCGCGCCGTTGGAAACGAGGCCGAGCACGACTACGTCGCCCTTCGCATAGATGCGCTGGCCCGAGCGCAACGGCCGGTCGATCACGAGCGTGGGTTCTGCGCGCGCGCCCGATGCGCCGGCGTCGAGCGTCGCCGCCGCGCTCACCGTTGCCGCTGCGCTCGTTGCGGCGGCGGCCGGGTCCGTTTCGGCGGCAAAGAGTTCGGGTTGCGCGGCGGTGACTTGCGGCGCGGTGGAAGCGGTAGCCGAAGCATTCGATAGCTCGCCGTCGCTTGCGCCATCTTCGGCGGCCGGCTTCGCGCCTGCGCCGCGGCGGTCGCGTGCCTCGAGGAACGGCAGGCCTGCCGCTGCGGCCCAGCCGTGTTGCTCAGGTTGTGCAACCACGCCGACCGGGCGCATGCGCACGCTTTCGAGCAGACGCGCGATGTCGCCGAGCGCGACCTGTTCTCCGTCGGCGAGACGCCGCACGTCGATCGCGACGGTGTCGTTTGCGAAGAATTCGGGCGTCGCCTCGAAGCGCCGCGTGAGCTCGGCGCGCATGGCATCGAGCTCGGTCGTCTTGACCACGAACAGAAGCGTATCGACTGAACCGCTCTTCAGTTCGAAATATGGCGATTTCCTGGGCGACATGGCGTTCGGCTAAAAATTTTGCGTATTTTACAGGCGCGGACGCACACGGCCATTATTTTTAATGGGGCATTCAGCCAAATTCGCTGCCGGATACGTACAACTCATGCACCAGCAAAAATCGCGCAAACAAAGAGCGCGCGAAGCGCGAACGCGCCGCGCGTGTACAGACGGACTGGTTCGGTGTGGCGTACGCAGGGAAGCGAAACGCGAACGCCGGGCGTTATGACGGTGAAGCGGGCGATGAAGCGGACTTCGTGTGCTCGCCGAGCGCGCGCATAAGCAGCGTTTCCCACTGCTCGGGCTGCTGCTGGCTGCGCGCATGGTCGCCGGTGGCCACGAAGCCGAGGCGCTCGTAGAAGCGCATGGCCGTGGTGTTCGTGTCGGTGATCCAGGCGTAGACCTGCGTGGCGCCTTCGCTCACGAGCCAGTCGATGGCGCAGTTCAGCAGCAATTCGCCGCCGCTCAGATGACGCACTGCAGGCGCGACCCACAGCGCCGAGACGAACGCGCGGCGCGCCGGCGCGCTTTCGAAGCTCGCGCCGATCAGACCGGCCGGATGGCCCTCGGTGTAGAGAATGAACGACGTGCCCGTATGCGACACCGCATGCCGCGCCGCCGCGGCGTCGAAAACGGCGGCATCGGCGGATAGCGCGTCTTCGAGCGTGTCGCCAAATGCATAAGGCGCGTCGCGCAGCGAAGCGGTTCGAAGCTCGCGGAGCACGGCACCCTGATCGGCGGCGATACGGCGAACGGTCAGTGACGGACTCATGCAGTCGTAAACCCCAATAAAGCGCTAACGCGTAGCTTTAACCGAACTGGCTTGAGAGTCAAATCCTTATTTGACAATTGCCGGCATGCGACGCCCTGCGCGCGCGCCTTGACAGACGGCCCCAGAGGCCGCACAGCCATGCTCATGGGGCCTCATAGGCGCCTGTGCCGTCCGGCCAGGGCGTGAGGAGCTCGTAGCCGTCGTCGGTGACCGCGACCATGTGTTCCCACTGCGCCGAGAGCGAGCGGTCGCGGGTGACGACCGTCCAGCCGTCGCGCTGCACGGTTGTGCCGGCGCGGCCCGCGTTGACCATCGGCTCGATCGTGAAGACCATGCCCGGCTTCAGGCGCACGCCCTGCCCCGGCTGGCCGTAGTGCAGCACCTGCGGTTCCTCGTGGTAGACCTTGCCGATGCCGTGGCCGCAGTACTCGCGCACGATCGAGAAACCGTCCGCCTGCGCGCGCCTCTGGATGGCGTTGCCGACGTCGCCGAGCGTCGCTCCGGGCTTCACCTGGCGGATGCCGGCAAGCATCGCCTCGTAGGTCGTGTCGATCAGTTGCCGGCCCACGGTGCTCGGCGTGCCGACGCAGTACATGCGGCTCGTGTCCCCGAAATAGCCGTCCTTGATCACGGCTACGTCGATGTTGATGATGTCGCCGTCCTTGAGCACCTCGCCGCGATTCGGAATGCCGTGGCAAACCACGGAATTGACGGACGTGCAGATCGTCTTCGGAAAGCCGAGGTAGCCGACATTGGCCGGCACGGCCTTGAGCGTGTTGACGATGTAGTCGTTGCAGATCGCGTCGAGGTCGTCGGTGGAGACGCCCGGCTTCACGTGCTCGCCGATCATCGCGAGCACGTCGGCGGCGAGCCGGCCAGAAATGCGCAGGCGGGCGAGATCGTCGGCAGACTTGTAGGTGATAGGCATCGATGGACCGAAGTGGGCGCGGCGGCGGGCGAGAACCTGCGCCGCGAATTCAAAGGAGCGATTGTAACGGCGCTAGCGGCGCTGCGGCGTCGCTAGCGCTGCAACCCGCAGCAACTCGTGTCATCCCGATGACGCCGGACGCGGAATTTTCAGAGGTCTCCGCTTGTTCGAGCTCGAGCCGCCGTCAGGAATGGGAAATATCTTACATCGCGGGCGATTCCGGCATGCACGCCGGAACACGAGCAGAAAAGCAAAAACCCCTGCAGCGGTTAAGCATGCAGGGGTTTTCTGAATCTGGCGGAGAGGGTGTCCGCCATAATAAAACTCTCCTATCGTGACTGATAGTGCCCTACTGTCACCCGAAACCCCTTGTATGGTGGCGCTTGTGTCGATTCGATGGTCTCCTACCGTAATCACAGGTACACTCCAATTTCACCCGAAATCATGGGAAAAAAATGGGGGCGCCGACGATGGCGACACGCGAAAAGAACCGATTGAACCCATTGGCCGTCAAGCGCGCAACCAAGCCTGGGTATCTGGCCGACGGCGACGGCCTCTACCTGCTCGTCGCCAAGGGTGGCAGCGGCGGCAAAAGCTGGGTGCTGAGATACACGATTGACGGCCGGACGCGTGAAATGGGCCTCGGTAGTGCGGGCGAGAACCGCAAGGACCGGTTGAGCCTTGCCGAGGCACGGAAAAAAGCCATCGATGCGCGAGCCAGATTGCGCGACGGCGAAGATCCAATCGACGCGCGCCAAACCGCACAGCGTGCCAGGAAGCAAGCTAAAGCCCAACAACGCACATTCGCCGAGGCCGCCGCCGAATGCATCGCAGCGAAACGCGTCGAATGGACCAACGTCAAGCACTCGCAACAGTGGGAAAACACCCTCGCCACCTATGCCTATCCGCATTTCGGCAAATGGCCCGTCGAGCAGGTAGACAAGACCGCGATCCTGCACGCGGTGCGCCCCATCTGGACCGTGAAAATCGAGACCGCGACGCGCCTGCTTGGCCGCATACGGGCGGTATTGAGGTTCGCCGCCAGCGCCGGCTACCGCCCCGCCGTTGACCCGTCTGTGTGGGATGACATTGCCGAGGTGTTGCCAAAGGCGTCAAAGCTGCGGCGCGAGAGCCGTGAGCATCACGCTGCCGCACCCTATCGTGAGATACACGGCATCGTCCGGTCGGTACGCGCCAGTACGGCGTCGCCGGCCACGCGCAGCATTTTCGAGTTCATCATCCTCACGGCCGCGCGCAGCGGCGAGGCTCGTGGCGCACGCTGGGGCGAACTCGATATCCGCAACAGGTGCTGGCTCGTGCCGGCCGAGCGCATGAAAGCGCGCAAACCGCATCGCGTACCCCTGTCCGACCGCGCCGTCGAAATCCTCGGTGACATGCGTGAGGCGCGCGGCACGAAAAACCCGGCAGCCGACGAACTGGTATTTCCGGCGCCGCGCGGCGGCATGCTCTCGGACATGGTGCTGACACAGCTCATGCGGCGGACGGAGCTGCCGTACACGATGCACGGCTTTAGGTCGTCGTTTCGCGATTGGGCCGCCGAACAGACCGCCTTTGCGCGCGAAGTCGCCGAGCATGCACTCGCGCACCAGGTCGAGGACGAAGCCGAGGCTGCGTATTTCCGTTCTGACTTGTTCGCTCGCCGCCGCGAGCTGATGAATGCATGGGCGGAGTTTCTGGAGACCGCGCCGGCCGCCGAGGACGACGACGAAAATGTGATCCCTCTGCGCGCAGCGAAGTAATCGAGGCGCCCCCGCGCGCCGTTGGAGCGCCGCGCGGGGGCTAACCACAACCCTGCTCGACCAGGAGCACGGCAATGGCTAGTTCAAATCCTAATCACGACGGCGTGCGCTGTCTCGTGAAAAGTACGTGGCGCACGCGTCGCGTCCTCCCCGACGCACCGAGGCAGCACGAGCACGCTGCGCGGCGCCGTTTCGATTTCTGGCGCCTCGTCGCCAGCGTCGAGACTCACACGACTGCCATCGGCGTGGAACTGATCGACCCCGGCCAGTGGATCGACGTCGATACGTTCTGGCTCGAGCGCCCGACGCTCCAGTACCGGCGCGCGTGCGGCACGCGCATGTGGCCGTACCGGCCTGCAACACACCGCACGACCCGATGGCGACTCCAGGAACGCTCCGACATTGCGCGCTCGATGCGCGAGACCGTGAGCAAGGCCGTTGAATCGGGCGTACTGGAGGCGCTCGGCGACGACGGCCGCCCCTATGCACGCCTGCGCGAGCCGCTGGGACGCTATTTCATCGAGCGCACGAAATGGGAGTGGTTTGCACGGCTCACCTGGGGCGAGTGGATCGGCACGCGCCGCGTCACCGCCGACGCGGCGAGACCGCCAGCCGGCGAATGGACCGACGCGCGCCTCGCCACCATGGCAGACGCGCACGCGGCGCTGCTCGCCGGAAATGTGCGGAACGCAACTCAACAGCTCGCGAAACAGCATGGCGTATCCGACCGGCAAATCCGCAAGCTCCTCAAGCGCGCCCGCGAAAGCCCCCGCGTACTGCTCCTGCGAAAGCGGAAATGAGCAACGCGGGCGCCAGGGGATTCCGGGTAAGGCCCGCAAACCCTTGTCCAGCAAAGCGCAAGGGGTTCCGGGTTGCGGTCGCAGGGGGGGCCGGGTTCATGCTTGCTCCGATCACTGTCGGAGGGAATATGAAAAAAACGGAACCCGCGAACGTCACGACACCGGACGACACTCCTGTCGCCGTGCTCCGCCCCGAGGGCGCCGCGACCTATATCGGCGTATCGGAGGGAAAGCTCTGGAAGCTCGCGAGAGACGACCCCGACTTCCCAACGCCGTTCAAGCTCGGGCCGAGGATCACGGTTTTCCGAGTCCGCGAGCTTGATCGCTGGCTCGATATCGCCGCCGCCAGGAATGTGGCGTCGAAAGTCGAGCCGCTGAGAAAGGCGCGCGCCCAGCGTGAAGCGAAGCGCTCCACCGGCGACGAGCCCCGTAACGAGGCGGCATAACTCAACAGTTAAAAAAAATCCGGCACGAGGCCGGAAAGGAAAATAGCGTGAGCATTCTAGCGGCCGTTGATCGGCCCGTAAACACGAGGACCGCGCGATGAATGCGCGCCATCCCGTTTCATTGGAGACCGCGCTGGCGCGCGCCTGCGATGAGATCGGCGTCCGGTTTCCCGGCGTGCCATCACGCCCCGGAGAGTGGCACCGCGCCGACGTCGGCGAGCACGCAAATGGCAAGAGCGATGCGAGCATCAAGGTTTTTGCCGGAGGTGCCGGCGGCATCGTCAAGAACTGGCAGACCGACGAGATCCGCGTGGTTTTCGCCGACGATGGACGCGCGCTCTCCCCGGACGAGCGGGCCGAGCGCAAACATCGACTCGACGAGGCGCGCCGGGAAGCCGAGGCCGAGCGCGAGCGTCGCGCGAAGGATGCGGCGGCGACGGCGTTCGCTATCTGGAACAAGGCAACGCCAGCGCGCGACGATCATCCCTATCTGGCGCGCAAGCTCGTGCGGGCCGTCGAAACGTTGCACGAAATCGACGTGAAGGGACTCAAGTCAGTGGCGGGCTATGCACCGAAATCGGACGGCGAGCCGTTACAGGGCCGCGTGCTCGTCGCGCCCGTCTATACAGGCGCCAAGCTCGACAAGCTCTCAACGATCGAACTGATCGACGAGACGGGCCGTAAGTCCGCACTCGCCGGCGGCGTGAAAAGCGGCGGCGCTTGGGCCGTCGCGCCAGTCCCGGCCGAAGCTGCCAGCATCGTAATCGCCGAGGGTGTTGCGACCGCATGCTCGATTCACGAAGCGACCGGCTGGCCGACCGTGGCGGCGCTCTCGGCCGGTAACCTCGCCGCCGTCGCGAAAGCGGTGCACGCGAAACATCGCGGGGCCTCGATCATCGTCGCGGGGGACCTGGGCAACGGCCAGGAAGCGGCCGGCAACGCGGCGCGCGCCGTGGGCGGAATTGCGGTGTTTCCCGACTTTGGCGCCGACAGCGCCGACGGCCAAACCGACTTTAACGACCTCCGCCAGGCGCGCGGCACCGAAGCCGTGCGCGCGCAGATTGAGGCGGCGATTGCGAGCGCCGACGACGAATACCCCGACATCAAACATCGGCCCTGCTGGCGAATTTATCCCGAATGGAAGGATGCCGAGGGCGTCAAGCTCAAGCCCGGGGTCTACCTCCACACCGTGAAGCACGGCAAGCATGACGAAGCGCCCGAGCTGATCGACAAACACATCGCTACACCTATATGGGTCAGAGCTAAGACCCGCAACCGCGAAGATTCCGACTATGGCCGCCTGCTCGAAATGCAGTCCGACGCCGGCCTTAAGAAATGGGCGATGCCCATGGAAATGCTCGCCGGCGACGGCAACGAAATACGTGCCGTGCTACTGCGCGAAGGCGTGACGTTCGAGAATCGGAACCGTAGCAGTGTGCTCGATTACATTGTCGGCCAGCAGCCGAAGCGAACAATGCGCTCGGCCAGCGTTACGGGTTGGCATGAGGGCGCTTTCGTCTTGCCGTCTCAAGTGATCGGCGCCGACGACATCTGGTTTCAGTCGACCGGCCGCGAGGCGCCTTACGCAACAGCCGGAACGTTCGAGGGCTGGCGCGAGCTAGCCGCGCTCGCGAACGAGAATCCGCTCATGATGTTCGCCATGGCATCGGCTTTCGTCGGCCCACTGCTGCACTACCTGAATATCGACGGGGGCGGCGCGCACCTTTACGGTGATTCTTCGTGTGGCAAAACGTCTGCGGGGCGCGCGGCAGTAAGTGTTTGGGGGAGCCCGCGATTCGAGCGTAAGTGGAAGGCTACGAGCAACGGCCTCGAAGGTGCGGCCGTTTTGCATTCCGACACCATGCTCATGCTGGACGAGATCAACGAAATCAAGCCGCAAGACCTTTACGACACAGCCTATGGCCTCGTAAACGGTGTAGGCAAAACGCGCGCAAACCGGTACGGCGAGGCACGACAGGCAGCGCGCTGGCGCGTCTTTCTGCTGTCGACGGGCGAGCTGACGGTGGCGGCCCGTATGGCGATGGGAGGCATTGAGGCAATGGCGGGCCAGCTCGTGCGCATTCTCGACGTCCCCGTGGTTGGCACTCACGGCATTTTCGAAAACCTGCACGGCCGAAAATCCGGCGGCTTGCTGGCCGACGAGGTGCGCGACCTGGCCGCGAAGCATTACGGCCATGCCGGACCGCTCTTTGTCGAAAAGCTGATCGGCGAGATCCGCGACGGCTTGCGTTTGACCGAGGCGCTGGCGGCCATCGTGAAGGACTATTTCACGGCGGAATCCGATCAGGAGCGCCGCGCCGCCCGCATTTTTGCCCTATGCGCGCTGGCTGGGGAACTGGCCGCACGCTGGAATATTGCACCGTGGCGAGCGGGCGAGCCGTCCGAAGCCGCGCAGCACGCCTTCATGCTCTGGCGGTCGCAGCGGCAGGATGACGGGCGCGGAAGCGAGCACGCGGCAATCCTGCGCGCGGTTTCTGACTTCATCGACAGACATGGCGACAGCCGCTTTTCCAACATCGCCGTCGAACGAGCCGACCCAGTCCGCGAGCGTGCCGGGTACTACCAGCTAGACGGCGACAGACGCTTGTATCTCTTTACGTCGGGCGCTCTACGCGAAGCGACGCGTGGATATGACTTTTCCCGCGTGCTGCGCGCGCTCGACGAAGCGAAGGCGATCGTCAAGCAGGCTCCGAATCGCAAAGACCAACAAGCTCGAACGCTCGACGGTCGGCGCCCATGGTTCTATCACATCGACGCCGAAAAGCTCGACGGTTGAAATGATTAGTGCGGATTTATTTTTTGTGTGGTGACAGTGGTGACACCGTGCAACTCATATCCAGCAAGGGTTTTGCTGTCACCACTACTAAAAAATTAACTGGTGACGGTGGTGACAAACTGAATCGCCGTCATCACTGTCACCGCGTGTCACCAAGGGGGCTGTGAAGCGCAAAGCCTTATCTGGCAAGGGTTGCACGACGTCACCGCCGTCACCACCGAAAAAGTAATAACCGGAGCGCAATCATGTTGTCGAAAGGGATTCAAGACGACGGGAAATCGCCAGCAGCCAATGCGCCAGCCAGCGGTGTCGACGTGCCGCGCGCCGACGGTGGCGAGGACGCCCCCTGCTGGCCGTGGGCGCCCCTCTTGACGGTCGACGACGTGCGCCGCATGCGGGTCGCACTCGTCCAGACAATCGAGACGCTGGCGGAATTTGAGGGCTGGCCGCGCGAACTGCTCGACGACGTGCTCG
Source organism: Paraburkholderia silvatlantica (assembly GCF_003096715.1). GTDB lineage: Bacteria > Pseudomonadota > Gammaproteobacteria > Burkholderiales > Burkholderiaceae > Paraburkholderia > Paraburkholderia silvatlantica. The sequence goes on from NZ_QEOL01000031.1 coordinate 87,591, forward strand.
CGCACGCCGTGCGCGGGCCGCTCTCTGCCCTGTTGCCGGATCTGAACCACTTCGCGGAGCGCCTCGCCGAAGCGCGGACCGAACGGGCCGCGCGCATCGCGCTCAAGCGGCGGACGTGGCGACTCCAGGGACTGGACGACCGGCGAGGTAAATATCGATGAAAGTCACGCGGAAACGGACGCTGGCGGACCGTATGTCCGCCACAGACCCACGTTTGACTGCACTTACAGCTAGTTTCAGATTGTTTTCCAACGCCTGTTCCCATGTTTGCCGTGTGCGCTGTCACGGCGATCGGAGAATGAAATGATCGACGCGTTAATAGCCGGGACACTCGCGTGCGAGTCGCAGCAGCGCCGCGCGGGCAATGGGAACAGTTATGTGCTCGCGCGCCTTCGCGTGCCGCAGGGTGACGGGCCGGCTCTTTTCGCGGCCGTGTTCGCGTTCGATCGCGACGTGTGCGAGCAACTCGTGGCGCTCTCGCCTGGCGACGCAGTATGCATCGTGGGCGCGCTCAAGATGGACGTGTGGACACCGGACGACGGCGAGCCGCGCATCAATCTCACGATCACGGCCAGCGCGCTCGTGACGCCCTACCACGTCCAGCGCAAGCGCAAGGCAATGCAGGGCATCGCCGGCCGCCAGCGAGCGACGGCGAATAGCGCGGAGGAGGAGTTCCAGGACGACATTTAGGCCGCTGGTAATTTTCCTGGCCGCTGCGCCTGATTTGTGAAATTTGTCGCTACGACAAGGGTTTCCGAGGCAGCGGATATCGCAATTAATTATTTTCACATTGCCAAAGGGTTTTCCCCCCGCCGGTCTTCCCGGTTTTTCCCGGCGGATCTTTTTCCCGTTCGAGAGGAGCGCAACCATGGAAACCATCATCCGCCGTAGCGTCGCCGGTTACGACATCATCAACGCGAAAACTGGCGTGATTTTGGCGACGTTCTCTGACTGTTCCTGCAACGGCTCACCCGTCAGCGACGCCGCTGGCCCCGATCCCGACGCCGCCCGCGCGGCGTGGCTTCGCAGGCTCACCGATAGCCGTATGCCGCCCACGCCTGACGACGTTGCACGTAGCATGTCGCGGGCGGCCGTCGCGGGTGGACAGGCGCCGAGCTGGAGCCCGGCAATGATGCAACCCGGCGTCGGCAGTGCGAACGAGCAGGCGCAACAGCACTATCGTACGATCGCGGCCGAGCGCGAGCGCCATGCCGCCGAGGAGCAAAACCGCGCCGCCCGCAATATTGCTGAGCAGATCCTCCGCGAGCGCGATGCGTTGGCCGCACGAGGCAACGAAGCGGCGGCGGCGCGTGAGCGCTCGCTCGAAAGCGCCAGAATCGCGAACCAGGCGGCTCAGCGGACTGTCGTTCCCGATGAAGCTATGCCAGACGTCGATGCCGCACGGGCCGTGTATGTCCGGAGCCTGACGCGAGGTGCGCAATGAGCAGCGAACTCAACACCCCCCGGAACCCGTCAGAAGCCGCCACCGGCAAGCGCGGCCGGCTAGCGACACGACAGGCCGTGCGACGCGCGATCGCGGCAGACCCGGAAGTGAGCAACGCCGAGATCGCGCGGAAACTCAACACTTCGAGAAATACCGTGATCGACGAGCGCTTGCGTCTGCAACAGGACGCCAGCGCAACACCGGACGCTGAATCCCAACAGGACCAGTCCGCCGACCGCCCGAGAGCGAGCGCGCCTCCCGCCTATAACAAAAAGGCCGACGCGATCGCGCTACCTGTTGAGCAGGTGCCTGCGGCCGATGTTGCTGACGCACTGCCGGGGCTGCTGCTCGACCGGCTCCGCGAGCTGCGCGAACGGCACGAGGCCGCGAATGCCGAGCGTCACCGCCTCGCACGGCCGGCCGAGGATGATCGTGGCGCCATCGAGGCGAAGCGCGAGGAGCTGAACCGCCTCCGGAAAACCCGTGCAAAGCTGGAATTGCGCGGCAAGCGCGACGAGCTGCGCAAGTGGATCGAGGCGAACGGCGAACGTGTTGCCGAGCTGCACCGCCAGTTGTCCGTGAGTGCCGAACTGGCCGAGGCGAACGCGATCGCCCGTCGCGATGTGCTGCGCGATCGGCTGGCCGAACTGGACGCCGAGCAAACCGAAATCGAGGTTGAACTGGCCGGGACGCTGGACGACTACGCCGCCTGGCTGACGCAATCGTTGCGCGTGCAACGGGACGCGCTCAATGCGGCCGCTACGCGCGTCAGCGCAACGATTGTGGCCCTGGGCCGCCTCGGTCGGCAGAGCGACTTCGGCGACGCACGCGCACCGCGCGTCATGGTGCGCTCGGCGCAGAAATTCCGTGGCGAGGGCTTCGGCGCATTTGTCGACGAAGCGCGAGCGCGGGAAATAGTCGCGGCGTTTTCACGACAGGTTGGCCCGCAGTTTTTGCGCGCGTGAGCTGTAACACCGACAAGCCGGCGAGTGTCGGGCTGGCGAAGAGTTACTCCTGCCTTCGCCAGCGAACAACCCCGGCAGCCGCGCGGCCCCGTTCCGCATCCGGAGATGGGCGCGGCACCGACCATTTTCGCGGAGGTATCCCGACGTGAAGCACGACAGCGCGAAGAAACCCAACGGACGCCCCGCATTTTTGCCGACCAAAACGCAGCGGGAGATCGTGTGTGCGCTGCTCGCGTGCGGCGTTCCGCACGACCTCTGCCGGCTGCACGTAATCAACCCAGAGACGCACCGACCGCTCAATTATCGGACGTTCGTCCGCGCCTTCGAGCACGAGATCCAGACCGCCGTGACGATGCAGTGTGCTCGCGTGACGCAAAACCTCTACAGGATCGCCGTCGGCGACTCGCCACAGGCCGTCCAGGCCGCGATGTTCTGGTTGCGCTGCCGTGCCGGCTGGCGGGCCGCAGAGCCCGAGGACGTCAAGCCGCCGCTCGACGGTCCGCCGCGCACATTCACGAGCGAGGCCGAAGTCGAGGCGCACGTCAAGGAACTGATCGAGCGTTATGGCCGCAGAAGTCGCACGAATTGAATCGGGGTTTTTGCAGGCTAATTAGGGGGGCGTTTTTCGTTGTAGAAACCCCTAGGGCTTCGCGCTCTCCCCTGCCTGACGGGACGTCACATCGCATGCGGAGGCGATGAGTATCAGCCGCGAACTCAAGTTCAACTCTTCGCTGCGCTCAACAAGCGCCGGCTCACGAGCGGTTCCGCTACAGGTAGAGACCGGACGGTCTCGACGCAATTCGTCTCCGGTTGCATCGAGGCCGACTGATCGCGGTATACGCTCGCGTCACAAGCATCGCTGATCGACCCTAAGTCGCCACTCCGCGCTTAAGGTAGAGCAGAAAACCCGCTTTACGGCTTCAGGAAAAATACGCTCCCCACGACTTGCCAAGTATTTATTGCCCAGAACTAGCGACAGCTTGTGGAATAGCGCCCCAATCTGTGAATAGCGGGTATAGATAGAGATGAAATGTTATATTTCCAGGAGTGTATTCTTCGAGCGTGGCCCATTCGTGGTCGTTGATTTTCCACAGAGTCTTATGCTTCTTTTGAGCGTATGGCTCTCCAAAACCGGTGAGCATGAGCTTTTTTACCAACTCCGCACCCGCCTCGCGATCTCTGAATTGATATAGAATCGCGGAGACTTTCCGATTTTTATCGAAATAGTATGCAGCCTGCGAGAAAACAGCATTCTCATCCGTTACGTCATACGTAATATATTGATTATCCTCATCCCATTTTGCACCGGGTAAGCGTGTCAGAATCTCTTGAGCAGGTGTGCCGATGATCACGCTGTCGAGCCCGAGAGGATAAACGCTACCGGGGATAAATGGTGACTTCATGACGGCGAGGCGCTCATCCGCGCGAGAAGCCGCTAGTTCCTTTTTGACCTTTTCCAGTTCTCCGGCAGTGTTAGCTGCACCTGCTGATAGCTCTGTTAATTTTTCGATCTTGTTGGTCAATAGCGTGTTGGACAGCGGCATGATAACTGTCGCAAACAGAGTGGCAGTGCCTGCCGCCGAAAGCGCGGCTACCACCAGCCTGCTATCTTTCCAGTCGCTACGTGTTGGTGATTGAGCATTCAATCGCCGCTGTGAAGGTTTGACTTGCGCTCTCTTCATTATTTTTCGTGCGTGAGGCGATTCCTCGGAGTAACTTCCCCGAATGGTATGAGATGGCGATGTAGATCGGTTTTTCGACGATTGGCGGCCGTAGGAGATTTTTTGCACTGGCTACGACCCAAGAATCGCTTTCTTACCACGTTACTAAAAGCTATATCTCTCCTATCTCCATTGACAACTTGACAATTTCGGCCCAAGGATAGCAGTTTGCCCGTATGCAAGCCAGTGGACCAGTGATCATTCAAGAGGCGCCAACCAAGGGTTGCAGCGAACACGGAAGAGCGGGACGCTCTGACGCGCCCTGCCGCCACGCTATCGAGAAGTGCATGCACGCCCAACAGCGCGTCGGAACGTTCGAGGCAGCTCTAGTCGAATATCCGTAAGCGGCCGGACCCAAAGCGGCACGTTGCTTCGACCATTAGCGCCCATGTATTGGGTGCACCTCTGAACGCGAGGGCCTTTCATGCGACTCTTGCTTTCATCACCGCTCGATCGTAGGGGCCGCTGGATCGCTAGTCGCTTGTTTCGAATCGCCCAACAAATCGGGTGGTAGCGGGAAAATCATGGTCGCTATGAATGCGCCGATTATCGACCAGTTATCCCGCCAGGTGAACAGTGGGACAATCTGATAATCAAACATCCTGACGACTGTGTCGGCAGTAATCCATGCTAGCGTAACTCGACCCGCGAGCCATAAGATTTCCTTTGTCTTGAACGACTGCGTCGATTTTGTTGCGCTGAACTTCTTGATCTGTAGGCCGCTAAGTAAAAATCCAACAAGCACAAGAGCGATTACGCCATACCCTAAATGAGCCGTATAGAGCACAATCCCCCGGATGGGATATGTTGTAGGCATCTCTACATGTGGCGCACCAACCACGCTTAAATCAGCTCCCTTTATATCTGCTGTCCAGCTGAGAACGCCGGAATCGTCCGCATATGGATTTTCTGCTAGCGGAACTCCGGCCGCTCGGTAAAGCAGGATATTAATCGAAACTTCTTCATTAATATTTAGCAACATCGGATCAACTACGGCTTGGGTATCGCCAGTGAGTGTTACTTTAACGGGCGCATGACCCGGCGCAGGATTCACACCGACGTAAAGTATTCTTTGACCGGGTGTCGCCTTTATCGTAATCGGCGTCTCAAAATCGGCCTTCGCCAAGTTACGGCCACTGAGATTGCGCAATGTGTAAGGGCGCATTTCAAGGTGCCCCAGCGGCACCGGTTTATCGTTAAGCGTCAAGCCAAATTGCGGAGCGTCGCTGCCGTTGATCAAGGTTGGCGCGCCAAACAGGGCGTACGTAAATCCGCGCTGAACCTGTACCGCGCCGGCAGTTGGCGCTGCCTCCTGCTTAAAATAAGGAGGGACCACGGCGAGGGCAATCGGAACAATGACGCCCACAACCACCCCGTCGCCCAAGATCCTGCGAATTTTGCGAATCAGCTCTTGCATCTCCGTTACCCCGTATATCGTCGCTTTCGTACGATCTAGAGAGTGTAGCGGAATCAAAACCAAACAAACGCCGCCCCGATCGCCATGCCTCGGCTTTACAGCCTCGGTGGTTGTCCAACTACGCTAGGGGCGACTCCGGTCGCTTCGCCAGGGACCGGCGCGGGGTAGAGATCGGGGCTTGGGGCTGGGTTACTTGGCGGCATCTCCGATAAGTTGCGTTACGGACTGACGGCGAACCTTGATTCCATGCTGAGCCAGGTACGCGCGCCAATAGCTCATGATTTCCCGAGTGAATTCATGTAGCGGCATCGCCGCGCCGTCTGAAAGATGGACCGTGATGTCAGGCCCTTCGACTTCGGCGAATTTAACCTCGCCCCGTCCATTGGCGTATATCTCGATGAATTTGGACTTGTGGCGGCGTACTGCCTTGGTGGGCGGTGGCTCGCGGAGCTGGAAGTGCTTCGTGGAATTGGCAATGTCCCTCGCAGCAGCAAGGGAAGGAACTTTGCTCCACTGCTCGTGAAATTGCTGTTGGTCTATCTTTTCGATGCCAAGGTGCTCAAGGACATAGTCACGCATGGCATGCGCGGTAACGCAGAAATTGAAGAAGTGATCTGCCTTATGAATACGACTGCGGGCGTGGAATGCGCGATATGACTCGCGTTCAAGTTTCCGGTACAAGGCCCCGGGCGAATTCAAGGAAGGTGTGAGCGTCACAATTGCACTCGCTTGCAGATGGGGATTGGTCCGCTACGGCACAGAGAACCCGCACGCGAGGTACGAGGCCGCGAAAGTAGAAAAGCGGCGACCCAAAAGCAAAAACGCGCGCACTTCACAGTGCACGCGTCGAGCATGGGATAAAGCATGGGAAATCGTCACGCGCCTTCCTGATAGCCTTATCCCATAGGGGAATTTGGCGGAGAGGGTGGGATTCGAACCCACGGTACGGGGAAACCGTACGCCTGATTTCGAGTCAGGTACATTCGACCACTCTGCCACCTCTCCGGGGCACTGCTTTTTTACTGCTTCCCCAGCGTTGGTCGGCAACCGGAGAAGCGAAGATTATAGAACATTTTTTGAATTCTGCAAGCCCTCATTGGAAAAAGTTTCGAGAGCAAGGAAATTCGCATGTTCTGTGCGCGGAACAGCGCCTCAGGCGCCTGCTTCGAGACGCGCCACGCCGCCCATATACGGCCGCAGCACTTCCGGCACGGTGACCGAGCCATCCGCTTCCTGATAGTTCTCCAGCACGGCAACGAGCGTGCGGCCCACGGCGAGGCCCGAGCCGTTGAGCGTGTGGACGAGTTCCGGCTTGCCCTGCGCGCTGCGGTAGCGGGCCTGCATGCGGCGCGCCTGGAACGCTTCCGTGTTCGAGCAGCTCGAAATCTCGCGATAGGTGTTCTGCGCGGGCAGCCACACTTCGAGGTCATAGGTCTTGGCCGCCGAGAAGCCCATGTCGCCCGTGCAAAGCGTGATGACGCGATACGGCAGGCCGAGCTTCTGCAGGATGGTTTCCGCGTGGACGACCATCTGCTCGAGCGCGTCGTACGACGTTTCGGGCGCAACGATCTGCACCATCTCGACCTTGTCGAACTGGTGCTGACGGATCATGCCGCGCGTGTCGCGGCCATACGAACCGGCTTCCGAACGGAAGCACGGCGAGTGTGCCGTGAGCTTGATCGGCAGCGCGCTGCCTTCCACGATGCTCTCGCGCACCGTGTTCGTGAGCGAGATTTCCGAGGTCGATATGAGGTACTGCGTGACCGTGTTCTCGCCGCCGCCCTTTTCCACGCGGAACATGTCGTCGGCGAACTTGGGCAGTTGGCCCGTGCCGTACAGGATTTCCGGGTTGACGATGTAGGGCGTGTACGCTTCCGTGTAGCCGTGGTGGAGCGTGTGCGTGTCGATCATGAACTGCGCGAGCGCGCGGTGCAGACGCGCGATCTGGCCGCGCAGCATCGTGAAGCGCGCGCCAGAGAGCTTCGCGCCCGTCTCGAAGTCTAGACCCAGCGGCGTGCCGACGTCCACGTGATCCTTCACCTCGAAGGCGAACGCGCGCGGCGTGCCCCAGCGGCGCACTTCCACGTTGTCCGCCTCGTCCTTGCCCGCGGGCACGCTTTCGTGCGGCAGGTTCGGCACGCCGAGCAGCAGGTCCGAAAGCTTCGCCTGGATCTCGTCGAGCTTGCCGGCCGACGTCTTCATCTCGTCGCCGATGCCGCCCACTTCGGCCATGACCGCCGAGGTGTCCTCGCCGCGGCCTTTCATCGCGCCGATCTGCTTCGACAGGCTGTTGCGGCGCGCCTGGAGCTCTTCGGTGCGGGTCTGGATGGCGCGGCGTTCCGCTTCGAGCGCGGCAAAAGCCGCGACGTCGAGGGTATAGCCGCGGTCGGCGAGGCGCTTCGCGACGCCGTCGAGGTCTTTGCGCAGCAGCTGGATGTCGAGCATGGGATTGTGAGACGCAGTGTCGTTGTGTGAAGGGACGATTTTAGCGCACCGGCCAGGGCATCCCGGCGCGGCTGGCATCGCCGTTGTTCGAGGCAGCTCAGCCCTTGCGCTTCCTGTCGCGAAGTTCATCGCGGTGTTCTTCGCGCCATTGCGCGTCGAGATCGGCCAGACGCGCGAGCTTTTCGCCGATCTTGCCCTCCAGCCCGCGCGGCGTGGGCTGATACCAGCGCGGCTCGCGCATGCCGTCAGGCAGATAGGTTTCGCCGGCCGCGTAGGCGTCGGGTTCGTCGTGCGCGTAGCGGTATTCGTGGCCGTAGCCCAGCTCTTTCATGAGCCTCGTCGGCGCGTTGCGCAGATGGATGGGCACTGCGCGCGACTGGTCCTTGCTCACGAAGCGCCGTGCCTCGTTATAGGCGTTGTAGCCCGCGTTCGATTTCGGCGCGACAGCCAGATAGATCACGGCCTGCGCGAGCGCGAGCTCGCCTTCGGGCGAACCGAGGCGCTCGTAGGTCTCGGCGGCGTCGAGCGTGATGCGCCCGGCGCGCGGATCGGCGAGGCCGATGTCCTCCCACGCCATGCGCACGATGCGCCGCGCGAGATAACGCGGGTCCGCGCCGCCGTCGAGCATGCGGCAGAACCAGTAGAGCGCGCCGTCCGGGTTGCTGCCGCGCACCGACTTGTGCAGCGCGCTGATCTGGTCGTAAAACGCATCGCCGCCTTTGTCGAAGCGGCGCAGGTTTTCGGCGAGCGCGCTGCCGAGCAGTTCGCTGTCGATCCCGGTCTTCTTTTGCTGGGCGGCCGCGCGCGCGACGATTTCGAGGTTGTTCAGGAGCTTGCGCCCGTCGCCGTCGGCGGAACCGATCAACGCCTTTTTTGCTTCGTCCGTGAAAGTCAGGCCGCCCAGTTCCCCGCTCGCGCGCTCGAGCAGTTCGCCCTGCTCCTCCTCGTCGAGGCTCTTGAGCACATACACGGCGGCCCGGGAAAGCAATGCGCTGTTCACCTCGAACGACGGGTTTTCCGTCGTCGCGCCGATGAACACGAAGAGGCCCGACTCCACATGCGGCAGGAAGGCGTCTTGCTGGCTCTTGTTGAAGCGATGGACCTCGTCGACGAACACGAGCGTCTGGTGGCCGTGCGCACGATGCAGCTGCGCCTGCTCCACGGCCTCGCGGATGTCCTTTACGCCCGAGAGCACCGCCGAGAGCGCGATGAATTCGGCGTGGAAGGCATCGGCCATGAGGCGCGCGAGCGTGGTCTTGCCCACGCCCGGCGGCCCCCAGAGGATCATCGAATGCGCTTCGCCCGACTCGAATGCGACGCGCAGCGGCTTGTTGGGCCCGAGCAGATGCTTCTGGCCGATGACCTCGTCGATGGAGCGCGGGCGCAGCCGTTCGGCGAGCGGGACGTTGGCACGGGTTTCTTCAAACATGACGTTTTCGCGATAATGACGGCTTGCCGGCTGGCCGCGGGTGTGTTGCAAATTCGGTGGCAGATCGGGGCACGGCGCCCGACACCACAAAACGGCCCGTCGCACCGGATGCAGTCGTGCATTATGACAGCGTGCGCCGCGGCGCGAAGCGCGGGCAGAGCCGCTCGAGCCGCCCCCGGATGAAACAGACAAAACAGACGATACAGAGGAAAGCGTTCCAGATGACTCAAGATTCGCACGCCGGCGAAGCCGGCTCCACCTACGCGCCGAACGTGCCCGTGCCCGACGCGCGCCGTCAGTTCCGCACCGGCGACGCCTTCGCGCTGTGGTTTTCGCTCGGCATCGGCCTGCTCGTCGCGCAGGCGGGCGCGCTGCTCGTGCCGGGCCTCTCGCTGCCCCACGCACTGATGGCCGTCGTCATCGGCAGCGTGATCGGCGTCGTGCTGCTCGCGCTCGCGGGCGTGATCGGCACGGACACGGGCCTCGCCGCGATGTCGTCGCTGCGCCCGACGCTCGGCGTTCGCGGCGCGTCGGTGCCGGCCGTCATCAACATGGTGCAGCTCGTGGGCTGGGGCTCGTTCGAGATCATCGTGATGCGCGATTCCGCCGATGCGCTCGCCAAGCAAGCCTTCGGCCTGTCGATGCCGCTCGTCTGGACCCTGATCTTCGGCGTGCTCGCCACGCTGCTCGCCGTCAGCGGTCCGCTCTCGTTCGTGCGGCGTTTCCTGCGCACGTGGGGCATCTGGCTGCTGCTGGCGGGCGCGGCCTGGCTCACGTGGAGCCTGCTCGTGAAGCAGGACCTGGGCGCGCTGATGCGCCGCCCGGGCACCGGCGAGATGCCGTTTGGCAGCGCCATCGACCTCGTGGTGGCGATGCCGCTCTCGTGGCTGCCGCTCATTGCCGACTACACGCGTTTCGGCCGCAAAGCGGGCGAAACCTTCCGCGGCACGCTGTTCGGCTATGGCATCGCGAACCTGTGGTTCTATGCGCTCGGCGCCGTCTACGGCCTCGCCGCGGGCGGCGGCGACGCGCTCCTCACCACGGCGCTCGCGCAGGCCGGCGGCGGCTTCGCGCTGCTGCTCGTGCTGATCGACGAAATCGACAACGCCTTCGCCGACATCCACTCGGCCGCGGTCTCGACCGGCACGTTCTGGACGCGCGCCAGCGTGCCATGGCTCTCGGCGGCGTTCGGCGCGCTGTGCACGCTGATCGGCCTCGTCGTGCCGATGGCGAAGTACCAGAATTTCCTGCTCTTCATCGGCTCGGTGTTCGCGCCGCTCTTTGGCGTGGTGCTCGCCGATCACTTCATCGTACGCCGCCGCCGCATCGACGCGCAGGCGCTCACCGAACTGAACGGCGCCTATGGCTATTCGGGCGGCTGGCACGTGAGCGCGTTCGTCGCGTGGGCGGTCGGTTTCGGCGCGTATCAGGCGCTCAACCAGTGGCTGCCGAACCTCGGCGCAACGCTGCCTTCGCTGGTGATCGGCGCGCTGTGCTATCTCGTGCTCGCGGGGCGCCGGCGCGCGGCTTACGCGTAACCCGCCGCGCCTCCTCCGTTTGGAGAATAAAAAAACGCCAGGCCTGGCCAGCCTGGCGTTTTTGCTTTCGGCTACGGGCGAAACGTCACTCGCAGTGGCCGCAGCCGCCGTGCGAATGTCCGTGATGCGCATGGTCGTCGGTCGGCAGATGCTGCGCGGCCTGCGCCGTGATGCCCAGGCGTTGCAGCAGCTTGCGGTCGGCTTGCGCCTGCGGATTGCTCGTGGTGAGCAGCTGGTCGCCGTAGAAGATCGAGTTCGCGCCCGCCATGAAACACAGTGCCTGGAGCGCGTCGTCCATCTGCTCGCGGCCCGCCGAGAGGCGCACCATCGCCTTGGGCATCGTGATGCGCGCCACCGCGATCGTGCGCACGAACTCGAACGGGTCGATCGGTTCGGTGCCTTCGAGCGGCGTGCCCGCAACCTGCACGAGATTGTTGATGGGCACCGATTCCGGATACGGCTCCATGTTCGCGAGCTGGGCGATCAGGCCCGCGCGCTCGCGGCGCGACTCGCCCATGCCGACGATGCCGCCGCAGCACACGTTGATGCCCGCGTCGCGCACGCGTTCGAGCGTCTCGAGGCGGTCCTCGTAGGTGCGCGTCGTGATGATCTTGCCGTAGTACTCAGGCGACGTATCGAGGTTGTGGTTGTAGTAGTCGAGGCCCGCATCGGCAAGTTCCTTGGCCTGGTGATCTTCGAGCATGCCGAGTGTCACGCAGGTTTCCAGACCCATCGCCTTCACGCCGCGGATCATGTCCTTGATCGGCTCCAGATGGCGGTCTTTCGGATTGCGCCACGCGGCGCCCATGCAAAAGCGCGTCGCGCCGTTGGACTTGGCCGCGCGCGCGGCTTCCAGCACGGCGTCCACGGCCATCAGCTTGCCCGCTTCGAGTTCGGTTTCGTAGTGCGAGGACTGCGGGCAGTACGCGCAGTCCTCCTCGCAGCCGCCGGTCTTGATCGAGAGGAGCGTGGAAAGCTGCACGGCGTTCGCGTCGAAATGCTCGCGATGCACCTGTTGCGCGCGGAACATCAGGTCGTTGAACGGCAGCTCGTAGAGCGCCGCGACGTCGGCGACTTTCCAGCGTGCAGCGGCTTCGGCTGCGGCCTGGGCGCTCGGCGCGGTGGCCTTCAGCGAGGTAAGGTCGATGTGGGTTTGCGTCATGGTGTCGTGGTCCTTCTTTACGTGACTGTGCTTGACTTGCATCAGGCGTCGGCGCGCAGGCGCGCGAGCAACGCGTCGATGTTCAGATGTCCGGCCGCGTCGTCGGCGCTGGCACCGCGCATATGCGGCACGACGCCGACGAGCGGCGCGCCGTACTGGGCGGCGAGACGCTCGCGCAGCGCGGCGATGTTTTCTTCGGGGAACGTCATGGCCGGATCGATACGGTTCGCGACCCAGCCCGCGAGCTTCAATCCGCGCGCGGCAATCGCTTCGGCCGTGAGCAACGCGTGGCTGATGCAGCCGAGCCGCATACCCACCACGAGCAACACGGGCAGACCGAGCGCGACGGCGAGATCGGCGGTGTCAACGGTTGCCGTGAGGGGCACGCGAAAACCGCCTACGCCTTCCACGACGACGGCGTCCGCGCGCTCGCACGCCGCCTCGTGGCAATCGGCGATGCGCGCCATGTCGAGCGTCACGCCTTCGAGCGCGGCGGCGATGTGCGGCGCGGCGGGCTCCTTGAGCAGAAACGGCGTGCGGACCGCGGGCGGCAGCAGCACGCTCGCGGCGGCGTCGAGCTGATCGGCGTCCTCGTTGTGCCACACGCCGTCGCGCTCGTACGCGCCCGCCGCGACCGGCTTGAGCGCCGTGGCGCGCAGCCCCGCGTGGGCGAAGCCGCGCAGCAGCGCCGCGCTCACGAAGGTTTTGCCGATCTCGGTATCGGTGCCGGTGACGAAAAGCGAAACCGTCATTGCGCGCACTCCTGCGCGCTTGTCCGTGCCTCGAGGCTCGCGCGCTGCAGCGAGGCGTTCAGCCGGTCGAGGTCGGCGTCCGAATGCGCGGCGCAGAGCGAAATGCGCAGGCGCGACGTGCCCTCGGGCACGGTGGGCGGACGAATGGCCGGCACCCACAGGCCGTCGCGCTCCAGCGCGGCCTGCAGCGCGAGCGTTGCCTCGTTCGCGCCGATGACGAGCGGCTGCACCGCGGTATGCGAATCGACGGGCTGCCAGCAGGTTCGCCCGAGCAGCGCACGCGTGCGCGCGATCAGATGCCTGAGATGCGCGCGGCGCGCATCGCCCTCCTCGCCTTCGATCAACCGCAGGCTCGCGGACACCGCATGCGCCACCGCCGGCGACGAAGCCGTGGTGAAGATGTACGGCCGCGCACGCTGCACGAGCCACTCGATCACGGTGCCGTGCGCGCAAACGAACGCGCCCGACACACCCGCCGCCTTGCCGAGCGTGCCGACCATCACGAGATGCTCCGAGCGCAGCGCGGCTTGTGCGAGCGCGCCGCGGCCTTGCGGCCCAAGTACGCCGAAACCGTGCGCGTCGTCGACCACGAGCCAGGCGCCATGCTGTTCGGCAAGTTCGACGAGACGCGCGAGCGGCGCGACGTCGCCGTCCATGCTGAACACCGTATCGCTCACGATCACTTTCGCGCTCGCGTCGGAGGCTTCGAGCAGCGCGGCGAGCGCCGCCATGTCGGCATGCGGATAGATCTGGATGTCGGCGCGCGAGAGCCTTGCACCGTCGATCAGCGAGGCGTGGTTGAGCGCATCGGAAAAGATCGTCGTGCCGCGCCCCGCAAGTGCGGTGAGCACCGCCAGGTTCGCCATGTAGCCAGTGCTGAAGTACAGCGCGCGCGGCGCAGCGGCAAAGGTGCCGGCGAATGCAGCGAGATCGTCTTCGAGCTGGGCGTGCGCGCGCGAGTGGCCACCCAGCAGATGCGAGCCGCCGCTGCCCGCGCCGTAGCGCTGCGCGCCTTCGGCGATGGCCGCGGCCAATTGCGGGTGCGCGGCGAGACCGAGATAGTCGTTGCTCGCAAAGCCGATGGTCGCGCGGCCGTCCACCTGCATGTGGGCGCTGCACGGCGTATCGGCGGTGCGGCGGCGGCGGCGCAGGCCGCGCGCGTCGATGTCGCGCAAGCCCTGTTCGAGGGTATCGAGCAGCGCGTTGTGATGATGCGCCATGTCAGAGGTCCTCCGCGACGGTGGCGTCGAAAGTCTCGCGCGTGCGTGTAGCGAGGAACGCCTGCATTTCGTTGTCCAGAATATACGGCGGCATGACGTAGACCGTCGTGCCGATCGGGCGCAGCAGCAGTTCGCGCTGCAGCGCGTTTTCGAAGAAGCGGCGCGAGAACGTCGCCGCGCGCCGCGGGTCCGGGAGCGCAACGTCGAACGCGAGTATCGTGCCGCACTGGCGCAGATTGCGCACGAGAGGATGCGCCGCGAACGGCTCGAACCATTCGCGCAGTTGCGCCGATTTGTGTACGTTCGCGGCCAGCACGTCGTCGCGCTCGAACAGGTCGAGCGTGGCGAGTGCGGCCCGGCACGCGAGCGGATTGCCCGTGTACGAATGCGAATGGAGGAAGCCGCGCGTCGTGTCGTCGTCGTAGAACGACTCGTAGATCGCGTCGCGCGACAGCACGATCGAAAGCGGCAGATAGCCGCCGCTGATGCCCTTCGAAAGCGTGAGCAGATCGGGCCAGATGCCCGCCTGCTCGCACGCGAAGAACGTGCCGGTGCGCCCGCAGCCCACGGCGATCTCGTCCGCGATCAGGTGCACGCGGTGACGGTCGCACAGCGCGCGCAGGCCCCTGAGATACGCGGGATCGTGCATCGCCATGCCGGCTGCGCACTGCACGAGCGGCTCGACGATCAGCGCGGCGATACGGCCTTCGCGCTCGACGAAAAGACGCTCGACATCGGCCAGCGCGCGGGCCGCGACATCGGCCGCCGTTTCGCCGGGTTGCGCCGCGCGCGCGTCGGGCGAAGCGACCACATGCGCATGGTGCAGCAGCGGATCGTAAGCATCCCTGAAGAGCTTCACGTCGGTCACACCGAGCGCGCCGATGGTTTCGCCGTGATAGCTGTTGGCGAGGCAGACGAATTCGCGCTTGCCGCTGTCGCCGCGGTTGCGCCACGAATGAAAGCTCATCTTGAGCGCGATTTCGACGGCCGACGCGCCATCGGAAGCGAAGAACGCATGACCGAGCACGCCGCCCGTGCGCGCCGACAGCCGCTCGGCAAGTTCCACGGCGGGCTCGTGCGTGCAGCCCGCGAGCATGACGTGCTCGAGCGTGTCGAGCTGCGCCTTGAGCGCGGCGTTGATCGACGGATTGGCGTGGCCGAAGAGATTCACCCACCACGAACTGATCGCGTCCAGATAGCGGCGGCCCTCGCGGTCGTGCAGCCATGGACCTTCTGCGCGCGCGACGGCCACGAGCGGCAGGCGCTCGTGATGTTTCATCTGGGTGCAGGGGTGCCACACGGCGCGCAGGCTGCGGGCGACCCAGTCGGTTGCGGCGCGATCTTCGCGGGCAAGGTGCTCAGGGCGTGCAGGGTGTTCAGGGTGTGATAGCGAATTCAAATACGACTCCCGATGCGACAGCGGAACCGAGATTAACGTGTTCGCTGCCGCAATGCACTACCCCGGAATTCGCCCTCCAACCCGCGGCCGCTCGACGTTTCGAGCTGTTCGGGACAACTGCGGACCGATGGAAAAGAAAGACCGGAAATGCGCGGAATTGACGACGGCAAAGTGAACCCGCCTTATGCAAAAAATCTGTGCGGCGGTGGGAATTTGCATAACGCGGGAGGGCGCGGCGGGAATTTTGGCGACGCGCGGCGAGTGCGCCGGCGCGCGAAAGTCAGACGATAGGGGCGGCACAACGGGGCGCGTACAAGGAAATGCCCTGCGCGATTAGAAAGCAAAACGGCCCGCGCAAAAGCAAAGCGACCCGCTTTGGGGCCGCAAGCTTCAGGCTGCGATGGAGAGTTTGTGCCCGGCAGTCGCCAGGCAACGCGCCTTACCGGCTCGCCAGCGGGTGGTCGCCGTCGTCGCTGTTGTTGTCTGCGGTAGCGCGCGTCGTGTCGCTGTCGCCGGTCTGGGCGGTCTGCGTGCCGCCGTTGTTCCAGACCACCGTATTGTTGACGGCATAGAGGCGGCAAGGATCGGCGCTGTGCTTTTCACAGTTCGAGATCGCCACGGCCATCGGATTGTCGCCGCCTTCGGCCCATGACCACGCGCCCGAGTCGGACACCGCGAAGGCCCGGCTCGGATACTGCTTGAGAAAGTTGCGATAACCGTCGCGGCCCGCCTGATCGACGTAAGGCACCGCGCCGACCGAGTCGATCTGCGCGAAGCCGGTGCCGCGCGGTGCGACCGGCGTGGCCACGCGGTATTGCACCGCAGTCGGCAGGCCGCGGTTGGCGAGGAACGCCTCGACCGTGGGCCACCAGATCTTCACGCCGTCGCGATCGCCCACGAGGCGGTGCGCGTCGTTCTTGTAGGCGCCGAAGTCCACGAGCTTCGCCATCGCCGCCGTGCGGTTCTCACCCGTTTGCGCGTCGTGATAAGCGGCGAACATCTTCGCAACGAGATCGGGCGACCACACCGAATCGTTGTCGCCGTAGAGCCAGAGCGAGGCCACGCGGGCCTTGCCGCCGTAGTCGCCGAACGCCTGTGTCAGGTTGCTCTGCCAGCCCGTGCAAGCGTCCTGGCGCAGGCCGCCCGAGAAGTTGATGAGCGCGCGCACGCCGCTGGCCGCCTCCGTGCCATAGGCCATGGTGGCCAGGCCGCCGTGCGAGGTGCCCGCGACAATGATCTGGCCCGCGTCGACATAGGGCTGCTTCGACATGTACGCGATGGTCGAAGCGACATCGGCCGCCTGGCCGAGGCCGTTGCTCGCGACATCGCAGCCGTCCTGCTGATACGAGCCGCCCGAATCCGCGAAGCCCTGGCGGTTCGGCGCGACGACGACGTAGCCGCGGCGCACGAATTCGCGCGCGAACGAAAGCGGGTCGCTGCGCGACTGGAGGCGCGGGTCGCCGGGAATCTTGCCGTGATTGAAGATCACCATCGGGAACGGGCCGGGGCCGTTCGGGCGGTAAATCGTGGTTTCGAGCGTGACGTCGCCCGATGCATCGACGGGAACGCGGATCACCTGCTCGTTCATGCTGGCGGGCACGACGGGCAGATACGCGTCGTCGAGCGCAATGCGCGGTACGTTGGCGCTGCCGAGGGGACCGCCTGCGAGGCCGGATTGGGAAGCGTTGGCGGAATGCGTGACCGTGGCGTTGGCGGCGAGTTGCGGGTTCGCACTCGCACTTGCCGGATCGGACAGCGACGCGGCGTGAGCAACCGAAAGCACACACGCGGTGCCGGCTACGACCCATCCGGTAAGGAGCTTCCTGAACGCCATGCGCTACACCACCTGCAAAAGACCTGCTGCTGTGAATCCGCCAACCGTCCGACCTTTCCCCATACCCGACCCGTTCAGGGCACAACGAGACACCGTTGCGCCTGGCCGCGAAGGCGGGAGCGAAGGCATGACCCGTAACGGGGATTTACATCGATCGGAGCACCTGCGCGGCGCAGTTCCATCGTCGATCAGACCCGCCGCCAGCACCCGTTTGCAGTCGCTACATGCATATGCGAAAAAGCTTTTTCCCGTATGCACTTACGTATCGCGCCGGACACTGTGAATAGATACTCGCACGACAAATAATTGTTGTGCAATTCAGGAGTAACCCGGCATAAGGCATGCCAGCGGCCCGCAGCCCCGCAAGGCATGGCGCGCACGGGATTCGGTTCGCAGCGAAGGTGCGGGTTTTTAAAGGGGGCCGGTGGGAGTGTCGCGCGCGGGCAACAGCCGCGCGATTGCGGATTGTTCAGTAAGCGCTTGTTTGCAAAGGCGTTATTTCCGGCGGCGGCGAGCGATTCGTTAGCCAGACGAAACGTCGCCGTCAACATAACGCCAGCGGCCGTCGTCGCCGCGCGTGAAGCGGCTCGTTTCGTGCAGCCGGTACGCGCGGCCGCCTGTCTTGTAGCGCGCGACAAATTCGACGACCGCGTGCGCGTCGTCGCGTTGTTCGTGGCGCTTCACGGCAAGACCCAGCCAGCGCGGGGCGCCCTCGGCCGCGGGATCGACGTCGAGATCGGCGGGACAGGTTTCGGGCGCCCATGTCGAGCGCAGATACGCCTCCTCGCCCAGTACGTAGTCGGGTCTGAAAAATTCGAAGGGCCCTGTGCAGCAAGGATTTGAAGCCGAAAGTGGTTGATGCATTTGCAGGATCCTGGCAGATTATGGGGAGT
>NZ_QEOL01000032.1 GCF_003096715.1 Paraburkholderia silvatlantica
TCGAAGGCGCGGTAGCCCGTGCCCATCACAGTACCGCTCGCCTGCTTAAACGCGCTAAAGGCGGGACATCTTGATCAAGACCTTGAAAGGGCTGGCGCTTAGCCCTCGAAATCGAGCCCGCCTAGCAGCACCTCCGGCTCGCCTTGCGTGCGTGAAGCGAAATCGACGGAGCGCGCCGACTCCCATGACGCGAGCTTGCGCCCGGTCGCTTCGAGGTAGTGCTCGAAGCGCGCTTCGCCGCCGGGCTCCATGAGGCGCTCGATCTCCTCGGTGTCCCAGGTCAGCGCGACGTTCAGCGGATAGACATACGGATGCCAGTGCCCGTTCGCGACGCCCCGCAGCCGCACGCGCGTGGGATGGCCATGCCCGGCGCTGGGCACGACATCGACGTGCACCGAGGGACCGAATTGTTTCGCCAGCTTCGCCGCGATGCGTGGTGCGAATTCTTCCTCGAACCGGCGAACGGCTTCGATACTCATGCGCGGAACACTCCACGGAGAACTGACTGAACGTTAAGGCACTGCGGGCCGCGGCTGATTCACGCGGCTGCATCGCGCAACCGGCACGCGATTCGCCGCAACCGTGCAGCACGTCCTCCCGGCATCCTACCGCGCCGCCGGCAGGTCAGCCAATGCCCGGCAGCGCACCGCCGCTCAAGCCCCCTCACGCCGCGCGGCGCTCGCGCGCGGCCACGAGGCTGCGCACGCCTTCGAGCGAATACAGGCCGAGCGCGACCCAGATCGCGCCGTAACCAACGGCCTGCACCGCGCCGAACGGCTCCCCGTAGATGAGCACGCCGGTGAGCAGCTGCAGCGTGGGCGTGACGTACTGGATCAGGCCGAGCATCGACAGCGGAATGCGCCGCGCAGCCGCGCCGAAGAGGAGCAGCGGAACCGCCGTGATCGGGCCGGAGGCCGCGAGCAGCAGCTGCAGCCCGCGCGAGGCATGCGTGAAGTGGCTAGCCCCCGCGAGGCCCACGATCGTCAGATAAACGATCGCCACGGGAAAGAGCAGCACGGTTTCGAGCGCGAGGCCCTCGAGCGCACCGAGCTGCGCAGTCTTGCGCAGGAGCCCGTAGCCGCCGAAGGTCACGGCGAGCGCGAGGCTGATCCAGGGCGGCGCGCCGTTCTGCCAGGTGAGCCACACGACGCCCGCGGCGGCCAGCGCCACGGCCGCCCACTGCAGCGCACGCAGGCGCTCGCGCAGGAACGCATAGCCGAACAGCACGTTGATGAGCGGATTGATGAAGTAGCCGAGGCTCGCCTCGACGATGTGCCCGGCATTGACGGCCCAGATATAGATGCCCCAGTTGGCCGAGAGCAGCACGGCGCTCGCCACGAAGCGCCCGAGCAGGCGGCGCTCGCGCAGCGTGGGCCCAAGCCAGCGCCAGTGGCGGCGCACGACGAGCACGGCGACCACGAACACGAGCGACCACGCCATGCGGTGCGCGAGCATTTCGAGCGCGGGGATCTGGTGCAGTGTCTTGAAGTAGACGGGGAAGAGCCCCCAGAGAACGAATGCAGCGAACGCGTAGAGGATGCCGGGATTCATGTTCGATTCTGATTGTGGCGGCGCCAGTCCTGTGCGGCGCTGTTCGGCGCGTGCCGGCGAGAGAGACCGGGGCTCATGCGAAGGTAATTGAAAGCCAGGCGGAACGCGCCCGATTTCGCTTCACCCTGCGCCAGGCCGCCGGTTTTGCGACAATAGCGGATTTTCGCCGCCAGCCCTGGCCGTTGTCCAGCCTGACGCGCCGCTTACGGCGCGCGCTGTTCTCGACGCGTCGGGCGATGGCGTAGCCCCCTGAACCGGCCTCTTCGCGCGCGATGTCCTTCCCCCATATCGATCTGCTGTATTCGCTCTCCGGCCTGTTCGTCGGATTTCTGGTCGGCCTGACCGGCGTGGGTGGCGGCTCGCTGATGACGCCGATCCTCGTCCTGCTCTTTAACGTCCACCCCGCGACGGCGGTCGGCACCGACCTGCTCTACGCAGCCGCGACCAAATCCGCGGGCACGCTCGTGCACGGGCTCAAGGGTTCGGTGGACTGGCGCGTGACACTGCGGCTCGCGGCCGGCAGCGTGCCCGCGGCGACGATCACGCTGATCCTGCTGCACCGCTACGGCATGGACACGCCGCGCGCCGGGCATCTGATCCAGGCCGTGCTGGGCGCGGCGCTGCTCATTACGGCCGTCGCGCTCATCTTCCGACCGCAGCTCGCGGCGTTCGCCTCGCGCCACCGCCACGCGCCGGGCGAAGCGCGCACGCTCTTTTTCACGATCCTCACGGGCGCGGTGCTCGGCGCGCTCGTCTCGCTCACCTCGGTGGGCGCGGGCGCGATCGGCGTGACCGTATTGCTGCTGCTTTACCCGGCGCTGCCCACGGTGCGCATCGTCGGCTCCGATGTCGCGCACGCCGTGCCGCTCACGCTCCTCGCGGGCGCGGGCCACTGGCTGCTCGGCTCGATCGACTGGCACATGCTGCTGTCGCTCCTGTGCGGCTCGCTGCCTGGCATCGCGATCGGCAGCCTGCTTTCGTCGAAGGCGCCGGAAAAGCTGCTGCGCGTGCTGCTCGCCGCGACGCTCACGCTCGTGGGCGTACGGCTCGTGCTCTCCTGAACGCGGCGCACGTCGCCTGCATCCCGCGCGCGGCGCAGGCACTCAGGCGTGGGGCGCCTGGCGGAAAAATCGACCGTTGAGATCGACCTCGAACTGGCGCAGCCATTGGCCGCGGGCGTCGATGCGGTAAGCCTGCGCCCAGGCGCCGCGCCGTACGATCAGCATGTCGCCGTGCTCCGGGTCGTTGGGATCGGCTTCGCCGCGAATGTCGAACTGCATGGGCGCAAAGCCGTGCCGCGCACAGGCCAGCTCGAAGGCCGCCCGGTCGACGAGCGGCAAGTCGGTGTACGTATGAATGGTCATGGCGATTTCCTGCTTTCCAGCGATGAGGCCGCGCTCGACCTCGGGAAAGACGCGCGATATCCACGGTATACCCCCAACTGCGGGAAGACTGTGTGTCAAGCTACACTTTGGCGGCCGCAGTGCAACATGACGAAATCGCATGCCGGCTGGGCGGGTTGGTGCACTACGCGCACAAGCTGACGGCATCGAGCGGCAACCCGCGTCCAATGTACATTAACCGTACGTCTGCCAGGCGTAGGCGCATAAGAAAAGCCCGGCCTGGGAAAGCCGGGCTTTCTGGTGATGCGTGGCCGCAGGCGTCCCGTTTGCGGGACGCATCGCAGCGCTTATTGCGGCACTTATTGCTGCATGACCGTCAGCTTGTTCGTCACCGACGTCACGCCAGATACGCCCTTCGCAACTTCGCCAGCCTTATCGATCTGACCCTCGTCAGGCACCGTGCCGGTCAGCGTCACTGCGCCTCCATGCGAGCGCACGGTGATGTTCGAAACGTCGACGCCCTGGGCCTTCGAAAGCGCCTTGCGCACCGTGTAGCCCAGCTTGCGGTCGGCCTTCTTGGCCGACGTCGCCGGAGCAGCCATCGCAGCCGCGGGTGCGCTCGCCGAGTTGTCCTGCGCGTACGACGCGCTGCAAGCCACCGACAGGCACAGTGCCGCGCCCAGCGTCTTCAGAATAGCGACCGATTTCATGTTTTCTCCTTGTGTCTTCGCGTTGTTGCGGGTTGTTGTCTGGAATAGGACCGCCTGCCTTGCTGGCGGACGGCTCGAAGGCCGCCCGTCGGCTACGGCCTGACGGCTTTGTTACCACTACCGATGGCCGCGCACGGCGCGCAATGCGCGCGTACACGGCCAGCGTCTGGACGCGATGCGAGAGGCAAGGATGAAAGGACGTCGAATTACGTAGCTTCGAATTACGTTGCTTGTCAGGTCCGCCCGGACAGGTCTGTGCCTGTTTGCTGTTGTGATGCGCCTTGCAAAGCGCAGCAGGCGAATCACAATTTAGCCTGGCTGTGGCGCAAGCGCAAAGAGTTTAGCGTAGACGCATACGGCATGCGCTCAAGGTGTCCGCGAGGCCGCGGGCATGCCGCCGCAACGCCGATTCTCATGTACCATCGGCCCCACAGAGCCCGCCCTGGCGCCTGGTCCAACCCGGCGCCAGGGCGGGCCCGGCGCGGACCCGCCCCGCACTCCCCGAACGATCCGAACTATCCGAGGCCCGCCCCACCCCGATGAAGTCCCGCACCGGCCGCAAACCTCCTCCCCGTCTCGTCGCGCGCTTCGTGGCGATCTCGTGGCGCGACCTGGCCGTCACGTTCGGTCCCATCCTGCTCGTGAGCGCGGCGGCCATCTGGCTCGCGGTGCGCCTCATCCAGCCCGCGCCGCCCAGCACGCTCACCATGAGCGCGGGCCCCAGGGGCAGCACCTTCTGGAACGCCGCGGAAAAGTACAAGGCCATCCTCGCGCGCAACAACATCACGCTGAACGTGCTCGAATCGGAGGGCTCGGCGCAGAACCTGCAGCGTCTCGCCGACCCGAAGTCGAACGTCGACGTCGCTTTCGTGCAGGACGGCCTCGCGAGCAAGGTGCCGGGCGGCCTCGTCTCGCTCGGCAGCGTGGCGTACGTGCCGCTCGTCGTGTTCTATCACGGCCCCGTCGCGAGCCGCCTCTCGCAGTTCGAAGGCCAGCGCATCGCCATCGGCGCCGAGGGCAGCGGCACGCGCGAACTTGCGCTCACGCTGCTCAAGGCGAACGGTATCGAGCCCGGCGGCGCGACGAAGCTCCTGCCGCTTTCCGGCGAGGACGCCGCGCGCGAACTCGTGGCAGGCAAGATCGACGTCGCCATTCTCGCGGGCGACTCCGCGCAGCCGCCCGTCATGGGCCGCCTCTCGCGCATGCCGGGCATACGCTTCTTCGACTTCGTCCAGGCCGACGCCTACGCGCGCCGCTTTCCTTACCTCACGGCCATCACGATCCCGATGGGCGCGTTCGACTTCGGGCGCAACCTGCCGGCAGCGCCCCTGCATTTCATTGCGCCCACGGCCGAGCTAGTCGCGCGCGACTCGCTGCATCCCGCGCTCTCCGACCTCCTGATCGAAGCGGCCAAGGAAGTGCACGGCCGCTCCACGCTGCTGCAGCGCGCCGGCGAATTCCCGGCGCCGCGCGCCCAGGACTTCCCGATCAGCGCCGACGCCGCGCGCTACTACAAGTCGGGCAAGAGCTTCCTCTACCGCGTGCTGCCCTTCTGGGTGGCGAGCCTCGCCGACCGGCTCGTGGTGCTGCTCGTGCCGATCATCGTCGTGCTGATTCCGGGCCTGCGGATCGTGCCTTCGCTTTACGCCTGGCGGGTAAAATCACGCATCTACCGCTGGTACGGCTCGCTCATCGCACTCGAGCGCGCCGCGATGGCCGACAACTCGCCCACCGAGCGCCGCGCGCTGATCCGCCAGCTCGACAAGATCGAGGAATCGGTAAACGGCATGAAAATGCCGCTAGCTTATGCGGAACAGTTCTACGTGCTGCGCGAGCATATCGGCTTCGTGCGCGCACGGCTTAGCGGGACGCGCGAAGCGCCGGACGCAGACGTTGGTGCCGAAGGGGAGCAGGCAGAAGCAAGCGCCGGCAATGCTAAGGCGCCGCAAGGCGGGAGCAACGACGCAGGCACAGCGGGTACGGCAGGTACAGAGGCGAGCCATGCAAACGAAAGCGGCAGCAATGAAACAGGCGAGCGCACGCATTAGCGCAGCTGCACGCATCTTGAACCGAACAATGGGCCATGCAGGCAATGGCCCGGATATCGCCCTGGAGCGGAGGAACAGCATGATCGACGGCATCGACGCCAGCAAGCCAGCCTGGTTCTACGATTTCGTGTCGCCGTTTTCGTATCTGTTGCTGGAACAGCACGACAAGTGGCCCGGCTTCGACTTCGTGCCGACGCCCGTGCTGCTGTCCGAGCTATATCGCCATTGGGGCCAGCCGCAGAGCGCCGCGATACCGGCCAAGCGCGTCTTCACGTACCGGCACGCGCTCTTTCGCGCCGAGCAACTCGGCATTCCGTTCAAGATGCCGCCCGCTCACCCGTTCGACTCGATCAGGCCGATGCTGCTCGCCATCGCGGCGGGCGGCGACTTCGCGTGCGTGCGTGAGATCTTCCGCTTCATCTGGCGCGAGGGGCGCGATCCGTCGAGCGACGAGGGCTTCGAGCAGCTTTGCGAGCGCGTGGGCATTCCCCACGGCGAGTCGCTGGTCGAGGAAGAAGTCGTGCGCGCGCAGTTGCGCCGCAACACCAACGACGCGATCGCCATGGGCGTGTTCGGCGTGCCGACGTTCTGGATGAACCAGCAGCTCTTCTGGGGCGAGGACGCCTTGCCGATGGTGCTCTACTGCGCGCGCAGCCCGAACTGGCTCGACTCGCGCGAGGTCAAGCGCATCAGCGCGCTGCCTTCCGGGCTCGCGAAGCCGGTTGCCGGGTGACGGGCAGCGCGCCGCAGAACCATCCGGCGCGCAGTCTTCTGATGCCGGTCATGCCGTGCGCCCTATGGCGGCGGCGCGCGAGCAGGCATATGGTTATGGCTGAATGCGTGCGCGCAACGCTGTGCGTCGTCGCGCACGCGCCCTTGCCCGCCACACCCCATGGACGACGATCACGCCCTCACCCTCGACATCTGGCTGGTGCGCGTATTGCGCACGCTGCTGGTCGAGCGCAGCGTCACGCAGGCCGCGCTGCGCCTGAACCAGACCCAGCCCGCCATCAGCACGGCGCTGCGCCGGCTGCGCGAGATCCTGGGCGATCCGATCCTCGTGCGCGGCAAGGCCGGCATGGTGCCGACCGAGTATGGCGAGTCGCTGTTGCAGCACGCGCAGCGCGTGCTGCGCGACGTGGAGTTCGTGGCCACGCCGCACGGCGACTTCGACCCCGAGCGCTCGAAGCGCACGTTTCGCCTCGCCGCCCCCGACTACCTCAACGACTTTTTCATGCCGACGCTGATCGCGCGCTTTCGCGAAGCAGCGCCGGCGGCGCGGCTGGAAATCCTCTCGCTCTCGCCCACGCTCGACCATCACGGCGCGCTGGACGCCGGCGAGCTCGACATCGTGATCGGCAACTGGCCGAAGCCAGAGGCGCGTTTCGCGCGCAGCGACCTGTTCTCCGACACGGTCGTCTGCATGATGCGCGCGGATCATCCGCTCGCGCGCCGCGAACTCACGCGCGAGGCGTATCTCGCCGCGCCCCACCTTGCGCCCACGCCCTACACGGGCTCGCATGCCAGTGCGATCGATCTGGGGTTTGCGAAGGCGAAGGCCGGGCGCCGCATCGTCGCGACGCTGCCCTACTTCGGGCTCGTGCCGCAGGTCCTGCTGCAGTCGGACCTGATCTTCACGACGACACGGCGCTTCGCGCAGCACTACGCGAAGCTCATGCCCCTTGCCGTCGTCGAGACGCCGTTCGCGTTTCCGCGCATTCACTGCTATCAGATGTGGCATCCGCAGCCGGACAGACCCAGCGATGTGGGATGGATGCGCGGGTTGATCGAAGCGGTGTCGGGATCGTTGACCGCCGGGCGCGGCACGAAGCGCGCCGGGGCGAGGAAGGCCGCGAGCGCGAGCGGCGAAGCGGCGCCCACGCCGCCGCTCGAAGCTGCGTGAACGAAGCAGCCTGAACAAAGCTGCCTGAGCCAACGCAAACGGGCGCCCTCATCACCGAGGCGCCCGTTTCGCCTAGTGCAGCCCATGCAATCAGGCGCGCTCGAGCGCGGCCGTTTTCACTACCGCCGGGCGCTGTGCCACCCGCATCTGCATGAGTTGCGCGGCGACCGCGACCGCAATCGACGAAGGCGCCTTGTCGACGATCCCGGCCACGCCGATCGGGCACGTCATCTCGTCCATGCGCCCGGCCTCCACGCCGCGCTCCATGAGCCGCCGCTCGAACTTCACGCGCTTCGTTTTCGAGCCGATGAGGCCGAACCACGCGAAATCGCGCCGCCGCATGATGCGCTCGGTCAGCTCGAAGTCGAGCGCGTGATTGTGCGTCATCACGAGGAAGTACGCGTCCGCCGGCGCTTCATCGACGATGGCCGCCGGCGTGTCCGTCGCCTCGATCTGCACGTTGGCCGGCACCTCGTCGGGGAACAGCTCGTCGCGCTCGTCCACCCACTGCACGACGCACGGCAGCATGCCGAGCAGCGTGACGAGCGCGTGCCCCACGTGGCCCGCGCCGAACAGGACGATATGCATCGGCCCGTAGTGCGGCACCGGCGTGCTGCGGCGGCCGACGATCACGCGCCCCGCATTGTCCAGATGCGCGTCGACACGCATGTAATGGTCAGGACGTCGATTCATTTCGCAGCCCCCGCGCGCGCCATCGCCCGCACCGCGCGCACGCCCTTGAGGATTTCCTCGGCGGTAGCGGGCGCATTCATCGGCGGATTGAAACGGTAGTCGGCCACGCTCGCCACGGCGTCGCGAATCGCGAAGAACACCGAGAACGGCAGCAACAGCGGCGGCTCGCCCACGGCCTTCGAGCGATGGATGCTGTCCTCCGCGTTGCGGTTCTCGAAGAGCCGCACGTTGAATTCGGCGGGCGTGTCGTTCACGGTCGGAATCTTGTAGGTGGACGG
Source organism: Paraburkholderia silvatlantica (assembly GCF_003096715.1). Taxonomy (GTDB): domain Bacteria; phylum Pseudomonadota; class Gammaproteobacteria; order Burkholderiales; family Burkholderiaceae; genus Paraburkholderia; species Paraburkholderia silvatlantica. The sequence goes on from NZ_QEOL01000032.1 coordinate 8,527, forward strand.
CGCATGCGTCATGAGCGTGCCGTCCGGCTTCCACCACAGCTCTTCCGTGGTGAGCCAGCCCATGCCCTGAATGAAGCCGCCTTCCACCTGCCCCACGTCGAGCGCCGGGTTCAGCGATGCGCCCACGTCGTGCAGCGCATCGGCGCGCAGCACGCGCATTTCGCCCGTAAGCGTGTCGATCACGACTTCCGAGACCGCCGCGCCATATGAGTAATAGTAGAACGGCCGCCCGCGCAGCGTCGCCTGATCCCAGTACAGCTTGGGCGTGGTGTAGAAACCGTCGGACCAGAGCTGGACGCGCGCGAGATAGGCCTTCGAAACCACCGTTTCGAACGGCACGATCGTCTCGCCCACGATCACGGAGTCGTTGGCAAAGCGCACGTCGGCGGCGCTGACTTCGCCCTTGCCGTACGTCGCCGCTGCGAGCGCGGCGAGACGCTCGCGCAGCTGGCGTGCGGCGTCCTGCGCCGCCTTGCCGTTCAGGTCGGTGCCGGTCGAGGCCGCGGTGGCGGACGTGTTCGCGACCTTGCTCGTGTCCGTGGCGCTCACGCGCACGCGGCCGAACTCGATGCCCAGTTCGTGCGCGACCACCTGCGCAACCTTCGTGTTCAGGCCCTGGCCCATTTCGGTGCCGCCGTGGTTCACGAGCACCGAGCCGTCGGTGTAGATGTGGACGAGCGCGCCCGCCTGGTTGAAATGCGTGACGTTGAACGCAATGCCGAACTTGACCGGCGTAAGCGCGATGCCCTTCCTGAGCACGGCGTTGTTCGCGTTGAATTCGCGAATCGCGGCGCGCCGCGCGCGATAACCGCTCGTTTGCACCAGCTCGTCGATCAGCTCGTGAATGACGTTGTCTTCCACGATCTGGCCATAGGGCGTCTCGTTGTTCTGCGTCTTGCCGTAGAGATTGCGGCGGCGCACGTCGAGCGAATCGAGGCCGAGCGTGCGCGCCACGTCGTCCATGATGTATTCGATCGCGAACGCGCCCTGCGGGCCGCCGAAGCCGCGAAACGCCGTGTTCGACTGCGTGTTGGTCTTGCCGCAGAAGCCGGCGATCGACACGTCGGGCAGCCAGTAGGCGTTGTCGAAGTGGCAAACGGCGCGCGTCATCACCGGGCCGGAAAGGTCCGCGGAAAAGCCGCAGCGCGAGGTCATGTCGACCGACACGCCTTCGATCGTGCCCTGGTCGTCGTAGCCCACTTCGTACGTGTAGTGGAAATCGTGCCGCTTGCCCGTGACCATCATGTCGTCGTCGCGGTCGGGGCGCAGCTTCACGGGGCACAGCAGCTTCCACGCGGCGAGCGCTGCGCAGCAGGCAAAGAGGCCCGACTGCGATTCCTTGCCGCCGAAGCCGCCGCCCATGCGGCGGCACTCCACGAGCACGTTGTGCGAGGCGACGCCCAGCACGTGCGCGACGAGGTGCTGCATTTCGCTCGGGTGCTGCGTGGAGCACCACACGTGCATGCCGTCGTCGTCCTTCGGCACCGCATAGGCAATCTGGCCTTCGAGGTAGAACTGTTCCTGGCCGCCCAGCAGCATCTCGCCTTCATGGCGATGCGCGGCGCGCGCGGCTCGCGTGGACGCCTCGCCGCGCGCAAGCTTCATCGGCGGCAGCACCGACTGCTGCGCGGCGCGCGCCTGCTGCGCCGTGAGCACGGCGGGCAATTCTTCGTACTGCACCTCGGCGCGGCGGGCGGCAAGGCGCGCCGTGTCGTGCGACGTCGCCACGACGATGAACATGGGCTGGCCCACGTACTGCACGACGCCGTCGGCAAGCACCGGATCGTCATGGACGATCGGGCCGCAGTCGTTCACGCCGGGAATGTCCTCGGCCGTGAGCACGGCCACGACACCGGGCGTCGCGCGCACTTTTGCGAGGTTCATCGAAACGATGCGGGCGTGCGGCTTCTGCGACAGCCCGAGCGCGGCTTGCAGCGTGCCGGCCACGACCGGAATGTCGTCGGTATAGGTGGCGCGGCCGCTCACGTGCAGATGCGCGGACTCGTGCGGGCGCGAGACGTGCACCTGCGCGAAGGGCTCGCGAGCCTTGAGTTCGTCCAGGAACGGTTCGGCTTGCTGGTTCATTGTTTCGTTCTCCGTATGTCTTTTCCGGTTCCTGAATGTCTCAAGCCGTTTCTGCCGCGACGTTGCGCACATTGAGCGCTTGCGGCGCAAGCGGATTGTGCGGACGCGTTTCGAGCCAGAAGCGGTACAGCGTGTTCTTCGCGGCCTCGAGGCGGTAGTCGCTCGTCGCGCGCATGTCGGACAGCGGCGCGTAGTCGTTGCCGAGCGCGATCATCGCGGCCTGCGCCGTGGCTTCGTGCCATTGCGCGCCGGCGAGCACGCCTTCCGCGTGGGTCGCGCGCTTCGGTGTGGCCGCCATGCCGCCAAAGGCAATGCGCGGCTCGCGGATCACGTCGCCATCAGCGATATAGGCGAAGGCGGCGCACACGGCCGAGATGTCCGAGTCGAAGCGCTTCGAGATCTTGTAGGTGCGAAAGCGCAGGTTCGCGCGCACGCCGGTGCGCGTGGGCACCTTGAGCGCGAGCACGAACTCGTGCCCGGCCATGTCCTTCTTCTGATAAGCGAGGTAGAGGTCTTCGAGCGGCATGTCGCGCTCGACGTCGCCGCCGCGCAGCACCACGCGCGCGCCCAGCGCGATGAGCCCCGGCATCGAGTCGCCGATGGGCGAACCGTTTGCGACGTTGCCGCCGATCGTCCCCGCGTTGCGGATGGGCAGCGAGGCGAAGCGCTGCCACATCTCTTCGAGTTCCGGATAGTGCCTGGCGAGTTCCGCGTAACCACGCTCGACACTCACGCCCGCGCCGATCTCGATCCATGCGTCGCTCACGTCGATGCGGCGCATCGCGTCGACCTGCCCCACGTAGACGATGTCGCCGAGTTCGCGCATCTGCTTCGTGACCCACAGGCCGATGTCGGTGCTGCCCGCGAGAATACGCGTGTCGGGGCGCGCGGCCTTGATCGCGGCGAGCGCTTCGACGGTGCGCGGCGCGTCGTACTGCTGGCCGCCGCTCTCGTAGTGGAAGGTGTCCTCGCGCTCAAGCGTGGCGAGCGTCTGCGCGAGCGCCTTCACGTCGATTGGCTGCTTCGGCGCGCCGGACTGGAACATCTGCTCGGCGGCGTCGAGGATCGGCCGGTAGCCCGTGCAGCGGCACAGGTTGCCCGTGAGCGCGTTGGCGATCTCGTCGCGCGAAGGCACGCTGCACGCGCCCCTGGCGCCACAAGCGTGATTGGACTGGCCCGCGTGCTCGTGACCATGCTTCTCGTAGAGCGCCCACATCGACATCACGAAGCCCGGCGTGCAGAAACCGCACTGCGAGCCGTGGCAGTCGACCATGGCCTGCTGCACGGGGTGCAGCGAGCCGTCGGGCTGGCGCAGGTCTTCGACAGTGAACAGTGCACGGCCGTCGAGCGTCGGCAGGAACTGGATGCAGGCGTTGACGGCCTTGAAGCTCACGCCGCCCGCCTCGTTGCGCTCGCCCACCACGACCGTACAGGCGCCGCAGTCGCCTTCGGCGCAGCCTTCCTTGGTGCCGGTGCAGCGCGCGTCTTCGCGCAGGTACTGCAGAACGGTGCGGGTGACGCCCGTGTCGCTGACTTCGCGAATCGCGTTGCGGTGGTAAAAGCGGATCGGCTGGCTCATGGTTTCTGGCTCGTCGTTGGCTGCGGCTCGCAAAAGGCGTATGCCGCTCGAGTGGACGATTCGAAAACTATCACTGCCAATATTGGCAACCCATAGCGGCAGGAGCATGGGGAATATATCGCCGGATCGATAAATCGGCGCGCTCCAGTGCGGATGCGCTTATGTCGAGGTGTCTCGATTGCACGGTTTCAAGGCTGATTTGCGAATATCGGACATATTCGGCTGACCGTTTACCCGTTCGAACGCCGATATCTGCGCAGAAAAATGCGTGTTCCGCCAGCCGGAACAGCTTTTCAATTTCTGCATAAAAACCGGTTCCATGGGAGAATCACGCCTTTCCCGCCGTTTTCCATCCGCATTTCCCCCATGTCCGCTGATTTGGCGCCCCCGCGCAAAGCCGCGTCGACGACCCTGCAGATCATTCCGGTCGTCTTTTTCACCTTCCTCTGCTACCTGACGATCGGCATTCCGCTCGCCGTGCTGCCCGGCTATGTGCACAACGACCTCGGTTTCAGCACCGTGGTGGCGGGCGCCGCGATCAGCGTGCAGTACATCGCCACGCTGTGCTCGCGCGCGCTCGCGGGCCGCTCGGCGGATACGCTCGGCCCCAAGAAAACCGTGACGATCGGCCTGACGATCTGCGGCGCAAGCGGGCTGCTGCTGCTGCTCGGCACGCTCGTCGATCACTGGCCGGGCCTCTCGCTCGCGCTGCTGGTGGTGAGCCGCCTGTTGCTCGGCTGCGGCGAAAGCCTGTGCGGCACCGGTGCGATCCTCTGGGGCATCGGCCGCGTGGGCACCGCGCACAACGCGAAGGTAATCTCCTGGAACGGCATCGCCACCTACGGCGCGCTCGCGATCGGCGCACCGCTGGGCGTGGTGATGGCGCACGCCCTCGGCTACTGGATACTTGGCATTTCGGTCATCGCGTTGGCCGCGCTCGGCTTCTGGCTCGCGCGCCCCATCGCGCCCGTGCCGATCGTGCACGGCGAGCGCATGTCGTACCGCAGCGTGTTCACGCGCGTGCTGCCGCATGGCATCGGCCTCGCGCTCGGCTCGGCGGGCTTCGGCTCCATCGCGACCTTCATCACGCTGTTCTACGCCGCGCGCCATTGGCCCAACGCCGCTTTCACGCTCACGGTATTCGGTCTGATGTTCATCGGCGCGCGCCTGTTGTTCGCCAACACCATCAAGCGCTTCGGCGGCTTTCGCGTCGCCATCGTCTCGTTCTCGTGCGAATGCGCGGGCCTCTTGCTGCTGTGGCTCGCGCCCACGCCGCAAGTCGCGCTCGCGGGCGCGGCGCTCACCGGTTTTGGCTTCGCGCTCGTGTTCCCGGCGCTCGGCGTCGAGGCGGTCGGGCTCGTGCCGCCCGCCAGCCGCGGCGCGGCGCTCTCGGCCTACTCGGTGTTCCTCGATCTCTCGCTGGGCATTACCGGCCCGCTCGCCGGCTATGTGGCGAATCTGTTCGGCTATCGGTCGGTGTTTCTCTTCGCCGCCATCGCGGCGGCTTGCGCCGTGGCGCTTTCGGTATCGCTCCATCGCAAGAGCGTGCGCGCGCATGGCGCACATAGCGCGCAAAACGCGCGCGGGGAATAAGCGGCAGGCGCGCCGCGTTAGTCACTATGTCGATGCCTGCGTTCGCGATGAGCCGCGCGACGCGTCCGCAATGCACCCGCAGGTCGGCGTCGTCGGTCATAGCGCGGCTAATGCCTCGCCGGACAGCCCTGCGCGGGACTTCCTGCGAGCTTCCCCAGGAGGAAATCATCATGAAGCGATTCAGGATGGTGCTTGCGTGTTTCGTTTGCCTCGGCATGGCCGCGGCTTCCGGATCCGTTGCCGCGAGCGGCGACATGAATCAAGGCGGCAACGGCGCGTCGAGCAGTTCGACCAATTCCTCAGGCGGTGGCTATTGAGCGGCGCGCAAGGCGCGCCGGACTGGGAAGTGGTTTTGCGTTCTGGTCCGGCGCGTGAATTGTGATTGCCCAGCAACTTCTGCGCGACCCGAACGCGTTCTCTTACATCGGCGGAACGACACCGTTCTTTTCGACCACCACGCGCTGCGCGGCATACGTACCCTGTGACGCGGATTTCGCGACCACGAAGACCTGCCTGCCTGGCGCCAGATCGGGGCGCGCAGCCGGCACGAAGGTGACGACCGGCACATTCGGCGGCACCGTGACCTCATTGCTGCCGCCCTTGTACGACAGCTTCAGATTGCGGCCGTCCGTGCCCTGCACGACGGTATCGACATTCGCATTGGTCATCGTGCTGTTGGGGCCGAGGTCCCACGCGTAGTGCCCCTCCCCCGTACCGCGCGCGGCCTCCGGGAAGACCACGACTTCGGTCGCCGTCAGCTTGCCGTCCGTACCGGTCGTCGCGGCCGTGCCGACGAACGTACCCGGCTTGATGTCGGATAGCGGCATCGACTTGACGGACGAGATGGGAACGTTGGCCGCGAGGTCGATCGCGACCGTATCGCCGCTGCGTCGATGGACCTTGAGAACATCGCCATCGAGAGAAACGATATTGCCGCGGATACGCACGGGCTTCGCGTCAGGCGTCTGCGCGAGCGCACTGCCGGCAAGCGCCATTGCGGCAAGGGCCGCTCCAGCTTTGAGTCGAATGGTCATGAATGCTCCATGTAACGGACAGGCATTGAGGAAAAAGTCGATTGCACTTCAGGAACCGCCGAACCAGTTATAGCCCTGGTTCTCCCAGTAACCGCCGGGATACTCGTTCGTCACCGTGATGGCGACGATATGCTTCGGATTCTTGTAGCCGAGCTTGGTCGGCATGCGCAGCTTCATCGGAAAGCCGTATTTCGGCGGCAGCACGTCCCCGTCATAGGTCAGCGTAAGCAACGTTTGCGCGTGCAACGCTGTTGGCATATCGATGCTGGTCCAGTAGTTATCGGCGCAATGGAGCGCGACGTACTTCGCTGTCGTGTCGGCGCCCGCACGGCGGAGAAAATCGGAGAAACGCACGCCGCCCCAGTGCCCAATGGCGCTCCAGCCCTCGATGCAGATATGGCGCGTGATCTGGCTTTCCTGCGGCAGCGCGCGGAGTTCGTCGAGGGTCCATGTGCGTTTGCCGTTCGCGCGCCCTCCTACCTGCAGCCGATAGCTCGCGGGATCGACTTCCGGTACGTCGTCGATGTCATAGAACGCGTTGAAAGGGAAAGGCCGCGTGATCATCGACTCCGGATACGTCGGCGCCATCCTGTGCGGATCGAACAGCAGCGCCTGCACGCGGTCATTGAAGAACGACATCTTGCGCAGCATGGTGTTCACCGACTTGTCGTTCGAGAGGTCGCAACCCGAGAGCATCGCAATGCCGCCGAGCGTGAGGATCTGTCTGCCGAGCAGTCTGCGAGCGGGACTCTTCAACTCGCTGCGCGCGTCCTTGATGATCGAATCCGCGTTTGAAACGAGAAACGCATTGAGTGGCTTTTTGCGAGGATGCATGTTCGATTACCGTCCGCGAATCATCAGGAGCAGCGAGCGCGGCACAAGCGCGACCATGACGACGTGCACGACGAAAAACGCGACGAGAACGCTCATGGCGAAGAAGTGGACGACCCGTGCGTTGTCGTATCCGCCCATGAGCGTTCGCAACAGGGGAAACTGAACCGGTTTCCAGACCGCCAGGCCCGAAAGGATCACGACTGCGATGTCGACGATAACAACGACATACGCCAGTTTTTGAACGGCGTTGTAGCGCGCCGGATCTTCGTGTGCCAGCTTGCCGCGCAGCGCGGCGGCGAGATCCCGGCATAGCGAACCCGGACGGATCGGGAGAAGCCTTCTCCACAGGCGCCTTGAAACGATATTGAGGACCACGTAGACGAGATAATTCGCGACCAGCAGCCACATGAACGCGAAATGCCACTGCAATGCGCCGCCAAGCCAGCCGCCCAGGGTCATGCTCGCCGGAAATTTCAGGCCGGCAAAGACAGGCGAGGCATCGTAGATCTGCCAGCCGCTTGTCACCATCAACACGACCGCCAAGGCGTTGATCCAGTGTGTCGTGCGAACCCAGAGAGGCTGAATGTTCGTTCGGCTCATGTGCAGGCTTCGTGGAAGTTGTCCGTTTGCGCTCGGATCTGGCCCGATCGTTCCGTGGCCGGCTCCTTGTTGCTGGGTAAACCTCGCATGTACGTCCCTATTCCACGGCTGCTGAAAATATTTTTCTTTCAGTTTTCCAACGGAACGCATCGATTTCCGAAGACTCCAGTCAAATCCCGTTGGGGCAAACGGCAACAGGCGCTCGAGTCGCCCGGCACGAATGCCCAAATCGCCCGAGCGAATCCTGCTTTCAGGCGCAGCGGAATAAAGGGCGCATGCGGGACGTTTTCCCGGTGTCTTCAGTACGTCACGCGTCCGGGATCGCTGTCGACGTCTGCGGCGAGTCTCGCGGACATCCCGATAAGTGGAGGTAAAAGCGTGCTGGATCGCAACCCCATCCGTCGGCGCGGCGTGACCTTGGTTCGTCTCAAACCCCACGCGGCCGCAATCGCGATGTTTGCCTGCACTGCCTGCGCAGCTGCCGTGGCCAGTGGCGATCCGGCCGATCCGGTCGATACGCCCGCACCGCTGGCACAATATCGACTCGATCCCGCCCGTTCGGGTGTGACATTCGACGTCGCGAACGTCTGGCACTCGAATCTCACGATGCGCTTCAGCCGTATAGGCGCCGAGCTCGATGGACTCGAGGGCCTGGCTTCGGGCCGCGTCACGGTAACGATCGACGCGGCGAGCCTCGAAGCGAACGCGCCGTTTGTCGCCGGAATCGCCGAAGGCGGCGGCATGCTGGACGTGGCGCATTATCCGGCCATTCGCTTCGTCAGCACCCGCCTTGTCCGGCTTGGTCCGCTCAATGGCCTTTTGACAGGCGATCTGACGATCCGCACGACGACACGCCCCGTCACGCTCGATGTCACCTTCGACACAGACCCGCACGATCCGCCGGGCGCCCGGCAGACGCTGGCCTTCACCGCCGACGGCCATTTCAGCCGGGCAGCGTTCGGGCTGACGAAATGGTCCTCCGCTGTCGGGGACGACGTGCACATGAGGATCCGTGCCGAATTCGTCAGGCTGCGTGCCGATCCGTGAATCGGCGTTTGCCGTCTCACGCGCGGGCATACGCGCATCGTCTGCCGGAAATTGGGCGGCTGCTGTCGAGCAAGCCGAAGGTGGCTTACCGGTCGAACAAGGACCTGCCCCGGAGTCTGCCAGGAATCATAAAAAAAACCGCACCCGGCAAACCACGCCGGATGCGGCCCGGACTTCAAACGTATTGCGATTCGAGGCGGCTGCGCGCCGCCCGCGCTTACTTGTTCACCGCAGCCGGATCGAGGTTCTTGCCCGTGGCCTCGTTATAACGCTGCACATATTCCTCGGTGAGCTTGCGCACCGCGCGGCCGATCTTGCGATAGTCCGACTCGTTGAGGTTCGCGAGCGACACGCGGCCCGACGGATGCGGCGTGCCGAAGCCCTTGCCCGGCAGCAGCACGACGCGCGCTTCCTCCGCGAGGCGGAACAGCAGTTCGTTGGGCTTGACCTGCTTGAGCAGCCAGTCGACGAACTCGCGCCCGAAGCGCTTCTCGCCCATGTATTCCATGTCGAGGATCGTGTAGTAGTCGACCTGGTTCGGATCGCCCTCGCCGTAGGGCACGCCCATTTCCTCGAAGAGCGCGCGCTTGCGGTGGCGAATGAGACGCTTGAGCGCGCTCTTGTACGCGTCGGGCGTATCCATGAGCGAGAACAGCGAGAACAGCACCATCTGCACCTGCTGCGGCGTCGAAAGACCGGCCGTGTGGTTCAGCGCGACAGTGCGGCTGTCGGCCACCAGCCGGTCGATGAACTTGAGCTTGTCCGGCTCGGTGGTGATCGACTCGTAGCGCTTGTGCAGTTCCTTCTTCTCGTCCTTCGGCAGCTTCGCGAGCGCGCGGTCGAGCACGTTGTCGCGATGCGTGGCGATTGCACCCAGACGCCAGCCCGTCGCGCCGAAGTACTTCGAATATGAGTACACGAGAATCGTGTTCTTCGGCGCGAGCGCGAAGAGCGAGACGAAGTTGTCGGCGAAGGTGCCGTACACGTCGTCGGTCAGGATGATGAGATCCGGACGCTCCTTCACGATCTCGGCGACGTATTCGAGGCTCGCGTCGTCGATCTTCACTGAAGGCGGGTTGCTCGGGTTCACGAGGAAGAACGCCTTGACCTTCGGGTCGCGCAGCTTGTCGAGTTCCTTCTTCGAGTACTGCCAGTTGTTTTCCACCGTGGCGTTCAGATGCACCACGTTGAGCCGGTAGTCGTTGAGTTCCGGAATCTCGATGTACGGCGTGAAGATCGGCATGCCGAGCGCGATGGTGTCGCCCGCCTTGATCAGGAAGTTCTCGCGCAACGTGTTGAAGATGTACGTCATGGCCGCCGTGCCGCCCTCCACCGCGAACACGTCGAACTCGCCGACGAACGGATGCTTGCCGATCATCTCGCGGCGCAGGTACTGCCCGACGATGATCTCCGAAAGCTTGAGCATGCGGTCCGGCACCGGGTAGTTGCAGGCGAGAATGCCTTCGCACATCTCATAGAGGAAGTCGCCCGCCGAAAGTCCCAGCTGGTCGCGCACGTACGACACCGCGCCCGCGAGGAACCTGATGCCGGGCTGCCCCTTGTTCTCGCGCACGAAGAGATCGAAGCGCTCGACGATGCCGTCGCGCTGCGGGAAGCCGCCCACGCCCTCGGGCATGTAGGCAAACGAGCGCTCCGACTCGCGCATGGCGAAGAGGCCGAGCTGCCAGAAGCCGTGGCGCGGAATCGTGGCGAGGAAGTTGGGGTTGCCGCGGCCCGCGTTGAGCATCGCGAGATTGGCCGGGCGCGCGCTCGCGCCGCCGCCGGCCGCCTTGATGAGTTCGTCCTTCAGTTCGAACGGGCTCAATGCCTCGAGACCTGACTTTTCTTTCGCGCCGTTGCCCTTCGATTTCGTTGCCATGTGTTCTCCATTGGAAGACGTTGCGCATGCCGCGGGCTTTTTTCCTCGCGCAGCACACGTTGGGTGCATGTCATGCAAGACCGACCACGAGCGGCCCGAGCAGCGTGAGCAACACGTTCGCGATCGCGTAGGTAATGGCGAACGGCACAGTGGGCACCGCGCTTTCCGCCTTGTCGAGAACGCCGCCGAAAGCCGGGTTCGCACTGCGCGCGCCGGACAGCGCGCCCGCCAGAATGGCGGCGTTGTTGTACCTGAGCACGTAGCGGCCAAACAGCATCGTGAGAATCAGCGGCACGATCGTCACCACGACGCCGAGCAGGAAGATGGTGAGGCCGCTCTGCTTGATCGTCACGACGGCCTGCAGGCCCGAGTTCAGCCCCACCACCGCGACGAATGCAGCGAGACCGAAGTCCTTGAGCAGTTGCGACGCCGCAGGCGGCATCACGCCGTACATGGGATGCTTGCCGCGCATCCATCCGAACACGAGACCCGCGAGCAGGCAGCCGCCGCCGGAGCCGAGCGTGAGCGGAATGCCGGCGACGTTCACCACGATCAGGCCCACCAGCAAGCCGAGCACGAGGCCCACGCCCATGTAGATGAAGTCGGTCTTGTTGCTGTACGCGAGTTCATAGCCGGCGGCCTGCACGGCGCGTTTCGTATCCGTCGCGGTGCCGTAGATCGTCACCACGTCGCCGTGCTCGAGCTTCGTTTCGGGCAGGAGCGGCACGGGCTGGCCCACACGCTCGATCTTCTCGATGTACACGCCATGACGCAGATCGCGGTCCACGTTCTTGCGCACTTCGGCAATCGTCGTGTGGTTCATGCCCTTCTTCGTGAAGACGAGCTGGCGCGTTTGCATCACGAGGCTCATACCGCCCGAGTCCGGCACTTCCGGCCCGATCAGCGCGCCCACTTCGACCATCTGCTCGCGGCGGCCCACCACCAGCACGACGTCGTCGCGGCTCAGCACGAAGTCGGGGGCGGCGTCGAGCATCTTGCCGGCGCGGCGAATCTTCTCGACCGCCACGAAGTCGCCCTCGGCCAGCTCGATCTGCTTGACGGTCTTGCCCGCGGCGTTCCCGACGCGGAACACGCGCCCGAACAACTCGGGCAGCGCCGTGATCTGGCCCGGCCCCGCGGCGGCGTTGCCGCCCGACATCTCGCGCTCGGCGTCCGCGGAGGCGTCCTTGAGGCTGCGGCCCATGAACTTCGGCAGGATGTTCACGCAAACGATGATCGCGCCGAGCGAGCCGAACACGTACGTGACGGCATAGCCGATCGCGACGTCGGCCTGCATGGCCTTCACCTGGTCGGGCGGCAGACCGAGGCGCGCAATCGCGTCACCAGCCGTGCCGATGATGGCCGACTGCGTCATGCCGCCCGCCGCCAGACCCGCGGCAAGGCCCTTGTTGAGGTGAAAGAGCTTCGCGCAAACCAGCACGGTGGCGAGACCCGCCAACGCCATGAACACCGCCATGGCGATTTCGCGCAGCGTCTTGCGGTTGAGCGAGTTGAAGAAGCCCGGACCGGAGTCGTAGCCCACGGCGTAGATGAAGACGGCGAACATCACCGCCTTCACGCCGTTGTCGACGGTCACGCCCACCTGGCTCACGACGACGGCCGCGAGCAGCGAGCCGCCCACGCCGCCTAGCTGGAACTTGCCGAAGTTGATCTGGCCGATCCAGTAGCCAACGGCCAGAGAGAGAAATAACGCGATTTCCGGTGATTTGTGAAAGATGTCATGCAACCATTGCATCGTACCCTCGCTTTGGAAAGAAGCCCCCGTTGCTGCTGGGGATGACCGGCAATCGAACGCCGGCCGGTCAGATCGAGCCGAAAACACCGGCCAGAATTCGTCAGCCAAACTTCGCTGCGGGCCCCACTACCACGGAGCCCATGAGTGGCAGGAGGATGTTCGACAGCGCGTAGGCGATCGTGTAGCCGATCACGGAAGTGGAGTGCCCTTCGTCGAGCGCGCCGTCGCAGCCGAGCTCGCGATACAGGCGCGCGGCTCTTCGCGCAGATTCGCGCGCTGGATCGGCGGGGCAATCTAGCTCGCGAAGAGCACGATGGTGATGAGGCCAAAGAGATCGCTCACCGCCGCGGTGCCCGCATCGAGCTTCATCACGACGGCCGCGATCATGACGAGCGCCATGACCGAGACGATCTCGACGATCGAGAGTAGTCCGCAGCGCCAGCCGCGCCCGACGTTCGCAAAAAACTGCGGACCGCCCGTGAAGGCGAGCGCGAAGATGAAGAATGCGAAAGCAATGTTCTTGGGGTCCGGCGAGATGCGCGCGCCGGTTTGCCCGAGCACGAGCGCGAGGCTCACGATCAGGGCAATCCCGGGTTGCGACTTCAGCAATTCGACGATCATGTCTGGTGTGCCGATTTACGTTTTAGTTAGCCCGAAAACATGCTCAAAATGAGACTGAACAGACATTAAATAACATGCAAAGCGAATGCAGAGGGTTATCCCCCACATGCGCGCCGATTCTTTCGCGCAGCAGAAAAGTCAATTCGCGTCAATTACCGGCTTGTGAATTACCGCGAATTCACAGACCGTAACGCCACACAGTTCACTGCAGGCAAAGGTGAATCAGACATGAATCAGACATTATAACGACCGACGCGACAGGGAACCCGCAGCTTGCGCGAGACCCGCAAGCAGGTTATCCGCAATGCACAAAGATTAGCCAGTGACAAAAACGCACAATGCATTCCCCGCTCGATAGATGCCGATTGCGTATTGAATCTTTTACAGGCTGGAAATACTGCAGCGCGTTGAGATAGATATTGTAATTTTCACCGACTGTCAATATTATTTTGTCAGATTCCCGCAGTCGTTCATTGCAGTCGTTCATTGCAGCCATCCATTCGAGGCGCATTAACCATAACAACGCGGCACGCCGTTTCGTTTCTCAACTTCGCCAGCAGTTGCAGTCTCCCTCAAACGGTCCATGCATCGAGCATACGAGGCTACACATGAACCAGATACACGCCATGCGCGTCTTCGTCGGGGTTGCGGAAACCGGGAGCTTTCGTCGCGCCGCGCAGCAGCTCGACGTCTCCAACGCGCTCGTCACGCGCTCCGTCGCGATGCTCGAGGCGCACCTGAATACACGCCTCATCAATCGCACCACGCGCAATCTCGCGCTTACCGAGGCAGGGCAGCGCTACCTCGAAGGCTGTCGTTGCGTGCTGGAGGAGCTCGACCATCTGGAGCGCTCGCTGGCGCAAACCGAAAGCGAGCCGAGCGGCACGCTGCGCGTGGTGGCCGCGGGCGCGCTCTCGCTTGCTGCGCTTACGCCGCTCATCGACGGATACCGGCGCCGGTATCCGCGCGTGAACGTGCGCCTCACGCTCGCCGAGCGGCCCGTGGATCTCGTGGAAGACGGCTTCGACGTGGGCATCGTCGGCGCCACGCCCGCACGCAACGGCGAGTGTGTGGAGCGCGCGCTCGGCACCACGACGTTCGTCCCCTGCGCGGCTCCCGCCTGGCTCGCGGAGCACGGCGAGCCGCATACGCCTGCGCAGCTCGCGCAGTGCGCGGCGGTCGCGCTGCCTCCCGAGGAGCGCAGCGCGACGTGGCAGTTCGCGAAGCCCGGCGAGCGCGCGCAGCAGGTCACGCTGCAGCCCGGCTACGCCGTGAACAACATGCTGATGGTGCGGCTCGCCGCGCTGGCCGGCATGGGCGTGGCGATCGTGCCCGCGCCGCTCGTGGCCGACGACTTCACCGCGGGCACCTTGCGCCGGCTCCTGCCCGACTACGACATCGACGATCCCGACGCGCGCATGTCGATCGTCTATCCGAGCCGCCAGTATCTGCCCGCGAAGACGCGCCGCTTCGTCGACTACACGGTCGAGCATTTCGAGCTTGCGCGTCATGCAGCGCCAATGCTGGCGAGTTCGACTGGCGCACCCAGCCGGCCGCTAAGCGTGGCGTGAGACCACATCGGGCGTGCGCAGTGAGACCATGCCGCTTGCGAACATGCGGTTAGCGAACATGCCGCTCGCGTGCGGCCTCGCGTCAGAGCCGCGGCGAGCTGCCGTCGAGCGGAACCAGCAGGCCTCCCTCGCCCGCGCCGCACATCTCACGCAGCAATCCCGCTTCGCGCTCGTGCACTTCCACGGGTAACCACAATGCCCCCGCCCATGCGAGGTAGCGCGCGCGATGCTGGCCATTGCGAAACGCCACCACGCCCTCGTGCGCGAGTCCGAGCCATCCGGCCAACCCCGGCACGCGGCGTTTGCTGATCGTCACGTAGGGCATCTGCGGCACGCGCTCGTTGTCCGGATCGAGAAACTCGCGAATGCCGCGAATCTTGCCGCTATGCCAGTCGTCGACGGGCTTGAGCACGTAGTCGGTGTCGTCGCGGTTGGCGCAGAGCAGCAGCTCGTGCAGATCGACGATCACGACGACGTGGCGCGTGCCGTCGGTCGTGAAGACGCGCTTGAAGCGCACATGGTCATACGCATCGTGGTCGGGCAACGGGACGGTCCACAACGGTCCACAAGCGGGATACGGCGAGGAATCCGAAACGGAAGTGATGCTGGACATGGACGTCGATTGCATGCGTGCGGTGTGGAAAGCGCAGTTCAGGAAATGAAACCGGCCTAAGCTACGGATGGACCATGAAATTTTTATGACGAATGCGGGGTGCATCGAGGAGCCACAGATGACGATCGAAACCTTCGGCGAGCACGTCCGTATCGAAACTCAGGCACGTGTAGCAATTCTCGTGCTCGACCGCCCGGCGCAGCGCAACGCCATCGACAGGCCCGTGGCGAATGCACTCGCTGCCGCCTTTGCGCGCTTCGAAGCAAATCCCGCATGGCTCGCGGGCGTGCTGTACGGCGCAGGCGGCACGTTCTGCGCAGGTGCGGACCTCACCGCGCTCGCCGACCCCGAACGCCGCAATGAAATCCACGCGGACGGCAGCGGCCCAGGCCCCCTCGGCCCCACGCGCATGTCGCTCAGCAAGCCCGTGATCGCAGCGATTTCGGGCTATGCCGTTGCGGGCGGGCTCGAACTCGCATTGCTGTGCGACCTGCGCGTGGTCGAAGAAGACGCGGTGCTCGGCGTGTTCTGCCGCCGCGTGGGCGTGCCGCTCATCGACGGCGGCACAGTGCGCCTGCCGCGGCTGATCGGCCTGTCGCGCGCGCTCGATCTGATCCTCACGGGGCGCGCCGTCGATGCGCAGGAAGCCCTCGCGTTCGGCCTCGCCAATCGCGTCGTAGCGAAAGGCGGCGCGCGCGAGGCTGCCGGGCAGCTTGCGGCGCAACTCGCGGCGCTACCGCAGGCCGCGTTGCTCGCGGACCGCCGCTCGGCGCTCGAACACAGCATGCTGCCCGACACCGCCGAGGCGTTGCGCCGCGAAGGCGCGCTCGGCTACCGCGCGGTGCTCGACGAAGGGCTCGCGCTCGCGGCGCGCTTCGCGGCCGGCGCGGGCCGTCATGGCGAACCGCTCGATCCACGCGAACCGTCGAGCTGAACGGGCGTCGCACGCGAACCTCGCGAATTTCCCGAACCTCGCGACAGTCGCCTGGCGTGTCGCTGGCCGCCGTGTGCAGCGCTTGACGCTTGAAGGCGCGCGCGCGACCCGCTACATTGAAACTGATCCGCGCCGCTGCCCCCCGCCGCCGCCATGTGTCATGACGCTGCGTACGCCTGCGTCTAACGGCAATCTTCAGACGAACCGCCCCGGCGCCCCCTTCCCTGATGCCGCATCACGGGAGAGATCTCATGCCGACGGATCGGATCATCCGCTTCGCGGACTTCGAACTCGACGTCGAGCGGTACCAGTTGCGCCGTGGAGGTACGGAGGTCAAGCTGGAGCGGTTGCCCATGGATCTCCTGATCCTGCTTGCCTCGCGCCGCGGCGAGCTGATCTCGCGCGCGGACATCGTCGACCGGCTGTGGGCCGGCAGCCCCTTTCGCGACACGGACAACGGCCTGAACACCGCGATCCGCAAGATCCGCATCGCGCTCGCCGACGACCCCGCCAATCCGCGTCACCTCATCACGGTGAAGGGCAAGGGCTACCGGTTCGACGGCATCCTGCCCGAGTCGTCCGGGCTCGATGGTGCGCCGGGCGCAACGCGCGATGCGCATGCGCCGCGCGAGAGCGAGTGCGCGCCGCCCGCCGTACGCATGCTGGTGCTGCCGTTCACCAACCACACGGACGACGCGAGCCAGGACAGCCTGTGCAGCGCGCTCGCCGACGAGATCTCGGTCACGCTCGGCGCGCTCAACCCGGAGCGTCTGCTCACGATCGCGCGCACCACGGCAGCGCGATACCGCACGACGCAAAAAAGCATCGGCGAGATCGCGCGCGAGTTGAAGCTCGACTACGTGCTGGAAGGCTCGCTCACGCGCGCGGGGCAACAAACCCGCATCCTCGCGCGTCTGATCCGCTGCGCCGACGAAGCGCAGATCTGGAGCCGCGCGCACGAAAGCACCACGCAAGGTGCGCTCGACATCCTCAAGGAAGCGGTCGCGGCGCTCGCCGAGAACCTGGCGTCCACGCTTTCCGGGCAGCAGCGCACGCGTCTCGAGCGGCGCCTGCCTGTCGATCCCGCCGCGCACGACGCGTATGTGCGCGGGCGTTTCTTCTGGTATCGCCGCGTGCATTTCGAAGCGGGCTTTTGCGCGCATCACGGCGTCGACGGCGAAGACTTCGTGCGCAGCCGGACCTATTTCGAGGCCGCGCTCGAGCACGACCCGAGCTATGCGCTCGGTTATACGGGCCTTTCGAACTACTACGGATCGACGGTCGTGCACGGCTTCGTCGCGCCGGACGATGGCTGGCCAGTCGCGCGCTCGCTTGCCGAAAGCGCGCTCGAACTCGACCCGGACCTGCCCGAGGCACATCACGCGCTCGCGGCCGTGCACTACTTCTACGACTGGGACTGGGACCGCGCCGAAGCTGGCTTCAAGGATGCGCTGCGGCGCAATCCGGGTTACCCGGAGGCGCATCGGCTCTATGCGCGCATGCTCGTGGCGGCGGGGCGCCGCGCGGAAGGCGACGCCGCGATGGAGCGCGCCGAGCGCATCGATCCGCTGGCGTTCCAGGGCTCGCGCGCGTTCGGCATGGTGATGTCGGGCAGGCATGCGGAAGTCGTGAGCGAATATCTCGCGCCGGGGCACATGGACCATCCGCCGCTCGTCTATCAGTTGCTCGCTACCGCGTTCGAAGTGAAAAAACTGTACGCGCAGGCCGTGGACGCCACCGTGGAGGCGCTCGAACGCTGCAACCAGCAAGCGCGCGCGGCGATCATCCGCGCCCGCTGGGAAACGGGCGGCTATGACGCAGTGCTGCGCTGGTATCTGGAGGATCTGCTCGCGCGGCGGCGGGCCCGGTATACCTCGCCGCTGCTCATCGCCGAGGCCTACGCGCGTCTCGCGCAGCCCGACGACATGTTCCGCTGGCTCGAAACGGCGCTGGCCGAGCACAGTTCGCGGCTATGCGAGTTGCGCACGAATCCATGGTTCGCGCCCTGGCGCCCGACGGGGCGCATGCGGCTCATCGAAAAACATATTGGCGGCGGCCCGACACGCTGAGCGCCTGGCGCAGATCGTGAGAGTGCGTCGGGTCGCCGTCCCGATACCCGGGTCTGCGTGTCGACTCAGTTCCCGTGATAGAGCCCCTGGTTCAGCGCCTTCTGCTGGCCCGATTGCTCGGAGCGCACCAGGTCCTGATAGACCTGAGCGTGCGTGAGCGCCATCGGCGCGCCCGAAGCGCTTGTCGACATCGGCGAGCCGCCCACGTCCTGCGCAGCCGGCGGCGTGCTGGCCTGTTGTGTCTGGTCGTCGCTCTGCGATTGCGCCAGCGCGCTGCCTGCGAATAAGGCGGCCGCTGCGGCCACCGCGATGCGTACTGTGGTCATCGTGTTCATGTCATCGCTCCAGGAGGGTTGCGCATGTTCGGTTCCGTCATGCGCGGGACGGACGACGCGAGGGCGGCGCCTGCCGGCGGGCGGGGTGTTTCGCTCGTTGGATCGTGTGGGTATCGTGCTGCCCGCGGGCGCGTTGCGCCATGCACGCAACCTGTAGAAATCGTCAAGAAATAGGAAGGAACGGTGAACGGCGTGCGGCGGGAAAAGCTGTTGTTTTCCCAACAGCATTGAAAATGCGTGCCGTATGCGTTGTGCCGGCTTTCAGTACAATTCCGCGTTGACTTAAATAACGCGGCTTCGCGCTAAACGCGCGCCGCCGTCCTGCGCCGACCCCACGCCATGCCCTTGCCTCTTCTCGCCCTTGCCGTTGCCGCTTTTGGTATCGGTACCACCGAATTCGTCATCATGGGCCTGCTGCCCGACGTCGCGCGCGACCTCTCGGTCTCGATCCCGGCGGCGGGCATGCTCGTGTCCGCCTATGCGCTCGGCGTGACGATCGGCGCGCCCATCGTCGCCATCGCCATTGCCAATGTGCCGCGCAAGCAGGCCCTCATGCGCCTGATCGGCATCTTCATCGTCGGCAACCTGTTGTGTGCGCTCGCCCCGAACTACTCGATCCTGATGGCCGCGCGCATCGTCACCGCGTTCTGCCACGGCGCGTTCTTCGGCATCGGCTCGGTGGTCGCGGCCGGCCTCGTCGCGCCGAACCGTCGTGCCCAGGCCATCGCGCTGATGTTCACGGGCCTGACGCTCGCCAACGTGCTGGGCGTGCCGCTCGGCACGGCGCTTGGCCAGATCGCCGGCTGGCGCACGACGTTCTGGGCCGTGACGGCCATCGGCATTCTCGCGGCAGCGGCACTGCAGGTGTGCCTGCCCGCGAAGATCGACATGCAGAAGGCGAGCCTCGTGCATGAGTTCGGTGTGCTGAAGAACCCGCAGGTGCTCATGGTGCTCGGCATGAGCGTGCTGGCCTCGGCCAGCCTCTTCGCGGTGTTCACCTACATCACGCCGATTCTCGAAGACGTGACCGGTTTCTCGCCGCATGAGGTCACCTTCGTGCTGCTGCTGTTCGGCCTCGGGCTCACGGTCGGCAGCACGCTCGGCGGCAAGCTCGCCGACTGGAAGCTCATGCGCTCGCTGCTCACGTTCCTCGCCATGATCGCCGTGGTGCTCGCCGCGTTCTCGCTGACCATGCACAACCAGATCGCCGCCATGGCGACGATCTTCGTGTGGGGCATTCTCGCGTTCGCGATCGTGCCACCGTTGCAGATCCTGATCGTCGACCGCGCGAGCGATGCGCCCAACCTCGCCTCCACGCTCAACCAGGGCGCGTTCAATCTCGGCAATGCGGGCGGTGCGTGGATCGGGGGCGTGGCGATCAGCGCGGGCGCTCCGCTCACGGCGCTACCGTGGGTGGGCGTGGCCACCGCTTTCGCTGCGCTCGCGCTCACGCTGGTTTCGGCGCACATCGATCGGCGCGCGCGCCGCCGCGTGGCGGTTTCCGGGCCGACTTCCTGCGCGTGATGTTTTTCTCGATGCGGGCATGGACAGCCGCATCGTGCGTTGCGTTGCATCGCGTTGAGGCGTGCGTGCCCGACCTGACGCGCGCCTGCGCCGCGATTTTCGTGCGCACGTAGTAGCATCACGCCCGATGAAAACCGTCCTCACCCGCGACTTTCTCGCGCTGATCCTCAGTGTGGCCGTGGTTGGCCTCGGCTCCGGCGCGACGCTTCCGCTCACCGCCCTCGCCCTCACCGACGCCGGTTACGGCACCGCCATCGTCGGCCTGCTCACGGCCGCCCAGGCGCTGGGGGGTCTCGCCGTCGTGCCGTTCACGGCATGGATCTCTACACGCTTCGGCTCGCGCCAGGTGATCGTCGGCTCGGTGCTGAGCGTCGCTGTCGCGACCGCGCTGATGCAGGCCAGCGGCAATCTTTGGCTCTGGGCGCTCCTGCGCATGCTCTGCGGCGCGGCGCTCATGCTGCTCTTCACGCTCGGCGAGGCCTGGGTCAACGAACTCGCCGACGACTCGAACCGCGGCCGCGTGGTGGGCATCTATGCGACCACGTTCACGCTGTTCCAGATGTCGGGCCCGGTGCTCGTGAGCCAGATCGCGGGCTATACGGCGTGGCGCTTCGCGATCTGCGGCGCACTCTTTCTCATCGCGCTGCCGATGCTCGCGGCGATCCGCTCGAATCCGCAGCAAACCGACATGCACGAGCCGCACGGAAGCTGGCGCCACGTGATGCCGAAAATGCCCGCGCTCATCGTCGCCACCGGCTTTTTCGCGCTGTTCGATACGCTCGCGCTCTCGCTGTTGCCGCTCTTCGCGATGGGTCACGGCATCGACGCCGAGGTGGCCGTGCTGTTCGCCTCGGTCGTGCTGCTCGGCGACACAACCATGCAATTCCCCATCGGCTGGCTCGCCGACCGGCTCGGCCGCGAGCGCGTGCATGCGCTCATGGGCGTGATCGTCGCGGTGCTGCTGCCGCTGTTGCCCTTCGTCGTCGAGACGCCCTGGCTGCGCTGGCCGCTCCTCTTCGTGTTGGGCGCGGCGGCGGGCTCCATTTATACGCTCGCCATCGTGGCGTGCGGCGAGCGTTTCGAAGGCGTCGCGCTCGTTTCCGCGAGCGCGCTCGTGAGCGCGGCGTGGAGCGCGGCGAGCTTCGGCGGCCCGATCGTCACGGGCGCGCTGATGGAGCACGCGGGCCGCGACGCCATGCTGTGGGTGTTGTTCGCGGGCGCACTGGTGTTTCTCGGCGCGCTGCGCTGGGAGCGCTCGCGAGGTTTGGCGCACGCGCGCGCATAACGCGAGCACGAACGAAATAACGGCCGATGCGCCTTCAAAGCGCATCGGCCGTTGTGCTTTTCAGGCTTTGAGACTCATGCGCCGTTACTTCAGCGCCGGCAGGATCTTGCCGGCGCAGGCGCCGAAGCCCACGCGATAGCCGTCGCCCTGGCACCAGCCCGCGAGCGTGAGTTCGTCGCCGTCTTCGATAAAGCCGCGCGTGCCGCCGCTCTTCAGTTCGAGCGGATGCTTTGCGTTCCATGTCAGTTCGAGCAGGCTGCCGAACGAGTCCGGCTTCGGGCCCGAGATCGTGCCCGAACCCATCAGGTCGCCCACGCGCGTGTTGCACCCTGCCACGGTGTGATGCGCGAGCTGCTGCGCCATCGACCAGTACATGTGGCGGAAATTCGTGCGCGCAATGGTCGTCGCCTCTTGAGCGCCCTCGGGACGCATCCGCACTTCGAGCGAAATATCGAACGCATGGTTGCCTTCGTGACGCAGGTATTCGAGCGGCTGCGGCTCCTGCGCCGGCTGCGCGACACGGAACGGCTCCAGCGCGTCGAGCGTGACGACCCACGGCGAGATCGTCGTGGCGAATCCTTTGGAATTGAACGGCCCGAGCGGCACGTACTCCCATTGCTGGATGTCTCGCGCGCTCCAGTCGTTGAGCAGCACCATGCCGAAGATGTGGTCCTCGGCGTCCTCGCACGCGATCGGTTCGCCGAGCGCATTGCCGCGCCCGACGATGAAGCCCGTTTCCAGCTCGATATCGAGCTTGCGGCACGCCCCGAACACCGGACGCTCCTGATCGGGCAGCTTCAGCTGGCCCCTCGGGCGGCGCACCGGCGTGCCGCTCACCACCACCGACGACGCGCGGCCGTTATAGCCGATCGGCATCTCGGACCAGTTCGGCAGAAGCGCATTCTTCGGATCGCGAAACATCGAGCCGACGTTCGTCGCGTGTTCCTTCGACGAGTAGAAGTCGGTGTAGCCCGGAATCTGCACGGGCAGATGCAGCTTCGCGTCGGCGAGCTTCACGAAGGCGCGCCGGCGCAACGCCGCGTCGTCGCGCAGCGTGGCCGTTTCGCGCGCAAGCAGCGACGCAAGCTGCACGCGCACGCTGCGCCACGTCTCGCGGCCAAGCGCGATGAAGTCGTTCAGCGCGGCACGCGCAAAGACGTCCTGCTGCGCATTCGCGGGCAGACGCAGCAGGCCCGCTTCGTGCAGCACCGCAAGGTCGGCCACGAGGTCGCCGATCGCCACGCCCACGCGCGCCGTTGCGTTATGGGTATCGCTGAACACGCCGAACGGCAGGTTCTGGATCGGGAAATCGCACTGCGCGTCGTTCGCGCGCTCGACCCAGCTCTTGCGGCTCGCGTCGAGCGTCGCCTTGAGTTCGTCCGTCATGGTGCTGTTCATGACTGCTGCTCCGGATTGAAGTGTTTCTTGAGGCCTTGCCAGCACTCGTAGTAGTGCGCCTGCAGCTGGCTCGCCTCGAGCGCGTAGCGCGTCGGGCGGATCAGCGTGCGGGTCTCGAACATGAAGGCCATCGTGTCGCCGACCTTGTGCGGTCGGGTCGTGTCGGCATTCGAGGCTTTTTCGAAGGTCTCGGCATCCGGGCCGTGGCCCGACATGCAGTTGTGCAGGCTCGCGCCGCCCGGCACGAAGCCTTCGGCCTTGGCGTCGTACACGCCGTGCACGAGGCCCATGAACTCGCTCGCCACGTTGCGGTGATACCAGGGCGGACGGAACGTGTTCTCGGCCGCGAGCCAGCGCGGCGGGAAGATCACGAAGTCGATCGAGTCGACGCCCGGCGTGTCCGTGGGCGCGTGCAGCACGAGGAAGATCGAAGGGTCGGGATGGTCGTAGCTGATCGAGCCGATGGTATTGAAGCGGCGCAGATCGTACTTGCAGGGTGCATAGTTGCCGTGCCACGCCACCACGTCGAGCGGCGAGTGGCCGATGTCGGCGCGCCAGAGCTGGCCGCCCAGTTTCGTGACGAGTTCGAACTCGCCTTCGCGGTCCTCATATGCGGCGACCGGCGTGAGGAAGTCGCGCGGATTCGCGAGTCCATTCGAGCCGATTACGCCGAGATCCGGCAGACGCAGGAGCGCGCCGAAGTTCTCGCAGATATAGCCGCGTGCTTCGCCATCGGGCAAATCCACCGTAAAGCGCACGCCGCGCGGAATCACAACGATCTCGAAGGGCTCGACGTCGAGCCGGCCCATCTCCGTGCGAATGGCAAGACGCCCTTGCTGCGGGACGATCAGCAGTTCGCCGTCGGTGTTGTAGAAAAAGCGGTCCACCATCGGCCGGTTTGCCGCGTACAGGTGGATCGCGCAGCCGCTCATCGAGGCCGCCGAGCCGTTGCCCGCCATCGTCACCCAGCCGTCGATGAAATCGGTGGGCGCCGTGGGCACGGGTAGCGCGTCCCAGCGCAGCTGGTTGGGCGGCGTGGGCGGCACCTCGTTGAAATCGGCGACGAGGCGCGGCGCACCGTTCACCGAGAGGCGCGACGTGACCGGCGCAAACGGCTGATGCACGGCGCCCGGACGGATCCGGTAGAGCCATGTGCGACGGTTGTGCGAGCGCGGCGCGGTGAACGCGGTGCCCGAGAGCTGCTCGGCGTACAGGCCATAGGCGCAGCGCTGCGGCGAGTTCTGGCCTGCGGGCAGCGCGCCCGCCAGCGCCTCGGTCGCGAATTCGTTGGCGAAACCGCTCATATAGCCGTGCTGGACTTCGGCTGGATGCCGTAAGGGTGCGTTCATCGCTGTCTCTCCACGTTCTCGGGTCATGACATGACGCCATGTGATTTACGGATGGTAAAACGAATTACGTTTAGTGAAATTAAGCGTATACCCTGACGAATCGCTGGCAGTCTCCAGAACGGGGGCGAACGGTCGATAACGTTATGACCAAACAGTCCATCCGCGGCGGCTGCGGGCTGCTACCATCGGGTCATGCGACCCCGTGCGGGGCTCGCGCTTTTGACCCGCTTCCTGCCAGATCATCATGATTGCTCCCACCATTCCCGAGCTCGTTGCCCGCGCCGCCGACCATCCATTTCTCGGCGAGCATCTGGCGATGGGCACGGGAACGCACGCCAAGGAGGCCGTGGCACGGCGGCGCGGCGTGGAGCTATTGAGCGCCTACGAGCCGATTTACGACATCAGCGTGCACAGCGGGGCGCAATCGCTCACCGCCGATCTCGCGATGGCCTCGCGCTTTGGCGACGAGCTCGGCTTTCAGGCGGTCACGCTGCGCGAACAGAACGGCCAGTTCGCGCCCTGCGACGCATTCAGCGACACCCTCGACGACCCCGACCTCGTCGCGGTCGACCGCATGGTGCGCGCGCTGCACGCCATCAATTTTCTGGGTGGCCAGCAGCACGGGCTGCTCTTCCTGCGCGTGCACGAGCGGCTCCTGAAGAGCGTGAAGTACGACCACGGACGGCATTTCTCGAACGTGCTGGTGTCGTTCGGGCTGAACCCCGGGCGCATCGTGATCGAACTGCCGGCGGCGGCGGTCGCGCACCGCACGTTCCTCGGCTATCTCACGAAGAGCTATCAGCGCTACGGGTTCAAGGTGGCGGGCAATCTGCCCAATGCCGGGCAGATTCTTTCGGTAGCGGATGCGCCTCGGCCCGACTTCGTGAAGATGGACGCGGCGTCCGCGCTGCGCGATTCGATGGTGAAGCCGCTCGTGAGCTATGCGGCGCGCCTGCGCATACCGCTTATTTTCAACCGCGTGACCGATGCGGCGCAGTTCGAGCAGTTGCAGCAATACGACGTGCGCTTCGTGCAGGGGCCGGTGTTCGCGGCCCAGGACAAGGTGGTTTGAGGGGATGCGCGGGGGCTAATCGTTCAGGCGCGGCGCCCCGGGGTCCGCGCCTGAGAGGCCTCGTTCCTGGCCTTAGAGGCTGACAGGTTCCTGCTCCAGCTCCACGCCGAAGCGCGCGAGCACGTCGCACTGGATCGCCATTGCGAGTTCGAGAATGTCCGCGCCGGTCGCACCGCCGCGATTGACGAGCACGAGCGCCTGACGCTCATGCACCGCCGCTGCGCGCAGCGCACGGCCCTTCCAGCCGCACCGGTCGATCATCCAGCCCGCCGCGAGCTTCACGCGCCCGTCGGCCTGCTGGTACGAAACGATCTGCGGCTCGCGCGCGATGAGCATATCGAACTGCCGCGCTTCGATCACGGGATTCTTGAAAAAACTGCCCGCATTGCCGAGTTCGAGCGGGTCAGGCAGCTTCGCGCGCCGCACCGCGACCACGGCGTCGAACACGGCACGCGCATGCGGCACCTCGCCGGCGTTGTGCTGCGCCAGTTCGCGCGCGAGATCGGCATAGCCCGCATTGGGCTGCCAGACCTTCGGCAGGCGGAACGTAACCGAGGTAATGACGAAGCGATCGCGCCCTTCGCGCTTGAAGAAGCTGTCGCGATAGCCGAAGCGGCAGGCGGGGGCGTCGAACTCGACGGCTTTGCCCGTCGCCATCTCGATGGCCCGCACCGACACGCAGCGCTCGGCCATCTCGAGCCCGTAAGCGCCGATGTTCTGAATGGGCGCCGCGCCCACCGTGCCCGGGATAAGCGCCAGATTCTCGAGGCCCGGCATACCCGCTTCGAGCGTCCAGGACACGAAATCGTGCCAGTTCTCGCCCGCGGCCGCTTCCACGTACCAGGCGTGGCCGTCTTCACGGGCAACGCGCCTGCCGGCCAGCGCCATGAGCAGCACGAGACCGTCGAAGTCGCGCGTGAGCACCACGTTGCTGCCGCCGCCCAGCACGAGCGTGCGCAAGCCCTGGGCGCGCGGGTCGCGCACGGCGGCGGCGAGATCGGCCTCGCTTTCGACCCGGCACGCATAGCGCGCACGCACGTCGAAGCCGAATGTGTTGTGCGCGCGCAGCGCAAAGCCGGCGGCGAACCACACTGGGGACGTAGTGACGGGCGTTTGGACGACGGGCATCGAGGAAGAACTGGACACAGACAGCAGACGAAAAATGGCCGCGAAGGCAGAAATAGCCGCCGGCGGGCACCCGCGGGAAACTGCGCACCGCCCACTCGCCTCCGGGCGGCGGCAAGCCGCCTTGGGCAAACGCAACGGCGCCGGTAGAATGGCGTCGGTCCGTGATTATAGCGAGTGCGCGAACCGCTGCCTCAAAATGCGTCAGCGGCCTGCGGAATACGGCTGCGGCCCGCGGGCACCTGGTTTGCGCAGCTTTTGCACCGCCATTTGCGCACCCGTACTTTTTGGAGAAAGCAATGCCATCGTTTGACGTCGTCAGCGAAGCCAACATGATCGAAGTAAAGAACGCCGTGGAGCAATCCAACAAGGAGATCTCCACCCGCTTCGACTTCAAGGGCTCGGATTCGCGCGTCGAGCAAAAGGAGCGCGAGCTGACCGCGTTCGCCGACGACGACTTCAAGCTCGGCCAGGTGAAGGACGTGCTCGTGTCGAAAATGGCCAAGCGCAATGTGGACGTGCGCTTCCTCGACTACGGCAAGATCGAGAAGATCGGCGGCGACAAGGTCAAGCAGGTCATCACCGTGAAGAAGGGGGTGTCGGGCGACCTCGCGAAGAAGATCGTGCGGCTCGTGAAGGACAGCAAGATCAAGGTCCAGGCGAGCATCCAGGGCGACGCCGTGCGCGTGACGGGCGCCAAGCGCGACGACCTGCAAAGCGTGATCGCCATGCTGCGCAAGGACGTGACCGATACGCCGCTCGACTTCAACAACTTCCGCGATTAAGGCGGCAAGTCCAGCGCATCGCGGGGCGGCTCGGGCCGCCCCGTTTCGTTTCGCCCGTCCCCGCTTCTCTCGCGCTCAGTCCGCCGTCGCCACGAGCGGCATGAGCACTTCGCCGGTTTCCAGCAGTGTCTTGAGATTCGAGAGGATGCGCGGCCAGCCGCCCGACACCTTCTCGATAAAGATCGATCCTGGCCGCGCCACGCTGTGCGTGATCGTGAGCTTGACCGCGTGCTCGACGGGCTCGATGTCGATCGTGCAGAGCGAATCGCCCTCGGCATGGAGCTCGGCCAGGAACATGTTGCGCCAGCGCAGCACGAGCCGGCGCGGGGGATCGGATTCGACCACCGCGCCCGAGTCGGCGATCCGTCCGTCGGCAAAGCGCAGCGACCAGGACGAGCCCGTTTGCCAGTCGCATTCGTGATGCATGCCGAACCAGTAGCGCTCGGTGAACCCGCGGCTCGTGAGCGCCGTCCACAACGCCTGCGGCGTGGTGCGGATGAACGTGACGTAGACGAACGTCGAAGCGCCGGCGGCACTGCCTTGCGTGTGCTTGTCGCTACTCATCGCTGTCTCCTTCGAGTGATCGCTTCAGGTCGACGAGCGCGCCCACGCGCTCGTGCTCGAACTTGCCGATCCAGCGCGCGGCAATCTCGCCGATCGGCACCGGATTGATGAAGTGCCGCTTTTCGCGCCCATGCCGCTGCGTCGCGACGAGATTTGCCTCTTCCAGCACCGCGAGATGCTTCGCGACCGCCTGGCGCGAGATGGCCAGCCCCTCGCATAGATCGGTCAGCGTCTGGCCGTTTTTCGCATGCAGGCGGTCGAGCAGCTGACGGCGGCTCGCGTCCGCCAGCGCGCGAAATACGGTGTCGTCGTTCATGCATTGATTATGCAACCACCCGGTTGCATGTCAAGGCGCCAAAAAAGGGAGATATCGCTGTCAAAATGCGCTCAACGGACGGAGGGAAGGTGTCCGCTGCGCCCGATCCGCACGAGATCCGCCATTTGCCCAATGCTCGCGCTTTGTTTACTGACGCACAAACGCGCATCCGCAAGGCGAATAACCTCCCCGTCGAGAATGCTTGCCGTTCCTTAGCTCAAGAATCAAGAACACCGAGGCCACAATGCGCCACGTCGATGCCCGTTCCAGGTACGCTACGCTCGATGGGCTTCGTGGCGCTGCCGCCCTTCTTGTCCTCGTCGTTCATTTCCATTCTTTTTTCCATCTGCGCCCCCTCGCACATGCTTACCTCGCCGTGGATCTGTTCTTCGCGATGAGCGGCTTTGTCATTGCGAGCGCCTACGACAACAAACTTGCATCTGGGGCCATGAACTGGCGCCAATATGTCCTGCTTCGTCTGATCCGCCTGTATCCGCTCTATTTCGCCGGTCTCCTGCTTGGCGTCGTCGCTCTCTCGATCCGGCTTCCTGCATCCGATGCTCCGCTTATCGTCTCTGCTCTTCCAGCAAACGCATTGATGATGCCGACGCACGCAGCAGTGCGCGCGTACTACCCGTGGTCAGGGGTAAAGCCATTTATCTATCCGCTGGACTTTCCAGCCTGGTCTCTATTCTTCGAGTTGCTTGCAAGCATCGCCTATGGTTTGTTCTTTCGCTTTCTGACGACGAAGGCGCTCATCGCCGTCATGTGCGCAAGCGCTATAGCGCTTGCGGTCGCGGCGCTCACGGTGGGTGTCGACAAAGGGCCTTACTGGGAAACTTGCTACGTGGGCTTTGCGCGCGTCGGCTACGCTTTTACTGCCGGACTGCTGCTCTACCGCTTCCAACGCCCCGGACGCAGGCAACACAATGCGGCTTCGATTGCCGTGGTGGTGCTGGCAATCGGACTATTCGCCGTACCGTGGCCGAAGTCGGTGCAATCGGCGCAATGGTTGTTCGAGTTGCCTGTCGCGCTTGCCGTTGTTCCGGCGACAGTGTGGGTGGCGTCGCAAGTGGAGCCCGGTCCGCGACTCTTGCCGTTCTTTGCCTTTTCAGGTGCCGTGTCGTACGGCATTTACGTTTTGCACGTGCCGCTGGGGTTCATTGTGCAGGACCTCGCGCCGATGACCGGCCTCCTGCGCCATCCGGGCCTCGTCTTGCCACCCGCACTCCTGCTGCTCACGTGGCTCGCGGACCGGTACTACGACACACCCGTGCGCCGGGCACTGGCGTCGAGCACGCGAAACTGGTTCGCCACGCATGGCGCAAGCGCCACGGCTGCAGACGCGTCTGTTCCCCGATAGGGCCCGCGCCGCGCCTCTGCGCGCAGGCGCGGTCAGTGACAACGGGCTCGCAACGCCCGCGCGCTTTCCTGCAGTCGGGAACACGCGCTTGATCGCCGCTGTCTGCCTTGCCTTCCCCGCCTCAATCGAGCCTGAACTGGCCCACCGCATCCGCGAGACTGGCTGCCTGGCCGCGCAGCGCCGCCGCGGCAGCCGTCGACTGCTCGACGAGCGCCGCGTTCTGCTGAACCATCTCGTCGAGCTGGCTGACCGCGCGGTTCACTTCCTGGATGCCGCGCGTCTGCTCACCGGCGGCGTGGGTGACCTCGGAGATGATGGTCGTCACGTTCGAGACGTTCGCCACGATCTCGTCCATCGTCGAGCCAGCGCGGCGTACGAGCTGCGAGCCCGAAGTCACGCTGGAAACGGTCGACTCGATCAGCGCCTTGATTTCGCGCGCCGCCTGCGCGCTGCGCTGGGCCAGGCTGCGCACCTCGCCCGCCACCACCGCGAAGCCGCGGCCCTGCTCCCCCGCGCGCGCCGCTTCCACGGCGGCGTTCAACGCGAGAATGTTGGTCTGGAACGCGATGCCGTCGATCACGCCGATGATGTCCGCGATCTTCACGGACGCCTTCTCGATGTCGCCCATCGTGTGCACGACGTCGCCGATCACCGAGCCGCCGCGCGAGGCCGCCTGGGAAGCGGTGGCCGCCGTCACGTCGGCCTGCTGCGCCGCGTTCGCCGACTGCGCGACCGTCGCCGTGATCTCCTCCATCGAGGCCGCGGTCTCCTCCAGGCTCGCTGCAGCAGACTCCGTGCGCCCCGACAGGTCGACGTTGCCCGCCGCGATCTCGTCGCTCGCGGTACGCACCGACTCGCTCGCATCGCGGATGTGGCGCATGACGTCGCGCACCTTGTCCATGAACGCGTTGAACGAGCGCGCGATCTGCGCGACTTCATCGTTGCCCGTGGCGGGCAGGCGCTTCGTCAGATCGCCCTCGCCGGCGCTGATCGCGTCCATCGCGTCGCGCACGCGCGAAAGGCGCTGGAACGACACAGCCGTCGTCGCAGCCGCGATCGCCGCCGCCGCCACGGCGATCACCACGAGCGCGATGAGCGACGCCGTGAGCAGCGAGCGCATGGCCGCCGTCGCATCGGCGCGGTCGAAAGCGACGACCAGGCGCCAGTCGGTGCCCGGAATCGTTTGCGCACGCATGAGCTTGATGTCGCCCTTCACGTCCACCTTCAATGGCTCGCTCGCCGAGAACAGCGCATTCAGGCGATCGCCGGCGAGTTCGGGCGCGAGCTCCGCCACGGGCTTGAGCGTGAGCTGCGAGTCGGGGTGCGCGACGATCGCGCCGCTCGCGTCGACGAGCATGCCGAAGCTCGCCGGCGTAGGTTGAATCGAGCGGACGTTGGCGATCACGTTGTCCATCGCGACGTCGCCGGAGATGACGCCCTTCACGGCGCCGTCGCGAATGACCGGCACCGCGAACGCCACCACGAGCTTGCCCGTGCCCACGTCCACATAGGGCGGCGTGACGACCGCCTTGCCCGCCGCGACGGCCTGCCTGTACCACGGGCGCCCGGTCGGATCGTAGTCGGGCGGAATGCCGGTCGGGTCGGAGAACTTCGCCGTGCGGTCGGCATAGCCCACGTAGACGTTCGTGAAGCCGCCCGCTGCCGCAATCTGCTTGAGCGCCGGCACGGGATCGGGCGCGAGCACGGCGTCCTGGAGCGAGTCGATCATCCGCACGTGCGTCGCGACCCACTCGGCAATGCCCTGGGCGTGGCTCGCTTCGAGCGCCGTGAGCGTGCTGTCGATCGAATCCTTGCTGTGCGAGTCGGCGACGAAATAATCGAGCGCCGTATTCGCGGCAAGCGCGCTCACGACAATGACGACACATAGCGCGACGATGCGCGCGCGGATGGTGGAAAACATGGGGGAATGCCGTGTGGGATAAGAGGAGGGAAGCCGCAAAAGCCCGATCTGGAACTATCAGGGTTTACGGCAAGCCACACGATGTTCTTGAGGGCGCATCCGTAGAAGATGCACCTGGATCGCTTACCTGCGGGAAAATAACGGACGATAGGCGAAATTATCAGACAAATAGATGGCAATCACCTGGCCTGCCGTGCCGGCCTACTTGCCGGCGCCCACCGCCTTCTTCTCGCCGATGCGGCTTTCCTTGCCCGCGATGAGCTTCGCGATGTTCCCGCGATGCCGCCAGAACAGCAGCACGCTCATGGCGAGGATGGCGAGCGCGACGATGCGCGGGCCGAACATGAACACATAGTAGAGCGGCGCGAACACGGCGGCCGCCAGCGCCGCGAGCGACGAGTAGCGCGTGAAGAACGCGACGATGAGCCAGGTGGCGAGCGTGGCGATACCGAGAACCGGATTCACGGCGAGCAGGACGCCGGCCGCGGTGGCGACGCCCTTGCCGCCCTTGAAGCGGAAGAACACCGGATACAGGTGGCCGAGGAACACGGCGATCGCCGCGAGCGCGACGGCGGCATCGCCCAGACCGTAACGCGGGCCGAACTGCACGACGAGCCAGACGGCCAGCCAGCCCTTGAACGCATCGCCGATCAGCGTGAGGATCGCGGCCTTCCTGTTGCCGCTGCGCAGCACGTTGGTCGCGCCGGGATTGCCGGAGCCGTAGGAGCGCGGATCGTCGAGGCCCATGAAGGCGCTCACGATCACGGCGAACGAAACCGAGCCGATCAGATAGGCAAGAACGGCGACGAACAGGTTGTACATGCACGAAACCCGGATGAAGTGGAACGATGCGCGCCGGGCGGTGGCGATGGTCATCGCCGCCCGGCAACGCGCGACGGCGCTCATTCTACCGAAGCGCGGGCGCGCCCTGCCCGCGCACCAGGGTTAATCAGGGAACCAACGGCAGCGGGCGGCGCCCATGCGCGCGCTAGTCGACGCTTGCGCACTGCACCGGTTTGGCGTTGAGAAGCGTCGTCAGCGCCGCGGGCGCAAGGCTCACGAGATAGCCGCGACGGCCGCCGTTGAGCCAGATCTCGTCGAGTTCGAGTATGGTCGACTCGACATACACGGGCATGGCTTTCTTCGTGCCGAAGGGCGACGTGCCGCCCACCAGATAACCCGAATGGCGGTTCGCGACTTCGGGCTTGCAAGGCTCGATGCGCTTCGCGCCGATTTGCCGCGCGAGATTCTTCGTCGACACCTTGCGGTCGCCATGCATGAGGACGATGAGCGGCTTGGCGTGCTCGTCCTCCATCACGAGCGTCTTGACGACGCGATGCTCGTCCACGCCGAGCTGGCGCGCGGATTCTTCCGTGCCGCCATGCTCGACATACTCGTAGGGATGCTCGCCGAATGCGACGCCCGCGCGGCGCAGCATCTGCGTGGCGGGCGTTTCGGACACATGTTTCGTTTTGCTCATCGGCGCATTGTAATCGCACGGCCTGCAACGGCTGCGTCAAACGCGTATGCCAGGGTCAGCCGCGCGGATGATGCTTCTCGTGCAGCAGACGCAGCCGCTCGCGCGCGACGTGCGTATAGATCTGCGTCGTGGAGATGTCGCTGTGGCCGAGCAGAAGCTGCACGACCCGCAGGTCCGCGCCGTGATTGAGCAGGTGCGTGGCGAACGCGTGGCGCATCGTGTGCGGCGAGAGCGGCGCATGGACGCCCGCCGCCGCCGCGTGGCGCTTGATGATGTGCCAGAACTGCTGGCGCGTCATGCCTTCGGCGCGCGCGGTCACGAAGAGCGCGTCGGCCGTGCGCGCGCCGAGCAGCACCGGCCGCGCCTCGCGCAGGTAGCGCCCGATCCACGCGTGCGCCTCCTCGCCGAACGGAATGAGCCGCTCCTTCGAGCCCTTGCCGAGCACGCGCACGACGCCTTCGTTCAGGCCCACCTCGACGGTCTTGAGCGTGACGAGTTCGGTCACGCGCAGGCCGCTTGCGTACATCAGTTCCAGCATCGTGCGATCGCGCAGGCCGAGCGGCGTCTCGACGTCGGGGGCGCCCAGCAGCGCCTCGACCTGCGCCTCGCTCAAGGTGGACGGAAAGCGCGGCGCCTGCTTCGCCGAGCGGATGCGCACGGTCGGGTCCGAATGCACGCGCTGCTCGCGCAGCGCCCAGCCGTAGTAGCGCCGAAACACCGAAAGGCGCCGGTTCGCGGAAGTGGATTTATCGTCCTTGCGGCGTGCGCTGTAGGCGAGCAAATCGTCTTCGTGGGTCGTGTCGAGCGAATTGGAGCGCTCGCGCGCGAGCCACTGCGCGAACAGGCGCAAATCGCGCCGGTAGGCGTCGAGCGTGTTGCGCGAGAGGCCGTGCTCGAGCCACATGGCGTCGCAGAACGTGTCGATGGCGCTCAGGCTCGATGCCAGCGCTTCGGCCGCGGCGGGGTCGAGCGCCTGCTGCGCTTCGTCGGCGGCATCGCTTGCGGCAAGCGGCGGCGGATTCGTCGTCATCGTCATTCTGTTATCGCAGCTCAAACCGGTTCGACGTGCATTCGTGGGCGAGCAGCCAGCGCTTCACGTCGCGAAAGAAGCCTTCGCCGCCGTGATGCGCGAAGCCGCCCAGGCCGCTCGCCGACACCACGCGATGACACGGGATCACGAGCGGAAAGGGATTGTCGCCGCATGCCTGGCCCACGGCGCGCGGGCTGAGCCCGCCAATGCGCTGCGCGAGTTCGCCGTAGGTGAGGACTTCGCCCGCTTCGATTGCGCAGATGCCGTCCCACACGCGCCGCTGGAATCCGGTGCCAAGCGGTGCGAGCGGCAGGTCGAAACCGGCGTCGGCGTTCCCGAAATACCGGCCGATCTGCCCGGCCGCGCGCGCGGCGAGTTCGCAATCGGGCTCGACACTCGCCGTCTGTCCCGGCAGATAGACGATCTCGCGCAGCGCTTGTCCGAGCGTGCGGATGCCTACCTTGCCGAATGGCGCGTCGATCACTGCGTTGAACATCGTCGTCTCCTGTCGATTCGGAGTTAGCGCTTCAGCGCTGACTGCGATCCCATGCAAAGCCGTGCGCGAGCGTTGCACGCCATGTTGCCGCGTTGTGCGCGCGATTGCCAGCGCGCCGTCGTTCGGTTTCAGGTCCATGTCCGCCTGCGCCGTCTTCATCCGCATCACGCCGCTTCGAGGGCCCAAAGCACGTGCTCGCGCACGACGGCCGACGCGTCGTGCTCGCGCTCGCGCAGCGCCTTCACGATCGCGGCGCGCGCGGCGGCGCGCCCGTTATCCGCGCCTTCACGCGGTGCGCGCAGCGCATTGCCCATCGCCACCGCGATATTGCGCGACCAGCTTTCATAGCCGATGCGCCGTATCGCGCTGCCCTGCATGCGCTCGTCGAACTGCGCCGCGCTCCAGCCGAACAGGTCGACGAGACTCGCGCGATCGAGCCCGTGACGCACGTCGAAATCCGCCACGGGCGCGGCCTTCGCGAACTTGTTCCATGGGCACACGAGCTGGCAGTCATCGCAGCCATACACATGATTGCCGATCAGCTCGCGCAGTTCCAGGGGAATACTGCCCTTCAACTCGATCGTGAGATAGGAGATGCAGCGGCGCGCATCCACGCGATACGGCCCGGTGATCGCGCCCGTCGGGCACGCGTCGATGCAGCGCGTGCAACTGCCGCAATGCGCGCCCGGCGTTTCGGGCGCGGCGCCGGCTGCACCGCGTTCGTGCGCGTCGGCGTCGGTGGGCAGCGGCACGTCCACGTAGATTTCGCCGAGAAAGAAGAGCGAGCCCGCGTCGCGCTGCAGGAGCAGCGTGTGCTTGCCGCGCCAGCCCACGCCCGCCTTCTGCGCAAGCTCGACTTCGAGCACCGGCGCGGAGTCGGTGAACACGCGAAAGCCGAACTGGCCGATCTCGGCCTCGATACGCTCGGCAAGTTGCTGCAGACGCGCGCGCAACACCTTGTGATAGTCGCGCCCGCGCGCGTAGATCGACACGACGGCGGCATGCGGGTCGGCGAGACGCGCGTGCTCGCGCAGACGCCAGTCGGCGTGAATGCGCTCGCGGGCACCGTTCGTGCCGGCTTCGGTGCCGGCGCTCCCGCTGCGATCAGGCCCGCCTTGCGAAACACTTTCGCGCGTCTTTCCCACTGCATTCGGCGCGAGCGTATCGATGGGCAAATAGGCCATGCGTGCGGTGATCACGCGTCGCGTGCCGGCCACAAGCTCGGCTGGCCGCGCGCGTTTCATCCCATGTTTGGCCATATAATCCATCTCGCCGTGGCAGCCTGCTTCGAGCCACGCGGCGAGGCCCGCCTCGGCATGGGAAAGGTCGGTGTCACTGATACCGATCGCACCGAACCCCAGCTCGCGCCCCCACGTCCGGATGCGCGCCGCGAGCGCGGCGAGCGCCGCCTCATCGAGCGGCATGGCCTGCCCGGCAGCAGGCGCAGACGAATCTCGCGGCGCCTGTGCCTGAACACGCGCCTGAGCGGACGTCGGGTCGAGCGCCTCCGAAGACGCGCGCGCATGCTGCGCGGAATTGGGAGGGGAATGCGTGGGGTTCATCACGACATTTTACGAGAATGCCCGACACGCCCGGTCACGACCACGCGCCGCTTTCGCTTGATCCCTCCGCCGACGTTCTCCTCGAGCGCCGTTTCGATCTCGCCGATGCCGACGCCACCGACGCCTTCGGCGCACGCTTTGCGCACGCGCTCGATTCGCTGCGCGCGAGTCAGGCGGAAGACCACGGCGCACCGCCCTTTCACGGCCTGCACGTGCAGCTGCACGGCGACCTCGGCGCGGGCAAGACCTCGCTCGTGCGCGCCACGTTGCGCGCGCTCGGCCACACGGGCCGCGTGCGCAGCCCCACCTACACGCTCGTCGAACCGTACACGGTCGCAACGCCGGGTAAGCCGAATGGGGAACTCCAGCTTTACCACTTCGATCTGTACCGTTTCAGCGATCCGGCCGAATGGGCCGACTCGGGCTTTCGCGAATACTTCGCGCAAGGTGCGGTATGCCTCGTCGAATGGCCGCAACGCGCGGGCGGCCTGCTTGGCGTACCCGATCTCGTGTTCTCGCTGGAGCCGGATGCAAGCGGCGCAGGCCGCGTGCTCACCGCCTACGCATACAGCGCATCAGGAAAGGCATGTCTAGAAAGATGTTAATCAAACCGTTCCGCTCGATCGAATCGGCCGCCACCGCCACGCACAACTGGCGTCGCCGGCAGATTCTGAAGGCGGGCGCCTCCACGCTCGTGCTCGGTCTTGCCGTGCCGCGCCTCGCGTGGGCCACGTCGGTTGTCGGCGTGCGCGTGTGGCCCGCGCGAGACTACACCCGCGTCACCATCGAATCGGACCAGCCGCTGCAGAACACGCAGCAACTGCTGCAGGGCCCCGATCGTCTCGTCGTCGATCTCACCGGGCTCGATCTCGACGACGCGCTCAGGAACCTCGTCTCCAAGATCACGCCGAACGATCCGCAGATCCAGGCCGTGCGCGTGGGCCAGTATCAGCCGCACGTGGTGCGCATGGTGTTCGACCTCAAGGGCGGCGTGAAGCCCCAGGTGTTCACGCTTGCCCCGATCGGCTCGTACAGGTACCGGCTCGTGTTCGACCTTTATCCGGCGGTCGCGCCCGACCCGCTCATGGACCTGCTCGCGCAAACCGAGCGCAAGCAGCAGCAGCTCGACGCCCACCAGGCGATGAACGACAGCGCGCCGCCGCCGTCCACGCCGTCCACGCTCACGGGCCCGAACACCCCGCCCGCGCACGACAACAGCGACGCATTTTTCGAGCGCTACGCGCAGAACGACGCGGGCGGCTTGCCGGGCGCGCCGCCCGCCACGCCGCCCGCGCCTCCGGCGGTGCTCGCGCCGCGTCCGGGCAAGCCCGCCGCGCCGAAGCCGCCCGTCCTCGCCCAGCGCAACAACAACAATGACGACGACAGCGCGGGCGGCGACAACTACGGCTTCACCGCGCCGAAGTCCACCCGGGGCGGCACCACGCGCCTGTTGACCGTCGCGATCGATCCGGGCCACGGCGGCGAAGACCCGGGCGCGATCGGCAGCGCGGGCACCTACGAGAAGCACGTCGCGCTCGACATCGCGAAGAAGCTGCGCGCGAAGATCGACGCCCAGCCCAACATGCGCGCGATGATGACGCGCGACGCCGACTTCTTCGTGCCGCTGAACGTGCGCGTGCAGAAGGCGCGCCGCGTGGGCGCGGACCTGTTCGTCTCGATTCACGCCGACGCGTTCACCACGCCCGAGGCGCGCGGCTCGTCGGTATTCGCGCTTTCCGAGCACGGTGCTTCGAGCGCCGCGGCGCGCTGGATGGCGAACAAGGAGAACGCGTCGGACCAGATCGGCGGCATCAGCGTGCAGACGGCCGACGCCGCCGTGAACCGCGCGCTCTTCGACATGTCGACGACGGCGCAGATCCGCGACTCGCTGCGTTACGGCGGCTTCGTGCTCAACGAGGTGGGCGAAATCAACAAGCTGCACAAGGGCTCGGTCGAGCAGGCGGGCTTTGCCGTGCTCAAGGCGCCCGACATTCCGTCGATCCTCGTGGAGACGGCCTTCATCAGCAATCCAGAAGAAGAAAGCAAGCTCAACGACGACGCCTATCGCGACAAGATGGCGAACGCGATTCTCAAGGGCATCAAGCGCTATTTCGCGGCCAATCCGCCGCTCGCGAAGAGCCGCATGACCTGAGCGCCGCGTGGGGCATCCGGCGGCTTCGCAAGCGCCGCGCAAGCCTTCGGGCTGGCGCGGCGTTTTTCCTCCGGCGCGCAGGCGTTACGAGCGCACGGCCCCGAGGCGCTGCTTGACCCAGCCCCCGAACACGTTGACGGCCAGACCGCCCATCACGAGCACGGCGCCGCCGATCTCGGCCGCGCTCAACTGCTCGCCGAGCAGCAGCGCCGCCGAGGCGAGCCCGACGATCGGCACGAGCAGCGAGAACGGCGCCACCTGGCTGGCGGGATACTTCGAGAGCAGGCGGCTCCAGAGGCTATAGCCGATGAGCGTCGCCACGAACGCGAGATAGACGATCGCGCCCACCGAGCTCACGCCGAGGCCCGAGAGCGCAGCCACGATGCGCTGCGGACCTTCCATCCAGTACGAGAGCACGAGAAACGGCAGCGGCGGCACGAGGCTCGCCCATACCACGAGGCCGACGAGATCCACCTTGCCCACCTTCTTCGTGACGATATTGCCGAGCGCCCACATGCAGGCCGCGCACAGCGTGAGCACGAAACCGGCGAGGGTCATGCCTTGCGCGCCGCCGCCCATCGACTGCATGCCGATCAGCGCGAGACCGCCCGCGGCGATCAGCAAGCCGATGACGTTCTGCGCGTGAAAGCGCTCGCGAAGAAACACCGCCGCGAAGCCGAGCGTGAAGAACGCCTGCGCCTGCAGCACGACCGAAGCGAGGCCCGCGGGCATGCCCACGTACATTGCCGTGAAGAGGAAGGCGAACTGGCCTAGCGAGATGGTCGCGCCGTAGGCGAGCAGCCAGCGCAGCGGCATTTGCGGGCGCTTCACGAACAGCACCGCGGGGAACGCCGCCAGCATGAAGCGCAGCGCGCCGAGCAGGAGCGGCGGCACGCCGTGCAGTCCCACCTTGATCACGACGAAATTCACGCCCCACGCGAGCACCACGACGAGCGCGAGCAACAAGTCCTTCGGCGACATCCCCTTCTCCTTTTTACGTCATACCTCTTCTTCGAAGCGGCGATCTTACCGCCTCGCGCCATTGCGCGACGCCCCGCGCCGTGCCGCCGGCACCGGGCCCCTACGTGGCCGCACGCCGGGAAAGCCGGCGTTAGAATGAGCGCCAGCCTCGCGCACGGCCTGCCTGCGCGCCGGTTTCGCCCACTAGCTGGCCCCAGGTCCGTGCCTTACGACTCATCCAGGAAGCATCATGTCCTCATCGATCAAAGCGGTTCTCAAGCCTCATCAACGCGACATCGGCAATCTCTATGTGCGCCGCGTGCTGCCCGCGCTCGCCGCACGCCTCGTCGGTCCGTTCATCTTCTTCGACCACATGGGCCCCGCCACGCTCGCGCCCGGCTCGGGCGTGGACGTGCGCCCGCATCCGCATATCGGGCTCGCCACGGTCACCTATCTCTTCGACGGCGCGCTCATGCATCGCGACAGCATCGGTTCCAGCCAGAAGATCGTGCCCGGCGACGTGAACTGGATGACGGCCGGACGCGGCATCGTCCACTCGGAGCGCACGCCCGACGAGGACCGCGCCACCGGCCTCACCATGCACGGCATCCAGACGTGGGTGGCGCTGCCGCTCGATCACGAAGACACCGAGCCGTCGTTCTTCCATCACGCCGCCGCCACGCTGCCCGAACTCGAGCGCAACGGCGTCACGATGCGCGTGATCGCAGGCACGGCATTCGGCGCGACCTCGCCGGTCGAGACCTTTTCCGGCACGCTCTACGTCGCCGCAGATTTCGCGCCGGGCAGCGCGTTCGCGCTCGACGCGGAGCACGAAGAGCGCGGCGTCTATCTCGTGGAGGGCGATCTCGCGGTCGACGGCACGCCGCTCGAGCAGTACACGATGGCCGTGCTGGTGCCGGGCGAAACCGTCACGCTCTCGAGCGCGAACGGGGCACGCGTGATGCTGCTCGGCGGGGAAAAGCTCGAAGGCGAGCGCTTCATCGAATGGAACTTCGTGGCAAGCTCGCGCGAGAAGATCGAAGCCGCGAAGGAGGCCTGGACGCGCCAGGAAATGGGGCATGTTCCCGGCGAAACGGAATGGATCCCGCTGCCGGAAAAGAAGCCGCGCTAAAGGCTCGCCGCTTTCGGCGGATGATTGAAACCCGGGCGTTTCGTCCCCAACTAGCGAAACAACGGATTTCCCAACGAGGACGCAATGGACACCACTCTCGCCACTTTTGAAAAAGACGTGATCGAAGCGTCGGCGCTCGCGCCGGTGCTGGTCGACTTCTGGGCGCCCTGGTGCGGCCCTTGCAAGAGCCTGGGGCCGATGCTCGAAAAGCTCGAGGCCGAATACGCGGGCAAATGGAAGCTCGTGAAGGTGAACGTCGACGAGAATCAGGAGCTCGCCGCGCACTTCGGCGTGCGCAGCATCCCGCACGTCGTGGCGTTCGCGGACCGCCAGGCGGTCGATCAGTTCGTGGGCGTGCTGCCCGAAGGCCAGCTGCGCCAGTTCCTCGACGGCCTGATCCCCGACGGCGTCGACGCCGCGCGCCGCGCCGCGCAGGAAGCACTGGCCGAAGGCCGCCGCGACGAGGCCTATGAAGCGCTGCAGGCCGCGCTCGCGTTCGATCCGGGCAACGACGAAGTGCGCATGGACCTGATCGAGATGCTGCTCGCCGACAACCGCGCCGAGGACGCGCAAAAGGAAGTCGAGCTGCTCTCGCCGAAGACCACGCAGGGCATCGACGCGCGCTTTAACGCACTCAAGACGCGCCTCGACGCGCTCGACGCCGCCGCCGACCTGCCGCCCACCGACGCGCTCGAAGCCCAGGTCGCCGCCAACCCCGGCGACCTCGAAGCGCGCTTCGATCTGGCGAACGCGCTGATCGCGCGGCACAAGTACGCGGGCGCGCTCGAGCATCTGCTGGAGATCGTGAAGCGCGACCGCGCCTTCCGCGACGACGTGGGCCGCAAGACCATGCTTTCCGTGTTCGATCTCGCGGCGCATCAGCCGCAGCTCGTGAGCGAGTGGCGGCGCAAGCTGAGCGCGACGCTGAACTGAACTCGCGCGCGCGAGGACGCGGCGTGCGTCCTCGCGTAACGCCCTCGCCTTGCGTTCAGCCGGCTACGCCTGCTGAACCCGGCCGTACTGGTCGTCGAAGCGCACGATATCGTCCTCGCCGAGATAACAGCCCGACTGCACCTCGATGATCTCGAGCGCCGTCTTGCCCGGATTCTCGAGCCGGTGCGTCATGCCTAGCGGGATATAGGTCGATTCGTTTTCGGAAAGCAGGAGCACCTCGTCGCCGCGCGTCACGCGCGCCGTGCCGCGCACCACGGTCCAGTGCTCCGCGCGGTGGTGATGCATCTGCAGCGAAAGCCGGCCGCCCGGCTTGACCACGATGCGCTTGACCTGAAAGCGCTCGCCCTGATCGACCGAGTCGTACCAGCCCCATGGGCGCTCCACGCGCCGGTGCTGCCGCGCCACCTCACTGTGCTGCGCCTTGAGCCTCGTGACCACTGCCTTGACGTCCTGAACGCGGTCCTTCGCGACAACGAGCACGGCATCCGCAGTCTCGACCACCACCATGCCCTGCACGCCCACGCAGGCAACGAGGCGGCCGTCCGAATGCACGAAGGTGTCCGTCGCATCCTCGAACAGCACGCGCCCGCGCGCGACGTTGCCATGCTCGTCCTTCTCCGAGACCTGCCACAGGGCGTCCCACGCCCCGACGTCGGACCAGCCCGAACGAAGCGGCACAACCACGCCCGCGAGCCGCGCATTCACGCCAACCGACTCCATCACCGCGTAGTCGATCGAATCGGACGGACAGGCGGCGAGCGCGTCCCGGTTCAAGTGGACGGTGCCGTCGGCGTCGACGCAGGCATTATCGAAGGCCGCCGTGCACTGCGCCGCGATGAGCGGCCGGCTTTGCGCGATCGCCGCGAGCCAGACCGAGGCGCGCACAACGAAAATCCCGCTGTTCCAAAGATAGTTCCCCGAAGCAACATAGCTGGCAGCGCGCCCGGCATCGGGCTTCTCCACAAAATGCTCGATGCTGCGCGCGCCGCTGCTGCCAAGCGGCAAACCCGCGCCGATGTAGCCGTAGCCCGTTTCGGCGCGCTGCG
Organism: Paraburkholderia silvatlantica; assembly: GCF_003096715.1. Taxonomy (GTDB): domain Bacteria; phylum Pseudomonadota; class Gammaproteobacteria; order Burkholderiales; family Burkholderiaceae; genus Paraburkholderia; species Paraburkholderia silvatlantica. The sequence goes on from NZ_QEOL01000032.1 coordinate 50,591, forward strand.
GCGGCACGCCAAGCGTGACGATGGCGCCGCGCGCCGCGTGCGTCACGGCTTCTTCGAGCGCGGCAGCAAACGCGGCGCTATCGGCGATCAGGTGGTCAGCGGGCATGGCAACGAGCACGGGATCGCCGTCGCCGCTGGCGGCAAGCGCCACCGCCGTCAGCGCGGGCGCCGTGTTGCGCGCGAGCGGTTCGAGCACGAAGCGGGCAGCCATGCCGCTGCGGCCAAGACGGTCAGCGGTCAGATGGCGCAAGTCCTCACTGCTCACGACGAATGGCGCAGCCTTGCGAACCGCTGTGTGCGGTTCCGGCAGTGAGGTGGCCGCGTGCGGGAACACGCCGTCGAGGCGCCGGACAGTCGCCTCGAGCAGCGACTCGCCGTCGAGCAGGTCGATCAGTTGCTTGGGGCAGTGTTCGCGCGAAAGCGGCCATAGCCGCGTGCCGGAACCGCCCGCCAGCACAACGGGCTGAACGACGAGTTCGGCGTCACCTTCGCTGATCGCGGCTATCAGGCCGGCAGATGTCACATCGTTGTTCATGCGAGTCCCTCCCCCGAAGTCGTGCACCGGGTCTCGTTACCGGTTTGCGTACGGGTGAGATTTGAACAATACGCAGCGCGCGAATCTGTACGCGCAGCCACATTGATCGCACGGCATGCCAGGAAATTTTTCTTCGGAACGGGGCCGCGGTCTTCGCGCGGTCATCGCGCAGTCGACGCTATGTGCGGCAACGCACGAAGCGCGGAGATGGCCGCGCAAGGTGATGTTTCACATCCGAACGTTTTTGCGACGGTGTCGGCAGCGCCCCAACAGAAGTGAATCAAAACCGCGTCGCGTCAAAGGCAGGCGCACGACGCGTTCAAGGCGATGGCCCAACGATGTTTCAGCAAGGACTCATTTCCGCGCATCCGGGTGAGCAGCGAAAGTCGCTATATAAATCAAGGCGTTGGCCGCATCAAACTCTAGCGACTTCGCAAACGGCGCCGCGCTGGCGTTGTACAGAACTGAAACAATAATGCGGCTTTATGTCGCTGCGGAAATAGCCCACGCCGCGCAGAACCGCAAGCGCCCTCACTTTCGCGGCGGCTGGCACAACCCCTGCTTAGTAGAGTTCGCCACAGGCGTCGATGCCGACAAACGAGATCGCAAAACGCTAACGGGGCTTATGGGGCCGGCGCAACGAACGTAGAGCCGTACGGGTAGCGGCGATAACAAAAAATTCGGTAGCCGGAAGCAGAAAAACAGGAGGCGGCACACGCCGCTTTACGCGAGGACCGATCATGTTGACCCTTCAATCCGATCTGCACGGCAATCATCTGCTTGGCGCACTTCCGTCAAACGAGTGGCAGGCATTGGCGCCGCATCTCGAACTCGTTCAGCTGCGCACTGAGCAGCTGCTCTGCGATTGCGGCCAGCGTATTCATCACGTGTACTTTCCGACGACTGCCGTCATCTCGATGCTCACGACAATGGAAGACGGCAGTTCCGTCGAAATTGCCGCGGTGGGCCGGGAAGGCATGACCGGCGTGCCTGTGCTGACCGGTGGCGAAACGATGCCGAACCGCGTGCAGGTGCAAAGTTCGGGCTTCGCGTACCGCATCAGCGCGCAGGCGCTCAAGCAGCAGTTTGCGCGCTCGGACCTCCTGCGCCGCATTACGCTGCTTTACATGCATGCCCTGCTCACGCAGATCGCGCAGACGGCCGCCTGCAACCGTCACCACTCGCTGAGCAAGCAGCTGTGCCGGTGGCTGCTGATCGAAGTGGACCGCGTGGACTCCAACGATCTGAGCGTAACGCAGCAACTGATCGCCGACATGCTCGGCGTGCGCCGCGAAGGCGTCACGGAAGCCGCCGGCAAGCTGCACGACGAAGGTCTGATCCATCACAGCCGCGGCAAGATCCGCGTACTCGACCGCAAGCGCCTCGAAGCGCGCGCATGCGAGTGCTACGGTCTCGTGCGCCGCGAGTTCGATCGCCTGCTGCCGCGCCTGCACGAAGCGGAAGCGGTCGAATAACGCGACCGGCGCGCGCGGTTCGTTCGCTTTCCGGCGCGATACGAAGGCGTGCCTTATCAGGCACGCTTTCCAGCGTTTCTGCGCCCGGCCTCAATGCCCGCTGGCTTGATGCGCCAACGCGCGCAGCACGTACGAAGCCGCCGCGAAGCCAAAGCTCGCCGTCACGCACACGCTCGAACCAAATCCCGCGCAGTTCAGCCCCACCGGACCGTGATGACCCGGCGACGTGGTGACGTGCTCGGCCTCGGCGTCGATATCGCACACGGCCGCCTCGGGATAGATGAGCGGCTCGTCCGAATACACCGCGCTCACCTTGAACCTGGCCTTCGGCCCGCGCGCAAAGCCGTGCTGCTTGCGCAACTGGCCGCGCACCTTGGAGAGCAGCGGGTCCTGGATCGTGAGCGCGAGGTCGTCGATGCGAATCCGCGTGGGGTCGAGCTGGCCGCCCGCGCCGCCCACCGTGATGAGCGGCACGCGATGCTTCACGCACCAGGCGATCAGGGCGGTCTTGGTGCGCACGCTGTCGATGGCGTCGATCACGTAGTCGAAGCCGCCGCCCAGCAACGCACCAAAGTTCGACGGCTCGACGAAATCCTCGACAAGACGCACGTCGCAGCCCGGGTCGATGAGCTTGATGCGCTCGGCCATGGCCTCGACCTTGGGCTTGCCGTAGTTGCCGTCGAGCGCGTGGATCTGGCGGTTGGTGTTGCTCTCGGCCACGTTGTCGAGGTCGATGAGCGTGAGCTTGCCGATCGCGCTGCGCGCGAGCGCCTCCGCGGCCCACGAGCCCACGCCGCCAATGCCGATCACGGCGACGTGGGCGCGCTCGAACGCGTCGAGCGCGGGTGCGCCATAAAGCCGCGCGATTCCGCCGAATCGGCGGGCTCGGTCGGCAACATCGTCGGCAGGGCTCGCGGTAAGATCGACGGAGCCGGCGGCAGGAGAAATCGGGGTACTGGACATGACGGTAGGCAATCGTAAGCGGACCTCGGACCGCTCACACGCTGCTGTCACGGTCCTCGCAAGACCCGTATTTTGCCTGATCGCGCCGCACGAGGCCGGGCGCCCCTCGCCGGGCGCCTTCCTCGCCTGTTCGACATTCGCCTGTTCGATATACTTCTCCGCATTGAAGCGTCTGCCTAAAAGATGACCTCCCTCGCCGATCTCCGCAAGACCTACTCGCTCGGCTCGCTCGACGCCGCCGACGTCGATCCCGATCCGATCCGCCAGTTCCAGACCTGGTTCGCCCAGGCGCTGGACGCAAAGCTGCCCGAGCCCAACGCCATGACGGTCGCCACGGTCGACCCGCAAGGCCGCCCCGCCGCGCGCATCCTGCTCATCAAGGGCGTGGACGAGCGCGGTTTCGTGTTCTTCACGAACTACGAAAGCCGCAAGGGCCGCGAGCTGAGCGCGAATCCACATGCGGCGTTGCTCTTTCACTGGATCGAACTGGAGCGTCAGGTTCGCATCGAGGGCAAGGTCGAACTCACGAGCGCCGAGGAAAGCGACGCCTACTTCAACTCGCGCCCGCTCGGCTCGCGCATTGGCGCGTGGGCCTCGGAGCAAAGCACGGTGATCGCGAACCGCGAGACGCTCGAAGCCCGCGAGCGCGAGATCGTTGCGCAGTATGGCGAAACGCCCCCGCGCCCGCCGCACTGGGGCGGCTACCGGCTCGTGCCGCAGGCCATCGAGTTCTGGCAAGGCCGCCCGTCGCGCCTGCACGACCGCATCCGCTACACGCGTGAGCACGCGGGCGCGGCCTGGCGCATCGAGCGTCTCGCGCCCTGAGCGCATGCGCGCGGCGTAACACGCTTACCGTACTTGCGCCGCGCGCACCGGGTTTTCGTCTCACCGCTTTCGTTGCACGTCGCTCAGTCGTTCGCTGTTGCGATAACGCTGTCGCCAAAAAACCTGCATCGCAATTCGCTTTTGTCGTCGGGCTTCAATCGTTCATCTGACACGGAGAGAAACGCATGTTCTGGGAGAAAAAACTCGCACAGTGGGTCGAAGAAGTGCGCAGCAAGGCCGACTTGCCCGCCCGCCTCGTGCTCTGGAGCGGGCAGCAATACGACTTCGGCCACTTCGCCGCGCCTGCCGTCACGCTCAAGGTCAATAGCGCCTCGGCGCTGCCGCTTCTGCTTACGCCGAGCCTCGACAATCTCGGCGAGGCCTACGTGAAGGGCAAGATCGACATCGAAGGCAAGCTCGCCGACATCATCAACATCAGCTATTCGCTCGCGCGCAACACCGTCACGAGCGCCGGCAAGCTCGCACGCGTGCGCCGCTATTTCACGCATTCGAAGTCCACGGACAAGCGGGCCATCCAGTACCACTACGACGTCTCGAACGCGTTCTACAAGCTCTGGCTCGACGAGAACATGGTCTATTCGTGCGCCTACTTCGAAAACGGCGACGAAGACCTCGCCACCGCCCAGCTCAAGAAGATCGACCACATCCTCACGAAGATCCAGGTGAAGGAAGGCCAGACGCTGCTCGACATCGGCTGCGGCTGGGGCGCGCTCGTGCTGCGCGCGGCGCAGAAGTTCGGCGCGCGCAGCGTGGGCGTGACGCTCTCGCAGAACCAGTTCGATCTCGCCACCGCCCGCGTGAAGGCGGCGGGCCTCGAAGACCGCATCGAGATCCGCCTGCAGGACTATCGCGACGTCCAGGGCCAGTTCGACCGCATCACGAGCGTGGGCATGTTCGAGCACGTCGGGCGCAAGAATCTGCCGGGCTATTTCCGCAAGGTCCACGACCTGCTCGCCGACGACGGCGTCGCCATGAATCACGGCATCACTTCGTCGGACGCCGACTCGGGCGAAACGGCACTCGGCGGCGGCGAGTTCATCGACCGCTACGTGTTCCCCGACGGCGAGCTGCCGCACATCGGCCTCGCGCTCGAAGCGGCGCAGCGCGGCGGCCTCGAAGCGGTTGACGTGGAAAGCCTGCGCCGTCACTATGCGCACACGCTCGATTTGTGGGCGGAGAATTTCGAGGCGCGCGCCGAGGAAGCAAAACAGCTCGTCGACGACGAGAAGTTCCGCATCTGGCGCGTTTATCTGGCAGGTTGCGCGTACGCGTTCGAGCACGACGATGTGTCGATCTTCCAGATCGTGTGCCGCAAGGCCGGCCGCAGCGCGACCACGCTGCCGTGGTCGCGCCGGTATATGTACGGGAAGCCGCTCTGACGCAGGCGGCGGCGCGGTTCGCCGCGCCGCCGGCGTATCGACTGTTCGCGCAGTTGCGCCCGGCCCAGGCGGCTTCGCCCCACGACCGCCACCACAACACAACTGCGCGATGCCACTGCATGAACGAACGCGACGACGGCCACGACCTGTTTGGCGACATGAGGCCGGGGTCGGGCAACGACCCCGGCGCCGACACCACCCCGCCGAGCGCACGCCCGGCTGCGCGCCGCAACGCGCCGAAAGCCGAAGCCCGCGCCGAGCCGCAGCCTGACCTGTTCGGCTTCGCGGCGCCGGTGCCAACGCCAGTGACGAAGCCCGCCACTCAATCCGCGGCCCAGCTCCACGCTCGCCCCGCTCGCGCCACTCATGACGACGCCGCCGATGTGGATGCGCGCGACGAAGGCACGCCGCGCCCCGAAACGCCGAAGAAGCCCGCATCCGGCACCGTCGCCCCGAAACGGCGCGGCCGCGGCGTGCTGCCCGCGGTGGCGGCGCAAGACACGCTCGACGTCGCCGCCGCGCTGCCCGCGAGCGTACGCCTTGGCACCTCGTCGTGGTCGTTTCCGGGCTGGCGCGGCATCGTCTACGGCGAGGACTACAGCCAGTCCAGGCTTGCCCGCGACGGCCTCTCGGCCTACGGCGCGCATCCGCTGCTGCGCTCGGTGAGCATCGACCGCTCGTTCTACGCGCCGCTCACCGTCACCGACTACCTGCGCTACGCGCAGCAGGTGCCGGACCACTTCCGCTTCATCGTGAAAGCGCCGGCGCTCGTCACCGATGCCAGTGTGCGCGGCGAGCGTGGTGAGCCCGTTTCCGCAAACCCCTGCTTTCTCAACGCGGAGCTGGCCGCGCGCGAATTCGTCGAGCCGTGCCTCGCGGGCCTCGGCGGCAAGGCCGGCGCGCTCGTGTTCCAGTTCCCGCCGCTGCCCGATCAACTGCTGGCCGACCCGGCGGCGTTCGTCGAGCGGCTAGCCGCCTTCCTCGCCGCACTGCCGCCACTGCCCCAATCGGCCGAGTCTGCCGCAGCCGGCGACGGCCCCTGCTACGCCGTCGAGATCCGCGACGCGATCCTGCTCACGCCGCGCTTCGTTCGCACGCTGCGCGCCGCGGGCGTGCGCTACTGCGTGGGCCTGCACGCCCGCATGCCGGACCCGCTGCGCCAGGCCGCCGCGCTCGCGCTGATGGACGGCGAAACCCCGGCCGGCCCGCTGATCGTGCGCTGGAGCCTGCATAGCGGCTTCAAGTACGAGCAAGCGAAGGCGCGCTACGAGCCGTTCAACAAGCTGGTGGACGAAGACCCGCATACGCGCGTCACGCTCGCGGAACTGGCTGCGCGCTACGCGATGGCGGGCCAGCCCGTGCTGATCACGACCAACAACAAGGCGGAGGGATCGGCACCGCTCACCTGCGCGAAGCTTGCGCGGGCGATTGCGGACGAGATGGAACGCCTGCGCGGGGAAACGGCGCTGGACCCCGCGCGCGACGCGACGCCGGACGAAACGCCGCCCGGCGCGCAAGAAGAAGAACAAAACGAAGACCGACGCGCGAAGCGGGATCGAAACCCGGATATCGATCCCGCCTGCTGACGCCTATTCGGCCTTGAGCCGGTGCGCGAACTTCTGGCGGAACTTCGCGACCTTCGGCGCAACCACGAACGAGCAATAGCCCTGATCCGGATGCTGCGCGAAGTAGTTCTGGTGATACGCCTCGGCGGGGAAATAGTTGCCGTCGAGCGGCAGCACCTGGGTGACGATCCTGCCGTCGTACACGCCTTCTGCGGCCAGTTCGCGAATCGCCTGCTCGGCCGTCTCGCGCTGCGCCCCGGAGTGCGTGAAGATCACCGAGCGGTACTGCGTGCCCACGTCGTTGCCCTGGCGGTTCAGCTGCGTGGGATCGTGAATCGCGAAGAAGATGTCGAGAATCTCGCGATACGTGATCCTGGCGGGATCGAAGTCCACCTTCACGACCTCGGCGTGGCCGGTGTCGCCGTCGCAGACCTGCTCGTAACCCGGGTTCGCCACGTGGCCGCCCGCGTAGCCCGACTCCACCGCACTCACCCCCTCCACGCGCAGATACACGGCCTCCAGGCACCAGAAACATCCGCCGCCAAGGGTGGCCACTTCTAACGCGCTATGTACTTGATTTTCCATGATTTTGCCTCTCAGGTTGCTTCCAGGTTTTCCACAAAATCCGCCGATTTTGGGGTAAAATTCTACAAAAATTCGACCAACGCCCCACACCTCACACGCTTGGAGGCAACCCCAACATGGCTACTCTACCCCGTGGAATTAGGGTCATCCAGTGGAAAAACAAGGATGGCTCAAAGTCGCTCAGGTATCGCATTAGACAAGAACGTAAAAATAAAGATGGCATTCTTGAGATTACAGACAAGTCTTTTGATACGCTCTCAGAAGCAGAAGAATTTCTTAAGCTCTCAAAAACTGTTAGGGGCAGAGAGCTTATCTATTCTAAAACAGAAGAAGAATTGAGGCGCAAGGATGAAATTAGTGCATTCCTTGCAGAACCCCCTCTATCTGTTTATGTAGATAGATACGTCAAAAAATTCATTGATACAAAAGACCAATCAAATTATACCAAGCGCCGCAACGTTTATACCTTAAAAAATTTCTACAAAACAATCTGCAAAACAAAGATTGAGTATCGACATAAATTGAAGCACGGCGGTTTCACGGGCGTTCTTGGCATGATTGTCGATAATCCAAAAAAAGAACTCGGACAGTTCAAAATATCAGAGATTGGCATTCCTGAGATTAATGATTACATCAGAACCCGCCTTGCCCACACCACATCAAAAGGCACACCCCTTAAAAAAAGCAGCGTTGCCCGTGAAGTTTCGCTTTTTTCAGTATTCTTTAAAGAGCTTGCGAGTGGCGAGTTTGGCTCAGAGCATCAGGGAATTGATAATCCTGCATTGAAATACAATAAGAAGCTTCTTGCAAATGCCAATATTAAGCGAAAATTTGTCTTGACTTCAGAGATGGAGAAAACGCTTTTTGATGAACTCGCAAAAACAAAAAATCCTGAGCTACTTGCTATCTGCAAACTTTCTCTATATACCGCTATGCGCAGAAGTGAGATTATTTATCTCACATGGGAACAAGTCGATTTTGAAAGTGCTCAAATTCATTTGACACACACAAAGAGCAACCGCCCTCGCGATGTTTATATCTTGCCAGAAGTCGCAGAACTTCTGCAGGCTATTCCAAAACGCAAAGATGATCCTAAGGTATTCAAAACACCTTTGAGCGGATTTGAGGGGACGTTCTCAAAATTAAAAGCTCGCATCGGACTTAAAGCAGTGCGTTTTCATGATTTGCGCAGACAAGCAATACGCAACATGATTTTGAAACTGGCAGGGGCTACAGGAAACGCCAATAATTCCGTTATCATTGCTCAATTGCTTGGAATGAACAGCCCGAAAAAGCTTGAGGAAAATCACATTAACCCACTTTTAGATAATGTGAATAATGGTATTTCCACACAACAGCAAGCACTAAAACACATTGGTCATTTCTCGTCAGATGAAACCGCAGGCTATTTTAATATTTAGCGTAGCAAGTAGCCCGTAGGGAAAAAGCAAGCTCGCCTTGCTTCCCACCCCCGCTTTTATTCATATTGTGGATATGTTTGCTATGCAAACACCGTATGGATAAGCTATTGACAAACAAGTTTGCCAACAACTTACCCACACTTACCCACAACGGCACCAGTATGCAGAGGCTTTTTCTTATCAATTAATATTAAAGTTTCCCAATCAAAAGCCGATAATAAAAGCAACAACATTGGACCCATCTATCATCAAAGCTTTTCTTATATGCACATTTTTTTGCTACAGACAACACTTTTTTGATATACTGCCTTTGTTGTTCAACCAAACTCACATCGGGGTTCAAAATGGCAGACACTCAAAAAGAAATTGCAGAGCTTCTTAGCAAAGTTGGCTCGGGCAAGGCAACTGCAACAGATAAGATTAAACTCGCAGAACTTCTTAACACCTCTGCACAAGAAGAAGCAAAAGAAGAGTTCAATCAAAAAATCGTTAAAGTTAAAGAGTTCATCGAAAAGCAAGGGCTTACTTTTCAAGAAGTTGCAGATGCGATTAAAGGACCCCCCGCCCTCATTTTCCAATGGGTTGATGATGCAGGAAAAGAACACAATCGCTATGAAGGCGAAAAAGGAAAATTTCCAATCTGGGTCGAGGATTTGAAAAAATCACTTACCAAGGAAAAAGCCCTCAGTTTTGCAAAGAATGATAAAGGTCGCACCTTTGTCGAGAACGTTTATAAGCCGAAGTAATAATATGCACCAAAAGACAAGCCCCCAATGTTGGGGGCTTTTTTTATTTCAGCTTCATTTTAGTAGTGATTGCACTCTTTTCTGATAGTGCGAGCGGCTTATCTTCCTCAAGCTGCTGAGATAATTTATTCACATCAACAGGGTAAAACTCAGCTACGCGAAACGCTAACGTATTAGCAAGGAACTTTCTTTTATCATCCTCAGACGCCTCAGCCAACTCTACAGCAGAGTGCTTTTTACTATCAAAATGACTTATAGATAAGTCCGATATCGTTGCTCTTTTCTCAGCGACCTCTTTAATATCATCTTTACTCATTGATGATATTTTACTTACTAACCCATCAAAAAATCCCGCCATCCTACACCCCCCCGTTTTCTTTTTTCCATTCCAGCATGATACCGTCAAGCGTCTTGCTGTCTTTATATTTATTAAAATGCGCCTGCAATTGAGCAGTTAATTCACTGTTCGGATAGCTGCCTTTTAACTCTCTGTAGTATTTCAAAAAGTCCCCAAGCTTGGGTTCAGAGCTACTTTCTTGCTCATCAATCTTGCTCATGATGGACACTTGAGGAACTTCCGACTTACTTACAATCAACAACGGATTAACATAGGGTCCAAGCTCTCTTTCAAGTAAAAGCACCTCTTCCTTTATATCTGCCTCACTGAAAAGCCCCTGAGCTTGCCAGCTTGAGAGTTTACGAGATAACGCATTGTTATCAATACGTTCAGCTACAGGGACGTGTGAAAGATACTTCTGATAAAGCACTTCCATTGCATCACGCAACACCCATCCATACTTTTTTAATGCCTTCAACCTCACGGCAAACGGCTTAAACTCGTCCCCTGGCTTCACTGTTCGCTCGATTACACGCTTACGTCTAACGGGTTCAAACTCTTTTAATACTGCATAAAAGTCATCCATTTTTATCTCCTATTGTAGTTATATCTTTAATCTTATCTACTCTTTTTCAGTTGTCAAATTACTACCAACTAACTACCAGACCACTACGGCCCAACTTACGTTTAATTTGACTTTCTATAAAAAGCTGAAAAGATAAGAGAAGAGCAAGCCTCGCCCTATGCTATCCACTTCGTGAATATCAATCGGGAGCTTGCAAGGGGTTGCCCCTTGACCCCTAAAAACGCGGGATATCCCGCACCCTTATAACAATAAAAAAGGAGATTGCAGAAATGATTAAAATATTAATTCACCACTTGATGACCATCAAAGCTCGCTCAATTTACCTTGAGCTTATGAGCAAGGATGCTTCCCGTGAAAATTTCAAGAGCGCTTTTGATGAAGCGAAATTTTACGGGACCTTAGTTCAAGCCATGTTCTTAGGGTTCTTATTAAATCCAGAGTTTTTAGAACACTACAAAGAAATAAACTTATGGGAGCTCGACAATGGAGAGGATTAATCGCACGCGCCCACATCAAACAAATATCAGATTAAATGATGAGGAACGCGATTATTTCGATGCACTCGCAAACGAACTTAATTTGCCAGATAGAGCAAGCCTCTTAAAGAAACTTGCATCAGGTAAATCTGTTTTTATTCCAATTCTTACTCGCGCACTGTTTTTATTAAACAACCAAACAAATAATATCAATCAAATTGCGCGACGAGCAAATAGCAACACATCAGTTGATGAACTTATTCTTAAAGAATTGTATTTGTGCCATCAAGATAGCTCAGAAATTGCAAATCTCATTATGGAGGTTTTGAATGATAATAAGTAATTTCCCCAAGCCTGGCACTGCAAGGGATGCGGTTTCTTACGTCCTATCAAATACAAATTGGAAAGGAGAAGCTCGACCTAACAAACCTGAAATCCTAAAGGGTAATTCTGATATAACAATTCTTGCTGGCGACCTTTCGGAAGAGCTCAGAAAAACAGAAACATCATCCCGCATCGTGTCAGGAACAATTGCTTTTAAATCTGGAGAAAATATTAGCAAGCAACAAATGCTTGAACTTATTGACCGCTTTGAAGATACTTTTTTTGGAAATATGAAAAATCGCGTTGCACCTCTATATGTTCTACATGATGAAGGAGATAAAAAACACATCCATTACATCATTCCAAAAATATGCTTAGAGAGCAATAAAAGCTATGACCCTATGCCACCAGACAGAGGAAAATCCACAAAAACCGCTGATTTGATGAAAGCTTTCTCAAGTCTTGAAAATCATAATCTTGGTTTTTCTCAAGTTGAAAGGAAGCCCCTCAAACCATCTCACACAAAAACCGAACACAAGTCAAAGGCTCATCGCGAGCACTCTAATTTTTACGCTTCCATCTTTAAAGAATTGAAGTCCAAGGAAACTTTTGAAAAAGCGTGCTTAGACTTGGTTAAAAGTGGAGACGTAAAAAACAGGGATGAACTAATAACATTTCTCAAAGACCAAGGATATGATTTTTCTCGCATAGGCAAAGATTATCTCTCTGTAGTCAATCCAGATGGTCGAAATATTCGCTTGAAGGGTGGAATATTTGCAGAAGGCGCAGCATATAAAGAACAGGTCAAAGAAGCAATACAACAAGTTAAAAGCTTCGACCCTCAGAAGGCTGCAGAGCAAATTAATAGATTAGTTGCCATTCGAAACGCAGACAATGAAAAGCGTTATCAAATAAACGCAGACAAGCCCACAACCTCTGAGGCTCGCCAAAACGCCTCACAAGCGCTTAGTCGTGCTGGTAGCACCGCTACCCCCAACCCATCCCCAAGAACCGCACCTGGCGCAGCGTCGCCAGTGCAAACACAAACCAGAGCCGAGCCGACGCAGGTTCAGGCTCAACACACTAATGCAGATGCAAAACCCGCATCAGGCAACGATGCAGGCATCTCTATGGGCGCATCAGCAGGAGCTACAGCCATCGGGGGCGCGCAGATGCAGCTATCCGCAGCTATTGCTAACAGGAACAGCGCCAAGACCCCCAGCCAGAAAGCCGCTGCAGAGCAGGCAGTTAATCAAGCTCTTGCAGCTTTGGCACGTGCTCAAGCTCAGTTTGAAGCTGAACAGGCACGCCAACCCAATAACACTAATAACAGGAACAAAATATGATAAAACAAATATTAAAAACACTTGATGAGCTTGCAAAAATAGAGCATGAGCTATTAAATCTTGAAGCCTCATTCAAATTTGATAAAAGCACGGTCTATCAAAAGATGACACTAATACGTCATAAATTTGAGCTTAAAGATATTCTTTCAAGTTTCCCACAATCCAAAGTCGATGAAGCTCTGTCTTTCAGATTACAAGTTAAAGAAGCGACCCGCAAGCTTGCACCTGAACCAGAACCAGACGAAGAACCACAACCCGCAGAGGAAAGCGCGCTTGCACACTTCCTGATGTGGCTGATTATTTTGAGTGATAAACCATGCGAGCATAAAGCTTTTATGCTCATCGCAATTAATATTTTCTTAGGAGGAAAAAATGAAAAACGATATACAAGAATCTGAACAATTGGCGAATGACTACAGGGACATGTGGCAATCCCTGTTATTTTGCCTAATCTTTATCATACCGTTTGGAATAGCATTCTTAATCACGCACTGAGGTAACTTATGGGAATAATAACAATAATAAAAAACCTGCTCTCAGGTCATCCAGAACCAGCAAAGCCCACGCCTAAGGCGATGCCTCAGGCTCAGAAGTATCATCTAAATGAAAATTACGAGTATTTAGAGGATACTAACAATGACTTAGTTAGAGCTTATAATGAAGTAAAATATTTTCATCAAAAAACAAAGAATGATGCGAAGAAATACAATCCAGCACTCATTCCTTTAAATGCCGAATATGAAAGACAGAAAAAGTATAGAATAGTCTTTCACTTCATACCAAAACTTCAAAATTACAAGAATGTCCGCTCATACATCCAATTCAGTTACGGACATTGGCAAAAGTGGCAAGATTTGCGATTAAAATATTTTCGCAAGAACAATCACACATGCCAGTCATGCCGCAAAAAATTTGAAGTAAAAGAGCTTGAGCTTCGGGAGCTTTGGAGTTTTGATGAGCAAGAGCGTGAGCAAAAATTAGAGGCTTTAATTCCTCTATGTCATGATTGCCACGCAATAGCTCATATCTCCCGCGCCTTTGCTGAGGTTAAAATTACTGAAAATCTCATAGCCAAATTTAAAGGCAAATCTGACGGACTGCAAAAGCTCAATGAGAGTTTATTAATATCAAAACAACGCCAAGATGAATTATTTGAGCGTTATACCCTGTACAACCGCACCACTATTGAGCAAGCACAAAAAGACCTCAAGTTTGCATACGCAGAAGCAGAACGCCGCAAGGAAATTAAATATCAATTAGACCTCAGCTTGCTCAAACAAGATGGCTTTGATACAGACGGTTTATTTGACTGTCACTCAGACGCGTTTAATGCTTTCATAGAAAAAGACTTCAAACAATCAAGCGAAGCGCAGGAATGAAAACACCAACAGCCCCACACTTGGGGCTTTTCTATTTATAGGCGCAGCTTTTAAGACTTGACTACCAAACCTTTGCTTTTTCTTCTTTCATCAATCAGTTTTTTGATTTTCTGATTAACTTTATCACTCAATCTCGGACTATAAACATCGTTTTTCTGAGAAATTGAGCTTGCTGACAGGTCAGCACTTGATAGTTTTTCTTTTACTGTAACCAACTCATCAAAAAAAGAGTTAATTTCCTCTTTCCATTCCTGAGGATAATGTTTATTCATAACTTCGTTAAGACTAACATTCCCTGCAACATGCGAGGCAATGCCTGAGGCATTGGCGAACGCTTTAACCTCAGCATCATATTCATCTTGCTTAATTTTTACGCTTTCCCATGCATTAAAAGCCCCGGACATATAGTCCATTCCCTTTAGCACGCTTTCAGCCTTTTTAATTTCCTCACTAATATCAGAACTAAAAGGCAGCGCTTTCAACTCATCTAACTTGTCAGTCATTTCTTGATAGCCCAAACCATCCAAAGAGCCAACGTTTTCCATGTTATTTGGACACTCAAAAATTGAGAAAACTTTCTTTTCTATAATCACCTGGGCTCTTGCTTTCAACACGTCCAAATTTTTAAGTTGTGGCGCTCTAAAATTTCCTGACAAGTCGTAGGTAATAAATTTTACTTTGCTTTTATCATCACGAACAATCTTGAAGTATTGTTCATATTTAGAGATAAATGCATAATAGTCGTAGTTTGAAAGAGCGTTATAAACGTCGTCGCTGAAACATCCTTTATATTGCTCAACGCAATCACACAAGAAATTAAATTTGGTAACGGCTTGCTTGATACCAAAAAAATTAAACGCTCTTGCAGAATGATACCAACGCACTGCCATATTTCTTAGTTGCGCATCGTCAGCATTTTCAAGCTCGCCAATGGTTTTAGTAATATATTTAAAAATATAAGCAGCGCCATTGCCTCCCTCTCTGCCATCATTGGTTTTAAAGTCAATCTTGTAAGCCAGACAATTAAACTCAGCACCTATTCTTTCGCTCATGCCTTTTACTATCAATCTAATATCATTAGTCTTATCCTCATGATGATACACAAGATAATGCTTATGCCCGACTGACGAGCGCATGGCTTCAAAGACTGAGCAACCAAAATAATCCTCCCCTGCTTTCATGCCATCTTTAGCAAGTAGCGCCCTAAAATGCTGCCCCATACGCTCTAAGAACGCATGTCCCTCACTTGGCAAATATCCTTTGTAGCTCGCGGAGCTACCCATGATAGCGTTGCCGTGAAACGCAGGAGGCTCAGTAAAAGTAATCAGTGAATAGGTAAAACCTCTATCAAGTGCAATCTGAGCCATTGCAGACGATATATTTAATATCCTCGCTCTTTGCACTTCCTTTTTCTTTTCCAGTGAAACTAAACGCCTAACTTGACCTTTGGCATTGACCAACCTAAACGCGTCATAATATGCCTGTTGCTGTTTTTGGTCATCTACATAGATATCAAGTAATGCTTCATTGATATAATTTGAGCCTGACACGCCACCCACAAGATTGAGTAATTGCGAGCTATACAGCAAATAATCTTTGCGCAGCTTGTTCTTTTTCTTTCTTTCCTCATCACCCAATGCAATAGCCTCATCGCAGATAGCTTTTTTCTTCTTGTCAAATAATGCGAAAAACTTTTGGATACTGCGACAATAAAGCTCAGGGTCGTTATTGAAGTAATGCTTGATTTGCCACGCCACGGCAGTTTTTTGGCACTCGGGGACGAGTGAGAACAACTGAGGACACTTTCTCTCAAAGGCAACTTGCTTGCGTTTTACTTTAACAAAACGCTCTTTCTTAATCTTTGCCTTGAAAAGCTCTTCTTTTTCATCAGCTTCGATTAGCTTGTTTATTTCTTCCCAAACATTGACTTTATTGTTTTTATTGTTTATTATACTCATAGTTCTTTTTAGTTCATCAAAACTAATCTCCTGTTATTTTGTTCTGTTGTGAGATTAAAATAACACAATTTAGAAAAAAGAAAAGCCCCTGCAAAGGGGCTTTTTCTATTTCCGCATCCGATTTTTACCATCAAACACTATATATAGTGTGTTTAGTAATTACTACACTACCGCGTATAGTGCTTAAAAATATTTTCTCTTATTTTGTTATCACATGTGTTGACATTTACAAATTAATCGTTATAACTATATTAATAACAACGGAGAATTAAATGCCTAAAACGATAAATGAAATACACTCTACAAGCAAAACAAAATACATACACATCAGGATTGATGACAAATTACAAGAGATGATGCGAGCTTACGCAGACACTCATTCAATCAACTGGTCAAGCTATGTGCGCAAATACATCGAAGCAACAATTAAATCCAATAAAAACAAAAAAGGAGAATAAAAATGCGCGTTCCAACATTCGAAGAATTCTTTTACTACGCCTCATCAGTTTGCAATGAGCGTGAGTCTTGCCCTGGTCTATGTGTGAATACAGACACGGATGAACAAACGTCGTTCAATGGCTTCAGATACAGATTGAATGACTTGGACATAGTTATCAGCTACTTATCTGACCACATGCGAATCAGCATTGAGTCTGAGCACAAGGAAATAAATATTATCCAAGGCTATGAAATGAAATTGATGCCGCAAGATGTAACGCCGCAGCATCCAATTTTGCCCTCGCTTTATTTAGCGATAGAGCTATTTCTGTTAAGAGGAAAACTCGATAATGATTTAAAAACAAACAACAAGAACAAACCAAGGACAAAAATATGAACTTACACAAACTAAAAAGAACAATAGATAAATTTTACACAATCCCACTATTGAGATTTTTTCAGTCTTGCATATTTTATCTATTCATCGCAATCATTGCAGTCGTCTTTATAGAAATAATAATCAATGGATGGGCTATTGCAGAAACTCTTAGAACTGGAACAGCACCAAACGAAACCTTAGGCACCGCTATTTTAAAACACTGGATTGCCATCGGGAGATCTACACAATAATAACACGGAGATATTATGATAATAAGAAGAACAACAACACTCATTTTAATGCTGCTACTTTCACAAGCAGCTTTTGCGGCAAACCTTTTTGACCCATCCTCAGGCGATGTTTCCCTCAAAGTCTTAGGTGCAATTTTTGGGGGTCTTTTAGATGCGGGAGGACAAGACCCACTGCTTGCAGGCATCAAAACGTTCAATGGTGGCGTGTTATTAATCGGTGGCATTCTTGCAGCCTATACAATATTTAGCTCGGTCCTTGGTACAGCCCACGATGGCGAAATGCTCGGAAAGCAATTCTCATCATTGTGGATACCAATACGCTATTCAATAGGCACCGCCCTGGTGCTTCCTGTTATTGGCGGCGGTTATTGTGTAATGCAAGCTATTGTTATGTGGCTTGTTGTGCAAGGTATTGGTTTAGCTGATGGCGTTTGGTCATCTTTTATGAGCAACCCAACAGCCGCAGCCAACACTAAAGCAACTACAACAAACAGAGAAGATATTTTAAACACTGCAAAAACAGCATTCAATAACTCTGTTTGTTATCGTAGTTTTCAAATAGCTGTAGGTAATGCGCCAGCCGTTTTGAACTGGCTTACTACTTATAAATACAGCATGCGAAACACTGCTGACGGTTATGAGTATGGAGATAGCAACGCAGCTATAAGAACAAAAGGATGCGGCGTAGTTAATTATCCTCAAATCGCATCAGATAGCACTGTAACGAATAGCACCCCATCGACTAATAGCGGATACCTTGGCAATCTCGGCACTATGTTTGCACCAATGAACATAAGCTCCATTAATCAAGCTCACAAAGCCCAAACTGATGCATTAGTGCAAGCAATGGATGCACTTGCAGGACAAGCTATTGATGCACGCAAAAACGGACCTCTTACAGCATCACAAGCACAAAGCTTTTATAAGCAAATCGAAACAGCTACAGACAACTACGTAAAAAATATCAAATCCGCAGGAGATGGCTTGAGCAATGGTGATGCTTTCTCGGCTATTAAACAATCATCCACATCACAAGGATGGATACTTGCAGGAGCATGGTTCACGCGTATTGTTCAAATGAACAATCAAATCCACAACGCGATTAATTCTACCCCATCCGGCGATCGTAGCTCCCCCTGGGTTGATAGCGGTTTATTCACTGATGCAAAGCTGTCTATAGTCGTAGCTGATGAGGTTCTCTCTCAAGGACCCAATGCGAGCGCAAGCGATGTTTTTAACACCAAAGAACAAACAGCGGATGACGGAAAAGGCAAGTCAGGAGATACAAGCGGGTTCATTAAAAAAGCAGAAGCCGCTGTAATGAAAGGCTTGACTACTGTTAATCTTTATGAATTAAAAAACGATGCACGTCATCCACTCATCATCGCTCAGGATTTAGGGCAACGTTTGGAAACAGTTTGCTACTTGATATTAGCCGCAATGGCAACAGTAATAGGACTTGCAGCCGTATTTTTACCTACTGTCGTTGGTCCCGTCATCGAGCTTATGGGATGGTTTCTCAATGTTCCCATTAAGATACTAATGGGTTCAGCAATGGGGCTTGAATACGTCTTGCCTAATATGCCTTTTATCATCTGGATAGGTTGCATCACAGGCTGGGTTCTTTTAGTTATCGAGGCAGTAATTGCCGCCCCTCTTTGGGCAATCATGCACTTGCATCCTCATGGTGATGGCGCTATCAACAGCCGCGCTGCAAACGGCTACAGCCTTGTCTTATCCTTACTATTGCGCCCTGTTTTAATGGTCTTTGGCATGATGTCATCAATAGTAATTTCCAGTGTTATTGGTGAGTTCATCAACAAAACATATTTTGAAGTCTTTGCTCAAAACACAGGAGCTTTTAGCGGTTTTAGTGCATTAACTGCGCTTGCGATGGGAACAATTCTTTACTTCATAATAATGTTTATCTTTATTCGTAAAGTTTTTGGTATCTTGCACCAGCTACCCGACCAACTTCTACAGTGGATTGGTGGCGCAGGCACATCATTAGGACAGTTTGCAGGGGACTTTTCATCAGCATCAGATAAGGGCGCTGCAGCAGCATCAGCAGCAGGAGGCGCATTAGCTGGCGCTGGTGCTGGATTACTTGGAAAAGCCGCTAAAGGGCTTAAAGATAGTGGCGGGTTCAGTGCATGGGCTGCACGTAATAAATTAACATCAGAACCCTCACAAGGTATCGCAGAAGCTCAGAAGAGTGCAGCAGAAGAACAATCTACACAAGATACTTTTTCAACCGTTCAAGCTTCTAAGTCTGAGAATACACAGCAACAGCAGGAAACCATTGCACAGCGCACCTCTTCATTTCCTCAATCTGTTCAATCATTTGCTAATAAAATCAATCAGATGAAAACAGATGACAATGGAAAACAGTCTTTTAATATTAAAAATGCTTCTGCATCACTTCCAATCATTGAAAAAGCCATCAATGATATAGGACAAGATAAAGTTAGCATCATTGCTCAAGATGTTCTTTCAAAAGAACACAAGAGTTTGAGGGATGATATGAAAGACTTTACTACTCAAGTCAATCAGTTCAAAGACAAGACCAAGTAACGAAAAAGCCCCACTGACGGGGCTTTTGCTCACTTCCGACCTCGGGCACGCTACAGCAGGATATTCCACCAAAATTTGACAAATGCCGTTTGTCGAATTGGTAAAATCCTTATAAATCAATGCACTACAGCATTATAATGCTTGCGTGCACCAGAAGCACCCGCCGCCCAGGGTGGCCGTTTCGACTGTCTGACTCATGCTGTTCGCTCCTTTGATCGTGAATCCGGACGTTACTGCGGACGTTACTGCGGACGTTACTGCGGACGTAACTGCGGACGCCATCGCGGACCGCACTGCGGACACCGCAGTGCGGTGCCCCGCGCGACCCGCCATCCGCCGCTTCCGCTAAAATTGCGACAATTCGCCGATTTTCTACATGACGTTGATCCCGATTTCTGCTCCCGCCGCCGCGCGCGCGGTCCGTGAAGGCCCGCACCGATGACCCGCCGCGCCAGCCCGCCCAATTTCGACGACGGCGCATTCCGCCGCGCGCTTGGCCAGTTCGCCACCGGCGTGACCGTGATCACGACGCGCGCGCCCGATGGCACGCTCATCGGCATCACGGCCAGCTCGTTCAATTCGGTCTCGCTCAATCCGCCGCTCGTGCTGTGGAGCCTCGCCACGCGCTCGGCGTCCATGCCCGTGTTCCGCTCGAACAGCCATTATGTGGTCAATGTGCTCGCCGCGTCGCAGCTCGACCTGTGCAAGCGCTTTGCGACCGTGAAGGGCGACCGTTTCGAGGGCGTCTCGCACGCGGCCGGCGACACCGGCATGCCCGTGCTGGACGGCGCAATCGCGTGGTTCGAGTGCCACAACCGCAGCCGCTACGACGAAGGCGACCACGTGATTTTCGTCGGCGAAGTGGAACGCTGCGGCGTGCGCGAGGACGGCACGGAGGCTTCGCCGCTCGTCTTCCACGGCGGCGCGTTCCACCAGCTCCAGTCGCTCCCGGATACTTGACGGGGCGGGGCGCCCCCCCGTCGGTCCCGTTTATGCCGGCGCGCTCTTCGGCTCGCGCTGCGCGATCAGGTCCACGGGCACGCCCACTTCCACCTTGAGCGTCGTGAGCACGATGTTCGAGCGGATGTCCATCACGCCCGGCGCCTTGTACAGCTTGTTGAGCACGAAGTCCGAGTAGTGCTTCAGGTTGTGCGCGAGCACGCGCAGCAGGTAGTGCGTCTCGCCCGTCACCACATACGCCCCCACCACCTCCGGCCAGTCGCGCAGCGCCGTGACGAAACGCTCGTGCCAGCTCTCCTGGTCGTTGCGCATCGACACCTGCACGAACGCCTCCATCTCGAAGCCGAGAATCTCCCGGTTCAGACTCGCGCGGTAGCGCTCCACCACCCCCTGCTCCTCGAGCAGCCGCAAACGGCGCAGGCACGCCGATGGCGAAAGCGAAATGCGCTCCGCCAGATCGAGATTACTGATCCGCCCCTCGTTTTGCAGCACGGCGAGAATACGGCAATCGGTAGCATCCAGCGAGATTGCGTTCATATTTGGTCTCCATTCCCGTCTTGAGACAAATTATGTGCCAACAACTGTAGTTTGCGGCGTTTTTTTTGCAAGCACATTTCGCGCGGGGTTGCCTATCATTCGAAGCATCAGCCTTGCATGGGGCAGCACTCAGCGCTAAAGCGCCGAGTGCTGCCGACAAGGAGACAACGCAGACGCAAGCCGGCTTTGACATGACAGAGATCAAGGACATTTCCCCCCCGATTCATCCCGAAACGCCCGTCTGGCCCGGCGATACGCCCGTTGGCGTCGAGCGCGTATGGCGCATGGAGGCAGGCTCGCCGGTCAACGTCGCGCGCGTGACGCTGTCGCCGCACACCGGCGCGCACACCGACGCCCCGCTGCATTACGACGCCGAAGGCGCGCCGATCGGCGAGGTGCCGCTCGACACGTATATCGGCGCATGCCGCGTGATTCATTGCGTGGGCGCCGCGCCGCTCGTGCTGCCCGAACACGTGAAAGGCGCGCTGCCGGGCGTCCCGCCGCGCGTGCTGCTGCGCACCTACGCGCACGCGCCGCAGGACCGCTGGGACAGCAGGTTTTGCGCCGTGGCGCCGGAAACGATCGATCTGCTCGCTGCGCACGGCGTGCGTCTCATCGGCATCGACACGCCCTCGCTCGAC
This sequence comes from Paraburkholderia silvatlantica, assembly GCF_003096715.1. Lineage (GTDB taxonomy): Bacteria > Pseudomonadota > Gammaproteobacteria > Burkholderiales > Burkholderiaceae > Paraburkholderia > Paraburkholderia silvatlantica. Next base: position 72,292 of record NZ_QEOL01000032.1, read on the forward strand.
CCGCAGGAGTCGAAGACGATGGACGCGCATCACCGCATCCGCGCCCATGGCATGGCGATCCTCGAAGGCGTCGTGCTCGACGCCGTCGCGCCCGGCGACTACGAACTGATCGCCTTGCCGCTGAAGTTCGCGACGCTCGACGCCAGCCCCGTGCGCGCCGTGCTGCGCGCGTTGCCGCAAGCCGCCGCCAGCTGAATCCCCGCTCAATCCGACACAGAACGAAACACCGACATGAACGACCGCAACGAAGCCCTGGCAGCCGATCGCGCCGATCCGCTCGCCGCCCTGCGCGAGCAATTCACGCTCGCAGCCGGCACCCTCTATCTCGACGGCAACTCGCTCGGCGTGCCGCCCTCGGCCTCGGCCGCGCGCGCGCAGGCCGTGATCGGCGGCGAATGGGGCGAAGGCCTCATCCGCAGCTGGAACACGGCGGGCTGGTTCGCCATGCCCAGGCGTCTGGGCAACAAGCTCGCGAAGCTGATCGGCGCGGCCGACGACGAAGTCGTCGTCACCGACACCATCTCGATCAACCTCTTCAAGGCGCTTTCCGCCGCGCTGCGCGTGCAGAACGCGCGCGACCCGAAGCGCCGCGTGATCGTCTCGGAGCGCTCGAACTTTCCGAGCGACCTGTACATCGCGCAAGGACTCATCGAGCAGCTCGACCGCGGCTATGAACTGCGCCTCGTCGACGATCCTGCCGAACTGCGCGCCGCGATCCGCGAAGACGTGGCGGTGGCGATGATCACGCACGTGAACTACCGCACGGGCGAGATGCACGACATGCGCGCGCTCACCGCGCATATTCACGCGCAGGGCACGCTCGCGCTGTGGGATCTCGCGCATTCGGCGGGCGCCGTGCCGGTCGACCTGAACGGCGCGAACGCCGACTACGCCGTGGGCTGCACGTACAAGTACCTGAACGGCGGCCCCGGCTCGCCCGGTTTCGTGTGGGTGCCGAAGCGGCATCAGGATGCGTTCTCGCAGCCGCTCTCGGGCTGGTGGGGGCACAAGTCGCCGTTCGAAATGGACCCTGTCTATCGTCCGGACAACGGCATCGGCCGCTATCTGTGCGGCACGCAGCCGATCGTTTCGATGGCGCTCGTCGAATGCGGTCTCGACGTGTTCCTGCAAACCGACATGCAGGCCGTTCGCCGCAAGTCGCTCGCGCTCACCGATCTCTTCATCGAACTGGTCGAGACCCGCTGCAAGGAATTCGGCCTCACGCTCGTCACACCCCGCGAACACGCCCAGCGCGGCTCGCACGTGAGCTTCGAGCATCCGCACGGCTATGAGGTGATGCAGGCGCTGATCGCGCGCGGCGTGATCGGCGACTATCGCGAGCCGCGCGTGCTGCGCTTCGGCTTCACGCCGCTGTATCTGCGTTACGTCGATGTGTGGGACGCCGTGGAAACGCTGCGCGACGTGCTCGCCACCGGGTCCTGGCGCAAGCCCGAATTCGCCGAGCGCGGCGCGGTAACCTGAGGAGCGGCAGATGAACGATCACATGCAAATCCCGGGCATGCCCGACGCGGGTGAAACCGCGAGTGAAACCCATGGCGCCGCACGTGGCGGCTGCCCGTTCGGACACGGCGCCGCCGCGCCCGCTTCCGCTGCGCAAGCGCCTGAGGCGCAAGGCGAAGGCTGGCACGACGCGCAGCTCGACTTCTCGAAGTCGATGAGCTACGGCGACTACCTCGCGCTCGACGCGGTGCTTAACGCGCAGCATCCGCTCTCGCCCGACCACAACGAGATGCTGTTCATCGTGCAGCATCAAACGAGTGAGCTGTGGATGAAGCTCGCGCTCTACGAATTGCGCGCAGCGCTCGCTAACGTGCACCGCGACGCGCTGCCGCCCGCGTTCAAGCAGCTCGCGCGCGTCTCGCGCATCATGGAGCAGCTCGTGCAGGCGTGGAACGTCCTCTCGACGCTCACGCCCTCCGAGTACACGGCCATGCGGCCGTATCTGGGCGCGTCGTCGGGCTTCCAGTCGTATCAATACCGGCAGATCGAGTTCCTGCTCGGCAACAAGAACGTGCAGATGCTCAAGCCGCACGAGCATCGGGCCGAGATTTTCGAGCAGGTGAAAGGGACGCTCGAAGCCCCCTCGTTCTACGACGAAGTCATCCGCCTGCTCGCGCGGCGCGGCTTTGCGATCGCGCCCGAGCGCCTGAACCGCGACTGGACCCTGCCGACCGAACACGACGCCAGCGTCGAGGCGGCGTGGCTGGAGGTGTACCGCAATCCTTCGGAGTACTGGGATTTGTACGAGATGGCCGAGGAACTCGTCGATCTCGAAGACGCGTTCCGTCAATGGCGCTTTCGCCACGTGACGACGGTCGAGCGCATCATCGGCTTCAAGCAGGGCACGGGCGGCACGAATGGCGCACCGTATCTGCGCAAGATGCTCGATGTCGTGCTCTTTCCCGAGCTGTGGCACGTGCGCACGGTGCTGTAACGCGATTCGCCCCGCTCTAAAGAAAAATGCCCGCCAGGCGATGGCGGGCATTTTTTGCGTGGGAACGCGTGAGGCTTAGACCACCACGGTCTGCGCTTCGCCTTCCTTGCTTGCGCGCACGAAGCCGATCTTCCAGACCTGCTCGCCGGCGGCTGCGAGCAGCGCGGCGGCTGCATCGGCCTGGTCCGCCGCCACGACCACGGCCATGCCGATGCCGCAGTTGAACACGCGGTGCATTTCCGCATCGGCCACGCCACCGTGCTTTTGCAGCCACGTGAAGAGCGGCGGCAGCGGCCATGCCGCGTGGTTCAGTTCAGCCGTGAGGCCTTCGCGCAGCACGCGCGGAATGTTCTCGACGAGGCCGCCGCCCGTGATGTGCGCCATGCCCTTCACGGTGATGGTTTCCATCAGCTTGAGCAGCGGCTTCACGTAGATGCGCGTGGGCGCCATCAGCGCGTCGGCGAGCGAACGGCCGTCGAAGTCGGCGGCGAGGTCCGGCTGCGCGCGCTCGATGATCTTGCGCACGAGCGAGAAGCCGTTCGAGTGGATGCCGCTCGAGGCGAGGCCCAGCACCACGTCGCCCGGGGCGATCGTGCTGCCGTCGATGATCTTGCTCTTTTCGACCGCGCCCACCGCGAAGCCGGCGAGATCGTATTCGCCGTCGGGGTACATGCCCGGCATTTCGGCCGTTTCACCGCCGATCAGCGCGCAGCCCGACAGTTCGCAGCCTTGCGCGATGCCCTTGACGACCGTGGCCGCCGTATCGACATCGAGCTTGCCGCAGGCGAAGTAGTCGAGGAAGAAGAGCGGCTCGGCGCCCTGCACGAGGATGTCGTTTACGCTCATCGCGACGAGATCCTGGCCGACCGTGTCGTGTTTGTTCAGATGAAACGCGAGGCGCAGCTTGGTGCCCACGCCGTCGGTGCCCGACACGAGCACGGGCTCCCTGTACTTCTTCGGCACTTCGAAAAGCGCGCCGAATCCGCCGATGCCGCCCATCACGCCGTCGCGCAGGGTCTTCTTCGCAAAGGGCTTGATGCGGTCGACGAGCGCGTCACCCGCGTCGATGTCCACGCCCGCGTCGCGGTAGGAAAGGCCTTGGCCCTGCGCATGTTCCTGCGATGGGTCCTGATTAGCGGGGCCGGATTTCGGTTGATTCATGGGGAAGCGCCAGAAGGTCGGTAAAATGCGATTTTAACCGATTGACGGCGCCCCGCCGCCGCGGGTGGAGCGAGATCTGGAACGCGCCTCGCCTCGCGCCACACAACCTGAAACCGAGTTTTGCCGCAGAACACACCGTATTTCGCACCGTACCAGCGTCGGGCCGTAATCTGGACCGGGATCGCGCTCGCCCTCGGCAACGTGCTGCGGCGGCCGCGACCCAGTGATTCACACGGTTCTCACGAGAGCACGCCTTACTAGAACCGATTCCGTCCAGACAGACCGTGCAGCGACAGTTAACGCTCGATCTCGGCACCCCGCCGCCATCGACCTTCGACAACTTCCATATCGGCGCCAACGCCGAGCTGGTCGCGCGCCTGCGCGGTCTGGACGCGGCGCTCATGGCGGGCCCGATCGCCGATCGCACGTTCTATGTCTGGGGCGAGCCCGGCAACGGGCGCAGCCACCTGCTGCACGCACTCGCCGACGAAGCGCCGCCGGGCCATGTGCGCTATCTGGGCCCGCAAAGCGCGCTGGCGGCGTTCACGTTCGATCCGCGCGTGACGATCTACGCGGTGGACGACTGCGATTCGCTCTCGGGCGCGCAGCAAATCGCGCTCTTCAATCTCTTCAACGAGGTGCGCTCGTACCCCGCCTGCGCGCTCGTCGCGACGGGCAACGCGCCGCCCATGGGTCTCGCCGTGCGCGAGGATCTGCGCACGCGCCTCGGCTGGGGCCTCGTGTTCCACCTCGCGCCGCTCTCCGACGAGGGCAAGGCAGCCATCCTCAAGCTCGCGGCGCGCGAGCGCGGCATTGCGCTCGCCGACGACGTGCCCGCCTACCTGCTCACGCATTTCCGGCGCGACATGCCGAGCCTGATGGGCTTGCTCGACGCGCTCGACCGCTTCTCGCTCGAACAGAAGCGCGCGGTGACGCTGCCGCTGTTGCGCGCGATGCTCGCGAAGGGCGTGGGCGATCTGGCGAGCGCGTTGCCGGCGGACGAAGCGCTTCGCGCCGCAGAGCCGGCGCAAACCGGCGAGACGGGCGACGCGCTCGAAGATGAGGCCAGCGGCGACGCAGCGGCGCAAACGCCAAGCGCTGATGGGAACGAGCCGCCGGCCCCGCCGACGCTCTTCTGCGGCGAGCCGGAAGCCCCCGCCGCCGGGCCCGACGACGCCCAGCCCTACGAGGCGCCGAAAGCACCGGCCTTGCAGGCGCGCTCATCGGCGCCGGCCCCCTTCGACAAGCCGACCGACAACGTCGAAGGCGAATTGGGGGCCAAATATCGTCACGTCGTCCACAAGGAACTGGGCACCGAACTCAAGGGCGAAGTCGAAGCCGACGTGAGCAACGAGATGAGCGGCGAGCTGCGCGGCGATCTCGATCCGCCGGCCGGTACCGCCGCACCCGAAGCGCAGACAGGCGAGACGCCGGGACAGACACCGTCGACGCCGGATACGTCGGATACGCCCGATAGGCCGGATACGCCGGATACGCCGGAAACGCCGCAATCGCAGGACAGCAAGGCGCCTGCCCAGAACGACGCAGTCCCCGAATCCCCCGCGGACCCCGCCGCGCCGACGCCGCCCGCCAGCGGCGGCAACGGCGTCTCCCGCTTCAAGTAAAATGAGCGTCCATGGCTAACCTTGCACTTTTTGATCTCGATCACACCCTGATCCCCACCGACAGCGACCACGAATGGGGCCGCTTCATGGTGAAGCTCGGCATTGTCGACGGCGAGCGCTTTGCTCAGCAAAACGACCGCTTCTACGCCGACTACAAGGCCGGCAAGCTCGACATCCACGCGTACCTCGTCGCCATGCTCACGCCGCTCGCGAAATATTCGCGCGCACAACTCAAGGCATGGCACGACCAGTACATGCACGAGGTGATCAAGCCGACCATCCTGCCGAGCGCGGTCGAGCTCGTGAAAAAGCACAAGGAAGCGGGCGACCTCTGCTGCGTGGTGACGGCGACCAACGAATTCATCACGGCGCCCATCGCCGAGGTGTTCGGCGTGGACAAGCTGATCGCGTGCGAAGTCGAAACCGTGGACGGCCATCCGGCATCGGCCTTCACCGGCCGCCCGACGGGCACGCCAAGCTACCGCGAAGGCAAGATCGTGCGCGTCGAGCAATGGCTCGCCTCGCTCGGCAAGCGCTTTTCGGACTTCGAGCACAGCTACTTCTACAGCGACTCGCACAACGACATTCCGCTGCTCGAAAAAGTCACCGACCCGATCGCCACCAACCCCGACGACACCCTGCGCGCTCACGCGCAACAAGCGGGCTGGCGCATTCTCGATTTGTTCCAAGCCCAGTGATCAAGAAACTCATCCGCAAGCTGTTCGGCCAGGACGACGCCGAAGCGGCGCAAGACACCGAAGCCCCCGCCACCGATCCGCATACGGCCTCGCATGAAGGCGCAGCCGCCGTCGCCGGCAGCACCCGCGCACGCCGCAAGCCGGCCAGCGCGCAGAAGACCTCGAAGCCGCGCGCAGGCATTGGCGCGCCCGACCCGGCCACGCCCATCATCCTTTCCGCCGATGTCCACGGCATCGATCCCGCGCTGATCTCGCGCAACGCCGTGCGCGTGACCGAAGGTCTGCAGCAGGCGGGCTTCCGCGCGTTCATCGTGGGCGGTGCGGTGCGAGACCTGCTGCTCGGCATCGCGCCCAAGGACTTCGACGTCGCCACCGACGCCACGCCCGACCAGGTACAGAAGCTGTTCCGCCGCGCGCGCATCATCGGCCGGCGCTTTCAGATCGTGCACGTGCAGTTCGGCCAGGAAATCATCGAGGTCTCGACATTCCGTGCGCTGGTGGACGCTCCGCCCGCCGATGCCGCACCCGCTCCGGCGCCCGCCAAACGCATGCGCCGCGACGAGCTCGACCGCAAGACCCACGCCGTGGATGCGAGCGGCCGCGTGCTGCGCGACAACGTCTGGGGCGAGCAGCACGAAGACGCCACGCGCCGCGACTTCACGATCAACGCGATGTACTACGACCCGGCCACGCAGACGGTGCTCGACTATCACAACGGGATGGCCGACATGCGCGCGCGCCTGTTGCGCATGATCGGCGACCCGGCCACGCGTTACCGCGAAGACCCGGTGCGCATGATGCGCGTGGTGCGTTTCGCGGCGAAGCTCGGCTTCGAGATCGAAGAGCACACGCGCGAGCCGATCACGAAGCTCGCGGATCTCATCAACAACGTGCCGGCGGCGCGTCTGTTCGACGAAATGCTCAAGCTGCTGCTCTCGGGCCACGCGCTCGAGTGCCTCAGGTGGCTGCGCAAGGAGGGGCTGCATCACGGCCTTCTGCCGCTCCTCGACGTGATTCTCGAGCAGCCGCAGGGCGAACGCTTCATCACGCTCGCGCTGTCGAACACCGACGCGCGGGTGCGCGCGGGCAAGCCGGTGTCGCCGGGCTTCCTCTTCGCCACGCTGCTTTGGCACGACGTGCAGCAGCGCTGGCAGCAGTACACGGCCGCGGGCGAAATCCCGGTGCCGGCGCTGCATCGCGCGATGGATGACGTGATCGACGCGCAAACCGAGAAGCTCGCGATCCATCGCCGCTACTCGTCGGACATGCGCGAGATCTGGGGCCTGCAGCCGCGCCTCGAAAAACGTGGCCGCGGGGCGCTGAAGCTGCTGGAACACCAAAGATTTAGAGCAGGGTATGATTTCCTCCTGCTGCGCTGCGAATCGGGCGAGCTGGACGCCGAAGTCGGCCAATGGTGGACCGACTTCATTTCCGGCGACACCGCCGCGCGCGAGACGCTTCTCGCGCAGGGCGGCAAGGAGCGCTCGCCGCGCAAACGCCGGCGCCGTGGCGGCGCGAAAAGCCGCAGGACGGGCGAAGGTGCTGCACAGGAAGGCGGTGCAGCCGGCGAAATGCAGGAAGCCAGCAGTGCAGACTATGACGGCCACGCCGGTCCGCACGAGGACTGACGCCGTGCGGCGTCGCGGCAAGCCGCGGCGCACGCGTGTCGAACCGCAACAAAAGTCGCAGGAAGTGAAGCCATGACGGTTGCCTGGCTGGGAATCGGCGCGAATCTGGGGGATGCGCGCCAGACTCTCAAAGACGCGGTTGTGTGTCTCGCTCAACAGCACACCCTCACCGTCGTCGCCAAATCGAGTCTGTACCGCACCGCGCCCATCGACGCGGGCGGCGACGACTATTACAACTGCGTCGTGAAGATCGAGACGAGTCTCGACGTTCGCGCGCTGCTCGGCCTGTGCCAGCGCGTGGAGCATCATTTCGGCCGGGAGCGTCCCTTTCGCAACGCGCCCCGCACGCTCGACATCGACATCCTGCTTTACGGCGACGCAGCCATCGACGAAACCGACCTGACCGTGCCGCATCCGCGCATGACCGGCCGCGCTTTCGCGCTCGTGCCGCTCGTCGAGATCGATCCCGAACTCGTGATTCCGGGCCTGGGACCCGCCAGCGCGTTTCTCGGCGCCGTGGCCGACCAGCGCATCGAGAAGGTCAAGCCGTTGTGCCAGTGCATGGGCGCGGCGCCCGCACCGGACACGCCGCCTTCCGGCAACTGCCGATGAGCACGACGCCCCTGCCGATTTTCACCGCGGTCACGGCTGCCACCGCGGTCACCACGCGCACCACGCGGCCAGCCGCGCTCCAGTACATCGTGATCGAAGGGCCCGTCGGCGCGGGCAAGACCACGCTCGCCACGCGGCTCGCCGAGCGCTGGTCGATGCAGACGCTCTTCGAATCGAACGCCGACAATCCGTTTCTGGAGCGCGTGTATCGCGACACCGCGCCCTCGCCGCACGCGCTCGCCGCGCAGCTGCATATCGCCTTGCAGCGTGAGCAGCTTTCGCGCGACGTGGCCGCGCGCCGCGAAGCGGGCGTGCCGCTCGTGACGAATTTCCTTGCCGAACGCAACGATCTGTTCGCACGCCTCACGCTCGCCGAAGACGAACTGCCGCTCTACCGCGCGCTCGCCTCGCGTCTCACGTCATCGGCGCCCCTGCCCGACCTCGTCGTCTATCTGCAGGCGAGCCCCGAGGCGCTGTACGCGCGCATCCAGAAGCGGGCGTTGCCGCGCGAGCTGTCTATTTCGAGTGCGTTCCTGCGTGCGCTGTGCGATAGCTACAACGATTTTTTCTATCATTACGATCATGCGCCGGTGCTCACCGTCGGCGCGGAGCATCTGGATCTGCCAGATTCCGATGCGGACCTCGCGCTCGTCGCCGAACGTATCGAGACGATGCGCGGCCGCAAGGAATCCTTCGTCAAGGGCACGTCGCTATAACCGCCTGATCGACGCGATCGAGCGGCGCGCCCCCTCCCGTCTTTCCCTTTCCCAACGGATTTCCCCATGACTTACCTGCAGGAAACGAGCCGCAGCGCGGTCACCGTGCCCAAACTCCAGGCCATGCGCGATGCGGGCGAGCGCATCGCAATGCTGACGTGCTATGACGCGAGCTTCTCCGCGCTGTGCGACCGCGCGGGCGTCGATACGGTGCTGATCGGCGACTCGCTCGGCAACGTGCTTCAGGGGCACACCACGACGCTGCCCGTCACCATCGACGACATCGCCTATCACACGGCGTGCGTGGCGCGCGCGCAAACGAAGGCGCTGATCGTCGCCGATCTGCCGTTCGGCACTTTCGGCACGCCCGAAGACGCGTTTGCAAACTCGGTGAAGCTCATGCGCGCCGGCGCGCAGATGGTGAAGATCGAGGGCGGCGAATGGCTCGCGCGCACGGTGAAGATGCTGGTGGAGCGCGCCGTGCCCGTGTGCGCGCACATCGGCCTCACGCCGCAGTCGGTGCATGCGTTCGGCGGCTTCAAGGTGCAGGGCAAGAGCGATGCGGCCGCCACGCAGCTCATTCGCGACGCGCTGGCGCTGCAGGACGCGGGCGCGCAGCTCGTGGTGATCGAGGCCGTGCCCGCCGCACTCGGTGCGGAAGTCACGAAGCAACTGCGCATTCCGACCATCGGCATTGGCGCGGGCGTGGACTGCTCGGGCCAGGTGCTCGTGCTGCACGACATGCTCGGCATTTTCCCCGGCAAGCGGCCGCGCTTCGTGAAGGACTTCATGGCGGGCCAGCCCGATATCGAATCGGCCGTGCGCGCGTATGTGCAGGCCGTGAAGGAAGGCACGTTCCCGGGGCCCGGGCACGTGTTCTGAGCCGGCGATTTTGCTTCGGGGAATGAAAAGCGCGCGCCGTCTGGGGTACCCGTACCACAAAGGTGCTGTTTTTTCGCTGATTGGCCCTGAGACCCAGCCCTTTCAAGGTCTTTGTGCGTCAAACCTGGTAACCTGGCGGCCTGTTCAAGGATGGCGGGTACGAAGGAATGTTTGACGAGGTGATGAAGC
>NZ_QEOL01000033.1 GCF_003096715.1 Paraburkholderia silvatlantica
GTGTCTTCGTTCTCGCTGCCCTGTCCAACTGCTGCACCGCCGACGTGCTGGCGTAACGCTGATGGCAAGCGCGCCGAATTGTTCAGGACGGACTACGAACGGTCTGTTTGCGCTGGGCAACCTCTGGATGGCGCGCAAGGCTTTAAGCAAAGCGTGAAACGCCCGGGGCATCAGGCCGTGAGTCTCGGCAAACGACGGTCATCATGCTTCAAAAGTCGGACGACCTACCTGATAGCAGGCGCTGCAGCCAATGCGCCCGACGTGAAAAAATCTCAACGAGGCCAAAATTTCGCTTCCAGGAGCACTCCCAATAAGTCGAAATTTTGCCCGTGCAAGTTAGACGAAAATCAAACAAACGATATCGAACTCGCAGATTGAAACTGGAACAGTACTGGGCGGGAGACGGCAACATCAGTCATCCGAACGGCCAACGGAACGCCGCAAACCGGAAATGAAAAAGCCCGGTCGCCGATAGTCGGCGACCGGGCCATGCAGGCCTGTCAGTGATTTCTGATTCTCTATCGGCGAAGCCGATCGAAACGCCGCGTATAAAGAATATCGGCGCCGTTGAAGGTGCCGCCGTACACCACGAGCGACCAGTAACGCGAGAGATTGATCGTGGCCTTCACCGCGTTCGACGCCGACTGCAGGCCCTGTTCGTAGCCGATCACGAGACGCTGGTTGATGGCCTTCGCGATCATCACGACCTCGGGGTCGGTCAGGCCCACCTCGCTGCGCCCGATCGAAAATTCGTCGAGGCCGATGCTCTGCGCAATGCGCTTGCCTTGCGCGCTGCCGAGCAGGGCCAGCGCCGTCGTCATCGCGCTCTGCTGGCCGAGGTTGTTGCCCTGATCGGTGCCGTGCCCGAACAGCAGCCATGAGAGCTTTTCGTTGTCGGGCACGTTGGGCTCGGAAACGAGGCGCACCGTCGGCGCCTGCACGGTGCCGGTGACCTGCACGCCCGCCTCGACCTGCTGGTTGCGCCGCATGGCGAGAATGTTGATGCCCGGATTGCCCACCGGCCCGTTGAACGTGAAGTAGCCGTTTTCGATATTGAGCCGGGTGCCGAACGCCGTGTATGTGGAGCCTTCGGTCACGCGCACGTTGCCAACCGCGCGCAGCGGTACGTCCGGCGCGCTGTTGACCGAAATCATGCCCGCAAGGCCCAGATCCGCGCCCTGGCCGCGGAAGCGGAAGTCGTGGCCGAGATCGATGTCGACGTTCGCGCGCGGCGCGAAGCGCGGCGCGGGCCTCGTCGACGCCGTTTCTTCGATGGGCGGCCGGCCGCCTACCGTCGTGCCGTCGGGGCGCACGATCACGACGTCGTCGCCGAGCGAGGGCGCGGGCAACTCGGGCATGTCGAAGAGCGCGTGATCGACGGTGAACTTGCCGTCGATCTGCATGCCGCCCAGATGCCCGCCGTTGGCGATGCTCGCGCTGCCCGAAAGCGACAGCTTGCGGTCGGGCGATGCGAACAGCTCGAGCTTGTCCGCGACGATGCTCGCGGTGAGATCGGGCTCCGCGTTGTCGAGGCGCACCTGGCCCTTCGCGCGCAGCGTACCGCTCGTCGCGCCCTGGAACTCCACCTGCTGGAAGTCGACGAGGTTATGCGAGAGCGCGATGCGGATCACGCCGTCCTTCAGCTCCACGCCCTGGTCGACCATCGTGGCCGAAATGCCGTCGCCGACCAGCGAGCCCGTGAGATCCGGCTTCCCGACTGTGCCGCCCAGCGCGAGTTGCAGCGCGAGATGGCCGTCGAGCAGGTAAGTCGGCCCGAGCATGCCGCCCGTGTTCCTGAGCGAGGGCACGTTCGCCTTGATGGAGCCGCCGATCGGCGCCTCGTCTGCGACGGTGAGGATGCCGTCGCGCGGCACGAGCGTCGTGTAGGCATCGATGTCGAGCACGCCCACGCGGCTCGCCTGGGCATGCGCCGTGAACGTGAGGCGGTTGCCGCCGCTGAAGGCCGCGCGCACGTTGAGGTCGCCCACGCCGAGCGAGGCAAAGCCACGGCCGACCTCGGTCGTGATGTCGCCCAAGCGGCGTTTGATCTGCACATAGCCGGTGGCCGTCGGGCCGACGGAGAAGTCCCAGTCGCCGTCGAAGATCAGATCGGTCCTGAGCGTGGACGGCACGCCCGTGAACTGCTGCCGGATTTGCATGATGCGCGCGAGCGACACGTTGGTGAGCGTGCCCGCCGAGCGGATGCGGCCATGGTCGAAATCGAACGATTTCAGCTCGAGTGAGGCGCCTTCTCCCGTGATACGCGTCGCGCCGAGCGTGACCTTGCCGGGGCCCGCGCTCACCGTCAGCGGCGACTGGAGCTTCACGCCGGGCACGCCACGGTTCTCGAGTTGCGTCACCGTGCCGTTCCAGCGCGCGCCTTCGCGCGTGTCCTGCAGGCCGCCGTTCGCGGCCACCGCGACGTCGATAGGCTGGCCCTGCACTTTGCCCTTCGCGCTCGCGGTGAGCGTGTGCTTCGCGCGCGTGCCGTCGAGGTGCGCGGCGAGCGTCGCGATATCGACGCCCGCCACGGCAATGTCGCTCGCGTCGGTGCTGAAGGCGAGCGCGCCGTTCGCGCCGTCGCGCGCGAGCGCCCGGCCTTCGGCATGGCCGACGCGGTTATCGCCGAACACCACGTGGTCGGCCTTGTAGTCGAGCGAGACGTCGGGGTGTGCGAAGGTGCCGGTCAGATCGCCGTTCGCCGCGAGCTGGCCCGCTATGCCAAAACCGAGCCGGTCGAGCTGCGGCGCATCCACGCGAAAGCGCAGGCGATCGCCACGCGCACCGAAGCTGCCTTGCAGATCCACGGTATTGCCCGCAATCGAGAGGTTCGCGCGGCTTGGCAGAATACGCGAGCCCGCCAGCTGGATGAGGCCCTGGCCCGTGAGCGGCAGGTCGTCGTAGACGCTCGGGCCGAGCCTGAATTCGGCCCGCGTCGTGAAGGCGGGCGCGAGCGTGCCGCTCGCGTTGAGCGTGCCGTTCACGCGCGCCTCGATGCGCCGGCCCGCGGGACGCATGGCTGGCCGCGGCTTCGCTGTGGGCTCGGCAGCCCCGCCCGGCCTGCTCTCTCTCGCGTTCTCCACGCGCTTTTGCCCGGCGGCCTGCTCGCCCGATTGCGCGGGATTGAGCGACGGGTTCAGCGCCGGATTGAGCGCCAGATTGTGTCGCGGGTTGAGGTCATTGGCGGCGCTCTGAGGCGCGGGCCGCGGCCGGGCGGCCGGCGCGGGCGGCTTCGCTGCCGCACGCGCCGGGGTTTGCGACGTGAGCGACAGCGGATCGAAATTGGTCAGCACCGCCTTGAGTTGATACGTGGAGCTGGCGTCGTGCTTGAGCGCACCCGACAGGTCGATGCGTCCCGCCCCCGAAGTCAGGCGCACGTCGTTGAGCGACAGGCGCGCGGGGTCCTGCGTGATCTTGCCCTGCACGCGCAGCGCAGCCCTGGGATCGGCGAGATCGAGCGTGACGCTCTGCACGTCGCCGTTCAGCCGCACGCCGATTGGCCCCGCGAACTGCGTGGCGCGCACGCTCGACTGGATCGCGTTGAGGTCGAGCCCGGCCACCTTCAGGTCGAAGCGCCCGTCGCGCCCGCTGATCGTGCCGCCGCCGGCGATCGTCGCGTTCTTCACGAGACGCACGGCGAGCTTCGGGATGCGCTGCGTCTTCGCATCGAGCACGACGTCGGCGTGAGCATCGATGAGCGGCAGCAGCTTTTCGTCGAGGGCGCCCGGCTTCGCGTTCACGATCGAGACCGCACCCGCCACCGTGAAGCCCGCCGCGTTGCTGCGCGCGCGAGCCGCGCCGGCCGCGCCCGCTGCTGCAGAGGCCGCCGCGGCATCGGGCTTCGCACCGCCCGCCGGCGCCGATGGCGGCGCCGGCACGGAAGCCGGCGTCACTTCCGGCACCGCGGCCGCGCCCGAAGCCACCGCCGCAAGCGCCGCCGGCACGCCCGCCGCGCCGCCCGGCACCGGCTGCAACTGCGCACGCACCGCGAGGTCGGCGAACGGCGCGCCCGGCGCGAACGCCTGCGGATTGACATGATCGAACGCGAGCGTAACGCGCTGCAGCGGCACGGAAGCGAACGGCGTGGCCTCCACATGCGCGCGGCCGGTGAGCTTCATGCCGCTCGCGTCGACGTCAGCCGTGAGCGCCTCGAGCGAGCCGGCGAGGTTGGCGCTGACCTGCACGTCTTCGCCGTTCACCTTGCCGGAGTAGCCCAGCTCGCCCGTGAGCGCGAACGGCCGCACGCCATCGAGCCACGCCCGCGCGCTCACTGCGCCAAAGGGCGTGTCGAGGCGCTCGATGGCGGCCTCGTGATGGCGGCCGTCGCTGCGTCCGTGGAACTGGAAGTGCGAGAACTCGCTGGTCGAGGTGCCTTCGTGAACCGTGAGCCTGTCAACCTGCAGGTCGCGGATCTCGAGCCCGAGCGGCAGCTGCAGGTTTTCCGGCAGCCTCAGGGGCGAGGAAGGCTCGTGCGACGGCACGATGCGCATTTCGATGTCGCCCGCGTGCAGATAATCCACGACGAAGCGCCAGGGTTTCTGGCCGAAGCCCTGCAGCTCCCATTGGCCTGCGATGCGGTCGACCTTGATCGTGGTGCCGTCGGTGCCGCGCCAGCTCACGTTGGAAAAGCGCACGCCGCTCGCGAGCGTGCCGCCTTCGAGCCTGCCCGCGAGCTTGCCGTCGAGCACCCTGAGCGCCGCGCGCCACGCGTAGGCCGTGCCGCGCTCGGTCGTCAGCACGCCATAGAGCAAGCCGGCGACGAGCCCGACAAGCAGCACCGGCACGACGATCGCCCAGGCAATCGCCTTCCAGAGCCGCGGCCCGCGGCGCCGCGGCGGCGCGCTGTTGCTGCCACCCGCGCCTCCATTGCCTCCATTGCCTCCATTGCCTCCCTTGCCGCCGGGTTCGCCGCGCGCATCGTCGCCGGGGCTGCGGGCAGCCTCCCCCGGCGGCACCGCGAACGTGGCCGGCAGCCGTGCCGCCGCAGCGAAACGGCGCGCGCTCATGCGGCCTCCTCGCCGTGCGGCGCAGGGGTCGTAGAAAAGCGGAGCAGCGAGCGCGTCGTCATCAGAAGGCGATCCCGAGTGTCAGGTAAGGCCGCACGCTGCGAGTGCGAAAACCATAGGCGAGATCGAGGTTGACCGGCCCGACGGGGCTGCGCCAGCGCGCGCCGATACCCGCGCCCGGATCGAATTCCTTTTCGCCCCAGGTATCGGTGGCGGTGCCGACGTCGAAGAACGCCGCACCGCCCCAGTCGTGACTGAACCAGTGCTGGTATTCCGCTGAGCCGGTGACGAGATACTTGGTCGGCAGGATCGAGCCCGACTGGTCGTTACCGATGCTCTGGAACGAGTAGCCGCGCACCGAGTTCGAACCGCCCGCGCGGAACAGCAGCGACGCGGGGATGCCGCTCGACGGGCCGCTCGTGAACACGCCGCCCAGTTCCGCGCGGAACACCATGATGTCGCTGCGGCCGATCGGCAGGTATTGCTGGCCGCGCATGTAGGCGCGCAGGAAGCTTTGCTCGGCGCCCACGTTCTTGAGCGCGAGGCCCGCCTCCATGCGAATGATGTTGCCCGAGCGCGGAAAGAGCGGGTCGTCGACGTTGCGGCGCGTCCAGCCCCAGGTCGGCACGAGCGCATAGGCCCGCGAGGACGGCCCGACGTTCTGCGTGAGGCGGTCGTCATAGAACATCAGCGCGTACGCGTAGTCGATGTTCTGCGAGGTGCGCGTGCGCTGCACCCCGACGCGCGCGCTATAGATGTTCGTGTCCGAAACGTCGGTGGTCGTGTAGGACGCGACGAGGCTGTTGGTCCAGGCGCGCGGGCCCGGCGGCATCGAAAGCTGGACCTGACCGAACTTCTGGATCTGGTCGAGCCGGCCCTGCACCTGGAACGGCCACGCCGCCCCGAACGTGTTCAGGTAGGTGTAGGAGCCCTGGACGTGCGCGCCGGTGTCGGTCGAATAACCCACGCCGCCGCGGAAGTTGTTGTACGGGAACTCGCTCACCTTCACGTGCACGGGCGTTTCGAGCGGCTTTTGCGTGTTCGCGTCGACGTCGATCGCCACGCTCGCGTAATACGGCGTGTTCTGCACCTGGCGCTGCAGTTCGGCCACCCGCTTCAGGTCGTAGATTTCGCCCGGCGAAAGCGGATTCACGTTGTCGATGATGTAGGCCGGATAGCGCCGCGGGCCCGAAACATCGAGCTTGCCCAGCGTGAAGGTCGGCCCGCTGTCGAACGTTACGGAAAGTTGGGCGTCGTGCCTGAGCGGATCGACCCGCGCCTCGGAAAACGCGATCTTGGCGCCGAGATAGCGGCGCGCCTGCAACGCCTTGAGCGAGGCGTTCTTGGCATCGTCCCAGCCCGACTGCGTGAAGGCGTCGCCCTCGTGCAGCGAGAACGCAAAGCGCGCGGTGTTCTCCTGCGCCGGGTCTTCCGTGAGGACCGGGCCGCGAAACACGAGCTTCACCGACGAAATCGTCGTGCGCGGCCCCGGGTCGACGCTCACCCGCACGTGCCGCCTGCCGTCGATCGTACGAACGTCGGTGCGCACGACCGGCGTGAAATAGCCCGCCGTCGAGGCGAGGTCGCGCACCTGCTGCGGCGTCGCGGTCACGAGGAACGCGAACTGGTCCTCGTTCACGTCGGCGCGCGTGGCAAAGCGCGCAATGTCGAGGTGCGTCTCGAGCAGCTTGCGCAGCTCGCGCGGGGTGGCCGCGATATCGACGTCGTAGTAGGTGCGCGGTCGCATCCACGGCAGCAGGGTGGTCAGGATGTCGGCCCGGGCGGGCGGCGCCACGGCGCAGAACCCGGCGAGGCACACGATCAGGCACGTGGCGAGCCGTGGCCGCGCCGCCCGCGAGGGGCGCCGCCGTGCGCACAATGCTTCGATCACCCATCCCGCCAAACGCCACCTCCGGCCGTCGTATAACTGGTTGCGGCCAGTTGCGCCGCTCGCGCGCAGGGCACGGGAAGCGGCAACGGGCGCAAACGCGTTATTTCACCACATCGGCGCGCGAAAACCCCAGGAGGCGGTCCAAAGCGTGCCATAACGGCGGACGCAGCCGCGCGTATGGCGCGCGCGCCGGCCCCGGGGAGGGTCGGCACGCGCTGCGCCGGGGCGGATGTTCCGCGGCGTTGGCTTGCGGTAAAATTGCCGCCGACAGAACAAGCGGCGCGGCGCAATCAGGCGCCCCGCCTTACTGGACGGACGTCAGCCATGTATCAGTCGGACATCACGCAGTTCATCAACCAGCTCAAGCAGCAAAAGCCGCAGCTCGAAGAACAGCAACGCAAGGGCCGCGCGCTCCTGTGGGACAAGCAACCGATCGACCTCGACGAGCGCGAGCGCCAGCAGGCTTCGCGCGTCAAGCAAACGTCTTACGTTTACTACCAGAACTTCTGATGGCCGAGGCCGACGGGGCCGGCGCGCCGCCAGCAGGCGAGCACGCGGCCAGTCACGCGGGCCAGGCTGCCGGGCCAACGCCCGGTGAGGCGCTGACCACGCCCGCGACCGACTCGACGCCCGACACGGTCGACGGCGTCGCGTTCGCACGCCTTTACGGCGAGCCGCTCTTCAAGCTCCCGCAGGACCTCTATATCCCGCCGGACGCGCTCGAAGTCTTCCTCGAGACCTTCGAAGGCCCGCTCGACCTGCTGCTGTACCTCATCCGCAAGCAGAACTTCAACGTCCTCGACATCCCGATGGCGGAGGTCACGACCCAGTACCTCGGCTATGTCGAGCAGCTGCGCAAGACCAACCTCGAACTCGCGGCCGAATATCTGCTGATGGCGGCCATGCTCATCGAGATCAAGTCGCGCATGCTGCTGCCGGTCAAGAAGGCCGACACCGGCGAAGAAGCCGAGGACCCGCGCGCCGAACTCGTGCGGCGCCTGCTCGAATACGAGCAGATGAAGCTCGCCGCCCAGCGCCTGGACCAGCTGCCGCAGCTCGGCCGCGACTTCCTGCGCGCCGAGGTCTATATCGAGCAGAGCATCACGCCGCGCTTTCCCGACGTGGACAGCAACGACCTGCGCGCCGCATGGGCCGACGTCATCAAGCGCGCGAAGCTCGTCCAGCATCACAAGATCTCGCGCGAGGAGCTCTCGGTGCGCGAGCACATGAGCATCATCCTGCGCCGGCTCCAAGGCGAGCGCTTCATGGAGTTCTCCGAGCTGTTCGACACCACGCGCGGCGTGCCCGTCGTAGTCGTGAACTTCATCGCCATGCTGGAGCTGTCGCGCGAATCGCTCATCGAGATCACCCAGGCCGAGCCGTTCGCGCCGATTTACGTGCGGCTCGCGTATTTGCCTGCCTGATCCTTGCCAGGCCCTGCCCGGGCCCGTCCGCCGACGGCTCGATAAAGAGGACCACATCGCACGGGAACCCTCAGCGGGCCGCACAGCGCAGCGCCAGGACAACCCCCTATCCGAGGCGGGTGCGCCGCCTTCACAAATCCACTACAATCGCCCGCGCCTGCCCGGTCTCGTCCCATATATGGGGCATCGCGCCTCTCGCGCGGACCGGGCGCGCGACGTCCGCTCGCGGCCCTTCGTCCGGGCCTCCGGCTTGCGGCCGTGCAACCCAGTCTTGCCCCGCGCAAGGCATAAAGCCTCCGATCATGAAAGTCATCAGCTCGATTCAGGAATTGCGCGACCAGTTGCGCGGCCAAAACCGCACGGCGTTCGTGCCGACCATGGGCAACCTGCACGAAGGCCATCTCTCGCTGATGCGCCTCGCGCGCCAGCACGGCGACCCGGTCGTGGCGAGCATCTTCGTCAACCGGCTGCAGTTCGGCCCGAACGAGGACTTCGACAAGTATCCGCGCACGCTCCAGGACGACATCGAGAAGCTGCAGAAGGAAAACGTCTACGTGCTGTTCGCGCCCACTGAGCGCGACATGTATCCGCAGCCGCAGGAATACCGCGTGCGCCCGCCGCACGATCTCGGCGACATTCTGGAAGGCGAATTCCGCCCTGGCTTCTTCGAGGGCGTGTGCACGGTCGTCATGAAGCTGATGTCGTGCGTGCAGCCGCGCGTGGCCGTGTTCGGCAAGAAGGACTACCAGCAGCTCATGATCGTGCGCGCCATGTGCAACCAGTTCGCGCTGCCGACCGAAGTGGTCGCCGCCGAAACGGTGCGCGACACCGACGGCCTCGCGCTCAGCTCGCGCAACCGCTACCTGAGCGAAGGCGAGCGCGCCGAAGCGCCGCAGCTGGCGGGCGTGCTACGCGCGATCCGCGAGTCGGTGCTGTCGGGCCGCCGCGACTTCCAGCAGCTCGAACTCGACGCCATGGCGACGCTCGCCGCGCGCGGCTGGAAGCCCGACTACATCGCGATCCGCAAGCGCGCGAACCTGCTGCCGCCGGCGCCGGGCGTGGCCGGCGACGCCGAGGCGCCGCTCGTCGTGCTGGCCGCCGCCAGACTCGGCGCGACGCGCCTGATCGACAACCTCGAGATCTGAGGGCCGCGGGCGGCCGCGCCGTCCCGCTTTCACCCGATCCCCCCAGATTCCGCTTACCCGCGGCGGGCCGCGCGCCCGCTCGCCTGAGGAGACCCTCCATGCAACGCCATATGCTCAAGTCGAAGATCCACCGCGCCGCGGTCACGCACTGCGAGCTGCACTACGAAGGCTCGTGCGCCATCGACGAAAATCTGCTCGAAGCGGCCAATATCGTCGAAAACGAGCGCATCGACATCTGGAACATCAACAACGGCGAACGCTTCACGACCTACGCGATCAAGGGCGAGCGCGGCAGCGGCATGATCTCGCTGAACGGCTCGGCCGCGCGCCGCGCGCAACTGGGCGACCTCGTGATCATCGCGGCCTTCGCGAACGTGGAAGAGGAAGAGCTCAAGGCCGGCTGGAAGCCGGACCTCGTGTTCGTGGACGAGAACAACCGCATCAAGGGCAGCCGCGACCACGTGCCCACGCAAAGCTGGAGCTAAAACGCGAGGCTGGCCGGCGCGGCGCATCGGGTCCGCGCCGCCGTACCTGCGCGCTTCTTTGCGGCTTGTTTGCCGCTTGTTTGCCGCTTATTTGCCGTCCACCCAGCCGATAATCGACTGCCACTGGTCGAGGTCCTTCTCCACCCGGCTCTTCGCGACGTCCCATAGCGTGAGGCCGTGCGCTGCAAGCTGCACGTAGTTCTGTGTGTCGCGCAGATACCCCAGCACCGGCAGATCGAGTCCCTCGACGAAGCGCTGCAGCTGCTCGGCCGAGCGCGTGCGCGCATCCACCCGCATGCCCACCACGCCCACCTGGATCGCCCCCTTGCGCACGGACTTTTCCCTGGCGAGGCGGTTCAGGAAGTCCTGGGTGGCGAGAATGTCGAACATCGAGGGCTGCAGCGGCACGATCACCTTGTCCGCCAGCTCGATGATCGCCGCGAGCCGGTTGCCGTGCAGGCCGGCGGGCGTGTCGATGACTGCGTGCTCGAGTCCCTTGGGCGGCTTCGCCGGGTTGTCCAGATCGACCTGCCAGCTCTCGATGGCCGGCAGCGTCGCGGGCCGCAGATCGAGCCAGGCATGCGAGGACTGCTGCCGGTCGAGGTCCGCGAGCGCCACCCACTCGCCTTGTGCGGCGAAATAGCCGGCCAGGTTGGTGGACAGCGTGCTCTTTCCCACGCCGCCCTTGGGATTCGCCACCACGATTACCGTCATGAATGCTCCCGTCAGGATGGCTGGCGCATGGCCAGCCGGATTGCCGTGATTTTTGCGCGATGCGTCGTTCGATGCGTTCTTCGATACCTGGCGAGGCGCCTTGCAGACGAGCCGGCGCCCCGAATCAACCGTCCGATAATATCGGCAAATTGCGCGCCGCCGAAGCCCCCCACGAGCGCGCACCCGCAATGTTCATATCAAATCAGGGAGACTGACCGACCATGAGCACGCTACGCCACGACATCACGATCGAATCCCTGCTCGCGAGGCAGCGCGGCCGCCTGCCCGATTGGCTGGGCTTTCGCCCGCTGGTCCTCGAGCAGGGCCTGCTGCGCGCCGAGCTCGACGTGCGCAGCGACCTGCTCGCTCCCAACGGCTTCCTGCACGCCGCCACGGTAATCGGCCTCGCCGACACGGCCTGCGGCTACGCCTGCCTCGCTCACCTGCCGCCCAATGCAAAGAACTTCACCACCATCGAGATCAAGAGCAATCATCTCGGCACCGCGCGCGAAGGCACGATCTCGGCCGTCGCGAAGGGGGTGCACCTCGGGCGCAGCACCCAGGTCTGGGACGCCACCGTGAGCGGCCCGGACGGCAAGACCATCGCCCTCTTCCGCTGCACGCAGATGGTGCTTTACTGAGTCGTTCAGCCGCGCATCCAGTTGCGCATTTAGCTGCGCATTCAGCCGATTACGCCGAACATCTTCTCCAGATCGAGGCTCGCCGCGAGCGTGTCCGCCAGCCGCTCCAGCGACGCCTCGCGCAACGCCGGATAATCCACCGCGCGCGCCTGTGCGAGCCCGGCCCAGCGCAGGAGCGCCGCGCACGCGTGCGGCGTGTCGAAGAGCCCGTGCACATAGGTCGCGAGAATCTGGCCATCCGCCGAGCGCGCGCCATCCGGGCGCATCGCCCCCTCCCGGCTGTCTTCGCCCGCCGCAGCGAGCCATACCGCGGGCGATTCGAGCGAGCGCCCGCGCGTCTCGCCCATGTGAATTTCGTAGCCCGCCACGCGCGCCGGGGCTGCGTCAGCATGCCCGTGCACGCCTTCCAGCGCGAGCGCGCCCGTCACGTTCTGCAAGGTCTTTTCGCGCGTGAGCACCGTTTCGTAGTCGAGCCAGCCGAAGCCCTCGACCTCGCCCGGTTCGCCCTCCACGCCGTGCGGATCGGCAATCGCGCGCCCGAGCATCTGCATGCCGCCGCAAATGCCGATCACGCGCCCGCCATAGCGCAGATGCCGCGCGAGTGCCGTCTCCCAGCCCTGGGCGCGCAGCCACGCGAGGTCGTCGCGCACGTTCTTCGAGCCCGGCAGGATCACGAGGTCGGCGGCGGGCGGCGCCTCGCCCGTGCGCACATAGGTGAAATCGACCTGCGCATGGGCGCGCAACGCGTCGAAGTCGGTGTGGTTGCTGATGTGCGGCAGCGCGGGCACCACCACGCGCAGCGTCTCGCCGCCGGCCTGCGCGCCGCTATGGGCCGCGCCCGGCAGCATGTCCTCGGCGTCGAGCGTGAGGCCATGCAGATACGGCACGACGCCCAGCACCGGCTTGCCCGTCTGCTGCTCGAGCCAGGCGAGGCCGGGTTCCAGCAGCGTGCGGTCGCCGCGAAAGCGGTTGATGACGAAACCTTTGACGCGCGCACGCTCGCTTTCCGAAAGACAGGCCAGCGTGCCGATCAGGTGCGCGAACACGCCGCCCCGGTCGATGTCGGCCACGAGCACGACCGGGCAGTCGACCGCCTCGGCAAAGCCCATGTTCGCGATGTCGTTGGCGCGCAGGTTGACTTCGGCGGGACTGCCCGCGCCTTCCACGAACACGGTGTCGTAGCGCGCGCACAGACGCGCATAGGACGCGAGCACGGCCTCGCGCGCGAGGGGCTTGTAGTCCTGGTACGCGCGCGCGTTCAGGTTCATGCGCGCCTTGCCGTGGATGATGACCTGCGAGCCGAGATCGCTATTGGGCTTGAGCAGCACCGGATTGAGGTCGGTGTGCGCCTCGATGCCGGCGGCGACAGCCTGCAGCGCCTGGGCGCGGCCGATCTCGCCGCCATCCACGGTCACGGCGCTGTTGAGCGCCATGTTCTGCGGCTTGAACGGCGCGACGCGCGCACCCGCGCGGCGCGCGAGACGGCACAGGCCGGCGACGAGCGTGCTCTTGCCGGCGTCGGACGTCGTGCCCTGGATCATCAGCGTGCCGGTGGGTACACGGGGCACGGCGGGTAGCGTGGCGGTCATGAAGCGGCGATGGCAGTGGGCCGGACAGGCAAGGGAAGGCGAACGCGCATTATCCCATCGCCGCGCCGCACCCGGCAGGACCCCGGCGCGAGGTTGGCCGAACGGATGACGGTGCGCCTGAGCGCAGCCGTTACAATCACGCGATGAATTCGCGCGACCTCACCTTCATCGTCGGCGGCGCGCGCTCGGGCAAGAGCGCGCACGCCGAACGCCTCGCCGCCGCGAGCGGCCTGCCGGTCACCTATATCGCCACCGCGCGCATGACGGACGACCTCGAATTCGCTGAGCGCATCGGCCACCATCGCGCGCGCCGGCCCGCGCACTGGGCGCTCGCCGAAGCGCCGCTCGATCTCGCTCCCGCACTCGAGGCAGCGGCGGCGCCCGGCCAGTGCGTGCTGATCGACTGCCTCACGCTGTGGCTCGCGAACCTGCTTTGCCCCGCCGGCTCCGACTCGCCGCTGCCCGACTGGCGCGAGCGCCTCGACGCCTTCGCCGCCGCCTGCGAGCGCGCGCAAGGCACGGTGCTCGTGGTGAGCAACGAGATCGGCATGGGCGTCGTGCCGATGGGCGCGGCCACGCGCCTCTACGTGGACGAACTTGGCCGCCTCAATCAGCGCGTCGCGGCGCTCGCCGACCGCGCCATGCTCGTCGCCGCGGGCCTGCCTCTGGTGCTCAAGGCGCCGCGCGGGACCTCATGATGCTCTCGCTGCCCGTCACCGCCGCGCTCGCCGTGGCCGGCGTCGCCGTGGACCGCTGGCTCGGCGAGCCGCGCCGCGCGCATCCGCTCGTCGCCTTCGGCCAGTACGCGAGCCGCATCGAAGCGCGCCTGAACACGGGCCGCCGCGGCCGTCCGCTCGGCCTGCTCGCATGGCTCGCCGCCGTTGCGCCGCCCGTCATCGGCGCCGCGCTGCTGTGCGCGCTGCTGCCCTGGCCGCTCGCCTGGGGGCTGCACGTCGCGCTGCTGTGGTTCGCACTCGGCGCGCGCAGTCTTGCCGAGCACATCGCGCCGATCGGCGCCGCGCTCGCCCGGCGCGACCTCGCAGCCGCGCGCGAGTTGACCGGCCGCATCGTCTCGCGCGACACAGCCCAGGCGGACGCCACCGCGCTCGCGCGCGCGGCCGTCGAATCGGCACTCGAAAACGGCAACGACGCGATCTTCGGCGCACTGTTCTGGTTCGCGATCGCGGGCGGCCCAGGCGCCCTCGCGTTCCGTCTCGCCAACACGCTCGATGCCATGTGGGGCTACCGCACGCCGCGCTTCCTGCGCTTTGGCTGGGCAGCCGCGCGCATCGACGACGTCCTCAACTGGATTCCCGCGCGCCTCACGGCCGCGAGCTACGCGCTGCTCGGCGACA
The DNA here is from genome assembly GCF_003096715.1 of Paraburkholderia silvatlantica. Taxonomy (GTDB): domain Bacteria; phylum Pseudomonadota; class Gammaproteobacteria; order Burkholderiales; family Burkholderiaceae; genus Paraburkholderia; species Paraburkholderia silvatlantica. The sequence goes on from NZ_QEOL01000033.1 coordinate 14,251, forward strand.
CGCGCATGGCGCTGCGCTGCTGGCGCGAACAGGCGCATCGCTGGGACAGCCCGAACGCGGGCCCGGTCATGGCCTCCGGCGCGGGCAGCCTGAACGTGCTGCTGGGCGGCGCGGCCGTCTATCACGGCATGCTGGAAGAGCGCCCGGCGCTCGGCACAGGCTCGCCGCCGCGCGCACAGCACGTGGATGCGGTCGTGCGGCTGGTCGAGCGCACCACCATTTTGTGGCTCGCGGCGCTGCTCGCACTGGCCTTCGTGAGCGTGGCGACCCATGTCTGAGCACACCGCCGCACTCGTCGCGCACGGGGGCAATCTGCACGAAGCCGCGCAGCGTTACGGCATCGCCTGGGACGCCTGGATCGATCTCTCCACCGGCATCAATCCGCATGGCTATCCCGTGCCGCCGGTGCCGTCCGCGGCATGGCGGCGCCTGCCCGACGACGGCGACGGCTTCGCTGCGTGCGCCGCGCGCTACTACGGCGCGCCGGACGCCCGTCACGTGTTGCCGGTGGCGGGCAGTCAGGCCGCGATCCGCGCGCTGCCGGCCTTGTTGCCACGCGCGAGTGTCGCGATTGCGCCGCTCACCTATGGCGAGTACGCGCCGGCGTTCGCGCGCGCGGGTCATGAGACCGTGCCGCTCGACTTCACGCAGGACACGCTGCCCGATACCGTCACGCATGCTGTCGTGGTGAATCCGAACAATCCGACGGCCACGCATCTTGCTGCCGAGCGTCTGCTTTTTTGGCATGCGCAACTCGCCGCGCGCGGCGGCACGCTGATCGTCGACGAAGCCTTTGCCGATGCGTTCGGCCACGAGCGATCCGCAACGCTTGCGCACGCAACCACCCGCGAAGGACTCGTCGTGCTGCGCTCGCCCGGCAAGTTCTTCGGGCTCGCGGGCGCGCGCTGCGGATTCGCGCTCGGCGCCCCCGCCCTGCTAGCCGGGTTGCGCGCGCATCTGGGTGCGTGGACCGTGAGCGGGCCGGCGCGCCACGCGGTCACCCATGCGTTCGAAGACTTCACGTGGCAAAGCGAAATGCGCGTGCGCCTCGCCGCCGAAAGCGCGCGCCTCGTCGCGCTGTTGCGCGTTCACGGCTTCACGCCGCGCGCCACCCCGCTCTTCGCGTGGATCGCGGACCCGCGCACGCCGGCGCTGCAGGATGCGCTCGCGCGCCACGCCGTGTGGACGCGCCGCTTCGACGCGCCGGCCAGCCTGCGTTTTGGCCTGCCTGCGTCCGAAGACGAATGGCAGCGCTTCGAAAACGCACTCGGGCAAGCCATGCGGGCGATCGGCTGATGCGCGCAGCCGCTATTGCATTGACGCTGCTGGCCGCGATCCTTCCGTGCGCCGCGCATGCGAGCGTCACCGCCATCGACGACGCGGGCACCACCGTCACCCTCCCCGCGCCTGCGCGGCGCGTAGTGAGCCTCGCGCCACACGTCACCGAGCTGCTCTATGCCGCGGGCGGCGGCGCGAAAGTCGTCGGCGCCGTGGCCTACAGCGACTATCCGCCCGACGCGCAAAAGGTGCCGCGCGTGGGCGACAACCGCGCGCTCGACCTCGAGCGCATCGCCGCGCTCAAGCCCGACCTCATCGTGGTCTGGCGTCACGGCAACGCACAGCAACAGCTCGATCGTCTGCGCGCGCTGCACATCCCCCTCTTTTTCAGCGAGCCGCACAGGCTCGACGACGTCGCGACCTCGCTCACGCGCCTCGGTGAGCTGCTCGGCACGCAAGACGCCGCGCAGGCCGCCGCGAATGCCTACCGCCGCGACATCGCGCAGCTGCGCGCACGCTATGCGCAGCGCGCGCCCGTGAGCGTGTTCTATGAGGTCTGGGATCAGCCGCTGATGACCCTCAACGGCTCGCACATGATCAGCGACGTGATCGCGCTCTGCGGCGGCCGCAACGTGTTCGCGGCGCTCGAGCCGCTCGTGCCGACGGTTTCCACGGAAGCCGTCCTCGCCGCCAATCCCGATGCGATCGTCGCCGCGTCACAAGGCGCCACGCCGCCGGACCGCCCGCTGCCGGGCCTCGAGCGCTGGCGCGCCTGGCCGGCGCTCGCCGCCGTCGCCCATGGCAATCTCTTCGCCATCGACGGTGACTTGCTGACGCGCCCCGCGCCGCGCATCGCCCAGGGCGCGGCACAGCTGTGCAGGGATCTCGATCTCGCCCGCTCGCGCGACGCCGCGGCGCATTGATTCGGCATCCGAATCGACTTGCTATGCGTTCCAGCGCGCGAGCAGCCACTGTGCGCCAAGGGCGTCGTAGTGCAGGCACACAATGGCGCCCATCTCCAGCGGCCAGCGCACGCAATGCGCGAGCGGCACACCGAGCGCACGTGCCGTGACGGTGCGCATCACACCCGCATGGGTGACAGCCCAAACGGTGGACTTCTCGTGCGCGTCGAGCGTGCCGAACCACCCGTTCACGCGCGCGTCGAACTGCGCAACGCTCTCGCCGCCGTGCTCGCGCGCGTGCTCGAAATTCGCGGCCCACGCGTCGATCTGCGCGCGTTCGATCGCGTCCCAGCGCTGCATCTCCCAGGCGCCGAAATCCATCTCTGCGAGGCGTGCCTCTGCTCGCGGTACCTGTCCGTGCACACCGGCAAGCGCCGCGGCAACGCTCGCGCAGCGCGTGAGCGGGCTCGTTTCGATCCGCTGCGGTTCGCGCGCGCCGAGCGCCGCGAGCCGCCCGGCGAGCCATGCGGCCTGCTGTGTGGCGTCGCCCGCGAGCGCCACGTCGCTCGCGCCGTAGCACACGCCTGCATCCACGGCCACGGCAGGATGGCGGATCAGAACGAGATCCACGCGAGCCCCACGAGGTAGATGGCGATCTCGAACACCTGCTGCGCGAAGCCGAGACAATCGCCCGTATAGCCGCCGATGCGGCGCACGAAGTAACGGCCCAGTCCATAGCGCAACACGGCGAGCACGACGAGGATCGCTGCGCCCGCGCGCCAGCCGGGCACGCCGGACCCCACCGGCCAGAACAGCCACGGCAAACCGAACACGCACGCGCACAGCCACGCGCTCACGCTCATGCGCCGCGCGACGGGCCTGGCCTTGCCCTCCTGCCGCACGTAGTCCAGCGAAACGAGATAGCTGATCGCACACGCACGGCTCGCGGCGTGACCGGCGATCATCAGCATCGCGGCGCGCGCCGGCGGCAGCGCGGCGAGCGTCTGCCACTTCAGCACGAGCGCCACCACGAGACCAATCGCGCCGAACGCGCCAATGCGCGAATCGTGCATGATGCGCAGCACGTCCTCACGGGTGTACGCGCCGCCGAATGCGTCGAGGCAGTCGGCGAGACCGTCTTCGTGAAAGGCGCCCGTCGCGAGGAGCGTGACCGCCATCGACAGCAGCACGGCTACGCTCGCCGGAAACGCGCGCAGGGCAGCGAGATAGACGAGCGCCCCGAGCGCGCCGATCAACGCGCCGACGAGCGGAAAGTAGCGCGCCGCCGCATTGAGCCACGCAGGCTCGAAGCCGACCCAGCGCGGCACCGGCACGCGCGTGAAATAGCCCAGTGCCGTGAAGAAGTAGCGCAGCTCCGCGAGCGGATTCATCGCACGGCGCTCAGGCGTGGCGATCACGGCGATTGTCGACGCCGGCCGACTCGAAGCTCGCCATGTCGTTCAGGAACGCGACCGCCGCGCGCAGCAGCGGCACCGCGAGCGCGGCGCCCGTGCCCTCGCCCAGACGCAGATCGAGCGAGAGCAGTTCGCGCGCGCCGAAGTGATCGAGCATGCGGCGGTGCCCCGCTTCGTTCGATGCGTGCGCAAACACGCAGTAGTCGCGCACGTTCGGCGCGAGCGCGTCGGCCACGAGCAGCGCCGAGGTGGCGATGAAGCCGTCCACGAGAATCGCCATGCGCGAGCGTGCGGCCTCGAGGTACGCGCCCGCCATCATCGCGATCTCGAAGCCGCCGAACGCGGCGAGCACGTCGAGCGGCTCGCGCGCGTCGGCATGATGCGCGAGCGCCGCCGCGAGCACATTGCGCTTTTTCGCGAGGCCCGCATTGTCGAGGCCCGTGCCGCGCCCCACGCATTCGTCGATCGGCACACCGCACAGGCGGCTCATCAGGCATGCGGCCGACGACGTGTTGGCAATGCCCATTTCGCCAAAGCCGATCACGTTCGTGCCGAGCGCCGCGTGGTGGCGCACGCGCTGTGCGCCCGCCGCGAGCGCGGCGAGGGCTTCGTCGCGCGTCATGGCGCGCTCGCGCGCGAAGTTGCGCGTGCCGCGCGCGACGGGCAGATCGACGAGCGTGGGCGACGGCGGCAGCGGCGTCGCCACGCCCGCGTTGACGACTTCGAGCGTGAGTCCCGCCACGCCGCTGAAGACGTTGATGGCCGCGCCCCCTGCGACGAAGTTCGCGACCATCTGCGCAGTCACGGCCTGCGGATATGGGCTCACGCCTTCGGCAGCAATGCCGTGGTCGCCCGCGAACACGATCATCACGGGACGCTCGACGCCCGGGTGCGTCGTGCCCTGGATCATGCCGAGCTGGCGCGCCAGTGTTTCGAGCCGGCCGAGACTGCCGGGCGGTTTGGTCTTCATGTCGATGAGGCGTTGCAGCGCGTCGCGCAAGGAGAGGTCGAGCGGTTCGACGGCGAGCAGTTCGGTAAGCGATGACGTCATGGTGTATTTCGTTTCGAAGTGATGCGGGCGACTGCGGCGCACTAACGCTAATGCACGCCGTTCGATCCCGGCGAATGCGGTGATGAAGAGGTCGCGCCGAGTGCAGGGACGAGCGCCTCGTGCCCGTCCTCGCGTATCAGCACGAGCGGATGACCGAATGCGGCGCTCGCGCGCTGCGGCGTGAGCACGTCGCGCACGGGGCCCGCGTGAAAGCCGCCGTGGCCGTCGAGCAGGAGCGCATGCGTGGCGAAGCGCCGCGCAAGATTGAGATCGTGGCACGAAAACAGCACCGTTCGCGCTTCGCTCTTCACCCAGCCCGAGAGCGCTTCGAGACACGCGATCTGATGATGCAGGTCCAGATGCGCGAGCGGCTCGTCGAGCAGCAGGAGCGGCGCACTTTGGCACAGCGCGGCGGCAAGCGCGACACGCTGGCGCTCGCCGCCCGAGAGCGACAGCACATCGCGCGCAGCGAAAGCTTCGAGGCCGAGCGTGGCGAGCGCGGCGAGCGCGGCCGCGCGATCGGCGGCGCCTTCCCAGCCCCAGCCGGAAAGATGCGGATAGCGATTGAGCAGCACGGTGTCGATCACGCTCGCGCTGAATGCGTCACGCTGGTCCTGCGCCATCAACGCACGGCGCTGCGCGAGGCGCACCGGCGGCCACTGTGCGAGCGCGATGCCCTCGACTTCCACGTGTCCCGCCGAGGGCTCGCTCAGGCCCGCGAGCGCGCCGATCAGCGTCGTCTTGCCCGCGCCGTTCGCGCCCGCCAGGCACCAGATTTCGCCGGCGGCAAACTTTTGCGTGAGCGATTCCACGAGCGTGCGCGCGCCCACACGCAACGTGAGCGCCTGGACCGCGAGCAGGGGCGGATACGTTTCGCTCATCGTCCGCGCCTCGCGAGGAGCATCCACAGGAATACGGGCACGCCGGCGAGCGCAGTCACGACGCCCACCGGCAACTGCGCGGGCGCCGCCACCGTACGCGCGACGAGGTCCGCGCCCATCACGGCCACGCCGCCCGCGAGCGCCGCGGCGGGCACGAGCATGCGCTGGTCGTTGCCGAACGCGAGGCGCAGCATGTGGGGCACGACGAGGCCGACAAAGCCGATGGTGCCGCCCGTCGTCACGGCAGCGGCCGCCGCGAGCGACGCGGCAAGATAAATGCCCATGCGCAGACGCAGCACCGGCACACCGAGCGCCTGCGCAGCGGCGTCGCCGCGCAGCAGCACGTTGAGCATCGGCGCGGCGGGCACGATGCATGCGAGGACCAAACCAAGCGTCGCGAGCGCGGGCCATGGCGTGCCCGCGCCATTGAGGTCGCCCGTGAGCCAGAACAGCATGCCGCGCAGGCGCGTGTCGGGCGCGAGCGTGAGCAGCAGTGTGATCAATGCGCCCCAGCCTGCCGCCGTCACCGCGCCCGTCAGGAGCAGCCGCGGCGAGCTGTCTTGCGGCTCGCCGCGCCACAACTCGCGGCGCGCGAGGCCGAGCACGAGCAGGATCGAAACGAACGCACCCGCGCATGCGCTCGCCTGCACGCCCCACCACGCCACGCCCGCGATCATCGCCACGAGTGCGAACGCGGCCGCGCCGCCCGACACGCCGAGCACGTAGGGCTCCGCAAGCGGATTGCGCAGCAGCACCTGCAGCAGCGCGCCCGCCAACGCAAGCAAACCGCCACATGCAAACCCCGCCAGCGCGCGCGGCAAGCGCAGTGTGCGCACAATTTCGGTCGCCATGTCCGGCGCGCCGTGCGCGGGAGCGAGCGCCGCCAGCGCCTGCACAAACGTCACACTTACGCTGCCGGTTGCGAGCGATGCAGCGAACACCACGAGCGCCACTACGGCGAGCGCGACCCAGATCATGCACGCGCGGCGCGCGCTCATCGAGCGGCGCGGCAGCGCGTGCATCGGCGGCACAGCATGGGACTCATCGCGGCTCATGGAACGCATCGGGAAACTCGGCGGCGGATTTCAATCAAGCTCACATAGAAAGACAGCAGGGGTATACGCAGGCCACAACAGAGCGCAGTATTTTGGTCGCCAGGAATTCTGCATGACGCGCGGCAGAAACGAAACGCCGTTCGCGAAAGCACTGGCAAAAGACCATGAATCCGTGATGTTATAACGCGCAGATCACGATCGAGACGATGCGCTACGCGCGCGGCCTTGGCAAATTATGTTCCCGCCCGGTCTATGCAGCACACGTAGCGAGGGTTTCGGGCCTGATTCGGGTAAGAAGCCGGGTTGTTACGTCTGGAAACGACACAATTATCAAAATACGCGTTGATCCGCGCTAGAATGCCTGTCTTTAGAGGACGCAGCACATGCTCAACGAACTCGAAACACTCTCACAAAACATCGGGCGGCTGATCGAGATTAATCAGCGCCAACACGAAGCACGCCTCGCACTCGAAGAGCAACTCGCGCAGCTGCGTGCGCAATGCGACGAAACACGCACCGAACTCGAACAGGTCCGCGAGGAGCGCGCCGCGCTGCAGGCAGAGCGCGACGCACTCTCGGCCAAGATCGACGATGCGCAGGTGCGTCTGAACGCGATCCTCGAAAAGCTGCCACGCGCGCGCGCAGGTAACGAGCGCGACAACCAGCTCGATCTGCTCGAGCCGTCGCAGAGCAGCGACGACGACAGCAACGCGGCCCGCCACGGAGAAAATGCATGACCACCAAGCAGATCGAAGCGACGATACTCGGCCAGACCTATCGCCTCGTCTGTTCGCCGGAAACAGAACAGGCGCTGCTCGAAGCCGTTGCGCGCGTGGACGCCGAAATGTCGAAGATCCGCAATCACAGCAACGTGCGCGGCACCGATCGCATCGCCGTCATGGCGGCGCTCTCGCTCGCCTCTGAACTGCTGCGCCTGCAAACGAGCGTGCGTCACGGGGAAGCATTCCCAGCCGAAGAAATCCGTCGTACAATGCGCCAAATGAACGAACAACTCGGCGCTGTCATTCACCAGTACGGTGTGCAATAAGCGCTGATGTATGCTGCGGGTAAGCCGCAATCTTACGCAGCAACGTGCGGTATGATGTCGTTCAAAGGCAGCGTTGATTTGTTTAGAAACGCGCGGTTCCAAACGCGCTGCCAACCAGTTTAGTCAGCTTCCCTGCCTGGTTCGCCAAGGTCATATATTCCTTGAACCAATGCCATGTGCACGGTTGCGGAAATTTGTAGCACGGGCGTGCGCGTCACACAGTCTGATGTACCCGAAGTGCTGCTAACTGCGACCAATTCTGAACCCTCGGTTCAGGATGCCGGCCTAGCGGCTATGGCGGGGACCTATTCAAACGGCATCGGACCACAGTCCGATGCCGTTTTCCATTGCAGGTTCCACTGCGTTTCCATTGTGCGGCCGGCCTTGGCGCGACTCGCGGCATGCACGCTCACTCCCCTTTCGACGTGAACTTCGACTCATGCGCTACTGGCTGATGAAGTCCGAACCCGACGAAGCAAGCATCGACGACCTCGCAAACGCGCCGCAGCGCACGCTGCCCTGGACTGGCGTACGAAACTACCAGGCGCGCAATTTCATGCGCGACACCATGCAGCAAGGCGACGGCGTGCTGTTCTATCACTCGAGCTGCCCCGAGCCCGGTATCGCGGGCATCGCGCAGGTGTCGTCCACGGCCTACCCCGACCCCACGCAGTTCGATCCGAAAAGCCCTTACTACGACGCGAAATCGACGCAAGAAAATCCGCGCTGGATGCTCGTCGACGTCGTGTTCAAGAAGAAGTGCCCGCTGATTCCTCTGGCCGCCTTGCGCGGGCACGAAGAACTCGCGGACATGCGCGTGCTCGCCAGGGGCAATCGCCTTTCGATCACGCCGGTCACGACGGCTGAGTGGAACTTCATCACGAAACATCTGATGTGATGCGGTTCGGTTCTGCCGCGATGCACGCGGCCGGGCACGCACACAGCGTCCGTGCGCGACTTCAAGCACAATCGCGCACAGTCGCGCGCCGTTACGCCGCTGTTATGGGTATGTCGCGCGCGACGCCAGTTCTGCAAGGAGCCTCAATGAACCGAAAAACCGCCGTCACGCTCGCCGCCGCATTGGCTGCCGCCCTCCCCCTCGCCACGACGCTCGCGCCGCGCGCCGCGTTCGCGCAGAGCGACGCGCGCTTCCAGCAGCCCTCGGGCGTGCTTTCGCTGTCCGCGCAGGCAAGCGCCGAAGTGCCTCAGGACGTCGTCAACATTACGCTGTTCTACGAGCAGGAAGCGAACGATCCCGCCTCGCTGACCGCGACGCTCAATCAGCGCGCCGACAGCGCGCTCCAACGCGCAAGGGGCGTCGCGGGCGTGAGCGCGCACTCGGGCCAGTTCTCGATCTTCCCTTCGACGGATCGCGATGGGCGCATCTCCGCCTGGCGCGGCCGCACGGAAGTCGTGCTCGAGTCGCATGATTTCGCGGCGGCGTCGAAGCTCGCCGGCGATCTCGCGTCGATCATGCAGGTGGGCAACGTGCAGTTCTCGCTGTCGCCCGAGGCGCAGCGCGCTGCCGAGCAAAAGCTTTCGAGCCAGGCCATCGCCTCGTTCCGCGACCAGGCGCTCTCGGCCACGCGCGCGTTCGGCTACAGCAGCTACACGATTCGCGACGTGAACGTGGGGCACTCGGGCGTCATGCCGCGCCCCATGATGATGATGAGCGCGCGCGCCGCGTCGGCTGACGCGAAGATGTCGGCACCCGTGCCGCTCGAAGGCGGCACGTCCACGGTGACGGTCAACGTCTCCGGCTCGGTGCAGATGAAGTGAGACGCGCCATAAAAGCCCGGCAGGCGCGCAAGTCAACATGCCACGGTCAAAGCCGTGGCATGTTTCATGGGCTAAAACGCGTAGTGCGTCGCGCGCATGTCAGCTCTTCGCGCCCGCTACCTGCGCGCCGCCGTTGCCACGCCTGGCACGGCGATACGCCCACGCCATCAGGCCAATACCCGCGATGATCATCGGCAGCGAGAGCCACTGCCCCATCGAAAGGCCGAGCGCCAGCAGGCCGAGGAAGTCGTCGGGTTCACGCGCGAACTCGACGGTGAAGCGCGCGAGACCATAGCCGATCAGGAACATGGCCGAAATCGCGCCGACGGGGCGCGGCTTGCGCGCGAACAGAATCAGCACGATGAACAGCGCGATGCCTTCCAGCGCGATTTCATACAGTTCCGACGGATGGCGCGGCAGCAGATGGTACTGCGCGAACACTTCGTTCAGGTGCCACTGCGCGGCCAGTTGCGGATGCGCGGCCAGCCACGCGGCGTCGTCGTTCGCGGCGCCCGGAAACAGCATGGCCCACGGCGAATCGGGCGAGGTCACGCGGCCCCACAGCTCGCCGTTGATGAAGTTCCCGAGACGGCCAAAGGCGAGCCCCGTGGGCACCATCGGCGCGACGAAGTCCGTGACCTGCAGCCAGGTGCGGCCGCGTTGCCACGCGAACAGGACCATCGCGAAGGTCACGCCGAGGAAGCCGCCGTGAAAGGACATGCCGCCCTCCCACACCTTGAAGATGTCGAGCGGATGCGCGAAATACCAGCTCGCCTTGTAGAACAGCACGTAGCCCAGGCGCCCGCCGAGTATCGTGCCGAGCACGCCGTAGAACAGCATGTCGTCGATGTCTTTTGCGGTCCAGCCCTGTGCTGCCACGTACGGCAGACGCAGGCGCAGACGGCCGATCACGATCGCCAGAATGAAGCCGACGAGATACATGAGGCCGTACCAGCGCACGGCGAGCGGCCCCAGGTGAATGGCGACGGGGTCGAAGTTCGGGTGGATGAGCATCGTGGATGAAGTCTTGTCGGCGATATCGATTGAAACCGGGTTGTAAGCACTACCGCGCCGTTCACTGAAACAGGCAAGGCGGCGGGCAAAGCGCGTTGGACGTTTGCAAAGCGGCGAGGTTCGCCGCCGGCGCGTCACGCCGCGACATTATCGCCGACGCGAGGGGGCACGAACCAGAATGCACGTTTGGCGACGCGCGGTGAGTGTAACGGTGACGGATGACATCCGCGGTCGGCCTGGATTGCGGCTAGCCCTCGCGCGCCGGCCAGCCCACCGTCGCCGCGTGCGCGCGCACGATCTCGATGAACGCCGCGAGCACTGGACTCACCTCGGCCGAGCGCCAGACGAGTCCCGTTTCGATGGCCGGCACGGAACCCGCGAGCGGCCGGTACACGACGCCCGTGCGCCGCAGATGGCGCAGCGACTGCGGCACGAGCGCCACGCCCATGCCGGCCGAGACGAGGCTCACGATCGTCTGCATCTGGATCGCTTCCTGGCCGATCAGGGGCGCAAGGCCCGCTGCGCCGTAACAATCCATGATGGTGTCGTAGAAGCCGGGGGCCAGATGGCGCGGGAAGACGACGAGCGGCGCATCGGCGAGATCGCGCAGGCTCACGGGCTCGTCGTGCCAGTCGTCGGCGGCCGGACCGCCAAGGCGCGCCGAAAGCGCCGAGGGCATGGCGACCACGAGCGGCTCGCGCGCGATCGGCTGGTAAGCGAGCTGGGCCGCGTGGCGCGGCGGCACGGGTGCGATCACGAGGCCGGCGTCGATGCGGCCCGCCACCAGCTCCTCCACCTGCACGTCGCTCGTGGCTTCGGCGAGCTGCAAGCGCACGCGCGGATAGCGCGCGCCGAAATCGCGCAGCAAAAGCGGCAGCAAACCGTAGTCGGCGGTCGAGACGAAGGCAAGCGCGAGTACGCCCGCCTCGCCGCGCGCGAGGCTCTGCGCGAGCGGTCGCAGCGCTTCCGCGCTCGCCAGAAGGCGCCGCACCTCCGGCAGCAGGTCGGCGCCCACGGCCGTCAATTCGACCGAACGGCGCGTGCGCGCGAACAGCGCCACGCCCAGCGTCTCCTCCAGCGCGCGGATGGCCTGCGAGAGCGGCGGCTGCGTCATCGACAGGCGCGCCGCCGCGCGGCCGAAATGCTGCTCCTCGGCCACGGCGACGAAATAGCGCAGCTGGCGCAGATCGGGGATAGCCGGATTCATCGGCGTCGGTCTCGCGTTGTCATCTTGCTGATATGTTTTTCGACTCAATAGACCACGAATAATATATTGGACAGCGTCCTCGCAAAATCGCATGCTTCGACAGACGTGCCGGCACTCCCCCAAACCAGAACACACACCCGGCATCCGAGACAAATCCACCGGAGGTCCCCCATGCCCTATAACCGTCGTTCGAAGCACATCACGCAAGGCGTCGCCCGTTCGCCCAACCGTTCGATGTACTACGCGCTCGGCTACGAGAAGGCCGACTTCGACAAGCCGATGATCGGCGTCGCCAACGGCCATTCGACCATCACGCCGTGCAACGCCGGCCTGCAGCGCCTGACCGACGCGGCCGTGGACGCCATCAGGCGCGCCGACGCGAACCCGCAGACCTTCGGCACGCCCACGATCTCGGACGGCATGTCGATGGGCACCGAAGGCATGAAGTACTCGCTCGTCTCGCGCGAAGTCATCGCGGACTGCATCGAGACCTGCGTGCAAGGCCAGTGGATGGACGGCGTGGTCGTGATCGGCGGCTGCGACAAGAACATGCCCGGCGGCATGATCGCGCTCGCGCGCATCAACGTGCCCGGCATTTACGTGTATGGCGGCACGATCCGCCCGGGTAACTGGAAGGGCCGGGCGCTCACCATCGTCTCGGCGTTCGAGGCCGTGGGCGAATTCACCGCGGGGCGCATGACCGAAGAGGATTTCGAAGGCGTCGAGAAAAACGCCTGTCCGTCCACGGGCTCGTGCGGCGGCATGTACACCGCGAACACGATGAGTTCGTCGTTCGAGGCGCTCGGCATGTCGCTCATGTATTCGTCGACGATGGCCAACCCCGACGCGGAGAAAGTCGACTCGGCGGCGGAATCGGCGCGCGTGCTGGTCGAGGCCGTCAAGCGGGACCTCAGGCCACGCGACATCATCACGAAGCAGTCGATCGAGAACGCCGTGGCACTCATCATGGCAACGGGCGGCTCGACCAACGCCGTGTTGCACTATCTCGCCATCGCGCATGCCGCGGAAATCGAATGGACCATCGACGACTTCGAGCGCATGCGCAAAAAGGTGCCGGTGATCTGCGACCTGAAGCCTTCGGGCCAGTACGTCGCGACCGACCTGCACGAGGCCGGCGGCATCCCGCAGGTGCTCAGGATCCTGCTCGATGCGGGCCTCCTGCATGGCGACTGCATCACCATCACGGGCAAGACCATCGCGGAAGAACTCAGGGACGTGCCGTCCACGCCGCGCGCGGATCAGAAAGTCATCTTCCCCATCAGCCAGGCGCTGTACAAGGAAGGCCATCTGGCCATCCTCAAGGGCAACCTCGCGACGCACGGCGCGGTCGCCAAGATCACCGGCCTGAAGAATCCGGTCATCACGGGCCCCGCGCGCGTGTTCGACGATGAGCAGAGCGCGATGGAAGCCATCCTCGCAGACCGGATCCAGGCGGGCGACGTCGTCGTGCTGCGCTATCTCGGCCCGAAGGGCGGCCCGGGCATGCCGGAAATGCTCGCGCCGACTTCGGCGATCATCGGCAAGGGGCTTGGGGAGTCGGTGGGGCTCATCACCGATGGCCGCTTCTCGGGGGGCACCTGGGGCATGGTGGTGGGCCACGTCGCGCCGGAAGCGTTCGACGGCGGCACCATCGCGCTCGTGCAGGAAGGCGACTCGATCACCATCGACGCTCACAGGCTCCTGCTGCAACTGAACGTGGACGACGCCGAACTCGCGCGCCGGCGCGCGGCCTGGAAGCAGCCCGCGCCGCGCTACACACGCGGGGTCATGGCGAAGTACGCAGCGCTCGCGCGCCCGGCGAACCAGGGCGCGGTGACGGGCTAAGCAGGGCTAAGCCAGGCGAGGGGCCCCCTCGAATCCTGACCTGCAGTCAGGCAAAGGGCGCACGTCCGGAACGTGCGCCCTTTGCTTTTATAATGCGACGACACAGCCGGCGCACACGCTGGCGGAGACCAGTATGAAACGGAAGTCGCAAGCGAAGAACAAGACAGCGACGCTCGCCGCCGCGCTTGCCATCGGCATTGCCGGCGCACTCGGGGCCATCCCGGCCCGCGCGCAGCATGGACCCGCCGGCCTCGCGCTCGCCCAGCAGCAGAACTGCATGAGCTGCCATTCGGTGACCCGCAATTTCATGGGTCCCGCCCTGCGCGATGTCGCCGCGAAGTACGCGGGCAAGCCCGACGCGCAGACCTATCTCACACACAAGATTCTGGAAGGCAGCACCGGCGTGTGGGGCACCGTGCCCATGCCGGCCAACACGCAGCTGAACCCCGCTCAGGCGGCCCAGCTCGCGAACTGGATCCTCACGCTCAAGTGAGGTGAACGGCGCGCTGGCGCGGGCGGCCGGTGACGGCTCGCCGCCGCACGCTCAAGTGCATCAGGCCGAAGGCGCCCGCCCCGCGCGCGCCGCCAACTCTTCGCGCACGGCGGCCTTCACCCAGTTCGTGAGTTCCGTTTCGAGCGCGAGACCGATTTCGCGCGACACCTGGCCCACGAGCCAGTTCGTATGCTCCTGCATCGCGGCGCTGCAGCGCGCCTCGATCACGGCGCGGCCTTCGCCGGTGAGCCAGGTCAGGCAGCGGCCGCGCAGGCGCTCGACGAGCGCGTCGGCGTCGTGCGCGAACAGGCCCTCCTCGCGCTCGGCCACGGCGGCCTGGACGGCAGCGGCCGTCGCGCTCTTCGCCTCCTCGACGTTGTGCGCGCGCAGCGGATTGCCGGCCACCATCACCTCGTTCAGGAGCGGAATCGCAGCCTCTTCCGAATCATTCATGCCGGACATGTTTACCTCCATCGATCGGGGCAGTCGGCCTTGCGCCGGTACGCCTCGCGCGTCCGGCCTTAGCCGCCCTGCCTGTAGTTGTTGAGCGCGTAACCGCGGTCGCGGTAGAAACGATAGCGCTCGCGGCCCGACGCGAGTTCGTCGGGCGCATCGCCAATCACTTCGAGCAGGCGCTCGAAGCGTGCGAACTGTGGCGGGACCTGGGCGCCGAGATTGAGCAGCACACGATGATGCGGCGCACGCTCGAGATCCGTTGCCAGCACGATGGGCGATTCGCCCGCGTGCGGGCTGCCGGCCATGCAGTGCGGCACGAAGTCGAGCGGCGAAAAGGTCCACAACATTTCGTCGAACGCGCGCAGGCGCGCGGGCTCGGCCAGCACCACCGCCTGCTGGCCCGCCTGATACGCCTTGCGCACGAGGCGGCACGCATACAGCAGCGAGTCGCCGACGTTCGTGTGGAAATCGATGCGCGTCATGCCCACACCACGTTACACACCGTCAGGTGGGCAGCAATCGCCATACCTGCCTTCATTGCCCGGCGCGATCGATCAGGAACTGGGCGAGCAGGGGCACCGGACGGCCCGTTGCCCCCTTGGCCGCGCCGCTCTTCCACGCGGTGCCCGCGATGTCGAGGTGCGCCCACGGGTAGTTTTCGGTGAAACGCGAGAGGAAGCACGCCGCCGTCACGCTGCCCGCCGGACGCCCGCCGATGTTGGCGAGATCGGCGAAGTTCGACTTGAGCTGGTCCTGATACTCGTCGTCGAGCGGCAGGCGCCAGGCCGGATCGTTCGCTTCGCGCGAGGCGTCGAGCAGCTCGCCTGCGAGTGCGTCGTCCTTCGAGAAGAGGCCGCTGTTGTGATGGCCGAGCGCGATGATGCAGGCGCCCGTGAGCGTGGCGATGTCGACCACCGCGGCCGGCTTGAAGCGCTCGGCGTAGGTGAGCGCGTCGCACAGGATCAGGCGGCCTTCTGCGTCGGTGTTGAGCACTTCGACCGTGAGGCCCGCCATCGTCGTGACGATGTCGCCTGGCTTCGTGGCGTTGCCCGCGGGCATGTTCTCGCAAGTCGGAATGATGCCGATCACGTTGAGCTTGAGCCCCATTTCGGCGACCGCGCGGATCGTGCCGAGCACCGAGCCCGCACCGCACATGTCGTACTTCATCTCGTCCATGCCCTCGCCCGGCTTGAGCGAAATGCCGCCGGTGTCGAACGTGATGCCCTTGCCGACCAGCACGATGGGCGCGGCCTTGGCGCTTGCGCCCTGATAGTGCAGCACGATGAACTGCGGCGGCTCGACCGAACCCTTCGTGACCGACAGAAACGAACCCATCTTGAGCGTCTCGATCTGACGCTGGCCGAGTACCTCGACCTTGAGCTTCCAGTCGCGCGCGAGCTTCTTGGCCGTGGCCGCGAGATAGGTCGGCGTGCAGACGTTGCCCGGCAGGTTGCCGAGGTCGCGCGTGAGGTCCATGCCGTTGGCGAGCGCGACAGCCTGCCTGGCAGCAAGCTTGGCGCCCTTCTCGTCGGCGGCGTCGATACTGAAGACCACGCGCTTCAAGGCCCGCTGCGAGACGTCGGGCTTGCTCTTCATCTGCGTGAAGCGATAGGTCTCGTTGCGCAGCGCGAGAATGGCGGTGCGCACGCCCCAGTCGCCCGTGCGCTCCTTCACCGGCAATTGCGCGAGCGTGAAGGTGGCCTGTGCGATTTTCGTGCCGATGATCGCGCGCCAGGCGGCCTTGACCGCGTCGCCGTAAGCCTTCTGGCCGAACGCGTCCTGCTTGCCGAGACCCACGAGCAGCACGCGCGAGGCGCCGATGCCGCTCACTTCCGGCAGGAACAGCGTGGAGCCGGCCTTGCCGTCGATGTCGCCGGCCTTGACGACGCGCGCGATCGCGCCGCCAATGGCGCTGTCGATTGCGAACGCCGGGCCCGAGAGCGTTTGCGCCTCGAACACGCCGACCACGACACAATCCGACTTGCCGCTCAGGAAGGTGCCTTCCCCGCCTTTGCTCCAGTCACAGGCTTTTATGCTAAAGTCCATCGCGCTTGTCCTCGGATAAAATCAGGGCTTAGGATGAAAGCCGCAATTATCCGCTATTTTTCCCGCGGCGGCTCCTGGGCGGTTGCGCGAGCTGCGCGCCTCCCGGCACGGGCCGCCCGCCCTGCCCATCAAGAATGATCTTCGAACGTTCCCTGCAGCGCGAACTCGCGTACACGGCCGGCGCCGTGTTCATGGTTCTGCTCACGATCATGCTGACGACGATGATGATCCGCATCGTCGGCTTCGCCGCGTCCGGTCAGATCGACCCGCGCGACGTGCTGGTTCTGATCGGACTCACCGTGATCGGCTACATGGCCGTCATGCTCATCGTCACGCTGTTCGTGTCGATCCTGTTCGTGCTTACGCGCTGGTACAGGGATTCAGAAATGGTCGTGTGGCTCTCCTCCGGGGTGAGCCTCGCGCGCCTGATCAAGCCGGTCGCGACCTTTGCCGCGCCGATCATCCTGCTCATCGTGTTCTTCGCGTTCATCGGCTGGCCGTGGTCGAATGCGCAAAGCAAGCTCATTCGCGCGCGCTTCCAGCAGCGCGATGAAGTCTCGCTGCTCGCGCCTGGCCAGTTCCGCGAATCGCCCACCACGCACCGCGTGTTCTTCATCGAGAGCATGAGCCCCGACCAGGCCCGCGTGGAGAACGTGTTCGTCACGAGCACGGAAAACGGCAAGGTGAGCGTGATCGTCTCGAAGACGGGCCACACCGAAACCATGCAGAGCGGCGAGCGCTTCGTCGTGCTCGAAAACGGCCGCCGCTACGACGGCGAGCCCGGCCATCCGGACTTTCGCATCAGCGAGTTCCAGCGTTATGGCGTGAAGATCACGAGCCAGCCGCTGGTGAACACGCCCTCGGCGAGCACCACGTCCACGCCGGGCCTGCTGCGCCACCCGACGAACGACAACCTGGGCGAACTCGCCTGGCGCGCCGGCCTGCCGCTCATCGCGATCAACCTGATGCTGCTCGGCATTCCGCTTGCCTACCAGAACCCGCGCCGCAGCCGCACGATCAATCTGGTGATGGCGGTGCTGATCTACCTCACCTATTCGAACCTGCTCAACGTCGTGCAGTCGCAGATCGAGCAAGGCAAGATGCCCTTCGGTGTCGGCCTCGTTCTGCTGCATGCCGTGGTGCTCGCGCTCGTCGTGTTCATCTTCTGGATACGCGTGCGCAACCGGCCGCTCTTCACACGTGCGATGTTCCGGCGCGCCTCTCCTGGAAACTGAGAGGGAAACTGACCGATGCGCATCTACGAAAAATACTTCGCCCGCCAGGTCTACCTGACGTTCATCTTCATCCTGTTCGCCTTCTCCGGCCTGTTCTTTTTCTTCGACCTCATCAACGAACTGAACTCGGTCGGCCACGGCAACTACAAATTCCAGTACGCGGTGCTGCGCGTGGCGCTCCAGGCGCCCTCGCGGCTCTACGAGATCATCCCGGTGGCGGCGCTCATCGCCGCGATCTACGTGTTCGCGCAAATGGCCGCGAACTCCGAGTACACGATCTTTCGCGTGTCGGGCCTCGCCACCAACCAGGCGCTGCGCTCGCTGCTCAAGATCGGCGTGCCGCTCGTGCTGCTGACCTACCTGATCGGGGAAGTGGTCGGCCCTTACACTGACCAGCTCTCCGAGCGCGTGCGTCTCGAGGCGTTGGGCTCGGCCGTGTCGAGCAACTTCCAGTCGGGCGTGTGGGTGAAGGACACGCTCACCGCGCGCGCCGACGGCGAGCAGGTCACGCGCTTCGTGAACGTCGGCGAACTGCTGCCCGACGCGACCATCACGAACGTGCGCATCTACGAATTCGATTCGCAGTTCCGGCTCTCCAACGTGCGCCTCGCGAAGAGCGGCACGTTCCAGCCGCCGGGGCACTGGCTGCTCAAGGACGTGACCGATACGCAACTGATCAGCGTGCCGCCGCCGCAGAACCAGCCGGTCGATGCGCTCAGTCCGGTCTATCGTGCCCAGCAATCGTCGGCGCCCGAATACTCGCTGCGCTCGGAGCTCACGCCGAACATCCTCTCGGTGCTGCTCGTTTCGCCCGACCGGATGTCGATGTTCAACCTGTTCCGCTACATCCAGCATCTGACCGAAAACCATCAGGACGCTCAGCGCTACCAGATCGCGTTCTGGCGCAAGCTGCTCTACCCGTTCGCCGTGTTCGTGATGCTCGTGCTCTCGCTGCCGTTCGCGTATCTGCATACGCGCGCGGGCGTGGTGGGTATGAAGGTGTTCGGCGGGATCATGCTCGGCATGAGCTTCCAGCTCGTCAACACGCTGTTCTCGCACGTGGGTACACTGAACACCTGGCCCGCGCCGCTCACGGCGGCGACACCCGGGCTCATCTATCTCGCGGTTGGGCTCATCGGGCTCAAATGGGTCGACCGGCATTGATGTCGCAGGCGTTCGGCTGCTAATTCGCACAACAGGCTCGCAAGCATGGGCATGCACGGCATGATTCTTTTCGGCCACGGCGCGCGCGACGCGCGCTGGCAAGAGCCGTTTCAGCGCCTGGCCACGAGGCTCGCCGCCGCGCGCGGCGATGCGGGGCCCGTTGGCCTCGCCTTTCTCGAACTCATGACGCCGAGCCTGCCCGACGCCATCGCCTCACAGGCCGCGGCAGGCTGCGACACGATCACGGTCGTGCCGGTGTTCTTCGGCCAGGGCGGCCACGTGCGCCGCGATTTGCCGGCGCTGATCGCGCAAAGCCAGAGCGCGCATCCGCGTGTGCGCCTGCGTTGTGCGGGGGCCGTCGGCGAGGACGACGCGGTGCTCGATGCGATCGTGCGGTACTGCATCGAAAACGACCACGACTAAAACCGCTCACGCATAAAAAAGCGGGCTCGCCTTTCAGCGAGCCCGTTTTGCTTTGCCGCCCTTTTTCGCGTGGCGCTTCAGGCCGCGGCGCGGCGGCCCCGATGGTCGTCCTGCGCTTCGTCTTCGCGTTGCGCGTGCCCTGAGCGTTTGGCGAACGCATCGCCGATCATGAGCAGGCTCGGCTGCACCGGGTCGAGCCAGTCCTGCGCCTCACCCGCTGCGAGACCGGCCAGTGTCAGCGTGAGCGTGCGCTCGCGCGCGGTACTGCAGGCTTCGACGATCGCCACGGGCGTCGCGCCCGCGCGGCCCGCCTCGATCAGCTGGCACGCGATCTCGGGCGCGCTGTCGCGGCCCATGTAGAACACGAGCGAATCGGCGTTGACCTGCTCGCGAATTGCTTCGCTGCCCGCCGCGCGCGAATACGTGGCGAGCGCAACGCTGCGCGCCACACCGCGCAGCGTGAGCGAGCGTTGCAGCGTCGCCGCGCTAGCCAGCGCCGCCGTGATGCCCGGCACGATTTCGAATTCGATGCCGGCCGCTTCGAGCGCGCGCATCTCCTCGTCG
This sequence comes from Paraburkholderia silvatlantica, assembly GCF_003096715.1. Classification (GTDB taxonomy): domain Bacteria; phylum Pseudomonadota; class Gammaproteobacteria; order Burkholderiales; family Burkholderiaceae; genus Paraburkholderia; species Paraburkholderia silvatlantica. The sequence continues at coordinate 34,107 of NZ_QEOL01000033.1, forward strand.
GCACGGCCGAACAGCATCGGGTCGCCGCCCTTCAGGCGCACGACCACGGCGTGCTCGCGCGCCGCGTCGACGAGTTGCTTGTTGATGAAGTGCTGCGCCGTGGAGCGCTGCCCGCAGCGCTTGCCGACCGCGATGAACTTCGCGGTCGGCGGCGCGTACTCGAGCATGGCCGGCTCGACGAGCGCGTCGTGCAGCACGACGTCGGCGCGCGCGAGCAGCCGCGCGCCGCGCACCGTGATGAGGTCCGCTGCGCCCGGTCCCGCGCCGATCAGATATACCTTGCCCATTTGCTTCGAATCCATTGGTTGCGTCCGCGCGCGGCCGCAATCTCGCGCAGCGCCTTACGCCGGGAACGCGCGGATCATGCCCGCGGCCACCGTGTGATGCGTCGCCTCGTCAATCAGCACGAATGCGCCGGTGCCAGGATTCGCATCATACAGGTCGCAGACGAGCGGCTTCTGCAGCGAAAGCGCCACGCGGCCGATATCGTTCATCGCGAGTTCGTGGCGGTCGGTGGCGTGCGAGAGCGTATGCACGTCGAGCACCTGCTTGACCGCGCCGACCTTCGCGAACACCGTGCTCGTGGTCTGCTTGAGCAGGTACTTGCGCTGCGGCGAGAGCGGCTCGTCGTCGAACCAGCAGAGGTCCGCTTCGAGCTTCTTCGCGGGTTGCACGGCATCGGCCGCAGGCACGAAGGTATCGCCGCGCGAAACGTCCACGTCCTCGGCGAGACGGATCGTGACGGTCTGGCCCGCGAACGCGCGGTCGACCTGCGCCGTGCCGCCCGTCACCGGCGCGATGATTTCGGCGACCGTTGCGCTGCGGCCGGCCGGCAGCACCGAGATGGCGTCGCCGAGCTTCACTTCGCCCGCTTCGACACGGCCCATGTAGCCGCGGAAGTCGTCGGCGCTGGAGCCGTCCTGGCGCGCGACCCACTGCACCGGGAAGCGCAGCGCTTCGCCCGTGGCCTGCGCGACCGGCAGTTGTTCGAGCACGTCGAGGAGCGGCTCGCCCGCGTACCACGGCATACGCTCGCTCGCAGCCACGATGTTGTCGCCCTTGAGCGCCGAAACCGGCACGAAACGCACGTCGTTGAGGCCGAGCTGGCGCGTGAGCGCGACATAGGCTTCGCGGATCAGATTGAACGTCGATTCGCTGTAGTCGACGAGATCCATCTTGTTGATCGCGACGATCACGTGCTGCAGGCCCAGCAGCTTGACGATGGCGCTGTGGCGCTTGGTTTGCGGCAGCAGTTGCGTCACGCCGTTCTCGACCGTCACGCGCGTGGGGTCGATCAGGATGATCGCGGCGTGCGCCGTGGAGGCGCCCGTCACCATGTTGCGCGTGTACTGCTCGTGGCCCGGCGTGTCGGCGATGATGAACTTGCGCCTGGCCGTGGCGAAGTAGCGATACGCCACGTCGATCGTGATGCCCTGCTCGCGCTCGGCTTCGAGGCCGTCGGTGAGCAGCGACAGATCGATCTCGTCGCCCACCGTGCGCTTGTTCTTCGCACGCGAAAGCGCGGAGAGCTGATCGCTCAGAACAGCCTTGCTGTCGTACAGCAGGCGGCCGATCAGTGTGCTCTTGCCGTCGTCCACGCTGCCCGCCGTGATGAAGCGCAGCACGCCGAGGTCTTCAGGTTGATGCGCGTTTTGCTCGATGCGAACCATGTCTAATCTTTCCTCTTGCGTGCTCTTTAGAAATAACCCTGCTTCTTGCGCTGTTCCATCGCGGCTTCCGACGCCTGGTCGTCCATGCGCGTCGCACCGCGTTCCGTGATCTCGGTCACGGCCGTCTCGGCGATGATCTTCTCGACGCTGTCGGCGTCGCTCGCCACCGGGCACGTGCAGCTGATGTCGCCCACGGTGCGAAAACGCACCTGCGCCATTTCGCTGACCTCGCCTTCCTTCATCGGCGTGAGCGGCGTGACCGGCACAAGCAGGCCGTTGCGGCGCACGATCTCGCGCTGGTGCGCGTAGTAGATCGACGGCAGCTCGAGCTTCTCGCGCTCGATGTATTGCCACACATCGAGTTCCGTCCAGTTCGAGATCGGGAACACGCGCAGGTGCTCGCCCTTGTGCAGGCGCGCGTTGTACAGGCTCCAGAGTTCCGGGCGCTGCGCTTTCGGGTCCCACTGGCCGAATTCGTCGCGGAACGAGAAGATGCGCTCCTTCGCGCGGGCCTTCTCTTCGTCGCGGCGCGCACCGCCGATCATCGCGGTGTAGCCGTATTCCTCGATGGTTTCCAGCAGCGTGACCGCTTGCGCGGCGTTGCGCGAATCGGTTTCGCGGCGCAGGCGCACGGTACCCTTCCTGATCGAATCTTCCACGTGACCGACTACGAGTTCCGCGCCGATTTCGGCTGCGCGGCGATCGCGGAAGTCGATCACTTCCTCGTAGTTGTGGCCCGTGTCGATGTGCACGAGCGGGAATGGCAGCGTGGTCTTGCGGTTCGCGCCGAGGCCAAACGCCTTGAGTGCGAGCGCCAGCACGACGACCGAGTCCTTGCCGCCCGAGAACAGCAGCGCCGGCTTGCTGCATTCGGCGACGAGTTCACGCAGGATGTGGATCGACTCGGCTTCGAGCCAGTCGAGATGGTCCATGCGGTTCGCCGTGACCTGGAGCGGCGCGTTCACTGCTGAGTCGAGCGTGGTGCTCATGTTCGGATCCTTCGTTGATTCGCGCCCTTTTTACGGGGCGCGCAGTACTCGGTATGCGGTAGCGCGCCGGTCTTCACGACGGCGCGACAAGCCTGAATCTTAGTTCGCCTGGCTGATTGACGACACATCGGACGACACTTCGACGACCGGAATAGCCGACACGGACGTGATGTGCAAGCCACATTCCTTCGTGTCGCGCGATTCCCACCACCAGCGGCCCGCGCGGCTGTCCTCGCCGGGACGGATGGCGCGCGTACAGGGCTCGCAGCCGATGCTCGGGTAGCCGCGCGCGTGCAGCGGGTTCACGGGCACGTCATTGGCGCGCAGGTAGGCCCAGACTTCGGCTTCGGTCCAGTCCGCGAGCGGATTGAACTTGTCGATACTGCGCGCTTCGTCGCGTTCCTCCTCGTGCAGCTCTGCGCGCGTGACCGACTGCTCGCGGCGCTGACCCGTGACCCATGCGGAAACGTTTGAGAGCGCGCGGTTCAGCGGCTCGACCTTGCGGATTTCGCAGCAGCGCTTGCGCAGATCGACGCTCTCGTAGAACGCGTTCAGGCCGTGCTGGGCGGCGTATTCGTCCACCGCATCCTGTTGCGGATGAAACTGCTCGATCTCGTAGCCGTAGCGCTCGCGCACCACGTCGATCATGCCCAGCGTTTCGGCGTGCAGGCGGCCGGTGTTCAGCGAGAAGATGCCGATTTTCACGCCGCGCGAAAGAATCGCGTGCGTGAGCAGCATGTCTTCGGCTGCGAGGCTGCTGGCCAGCTTCACGTCGGCGTGACGCGCCGCGATCGAATCGAGCAGCGCGTCGAGGCGCCCGATCTTCGCCTGCAGTTCGGCCGTGATTTCGTGCGCGACCGGGGTTGCGTCGATCGTCATGCTGCCGAACCTTGTTGCGCTTGTCGAGCCAGACGGCGGCGGAACAGCGGCGACGGCTCGTCGAATGCGCCCTGGTACTGCACCGTGAACTCCGTGAACGCCTTCAGCGCGTCGTGGATGTCCTTGTCGGCGCGCACGGCGAACGCATCGAAGCCGCAGCGCTCGTGAAAGCGCAGCTGATCGCGCAGCACGTCGCCGATCGCGCGCAGTTCGCCCTTGTAGCCATAGCGCTCGCGCAGCAGGCGGCCGATCGAGAAGCCGCGGCCGTCGCGGAACACGGGGAAGTCCACGCCGATCACCGCAAGCTTGTCGAAGTCTGCGGCAATATCGGCCGGTTCGCTGTCCGGCGCGAGCCATACGCCGAGTTCGTCCTTGCCGCGCGAAGCGAGAAGCGCGTCGCGTTGCGCCTGCCAGTAAGCGAGCGGAACCAGCACCTTGCCCGCGGGCAGCGCGGCGACCTCGGGCAATGCGCCGTCCTCGGCCGCACGCACGACTTGCCAGTTGTCTTCAACGATTTCGCGTTTTTTGATGATCAATGCCATTGCTCGAATCCCGTATCTCGTTGCGTGCTTCAGTTGCGTTCTTCAGGCGTGGGCCGGCTGGCGCGATGCGTACACGCGCTCCTTGAACGGCGCGATGCCGACGCGGTCGTACGTGTCGATGAAGCGCTCGCCGTCGATGCGCAGCTCGACGAACGTGTCGACCACCTTCTGGATCACGTCGGGCATCTCTTCCGCCGAGAACGACGGTCCGATCACGCGGCCAAGGCGCGCGCCATTGGCGCCGTTGCCCTGCTCGCCGCCGAGCGACACCTGGTACCACTCCGAGCCGTCCTTGTCGACGCCCAGAATGCCGATGTTGCCGACGTGGTGGTGACCGCACGAGTTCATGCAACCCGAGATGTTAAGCGACAGGTCGCCGAGATCGTAGACGAAATCGAGGTTGTCGAAGCGCTCCTGAATGGCCAGCGCGATGGGGATCGACTTCGCATTGGCGAGCGAGCAGAAGTCGCCGCCCGGGCACGCGATGATGTCGGTCAACAGGCCAATGTTCGCGGTCGCGAAACCCTGTGCCTTCGCCTTTTCCCACAGCGCGTACAGGTCGCGCTTCTTCACATCGGCGAGGATCAGGTTCTGCTCGTGCGAGACGCGGATCTGGCCGAACGAGTATTCGTCGGCCCAGTCGGCCACGGCGTCCATCTGCGCGTCGGTGGCGTCGCCCGGCGCGATGTCGCGCGGCTTGAGCGAGAGCGTGACCGACGCGTATCCCGGCACACGGTGCGGGCGCACGTTGCGCTCGACCCAGCGCGCGAACGCGCGGTTTTCGAGCAGATGCGTTTCGTACGACGTATCCGTGTCGGCGAGCTTGTCATATGCCGGCGGCGCGAAATACTGCGAGACGCGGTCGACTTCTTCCTGCGTGAGCGTCGAGGGGCCGTCCTTCAGGTGCTGCCATTCTTCTTCGACCTGCTCGGCGAACTTCGCGGGCGAGAGCGCCTTCACGAGGATCTTGATGCGCGCCTTGTACATGTTGTCGCGGCGGCCGTAGCGGTTGTACACGCGCAGCACGGCTTCGCAGTAGGTCAGCAGGTGCTGCCACGGCAGGTCGCGCTTGATGATGGCGCCGACGATGGGCGTGCGGCCGAGGCCGCCGCCTGCGAGGATGCTCGCGACGATTTCGCCCTTCTCGTTACGGTCGAGGTAGACGCCCAGATCGTGGATCTGCACGGCGGCGCGGTCTTCCTTCGTGCCGGAAACGGCGATCTTGAACTTGCGCGGCAGCCACGCGAATTCGGGATGGAACGTCGACCACTGGCGCAGGATTTCGGACCACGGGCGCGGATCGACGACTTCGTCGGGCGCGACGCCCGCGAACTGGTCGGCGGTGATGTTGCGGATGCAGTTGCCCGACGTCTGGATGCCGTGCATCTGCACCGAAGCCAGCTTGCGCAGGATTTCCGGCGTCTCTTCGAGCTTGATCCAGTTGTACTGGATGTTCGAGCGCGTCGAGAAGTGGCCGTAGCCGCGGTCGTGCTCGCGCGCGATCGTGGCGAGCATGCGGAGCTGGTCGCTGCGCAGGTTGCCGTACGGAATCGCGATGCGGTGCATGTAGGCGTGGCGCTGGTAATACAGGCCGTTTTGCAGGCGCAGCGGACGGAACTCTTCTTCGCTCAATTCGCCCGACAGGCGGCGGCGAACCTGGTCGCTGTATTGCGCGACGCGTTCGTCGACGATGGTCTGGTCGTACTGATCGTATTGGTACATTCGGGGACCCCAGGGTTTGGTTCAATCGCGGCGTTCCGGTTACGCCGCGCTCCGACTTCTCGACTTCGCTCTTTCCGCTCTGTCCTGCCTCCTGCAAGGCGGCCGCGCCTTCAATCGCGCCGGTCATTTGCTAATGACCAAAACAGATATCCATATTGGAAAAGTTGGAGGAATGGTAATAAACTCGCTTTATATTTCAAACGACTCAAAAATCAGGTCGATATGCAAACAGGTTATAAGGGTTATCTATGAACCTGCACCAGTTCCGCTTCGTGCGCGAGGCGGTACGCCAGAACTTCAACCTCACGGAAGCGGCCAAGGCACTGTATACGAGCCAGCCGGGCGTCTCGAAGGCGATCATCGAGCTGGAGGATGAGCTTGGGGTCGAAATCTTTACACGTCACGGCAAGCGTGTGCGCTCGCTCACCGAACCAGGCCGGATCATCCTCGCCTCGGTGGAGCGCATTCTGCAGGAGGTGGAGAGCCTCAAGCGCGTGGGCAAGGACTACGCGGCGCAGGACCAGGGCAACCTTACCATCGCCGCCACGCACACGCAGGCGCGCTACTCGCTGCCCGCCGCCATCGCCGAGTTCAAGCGGCGCTTTCCGAAGGTGCACCTGTCGATCCTGCAAGGCAGCCCCACGCAGGTCGCGGAAATGGTGCTCCATGACCAGGCCGATCTGTGCATCGCGACCGAGGCGATCTCGGGCTACAAGGAACTGGTGTCGCTGCCCTGCTTCACGTGGCATCACGTGGCGGTGATGCCGCCCGACCATCCGCTGCTCGAGCGCAAGCCGCTTTCGCTCGACGATCTGGCCCAATATCCGCTGATCACCTACGACAATGCGTTCGCCGGGCGTACCAAGATCAACGACGCGTTCCGCCTGCGCGGCCTCTCGCCCGACATCGTGCTGGAAGCCATCGACGCCGACGTGATCAAGACCTATGTCGAACTGGGCCTGGGCGTGGGGATCATGGCGGACATCGCCTTCAACGCCGAGCGCGACCGGCACTTGCGCGCCGTGCCCGTGGGGCATCTGTTCGGCAGCAACGTCACGCGCGTCGCGCTCAAACAGGGTGCTTACCTGCGCAGCTATGTCTATACGCTCGTCGAACTGCTTTCGCCGAGCCTGAACCGCAAGCTGATCGAGCAGGCGCTCAAGGGTGAGCACGAGACTTACGAGCTGTAGCGGGCCAATGCAGGATCGGCGCCGGAAGAATCAACAGACAAAATCCGCATTACAACAACATCACTTCTCGCTTTACTTTTCGCCTGGAGACTTAACGGATGAAGCCGCATTCCTTCCTGCGCCCGCTCGTCGTGGCCGCCGCCCTTGCCGCTGCCACTTTCGCACCGGCGGCCCACGCCGACATCAAGGTCGGCATCGACCTGTCGAGCACGGGACCGGCCGCCGCCATCGGCATCACGAGCAAGAACGCCATGCTGATGTGGCCCGACACGATCGCGGGACAAAAGGCCGACTACATCGTGCTAGACGACGGCTCGGACCCGGGGGCCGCCGTGCGCAACATCCACAAGCTCATCAACGAAGATCACGTGGACGTGATCGTCGGGCCGAATATCACGCCGGCGGCCCTCGCGGCGCTCGACCCGGTGGCGCAAGGCAAGACGCCGATGATCACGCTGGTCGGCTCGGGCTCGGTGGTCGAGCCGCAGCAGGGCGCGCGCGTGTGGGCCTTCAAGATGGCGCAGACCGATGCCGCGATGGCCGACGTCATGACGCGCTACATGGCCGCGCACGGTGTGAAGACGGTGGGCTTCATCGGCTTTGCCGACAGCTACGGCGACAGCTGGCTCAACGAATTCACGAAGTACGCGAAGGAGCGCAACATCCAGATCGTCGCGACCGAGCGCTACAACCGAACCGACGCGAGCGTGACGGGCCAGATCCTCAAGCTGATGTCGGCCAGACCCGACGCCATGCTGATTGCCGGCGCAGGCACGCCGACCGTGCTGCCGCAACGCACGCTGATCGAGCGCGGCTACAAGGGGCCGATCTACCAGACGCACGGCATTGCCACGCCTGAATTCATCAAGCTGGGCGGCAAGGACGTGGAAGGCACCCTGTTCCCGACCCAGCCCGTAGTAGTGGCGCGCACGCTGCCCGCCGACCAGCCGGCGCAAAAGGCGGCGCTCGCCTTCGTCGATGCCTATGAGGCGAAGTACGGCCCGGGCACGGTCACGCAATTCGCAGGCGACGCGGCTGGCGTGTACCCGCGCCTGCAGGACGCGGTTGCCCGCGCGCTCAAGACCGCGCAGCCGGGCACGGAGGCGTTCCGCGTGGCGTTGCGCAGCGAGCTGGAGCACGCGCACGAAGTGGTCGTGCCCAACGGCATGGTGAACACGAGCCCGACGGACCACGTAGGCCTCGACCAGCGCGCGAGCGTGATGGGCACGGTGCGCGGGGGCAAGTTCGTGTATCTGGGGCAGTAGCCTCTTCGCTCAATTCATCCGAATGGCCGGTCACGGCCGCACGATGCTGCGCCAGGCACCGCCCGCCGCGCTGCTCGCCAGCACGGCCTCGATAAAGCGCAGCCCTTCCACGCCGTCGTCGACCGTCGTCAGCAGCCGGCTCTCGGGTGGCGCGGGCTCGCCGGCCTCGCGCGCGAGGATCTGCACGGCAGCATCGCGATAGAGCTGCGCGAACGCCTCCAGATAGCCTTCCGGATGCCCCGGCGGCACGCGCGTGGCGTGCCGTGCGGCGGCCCCTGTCACGCGGCCGCGCGTGAGGCGCTGCGCCTCGCCGCCCTGGGGCGTGTACCACAGCACGTTTGGCTCCTCCTGATCGAACGCGAGGCTCGCCTTCGTGCCATATACGCGCAGCCGCAACGCGTTCTCCGCCCCGCTCGCCACCTGGCTTGCCCACAGCATGCCGCGCGCGCCGTTGGCGTAGCGCAGCATGGCCTGCACATGATCGTCCACGCGCCGGCCGGGCACGAAGGTATGCACTTCTGCCGCGAGGGCTTCCGGCACGAGCCCACTCACGAACGCCGCCAGCTGCCAGGCATGCGTGCCGATGTCGCCCAGACACCCCGCCGGCCCCGCGAGCGCCGGATCGGTGCGCCACATGGCCTGACGGTTCGCGCCGCTCGTCTCGACGGGAGTGGCGAGCCAGTCCTGCGCGTACTCGACCTGCACGATGCGTACTTCGCCAATCTCACCCGCCTCGACCCGTTCACGCGCATGCCGCACGAGCGGATAGCCCGAATACGTATGCGTGAGCGCGAACACGAGATTCGCGTCGCGCGCGTGTTGCGCGAGCGCTTCGCCCTCGGCGAGCGAGACCGCGAGCGGCTTGTCGCAGATCACGTGAATGCCCGCCTCCATGAACGCGTGCGCCACCGGCGCGTGCAGATGGTTCGGCGTGACGATGGCCACCGCGTCGATGCCATCCTCGCGCGCGCCTTCCACGCTCGCCATCTCGCGCCAGTGGTCATAGCTGCGCGCGAGGCCAAGTGCCTCGGCGCTCGACTGCGCGCGCGCCGCATCGGACGACAGTGCGCCGGCGACGAGTTCGAAACTATCGTCAAGCCGCGCCGCGATGCGGTGCACGGCGCCGATAAACGCGCCCTCGCCGCCGCCGACCATCCCGAGCCTGAGTCTTCGTGTCATTGCGTGTCTCCTGCGAGAGTCGCGTTCAGAGGCCCAGCACGCCCTTCACCTGCGCCGCATCGACGCCGCTGCCCGCGAAGTCGTCGAACGCGTGCCCGGCCACGCGGATGAGGTGCCGCCTGATGAAATCGGCGCCTTCGCGCGCGCCGTCGTGCGGATGCTTGAGCGCGCACTCCCATTCGAGCACCGCCCAGCCCGGATAGTCGTACTGCGTGAGCTTCGAGAAGATCGCGCCGAAGTCGATCTGCCCGTCGCCGAGTGACCGGAAGCGCCCGGCGCGCTCGACCCATCCGCTGTAGCCTCCGTACACGCCTTGCTTGCCCGTGGGGCGGAATTCCGCATCCTTCACATGAAAGGCCTTGATACGCGCGTGATAGATGTCGATGAACGCCAGGTAATCGAGCTGCTGCAGCACGAAGTGGCTCGGGTCGTAGAGGATGTTCGCGCGGGGATGATCGCCCACCGCCGCAAGAAAGCGCTCGAACGTCACGCCGTCGTGCAGGTCCTCGCCCGGATGCAGTTCGTAGCAGACGTCCACGCCCGCCGCATCGAACGCGTCGAGAATCGGCCGCCAGCGGCGCGCGAGTTCGTCGAAGGCGGTTTCGACGAGACCCGCCGGACGCTGCGGCCACGGATAGACATACGGCCAGGCGAGCGCGCCCGAAAACGTCACGTGTGCGCCAAGCCCCAGATTCTTCGAGGCGCGCGCAGCCAGCATCAACTGCTCGATGGCCCATGCCGTGCGCGCTTCGCGGTCTCCCCGCACCTGCGGCGGCGCGAAGCCGTCGAACAGCGTGTCGTAGGCGGGATGCACGGCCACGAGTTGCCCTTGCAGATGCGTGGACAGCTCGGTGATCGTCACGCCCGCGTCGTCGGCCTGCTGGCGCAGGTCGTCGCAGTACGCCACGCTCGAGGCGGCCTGCGCGAGATCGACGAGGCGCGCATCCGCGGGCACCTGGATGCCCTTGTAGCCGAGCTGGGCCGCCCAACCGGCCATGTGCGCGAAGCTGTCGAACGGCGCGTCGTCGCCGAGAAACTGCGCGAGGAAAATCGCTGGGCCCTTGATCGTCTTCATCGCAAGACCTGTCCTCAGAAAGGCGAATCGGGGAAGTAGAACTGCTTCGCATTCTCTTTGGTGATGAGCACCGAAGGAATGATCGTGGTGGGCGGCAGCGACTTGCCCTGCAAGCGGGCTTCGGCCGTGAGCTTGATCGCGTCGTAGATGAACTTCGGCGAATACGACACATCGGCCTTGATGAGTGGATCGCCGTCCATCACGCGCTTGACCATCTCCTTCGAACCTGCGCCGCCGAACACGATCCTGATGTCGTTGCGCTTCGCCTGATCGATCGCCTTGAGCACCCCCACGGCCATGTCGTCGTCGGCAGCCCAGACGGCGTCGATGTGCTTGAAGCGCGTGAGGTAGTCCTGCATCGTGCGGAACGCGTCGTCGCGGTTCCAGTTCGCGTACTTGGCGTCGAGGATCCTGATGCCCGGATAGTTCTTCATCACCGACGTGAACGCAGTCCAGCGCTCGTTGTCGAGCGTCGTCGGAATGCCGCGCAGCGCGACGATGTCGCCCTTGCCGCCCAGCTGCTTCGCGAGGTATTCAGCGGGAATCCTGCCGAACGCCGTGTTGTCGCCCGCAACGTAGGCATCCTGCGCGCTCGTGTCGGTCAGGCCGCGATCGACCACCGTCACGTACACGCCCTGCTTCTTCACCTGCGCAACCGGCTGCGTAAGCGACGCCGATTCATACGGGAAGATCACGAGCGCGTTGATCTTGTTGACCGTCACGAGGTCCTGCAGCTGGTTCGCCTGATCGGGCGCGTTCGCCGCCGTCTTGACGATGACCTTGAGGTCCGGGTGCGCCTTTTCGAGATCCTTCTTCGCCTCGTTCGCCCACCAGACAATGCCACCGGTGAACCCATGGTCGGCCGTGGGAATCGCCACGCCCAGCGTGACCTTGTCGTCGGCGCGCGCCGCGCCCGCACCGAAGGTCGCCGCTACGCCAAGCGCGAGCGCGCCCGCACACATCGTTCGAATCATCTTCTTCATGATGCCGTCTCCTTTTCGTCCTTTGCGTCCTTTTCGTCCTTGCCGTGCGCTCCCGCGCCCCTTCCTTCGTTGCGTTTTCGCTGCCTCCTTCGACTTTCCCGCCGCCCTGCCAGCTCTGCTTCGACATCGCTACCGTCTGCCGCGCTGCAGGAAGGCCACCGCAATGATCGCCACGCCCTGCACCGCCGCATTCAGATACACGCTGATGATGCTCGTGAGATTGAGAATATTGGCGATGACCGAGAGCAGCACCGCGCCGACCACGGTGCCCGCCACGCGCCCTTCGCCGCCCTTGAGCGCCGTGCCGCCCACCACCACGGCGGCGATCGCCTCCAGTTCCCACAACAGGCCCGTCGTCGGTGTGGCCGAGCCGAGGCGCGGCACATAGAGCACCGTCGCTACGCCCACGCACACGCCCAGCAGCACGTAGGTTGCGCACTTCACGCGATCGACGCGGATCGCCGCATAGCGCGCGACCTGCTCGTTCGAGCCGATCGCCTGGACGTGGCGCCCGAACGCCGTGCGGTTGAGAATGAGCGCGCCGCCCGCCGCCGTGAGCGCGAATACCCACACGGGCACCGGAATGCCAAAGAGGCTCGCGTAATAGACCGGCCCGTAGAGATCGACGAGATTGTTCTGCAGCGTGAGCGCGCCGCCGTCGGCCAGCCACGTGAGCACCGAGCGGAAGATGCCGAGCGTGCCGAGCGTCACGATGAAAGGCTCGATGCGCCCGCGCGTGATCAGCAAGCCATGCGCGAGCCCGAAGACCGCGCCGAGCACGAGCGCGATCGCCATGCCGATCGCGACGATCGCCAAAGGCGCAACCGCATGTTCGCCCGCGGCCAGCGTATTCATGACCCAGATCATCACGCCCGCGATCAGCGCGGCCATCGAGCCGACCGACAGATCGATGCCGCCCGAAATGATCACGAACGTCATGCCCACGGAAATGATGCCGATGAACGAGGTGCGCGTGAGCACGTTGAGCAGGTTGCCGGCGGTGGCGAAATCGCGGTTGAGCAGCGTGCCGAGCACGCACAGCAGGATCAGGCCGATGAGCGGACCGACGCCCGCGAGGCGGTGCACGAATCGCGCCGCGGCCGAGCGCGCGCCACGGCCCTCGGACGCTGCGTCAGTGGGTGCCGGTTGCATGGGCGATCAGCTCCTCTTCGTTCAGATGTTCGTGCCCGAGCGTGGCGACGAGCCGGCCCCCGCGCATCACGGCTACGCGATGCGCGAGGCCGATCAGCTCGACCAGTTCGGACGAGATCACGACGACCGCGCGCCCCGAGGCCGCGAGCCGCTGGATCAGGAAATAGATGTCGCGCTTCGCGCCCACGTCCACGCCGCGAGTGGGCTCGTCGAGCACGATCACGCGCGGGTCGGGCTGCAGGAACTTGGCGAGCGCGAGCTTCTGCTGGTTGCCGCCCGAGAGCATGCGTGCGCGGCTGTCGAGGTCGCCCGTGCGGATGCCGAATTCGCGCACCGCCTTCTCCAGCGCGCGGCGGCCCGCCTTGAGGTCGAGCAGCGGGTGACCGTAGCGCTCGAGCGTCATGAGCGTGAGGTTGTCCTGCAGCGTGAGGTTCATGTGCAGGCCGCGGCCTTTTCTGTCTTCGCTCAGGTACGTGAGGCCGTGGCGCATCGCGTCGCGCGGATGGCGCAGCGTCACGGCGCGGCCATCGATCTCGATCTCGCCCGCGTGCTTGTGGCGCAAGCCCACGATCGCCTCGAACGCCTCGGTGCGCCCCGCGCCCACGAGTCCCGCGAAGCCGAGAATCTCGCCTGCGCGCACCTCGAAGCCCAGACCCTCGACCCAGCCCGGCACGGCGAGATGCGTCACGCGCAGCGCGACGGGGGCAGTTTCGGGCGCCGCGCCTTTCTCCGGAAACATGTCGGAGACGTCGCGGCCCACCATGAGGTTCGCCATCTGCTGGCGCGCGAGCCCCGCCGTCGCGCTCGCGGCCACGAAGCGGCCGTCGCGCATCACGACCACGTCGTCGGTGATGCTTTCCACCTCGTCGAGCTTGTGCGAGATGTAGACGAGCGTCGTGCCGGATGCGCGCAGTTTCGTCATGAGCGCGAAAAGGCGCGCGGTTTCGGCGGGCGTGAGCGTGGCCGTGGGCTCGTCCATGATGAGCAGGCGCGCGTGTCGCGAGAGCGCCTTGGCGATCTCCACGAGCTGTTTTTCCGCGACGATGAGCTCGCGCACCTTCACGTCCGGGTCGCGCGCGAGGCCGACCTGCGCGAGCAGTTCGCGCGCTTCGCGGCGCATGGCGGCGTCGTCGACGAGCCAGCCTTTGCGCTTCTCGTGGCCGAGGAAGATGTTCTGCGCGATCGTCAGGTGCTCGGCCAGGTTGAACTCCTGGTGGATCAGCACGATGCCGGCGGCTTCGGCCTCGCGCGAGCCGTCGAAGCGGCGCACCACGCCGTCCACCAGCATCTCGCCCGCGCTCGCGTTTTCGTAGCCCGCGAGAATCTTCATGAGCGTGGACTTGCCTGCGCCGTTCTCGCCCAGGAGGCCGTGAATGCGCCCCGGCGCGAGCTCGAAGCTCACGCCGTGCAGCACGCGCACGGGACCGAAGTCCTTGCGGATGTCGTTGAACTTCACGGCGACGCTCATGCGCGTGCGCTCCTCCAGTGGCCTTGTCGGCGGGTTTTGGCGGGCGGCCTTTTTTCGCCGCCCGCCTCAACACCGCTGGTCTCCCCTGCTATGTGTTCGCTTACCTTCGCTGCCTTCACCCGCTCTCGCGCACCACCAGCCTGTGCGGCAGCAGCACGCCCGGCACGCTCGCGCGCGGGTCCGCGAAACACCGCAGCAACAGGCGCGCGGCGGTCTCGCCCAGTTCCCGCATGGGCTGCGCGATCGTCGTGAGCGGCGGGTCGATCTGCGCGGCGAGCGCGATATCGTCGAAGCCGACCACGGCGACGTCGTGCGGCACGCGCCGTCCCGCGCCGCGCAGGCCGTTGATCACGCCCACCGCGAGCGTGTCCGACACCGCGAAGATCGCGTCGGGCGCCTCGCCCGCCGGCAACTGCATGAGCGCCGCGGCGGCCTGCGCGCCCGCCTCGTAGTCGAGGCAGTTCACGTTCACGCGCCAGGCGTCGCGCATGGCGATGCCCGCTTCGCCGAGCGCGTCGCACCAGCCGTCGCGGCGCTGCTGTGCGTAGAGGTAGTGCTCGTCGGAGTTGATGAGCGCGACACGTCGCCGCCCCCGCGCAATCAGATGCCGCACGGCCTCGTGCGCGGCCCGGTAGTTGTCGATGCCCACATACGGCACGCCCACGTCCGGATCGAACTCGCAGCACGCGACCCACGGCAGCGCCGTCGATTCGGCGGCCAGCGCATGTTGCACGGTTGCCGGGTCAAGGCAGATCGCGCCGTCCGCGCGATGGCGGCGCAGCAGGTCGAAGTAGCTGCGCTCGCGGCCGGCGTCGGCGCCCGTGTCGCACAGCAGCAGGAAAAAACCGTGCGCTCGCGCGACGCTGTCGATGCCGCGCACGATCTCCGCATAGAACGGGTTGCCGAAGTCGGGCACCATCGTCAGGAGCAGACGGCTTTCGGCGGTGCGCAGGTTGCGCGCGAGTTCGTTCACGCGGTAGCCGCTCATCTCGATCTCGGCGAGCACGCGCTCGCGCGTCGCGGCGCGCACGTTCGCATGGCCGTTGAGCACGCGCGACACCGTGGCGACCGAGACGCCCGCGCGCTGCGCCACCGCCGCGATCGAGCCGCCGCGCGCGGCGATGCCGGCGCTGGCGTCTTCGTGCTGCGGCTGCGGTGATCGGGACGAACGGAGGGACATGGGCGAAGTCAGGCGCAACCAAACGCGAGCGGAAATGTAATCGATTACATTTTTGGTACGAGAACCGCAAAACAGCAAGGCGCACGAAGCCAGGACAAACACCGATCCGTCCGTGCTCTCCGCCCGCCGCCGGGCTGCCGGCGGCGCGGCCAGGCCAGAAGCCGGTTTGCTACAATTCTGCGATTGCCCGGCGCCCTTTTGCCGGGCTTCGACACGAACCGACACGAACCGATCCCGACCACAACGCCGAGTCAACATGAACATCGAACAAGCGCGTTTCAACATGATCGAACAGCAGATTCGCCCCTGGGAAGTGCTCGACCAGGACGTGCTGAACCTGCTGTCGATCGTCAAGCGTGAGCATTTCGTCCCCGAGGCCTATGCCGCCCTCGCGTTCGCCGACCTCGAAGTGCCGCTGCCGAACGGCCAGCACATGATGGCGCCGCGCGTCGAAGCGCGCGTGCTGCAGGAGCTCGCGGTGAAGAAGCATGAGAGCGTGCTGGAAATCGGCGCGGGCTCCGGCTACATGGCGGCGCTGCTCGCGCACCGCGCGCAGAAGGTGCTGACCGTGGAGATCGACACGGAACTCGCCGAATTCGCGCGCGCGAACTTCGTCAGGAACGGTGTGCTCAACGCCGAAGTCGCGCTCGGCGACGGCGCGCGCGGCTGGGCCGCGAATGCGCCGTACGACGTGATCTGCGTCTCGGGCGGCCTGCCGGTCGTGCCGCAGGAACTGCTCGAGCAGCTCAAGGTGGGCGGACGTCTGGCCGCTTTCGTGGGCGGCGCGCCCGTCATGGAAGCGCAGATCATCACGCGCATCGACGAGAAGCAGTTCCGCATCGCCGGCGTGTTCGAGACGTATGTCGAACCGCTGCAGAACGCCGTGCATCCGCCGCGCTTCAAGTTCTGAGCGCGGCCAACCTGTCGCATCGCCGGGTGCCTTTGACGGTGGCCGGCCTTTTCGGCCTTTTACCCGATTGAGTGTTCCATGCAGAATCTGACCGCCCCCGCCCTCGCCGAATGGCTTGCCGACACCTCGCGCGAGACTCCCGTGCTGCTCGACGTGCGCGAGCCGTGGGAAATCGAAACGGCAAAGATCGCCGGCAGCCTGTCGATCCCCATGCGCGAGATCCCCGCGCGCAGCGAGGAGCTGGACGACGAGGCGCAGATCGTCTGCATTTGCCACCATGGCGCACGCAGCGCCCAGGTGGCGATGTTCCTCGAGTCGCGCGGCTACACGAAGGTATTCAACCTGCAAGGCGGCATCGATGCCTGGTCGCGTCAGGTCGACTCCAGGGTGCCGACGTACTAGGCAGGCGCCCGCCAGCTTAAGAAAATGCGCAGAAGGGCGCGGCTTGGGCCGCGCCCTTTGTCATTTCCGGGCGCATCTCTTCGTCCGGCTTCCTGCTGCACGAGCGCGGCGCTCATGCACAACGATGCAGCGCGCCCTGCCGCACCGATTGCTCCACCTCATGCATGTGCGCACTGAGACGATGCAGCGCGCCCGAACATGCATCCCGTTGCACCACAATCGCTCGCCCTTTGCACGGCCAACGATGCGCCCCGCATCGACGCGCGCCCTGTGGGACAAGCCTCGCGCATTCCCTTTGCGCTGGCACAACGCTTGCAGAAGGGTATGCGCAAGACTGGCCACACACAAACCGGGCGGCGCGCAGGACGACCACGCGCCATGGCCCACGACTCACTCACGGACAAGAGGCACAAAAATGAAACGTCGCAGTCTGCTGAAACTCGGGACGATGTCGGGCGCACTCGCGGCTGCGGGGCGCATTCCGCTCGCGCACGCGGACACCGGCAGCGGGCCGATCAAGGTCGGCATCCTCCATTCGCTCTCAGGCACGATGGCCATTTCGGAGACCTCACTGAAAGACACCGCGTTGATGACGATTGCCGACATCAACAAGAACGGCGGCGTGATGGGGCGTCAGATCCAGCCCGTGGTGGTCGATCCAGCCTCGAACTGGCCGCTGTTCGCCGAAAAGGCGCGCCAGCTTCTCACGCAGGACAAGGTGGCGTGCGTGTTCGGCTGCTGGACCTCGGTGTCGCGCAAGTCGGTGCTCCCGGTGTTCGAGGAGCTCAACGGCCTGCTCTACTACCCGGTGCAATATGAAGGGGAAGAGATGTCGCGCAACGTCTTCTACACGGGTGCGGCGCCCAACCAGCAGGCCATTCCCGCGGTGGAATACCTGATGAGCGCCGAAGGCGGCGGCGCGAAGCGCTTCTTCCTGCTCGGCACCGACTATGTGTATCCGCGCACGACCAACAAGATCCTGCGCGCCTTCCTGCACTCGAAGGGCGTGAAGGACAGCGATATTCAGGAGGTCTACACGCCGTTCGGCCATAGCGACTATCAGACCATCGTCGCGAACATCAAGACGTTCTCGCAAGGCGGCAAGACCACGGTCGTCTCGACCATCAACGGCGACTCGAACGTGCCGTTCTACAAGGAGCTGGGCAACCAGGGCATCAAGGCGACCGACGTGCCCGTGGTCGCGTTCTCGGTGGGCGAGGAAGAGCTGCGCGGCATCGACACGAAGCCGCTCGTGGGACACCTCGCGGCGTGGAATTACTTCATGTCGGTGAAAGGCCCGAACAACACGAAGTTCAAGGAACAGTTCGAAGCCTGGGTGCAGGCGAACAACCTGCCCGGCGGAGCCAAACGCGTGACCAACGACCCGATGGAAGCGACTTTCGTCGGCATCCACATGTGGAAGCAGGCCGTGGAAAAGGCGAAGAGCACCGACGTCGACAAGGTGCGCGTGGCCATGATCGGTCAGACCGTGGCGGCGCCCTCGGGCTTCACGCTCACGATGGACGGCAACCACCACCTGCACAAGCCGGTGATGATCGGCGAGATCCGCGGCGACGGCCAGTTCAACGTCGTCTGGAAGACGAAGACCGCGATTCGCGCGCAGCCGTGGAGCCCGTACATCGCCGGCAACGAAGGCAAGCCCGACGTGGTCACGTCGACCACGCTGCCCGCCTTCCTGCGCCGCTCGCGCGTGGCCTGACGTTGTCTTCGTGAGCGCCGCGCCGCAAGGTGGCGCGCGCTCGCGCGCCCTGTCTACGGGCCGCGGCGTAACGGGCAGGCCGTTGCCGCGGTCCGCACCCAAAGAACCCATCATGGCTCTCTCACTCCCGAGGTACGCGCGCGCGGGCTTGCGCCACGCGCTCGCCGCGGCGGCGCTCTTCACAATGCTATCCACGACCGCGCACGCACTCGATGCGGCCGACGTCGCGCCGCTTGCCGGCGACGACTTCGATGCGAAATCCGCGGCCATCGACAAGCTCATCGCCACGCACGACGCCGCTTCGCTTGCGCTCCTGAAAGCGCTCGCCGACGACAACGTCACGGCAACCGATGCCGGCGAAGTGCTCGTGCAGGATGGCGCGGATGGACAAAGCGCACGCGACGCAGCAACGGGCAAACCCGTCGCCGCAAACGTCGCAGCGAGCGCGCAGCCCATCACGCTGAACAACCTCCTGCGCTCGAAGGTGGCGGGCGCCGTCTCGGGCCTGCAACTCGCCTCGCCCAACCTGGAAACGCGGCGCGCGGCCATTACCGAATTGCTGAAAAATCCCGACCCGGCCATGAAGCCGATGATCGACGCCGCGCGCGCGAAGGAAACCGACCCGGCGCTCAGGCGCCGTCTCGACACGCTCTGGGCGATGACCGCGCTGCACAACCCGAACCCGGCCACGCGCCTCGAAGCGGCGAAGCTCGTCGCGGCGCGCCACGACCTCGACATGTACGAACTGCTGCGTCCGCTCGTTGCGAAAAATGCGGGCGGCGCGTACAGCGAGCCCGATGCCGACGTGCGCGCCGCAGCACAACAAGGCATCGACGCGCTCGACGCCATCCAGCGCCGCAGCGAGATCGCCGGCACGCTGTTCGCGGGCCTGTCTCTTGGCAGCGTGCTGCTGCTCGCGGCGCTCGGCCTCGCCATCACCTATGGGCTCATCGGCGTCATCAACATGGCGCACGGCGAGTTCCTCATGATCGGTGCGTACGCAACCTATGTCGTGCAAACGCTCGTGCAGCGCTACGCGCCCGGCGCGTTCGACTGGTATCCGCTCTTCGCGATTCCCGCTTCGTTCGTCGCCGCTGCGCTCGTGGGCGCGGTGATCGAGCGGCTCGTGATCCGCCACCTCTACGGCCGCCCGCTCGAGACGCTGCTCACCACGTTCGGCATCAGCCTCATCCTCATTCAGGCCACGCGCATGATTTTCGGCGCGCAGAACGTGCAGGTCGAAAACCCTTCGTGGATGAGCGGCGGCGTGAGCGTCATGCCCAGCCTCATCCTGCCGTACAACCGCCTCGCGATCCTCGCGTTCTCGCTGATCGTGGTGGGCGTTGCGTGGACCGTGCTCACGAAGACGCGTCTTGGCCTGTTCGTGCGCGCCGTCACGCAAAACCGCCGCATGGCCGCCTGCGTGGGCGTGCGCACCGCGCGCGTGGATGCATGGGCCTTCGCGTTCGGCGCGGGCGTCGCGGGCCTCGGCGGCTGTGCGCTCTCGCAGATCGGCAACGTGGGCCCCGATCTCGGCCAGAGCTACATCATCGACTCGTTCATGGCCGTGGTGCTGGGCGGAGTCGGGCAGATCGCGGGCACCGTGATCGGCGGCTTCGGTCTCGGGCTCGTCTCCAAGGCGATCGAGCCGTTCTGGGGCGCCGTGCTCGCGAAGATCGCCGTGCTCGTGCTGATCGTGCTCTTCATCCAGAAGCGTCCGCAGGGGCTGTTCGCCCTCAAGGGCCGCAGCGCGGAGGCATGACATGACGAGCGTCACTTCCCCTTCCACGCGTCACTCGCCAGGCCCCTCGCGCGCTCCGGGCGACGGCGCCGAAACGTTCGCGCTCGGCTTGCCCGCGCGGCCGGCCCTGCTCTCGCCGCGCGCCTGGCTCGCGCTCATCGTGCTGATCCTCGTGACCGGCGTGGGCGTGCCGCTTTGCGCGCTGGTGCTGCCGCAATCGAGCGCGCTGCATCTTTCCGCCTATGCGATGACGCTCGTCGGCAAGCTCATGTGCTACGCGATCGCCGCGCTCGCGCTCGATCTCGTGTGGGGCTATTGCGGCATCCTGAGCCTCGGTCACGGTCTCTTCTTCGCGCTGGGCGGCTACGCCATCGGCATGTACCTCATGCGCGAGATCGGTCACGACGGCAAGTACGGCAGCGACCTGCCCGACTTCATGGTGTTTCTCGACTGGCATGCGCTGCCGTGGTACTGGCAAGGCACGGAGCACCTCGGGTATGCGCTCCTGCTCGTCGTGCTCGTGCCCGCCGTGGTCGCCTGGGTATTCGGCTTCTTCACGTTCCGCTCGCGCGTGAAAGGCGTGTATCTCTCGATCATCACGCAGGCCATGACGTTCGCCGCGATGCTGCTTTTCTACCGCAACGAAACCGGCTTCGGCGGCAACAACGGCTTCACCGACTTCAAGCGCATCGCGGGCATGCCGATCACGCATCCGGGCACGCGCACCGTGCTGTTCCTGCTCACGTTCGCCGTGCTCGTGCTCGCGTTTCTCGGCGCGCGGGCCATCGTCACCTCGAAGCTCGGGCGCGTCGTGACCGCCGTGCGCGACGGCGAAACGCGCCTCATGTTTCTCGGCTACAGCCCGCTTGGCTACAAGCTCTTCGTGTGGACGGTATCGGCCATGCTGTGCGGCGTCGCGGGCGCGCTCTACGTGCCGCAGGTCGGCATCATCAACCCGAGCGAGATGTCGCCGGGCAACTCGATCGAAATGGCGATCTGGGTGGCCGTGGGCGGACGCGGTACGCTCATCGGGCCGATCATCGGCGCGTTTGCCGTGAATGGCGCAAAGAGCTTCTTCACCGCGCATTTCGCCGAGTACTGGCTGTTCTTCCTCGGCCTGATGTTCGTGCTCGTGCCGCTTCTGCTGCCCAACGGCATCATGGGACTCATCGAACTCATCCGGAACCGGATCACCAGCGGGTTCCCCACGCGGAGCGAACGCCCATGAACGGACATAGCGTAATCAGCGACCCGCTCAACCACAACCCCTTCGACGATGCCCTCAGGCAGGACGAGATGGCCCTCTCCGGCGTGGCGGATCTCGGGCACGTGGTCGAACCCGGCGCGATCGATACCTCGCACGGCACGATCCTCTATCTGGAAGACGTGACCGTGAGCTTCGACGGCTTTCGCGCACTCAACAAGCTTTCGCTCGTGATCGACGTGGGCGAGCTGCGCTGCGTGATCGGCCCGAACGGCGCGGGCAAGACCACGATGATGGATGTCATCACTGGCAAGACCGCGCCCGATTCGGGCAAGGTGTTCCTCGGCCAGACGCTCGACCTCACGCGCATGAACGAGCCGGCCATTGCGCGCGCGGGCATTGGCCGCAAGTTCCAGAAGCCCACGGTGTTCGAGCAGCATCCAGTGTGGGAGAACCTCGAACTCGCGATGAAGGCCGACAAGGGCTGGTTTGCCACGCTGCGGGCGCGCCTCGCGCGCGAGGCGCAGGGGAAGATCGAGGAGACGCTCGAGGTGATTCGCCTCGAGAGCGACGCGCGACGCCTCGCCGGCGAGCTATCGCACGGGCAGAAGCAGCGGCTCGAAATCGGCATGCTGCTCATGCAGAAGCCGCAACTGCTGCTGCTCGACGAGCCCGCAGCCGGCATGACCGACGACGAAACCATGGAGCTTGCGACGCTCCTGAACCGATTGCGCGGCACCTGCTCGATGATGGTGGTCGAGCACGACATGGAGTTCGTCGCGGCGCTCGCGGGCGAAACGGGCCGTGTGACGGTGATGGCCGAAGGCAGCGTGCTCGCGCACGGCACGCTCGACGAAGTCAAGCGCGACGAAACGGTGATCGAATCGTATCTGGGCCGCTAGGGCAATATCGACATTATCAGCCATGCTAACTATCGAATCGCTGAACCAGTACTACGGCGGCAGCCACATCCTGCGCAATGTCTCGATGACGGTGCCCGAGGGCGAACTCACCGTGCTGCTCGGGCGCAACGGCGTGGGCAAGACCACGCTGCTGCGCTGCCTCATGGGGGTCGTTCCGACCAGGAACGGCTCGATCGCCTGGCGCGGCGAAGCGCTCACGAAGCTGCCCACGCATGCGCGGGTGGCGCACGGCCTCGCTTACGTGCCGCAGGGGCGCGATATCTTTCCGCGCTTGAGCGTCGAAGAGAATCTGCTGGTGGGCGCGGCGAGCAGGAAGCGCATGCCGTCGAGTGTGCCCGCGCATATCTACGAACTCTTTCCCGTGCTCAAGGACATGAAGGCACGGCGTGGCGGCGACCTCTCGGGCGGCCAGCAGCAGCAGCTCGCCATCGGCCGCGCGCTGATGAGCGATCCGCAGTTGCTCATTCTCGATGAGCCTACCGAAGGCATCCAGCCTTCGATCATCCAGGATATCGGCCGCACGCTGCGCAGGCTCGTGGAAGAGATGCACATGACGGTGCTGCTGGTCGAGCAGTACTACGACTTCGCCAAGGCCATCGCGGACCGCTACTGGGTGATGAGCCGCGGCGAAATCGTGGCGGGTGGTGCCGGCGCAAGCATGGATGCGGATGGGGTGCGGGAGTTGATCGCGGTTTAACGGGACATCAGGGTCGGCTCGCATTTGGGAATATGTGTTTGCACAAGGGTTATCCATCCGGCTCTACCGCGTTGCCGCCACTGCGGATGGCCTGTGTAGCGGCCTTTGAGGCGATTCCCGCCGGTGCGGCCTGCCGGGCAAAGGCACGCTCAAGGACCAGCCACTTCACGTGAACACCGTACTCGCGCCCCCCGCCGCTCTGCGCTGCGGTAACGGGCGGACAACGCCCGTGCTCGCAATGCTCCCAGACATCCTGCTACCGATGGGGCCTGGAATGCGGCGTGCTATTTCTGGAGGCGTGACCGGGTCAGATCCGGCAATAGCAACCGTGCTGCTGTCTTCGACCTTGATCGCAGCAGCCGTCGCACCACCATCGGGTTCGGGCACCAGGTCTACGGAGGTCTCTGGCAGGCTTCGCGCGTCTTCTGGCCCGGACACTCGACACAGACATCCGTTATGTCGAGCGATATCGATCGCGTCGCCCCGCCACTCTGCAGAAAACCATGGAATGCCGTGTTCGTCACGAACGCCGTCTGAAAGGCGAGCCTGATACGTTCATCGCTCAGGCGCCATCCCAACGGGCGTAGGCATTCTCGCCAGGCCCTGCCCGGGCGCACTCCAATGCACTCTCACCTTAAGCCCGACTCGGTCAGGCGAGCTTTTACGCGAAATAGCAATGGGGCTTGGCTTTTCTGGGTGGTCGAGGATACGAGAGTGCGGGCTGTATGAAGCATCGTTTCTGGTGGATGAGCGCCAGCGTCGTGGCGAGGCCGTCCAGACAGTGGCGCATGCGCGCAGACCTGCCATGTGTGCCCGGATTTCATCGAGCAGGCGTGTGTCGTCGGGCATCCGTGCGCGGCGGTCATCCTGCCAGCCAGCTTCACGAACCTGCTTCACCACCACACCAGAGCGCGCCACGCCGAGAACTTCGCAGACCGTTTTCAATGGTCGTCCCCCGGCAGCAAGGGCGAGCACTCAATCAGGTTTTTTGAGCGGCCCCATTCGACTGCCTCGCGGAGAATCTCGTTCTCCGTCGTTTTTTCCCGAGCAGCCGTTGCAGTTCCTTGATTTCCTTGATCCCCCTGCGGCAGATAGCCGTGAATCGGATCGTGCGCGCTCGTCTGGTCCGTCACGCAGTCGGGCGTGATGTTGCGCTCGACCAGTTGCTCGAACACATCCGCGGCATTGCCGAGCAGGCCGATCGATACCGGCTGGCCGCTCTTTTTCGCCGCTTCGCGCATGGCGAGCGCCTCGTCCAGCGTCTTGGCCTTCTTGTCAACGTAGCGCGTCTTCAGGCGGAAGTCGATTCGCGACTCGTCGCATTGCCGGCGCGCAACTTCGAATACTTCACCGACAAGATCTATACGGTCTGCGACGACACGTGCGTTCGGGTGGACCACAGCAGCTACGCAGCCCGACCGGCTTCCATCGGCAGCCAGGTGCTGGTGCGTAAATTTGCCCGTCGCCTGGAAATCCGCAATCTCCAGACACAGGCCTTGCTGCGCACCCACATTCTTGCCGAGAGGCCGGGAACGGTGGTACTGCCGCAGGACGAGCGTCCGTTCAATCCCTCCCGCGAAATGCGCCGCATCCTCGCGCAGGCCAGGACGATCGGGCCGTTGGCCGAGCGCCTGTGCCAGCATCTGTTCGACACCGAAGGCCGGGTCGGTCAGCGCAAGCTCTGGGGCATCGTTGGCCTGATCCGGCGCTACCCCCGCCGCCTGATCGAATCGGCCTGCGAGATCGCCATGAGAGAAGGCGTGCCCAGCTACAAGCACGTCAAGGCGCTAACCGAGCGTCTGCTGGAGCAGGCGCTGGCTGAACTGGACGCGCCCGTCCAGGGCGAACTGCCCTTGACCCAGGAACATCACCTCATCCGGGACGGCGACGACTACGTCGACCTGTTCACCCTCGGCGCCAAGCACAGCGCCGCCATGCCATCAACTCACGGAGATCTCTCTTGAGCATGAGCCTTGCCGAAATCGATCGCGCGCTGCGCGAACTTCGCCTGTCGGGCATCAGCGCGACACTCGAAACCCGGGTACTGCAGGCCCAGGCCAGCCAGCAGCCGTTCCTCGAAACCTTCTCCATGATTCTGCAGGACGAGCTCGATCGCCGCCAATCCCGGCTGCTCGAGCGGCGATTCCAGCAGTCCGGGCTGGACGAGCGCAAAACCCTGACCGACTTCGACTGGTCCTTCAATCCCAAAGTACCCCGTCAAGCCTGCTTCGAGCTACACACCTTGAAATTCGTCGCCGACAGCGACAACGCGCTGCTGATCGGCAAACCCGGCACCGGCAAGAGCCACGTTGCGAAGGCCATCGCCTACAACGCCACCCTGCAGGGGATGAAGGTGCGCTACGTCGAGTCCGACACCGTGTTCGCCGGCTATGCCGTGGAAACGCGTGCCGATCAGGACCGGTTGCTCAAGGCCCTCGTCGAGCCCGAACTCCTCGTGCTTGACGATCTGTTCCTCGCCAAACGCATTCCTGATGCCGCACGCACCATCGCGTACAGGCGGCTGGCTGTGAGCTTCGGGAACCTCTCCAGGGTCTGCCGGATAAACGGCAGATAAGGCTCGATCATGGTGGCGCGTGGCGGCAATCCATGGCTGGGCAGACCTGCCTGGGCCAGCACACGCGAGACGGTCGTGTGATGCACATGCAGTTGCCGGGCGATAGTGCCGCAGCGCCACTTCTCTACGTGATAGAGGCGCAGGATCTGGGCCTCCAGTTCGGCAGCAATGGTCACGGCGGATCTCCGGAAGCGGATGATGGACGAATGCCCCGTCCCCGGCGGCGCACGAAGCCGGTGCGCACAAACGGCGAGAGCAGACCACCGCAGCGCCGGCAGTGCAGTGCACGGGATGTCGCTGTTTGCGTAGCGACATTTGCCGGTGCAACAGCGACATCGTTCGGGGGCGCTTGCAGTACATCATTCGCAGTGCGGGCAGGTGAACCCTGATGCGTCACGATTTGGTGACGGGCGCGGTGGCGACGGGCCCGGGCCGCATGGGCAAAGCGTCCGCGGCGGCTACGCTGGTAGCGTCGGCCGGCTTCGCGCTGGTTCTCGCGGCGCGATATGCGTGCGCACTGGACAGTGCAATAGCGCTGTCCGCGGTCGCAATGGCGACAGATAAAAACCTGTGCGCGGCAGCGCGCGCACAGGAACATACGGCCCGTAGCCTGCATCGGCGGTCCCCGTGACGCGCCGAAGAAGCAAGGCAAGGAAATCGACGGAATCCGCGCGTGATGCCATACTTGGCACACACGCGTGCCCCTTGCCTGCCTGACGGCTACAAGGGGTGGAGTGTGGAGATGCGACGCCGGCCAACCGCCAAGTCAGATCGGCGTCGCATCTGTTGTTTCTTCTTCGGCGAACCGCCTTTCTAACACGCACCCAGGCCGGCTTGCCTCGACGCTGGGCGCGTCTGCACTCGCCCTACGGGCTCCTTCCGACGCACCCAGCGTCAACGACTATCTCCATCGCTGCCACTATCGCGATTACGAGATCACGTCAACTGCACGTTGACGGATTTGCGCGGTTCCTGACCGCCATCGACATAGCCCGGATCCTCGGATCGTATGGCACTCTCAGTGCCTCCGCGATAGTCGCTGAGGCAGCGCCGGGATGAAGAGGATTGAAAAGATAGTTGTACGAACGAGGAAGTATTGCACTCGGAACCTTGAGGAGCAGCTCCTGCCCTCCCGCCAGCCATTCGCTGCCGGCGGCCTGTGTCCAGTCCGCGTTCTCGCGCCAGTCGTCGGGGATGACGTTCGCCGTGAGTTCTGCCATCGCAACGTCCCCGGTAATCTCCACGCGCAGCAGTTGATAGTTATCTGGCAACGCCTGCGGAGACCCGAATTCGTGGTGCACCATCGTCTCAAGCAGCGCGAGCGCGGGGTTTTCCGCCAGATAGACGACCGGCTGCCCCCGATGATGCCACCGGCCGGGCGCCCTCAATCCGCCGATTCCCCGAAGGTCCGCGTAGTTGCTTATCCTCCAGAACTCCATCAGGCGAAGTATCCCTCGTCGATCTGAACCAGGGTGTCCTCAACAAGCCGTGCACCGTGCTCAGTCGATGCCATCTCGAGCGGCGTTTTCCCGGCGAATCGCTCCTTCTTTCCTCGAAGCCAGTTCATGGCCTTTTCCGGGTTTCCAAACACCGTTTCCGCCTGTGCAACGATCCTGGCGAGGCGGATGGCCTTGTCCGACTCGTCGGTCGAGAGCCGCTCGCCATTCTGACGACGATGCGAGAGCGTCCGGCGAGGAATGATGAAGAGCAGCTCGTCGGCCTTGAGTCCATGCTCGCCGAGACGGTCGATCACGTCCACGCCGACGCGCTCGGTCGCCAGCGCGGCAAGATCGCTCCCGGACCGGATGTGGGCCTGGAGCAGATCGCCCAGCAGCGAGAACTCGGTATGGCGCGGGTTGACGCGCCCAGTGGGTCGGTATTCAACAGTGGCCATGGTATCTCCGAGCAAAATGCCCAAACAATGAAGGCATTTTGCCACAGATTGGGATATCCCGCTGAGCCGCGGCTACAAGCGGGTCTCGCAGACTCCGACTGACCGCGTGACTTTTGCGAGCAGACCCGATACGATAACTGTATATATATAAGGGCTATCCAGTTAGCTCCACCTGAGCCATGATGGCGGCATGAGCGAAGCCCAGCATACGCCTGTTGCCGGTCAGGACTATCCCCAGACGTGGAGCCAGTTCGAAGACTGGTTCTCCAGTGAAATCGAGTGCCTGCGGTATCTCGAACGATTGCGCTGGCGTGAAGGCTTTGTTTGTCCGCGCTGCGGTTGCCGAGATGAACCCTATCGGGCCAACCGGGCGCGACTCGTTTGCAAGGCGTGCCGCCTTCAATGCACCGTGACGGCCGGCACGATTTTCGACAAGACCCGCACGCCGCTGAAGGTATGGCTGGCTGCGGCGTGGTACATCACGAGTCAGAAGTCGGGTGTCAGTGCGCTCGGGCTGCAACGGGTCCTGGGGCTGGGCAGCTACCAGACGGCATGGACCATGCTGCACCGTTTCCGGCGAGCCATGGTTCGTCCGAGACGCGAGCAGCTCAAGGGCTTGGTCGAGGTCGATCAAAGCTATCTGGCTATCCGCGAAAATCGTGAGAATCCTTCCGGCAAGTCATCCAAAAAGCGCACAACCAAGGCGTTGATCGTGATTGCCGTCGAAATCCTGGAGCCCCGTGGCTTTGGCCGCATACGCCTGAAGCGTATTGATCGCGAGCGCGTTGAGGATGTGCTTCCGTTTGTGAAGAGTGTCGTAGCCCCCGGCTCGGTGATTCGGACCGATGGCTCGCCCATGTACTTCTCGCTGGAGTACCACTACGCACATGACCGGGTCGTGGTGAAGTCTATCGCTGACGGCGAACGTCCTCCGGCACACGTGCCGCTACCCGGTGTGCATCGCGTCGCCTCGCTGCTCAAACGGTGGCTGCTCGGCACGCATCAGGGAGCTGTCAAGCCTGATCAGCTTGACCATTATCTGGACGAGTTCGTGTTTCGTTTCAACCGCCGCACTTCGCGTTCGCGCGGACTGCTCTTCTACCGGCTGCTCGAGCAAGCGCTCGTGACGGCTCCCATCACATACGATGACGTCGTGATCAGCAAATCACACCGGAAAGGCCATCAACCTCCACCATGTGAAATGGTGGAGCTAAATGGATAGCCCTTATATATATACAGGTATTTATTGGGGGCACCATGGCGCTGCCGCTACTGAACGTCGAGGCGATACACCCGGATTTGTGGCGAGCCTCGCAGTTGGGCTCCGCCCACGGCCGCACGGTGACGACCGGACACGAGGCGCTCGACGCGGAGTTGCCGGGCCATGGCTGGCCGATGGGGCCCTTGACCGAGGTGATCGTCCCGCAGCCGGGCTGCGGCGAACTGCGCCTGCTTAGGGTCTGTTTACATTCGATGAAATGTGTTTACATCTTGTCTTTTGCGCGAGCGGGCCAAGATGATTCGAACGTTATTGAGCGATGAAGTATGGGCACGAATCGAATCCGTCTTGCCCGGCAAGGAAGGCGATCCAGGGCGCACGGCGACCGACAATCGCTGGTTTGTCGAAGCAGTCCTCTGGACCGGCCGCACGGGTTGCCCGTGGCGCGATTTGCCGAAAGAGTTCGGCCGATGGCATACGGTGTGCATGCGCTTCTCCCGGTGGCGTCGCAAAGGCGTGTGGGAACGCGTGGCGCACGCCGTGTCCGACGAGACGGAGATCAAACGTGTGCTGATCGACTCGACCATCGTACGTGCGCACCAGCATTCGGCCGGCGCTCGAAAAAAAGCGGCCCGCAAGCGCTCGGCCGCTCGCGCGGAGGATTGACGACCAAGTTGCATCTGGCCGTCGATGAAGCCGGGCGGCCGCTGCGAATGATTGTCACTGAAGGACAGGCCTCGGACATTTCGTGTGCGCACGAATTGGTCGAGCATCTGCGTACGGGTGCCGTGATTGCTGACAAAGGTTACGACTCGGACGCCTTCGTGGGCACCATCCGCGCTACGCGCGCGAAGGCCGTTATCCCGCCGCGTTCGAATCGAAAGACCAAACGTCGGTACAGCCGCGTGCTGTATCGAACTCGGAACATCGTCGAACGCTTCTTCAATCGCATCAAACATTTTCGTCGCGTCTCCACTCGTTACGACAAGCTCGCCGGCAACTATCTCGCCTTCGCGGTGCTTGCTTGCGCCTTTGGACCGTTGGTGAGAATGTGAACAGGACCTAGGAGGGGCCCGCGACATCAGCAAAATGGAAGCTACGCCTTCGGTTGCGTCGCAACGCTCACCCATTGACCATCGAGCAACAGGGCTCCTGCACTCGCATAGCCCCACAGCCGGACCGTCCTGGTCCGCTCCAGTTGCCGTGACGACTCTCACGCAACATAAGGACCTAAGTGGGATCAGTAAGCGCCGAAGAGACGGTCAAGCGCGGCACTGATCCGGCTTTGTTCATCCTTGAGCGTGCCAATTGCGGGGCCGAGATCACTCGTCCTGAACGCGCCGAGCAACGGCGTCTCCAGCACGAACGGTTCTCCCTCGATCTCAATGATGGGCGAGAGATCCTGCGCAACCTTGCTCGCTGTGTAATTTCCGGCTACGCGCGTTAATGGAATGACTACGCGCGATATGAGATTACCGAGATGATCGCTTTGCACGTCGAGCAGAAACGGTGACCTGGTCCCGGATCTTGTCGAGGGGTTGTTGTAAAGATCAAAACGAGCCATCAAAACATCCGATATTCTTCCAGGGGCAAGCCGTCACGCTCGATACGTGCATTCATTTCCGCAATGAAGTCCGCGTTCCGTTCCGCCCAGGCACGAGCCTCGGCCGCCTGAACCTCTTCGCGCAAGCCGCGTTCGCTTGCCCGCGAAACGTTGACGTTCAGTTCCCTGGCACGCTCGAGCAGATCGGTCGGAAGCGAAACGTTGGTGGGTTTGCGCGTAACCCTTGATGGGGCGTGTGCTTTGGCGGCCCGCTTGACGGCACCGGGTTGCGCCACAGGCGTATTAGTCATGTGCATCTCCGATGTGCATGAACCATGCACATAGTTTGCCATACTTCCCGACACGGACATAGCTTCAAACAGACGTTCCGTCCCTTGAATCCTGGGAGCCGCAATTTGGCCGCCCTGGCACGTGGGCAGGCCCGTTCAGCTGGCATGAGGCAGGCCAGGAGCTTCTGACGTTTGCGTCGAGGATGCCTCGTCGTTCCGCCCCGGCCATCGACCTCACGCTCATCGCTTCGCCTGACCAAACAGCCGCGGATCCAGCGTAAAGGGCTCGCTGCTGATGACCCTGACGTTTGCCATCTCCAGATGCATCGGGTTCAACAGCAGATTGAAATCGCTCGGACAGACGACCGACGGTACTCGCATCGCCAGTTGCTTGCCCGCCTCAAGCCATTGCCGGCCGAGCGCCCTTGTCGCAGCAGGCTCTCGCGTCAGGTCTGCCCAGCCCTCCGGCGGATCCGGGACGAACGCAGCGTCGTAGACGGCGTCCGGCACCTCCAGTGTCACCAGGAAATAGCCACCGGCCGGCAGCAAGCCTGCCATGTGCACCAGTGCCTCCAGCAAGGCTGTCGACACGTGGCAGCACGTGTAGAGCACCCGCATGCCGCGCGGGTTCCAGCGGCCTCCGGCGATCGCCGCACCATTGCCGCTCAGGTCATCAGCGCGGTAATAACCGCGCCGTTCTTTCGCCAGGCGGTAAAGCCTCATGCAGACACGCCGTGGATGACGCGCAGCAGAATCTCACGCACGCGGTCGTAGCCCGGTTGTGAGTCGAGCACTTCGAGCGGACTTAGCCCACCCAGCTCCGCGTTCGATCGCTGCATCCATTCGGCCGCCAGCGCCGGATCCTCAAACACCTCGACAGCGAGCTGCCGCACATAGAGTACACGCGCGACGCGATCCGACTCGGCTGGCGACAGGCGCTCCTCGCGCGCCATCTTGCGCAGGATGGTCGAACTCGGCAGATTGAGATTCGCAAGCAGCGTCTGCACTGGCACGTGCAGGAGGTCCTTCGCAACGCGCTCGACGATCACCGCTTCGATGCCTTCGCGGATCTGACGACGCTGCTCGAGCGGGTCGAACTGGACAAGGAATGCTTCGATATCGTCAGGGTGGGAACCAGAACGGCCAGAGCCGACCAACGCCTTGCCGGCACGCGCCGCGGCCGGCCGCGCGGCCGTATGACGGCCGGACGGTCGATTCAGGGCCATGATGTGAGCCTCCCAGATGAGAACATCGCTACTCCCATTCTAGAATATTCTCAGTCGGGAATCAAGAGTCTCCCATTTGGTGACCTGCTACACCGGCCAGTCCTGCCGCCGGAGACTGAAAAGTCGCAGCAGCTCGTCGCGCAACTCCGTGATATCCAGGACATGCTGCGCCCGGGTCACGGCCACGTAGCGGAGGCGGATCCGGTACCGTTTTGGTTCGAGCGCGATAGCCATTTCCGCTCGTTCAACATAACGACCCTATTGCAGATTCAAATGTTTTCACCATACCGACTATCTGGCACTCATCCGGCTTATGGCTGCCAGAAGGGTACGCCTCTCGCGATTGATACCCCGCGCCTTGCGGCGCTTCGTTACGTTGTCAGAGCCGCTCTTGATTCAGGCTCCTGGATTCACCGGGTGACACGGGCGGTTCACTCCTTCTATACGGCGAGAAGGGAGAACAACTTCTGTAAGCGACTTCGTGTCGCACTTCGACGATGTTGTTCGGGTATTTGTTCTGCCGGACCTTGATCGGCGTCGACCGGTCAGCATTGCTGACCCATTCGTGCAGCGGCCGTGCAATAGCCGTGAAACGGGTGACTGAAAATCAAGGCAGGAACACCCCCGGAGTGGACAAGGTAACGTGGAAAACATCGGGGCAAAGACCAACGCGATTTCTCACACAACAGTGGACGATTGCATGGATTCCCGCGGGGACGAACGCGTGGCCCCGATCGTGGAGCAGCACACAGATGACGCGTACACACGACGATGAACGAACCAGCGCGACGAACTCGGCACCGCGCCCACGCTGAACACCGCACGGTGCAAATTGCACCACGCGACCCAGCCTTGCGGGGTAAGGCGTGGAGCAAAGCGCGGTGCACAATATACAACTTCCCGCAGACTTTTTTGTACCGCATTTTTCATCGGGATATCATGGACTTGCACGCGATTTTCGGCTCGAATGTTACGTGCATAACGTCATATGCAATCAATCGCGCGATGCGCCATGCGAACGGCGCTACTGTTCCTTGGACTGAAAATACTTCTCGACCTCGATCCGCGTCGCGGCGATATGCTCGGTCATCACACGCCCCGCCGTCTCGGCATCACCGGCCTCGATCGCCGCCATCAGAGGCTCGTGCCCACGCACCGCTTCATCTAGCGTTGCATACGTATTCCCGATCATCCGGAATAGAATCCGCAGTTCCGTGTGAATGTCATCGAATGCCTTCAGGCCGCGGCTGCTACCCGTCATCTCGCAGATCGCGCGATGGAATTGCGCGTCGATTTCGAGCGTTCGAATGACGTCGCCGTTGTCCGCTGCGTCGCGCATTTCAGCCAGAATGCCGCGCAGCCGACGCACGTCGGAGTGCGTACGCGTCTCGGCTACGCGCATGATGCCTGCTCGCTCGATGCAGGTGCGGAAATAAATGATGTCTTCTGCTTCGTCGCGGCTGATCTGTCGTACAAAACGACCGCGCCGCGGATGGTTGACAAGCAGCCCGCTTCCCTCCAGGCGTCTCACCGCCTCGCGGATCGGGTTACGGCTGATTCCAAGCCGCTCCGCGAGCGCCGCCTCCACGATTTTTTCTCCCGGCGCGATGACACCTTCGACGATCTGGCTGCGAAGCATATCCGTCACCTGATCCACCAGACTATCGGTGTAAAGCAGCTCACCATCGTCCGGGCGATGCCCGTCTTTATTTGCAGTCGCGGGATTCTCTCGCATGTTCACTGACGCGTCTCCAGGTTGCAGTCGGCATACCGACTCGAAGTATGCACATTATAGACTGTGGACACTTTCTCGCCGGTATCGTGCGGGACCGCAGAATGCAATACCATCGGCAAGCTGAATTCGCGGAGTCGTCGGGAGCCAGCGAGCCCGCAGGCAGCGGTGCCGCCGGAACGCCGATGCGTCCCTGCGGCACCCTCCACGCGCGCTGTCAACGCGCGGCCGCCTCGGCTTCGGCCTCGCGCTTCTCGCGTGCTTCACGCCAGTCGACACACCATTGCGAACAGAAAAGCTGGCCGCCGCGCTGCACGCTTTGCGCCTGCTGATGCTTGTCGTCCGCGTAAATCAGCGTGCCACAGTTTGCGCACTTGATGTAGCGCTCGACATAGAGTCCGTTTTGCGAGAATTTCATGATCAAGCCTCCTCCTTGTAGCCATACGACTCGCGGGCTGCCTGGACGGAAACATAGCCGTCCAGCACATCGTCTCGCAGCGCTTGCGGCGCGCGTTTCATGGGGTCGCCATAACCGCCGCCGCCGGGTGTTGTCAGCGTGATGCGGTCGCCGCGCCGGATCTGCACGTTCGAATAGCGGCTCGATGACGCCTTGCCGTACGCGTCGCACATCGTCTTCCAGCCCGTGGTGCCAGCCTTCTGCACAAGCGTCGCGCCAAGGCCGCCCTCACCGCCGCCCTTCAATCCCCACGGCGCGAAGTGATGGCGGTCGGTCATCTGCGACACGGTGATTGTCTCGTTCAGGCAGAGCATCTGCTTCGAATAGCCAACGCCGCCGCGATATTCGCCCGCGCCGCCCGAATCCCGATTGAACGCCAGCTTCTCGACCCGCCACGGGAAGCGCGTTTCGTACACTTCGACCGGCGTGATCCGGCAGTTCCCGTTGATCGAATCGACCGCGTCGTTGCCGTCCGCGAATGCGCGGCCGCCCCAGCCCACGGCCTCAAGGTCGTAGCACGCGAAATACTCGCCGCTGTCGGCGTCCACGCCGCCGAACACGAAGTTGCAGTGCGTCGCGCCCTCCGCGGCCATCACGCGGTTCGGCACCGCGCCGGCCATCGCGCCGAGAATCGCGCCGACGATGCGCGGGTGGGTTTCCGTGTTGCCGCCGACTTCCGGTGCCGGAAAATCGACGTTGACGATTGTGCCGCCGGGCGCCACGATCCGGATCGGTCGGAAACAGCCGCTGTTGCGCGGGATCGACGGATCGGTCATGTGCAGGATGGCGTTGTACGCCGCCGAGGTCGAGACGCCGAGCGTCGCGTTGATCGGCCCTGACGCCTGCGGCGACGAGCCCGTGTAGTCAACGACGATGTCCTGCCCCATCTTGTGGACCGCGACGTGGACGTCGTAGGTTCGATCAGCGTCGATGCCGTCGCTCTCGATGTGATCGACGAACGTGTAGATGCCGTCCGGAATCGCCTCAAGCTCCGCGCGCATGCGGCGTTCCGAATACAGCAGCAGATCGCTGACGTTCTGCCGCACGCGCTCCTTGCCGTACTTCTCGAACACGCCCTGCATCTGCTGCTCGCCGAGATCGACGGCGGCGATCAGCGCGCGCAGGTCGCCGTAGTTGGTACGCGGCGTGCGCACGTTCGCGAGCAGCAGCTTCCAGATGTCGCGATTGTCCTTGCCCTTCGTCTTCAACTTGACGGGCGGAATGCGGATGCCTTCCTGGAAAATGTCGGTCGCCTCGCCGCAGAATCCCCCCGGCGCCATCCCGCCGACTTCAGCGATGTGACCGATCGCGACCGCCCAGCCTACCAGCTCGGCATCAACGAAAATCGGCTTGAAAAACGTATGTTCCGGCGTGTGCAGCCCGCCACGATACGGATCGTTGTGCAAAATGACGTCACCCGGCGCGAGATCGTCCATGTCGAGCTCTTTCAGGCACGACTGCACGAGCAGCGGCATCCCGCCGATCTGCGAGGGGCAGTAGTCGGCGACCGCGATCATCTCGCCTTCGGCGTTTGCGAGCCCGCATGTGAAGTCGAGCGCCTCGTTGAAGATCGTCGAATATGACGTTTTCATCAGCGTGATGCCCATTTCCCGGCAAATCGACACCATCGTCGACTCGAGAATGTTCATGGTAATAAGATCCATCGTGGCTCTCCTCAGACCGAGATGATCAGGTTGCCATACGGGTCGACCCGCATGGACTGATTAGGACGAAGAATCGTCACCGACGCGCTTTCTTCGATCACTGCCGGGCCGGCGATCGTCTGGCCCTGCAGGAGGGTATCGCGGTCGTAGGTCGGCGTGTCAATCCAGTCCGCCTCGAAACGCACGCGGCGGCTACCGGTCGACGCCGGTGTGCCACTGCCTTCAGGCAGCACGCGCAGCTTGGGCTTCTCGCCGAGCGCCACGGCCGTCACCTTGAGGTTGACCAGTTCGATCGTTTCGCCCGGAATCGCAAAGCCGAAGCGCGCCTCGTGCTGCGCGTGAAAACGCGCCCACAGATCGGCAACCGATGCTTCGTCGAAGTCGTCGCAGTTCAGCACAATTTCGAGCTCGTGATTCTGGCCAAGGTAGCGCGCCTCGACCGACCGGTAAACCTCGATGTTCTCGCGGTAGCCCTGCTCGTGCAGCTCGCCATACGCGCGCTCGACGAGCTCCTTCGCCACGCGCGCCACGCGCTCGGCCTCAAAGCGTGTCGAAACCTGCTGCACAGTGCGGTGCTGGTCCACGCGCGCGTCAGTCATGATGAAGCCGAACGCGGAGAACTGGCCCGGATAGTTCGGCACGAGGCCGCGCGGAATTCCGCTGATCTCCATCATGTCGCAGATGTGAACGGGACCCGCACCGCCGGAGCTGACCAGCGTGAAGTCGCGCGGATCGAGGCCGCGCTGCAGCAACACCGTGCGTAGCGCGCCGAGCATGTTGTTGTTCGCGATCTGGATCATCGCGTAGGCCGCGTCGTCGATTTCCATCCCGAGCTGGTCGGCGATCGTCTTGACCGCGCGACGCGCGGCGGCAGCGTCGAGCTTCATCTTGCCGCCGAGAAAGTACTCGGGATTGATGCGGCCGAGCACGACGTTCGCGTCAGTCACTGTCGCATGCTCGCCGCCGCGCCCGTAGGCGGCTGGCCCCGGATCCGCGCCCGCGGACTGCGGCCCCATGCGCAGCATGCCGCCCTTATCGATCCACGCGATCGAGCCGCCGCCCGCGCCGATCGTATGGATGTCGATCATCGGCACCTGGATCGGCAGTCCCCACTCGATTTCGAAATCGGTCGTCAGGTGCTCCTTGCCGTCGACGACAGTCGTGCAATCGGTCGACGTCCCGCCCATGTCGAACGTCACGAGGTGCTCGAACTGGCAGAGCTGCGCGATCACGCGCGTCGCCACGGCCGCGCCGGTCGGCCCCGAGAGTGACATCTGGACCGGCGCCTCGGCCGCGCGGCGCAACGTCGACTCGCCACCGTTCGACTTGATCACGCCGACCTTCTCGCCCACGCCAAGCTCGTCCAGATGCTTCTGCATGCGGTTGAAGCTGCGCGAGACGATGGGCTTCAGGTACGCGTCCGCGATCGTGGTTGACGCGCGCTCGTATTCCTTCCACTTCGGCAACACGTTATAGGAGATTGACACCGGCAGATCCGGCAGCACTTGCGCGAAGATCTCCGCGATCCGGCGCTCGTGAGTGGGATCGACATACGAGAACAGCGTGCAGATCGCGACCGCCTCGATCGACGGATCGGCCTTGATTTTCAGGGCGACTTCGCGCACGGCGGCCTCGTCGAGCTCGGTCACGACCTCGCCCTTCGCCGAAAGCCGCTCGGGAATCTCGAAGCACTCGCGGCGCCGCACCAGCGGTTTCGTCTTGATCCACGAGATGTCGTAGTGGCTACGGCGGTCGCCGCGCTGGATGAACGGAACGTCGCGAAAACCTTCCGTGGTCACGTAGGCGATCTTCGCGCCGCGACGCTCGAGCAACGCATTGGTGGCAATGGTCGTGCCCAGGCGGATTTTGGCGACGCCTGCGGGATCGGGATGCTGGGTGAGCCCCTGGAGCACGCCCTGGATCGGATCCTTCGGCGTGGTCAGGTTCTTCCAGTTCTTGATAGTCCCGCTTGCGGAATCGTAGGCGACGAAGTCGGTAAACGTCCCGCCGATGTCGATCCCGATAATATCAATACCTTGCATGACACTTCTCCTGGTACTTGCCGCACATTGCGGCTTGATTTCGTGGCGAGCCAGCCGCGCTGACCCGCCCTGCGTTCGAATTCCCCGATTCTGCGCGCGACCTCACGGCCCGGGCGCGCGCGTCGTGCGTGGCCTCAATCTCAGCAACAGTTCGCGCCCGCCGAGCAAACCATCGCGGCGGAAAATCAGAATCAGCAGCATCGCGACGGCGAGCACGAGCTCCTGCATGCCGCTCGGCAGCGCGATCTGCGCGTGCCCGATACTCACGCCCGACTCCAGCTGGCGAAACACTTCGGTGATCGCCTGCACGACCAGCGTGCCGACCACCGCGCCGGCCAGGCTGCGCGTACCGCCGACAATCAGCATCGCGAGCGTGATGAAGGTCAGGTCGAGAAAGAACGAATCGGTCGAGATGCTGCCGAGAAAATGCGCCTGCAGCACGCCGGCCATCCCCATCACGGCGCCCGACACCGTGAACGCGACGAGCCGCGACACGTAGAGCGACACGCCGGCCGCGCGCGCCGCGACTTCGTCCTCGCGGCTCGCGCGCAGCATCAATCCCCAGCGCGAGCGCTGGTGTACGAACGCGATCACCAGCGCGAATACGACGCCGGCCGCCGCGACCGGTACGTTCACATACTCGGGCAGACCGACGATCGACGCCGAGCCCATCGTCACGCTGTCCCAGTTCGAATAGACAGTGTTGAAGATGAACAGCACGGCCAGCGTCGAGATTGACGCAGCAAGGCCCGACAGGCGCATCAGGATCAACCCGACGACGAACGCGACCGCGGCCGCCAGCGCGACCGAAGTCAGGCCTGAGAGCCACAGCGGCACACTGCCCGCCAGCAAAAAGTCGGGAAGCCCGGGCATTGTCATCGGCTTGAGCGCCTCGCAGCAGGTCTGCCACGCACTCGCATACGCGGCGATCGCCATGAACGCGATCTGGCCGAACGACACGATTCCCGAATTGCCGACGAAGATGTAGATCCCCACCACTGTCACGATGCGGATCAGCGCGAGCGTGACGATGCTCCCAAGCGTCGCATTGCCTGCGTACTCGACGGCCGCGGCGAGCACAACCAGCGGAATCGCGAGCAGCAGCACCGGCGACCACCCGGCGAGGATCGACGCGACGAAGGAGCGTGAATCGCTCTCGTCATATAGTCTGTTGTCTTGATAGGCAGACATTTATACACGCTCCCGGTTAGTGCTATTGGCGATCAGCCCGTTCGGCTTCACAAGCAGCATCAGAATCACCAGACCAAAGACGCCTGCGTCTCGAAACGGCCGTAGTTCCGCGGGCAGCCAGGCTTGCAGAAAGACGCTGAAACAGCCGACGATGAAGCCGCCCAGCACCGCCCCTGCGAGCGATCCCATCCCGCCGATCACCGTCGCGAAGAACGCGTAGATCACGGGCAGCGTGCCCATGCGGATGTCGAGCGTTCCAGTCTGCATCACGAAGAGCAGTGACACTGAGCCGGACAAGACCCCGCTGATCGCAAATGCGACCGCGATCACGCGGTTGGCCGGCACGCCGAGGAGCCTTGCCATCTGGAAGTTCTCCGCTGCCGCGCGCATCTGGATGCCCATCAGCGTGCGGCGCAGGAAGACCAGCAGCGCGACAAGCAGCGTAGCGCACACACCGATGCTCAACAGTTGCGTGCCCTGCACGCGAAGCGCGCCGATGTTAATCACGTCGTTCAGCCCGTGACTGATATCGATCGATTTCGGCCTGCTCGTGTACGCGAGCATCACCAGGTGCTGAAGGAAATAGCTGACCGCAAACGAAGATACCAGCAGTGTCGCGGGGCTCGTCTGCCGCAGGGGGCGGAACGCGGCCCGCTCCGTGAGCAGCGCGATGCCGGCCACCGCGGCGATCGTCGCGACCAGCATCAGCGGCACGGGTAGCGCACCGAACATCAGCGCCGGTGCGGCGCTCGCGCCCGGCACGATCAGCAGGTATGCACCGATTGTGATGTAGTCGCCTTGCGCGAAGTTGATCAGGCGCATGATGCCGAACACGAAACCGATCGCAAGGGCCGAAAGCGCGTAGAGACTGCCAAGCGCAATCGCATCAAGAACCGTCTGAACGAAGTACATTTAAGCCGCCTTGACTGGAGTGACCCCGCCCTTGCCCTTGTCGCCCAGGTAGGCGCGGCGCACGTCGGGGTTATGCATGATGGCCGCCGGATTTCCTTCGGCGATGGTCCTGCCGCCGTCCAGCACATGAATGCGCTCGCACGCCCCCATGATCACTTCCATGTTGTGTTCGATGAGCAGTACGCCGCAGTCAAACTCGCCGGGAATCGATGCGATCAAGCGCATCAGGGCGTCGCTTTCGGCATCGTTCATGCCGGAAGCGGGCTCGTCGAGCAGTACGAACTTTGGGGCCAATGCGAGCGCGCGGCCTATGCCGATGCGGCGCTCGTTTCCGTACGACAGGCTGTCGCATCGTTGTTGCGCCATGTCCTCGCAACCCATCCAGTTCAGAATGGCGCCCGCGCGCCAGCGTGCCTTGCGCATGCCCATGCCCGCACCCATCGCGGCAATCGTCAGATTTTCTCCAACGGTCAAATCGCGAAACAGTCTCCCGGCCTGGAAGGTCCGGCCGACGCCGATCCTCGCCGCGTAATGCGGCCCGCGCGCGCCGACCTCAATGCCGTCGAGCGTCACGCTGCCCTGCGTCGGCCGCTGAAAGCCGCTCAATACGTTGACCATCGTCGTCTTGCCAGCGCCGTTCGGGCCGATCAGGCCGAATACCTCGCGCTGGTGCAACTTCATGCTTACGTCCGTCAGCGCGGCGATTCCACCAAACGCCACCGATACGTTCGCGACCGTGATCGTCGCAAACCCACGCTCGTTCATTGCGTACCCCTTCCACGATGGCGCGTTCGGACCGCACGGCCCGAACACGTCGGTTAGCGTTCAGCCGCCGACGCGAAACAGCAGTCGGTTATCAGGCGCGAATGCGTTGCGATAAAGCTCGACCGCGTGGAACGAGCCGTTCTCGACCTTCATCACGAGCCACGGGCGGTTGACCTGGATGTGCAGCGTCTTCGTATAGGAAGTTGGACCGACAAGGAACGGCTGGTTCTGATAGCTGTTCATCACCTCGAGCACCTTCGTCGAATCGGTCGTATTCGCCTTCGTCACTGCGTACGCCCATTGCTCGATTAGGCTATAGCCGAGCACCGAATAGGACGACACGGGCGGCTGCCCCCAGCGAGCAGTGAAATGCTTGACGAACGTCTGCATCTCCGGCCTCGGATCGTCGCCATACAACGACATGAACGCCGGAACGTAAAAGTCCTTCAGGTTTGGTACTGCGTTGAGCCAGTAGTTGTCGATCATCGCGGTATCGGCGAGGATTGGCTGGCTGACACCTGCCGCGCGCAGTTGCCGAATCGCGGATGCTCCCCCCGGCGTGTAGCTGCACACGAAGATCGCGTCGGGTTTCCTCGGCAGGCTGTTCAGGCGCGTGATCTGCGCGGCGATCGACGGATCGTCGTTCTTGAACACGTCGGAGCCGAGCAGTGCATCCTTGCCGCCTTCGCGCGTCCACGCGGCGCGAAACCCCGCGCACGCCGACTTCGTGTATTCGATCGACGTGTCCTCGAGCACGTACGCAGTCTTCAGGCCGAGCTTGCGCCGTGCGTACTCGGCAATCGCGATGCCTTCGGACTGCGCGGCGCTGTTCGCGGTAAACGCGTAGTTGCCGACACCCTGCGCCCCCATTTTCGGATCGGCTGCGCACAGGCTCATCGACACGACCTTCGCCTTCTGCGCGGCTAGCGCAGCCGGCGCACCGAAGTCGTAGTCGCACGAGACAACCAGTAGTTTCACACCGGACTGGATCAGCTCGGCGCCCGCGCTTGCCGCACGTTCGCGATCCGTCTTTGTGTCGATCACCTTGTAGTCGAGGTGGTGCCCGAGCAGACCACCCGCCTTGTTGATCTCGTCGATCTTCAGCACCGCCGCCTTGAACGGTGCCGAATCGTAGTTCGCCAGCCAGCCGGATTGCGCAATCGCAAACCCAATCGTGATGGGTGCGGTATCAATATCCGCCCCCCAAGCCGGCCGACCCAGCAGCAACGCGACGAGCGCTAGCGCGCCGCCCATGATTCCTACGAAATTCTTTCGCATATTCATCTCCATTTGACGATCCGCCCGGCCCGCTCTGCCCACTGTGGTTTGAAGACTGTGGACAGTTCGCATATTTCCGATCACAATAAATCCTGTCAAGCGTTTCATGTCCGCCCCCGGGTCAACCCTGATCATCAGTCCTGTCACGTGGCGGGATGAGACTTCGCTTATCCAAGGAGGTATGTGAAATGATCGAAATCGCGGACCTGTCCGCCTCTTACGGCAAACTCCAGGCGCTGAAAGGCGTTACCCTCTCGGTCGGCTCCAGCGAGCTTGTGTTCGTGGTCGGACCGAACGGTGCGGGCAAATCCACCCTGCTCAAGTGCATCGCGGGCTTGCTCAAGCCGCGTGCAGGCAGCATCACGTTTGCCGGCGACAACATCATCGGCAGTCAGCCAGAGCGGCTGTGCCGAAATGGTCTTGCACTGGTTCCTGAAGGCCGCCACATCTTCGGAACACTAAGTGTCGAGGAGAACCTTCTGCTTGCGGCCGCGCACCGGAAGGATCGCGAATCGGTCCGCGAAGACATTGAGAAAGCCACCCAGCTATTCCCGATACTGCGCAAACGCTTCAAGGGCGCGGCGGGCTATTTGTCAGGTGGAGAACAGCAGCAACTGGCGATCGCTCGCGCCATCCTGCTCAAACCCAGGTTGATGATGGTCGATGAACCGTCGCTCGGCCTCGCCCCCCTTGTCGTCGATCAGGTCTATGAAGCCCTGTATGAACTGAAGAAAAGCGGTCTCACCCTGCTCGTGGTCGAGCAATCCACCGCTCGCGTCCTTGATCTCGCCGATCGGATTGCCGTCCTACGCAACGGAAAAATCGTTTTAAACCAAAGCCGCGACGAAATCAGCGACGGCATTGCCCTCGAAAACGCCTACTTCGGTTACCACGGCGATCACGCAATGCTCGTCACATCCTGATCGACATTCGTTCCACGACAGCTTCAGCAACTTCACAACCTGACCATAAACCCGGATCAACATGAAAATCATCGCACCGACCGGCGCACGCGCATCGTTCTCCGACATTGCCCAAGGCACCCAGGAAGACTGGGACATCATCATCCGCGAAGCTCACCCCTACGACTCGGCCGTTGGCGAGCGCGTTCTTGAGCATCTGAAACTTATTGACGGAGAATTCGGGGGCTTTCCGGTCGACCGTCTGAATCACAGTCTGCAGTCCGCCACCCTGGCTCACCGCGACGGCCGGGATACCGAATATGTCGTGTGTGCGCTGTTGCACGATATCGGCGATACGCTGGGAAGTTATAACCATTCCGATATCGCGGCAGCTATCCTCCATCCATTCGTGTCGCCGGAAAATCACTGGATGATCAAGCATCACGGCATTTTCCAGGGCTATTACTATTTCCAGTATCTGGGCCTCGACCGCAACATGCGCGAGCGCTATCGCGATCAACCGGAACTCTTCCATCGCACCGAAGAATTCTGTGCCAAGTATGACGGCCCGGCTTTCGTGAAAGACGCTGATGTCTTGCCGCTTTCATTTTTCGAGCCGATGGTCCACGAGATCTTCTCGCGCACCCCGCATTCGATCTACACCAAACCGGGCATCTGAGTCCACGCCCTTGCAACGCGCCGCCAACCGTATAGCGCGAAATCCCGGATCCAGGCAAGTCGGCGATCCGCAGTTCATGCTCTACATGAATTTTCAAACAGGAGATCCGTCGTGAGTCAAAGCAAAAGGATTGTCGTAGTAGGCGCTTCTCGCGGACTTGGTCTGGCGCTGGCCGAGGAATATTGCGCGCGCAACTGGCATGTCATTGCGACATCCCGTGGTCAATCGGAAGGTCTCGACGAGTTGCGTGAGCGTTACCCGTCGTTGCTCGAAATCGAAACGGTCGATACCACCGATATTGCCTCGATACGCGCACTGGCCCGACAACTCGAGACGGTCAGCCTGGACGCATTGTTCGTCAACGCTGGGATTTGCAAGGCAAACACGCTCACGCCGCTCGAGGTTGCCGAAAAGGATTTCCTCGATATGATGTCGACCAACGCGCTTGGGCCGATGCGCGTTGTGGAAGCCCTTTACGATCAGATCGCCAAACAGGGCGTGATTGCCATCATGTCGTCCGAACTTGGCAGCATCGCCAATTGCACCGGCTTCTGGGAACTCTACAGTTCCAGCAAAGCCGCGTTGAATATGCTCATGAAGGCCTTCTCGGCCCGTCAAGGCGATAAATCGTGCTCACTGATTCTGATCGCGCCGGGATGGGTGCAGACTGAAATGGGCGGGGCAAACGCCACATTGGAGATCGCTCAAAGTATCCCGTTTGTTGTCGACGTCGTTGAGCAGAGTGCAGGTATCCCGGGACTACGCTTTGTCAACCGCCATGGGGAAATCCTCCCTTGGTAGCCGTTACCTCGCGTTTGCTAAACCATCAGGATCGCGCATCTCGCAGATCAAATACCTGTTGCCAACCTGCATATTGAGCAGGCATGATGCGCTTTCTCAGTGGACACAGCGAGAGCGGCAGTCCGTAACCGCAATTTTTTTCAACCCAATCTCCACTCCGGGCTTACATTTGGCAGATCGCGGACGTTCGTATGCGCTCCCTGAGGAAATGACGGCTTCCGGATGAGGAACGGCCTGTTGGACAGGGCGAATGGAAAGGCCGCCTTGGGCTAAAGAGCTCTACATTCCCCACCCGTT
Source organism: Paraburkholderia silvatlantica (assembly GCF_003096715.1). Classification (GTDB taxonomy): domain Bacteria; phylum Pseudomonadota; class Gammaproteobacteria; order Burkholderiales; family Burkholderiaceae; genus Paraburkholderia; species Paraburkholderia silvatlantica. The sequence goes on from NZ_QEOL01000033.1 coordinate 78,465, forward strand.
GCCAATATTGAGTTGAGGGTCATTGTGTGAATGCTCATGTTATTCGATCAGCGTGCTCTGACGACTATCCTGCAATACGCACGCTGCTTGAAAGCGAAGGTTTGCCAAATGCAGATGTAACGATTGAGCAAATTCCTCGTTTCTACGTCGCATCTTTCGCGAACGGGAGCGTCATGGGATGTGTCGCGATTGAGCAATACGGGACAGACGCGCTGTTGCGATCCCTCGCCGTCGCAGACCGTTAAGGGTTATTCGATGCCTGCCATCGGCCACAGGAATGTGACGGTGCCTCCGCGCGTGTCGGCAGGCGTCGAATAAGCCTCGATGGAGGAAA
>NZ_QEOL01000034.1 GCF_003096715.1 Paraburkholderia silvatlantica
CGACGGCGATGATGCGGTCTTCGCCGCGTTCGTTCAGCGCCTTGACGATGTTGCTGCCGATGAAGCCGGCCGCGCCGGTGACGATGAGGGTCATGGTTGAGTCTCCAGCGCGGCGTCCTGTTTATCGTTCGTCGCTTCGGGAAAGAGTTCGTTAAATTCGACAGTTGCCGTGCCCAGTTTCCCGACCACGATACCCGCCGCCCGGTTCGCAACGGAGACAGCATCGACCAGCGACGCTCCGGCGCCGAGCATCGCCGCGAGCGTGGCGATGACGGTGTCTCCGGCACCTGAGACGTCATACACCTCGCGTGCACGAGCCGATTCATGCATCGCACCCGCATCGGTAAAAAGCGTCATCCCTTCTTCCGATCGCGTCAGAAGCAGCGCCTGAAGCTCGAGCCCTTCGCGCAGGCGCGCAACGCGCGCATGAAGATCGACCTCGGACTTCCATTGTCCGACGACCTGTTGCAGTTCGGCGCGATTCGGCGTAATCAATGTCGCCCCTCGGTAGCGTTCCCAGTCGTCGCCCTTTGGATCGATCAGCACCGGCTTGCCGGCCGCGCGCGCAGCGGCAATCATTTTCGTCACGTGCGTTAGGCCACCCTTCGCGTAGTCAGACATAAGAATCACGTCGTGCGACGGTAGCAACGCCTCGAAACGCGCCAGACCGGCAAGCAGCACCTCATGCGCGGGCGCGCTCTCGAAGTCCACCCTAAGCAGTTGCTGATGACGCGACAGCACGCGCAGCTTGATAGTGGTAGGCAACGAAGGATCCCGCTCCAGATGCGCCTGTACGCGACTGTCGCGCAGCAAGGAAACGATCTGCTCGCCAGCCTCATCGGTACCGACCACGCACAGCAGCCCCGACTGTGCATTCAGTGCGGCAATATTGCGAGCTACGTTTGCCGCCCCGCCGAGGCGATCCTCGGTGGCAGAAACATGCACGACGGGCACCGGCGCTTCCGGGGATATGCGGTGAACATCGCCGAACCAGTACCTGTCGAGCATGACGTCTCCGACCACCAGTACACGCGCCGCGGAGAGCCCGTCTGAGAGCCTCGTGCTCGCCGCCGCATTCATGGTCTCTTTGCAGTCTGTACTATTGCCCTGAATCGTTATCATCGCCATTCCGCTTACCGATTACCTCTGCGCCGGTTTCTCAAGCGCCGCGCGAAGTGCCAACAACGACGCGCCAGCGGTGTCATGCCAGGCACGCGCAGCACGCGCTCTACGCCCGCTTCAACTCTCAGGCCAACCCATTTCCCAGGGGTCAGCGCCACTGCGCCACCGCTGCTAAGCGCGAGGCGAAGCTGGTCGAACTGGCGCAGGCGATCTACGAGCGTACCGTACCTCACGGTTCGTCGCGCTTCCTCCATGGTGGCGAACACTTCCCTTGCCGAGCGGTCCCAACCTCCGCGTTCGCCCGACGTCTCTGGTGTCTTCCAATGCATGCCATTCGCACGAATATCGGAGATCAGGTCTTCGATCGTGCAAAAGAAATGAATGTTCTCCGCACCTTCCGTACCTGCGGCCAACTCACGATAGAGCGCCGAATCCCGCACGTAAATCGGCCGCCTGCGCGCCAGCGCGTGCAGAACCGGAAAGCCGAAGCCCTCGTAGTGACTGGGAAAAACGACTGCGGCGGCATCTGAATAAAACCTTTCGAACGCCTCGTCCGAGAGATGTCCAGCCTGAAAAGCCTCGACATTACCGTGCGGTGAAGGCTCATCGCCATACCCCACAGCGACAATGTGCTCGTCGGGAAATGCGGCGGCGATCGCGTCAACTGTCGGGCGTACGAACTTGTGACTGAAGTGGTTGCCAATCACAAAAATGTGCGACTTAGTCTGATTGTGCCTTTCACTCGGCGAGCCGTATTCGCTAACGTCAAGCGAGTGCGGCGACACCTTCTGGATTACCGTGGATCCGATCTCGAAGCGGTTCATTATGCGATCGAGCGTAAAGCGCGAGTTCGTGAACAGCACGTCGATATGACGAAACACGAAGTGCCAGATACGGGCATCGAAGTTCAACGACAGGTATCCGCAGTCGTATGCGATCGTGTCCAGCATGAAGATGCCGACCACCGGAGCACGGTTCACGAGACGCGAGATTGCATCGACATCGAACGGCTGCCCAATGCGCACGATCGCGGTGACCTTCTCCGATTGCCCGTCGACTTCCAGCCGCGTAACGCCTTCCAAACGCGAAAGACCGTGGAAGTCCCATGCCGCCTTCTGCATGTATACGGCGATCTTGCAATGCGTGGGCCAGGTGCGCACAGCCGCTTCGAGCAGCTTGATGCCCGATTCGAAGGTTCCATTGAAGTACGGACCAAAACTCGAAAAATCGAACGCGTAGACGAGTTGTCCATTCCTGCCGCCACCATATTCAATCAACGTCTCCGCACGGAATTCAGGGGAAGCGAAATACGAGTGGATGAGCTGCGGATACTCCGGGTAGCGTGCATGGAGGACTGGCGCATTCTTCGCCTCACGTGCGGCCTTGGCTCGCGAAGACTCGGCGAACGACTGTTCACCCATGTGCCAGACGAAGGCCCGATTCGCGAGCACCGCACGATAGCCGCAGCGGTTCGCGCGCATGACCAGATCGTTTTCTTCGTTGTAACCGGTTCCGTAGACAGGATCGAAACCGCCCAGTTCGCTATGGACGGTCCACTTGATCAACAGGCAAAAGCCAACTGCCGTGGGTACAAACGAGTAACGCGGCAAAGTCGGCGCAGTCTGCACGAATGCCGCGTAACCCCGCTGCGGCGTCACGTCCTGATCGAGAAATGAATAGGGCAGCGTTGCGATGGTCGCATTGTTGCTGCGCGGCGAGACGAAACCGATCATCGGATCTAGCGCCGCCACATCGAGCATCTCGCTCAGCGCCCCCGGAAAAACGATCGTGTCCGAGTTCAGCAGAACGACCTCGGCACGCGCCGCCTTCGCGCGCGCAAACGCGCGGTTGCACGTTCCGATAAAGCCCAGATTGCTCTCGTTCGTGACCACCTTGAAGCTAATCTCGGGGTCATCGAAACGACATATCTCAAGTGCTGCCTGGAGGGGTGCGTAGTCAGGGCTGTCGTTGTAGAAGAAGACCTTGGCACCGAGCCGCCGGAGTTCGTCGCCGATCGCATTGAGCGAACCGAACAACTGAGGGACGAGTTCCTCTTTCTTGTAGAACGGCACAACAATGTGCAATTCGCTTTTCGAGCAGACTGCTTCATAGGGTGGAGAAAACCCGTCGGCGGCGGCTCCGGTCGCAGCCTCGCGCATCGATGTCCAAGGCGTACCGTTCGTGTGTGCCACTGCGTCCTGTGTCAATTCGCTCAGATTCTCGGACGAACCGACCGGGAGCAGATCCTGAGTATGGAAACGCTCAGCCTGCTCGTCCGGCACGAGGACCAGCATGCAATCACGTGCATCGCCGTATATATTCTCGGTGCAGCGACGATAGTTTTCGGGATTGAACGTGAATGCAGCATGTCCAAATACTGTATAGCGTTCGCGCTTCGCAGCGGCAAGCCAGGCTTCGCCGTTCTGCACTGCAGCGAGATCGACGCATACGACTGGTCGGCATCGGCCGATGGTCGCTGTTGCCGAGTCGAACAACGCCGACGGCGGTACTGCCACTCCGCGCCCTATGTGAACGAGATCGACGCTCGGTAGCGCCAGCGATTCGAACGCCCCCCAAAGCGCCTCGCCCAATGAGGCGTCTGCCCCACCGTCAACCTCGCGCGTCAGCACTATGTCCTGCAAGAAATTGCGCGCAACGTTTGCCTTTAACGCATCGGACACTACGCCTCGCATCTCAAGCGCGTGAATGTGCCCCGCGTCCTGCGCATGGCGCGCGAAAGCTAGCGAGCACGCGCCGACATCGGCCCCAATGTCCGCGACCACACTGCCCGGCGCGAGAAAGCGCTGCATCATGACGAGCTGACGTTCGGCGAACTCTCCGTACCGTCGCAGCGAATCCACCGCGCGTCCGCAGTTGCCGGAAAGCTCGAAGAAGCCGTATTTACATTGCATTTGCGCCATCGGAAAGACTTTCAGATTGAGCCACATCGAAGGTAATGGAAAGCGACGGTGCACCAAACTTGCCATGCACGAGATTGCTTCCGAGCGCAGTCAGCACCATGACGTCATGCATCAGATGATGTTGCACGTGATCGCTACCCGGGCCTTCCGCGAAGGCGACATCGATCGGGTATTCGCCCCTGATGAGGGCGGGGAAGCACATGGAAAACGTCGCCTCGATTTCCGAGCCCGCGTTGACGAAGATCGCACGCTCGCGCAGATAGCTATCGGTACTTTCGGCGATCAGCTTTTGCCCATGGTTGTCTTTAAGTACGAATCCAATCGCCGGATAAGTCATATCGGACTTCACAGTAGCCCGTATCACGAGGCTGACCATTTCGTCGGAGTGAAACTCGCTGACTACCTCCCCGTCGCCATTCCGGAAGAAGGCCGCAGTGATAATTGCGCGACCGATACCAAAGCTCTCCGCTTCAGACCGGAACTGCGATGCATGGTAGCGCACGGGCGCAACGGACTCGACCTCGTACCTGCGTGTCTGTCCAGCCCGCTCCCCCGACGAATCGGCAGGCAGCAATGCGCCGGCCGTTCCACTCGATGCTCCGATTTCACCAACTTGCGAAGCAGCCTTCTCCGAATAGAGATCGCGAAGATAGATCATTGCAATCTCTTTCGGCGTTCCCGTTTCGTAAAGGTATTGCGTTCCTTCGCGGCGCAACAGGATCGCGTGCTCACACAGTGCGTTCACCGCACTCATATCGTGGCTGACAAAGAGCAACGTGCCGCCGTTCGCCTTGAAGTCGAGCAGGAAGCGCATGCACTTCTGCTGAAAGAATGCGTCACCCACGCTCAGCGCCTCGTCGACGATGAGGATATCGGCGTCGACGTGTGCGATCACAGCGAACGCGAGCCGCACGAACATGCCGCTCGAGTACGTCTTGACCGGTTGATCCACGTAGTCGCCAATACCCGCGAAGGCAGTGATCGCCTCAAACCGCGCATTGGTCTGCTCCCGGCTCAAACCATGCAGCGAAGCCGCCAGATACACATTCTCGCGGCCCGTAAATTCGGGATTGAAGCCAGCGCCAAGTTCCAGCAATGCCGCAACCCTGCCATGAACCTCGATATTTCCTTCGGTAGGCGAGAGAGTGCCGCAAATCATCTGCAGCAAGGTCGACTTGCCTGCGCCGTTGCGCCCGATGATCGCTACCGTCGTACCGCGTTCAACCGTGAACGAAACATCGTGCACGGCCCAGAACTCGCGAAAGTAAGTGCGCCTGCCCCGAAACAGCATCTGCAGCAAGCGGTCCCGAGGACGATCATAAATGTGATAGCACTTGCTTAGATTGTCGATCTTGATGGCGTAATCAGAGGACATCAGCGAATCCTTTTCGTGTCTTCTCGAACCACCAGAAGCCGGCCAGCAACACGATGATCGACAGCAATAGCACTGGCAAGTATGCATGCAGGTCTAGCCCCGCATGCCACATCAGAACCCGACGGACCTGCTCGATCACTGGAACGAGTGGGTTCAACTCCGCGATCGGGCGAAACCGTGGCGGAATGGAGTCCGCCGAATAAAAGATGGGCGAGAGGAACATCAACACAGTCGTGAACAGGCCGGTAATCTGCGCGGTATCGCGAATGAAAACACCGAGCGCGGAGAAAAACCAGGCGATGCCGAGCGACAAGAAAATTAGCGGAAGCAGCGCAATGGGGAACAGCAGCACGGTGACAGACGGCACGCCGATCGCAATCAGATAGAACACCAACCACACCAGGAAGCTGATGAAGAGGTGAAAGAGCGCAACCGCGACTGCCACGAGCGGCAAGATTTCCAGCGGAAACACCACGCGTTTCACGTAGTTCACGTTCGACAGAATGATGCTCGGCGCTCGGTTCAAGCATTCGGCAAACATGTTGAACACGAGCAGACCGGAGAACAGCACGAGCGCGAATTCTGCTCGCGACCCTGTGCCGCCCGGCCAACGCGAACGAAATATCACGCCGAACACGAACGTATAGACAGCGAGCATGAGGACGGGCTGAAAGACCGCCCAGAACATTCCAAGCATCGAACCACGGTAGCGGCCCAGCACCTCACGAACCGCCAGTGCAGCGATGAGGCCTCGGTTCACAACGATCATGCGGAGCATGCGCTTCGGGTAGTCAATTAGACGCAGCATATTTCTTCAGGAAGAGACTGTTGGCTCCCCAGCGCGCAGGCATGCAGACGATGAAGGAAGCCGCCGAGAATCAGCGGTTAGGCATCCGGCCATAGTTATCCTCGAAACGGACGATATCGTCTTCTCCAAGATAGGCGCCGGACTGGACCTCAATCATCTCCAGCGGCACCTTCCCCGGGTTTTCGAGGCGATGCTGGGTACCAAGCGGAATATAGGTCGACTGGTTTTCCGAGAGAAGCAGTGTGGTGTCGCCGTTCACGACACGTGCAGTGCCTCGCACGACGATCCAGTGCTCCGCACGGTGGTAATGCATTTGCAGCGACAACGACGCACCTGGATTGACGATGATCCTTTTCACCTGAAATCGATCGCCGCTATCCACGCCTTCGTAAGTGCCCCAGGGGCGCGCCACCTTGCGATGCAATTCGGATTCGACGCGGCCATCCGCATTGAGTCGATCGACGATCTTCTTGACGTCCTGCGCCCGCTCCTTGCTCGCAACAAGTACAGCGTCGGCAGTCTCGACGACGACCAGGTCGTCGACGCCAAGCACGGCCACCATCCGGGACTCGCTGCGCACGAACGTGTTGGTCGCATCGAGCGCAATCACATCCCCCTGCAGAGTGTTGCCTTGCTCGTCCCGCCGACTGATCGCGGCAAGCGCGCTCCACGTGCCCACATCGCTCCAGCCAATCCCGGCCGCCGCGACTACCACCGCGTGAGAGGTTCGCTCCATCACCAGATAGTCGATCGAGTCTGAGCGGCTCGCCGCAAACGCGCCGTGATCGAGGCGCAGGAAATCGATATCCTGCTTCGCGAGGCCAACCGCCTGCGTGACCTGTTCGAGCACATCCGGAGCGTGCAACGCCAGTTCGCGCAGGTACGCGTCGGCACGAAACAGGAACATGCCGCTGTTCCAGTAGTAGCCGCCTTCCTCCAGGAAGGCCTTGGCCCGCGCCTCGTCTGGCTTTTCGACGAACGAATCGACCTCGAAAACATTGCAGCCCTCTCCCCGCGCCGCCGCACGCCGGATGTAGCCGTATCCGGTGTGAGGCTCGGTGGGCTCGATTCCGAACGTGACGAGCTTTCCTTCGGCCGCCTGCGGCAGCGCCTTTTCGACAACCGCGCGAAAAATGGCATCGTTTTCGATCATGTGATCTGACGGCAGCACCAGCAGGACCGCGTCAGCGTCTTCCTTCGATGCGAGCAACGCTGCGGCTGCAATCGCAGGCCCCGTGTTTCGGGCCACCGGCTCAAGCGCCACACGACCCTGCACACCGATCTCGCGTAACTGCTCCGCAACGAGAAACCGCTGCTGCTCGTTCGAAATGACCAGCGGCGCTGCGGTGTTGGCGAGACCATCGAGCCTCCTCGCCGTCTGCTGCAACAAGGTCAAATCGCCGCAAAGGGACAGAAATTGTTTCGGATATCCGCTGCGGGACAATGGCCACATGCGTGTACCAGAGCCGCCACAAAGAATGACCGGGGTAATCGTCATAGTCGTTAATGGTGAGCGTACGAGGGCACTGCCCATGAGGTTAATGTCAAGGGCGGTAAACAGGCCATTATTACATGTATAGGTGTGTCGCCTCCCGCCGCCCGCGGGCGCAAGTTGCGACAGCGCCTTACCCTTGTCGGCAGCGACGCCGACGCATCGAGTCGATCAACGTGCCGCCATACACAAACGCAACGCCTCCCGCCATTCCGGCGCCCGCAACCCGAACACCTGCGCAAGCTTGTCGTTCGAGAGCTGGGAATTGCCAGGGCGCTTAGCCGGCGTCGGATACGCAGACGCCGGAATTGCCTTGACAGCGGGCTTTCTTGGCAAATCTGACGCCTCGAAGATTGCCTCGGCGAAGCCGTGCCAGGAGGTCGCGCCATTGGCCGTAAGGTGATATACGCCAGAATGCCGCTTCCACCATTCAGCGCCATCTGAAGCGGCGGTCAACTGTGCCAGCACGTTCGCGGTCAGTGCGGCTATCGTGTTCGACCATGTCGGTGAGCCAATCTGGTCCGCGACGACACTCAGCTCATCCCGTTGGCCCCCAAGACGAAGCATCGTCAGCAGAAAGTTCTTGCCTCGCGTGCCATACACCCAGCTCGTCCTGAGGATCAGATGCGCGCAACCCGACGCCTCTATCGCCTGTTCGCCCGCAAGCTTGCTAGCCCCGTATACGTTCTGCGGATTGGTCGCATCCGTTTCGACGTACGCACCGTCCTTCGTACCATCAAAGACATAGTCGGTCGAGTAATGAACAAGGCCGGCACCAAGCTGTTTTGCTGCTTCGGCCAGCACTGCTGGCGCATGGGCATTGAGACGCATCGCCGCGTCCGGTTCGCTCTCGGCGTTGTCAACCGCCGTATGTGCGGCCGGATTCACGATGAGTTGCGGCTTCACATCCATTACGATACGACGCACCGCGTCCAGATCGGACAAGTCGAGCATGTTGCGATCGGCCGCAACGACTCGACCGAGCCCCTGCAGGCTGCGCGCTAGCTCAAAGCCGACCTGCCCATTTACGCCAGTGAGCAGAATCGTAGGTTGTTTGCGTAACGCCATCGCCCCCTCACGCATACACTTCGGCTTCGGCCAGCCGCTTGCCCGCCGCGTCCTTCGCCGCCAGCAGCGGTTCGAAGTCGATCGGCCACTCGATGCCGATATCCGCGTCGTTCCACACAACGCTGCGCTCGTGCTCCGGGAACCAGTAGTCGGTCGTCTTGTAGAGAAACTGCGCCGACTCCGACAGTACGACGAAACCGTGCGCGAAGCCCGGCGGCACCCACAATTGACGATGATTTTCAGCCGAGAGATGCACGCCAACCCACTTGCCAAAATTCGGCGAACTGCGGCGCAAGTCCACGGCTACGTCGAACACTTCACCTTCCACCACGCGCACGAGCTTGCCCTGCGCATGCTGGATCTGATAGTGCAAACCGCGCAGCACACCCTTCGCGGAGCGCGAATGGTTGTCCTGCACGAACACGACACCTGGTTCGACCAGCTCTTCGAACTCGCGGCCGTTGAAGCTTTCGTAAAAATAGCCACGCGCATCGCCGAACACCTTCGGCTCGATGATTTTGACTTCGGGGAGTGCCGTAGCGGTTACCGTGATGGCCATGCGACCTGATCCATGAGAATGTTCAACAAATACTTCCCGTAGCCATTCTTGGCGAGAGGCTTGGCCAATGCCTGAAGTTGCTCCGCGTCGATCCACGACTTGCGGTACGCAATTTCTTCTGGGCATGCGACTACGAGCCCCTGGCGTTTTTGTAATGTCGCAATGAACGTAGCAGCCTCGATCAGCGAGTCGTGCGTGCCGGTGTCGAGCCACGCATAGCCACGGCCCATGATCTCGACGTTGAGCGCGCCATCGCTCAGGTAACGCGAATTGACGTCAGTAATCTCCAGCTCACCACGCGGCGACGGCTTGATGTCCGCCGCAATGTCGCACACTTGGTTATCGTAGAAGTACAGGCCCGTGACTGCGTAGTTCGAGCGCGGCTGTGCAGGCTTCTCCTCGATCGACAGTGCACGAAAGCCCTTGTCGAACTCGACCACGCCATAGCGCTCCGGATCGTGCACGTGGTAGGCGAACACCGTCGCGCCCGACTCCTGCGCATCCGCACGCTCGAGCTGCTTCGCAAGATCGTGGCCGTAGAAGATGTTGTCGCCAAGGATAAGCGCCGACGGATCGTTCCCCACGAATTCCTTGCCGATGATGAATGCCTGCGCGAGACCATCCGGAGACGGTTGCACCGCATACTGGATGTTCATACCCCACTGGCTGCCATCGCCGAGCATCGATTCGAAACGCGGCGTGTCCTGCGGCGTCGAGATGATGAGCACATCGCGAATGCCCGCGATCATCAGCGTCGAGAGCGGGTAGTAGATCATCGGCTTGTCGTACACCGGCAGCAGTTGCTTCGAGACTGCATGGGTGATCGGATAGAGCCGCGTGCCGGAACCGCCGGCGAGAATAATGCCTTTGCGCGCCATGTCTGCTGCCTTTACGCGCGCTGCGCGTAGTTCGTTTCGACCCACTTGCGATAGTCGCCCGAAGCGACTTCATCAGCCCACGCCTGGTTCTCGAGATACCAGCGCACAGTCTTCGCAAGACCGGTTTCGAACGTTTCGGCGGGCTTCCAGCCGAGTTCGCGCTCGAGCTTGCGGGCGTCGATCGCGTAACGGCGGTCATGGCCGGGACGATCCGTTACGTAGGTGATCTGGTCGCGGTACGAACCGTTTGCCTTCGGGCGCAGTTCGTCGAGCAGATCGCACAACGTATGCACGACTTCGAGATTCTTCTTTTCGTTCCAGCCGCCGACGTTATACGTTTCGCCGCTCTGGCCGCGCGCGAGCACTTCGCGGATCGCGCTGCAGTGGTCGCCCACGTACAGCCAGTCGCGCACGTTCTGGCCGTCACCATAGACGGGCAACGGCTTGCCAGCGAGCGCGTTGGCAATCATCAGCGGAATGAGCTTTTCCGGGAACTGGTACGGACCGTAGTTGTTCGAGCAGTTCGTGGTGAGCGTAGGCAGGCCATACGTATGGTGGTACGCGCGCACGAGATGATCCGAGCCGGCCTTGGTCGCCGAGTACGGGCTGTTGGGCGCGTACGCTGTAGTTTCCGAGAACTGCGGATCGGTTGCGGAGAGCGAGCCGAACACCTCGTCGGTAGAGACGTGCAGGAAGCGGAATGCCGCCTTTGCGGTTTCGGGCAAGCCATTCCAGTATTGGCGCGCCGCTTCGAGCAGCGTAAAGGTGCCGACCACATTGGTCTGAACAAAATCGGCGGGACCATGGATCGAACGGTCGACATGGCTTTCCGCTGCGAAATGCAGCACCGCACGCGGCTTGTGCTCGGCGAAGAGCGCGTCGAGCGCCGCACGGTCACAGATGTCAACGCGCGCGAAAATGTGCTTCGGATTGCCCTGCAGGGATTGCAGCGTTCCAAGATTGCCTGCGTAGGTCAGCTTGTCTACGTTCAGCACCGCTTCGTCAGACTGGCCCAGCCAGTCAAGCACAAAGTTGGCACCGATAAAGCCGGCGCCGCCCGTTACGAGAATCATGGAACTCCTTTATAGCGCGCAAGTTTGATAGCAAATCTGCCTGCAGACCCCGATAGCAGAATGCTCGAAAGAATGCTGTAAAAATGGCTGCTCGACGAGCGAACGGTCGCTTTCAACCACCTGGCATACTTCTAGCTCTGATTTTATGACCAACAATTATAAGGCCAGCCTGAGCGAATGCCATACCGCTAACATCTTGAAACAGCTTGACAAATTGCGATTTGACACTTACGTAACCATGTCACGGCGGCCGACGCTCGCACCTGCCGGGCGATAGTAATGAAGTCCCCCGTTTTCCGGGTCATATCGTCGGACTGCATTGATCACCCGCATCATTTGCCCTTCACACCACGCGGCGAAACTATTCCTGTGCTACCGTCACTGTCTTGCCCCGCGCCATCCCGCATTTGATCCCGATTCAATGACCAAGCAAGCGCCGTACGCCACTCCCCTCGCCTTCGGCGATCTCCAGGGCTGCCTCACACCATTTCGCGAACTGCTCGCCAAGGCTGCGCCCTCCGCCCACACGCCGCTGTGGTTCGCGGGCGACCTGATCAATCGCGGCCCCGAGTCGCTCGAAACGCTGCGCGAAGTGATCGCGCTCGGCGAGCGCGGCGTTGCCGTACTGGGCAACCACGATCTGCATCTGCTTTCGGTGTCGGCGGGCATCCGCAAGTCCAAAAAGGGCGACACCATCGACGACATCCTGAACGCGCCCGACGCCGAAGACCTGTTGCACTGGGTGCGCCATCGTCCGGTCGCACACTACGAGAACGGCCTGTTGATGGTGCACGCGGGCGTGCTGCCACAATGGGACATTGATCTCACGATGGAACTCGCGCACGAACTCGAGAAGGCCTTGCGGCGCAACAACTGGAAGGAGACGCTCGCGGGCCTCTACGGCAACGAGCCGAACCGCTGGTCGAAAGATTTGAAGGGTATCGACCGGCTGCGCGTGACCTGCAGCGCGCTCACGCGCATGCGTTTTTGCGATCGCGACGGCGTGATGGACTTCACGTCGAGCGGAGGTCTCGCATCCGCGCCGCCGGGGTTCATGCCGTGGTTCGACGTCCCCGGTCGCAAGACCGAAGACATCACCGTGGTTTTCGGCCACTGGGCGGCGCTCGGCCTCACCTTGCGCAAGAACGTGGTCGGGCTCGATTCCGGCTGCGTTTGGGGCGAACAGCTCTCGGCCGTTCACCTCGATGCCGATCCGTCCCAGCGCATCCTCACCCAGGTGCCTTGCGAGAGCTGTCGCGCGGCGAATAGCTGAAGCTCCCGCCGCCGCTCGCATTCAGCGCTTCTTGTTGTACACGTGCGTGGTGCTCTTCACACCCTTGGGAAATACGCGACGCACAAGCCCGCGCGCTGCGGCATCGGCCTGCAACACGACGTCACGCACCGGCTCCTCAGGCCGCCCGCGAAACGAGGTCGGGTGAAAGTATTCGGCGTCGCCCACCGGGTGATCCGAGAAATAGTAGTTCGACACGCAGCAGCGCTGCTCCGTGCTCACGTTCTTCGACACGGAATGCCACGAGTGCTGGTTCGTCACCATCACGGCGAGCCGGTTGAAGCGGCTCACGATCGTCGTTGGCTCGGCTTTCGTGCCTTGCGGCCAGACTTCGAGGTTGCCGCCCTTCTCCAGCGACCAGTCCGGCGAAACGTAATAAAGCAGATTCAGCACGCGATAACGTTCGCGATCCTTGTCGTGCGAGTTGTCGAGATGCGGGTTGAGGAAGTGGCCCGGTCCCATCATCGAGATGCCGCCAGCGTAAAGATGCTCGTCCGGATAGAGTGAGCGCAGGCCGGTGATCTCCTTGACGAGTTCAACCACGCGCGGCGTCTGGAACGCGAAGATGATCTCTTCGAGTAGCGGCGCGTGCGCGTCCATTTGCGCCGACACGTATTTAAGCTCACGCAAACTTTTGCGCAACATCATCTTCGACGCATCGGGAAAGGCCGTGCGAATCGCACGTGCAACGTCTTCCGGGAGTACGTCGTCGATATGGAAGTGGTTGACGGGCGCCGTCTGCATCCATTGTTCGTTCAGTCGCGCGCGTTCTGTTTCGAGGCGCTCCGCGATGCGCGCGCCGAGTTCGGTGCGATCCATGATGACTGCCCTGCCTTGATTGTTTTGCTTTCGATAACGCAGCGGGGCGTCACGATACCTGAACGGCCCCGGGTCGTTGCGCATGCTCGGGCTCTGCCCGCATCCTGGCCAGCGCCTGCCCCACCGCTTCCTGCGCGCGCGCCGCCAGCTTGCGCCGGTCGTCGCCGGCCTCGATCGCCTCGCCCACATAAACATGAGCGGTCAGCGGCCCAGCCTTGAGCATCGCGTCGAGCGAATCCTTGAGCGAAAGGTCGTCGATATACGCCGGCGCCACCGACTGCCGCCCTTGCGCATCCTCATACAAAATGCACAGCGGTTGCACGGGCCGCCCAGCCGACACCGCCGCCTGGAACATGTTCGAGTGAAACGGCTTGAGCGCGAGCCCATCCGAGGTCGTGCCTTCGGGGAACACGCACATGAGCTCGCCGCGCGTCAGACGCTCGGCCAGTTCATGCATGATGCGTTTCGCATCGCTGCGCTTCTCGCGCTCGATGAACACGGTGTCGAGGTTCTGCGCGAACCAGCCGATCAGCGGCCAGTTGCGGATCTCGGCCTTCGAGACGAACGGCGTGGGACGCCACGCGTTGATCACGTAGATATCGATCCACGAAATGTGGTTGCTCACGACGAGCGCGCCCGCGTCGAGCCGCGCCGAATCGTTATGCACGACGAGCTTCATGCCACACAGCTCGAGCATCTTGAGGGACCATGCGCGGTTCATGGCGTGGCGCCGGTCGGCGCTTGCGCGCGGAAAACGCAGCGCGACGGTCAAGGCGCCGCGCAGCAGATGCGCGAGCAGGCGGGTCTTGCGGATGAAAAGGCACATGTTTGACGATAGGCGGAATCGCGTGATCCTAGCAGATCTGCATGACACAAATCTGTCATGCGCGCTCGAAACCTCATTCGCAACTCAATCGAACCCGCGCTCAAAGCCAATCCGCCCCGCCACGAGCGTGGCGCGCACCACGGCGGGCAGTTCATAGCCGAGGAACGGCGTGTTGTGCCCCTGACTCTTGAGCGCGCGCGGCTCGACGCGCCAGTGCCCATGGGGATCGAACACGCAGAGGTCTGCGCTCGCGCCCACGGCAAGCCGTCCCGCGTCGCGTCGCATCACCGCAGCCGGCGCCGACGTCACATGGCCGAGCGCCTTCGCGAGCGGCACGCGCGCTTCCTGTGCCCATTTCACTGTGAGCGAGAGGAACAGTTCGAGGCCCGTCGCACCCGGCGTCGCTTCGGCGAACGGCAGCAGCTTCTCGTCGTCGTCCACGGGTGTATGTTGGGAGCAGATCGCGTCGATCGTGCCGTCGGCGAGGCCCGCGCGAATCGCCTCGCGATCGCGCTGCTGGCGCAGCGGCGGGTCGAGCCGGAACTGCGCGTCGAAATAGCCGATGTCCATGTCGATCAGATGCAGATGGTTGGCCGTCACGTCGCAGGTCACGGGCAGGCCCTCGACTTTCGCGGCGCGCACGAGCGCCACGCCCGCCGCCGACGAAAGGTGCTGCACGTGCACGCGCGCGCCGGTCACGCGCATCAGTTCGAACAGCGTATGCAGCGCAATCGTCTCCGCGCTCACTGGTACGCCGGAGAGACCCAGGCGCGATGCCACCGCACCGCTCGCGGCCACGCCGCCCTTCGAGAGATACGCGTCCTGAGGACGCAGCCACACGGCGTAGCCATAGGTGCTCGCGTACTGCAGCGCGCGCAGCAGGACCTGGGTATCGGCAATCGGCGTGTCGGCCTGCGTGAAGCCGATGCAGCCCGCCTCGGTCAGCGACACCATCTCGGTGATCACCTCCCCCTTCAGGCCCACGGTGAGCGCGCCGAGCGGATGCACATGCGCACGCGCGAGCTTGCCCGCACGGTACTTGAGCATCTCGACCAGGCCGGCTTCGTCGAGCACGGGGTCGGTGTCCGGCGGACACACAAGGCTCGTCACGCCGCCCGCCAGCGCCGCGCTCATCTCCGAGTCGAGCGTGGCCTTGTGCTCGTAGCCCGGCTCGCGCAGGCGTGCGCTCAGGTCGACGAGACCGGGCGCAACGATAAGGCCGCGCGCATCGAGCATTCTGTCCGCCTGGAAGCCCGCAGGCATCGCACCAAGCGCGACGATCCTGCCCGCTTCGATGTACACGTCCTGCTGCTGTTCAGTCCCAGCCGCCGGATCGATCAGCGTGCCGCCTTGAATATGGATTTTCATCTGCTGCCCTTGTCGTTCTCGCCGCTTCAGTCGTTGTTTCCGGCGACGATACCCATCACCGCCATGCGCACCGCAATGCCGAAGCTAACCTGATCGAGGATCACCGACTGCGGGCCGTCGGCGACCTGCGAGTCGATCTCCACGCCGCGATTCATCGGCCCCGGATGCATGACGATTGCATCCGGTGCGGCGAGCGCGAGGCGCTCGGGCGTCAAGCCCCAGCTCTTGAAGTACTCCTGCGCGGAGGGCAGCAGCGCGCCACTCATGCGCTCGTTCTGCAGGCGCAGCATGATGATGACGTCGACGTCCTTCAGGCCTTCATCGAGGTTATGAAACACGCGCACGCCCATCTGCTCGAGGCCGCCCGGCAGCAGCGTGCGCGGGCCGATGGCGCGCACCTCGGGCACGCCGAGCGTGGTGAGCGCGTGAATGTCCGAGCGCGCCACGCGTGAATGCAGGATGTCGCCCACGATCGCCACGCGCAGGCTAGTAAAGTCGCGCTTGTAGTGGCGGATCGTGTACATGTCGAGCAGCCCTTGCGTCGGGTGCGCGTGGCGGCCGTCGCCGGCGTTGATCACGTGCACGTGCGGCGCGCAGTGTTCGGCGATCAGGTACGGCGCGCCGCTCGACGCGTGGCGCACGACGAACATGTCGGCGTGCATCGCCGAAAGGTTGCCGATGGTGTCGAGCAGCGATTCGCCCTTGCTCGTCGACGAAGCGTTGATGTTCAGGTTGAGCACGTCCGCCGAAAGACGCTTGGCCGCGATCTCGAAGGTGGTGCGCGTGCGCGTGGAGTTCTCGAAGAACAGGTTGAACACCGACTTGCCGCGCAAGAGCGGCACTTTCTTCACGTCGCGGTCGGTCACGCTCACGAACTGCGTGGCGGTGTCGAGAACATGCGTGAGGATCGCGCGAGAGAGCCCCTCGATCGACAACAAATGTTTGAGCTCGCCGTTCTTCGTGAGCTGCGGATTGCCCTTGAGGAAGCCGTAACGAAAACGCGTGTCGTCCGCTGGGGACGCTGCGGGCGCGGGTTGTGGGTTCATCGCGTGATTCCTGATCTGATGGGCGACGCGTGGCCAGCGTGCATGCCAGTACCTCAGCCATCGCCGCCGCCGAAAGTGTTCGATGCGCGCGTCAGGCGCCGCTGCCCGGCTCGACGTGAAAAGCGAAGAGACCGTCCGCGCTGTGTGCGAGCACAAGCGTCTCGCGCGTACCGACGCTCACCGCGCCGCCGGTGAAACGCGCGGACACCGGCAGCTCGCGCCCGCCGCGTTCGGCGAGCACCGCGAGTTCGACGGAGGCCGGCCGCCCGTAGTCGTACAGCTCGTTGAGCGCGGCACGCACGGTGCGGCCCGTGTACAGCACGTCGTCGACGAGCAGGATGTGGCGGCCTTCCACTGCGAAGGGAAGCGCCGTCGGGCTTGCCTTGCTGTGCAAGCCCTTCTTCGCGTAGTCGTCGCGGTGCAGCACGACGTTGAGCACGCCCCATTCGAGCGCGCCAACATCCTGCGCGAGCCGCTCGGCGATCCATGCGCCGCCGCTATGAATGCCGACGATCGCCACGCCGCCGGGCGCGCCGAACGCATCGGCGGGATACGCCGCGCGGATCTCGTCAAGAAGGGCGCAATACAGCGCTTCAGCGTCGGGAATGATCATCGGGTAACTCGCAGGCTGGTCAGAGCGGGAGTTCGTCGAGGTACTGCTGGAGAATCACGGAGGCCGCTTCGGCGTCGACATGTTCGACGCGTTCGCCGCGCTCGCGCAGCCGCGCTTCGGCATCGACGGACGAATAGCGCTCGTCCACCCACACCACCCGCAGACCGAAGCGGCCGCCCAGCTGGTTGCCAAAGCGCTTTGCGTGCTGCGTCATGAAGTGCGGCGTGCCGTCCGGATGGCACGGCAGGCCGACCACCAGCAGATCGGGCTGCCATTCGCGCAGCAGTTCGCCTATCGCTTCGAAACGGTAGTCGCGGCTTTTGTTCGGAATGACGGTGAGCGGCCGGGCGCTGCGCGTGAGCGCATTGCCGAGCGCGACGCCGATGCGCTTTTCGCCGTAATCGAACGCAAGCAAGGTGGCCTCGCCGGCCCCTCGCCCAGCAGCCACGCTCATGCGTGGCCCGCCTCGCCCGAGAGCATCGAAGAAGAAATGCCGAGCAGTGCGAGCGCCGCCTCGAAGCGCTCTTCGGCGGGCACGTCGAAGACGATCTTCGGATCGGCCTCGACCGTAAGCCAGCCGTTCTTCGAAATTTCGTCCTCGAGTTGACCCGCGCCCCAGCCTGCGTGGCCGAGCGTGAGGAGGAAGCGCTCAGGGCCGTTGCCGTTGGCGACGGCTTCGAGCACGTCCTTCGACGTGGTCATCTCGAGGCCGCCCGGCACCGACATCGAAGACGTGTAGTTCGTGCCCTCGGCTTTCGCGTGCAGCACGAAGCCCCGCTCGGTCTGCACCGGACCGCCGAAATAGACGGGCACGTGCAGGAGCGGCTCGATTTCGAGCTTCAGGTCGATGCGGGAAAAGAGCGCCTCGAGATCGATGTCGGTGGGCCGATTGATGACGAGACCGAGCGCGCCGCGCTCCGAATGATCGCAAAGGTAGACCACCGTTCCTGAAAACGTGGGGTCCGCCATGTTCGGCATGGCGATCAGGAACTGGTTGGTCAGATTGATGCGATCGGTACTCTTGGACATGGTTTGAATTCTAGCAAAGACGATGCGCAATGGCGGCGCGCTGCCGGGCCGGAGGTCGGGCGCCCGATGGCCGCCTCGCACCTTGCCGGCCGCTACGCGTTGCGCATTGCACGGAATGGCTCACTCTAACACGCGCATGCTGTGACCTTGCAAGGCAATGGGCCGATGGCGCAAGGCCGATGCCTGACTCTGCGACGTACGGCCCGCGCCGCGAATCCAGAGGCCGGGTGCGGTCAGTGGGCAATATTTTGCACTGCAACTTGCGCCGCGCCGTTGACGATCGCCGCCCCGAGCGCTCGCACTACGGGCCCGGCATCGGGCTGCGCGACGCCCGCCGCGACCTTGTGCAGCATGGCGCGCAGGGCCTCGCTGGCGTGCTCGATCGCCTCGGCGCCGGGCGCCTGGATCGACGGCGCGCCCCGCGCCTCGAGGGCCAAGAGCGTTGCCGCGTGCGCGGTGCGCCGCCACGCGAGGCCCAGCGCATCCGCGAGCTGGCCGATGTGACCGAGCCCGAGCGCCCAGGCCGCGGCGCCGATGCGGTACGCCGCTTCGGCTGCGACCAGTGCCTCGGCGGGCTCCGGGTTCGCGCCTGCGCCGCGTAACGTCAGGGCGCGCGAGTGGGTACCGAGCGCGATCATCGCCGCATCGGCAGTCTGCAGGAAATCTTCATACGCGTTGCCGTTCACGACCAGCGCGCCCAACTCGCGTGTTGGCGCCACGCGCGCCGCGAGCGCGCCGGCCTGCGCGCTGCCGGCTTCCCACAGCGCTTCCGAAGCTTGCGTGCCGGCGATGTGCCATTCCACGGTCAAGCCGTAGTCATGCAGCAGATCGACATCCGCGGTGTCTTCCGCCGCGGCCCCGAAGAGCGCGTAGTCGCGCCACAGCAACGCCAGCGTCGAGCGTACGAGCGTTTGCGGCGCGAAGCGCAGGCCGCGCGCATGCTCGCCGATCAGCAGGTTGCAACGCGCGTAAAGGCGCCGCACGCCCTCGTCGCCCCACGACGCCACGCCGCGCCGCAGCGCGCGTCCGCACGCCGCAGCCAGTCGCCAGAAGTCGTAAGGATCGGAGCTCGATAGCTCGGCCATGCAGACGTCCATCTCGTCGAACGCGGCGAGCGCGAGCGCGCTGGCCGCGCGGCTGCCGTTGCCGAACTGCGATTTCAGCGCATGCAGGAGCGCCTGCTCGAAACGCGCACGCACCTGGCCAAAGCGCTGCGCCGGCTGGGGATGCAACGAGGCGGGCGCAAGCGGCCGTCCCAGCAGTGCGATGTCCTCGTAGGCGAGTCCGATACCCGGCATGTGCTCGGCGAGCGCGGCCACCATCGCGTGCTGCCGCGCGAAAAGCGCGGGCGAGCACGCCAGCTCGCGCAGATTGCGGCGTTCCAGTGCGGCGACGAGTTCTTTGAGCGCTTCACTGAACAGGAGACGGAATTCCGCGCCCTGCGCTTCCTCGGGCGCATGAAGCGGCCGCGCAGGCAAGCCGGGCGGCGGCGCGACGGGCACCGGCGCGGCGAGCGCGAGCGGGGAAGCGAGGAGCAGCGTGTCGGCAAAGCGCGCGGCGGCAAGCCAGCCGGCGTCGTGCAGCGTGCGGGCGGCCTGGCGCAGCGGCCGGGCGACGTCGCGCTGCTCTTCGAGCGCGGCAAGCGCCTGGGCGAGCGCGCCATGCGCGAACGGTACCGTGCCGCCGCGCGGATTCGGCAACGCTTCGAACCGCACATCAGAGCTTGAAGGATGACTCATAGGGCAGCGCCGAAAACGTTAGCGGGCCGACCAGGCGGGCGATCTCGACAATCGCGGCGGCAAGCGCAAACGCGATGCCCGCCGTTGCGACACCGCACTCCACACCCGCCACACTTCTGGAATCTGCAGCCAGACTGCGCGCCGGCAATCGCCAGCTACCTGAGCAACGCGCTCAGATCTGGACCATCTCGAAGTCTTCCTTGCGCGCGCCGCACTCGGGGCAGGTCCAGTTGATCGGGACATCCTCCCAGCGCGTGCCGGGGGCAATGCCTTCGTCTGGCAAACCGGCTTCTTCGTCGTAAATCCAGCCGCAGATCAGGCACATCCAGCTTCTATATTCCATTCTTATGCCGCGTCGAAAAGTCCGAAACCAGTCGGAAAAAAAATCGGGGAAACGAGAGCCATGATGGTACCTTGTTGCCGTTTCCATGCCTAGCAAGAGGAAATCTGGCCTGCACGGGATCAAACGAAATGCGTCGCCGCAAGCGGCCCGTGCAGCGCGAAAAAATCCTCGCGCGCGCCGGGGTCATCCGTCCCCCGGATTCATCGATAAGCCGCATAATTGAAGCATTCTCTTATGACGGCACGGTACGCCGCGCCCGAAGTCCAAATCCATCTCGCCACGTTCATGCCCAGCGACACCCCTCCCATCGTCCTCACCTTCGGCCTTTCCGACCCGACGGGCGGCGGCGGACTGCAAGCCGACCTGCTCACGCTCGCCAGCATGGGATGCCATGGCGTCACCGCGCTGACCGGTTACACGGTGCGCGACTCCGCGGGTTGCGACGAAGTGACCGGGCTCGATCCGGAAACCGTCGCCACCCAGGCGCGCATGCTGCTCGAAGACATGCCCATCGCGGCGTTCAAGGTAGGCGCAGGCGCGCGTGCCGAGGTCGTGAGCGCAATCGCGGAAGTGGTCGCCGACTACGACGACGTGCCGCTCATCCTCGCTCCCGATTTCACGCTCGACGACGAGCACGTACTCGCCGCCGACGAACTGCGTGAAGCCATGGCTGACCTGCTCGTGCCGCAGACCACGCTGCTCGTGGCCGACTCCGCTACGCTGATCGCGCTCGCGCAACCGGACGGCGACGCGGAGGCGCCCAGCGTCGACGCCGCCATCGCGCACCTGCTCGCCATGGGCTGCGAGTACATCCTGGCGATGGAAACGGGCACGCATCGCGTCGTCAACACGCTGTACTGCGAAGACGGCCAGTTGCGCCAGGACCTGTGGGACCGCTCCATGCAGCCGATGATGGGCCTGACCGATACGCTCGGCGCCGCCATCGCCGCGCTGCTCGCGAACGGCCAGGAGCCGCCCGAGGCCGTGCGCGAGGCGCAGGAGTATGTGTATCAGGCGGTGCAGAGCGCGTTCAGGCCAGGCATGGGCGCATGGCTGCCTGACCGGTTCTTCTGGGCGCGGAGCAACGACGCTGACACGGACGAGGCCTCGCCCGGCGAAGCGAAGCAATAACGCTCGGGGCGCTGCGGCACGCACAAAATACGCAAATCCCACAGACGAAAAAACCCGCATCGCTGCGGGTTTTTTCTTTTCGGGCCAGGGAAACACGCCTTGCGGCGCGTCCCCTGCACTTCGATGTAATTTCGGCGTGAGCCTGGATTACATGTCCATGCCCATGCCACCCATGCCGCCAGGCATGCCGCCAGGCATCGGAGCATCTTCCTTCGGCACTTCAGCAACGGCTGCGTCCGTCGTCAGGAGCAGGCCAGCCACCGAAGCTGCGTTTTGCAGCGCGGTACGCGTGACCTTCGTCGGGTCGACCACGCCGGCTTCCACGAGGTCGCCGTACTCGCCGGTCGCTGCGTTGTAGCCGTAGTTGCCCGAACCAGCGGCAACCGCTGCCACGACGACCGAAGCTTCTTCGCCGCCGTTCGTGACGATCTGGCGCAGCGGCTCTTCCATGGCGCGCAGGACGATCTTGATACCTGCGTCCTGGTCGGCGTTAGAACCCTTCACGCCGGCAATTGCCGTACGTGCACGGATCAGCGCAACGCCGCCGCCCGGGACGATGCCTTCTTCAACGGCAGCGCGGGTTGCGTGCAGCGCGTCTTCCACGCGTGCCTTCTTTTCCTTCATTTCGACTTCGGTCGCAGCGCCGACCTTGATCACTGCCACGCCGCCTGCCAGCTTGGCAACGCGCTCTTGCAGCTTTTCACGGTCGTAGTCCGACGTCGCTTCTTCGATTTGCGTGCGGATCTGCTTCACGCGCGCTTCGATGTTCACGGCTTCGCCAGCGCCGTCGATGATCGTCGTGTTTTCCTTGCCCACTTCGATGCGCTTGGCTTGGCCCAGTTCGGCCAGCGTTGCCTTTTCGAGTGTGAGGCCGGTTTCTTCCGCGATGACCTGGCCGCCGGTCAGGATCGCGATGTCTTCCAGCATGGCCTTGCGACGGTCGCCGAAGCCCGGAGCCTTGACGGCGACGGTCTTCAGGATGCCACGGATGTTGTTGACGACCAGCGTTGCGAGCGCTTCGCCTTCGACGTCTTCAGCGATGATCAGCAGCGGACGGCCAGCCTTCGCGACTTGTTCCAGAACCGGCAGCAGATCGCGGATGTTCGAGATCTTCTTGTCGAACAGCAGGACGAACGGGCTTTCCAGCACGGCGACTTGCTTGTCCGGGTTGTTGATGAAGTACGGCGAGAGGTAGCCGCGATCGAACTGCATACCTTCGACGACTTCCAGCTCGTCTTGCAGCGACTTGCCGTCTTCGACGGTGATGACGCCTTCCTTGCCGACCTTGTCCATCGCTTCAGCGATACGGTCGCCGATCGACGTGTCGCTGTTGGCCGAGATCGAGCCGACTTGCGCGATTTCCTTGTTGGTCGTGCAGGGCTTGCTGACCTTGCGCAGCTCTTCGATTGCTGCGGCGACGGCCTTGTCGATGCCGCGCTTGAGGTCCATCGGGTTCATGCCCGATGCGACGTACTTCATGCCTTCGCGGACGATCGACTGGGCCAGAACCGTAGCCGTCGTCGTGCCGTCACCGGCGTTGTCGCTGGTCTTGGAAGCGACTTCCTTGACCATTTGCGCGCCCATGTTCTGGAGCTTGTCCTTGAGCTCGATTTCCTTTGCGACCGAGACACCGTCCTTGGTGACCGTCGGGCCGCCGAACGAGCGCTCGAGAACCACGTTGCGGCCCTTCGGACCCAGCGTGACCTTCACTGCGTTGGCGAGAATGTTCACGCCTTCAACCATCTTGGAACGGGCGGAATCGCCGAACACGACGTCTTTAGCTGCCATCTTCTAACTCCTTGGATTCTTGAATAGTGAGCGGTGGAATGAACTTACTTGTTCACCACGGCCATGATGTCTTCTTCGCGCATCACGAGCAGTTCGTTGCCGTCGACCTTGACGGTCTGGCCAGCGTACTTGCCGAACAGGACGCGATCGCCGACCTTCACGTCGAGCGCGATCAGGGCGCCCTTGTCGTCGCGCTTGCCCGGGCCGATGGCCAGGACTTCGCCTTGATCCGGCTTTTCTGCCGCTGCGTCCGGGATCACGATGCCCGAAGCGGTCTTGGTTTCTTGATCCAGGCGCTTGACGATCACGCGATCATGCAAAGGACGAAGGTTCATGGATAGATCCTCTCTCTTGATTAGGACTTGAAGCGACTCAAGAAAACCTGGCTGCCGGTAACCGCCAGCCAGAGAAGTTTGTGCACCGAGCGTTGTTAGCACTCTCATTCGGTGAGTGCTAATTATATGGACGAGGAATGACAAATTCAAGAAGGGGCGGAAGGGAGAATTTTCGTTGAGATCGAGACAACCTGGGAGCCACTTTCGCCGACCGAAGTTAGAACTACCGGCTACCGGAATTGAGTGCCATATTGAAATATTTTCAATTAAAAACAATACGATAGGCCTCAATGACACTCGATTCCTCAGGGAACCGCATGAATCTGGGGGCAGATATATCCAGCCAGCACGCCCGGACCTGCTGAGCCATTTGGGACGTCTCTCGGGGAAATCCCCAACGTCGATCAATTTTGGTGCCATATCACTGTGCCACGGGCGGGCCTGACTTGAGTCCGTTCGTCCGGGCAGGCAGCGTATATGTGCGGTAGGCAACACTGGCAATTTGCGTATGAATGGAAAATCACTCATATGATCTTTCAAGCGGCCGCACCCGGTCAGGCGCCGCCGCTCTCCTGCGCATGCAGATCGTGGGTTCCGCGAGGCCTCGCCGATCGCTTCAACGACGATCCTGAACATGCCGAAATGGCGTCGCCATGACGGTGGAACGACAGCATGTCCGCTCAGATGACCTGGAACCCGAGTTTCCCCACACCGTGCAAGTTCTGCGGCGGGGCACTCTACCAGCACGTCGATTCCTGCCCTTACTGCGGCACGGATCGACCGCTCGACACGGCTGCGCACGCGCGCCCGAAAGCGACGACAAGAGTCTTTCGGTCGGCAGCAGCGCCTATGCCTGCCGTCGCGAAGGTATCGCTTGCCGGCGCGGCCATATCCGGTCGCCCATCGGTGCAGGCCGACTATTTGCACCACTATCGACTCGAGGATCAGCGGCCGTTCTGGCACACGGGGAAAAGGCATTTCGTGAAGGGCGTATTGCTCGTCTGGCTGATCGTCGCAATCGCATACGTTGCGTTTCTGCTGTACGGAGAAAGGCGCGGGCAGGAAAGAGAAGTACGCGCCGCACGCGCGAACTTCGCCGAGAAAAGCATGCCAAGCACGAATGCCGCACTCACGCGCGAGGCGAACAACGGGCAAGCGCGCGAGATGCAGCGCGACAGCGCACCGGTGGAGCAAAGCCGCGATGACGCGTTGCAAAGCGCGGAACGATGTGCTTCGCAACGTGCCTGGGATTGTGTGCGAGAACAGGCATCGAAGGCGCTGGCAATTGATCCTGGCAGCGTGCACGCGCGATCGTTGATGGAGCGCGCCATCGTGGCGACGGGCTGGTCCCCGCTGGGTTCGCCGAATGGCGCCGCGCAGGCGGATGCGAGCGCGCCACTGCCGCGCGGCGCAAGCACCGTACCGCTGCCTTCGTCGCGAGACTGGGGCGCCGCCAGACCGGCCATACCGGACGACCCGGTCACCGCTGCGTCCCCGCCCCCGCTGCCGGGCGCGACCAGCGCATCGGCGAGCGGGAATCCACCGGACCCCGCCAAGGCGAGCGCGAGCGTTACAACATCTGCCGCCAGTCCGGCAAGTGACGAAAACGGCGTCGATGCCGAGGAGCGCGCGATTCTCCAGCTTGGGTGGAAACACGCCGCGTCCTCCGAAGCCAGTCATTGAAGAGGATTTGCGAATATTCGAGCGTGCCGTACAACGTACACAAAGGCGGGAGAGAGACCATGCTGAAAGCGATACTCGCGGGACTGGCGGCGCTGATCATTCAGCTTTTTTCGACGGCCGCGCTCGCCGCCGCAGCAGACGCGAACTACAAGATCGTGACCGGTCCGGAGCGCGGCACCTACATTCAGATCGGCCAGGATCTGGCGAAATGGGTGGCACCGCCGGCGGGCATCGACCTCGAAGTGATTCCGTCGAAAGGCTCGGCGGAAAACGTGCAGCGCATGCGCTTCGAGCCCGGCGTGAAGCTCGCGCTCGTGCAGTCCGACGTCTACCAGGCCTACGTCGACATGGCCAATTCCGGCAACGAAGAGGCCGGCACGCTGATACGGCCGCTACGGCTCATCATGCCGCTCTACGACGAGGAGATTTACTTTGTCGTGCGTAACGACTCGCCGATGAAGACGATCAACGAGATCAAGGACAAGGCGATCAGCGTCGGCCTGATCGGCAGCGGCACCGCGCAGTCGGCGACGACGCTGTACCGCCTCATGTTCGGCCAGCCCATTCCCGAGCAGAACGCGCAACACCTGAGCAACGAAGACGCGCTGGCCGCGCTCATCGTCAAGAAGATCGATGTGGCGATCATCGTCGCCGGGCAGCCCGCGAAGCTCTTTACCGACATGAACCCCGAACTGCTGCAGCAGATCCGCTTCCTGCGCGTCGATCCGAACGCGCCAGAAACGGCGCGCGCAAAGCAGACTTACTATCCCGCGACGATCCATGTGTCGAGTTACCCGAACTGGCTCAAGGAAGACGTGCCGACGTGGACGGTCAAGGCGTTTCTCGTCACCTACGACTACAACCTGCGCGATACGGTCGGCAACCTGAGGCGCTTTGCCGATTCGCTCTGCGAGAACTTCACCAACCTGCAGGAGCACGGCCATCCGAAATGGAAGCAGGTCAAGCTCGAACTGCCGGGCCTCGGCAAAGGCTGGCAATACTATCCGCCCGTCGAGCGACGTCTGAAGGCGTGTTTCGCGCATCGTGCCGCGGTGCAGGCGGCCGCGCCGCCGCGCGCCGCCGCCATGGAACAGGTCAATGCGCGGCCGTGCCCGGACCAGGAGCGACTGCTGCTGCTTTGCAAGTAATTTGACACGGAATGGACATCTTCCAACAGGCGGCGGAACGCGCATACGGAACCGCGCGATGATCCAGGCGTTCAGGTGATGAACATCACAGGCGCGCTTTCGTATGTCTGAAGTGCCATTCTTCCTGTTCCCGGGAGCGATAGACACGACGTTCGCTGGCTGTCGCTCCAGGATCAAATTCAGCCATGCAGTCGGCATACGCACATCCCTATCGACCCGCTGCCACCTGGAGCGCCTGGCAGCGGCCCCGCGGTGCCGGCCTCACCGTAGGCACGATCGTAATAGCCTGCATCCCGACAAATGGCAGGCTTGTTCCGCCACGTGATGCAGTTCTGCACACGAATGCGATAGAAATATTGCCCACCGACCACCCGATCGAATGGGGTGCCTCCTATTCAGGATGCCGACAAGGAAGAGTGCGCACTCAATAAGGCGAGCTTTGTGTTCCGGCGAACGGTAGTTCCGCGGCAGTTTGCCTAACATGCGTCAACCGTCATTCCTTTGTCCGGCGACCACACGTCATGAGCGTCTTGATGCCCGCTTTCTGGGGCCATTGCGATCGCTTCATCGCAATGGACTGGAGCCGGCGTCGTGCGTGGTGAGGCGAGCGGGTCCCGGGCCGAGTACACGCTTGTTATCCGCGCGCTGCCCTGTGCGGCGTTCAAGAGGAGTACGCTATGAGCAGCACCGCTGCTAGCATGCCACTCAGCCGCATGCGGCTCGTGTTCTGGTACGCGATGTTCGCCGCCATTTCTATCGGCGCCAATCTCGGCAGTCAAAGCCTCTCCTTTCACCTGTACCAGGGCCCGTTTGCGGTGCCAATTTCGGTGTGCGTGGGCACAGGTGTTGGGCTTGTCGTCAAATATCTGCTCGATAAGGCCTGGATATTCCGCTACGAACACCAAAGTGTTGCGCACGGTGTGCGCACATTCTCGCTGTACGTTGCCATGGGGCTCGGCACCACGCTCCTTTTCTGGTCCGTGGAATTCACCGCGAACGCACTCTTTCATGGCGAAGCCGGACGGCTTGCCGGTGGCGCAGTCGGTCTGGTGATCGGCTATTTCACGAAATACCAGCTGGATAAACGCTTTACGTTTGCCTGATTCACTCTACGGGCTACGCCGTACTGGGTTCCTCACATTTCCCTAACGAATGCACGTCTCCGTGATCGTCTTCACGATCAAAATCTGCGCGAACTGCGCGGCGGCCGGTTGGGGAATTCGCAGATGGGACTCATGTTCAGCGATCAGCCCACTGCAAGATTTAATGACCATTAGCCGAAATGGGGGCGTACTTGAAGCTGGATATGGCGAGCGTTACCGACGACAAGGCATGGCCTCTATGGAGCCTGTCTGCCGCCACCTGTTTCTTACTTGTTTTCGCATTCAGCGGAACAAGCGGCTCGTTTTTCTGGGACTACCACGTCTATGAGAAAGGCTTGAGCTGCTACTCGCAGGGACGGGACCCCTACGCGTGCGCATCGGGCGACTTTCCGTTTGTTTACCCGCCCGCTTTCCTCAAGGTATTTTCCGTTGTCGACTTCCCGACAGCATTTGCCTTCCTGGTTCTGGCCTCGGCAGCAGGAATTGCCTGCGTTAGCCTGAGTCTCAAGTCCTTGATTCCCTATCATCGCCTGGCCCCTAGCCTGATTCTTGGTTTCCTGATTGGCGGATCGGGCTTTGCTTCGATCCAGACGGGAAACATTAGCGTCTTCGCACACCTGCTCCTCGTATCGCTTTCCTACTTTCTATACACGAAACGGTCCGTCTACACGTTGGTGCCGCATGCGATCGCGATCATATTATTTTCTGCCATAAAGCCCTACTTTCTTGCCTATGTCTTGCTCTACCTCTTCCTGCCCCGCCGCAGTTTGTTTGCATTCGTCGCGGTGCTGCTGTCGGTTGCCGGTATCTACATAGCCCAACCTGCCCTCTACACGCAACTGTGGGCGGGATTTCAGGGCGCCATCTACAATCAGATCATCCAGCATGGGGACGCAGGGCTGACTATTTTTGCCGTGCTTTCCAGGTTTGGAATGGGAAAGGCCGGGTTCATCCTTCATCTTCTCCTGATGCTTCTCGTTATATTGATTTCGGTAGTTCTTCGGGTCAGACATGGGCAACGCTCCGTGCAGATCTGCTCGACGAGCGAATTGTTTTATTTCCTCGCCATTCTCATTCTGCTCAATCCGAGATTGATGTCGTATGATTTCAGCGTTTTTGCGGTCTGCCTCTATTTGTCCATGATCCTTTCATCAAGAGGCGATGGGTGGGTGGGGCTGTTTTTAAAAGTCTTCCCGTTCCTGACCATCCTGCCTCTATGCCTCGAAGGGTTGTTTGATATTCGAGTGCATTCTCTAACCTACTACTTCCTCACAACCTACGTTCTGCTGGTTGCGGCAGTGGCCTGCCGTTGGCCCTTGCGACTCACCTTCACCCGGTCGGCCTGACCCAGTTGCAGGCCGATGTTCCCCTGCAGATTCGAGCACTACGACTTGCTGCCAGTTTCGGTCAAAATGGAAGCCGCGCACACGCATTCAAAGCGACTCTTCCAACGCGCCGCGCTTCGTCAATACGACCTGGCGCACCCACTTGCTGACACTTTCGGTGTATTGCATGGCGGGCTTCTCGATCAATCGAAAGGTCGTATAGCTGACAAGAATCAAGACGGGAGTGATCAGCAGGATCGTGAACCAGTGCTCCAGAGGGGTGAATATTCTCGCGCTTTGCTTGCCAACGACGAGGTTGAAAAGCGTAAACAGAATGAACCCGTGCAGGAGATAGATGCTGTAAGCAAGCTCTCCTAGCATGCGGGATAGCTGGCTGGTCAAGGCGCCGAGCAAGGTGGCGCCGCCAGCAATCACGGCAAAGCTCAGGGAAAGCAGCGCCAACGGGATGCGCGCATAGGTCGTTGGAAACAAGGTGATCGCCCCGGTGATCGCAGCGATTGCAACGAGTGAGACGATCTTCTTCTGCGAAACGTTGCGGAACCAGGCGTGACGACAAAGAAGTGCCGCAGTGATCCCCCCGAGAAACGGTGCCAGGAATCTCGATTCCGCATGAAAATGAACAAGATCGAGCACGCCAGCAAATCCGATTATCAATACGGCAAGCGACGGAATCGCTCCAATCACGACCGCCAGCAGAGGGAGGCAAAGATAGAACCCCCATTCATAGGCAAGCGTCCACGACACACCGGATAAAATGAGTTTCGTGCCCTCTACCCCGTTGAGATCCGGCTCGCCAAAACTAGAAAAACCGATCCATCTCAACGCGTTGATCGCCAGCGTCAAAGGAGATTGCGCCAGCGTGAAACCCGACATGAAAGCGACAGTGACGAAAAGCAGCAGCATGGCGAACAGATACAAGGGCGTCAGCCGCAGGACTCGGGAGACGTAAAGCTTGATCCAGTCCACTCCCTTCTCTTTGTCATTGATTATCTTTGTCGAAAACAGAAAGCCGGTGATCATGAAAAACAGGGACACGCTGGCTCGTCCGATATTCGCCATGAAATTCGTTGGAGGGGAATCAAACTGTGAGGTTCTGATGTAGAAGTACCATATGCAGGAATGATGCAGAAAAACCAAAAACGCCAGGTAGCCTCTCAATCCGTCGATCGTCGCAAAGCGTCCCGCAGCGCTGGGGGCGCCGAACCGCCAGATCAGAATCCGGGCGGTGGCGAGTGCAACGAGCACCGCGGCAAACACCGCGAAGGGACTAGTCGGGCTTATCATTCTCTTTGACCTCTCTGTAGAACCAGCGCTGCCGAAGCGCCACGCCGGCGTACTGGGCCCTCCCACCCGGCCGCCTTCATTGGGCGCCGTGGATGGCGATCGAGACGCCTGCGTTGTTTTGCAAACGCCTCGATCAAGCGCTGCACTAGATCCGCACAGGTGGAAACTCGGCCGTGCCCAGATTCTCGATCTCGATATAGGACGGCAGTTCGTTCGCGGTGCGCGAATACAATCCCGCCGCCGTTTGGGAGAACCCGAGCCGCTTGAAATAGTCGTGGCAGGTTGCGTTCCTTCCCGTGTCCACCAGCTCGGCGCGGACCTCAGCGCCGGATTTCAGCGCCAGGCGCGTCGCAATCGCCCCGACGACCAGCTCCGCGCCAAGCCCGAACACGCGGCACGACAGGACGACCTGGACGATCTTCTCGCCATGGATCAGGCAAACGGAGATGATGCCGTTGTCGATCAATTTATCCCGCAACGAAGAGACCACGCAGTACCCGCCCTGACTGATGAACGTCTCGAACTCCGACCGCTCCCATCTTTTCCCGGTCGTGTTGAATTGGTTTGTCTTGTTGATGAGTTCGAACGCGCGATCAAAGTGCCCGGATTGCGGCGTCCTGATCAGGAAGAACGACTGGCGAAGCTGTAGCGAGGCGAGCCACTCCTCCCGCGAAACGCCATTGTTGGCGTCGGCACTGGCTTCGCGCTGCGAAATCGCGCGCACGAGTTCGGTGCGGCGCGATGACTCTTCGGTGACGATGGCGACCTGCGTTTCGGCCGATCGCAGAATGATGCGCCGCCAGTCGTAATGATTGCCGCCGAGGCAACGAATGGCCGGGATCGCCGCCTTCACCTCCGACAACTCACGGTCGTTATCGTCGATAAAGACACAGTTGCCCGGCAGCAGATTCACCTCCTTGAGGATTTCAAGGATGTTCTGCGACTTGGGCTTCCAGTTGATGCGCACGCACGCGAAGTCGTCCATGGTGATGGCGCCGCGCCAGATGGCGTTGAACCGTTCCATGGTGGGCGCTTCTTCATTCTTGCTGCAGATCGCCAGCAATCCGCCGCGCTTCTTGAAGAATAGCAAAGCTTCGGCCAGACCGATCGGCCAGCCTTCGATGCGTTGTTCCAGGCTCACGCTCTCGCCTTCTGCTGCCACACCGCGCCACATGGTGTCGTCGAGGTCGACGATAATCAGCTTCACCGGGTCTCGCTGCTCGATGACCTTGACGATCGCTTCGATCCGGGAAAGGAACGCAAGGGTAAATTCGCGGGACGCGACCTCGTATGTCATGATATTTCCAATCGCTTTAGGCGCAATCAGCCGATTCGCGTCCAGCTTGAAGTCCCAATCGTTGATGAACGAGGCGTGAGAGCTGCTCAACAGGACGTCGTCCTGCAGGTGCCGGCGGCCGATAAAGTTCAATATTTCGTTTGCGTCGAGAAAGTAGCAATTATTCGTCCTGCGCACGGCGTCGGACAGAAGCCGGTTGATCTCACGGACCAGATATCCAGGCGATGTCATGGCGAATGGATCGATGAGATCGCCGTCGTAATTGAAGCTCGGCTCGAAAAACGACATGAAGACAATCGGAGCCGTCG
Organism: Paraburkholderia silvatlantica; assembly: GCF_003096715.1. Taxonomy (GTDB): domain Bacteria; phylum Pseudomonadota; class Gammaproteobacteria; order Burkholderiales; family Burkholderiaceae; genus Paraburkholderia; species Paraburkholderia silvatlantica. Next base: position 31,794 of record NZ_QEOL01000034.1, read on the forward strand.
TGATCTGTGCGGCGACCTGCGCTACCTTCTGGGCGAGATATTCCGCTGTTCTTTCCAGAAAGGAGCGCGCTTCGTCGTCTGAACGCAGGCGCGCAAAAACCATGTCCACCACGGGTTCAGGCGTTTGCGTCACTTCACCGAGAATGTGACGGAGCGTGAGATTCACGACGACGACGTCATCGGTTGGCGCGGCCTCCGGGATCGGGGCGTGGCGTCTCGAGCCCATCAGTATGTGCCGGATGTGGTGCCCGGAGTTTGCGCTTCGCTTGACGAGCATCTCCACGGAACAGGTGCCGAGCAGCAGGATATTGAGCTTGCGCGACTGGATCGCGAGCGACGTCGGCGGCAGCGGTAAATTGACCTGTTTATCGGCGACGGACGAGTAAAACAAATCGCGGACAAATTGACGCATTTGGGACCTCGAAGTCGAAGCGCTCTCCACACACAGGCGGTATCGGCTCTGAGATTAGAGCAGAACGCAGATGCACCATCTGTGCGCCGACATACACAACCCCAACCGGATATGGCGCGCCGACGTTTATGAACGTCCCCGACATAATCGGGTGATCGGGGAGATATAAAGGGGAAGAACCGGCCCTGGTCTAGCGCTTCGAAATTAAAGGCGGGTCAAACGGGAGGGGAGGAAACTGGATCTGCAGGCTTGCCGGATCGCAGGCCATGACTTTTATTTTTCGGAGCCGATGCAACTCAAGTCGAATAATCCTGAGCCTGGAGTATCCGTCTCAACTGTTTGATCAAATTCACACCTCCCCATCCGATAACCAGCCTCGCAAACAGTGACGCCCAATCCTTGCCGGGAATCTCTATCTCTCTCAACACGACTCGCTCGAAAATAGCAAATCTCAAGGCAAGACTCATTTTCTTGTAGATCAGAACATTAAATATAAACGACGAGACATGCCCTTTGGACATCAGCTTGTTATATTTTTCAAAAAATACCAGACTGGGTTCGCAACTGATCGCCTTCGATATTCTCGCGGGACTTTCGCTCAGGGAATACTCCACCAGTGCGTCGTGCAAATAAACGAATACGCAGCCAGCCATCTCAGCCCGAATGGCGAAATCCCAATCCTGATGACGGCGCAACGATCCATCGAAGCTGATCAGCGGGTACTGATGACGCCACATCATGATCGACGAGGTCTGAATATAGCCCCCCTCGAGCAGGATGAAGTCGAGCATCGACTGCCCATCGTAGGGAGAGCGGTTGCCCAGGATGCGCCGCCCTGCGTCGGTTAGCACGACGTTGCTGAAGAGCACCTTCGCTTCGTTTCCGGCGGGCTTTGGGCCGAACGCGGCGATGCAGCGCTCGAGCTTGTCGGGGAGCCATCGGTCGTCGGCGTCGAGGAAGGCGATCAGGTCACCGGTGGCCTCTTCAATGCCCCGGTTTCGACACCACGCCGCACCATGGTTCTCACTTTCGCGAATGAGACGCAAGACAATGTTGTCTCCGCAACGCCCCGGCAGTTCGAACTGCTGCCCCGATGCGTCATCGACGACGATAATTTCCCGCGGAACAACGGTTTGACTGGAAATCGATTCTATTGCCACCCACAGCAGATCAAGGCTGTTGTAGTGTGGAATGATCACACTCACGTTGTAGGCATTGTCAAAATCACACCGCATCCCGCACCTCGAATCCGAATTTCGACAACTTCCTCGTGCAAAGCGTAGAACTATCTGCCGCGATCTGATAGCGCGTCAATCGCACATATTCTTACCGTTCCTTACCGGGAACATCCGTTGTACACCTGCAATTATTCTTACATAAACATTAAACATACTTTCTAATTACATACGGAAACGATTGGCAAACCCTCCCCTAACGGGTCTCGGACCAGTCTTTTTCCAGGGCCATTGAGCTGACTCGGTCCAATAACGAACGCAACCGACCGGCGTTCTGAAAACCAAAGCAATAGATGATCCGTCCGGCACCGCATCGAGTCGCAAAGGACCATGCAGCCCAGCTACCTTCGGAGAGCCTCGCAGGTTTGAGGTCAGCGAACGTGCCATACGCTTGAGCGTGTCCTGAAACAGCACGCTGCGATATCTGGCAAGTCGCGATACGACTTCGTTGCGGCTATCTACTCGCACTGGCGCAAAACACGCACGCACGATGTACAGCGTGATTACATCACGCCCTGACAGATCGTAGGGCGTGTCCCTGGTATCGTTCCGTGGGTTGCCCAACAAATCCACGAGAATCGTCTGTGTACATTCTCTCGTGCGCACCGCAAGTCAAACCAGGCCATCCATGTCCGCATCGCCACTTATGCCGCCGACCCTGCAGGAAGTCCATGTCTGGCAATGGGACCTCGACGCCTGCAGCAGTGAATTTGATCGGCACTGGGCAATGCTGTCGGCACAGGAGCACGAGCGGGCCGGCAACTTTCGCTTCGAGCTGCATCGCCGCCGCTACGTGAGCGGACGGGGAAAACTCAGACAGATCCTTGGCCGTTATCTCTCGCTCCCCCCGCGGGCAGTCGCACTCGAATATGGTCCGGAAGGCAAACCATTTTGCACGAGCCAACCTGCTGGATGGAGGATCTGCTTCAACCTGAGCCACAGCGAAAACACAGCGGCACTCGCCATTTCGGGCGGCTTCGAGGTGGGCATCGACGTAGAACATATTCGTCCGATCGAGGAGAGCATGCCGCTCGAAGTTTTCTCTGCTCGCGAGCGCGAACAATTCGACGCGCTTCCGGCATCGCAACGGCAAACGGTCTTTTTTGAAACCTGGGCTCGCAAGGAGGCCAGCCTGAAAGCGCTCGGCACGGGCTTCACCCTGCCGCCGGAGCATTTCGAGTTCGATCTTTCCGTTCACGGCGACACGACACCCCGCTTCGTCGGCGGCGAGGCGGCAGAAGCCTCGCATTGGCGCATTCGCACGCTGTCACCCGGTCCAACCCGCGCGGGAGCCGTGGCGGCCCGCCATAGCGGCTGGTCGATCGTCGACATGAACTGACCTGGCAAGGCATCCGGCGCGCGGTCGTAGTCGCGATCCGGTTGTTGCCACGCACAACACCACGCTGTTTTTCGCCTCGAAGGAGCGCACACAGAGGACCCACGCCGCGATTGCCGCCAAACCCACCCGCATGGCGGAAAGCGGGCCACAGCCTGCACACGAATCCGCCCACACAGCCCCGGTGCGACGTGTTGCTGCAGCACATCGTGTGTGCGACGGCGAACGGATAGGCATCCCGCGGAAGATTAACTTCCTCCTACAGCAAATTTCAAACTTGGGACACGAGCCAGGTGCGCAAGGCCGCCTGGCTCCTGTGCTTCCCGTGACAGGCTGCCGTTCGGCGTAAGTGCCGCGAGCCCATCGCCGGTCCTTGCCCAGCACCGGACCTTCGTCAAAATTGTGGGGGAGTAGCAAATGTCACACAGAGATGGACTTTCAGGCGTTTTGCCGGGCGGGACCGATCCTGTGCCTGGCGTGGCAGCGCGCTTCGATGCCATATGCGCCGGGTTCGGCAATCATCTTGCTGTGATTGACGCCACGGGCGAGGAAAATTACGCCGCCCTCGGCGAACGTTCGGCGCGGCTCGCAACCGTCCTGCACGAAATGGGACTGGAGCCGGGCGAGCGCTGCGCGATCATGGTTTCGCGTAGCCGCGACACGCTCGCCTTGATGCTGGCGATCCTGCGGCTGGGCGCCGTCTACGTACCGCTGGACCGCGCCTATCCGAAGGCGCAGCTCGATTTCATCGTTGCCGACTGCGCGCCCAGGCTCATCATCGCCGAAGCGGCCGCGCTCGCCAGCGTCGGCGAGCTGAACGGCGTCTCGGTCGATCTCGAGCATGTCGTGGCGGCGGCCGAAGCAGCCGACCCCGCACCGCTTCATGCCAGCAGCCGCGACGACGCGGCTTACGTGATGTACACCTCCGGCTCGACCGGCAAGCCCAAGGGCGTGATCGTGCCGCAGCGCGCGATTCTGCGCCTCGTGCAGGGCCAGACCTTCACCGAGCTTTCGCCCCACACGCGTTTCCTCAACCTCGCGCCGCTCGCCTTCGATGCGAGCACGCTGGAGATCTGGGGACCGCTCCTGAACGGCGGCTGTGCCGCCATCGTCAACGAGGTCCAGCCCTCTCTCGACACGATCGCGTCCGAGATAGCGCGACTCGGCGTTACCAGCGCCTGGTTCACGGCTGGCCTCTTCAATGCGCTCGCCGACTATCGGCTGGAAGCCTTTCTGCCGCTCAAGGAGGCGTTGACGGGCGGGGACGTGCTGTCCCCCGTCCACGTACGCAAGGTCATGGAGGCTCATTCGGGCCTGCAGATCATCAATGGCTACGGTCCGACCGAGAACACGACCTTTACGTGCTGCTACCGCATTCCGCGCGACGGCGAGGCGCTCGCGAATGGCGACGCCATTCCCATCGGCTACGCCATTGCGGGCACAAGCGCCTACATCGTGGACGACAAGCTCGCACCGGTTGCCGATGGCGAAGTCGGCGAACTGGTCACGGGCGGCGACGGCGTCGCGCTCGGCTATCTGAACCGGCCCGAACTGACGGCCGAGAAGTTCGTCGACGACGTTTTCGCTCCCGGCGCCAGGCTCTACCGCACCGGCGACCTCGTGCGCCGCCGCCCGGACGGGGCAATCGAATTTCTGGGCCGCAACGACCGGCAGATCAAGATTGCAGGCAAGCGCATCGAACTCGACGAAATCGAACATGCGTTGCGCGTGGCGCCCGGCGTGGCTGACGCAGCCGTGGCGGCGTTCGATGGCCGCATGGGCAAGGCCATCGCGGGCTTCGTAAAAGCCGATGCCGCAGACGCCGCCGTCCTCCTGAAGGAAATCCGCGCTTATCTCAAATCCGCGCTGCCCGACTACATGATGCCGTCGGAGCTGCGTGTGCTGCCGGACTTTCCGCTGACGCCCAATGGCAAGATCAACCGCAAGGCACTGCTTTCGCAGATCGATACGCAATCCGAATCATCGGTGGCGGCCCCGCCCGTGGACGACGATGTCGCCGACAAGCTCGCATCCGTGTTCGAAGGGCTTCTCGGCAAACCCGTCGATCGCCACGCGAACTTCTTCGACCTCGGATTGCGCTCGCTCGATCTGATGCGCGCGCACGCCGTCATCGCGCGCGACGTCGCGGCCAAGGTCGCGCTGGTGGACTTGTTCCGCCACCCCAATGTCGAGGCACTGGCCGCGCAGCTGCGCACGACCCTCCCGGCAGCAAGCATGGACGCCATCCGCCAGCGCCGGGGCGCGCAAGGCGGAGCCATCGCAGTCGTCGGCATGTCCGGGCGGTTTCCGGGCGCGCGCAGTGTCTCCGAACTGTGGGCCAACATCCTCGCCGGGCGCGACTGCGTCACGCATTTCGACGTGGCGGAACTCGAAGACAGCTTCGATGACGGCTTGCGCCGCGATAAAAGCTACGTCAAGGCGCGGCCGATACTCGCGGACGTGGACCGCTTCGATGCCGGCTTTTTCGGCATGCTCGCGCGCGAGTCGGCGCTGACCGACCCACAACAGCGCCTTTTCCTCGAAATCGCATGGGAAGCGTTCGAAGATGCCGGATACGACCCGGCAACGATCGCCGGCGCCGTCGGGGTGTTCGCCGGCACGTCGATGAACACCTACTTCCTCAAGCACGTCCTGTCCGATCGCGCGGTCATCGACGAATTCACGAGCCAGTTCCAGATCGGCGAGTATCAAAAGCTCATGGGCGCCGGTGACTTCGTCGCCACCCGCACCGCCTACAAGCTCGGGCTTACGGGGCCGGCCATCTCGGTACAGACGGCCTGCTCCACCTCGCTCACCGCGATCAGCCTCGCCGTCGAAAATCTTCGCGCGGGACGCTGCGACATGGCGCTGGCCGGCGGCGTCTCGATCACCTTCCCGCAAAAGCGCGGCTACTTCTATGAAGAAGGCGGCATGGGCGCGCCCGACGGCGTGTGCCGTCCGTTCGATGCCGATGCGAAAGGCACGGTGTTCGGCAGCGGCGCGGGCGTGGTCCTGCTCAAACGTCTCGAAGACGCCATCGCCGACGAAGATCCGATCTATGCCGTGATCCGCGGCGTGGGCATCAACAACGACGGCTCCGACAAGGTCGGCTTCACCGCCCCGAGCGTCGACGCGCAGGCTCGCGCGATTGCCATCGCGCACGCCGAGGCCGACATCGATCCGTCGTCGATTGGCTATATCGAGGCCCACGGCACGGCAACGCCGCTCGGCGATCCGATTGAATTCGCGGGCCTCGTGCAGGCGTTTCGCCTGGGCGGCGCCGAGGGTGGGCAGTTCTGCGCGCTCGGCTCGGCGAAGGCCAATGTCGGGCACCTCGACGCGGCCGCGGGCGTGACGGGTTTCATCGCCGCGTCGCTCGCCCTGCGCAACCGCACCTTGCCGCCGCTCACGCATTTCCGTTCGCCCAATCCTGGCATCGACCCGACCAGCAGTCCGTTTTTCTTCAATACGGCCGTGCGTCCCTGGACTGATGGCGCCACGCCGCGCCGCGCCGGCGTGAGTTCGCTCGGCGTCGGCGGGACGAACGTCCATATGGTGCTGGAGGAGGCGCCTTGCCGTCACGCCTCGGGCGAGCAAAGCGAAGGACTCCAGATCCTGCCCGTATCGGCCCGCAGCGCCGCCGCACTCGAACGCGCGAAGGCGAATCTCTCGACCCATCTCGCGAGCCATCCGGAGATCGCACTGGCCGACGTGGCCGCGACGCTGCAAACGGGGCGCCGCGATTTCGCGCACCGTGCCGTGGTGGTCGCCGGGAGCGTGGAGCAGGCCCAGGCCAGGCTCCAGAAAGGCGCGATCGAAGCACAGGCGCCGCAGGCCACGCCGGCAGTCGTCTTCATGTTTCCGGGCCAGGGCGCGCAGTATCCGGGCATGGGCGCCGAGCTCTATCGCACCGAGCCGGTCTATCGCCAATGGATCGACAAGGGCGCAGAGGCGCTTGAGCCCCATCTGGGCCTTGACATCCGCACGCTGCTGCTTGGCGAAGCCCCGGAAGGCGAAGACACCCCGCACCCGATCCGCTCGACGATCTACGCGCAGCCTGCACTCTTCCTCGTCGAATATGCGCTGGCGCAGTTGTGGATCTCGCGCGGCATCAAGCCGGCAGCCATGATCGGTCATAGCGTCGGCGAGCTGGTCGCCGCTTGCGTGGGGGAGGCGATCGCTTTCGAGGATGCGCTGTGCCTCATCGCGCAACGCGGCGCGCTCATGCAGTCGGCCGAACCGGGCGCGATGCTGGTCGTGCGCCTGCCGGAGGCCGAACTGAGCCCCATGCTGCCCGCGGACGTCGATCTCGCCGCGGTCAATGCGCCGGCGCTCAGCGTCGTGGCCGGCCCGTTCGCGGCCATCGAAGCCTTCGAGGCCACGCTCAAGGCGCGCGATATCGAGCATCGACGTCTGCACACTTCGCACGCGTTCCACTCGCGCATGATGTCCGGCGTCGTCGACGATCTCGCGAAGGTGGCCAACAGCCTTTCTTTCGCGAGACCGAAAATCCCGTACGTGTCCTGCGTGACCGGGCAGTGGGCGGCGATGGATCAGCCGGTCCCGGGACAGTACTGGGCCAGCCATTGCCGCAATGTCGTGCGCTTTGGCGACGCGCTGGCGACGGTCACGGCAGAGGGCAAGCCGCTGCTGCTCGAAATCGGCCCCGGCCGCACGCTCTCGACCTTCGTCCTGCAGGGCCTGCCCAAGGACCGGTATCAAGGCGCGATTGTCTCGCTGCCCGATTTCGCAACGCGCGAGCGCGAGCTTGCCGTGCTCGCCGAGGCGACCGGGCGCCTGTGGCTGAACGGCGTCAAGCCGGACTGGAAAACGCTGGGGGCGGGAACCGGCCGCCGCGTTTCGCTACCGACCTATCCCTTCGAGCCGGAACGGCACTGGATTGACGCCCCGGCAACCGCCTCTTCACGCCAGCCGACGACCGTTGCCCCAGCAATTGCCGCACAAGCCCCGTCCGAAGCCCTAATCGATATTCCTCAGACCGCCATGGCCCAAACCGTCCAAATCGACCGCAAACCGCGTCTCGTCGCCGAACTGGCGTCACTGCTCGCCGAAATGTCCGGCGAGGCACCCGATACGTCCGATCCGGACGTGACCTTCTGGGATCTCGGTTACGACTCGCTGTTCATGGGGCAGGTGTCCCGCCAGCTGCGCCGCCGCTACGACGTCACGATCAGCTTCCGGCAGATCATGAGCGACTATCCGACGCTGCCCGCCCTCGCGCAGTTCCTCGATGGCGCCATGCCGCCTGATCCGGAAGTGCCTGCCGAAGCCGCGCCTGTTGCTGCATCTGCTGTTGCGCCTGTCGCTGTTCAGCCAGCGGCCGCGCCTGGCGCCATTGCGGCGTCACCGGCGGGCGCGCCTGTGGCCCTGCAAATGGCCGTGGCGCCTGCCACGGGTGACCTCCAGTCGGTGATCCGCGACCAGCTCGCCGCGATGCAGTCGGTGATGGCGCGTCAGCTCGAGGTGCTCCAAGGTACGCCGCTGGCCGTGCAGCAACCTGCAGCGGCACCAATCGCGGCACCGGCAGCCGTGGCAGCCGCCCAGGCTGTTGCAGCGGCAGCACCCGCAGCGCCCGCATCGGCCGCTGCGTCCGCGCGCTCCGCCGGCCCCGAGATCAAGTTCGAGGAGAACCGCCCGTCGCGCTTCACCGCGTACAAGCCCGGCGCCACGCACTCGGCCCAGATGACCGACGCCCAGAAGGCCTTCATCACCGATCTGGCCACGCGCTACTCGGCCAAAACCGCCACCTCCAAGGCGCGTACGCAGTCGTGCCGGGCCGTGCTCGCCGATCCGCGCACCGCCAGCGGCTTCCGCGAGGAATGGAAGGAGCTCGTTTATCCGATCGTCGCCCAGCGCTCGAAGGGCTCGAAGATCTGGGACGTGGACGGCAATGAATACATCGACGTGGTCAACGGCTATGGCCAGACCGCGTTCGGCCACACGCCCGATTTCGTGGTTGCCGCGGTCAACGCACAACTGGAGGAAGGCTTCGCTATCGGTCCGCAGTCGCCGCTCGCGGGCGAAGTCGCGCAGATGTTCTCCGAGATGACGGGCCACCAGCGCGTCACGTTCTGCAATACCGGTTCGGAAGCCGTGATGGCGGCGATGCGCCTCGCGCGCACGGTGACCGGCAAGGACAAGGTCGTCTGCTTCGACGGCGACTATCACGGCCAGTTCGACGAAGTGCTCGTGAAGCCCGGCAGCGAAGCGGGCGTGCCGCGCGCGTTCCCGCTCGCCCCCGGTATCCCGCAGACCTCCGTGGGCAACATGGTCGTGCTGCCGTATGGCCGCCCCGAAAGCCTCGAGTGGATCAAGGCCAACATCGACGATATCGCAGCGGTGCTCATCGAGCCCGTGCAGTCGCGCCATCCGAATCTGCGTCCGAAGGAGTTCGTGCAGCAGTTGCGCGACGTGACGGCGGCCAATGACTCGGCGCTCATCTTCGACGAGGTCGTGACGGGCTTTCGCGTCCATCCGGCCGGCATGCAGGGCCTGTGGGGCATCCAGGGCGACATGGCGACCTACGGCAAGGTGGTCGGCGGCGGCCTGCCGATCGGCGTGCTCGCCGGCACCACGCAGTACATGGACGCGCTCGACGGCGGTCAATGGCAGTTCGGCGATGCTTCGGTGCCCGAAGTGCCGCCCACGTTCTTCGCAGGCACGTTCGTGCGCCACCCCGTCGTGCTGGCCGCAATGAAAGCCGTCCTCCTGCATCTCAAGGAAGCGGGCCCGGCGCTGCAGGAAGGGCTCGGCGAGCGCATGGCAGGCCTCGTGCAGCGCGTCAACGCGCATCTGGAGAAGGTCGGCATCGCCACGCGGGCGGAGTCCTTCTCGAGCTGGTTCTATGTGAATCTCGCGGGCGAGGATCGCCTCGGCAGCCTCTTCTATCCATACATGCGCTACCTCGGCGTGCATATCATGGAAGGCTTCCCCTGCTTCCTGACGACGAGCCACTCGGACGAGGACATCCGCAAGATCGGCGACGCCTTCATCGCGAGTATCGACGCGCTCCAGCGCGTCGGCATTCTCGGCGGGACGCACGACGCCGCGGCACTTGCGCAGGCCGAACCGCCGCTCACGCAGTCGGCGCTCACCGAGCCGCAGAAGGAAATCTGGATGTCGGCTCAGCAGGGCCACGAAGCCTCGCTCGCGTTCAATGAGTCGTTCACGCTCGAACTCAACGGCAAGCTGAACGAGGCCGCCTTCGAACGCGCCTTTGCCGCGACTGTCGCCCGCCACGATGCGCTGCGCGTGCACTTCTCGCGCGTGGGCGACATGATGTTCGCGGAACCGACGACGACCGTGCCGCTGGTGCCGATCGACCTTTCCGGCCACGCCGATCCGGCGGGCGAGCTCAAGGCCATCGTCGACGCGGAAGCCCGCGAGGTCTTCGATCTCACGCAGGCGCCGCTCGCGCGCGCCGCACTGGTGCGCCTCGAAGCGCAGAAGTGGGCGTTCGTGTTCACGGCGCATCACATCGTCTGCGACGGATGGTCGATCAACATCATCCTGCGCGATCTGGCCGCCCTTTACGCCGCGCAAGTCTGGGGCACGCAGCCCGAACTCGACGAGGTGCAGAGCTTCCTCGCCTTCGCCAGGGCGCAGGACGAGATCGGCGTCGAGAAGGAAACGCGCGAGTTCTGGATGAACGTCCACCGCGACCCGGCGCCGCAACCCGACTTGCCCGGCGACCGCCCGCGCCCGGAACGCAAGAGCTTCAGCGGTGCCTCGACGACCCGCCATCTGGGTGCCGACCTGCTCAAGCAGGTCAAGACCGCCTCCTCGAAGCAGGGCTGCTCGCTGTTCGCCACGCTGTTCGGCGCGGCCCAGGTGCTGTTCGGCCGCCTGTCCGGCAATGACGACGTCGTGATCGCCGCACCGATGGCTGGCCAGTCGCAAGCGGGCGAAGCGCTGCTGGTCGGGCACTGCGTCAACTTCCTGCCGCTGCGCGTGAAGTTCGACCGCGAGAAGCCTTTCGCCACGCACATGAAGGCCGTGCGCGATCACCTCTACGACGCAGGCGACCGCCAGAACTACACCTACGGCGCGCTCGTGCGCGATCTCGGCATCAAGCGCGATCTCAACCGTCTGCCGCTGACCGATCTGCAGTTCAACCTGGAAAAGGTCGACGGCGAACTCGACATGGCGGGCGTCACCACGCACTTCACGCCGAACGCCAAGGCCTACAGCAACTTCGATCTGTTCCTGAACGTGATCGAATCGGCGCAGGGTCTGCGGCTCGATTGCGACTTCAATACCGACGTCTACGACGAAACGACGATCCAGCGCTGGCTCGGTTACTACGAAACCTTGCTGACGGCGATCGCACGCGACGCCGAAACGCCGGTCGCGGCCCTGCCGCTGCTAAGCGACGCCGAAATCCACCATCTGCGTGACGAGCTGAACGCGTCCCGGCGCGACTACGATCTCTCGCAGACGACCCCGGCGCTGATCGCCGCGCAGGCCTGGCAGGCCCCGGATACGACTGCCGTGTCGGACGACTCGACGAGCCTCACCTACGGCGAACTCGACGCTCGCGCCAACCAGATCGCCCGCCGGCTCGTGGCGGCGGGGATCGCATCGGGCTCACGCGTCGCCATCGCGATGGAACGCACGGCGATGACCGTGGCCGCCATGATCGGCGTATGGCGTGCCGGCTGCGCCTACGTGCCGCTCGACATGACGATGCCGCCTGCACGCCTGCGCCAGATTCTCGATGGCGCCGGCATCGCCGCCGTTCTCAGCGATGAGGCCAGCCTCACAGTGCTGGAACCGGGCGCGCATCGCGTGCTCGACGTGGAGGCGCTCCTCGCGCAGGACGACGACGAGACGGTGGCACTGCCCGCCGTCACGGATGCGGATTCGGCCTACGTGATCTTCACGTCGGGCTCGACGGGTCAGCCCAAGGGCGTGGAGATCGGCCATCGCGCGCTGAGCAACTTCCTGCTCTCGATGGCGCACGCGCCGGGCTTCACGGTCAGGGACAGCATTGTCGCGGTGACGACCTTCTCCTTCGATATCTCGGGTCTCGAGCTGTTCCTGCCGCTCATCGCAGGCGGCCGGACCTTCATTGCAGGGCACGCGGAAGTGCGCACCGGCTTCGAACTGGTGACGCGCCTGAAGGAAGAGGCCGCCACCGTGCTCCAGGCGACGCCTTCGCTGTGGCGCATGCTGCTCGAGGCCGGCTTCAAGGCGCCGAAGGGCTTCAAGATCCTCTGCGGCGGCGAGCCGTTGCCGCGCGACCTCGCGGACGCGCTGCTCGCGACCGGCGCGGAGGTGTGGAACCTCTACGGCCCGACCGAGACGACGATCTGGTCTTCCGCCTCGCGCGTCGTGGCGAACGCCCCTGTGGTGATCGGCGCGCCGCTCGCCAATACCGACCTGCACGTGCTGACCGACGACCTGCATCTGGCGCCCGAAGGCGTGAGCGGCGAACTGTGGATTGGCGGCGAAGGCCTGGCGAAGGGCTACTTCAACCGCCCCGACCTGACGGATGCCGCGTTCAGGTCGGTCGCCATCGAAGGCGCCGCGCCGCGCCGGCTCTACCGCACCGGCGATCTGGCGAAGCGGCTCGCCGACGGCTCGCTGCAGCACCTGGGCCGTCGCGACCAGCAGATCAAGCTGCGGGGCTTCCGCATCGAGATCGAGGATATCGAGGCCACCTTGCGCCGGGCGCCCGGCGTTGCCGCAGCCGCCGTCGCCCTGCATACCGTGGGCGACAGCCCGCGCCTCGTGGGCTACCTCGTCGGCGCCGGCTCTGACAAGCCGGACCAGAGCGCGGTCGCAGCGCATGCCGCCGGCCAACTGCCGTCCTACATGGTGCCGACGCTGTGGATGACGCTCGACGCGCTGCCCCAGACCACGAACGGCAAGCTCGACCGCAAGGCCCTGCCGGTGCCGACGGCGGACATGGTCGCCGTGCCGGTGCGCCAGCCGCATGCTGCGCTGAAGGTCGTGCCGCAAGCGCCGCTGCCGGTCGAATCCGCGGCTGTCGAGCCGCAGCCGGACGAACCGGCGCAGATCATCGTCGCCCAGGCCGAACCCGTGGCCCTGACGCCGACGCAGTCCACCATCGCCGCGATCTGGGGCGACGTGCTCGGCCTCCAGCAGATCGGCATCGACCAGAAGTTCTTCAGCCTCGGCGCAGACAGCCTGCAGCTCTTTCGCATCGTCGCGCGCATGAACGAACGCGGGCTGGGCGTGGATGCGCGTCAGCTCATGAAGAACGTCACGATCGAGCAGCTGGCCGCGAGCCTCGACGGCACGCAGACGGACGCGCTGGCCGAAGCGCCTGCCGTGGCGAGGCCGTCGATCCTCAACTTCAAGCGCAGGATTGCCGAGGGAGCCTGAGCGATGAACTCGATAGCCTTGAATATCGCACCTGTGCAGGAAGTCGAAGCGGGCCACGCCCTGTTCCCGGCGACCGCCTGCCAGGTACGCTACTGGCACGAGCAGAAGGCGTCGCCGAAGGCCTCCGCGCTCAACATCGCCTTCCGGCTGCAATTGTCGGGGCCGCTCACGGCCGCGGGCATCGAACAGGTGCTCGGCGAACTGGTGGCGCGGCACGAGATATTGCGCACGGGCTTCCTGATGACGGGCGCGGGGCTGCGCCAGCAGGTCTGGAGCCGTGTCCCCTTCCGGCTCGATGTGGTGGATCTCGGCGGTCTGGACGAACAGGCGGCGCTGTCCGAGGCGCAGCGTGTGGGTCAGGAGCAGGCACGCACGCCTTTCGAGTTGTCGTGCGCATCGTTCTTCCGGGCCGTGTGGTTGCCGAGGTCGAGCACACAAGGCGAGTTGCAGCTGACCTTTCATTCACTCGTGATGGACGGCTGGTCCTTCGCGATCCTCGTGCGCGAACTCGTGGAAGGACTCGCGGCGCTGCACGCGGGCCATGATCCCGATTACCCCGACGTCGACCTTCACCACGGCGACTACGCGCTGTGGAAGGGCGAGTTCCTGGCCAGCGCGGCGATCGATCGCGCGCGCGTCCATTGGCGCGAGGAACTCAAAGGCTTCAGCCGTTTCGACGTGGCAGGGGATCGTCCGCGACCGCAGCAACGGCGCTTCCAGGGCGTCATTCGCTCCATTCTGTTGCCGGACGCGCTCAGCGAACGCCTGATCGCGGCCGCCAAGGCGCAAGGCGTGACGCTCTTCAGCGTCGCGGCTGCGGCCCTTGCGATGTCGCTGCAAAAGGCGACCGGCCAGAGCAAAGTCGCCATGGGCACGCAGATGTCGGTGCGCGATCAGCAGGAACTCGAGGGCGTGATCGGGCCGCTCATCAATACGGTGATCCTGCGCCTCGACGTGACCCAGGGCAGCACGCTTGCCGATGTGACCGCGCAATGCGGCGCCAAGCTCAGCGACGCCATCGAGCATCTTCATCTGCCGTTCGAAGAGATGATGGAGATAGCGGGCGAAGTGTCCGGTATGCATCGGCCGCCGCTATGCTCGGTCAACTTCGCTTTGCAGCAAAGCTTCGTCGGCATGGGCGACGAGGTCCGCCGCCAGGAGTTCGCCGCGACGACTTCGCCCTCCTTCAACGCGGGCGCGCTCTACGACCTCAACTTCTTCATGGTGCGGCGCCCGGAAGGCTGGCGTATCTCGTGCGAGGGCGACACGGACCTCTACGACATCGAGACGATCGACCGGCATCTGGCCCAATGGCGCGAGGTGCTGGAAACCGCCGAGGTCGTGCCGCAGCGGGCGCTCACGCCCGCGGCCGGGAAGGACACGGCGGCTACGGAGCAGGTTGCGGGCGGCGTGGGCGTCAGCGGTTTCCTCAGCCGGGCCGAACTGGAGGCGAAAGCGCACAACGTCGTGCACTTCAACGAGGAGGGTTCGCAAACGCCCATCATCGTGCTCAACAACATCGCGGTCCTCTATGAGCTGGCCAGACAGGTCGGCGACGAGCGGCCCATCGTCGATGTTCCCATGGTGCCAAACACGCCTCAGCCCAACTTCCCGTTGCGCGCGTTCGAGGATCTCGCCGCGGACGCCGTGCGACTCATCAGGCTGATCCAGCCGCGCGGCCCGTATATCCTCATGGGCTACTGCGTGCTGGGCGCGATGGCGCTGGAGGCGGCCCACCAGCTGCGCCGCGAGGGCGAAACGGTGGAACTCGTCGTCCTCACCGACTCATGGTGCCCGGGATATCGGGAAACAATGCCCTGGTACGATCGCCTGTTGCGCAAATTCCAGGTGCGCATGGACGACATCCCGCGCGACTACCGCCTCGCGAAGCGCGGCGAGATGTCCATGATTGCGTTCCTCCAGCAGTTTCGGACCGTGCGCTGGCTGCGTCTCACGCAGCTTGCGGTGAAGTTCGGCATCCTGAAGAACGACGGTGCGAACAACATGATCGACGACAACCTCTGGTATGGCCGCAATATCGGCTATCTGCGGGACCAGCAGGTGCGGTATCGTCCAAAGCCCTACGACGGCGATGTTCAGATCTTTCGCAGCGGCCAGGTGCTCAAGGGGCGGCTCTTTGCGCACGACATGGGCTGGGGCGAAGTGGTCAGCGGCAAGCTGGTCGTCACCGAGGTTCCCGGCATGCACAACCAGATGTTCCGCGCGGCCGGCGCGGCGGTCATGGGCAAGCAACTGCTGGAGCGCTTTGCCGAAACCGCGCACGACGAACAGGAAACCGCCGATGAAGGGCCATGATCTCGATGCGTCCCGATAGGGTAAATGGTCTATGTCCCGTTCGCGCAAGTTCTTGCTCGTCGCATGCTTCGGCGCACTGACCGTAGCGTGTCTTTTTGTCAGACTGGCCGTTCCTGGCCTGCTTCGCCGTGCGCCAGTCGCCGTCGCAACTGCGTCGGAGCGTCCATCCGGAAGGATACGATTTGCCGTGCTCGGGGACTCCGACAGCCAGTCCTACCACGACACACTCATGTTGGGCGATCCGCGTGCGCGAGGAGGCCAGTGGCGCGCGACCACCTGGCAGTGGACCGAGGTGCTTGCCCAGTTGCGGGCAGACCAGATCGACCAGGGCAAATGGGGCGTTTGGGGAACGGGGAAGTATTGGGCTATTGCCAGCGAAGCTTTAGGTGCACTCGCCCGCACGCCCCCCAAGGAGGACTTCCGCTACAACTTCGCGATTACCGGTGCGACCTGCGACGAACTCATGGGGCACTCGCAGCGTCAGGCGATTCGTCTGGTCCATTTAATGGACACGGAACCGCAGGCGTGGCGAGGTGGCATCGTGTTCATCAGGACAAGCGCCAATGATCTCGGCAGCCACGAGGTTCTTGACGAGTTGTCCCGCGATCCGGCCGCGCCGCGCCCCGTGGCCGCGATCAACGCCTGCATCAAGGCAGTGGAACAGGCCGTCGCGCTGATCCGCAAGCATCACCCGGATACCTATATCGCGCTCTCGGCTGGGGGCAGCAACGCGGATTGGCCGGGCGAGTTCGACAGTTGGCAATCTGCGAAAGAGATAGCCAATATCGACGCAGGCATTGATCGCTTCAACAATGGCTTGCGCGCGCTCGCCGCGGCGGACCGGCACGTCCATGTTCTCGAAGATGGCGCGTGGTTCAGAAGCCTGTGGGGCCGTCGTGACGAATACGGCCGTCCGAACTACAAGACGGTCCATCTGGGGCCTGGCTGGGCCATTACCAACACCTCGGGCGACGATCCGCACAATGCCGTCCTTGCAGACTCGCACGCGGGCGTAGTCTGGAATACGCTTTGGACGCAGCACCTTGTCACTTCGCTGAACGCCGCTTTCGGGCTGCATATCACTCCGATCACAGATGCCGAGGTGATCGACTTCCTCAGGCCAAGCTTCAGAGCGGCCGACACCACACCGGCAACCAGCGGCGAACCGGTTAAAGATACCGCTCAATTCCGGGTAAACGCCCAAAATGGTTTGGATGTTCGTCAGCGCACATCTGGTGCCCAGGCGCGATAGTAGCCTGCAAGCACTACCCTCAAGTCTACGAAGGTGTGCCATGTCTGCGACTAGCAATGGTGCGATGTTGGCCGAAGCATCACCCCGACTAACCTCAGACGGAAAAATCCTGCACGCTTTCAATCAGGAATTCAAAATCAACTTCAATCTGCATCCATTCAAATTCAATCATCTATTGCATGAAAGCGGCTTGTTCGAGATCCCCAGGATCGCCGAGGTCGCCCAGCGGATGCTTGAAAGGAATGGTAACGTCCGTGCGATCAACTTCAAGAATAGTTCGCTGGAATCCAGATTCAGCGCCATGCCGCATAGCACGAGGCTGAAAGAGGCGTTTGCGAGCGTTCACGAGAACGGCTCATGGATCAAGCTAACTCAGGCACACCTTTACGACACGGACTACGCCCATGTCCTTGACTCGATTACGGCCGAGCTCGAGGAGTTGTCCGATTACCCGCTGCGCAGCGACATCACCCTGGTGACGATGACGCTGCTGGTCTCCTCGCCAAAGATCTCGACGCCCTTCCATATCGATCACGAAACCAACTTCCTCTTCCAGTTGCAGGGCTCGAAGGACGTATGTCTGTTTCCCGCAACCGATCGCGAGCTGGTGCCGGACCAGGAAGTCGAACGCTACTACGCCGGCAACTTCGAAGCTGCGCGTTATCGCCGTCAATTGCAGAGTCGCGGGACGATCTTCCGGCTCAACCCGGGCGAAGTGGTGCATCACCCCTCGTTGGCGCCGCATTGGGTCAAAAATGACGACAACATTTCGGTGAGTATCAGCATCAACTATTGCATGAGGTCGCTCGAGCAGCGCGCGCGGGTTTATCAGGCCAACTATGTTCTGCGCATGATGGGGCTGAAGCCGTTGCCGCCAGGTGTTTCACCGTTGCGCGACAGCTTGAAGAGAAAGGTCATCTCGACGCTGGAACACCGCCATCCCAAAACGTTTGCGGAAGTCGTTCACTCGCCGGTGACCCGATTGAAGTCCCCGCTGAATGCGGTTCGGCGGCTGGTCAAACGCTGAACGCCCGCGATGAAATCGTTACGCCAGCCGGACAACCGCGGCATCTGCGCGAGGTAATCATGGACTATATCGGCCGCCCTCACTTTCTGGCTCCGGAGCCTCTGTTGAGGGAAGCGTCAATCTTGCCGGCAGGCGCGCGCGAAATGGCTGCGCGAACGAGTCCTACGCTTGCGGAAGTTCCCTGCGTTGATGAACCCTGCCTGCTGTCGCTAGTCGTGCCGTTCTATAACGAAGAGGAGATGATCGACGCCTTCTTTAGCACGGTCATTCCTGTCCTCGAATCGATCGACGGAACCGGGTTCGAGATCGTCTGCGTGAACGACGGCAGCCGCGATGACACGCTGCGCATGCTGATCGGCATGTCGAAGGAAGACAGCCGCATCCGTGTGATCGATCTGACGCGCAACTTCGGTAAGGAGGCCGCGCTTTCGGCAGGGCTCGACGAGGCGCGCGGCGCCATTGTGATTCCTTTCGACGCGGATTTGCAGGACCCGCCGAAAATCATTCCGCAATTGGTCGAGAAGTGGCGCGAAGGCCACGACGTCGTCGTCGCCAAACGCGTGAGCCGGCTCACGGACTCCTTCCTGAAGCGCCAGACCGCGGCGATCTTTTATCGCATACACAACGCGATGTGCGACACGAAGATCCCCGAGAACGTGGGCGACTTCCGTTTGATCACACGGGAGGTCGTGGACGCGCTCAAACAGCTCCCCGAGACGCGGCGCTTCATGAAGGGGCTGTTTGCCTGGGTCGGCTATCGGACCGCAGTCGTCGAGTATGTGCGCGAACCTCGCCTCGCCGGCCGGTCGAAGTTTTCCGGCTGGAAACTGTGGAACTTCGCGCTGGAGGGCTTCACGAGTTTCAGCACGTTGCCGCTTCGCGTATGGACCTACGTCGGCAGCTTCGTGGCATGTATCGCCATTCTGTATGCATCGTTTCTCATTGTGCGTACCCTGATTCAAGGGGTCGCCGTACCGGGCTACGCGTCGCTGATCTCGGCCGTCCTTCTGCTTGGCGGCGTTCAATTGATCGGCATTGGCGTACTTGGCGAATATATCGGCCGCATCTACTACGAATCGAAGAACCGGCCGGTTTACCTGATTCGCCGCCGCTATCAATCCGCAGGCGCGAACGATGCCTGATCTGCGCGCGGCACGAAGGTTCGTGGTCTATGCAGGCGTCGGTGCGATCGGCACCGGCGCGCAGTATGCGATACTCATTGCGATGGTCCACTCCGGTCTCGCCTCTCCGGCCGTGAGTTCCATGGCCGGCGCGACGATCGGCGCAATCGTCAACTACACCCTCAACCGCCAAATTACGTTCCGAAGCAACAGCAACCCTCTGTCGACCGCACCAAAGTTCGCCATCATCGCTTTGCTTGGCGTACTGATGAACGGCGTGTGCATGAAGTTCTTCACGACAATTCCTGGGCTGAACTATCTGATCGCCCAACTGGTTACGACCGCGCTCGTTCTGGGCTTGACCTACCTGCTCAACTCGAAGTGGACGTTCAACGAGCACAGGCGCCGCACGCATGGGTCCATGCCCCCCACGTTCAACAAGGTCCCGTCGCCGGACGACGCTCCGTCATCCTGAACGCCGCTGCGAAGCGATTGCACCACGGGCCAAATCCCGCCGAGGCGATGGACTGCGTGGGCGCCGCACTATCTTCCGGAGGCCGCGAGGCCTGGCGGCGCCCCGGCCCTATTCCGGCATGGTTGCGTCCGCTGCGGCAGTGCGCACCGGCCGCGCCGTGAGCCAGCGGCGCGAGCGTGCGAGCAATGCCCTGCGCACGGGCGTGTCGTAATACCGGTCTGCGCACCATGTAAGCAGCACGATGCCGGGCAACAGGAGCACGGCACTCAAGGCATACGGATGCGAGAGAAAATGACCACGGAAGGCGAGATCCTGGAGAAGGAACGCGAATGGCACATGCAGGACATAGATGGCGTACGAAATCGCCCCCGAAAACGCGAAGAGCGGCAACAAGCGCGCAGAGGGCTCTACCCGGCATGCTGCCCAAACGATTGCCGGGAGGACGACGAGCGCGATCAGCAGATCAACCGCGGGTTGATGAAGCGTCGACCATGGCATGAAGAGCAGCCCGAACACTACTGCGACAATGAGGACCGCCGAAAGCGATTCGCGCCTGCGGGCCGGTCGATGAAACCGGTATAGCAACAGACCGGCGGGAAACGCATAGCCGAGTCGCGCAAATCCCACACAGAACGTCGGCCATTCGACGCCGTGGGCGAGGCCCGATACATAAGCCGCTATCCCGAGTGAAACACCCGACACGCACATGACGCAGATGAGCAGCCTTGTCGTCAGATGGCGAAAGAACAGGCCATAGGCGAGGCTTGCAACGAGCTCAAAAAACAACGACCAGGCAGGAAAATCCAGCGGATAGATGAAGTCGTATCTTTCTGGAAAAGGATAGAAAGTCCGTAAAGGGGCATGCGATGGCAACATTAGCAAACCGGCCGGGACCGCGGAAGCAATTTCACGCCAGTCAGATGCGGGAAGCCGATAGAGCAAGGCAATGACGCCGAGCACGAGGCCTGCGCAGTAGAGCGGGTACAGACGGAACAGTCGCAGTACGAAATACTGCTGCCAACTCAATTCTCCCGATGAAAGCCGTCTGTCATATGCATTTGCGATAACGAAGCCGCTCATCGCAAAAAAGAGGTCCACGGCGAGATAGCCGTGTTCAATGTCGGGCAGGTGGTACAGCGCATGGAAGTGCACGAAGACAACGACTATCGCCGCCGCGCCACGCAGTCCGTCAAGCGTCGCATATCTCGAGCTCGTATTCGAAGGTCTCATGGCGCTTCCCGGCTGCTTTCTGCAATGGCTTGCGCTGCAAAGGTAACCTGCGCAAGTACAGTACGTTAGTGTGTTGACAGACATAACTCGCAGTTTCAGATCGAAGGAAATCCCCAACCGCACCAACGGTTACGGGTTTCCCGACGCCCACTACGAAATCGAACTGACGCACAGTGCATCGCCGCGCGTCCTGTCGCATCCCGATGACCCTGATACAACAGGCTGCCATTCAACGATCGAGACCGGATGACGAGCGGCAAGCCATGCGTTGTATGCAAGCGCAGGCAGGAGAGCCTGCCTTGCCCGATCGAAAACCGCGTTGTCCAACGCACAGAGGGGATATCGCTTGCCGGCTACATTCGTCGCGTGACTTGTGTTGCACGGGCGCACACGAGGCGTCCGGACCTCAAGCGACAGCCGGAGCGACGTCGAACGAGGAGTCATACCTCGGCTGATATTTGGCGTTAATGGCTCCTTCTACTGATCGGACCTCAGGGCGGTTAACTCCCTTATCTATTGATCTTCTGGCCGTGAGCGCGGAGATGCTTTCATGACAATTAAATGGCCGCCCGGGAATGCACATCTCGTCCTTTCCTGGATCGTCATCGGCGCACTCGGGATCGTCGAAGGAATTTACGGCCGGACGCAATACTACGGCGACTGGATTTCATACCTGAATGTCAGCTGGGCCGTCACGCACATTGATTGGCGAGAAATCTTCAACCCTTTCTGGAATCCTGGATATCCCGCCGTAGTTGCCGCTGCGCGGGCGCTGGCCGCCCCTACCCCGGAGGGAGAATGGCATGCGATCACTGTCGCAAACTGGTTGATCTATCTGGTTGCGTACGCGTCCTGGCGCGGTCTGATCAGAAATGCGTTCGCGCTGTACTGGCCTGGTTCGCTTGCGCTGACCCAGCATCCCTTTACGATCTGGATCGGGGTATGCGTTTTTCTTGGCGCCTGCCTCGGGCTTGACACTGTTTCGGCCGTGTGCCCGGACATGCTGGTGACCACTGGCTTCATCCTTGGTTCGGGCCTGCTTCTCGCCCTGATCCGGCGGAAAGACGTGTTGTCGGCGACCTTGCTCGGTCTGGTCCTGGGTGTCGGCGTCTGGGTAAAAGGGGTATTCACTCCGTTTGCTTGCCTGTTTCTTCTCACGCTGTTCATCTATTGCTGCGCGCGAGGACGCTTGTGGCGACCGTTCGGTGTGGTAGCAGGCGTTTTTGGCATTTTCTTTGCCACCTATGTCGCCGGAATCTCCTGGTCCTATGGCGAATTTACGCTTGGCGCCTCCGGCGCGTTGAATGTCCCCTGGCACGTAAACGAGTTGCCTCATCTGACCAATTGGCAAGGCGGTCCGGCACAGTTCGGCCGGCCGATCCATCCGACCAGCCAGCTTGTAGCGGGCTTGCCGGCTTTTGGCTTTGGGACACCTTTCCACACGACTTACCCGCCCTATAACGACGTCGCATACTGGTACAAAGGCTTTCGATCATTCTTCAGCTTACGGCTCGAACTTATCGCAATGGGCCGCTCGCTATGGAGCTTGCAGCAGATCCTCAGGCAGCATCCGGGCGTAGTGGCGGTCGCGGCGGCTTTCCTGTTATGCCTCGCGAAGCGGCCATGGCGAACGGCGCTCATCAAGACAATGGTGCAAATGTGGCCATTGCTGCTGCCCACTATCGCAGGCTTTGGCACGTATTTCCTCGTTCATGTCGAAGATCGCTATCTCAGCGCATTCATGATGGTTTTGGCGCTTGTGTCCTGTGCGCCATTAATGGACGTGAAGCTGCCTTCGCGTCGCCAGCTCACCACCGCGCTCGTCATCATCTATGGTGCAGGTGCCCTCGGCGAACTTGTGCTGAGCGATGCGCCTTCGTTCAATGCGGCGTTTCGCCGTGCGGACTATCACGACGACCCGGGATGGCAGCTCGCGAACGCGCTAACTGCGTCAGGGTTACAACCGGGCGACGCGGTGGCGGTTATCCGGGATAGCGCACCTGCCGTCAGGGTCAGTTGGGCCTATGTGTCGCGCTTGCGCATCGTCGCCGAGTTCGGCGCTCTCCCGTACCGTATCGAACCCGAAGACCGCAATCGCTTCGATCGTAAGGACGAGCCCCTCTGGCCGGATTACAGTGAAATCTTCTGGACGCAGCTTACGCCGCAACAGCGTGAACAGGTGATGACAGCATTCTCTCAAAGCGGAGCGCGAGCCGTTGTGTCGCTATCGATGCCGAAAATCGCGCCCGGTCCTGGCTGGGTACCACTGAAGGGGACGACTGCCTGGCTTTACACGTTTGGAGATGTCACCTAATAGGGTTCGGGAGGTAACGGCCCTTTTGTCGGCGCGCCGGGCCGGGGGCGCATAGCGGCGCGCCGTGTCGTGTGATGCAGGTCGAGCGTCCGGCATGAGGCCGATACAATCC
Organism: Paraburkholderia silvatlantica; assembly: GCF_003096715.1. Classification (GTDB taxonomy): domain Bacteria; phylum Pseudomonadota; class Gammaproteobacteria; order Burkholderiales; family Burkholderiaceae; genus Paraburkholderia; species Paraburkholderia silvatlantica. The sequence continues at coordinate 54,995 of NZ_QEOL01000034.1, forward strand.
AGCGACTCAGCCCACCCTCTCTACCAGTTCCCTCCAGCTAGCGAGTATCGGTTCGCGCGCGAACGTCTCGAGATGCGCGCGAGCCTGGGAAATTCGCCGGCTACGCTCCTCGCCCGGCATTTCCGCTAACGAACGCATACCGAATGCGATGGATTCCCGTGCAAGCGGGTCGGCGCACAGCATTGCGTCCCCTCCCACTTCCGTCAAGATGCTCGCGCGGGAAACGAGGCATGGCAAATCATGCTCTATCGCCTCGATCACTGGCATTCCGAATCCCTCCAGCAGACTCATCAGTACGAAACCAGATGCATTGCGGTAGAGCCAACGAAGCTCGTCGTCTTGCGTATATCCCGGCATCACAACGCCCGGAGATTGCCTGGCGAGTTCGATGGCGGCGTCGGCACCAGGCTCGCGCCCTCCGACAATGACATACTGCCACCCTTTCTCCACCAGCCCGCTTGCCGAGAACGCCTCGATACAGCGGGCCTGGTTCTTACGGTCACCGATACTCCCCACCGTCAACAGAAAACGGGGCGAGACGCCCTTCACCGGACGCCCCTCTCCGTCCTTGACTCCCAAACGGGTTGGAATATAAATAACGGTCGACGAGGCAAAGTCATCACCATAAAGCTCGTGAAATTCACGTTGAGAGGTCTTGCTGACAAATACCATGTGAGGCCTCACCTTCCGGATCTGGTCATAAGCCCGAAGGTACAAGTCCTTCACGCCCGGCGCAAAGTATTGGGGATGCGTGATCGGACCGACATCGTGGCAGAGCACAATGTCACGCGCTTCCAGACGATGGCGCACGACGCTCAGCGGGTCGAGATGCAGTGTGGGACGCGGATCGCGGATGACCGGCAAAAGCGAAACCAGCCGCGAGCTATGTACCCTCGCAATGGTTTCCTTGTGGGTCAGCCTGCCCGCGATACGACGCATCAAATCGTTGCGTGGAAATTCGTGGAATCGTCCATAGTGGATACTCGCGACCCTGCCGCCAAGCGTCGAGATAATATCTTTGCCCAGAAATAGCTTGCCGGTTCGATCATTGAGCGCCAATGAGAAATCGACATCTATAGACATTGCTTACCCCCAATATCGCCTTCTTTAATGAAATCAGCCGTTCACGGCTTTGACTGTCTCGAACAGGTCGCGTGCCGCGCGCTTCCATGTGAAGCCGCCGGCCTGCCGGTGCCCGGCGGATATCAGGGATTGCCGCACGGCTTCGTCGTTGAGCACAGAGAGAATGTTCAATCGCCATGCATCCGGGCTAAGCGGGTCGGTATAAAGCGCAGCGTTTCCGCAAACTTCGGGAAGCGCGCCGAAGGGCGCGGCCACCACCGGGCAGCCGAGCGCCATCGCCTCCAGCGGCGGCAAACCAAACCCTTCGGTTAGGGAAGGAAACGCCAGCGCGCCGGCATTGGCCAACAGCCCGACGAGTTCCGCATCGGCAATCCGGCCCGTAAATCGCACGTTGGGTGGCACGGCATGTCCGAGACTCTCGAAATCAGCTCGCGTCGCGCCGCCAAACAGCACGAGTGGGACGTCTCTCAACGGTTCGCCCGCGAAGGCCTTGAGCAGCACGCCAATGTTCTTGTGCTTCTGGGTGTTCGCGAGCGCAACGACATAGCGCCTCCGATCGAGGTCCAACACCGCAATTTGTCTATCGTCTGGCCGGATCTGCAAGACGTGATCGCAGCCGTTGTGCACGACGACGATCTTGTCTGCGCGCGCAACGCCATAGTGCACGAGTTCTCTTTTGGAATACTCAGAAACAGTGAAGATGATCTTGTGCCGCTTCCCGATGAAAAAGAACAGGAATTTGTACCAGAGCCGAAAAGACAGGGAATATGATTCGGGCGCGGAATACACCTGGGCGTCGTGTATCAGCGTCGCCGAGTTGCGATGGAGCAGTGGTCCGAGATTGCAGAGATTGAGAATGAAGCCCTTTCTGCTCGCCAGGGGCAGATAGAACTGCTCCCACGCTATCTTGTGCATCCTGCGGGCCCACGGACGCTCGCGAACGCAGGGAATATGGCGATAGGGTGGCACCTCCACGCCATCTCTGGCGACGACAGCGTAATCCATGCCATTTGCGGCTTGCCCTGCAATCAAGGCATCGGTCGCGGCGATGAGCTCCTCGGCCACCTTGTGCACGCCCGTCGGCCCTGCCCCGAAGAACTTGCCGTTGAACGCTATCGTTTTCGACGCGATCCTTTCCATACCATTCCCATGCACGCAAGCGTCAGTCTTTCTCACATGAAGTCCTGCTGGCCCATCGGACTATCGCTCGAACAGCCGCCGCGATACTGCAACGACGCCGCTGCCGACGTGACGCGCGACAACGCAGCTTTCTCCAGGCAGTATGCTATCGGCACAGCGAGCGCGGCACTGCTGGCTACCGCACGCAAACACGTGCGTATGTCCGCCCCGGCGACAGGTCATTCCCGTACTTCGGCTCAAACAGGCGTATCGGCCGCCGTACTGTCGAGTACCGGTTTGACGGTTGATCGGCCAAACCGGGAGACCAGAACAGCGCGCGCGGGCGTATCGACGAAACGCATGATGAGATAGCTGGCCAGCAGGATCAGCGGAACGAACAAGGCGGCCTCGAGAAGCGGATCCTTCCGGTGCATCAACTCTTGATAGATTCCATTGAGCCAGACGAACAGCGGGTAGTGCAACGCGTACACCGGATAGGACAGTTCGCCCAAAACGAGCGCGACTGCCCGTACAGGCCCGGAGAGCGCAACCGAAGAACCACCGAGGATCAGCAACGGCATCACGGAGGCAGCCCACAGCCACTGTACGACGAAGGGGATCTGTCCATTCCATGCCATGATGACAACGGTCGCGACAGATGCCGGAAGGAACAGCGATTTCCAGATCCTCAACGAGCGCAGCCCGAATTTCACATCACCGTGATACAGCAGGACGCCCAGATAGTAAGCGCCAAATACGCGCGGAAAACCGGAGAGGAAAGTCTCCGGCGTATCGCCTCCCATACCGAATGCCGCGGTAAGCGCGTAGCCGGTGAGCGCGACGACGAATGCGAACTTCATTCCGTCGAATCGGCGCGTGAGCATCCAGAAGAGATTGACCACGAGTTCGAGAAATAGCGTGTATTCGGGCCCGTTGAGCGGAAACACCTGCGGTCCTCCAATTGCATGCGGAGCACCGAAGATCGGGATGCACGACAGGCCTAGCAGCGTAGCGGCCGCAAGCCAGCCTGGATGAATGTCGGCGTCGTGAAGCAGAATCACCCTCGCCGCCAGATACGATGCACTCAGCAAGGTCCCGATGAGAATCATCGGCATCAGCCGTATGAGTCTGATTCGCGCGAAGAGCGCACCGCTCATCCCTCTATCGAACCGGCCGCGATAGGCAACGCACAGGACGTAACCTGACAGTCCAAAGAAAAAGTCCACAGCAATGCCTGCGTTGGGGGCCAGCCATGGAATCCCAAGCCAGTGATTGAGATGAAAAAGCAGGACCGATATGGCTGCGACGCCGCGCAGGCAATCGGGCACCGCCAGATGGGAGGGTTTGTTCATCAGGGTTGCACAGCAGCTTCTAGAATGTCTCTGGTCGCTCTGGCGTCAGCCTTCCGCGCATAAAATCCCACAGGCCGATCAGATTGCCTATCAGGCGCCCGCGCCGATCGATCCAGGGCTCCGGCGCAACGCTTCGCACCATATTGCTCACCACATTGCGCATGACATGATCGAGCGCAGGGCGCAAAGGCATCGTTCTTTTTTTCACCAGATAGAGCGGATTGATGACCTGCGAATAGCCAAGTTTGCATCCGGACACCCTGCCGCGCTTGACTCCCAGATGTACACCAAGCGCTGTATTGATTCGAACAACCAGGCTACCTCGATTCCAGATCTGACCTCCGAAATCGCGATCCTCCTGCCAGCCATACAGGACGAGGCGCTCGTCAAAGCGAAGACCGGCGATGCTGCTGGCCCGGAACGCCATGTTGCAGCCATAGGGACCACCGGTCGGCGCCACGATCATTCTTGCCGGCAGATAGCCGGCCCGGGCCACGATGGCCCGCCCCTCTTCAAAGGAATAACCCGGTCCATGGATGCCATCTGCAATGACTGTTCCGGTGACACAAGCAATGGATGGATCGCTATCGAACGCCTTGAGCACTTCCGAAATCCAGGCACCATGCATCAAGAAGTCATCGTCCAGGAAAATCACGACGTCGACGTCCTCGGGCACGTGGTTCAAGGCATGATTGCGTTGTGCCGTGAGCCCGGGCTTCCCTTTGAGCACGATCAATCCAGGACCAGCCGCCAGGTCACCAACGTCCTCATCCGACACGCAGGACACGATGATGAGATCGGGCCTTACCGTTTGCCGATCGACGAACGCAACGACATGTTCAAGAATCTCCGCGCGGCCGCGCGTGGCGAAGATCAGGCAGATTTTCGGATTTCTGTTAAGAGAAGATTGACTCATTTGCGTCACCCTGGTTACTCGCGAACTAACGCTCGAATCGATCACGCTCCACATCGACCATTGGAGGATGCTACGGCACGCCGTACCCGCACATCAGCCATTGCACTGCCACCTCTCCCACACGCAGTCGCAACGGTTATTCGAGCCATCTGCCAAATCTCGTTTGCCACGTAGACCCTTCGTCGATTCCGAAAATGTCGCGGAGCAATCCCGCCCGCCAGCTGCCGATGACCAGCATGGCCAGCAAGGAGCCCTCGGCGAGCAATCGCGCCAACACCATGCCTGTGGCTCCCCAGTAACCGGCAAGGGGAACGGCCGCAGCCAGATTCACCAGCGCGCCGGTCACGCCGCTCACGGCAAGCAGTCTCTCGAGTTTGCGGGGAATCAGGAAGTACATGCCCAATACCCGCGTACAAACGGCAAGCGGCATAACAAGCACCATGATCTTCAGAATGGGGACCGCGTGAACGAATTCCGGCCCAAACAGCAGCGGTACGAGCCATTCGGAAAGTAATTTCGTGAGGATGACGCCGGCTACCGCCCCTACGAAGAAGATAGCGAATGTCCGTCGGGCGAGCAGATTGGCTCGTGCCTCGTTACGGGTAACCAGATACATGACCTTCGGCGCGAGAATCTGGGAGGCAGGCGCCATGATGCTCAATCCGGCGGAGACGAGACGCTCCGAGAGACCGAAGGCACTCACCTCCGATGGCGAGGCCAGCAGCGACAAAATATAGGTGGACGCGGCAAGCACCAATACCGCCGTGCCACTGTAGATGAAGATCGTGGCCGACCGCTTGATCAGATTGATGGCCGCACGCAGGGGCGCAATGACCCCGGTGTATTCCTTTCGCACAAGCCAATAGGCCAGCATCGTCTGGGCGAGGTTGGAAGCGAAAATCACCGGGAAGACCCGGTCGATATCGGCCGGCTTTCGAATGAACGAAAACAGCAGCGTGAGCGAAAGCATGAGCCCCAGCATTTCGATCATCACGCTCGTCCTCGGGCGCCCCGTGCTGGTGAAATACCAGCCCAGGTTAAAGGCATTCAGCAGCCCGCCGACTACGACAAAAAAGCTCACACCGGGAACACCGGAAATGATCCCGGACCTGCAAGCCGCAATCCCGCCGACGATCATGCCCGGAATGCACAACAACAGCCGCGCCGTGAACTGATCCCGAAAAATCGCGTCGCGTTCGCTGATATTTTCGGTATGGACGATATCCCGTCCCCCAATGGTGGAGAAGCCGAAGTCGACGCACAGCCAGATGGTGCTCGACAGCGACATCCCTGCCAACACCACGGCGTAGCCGTTGGAACCCAGCACTCTTCCGTAATATGGAACCAGAATGAGCGGATAGATGTACCGGACCACGTACGAGAAATAAACCGCTAACAACTCAATCTTCGATAGCGACGCTTGAACTTTATTCATGAGCCCCCCTGACAGCCCATCCGCCGCGCGCGGGCACACGTCGCGGCACACGCGACGAGAGCGCGCCCGCTGCGGCCGCAAATATATAGAAACAGGAACCGAGTTCGAACACGCTGAGCGAAGCCGACGCCACGATCAACGTCGCGATCATGGCGTGGCGCGCTGCATAGCAGACGGCGCGCTCCGTGAACGGGTAATGGGCAGGCACCGGCACCAGCAGCGACTTCCCAAGGAACATCCCGTAGCACACCACGCCCACGACACCCAGGCTTCCCACCAGCACGACCAGAAAACTCGACGCACGAATACTGCCCAGCCCAACGCCAATTCCGTATGTGTCGAAGAAGTTGGTGATTCCTTGCGCATTCCATCCCATGCGCTCGACGCCGGAATCACTACCCGCCTTGCTCAGAATCGCGGCGTCGACAAAGTCGCTGAGCACTTTCACTACTCCGGGCAGAAAGACGATCACGTAGAGCACTCCCAACAAGCCCGCGCAAGCGGAGATAACCCACAGCCGTTGCTTGCGTACGGGAGCAAAGCGCGAGATCACACCGGGTCGGCTGACGAGCAGTACGAACTGATACACCCCCAACCCGACATACGCCGTTCCCGAAGTCGACAGCAGCAGCAGGCATCCCGTTGAAATCGCAAGCGGACCGGACAACTTCGGACGATAGCCGACGAGCCAGAGATTGAGGCAAAAGACAAAGATCGGCAGCGTGAAAGCCGCGAAGCCTGAGGTTTCACTGAACGTGCCGCTGATGCGAACCATCCCGGCCATTTCCTGGCCGGTCAAATCGGCGAACTGTGCCGTCTTGATAGCCGAGAGGATGTCCAGACCCGCCGCGTGCGCGACGATATCAACTACGCCGGCGAGCACATCAAGGGCGGCGAGCAAAAAGATGGCGTTGGAGAGCGTCCGGTACACGCCACGATATTTCAGGAACGCGAACATGGAGCAATACACCACGACGTCGGCAACGCAATAGACCGACTGGGACAGGTTGCCTGACACAGGAGCAAGCGGCTGCAATATGATGAACTGGCTGCTGCGGTCGACGGGGAACACGAGTGTCGCGCCGCTCAGCACCCGCGGCAGCAGGATGGCCCCCGTGACGCCCCACAGGCAGGTACAGAGCAGCCAGAAGCCGGGCTTGTCCTGCGTGACCGCGGCGGCGAGACCCTTCCCGCCCGCGAGGTTGAACGCCCTGAGCGCGAAGAACGCGAGAAAGACTTGTGCCGGCAAGATGCCGATGCCGCCCAATGCGAGCGCGAGCGTACATCCGAACAGGGAAAACACCGCCATGCCGTAAATTGCGCCGCGATACGACACGTAGAGCGCCGCCAGTCCGACGACGAACACGAAGACTCCGAATATCGTCAGTTCCACTTGCCGAAACCCCCATCCCGTTCATCCCGCATTCGCGCGTGAACGGTCTCGTTATTGAGCCAACTCAGGCCGAGTGCCAGCGCCGCACCACAGGCGGCGTGTCGGCAGGCACTTTATCTGCGTCCATCGCGCGTTCCACGACGCTGAGAAACTCCTGCTTGAATCGCTCCTCCGTAAAACGCATGGCATTGCGACGGCAGACTTCGGCTTTGAGCGGTGGCTGCCGCTCAAAGCGCTCCACCGCATCGACGATCGATTCCACGCTCTGCTCGCCGAAGAAGAGGCCGGTGCCGCGCTCGGGATCCGGCGAATCGACCACGATCTCACGCGACCCGCCGCGACCCAGTGCGATGACGGGCGTGCCACAAGCTTGTGCTTCCACCACTGAAATACCGAAGTCTTCTTCTGCGGCGACGACGAATGCCCGCGCACGCTGCATGTAGTCCACCAGAACCTCGTCGGGCTGATAGCCCAGCAACGTCACATTGGGCGTGGCACATGCCTTCACACGCGCAAAGTCGGCGCCGTCGCCGATCACGACGAGACGCCGCGACGGCATCGCGGCAAACGCCTCGACAATGAGCGGTATCCGCTTGTATGGCACCATGCGCGAAGCAATCAAATAGAAGTCTTCGTGCTGGCCGCCCAGTTCGAACCGCTCCACATCGACTGGCGGATAGACCACGGTGGCCTCGCTGCCGTAGGCTTTGCGAATACGTCGTCCTACAAAGGCAGAATTGGCCACAAAGGCATCTACACCATGCGCCGTGCGCTGGTCCCAGATGCGCATATAGTGAAGCAGCGCACGCACGATCCAGCTTTTCATGCCGCGCTGCAGTCCGGCTTCGCACAAATACTGATGCTGCAGATCCCACGCATACCGGATCGGCGAATGCACATAGCTGATGTGCACCTGATTCGGCCCGGTCAGAATTCCCTTGGCGACGGCATGGCTGGAAGAAATCACGAGGTCGTAGGCTGAAAGATCGAACTGCTCGATCGCCAGCGGCATGAGCGGGAGATAGGTGCGAAACGATTTGCGCGCCCGCGGCAGATGCTGAATGAACGAGGTCGTGGCATGCCTGCCTCCGAGCACACCCCTCAGCGACTCCGGGAAAAAGTCCACGACGCTGTACAGATCGGCCTGCGGAAAGAGCTGAAGAATCTGCTCCACGACCTTCTCCGACCCCGCGTAGGTGACCAGCCACTCGTGTACGAGCGCGACACGCCCGAAGCGGCGAGTGTCGTTGGCGAGATTGGATGCGAGCGTTACATTAGCCACGGCGAGATCTCCTCGATCAACCTGGTGGCAGTGGCTCGCCAGGTGAGTTCCGCGGTCCGCGCACGGCCGCGTTCACGCAGACTCTCGCGCAGCGCGGCGTCGCTCGTGATTCGCTCGAGCAAGCGCGCCAACTCCGCGGGATCGTCGGGCGAGGTATAGAGCACGGCGTCGCTGCACGCCTCCTGCACAGCAGGCAGCCGGGAAGCGATCACCGGGCAGCCGAGCGCCAGCGCCTCGACCGGCGGCAACCCGAAGCCCTCGTAGCGTGACGGATAAACGAAGCACGCTGCACGCCGATAGAGCGCCGCGAGTTCGCCATCGCTCACGTATCCGAGATGCTTCACGAACGCGGGCAACGCATCCTGGCCCGTTCCGTAGACCCGTGCATCGCCGCCGCCCACTACGATGATGTCGAACTGAGCTTCGCGAATGAGACGCGCGGCCTCGGCGACGAGCTGAAAATTCTTGTGACGGTTGAGGCTGCCCACGGCGAGCACGAAGGGACGTTCGTCGAGCGCCACGGCCGCCGTTGCGCCTGTATCCTGATGCACGCGCAACATGTGCTCGCCGCTCTCGGGCACGACACCGATCTTCTCTGCCGGAATGCGGTAGGCATCGCACAACTCGCGCCGCGAGAATTCCGACACGGTAATGACACGCTGCGATATGCGGCCAAGACGCGGCGCCATCAGACGATACCAGGCGACGAAGGAGCGGCTGTAGCTGTCGGGCACGCGCGCGGGCGCCGCATCATGCAGCACCGTAATCTGACGGCGATACAACAGCGGCCCGGAGTTGCAAAGATTGAGCAGCAACCCGCCGCTTGCCGCTTGCGGCAATGCGAGTTGTTCCCAACGCAGGCCACCGCCTTTTCCACGCGCGCGCAGGCCGATGTGCCGGAACGGATTCGGCATGGCGGCCAGCGCTTCGGGTACGATGATCTCGGTGCGCAATCCAGCCACGCGCGGATCGCGCAGTTCGATCAACTGGTCCAGCGCGCGGATGGTCTCGAACGCAAAGCGATCGACACCCGTCGCGCGGCGACCGAGGAAGCGGCCATTAATCAAGAGATTCGGGGCATGCACGTTGTTCATCGCAGAGTCCAGGGCGTCGCTCATGGCCGGATTTGATGCGCCACGCGATGCGATTCATATTGCTTGCAGTGTGGCCTCTCTTCGTGCCGACGAATGTTCGCCGTCGCTCATGCCATGCGAACTCTCGCGTCTAAAGCCCGCTTTAAGCAATTGAATGCGAATGACGTGGAAAGGCTGGCGCCCGTGCGCCTGCGAAGTGCTAGCTGATGCAGGGCGGCTGAACGAGGTGATTTATTCGAACGCTATGCAGGCGGACAGTGGGCGTGCCAATACCTGCACGATGTGATTCCCCGCGGTCGCGCAGCGCGCCGCTGAAAAAAAATCGCGCGAAATCTACTGGAGTTCGAGCCACAGGCCCGTAAAGGCACCTACGCTGGAGGAAGGCCGATCGAGCACCGGAACCCGGAAATCGGGCGACTGCCATTCACCCATCACCTGGTAGCCCAAACGCCTGAAATCTGCAATAAGTTTTGCGCGGTTATAGAGCATGCACGCGACGCGGATGTGTCCGCCATCCTGAACTATCGCAAAATCCTGACCGTCTGTGAGCGGAGTTCGGTTAATTAATATGTACTTGGGGAGCCGGCTAACCGGCGCCAGCAATTCCGGCACTGACCTGTCGAAATAGTGAAGGGATCCACTCGCAATAAATAAATCCGCTCCGTCGATCTGCTGGAAATTATCAGTAAACTTGAGATTCTTTATATTCCTGCTGTTCGCCAACGCCTCTCCACGCGCAATTGTCTCCGGCAGATCATAAACCGTCCAGCTTACGTCGTCTCTAAGCGGTATGTAATTTCGATAGCAATAGAAAAGGTTGCCGACATTCCCACCCAGATCGAATACTTTTTGAATGCGAAGCACCCGATCCCGGAGGTAGTAAAACGCGGCGTAGTCGCTGAGCCTGGCCGAAAAGCTGATATGCAGATCGACATTTTCGGTACTTTCGTGTCCGCCTTTGCCATAAGGCTTGACCGCCCTCTCGGCTTCACCCAGTGTTCGGAAACTGCGGCGGTATCCCAGCACCATTCCCAATGCCGCGGCTCCGACTCTCGTGCTGCCCGCTCCCTCTATCAGCCGGCGCCCATAGCCGCTCTTGCCGAAGGCCCGAAAAATTCTCGCTGTCGTGACGATCTGAATGTCGCGTAGAGTGTTCATTTTTCCCATCAGGATAATCAGACACACCATGGATATTCGCCAGGACGGACCTCTATCGAACGCTCCCGGCAATTTCCCTCTATTCCGCCCTCGCCGCTCCCGTATCCTTGGCAAAGCCGTAGCTCGAATAGCCGTACGCGGCGTATTCGTTGCCGTAGCGTCCCGGACGCGATGTCATGTCGTTGAAGATCACGCCGCGAATGGGAACGCCAACCTGCTCGAAGCGCCGCACCGACTCGCGCAGATCGGCCACGCTCGTCGCGCCCTGACGCGCGATCACGAACACCGTGCCCGCCAGTTTCCCGATAATCCCGGCGTCGGCCACCGGCAAGATCGGCGGCGCATCGATCAGCACGAGGTCATACGTCGAATTGGCCCATGCCACGAAATTCCTGAAAGCGTCTTTTCGCAGCAGCTCGCTGGCATTGGTCACATAGCCTCCGGTCGCGACGAAGTCGACGCCCGGCATCACGTCGCGATTGACCACGTGGTCGTAGCTTTGGCAGGGGTCGAAGATGTTCGTGACGCCCGGCATACCCGGCACCGCCATATGCTGGTTCAGCGTGCCCCGCCGCAGATCCGCATCGACGAGGAGCACACGCTTGCCCGAGGCACCGAATACGGCCGCCAGATTGACCGAGACGAACGACTTGCCGACCATCGGTGTCGGCCCCGCCAGCAGCACGACACGATTGGCTGCGTCCTCCAGCGAATGTTCGAGCGCACTTCGGAAGCTGCGCAGGCTTTCGACCGCCGGGTCGAACACGGCCTTGTGCGCGAGCACCGTGTTCGCGCCCGGCGCGCCGTGCGGCAAGCGACGCGTAAGCGAATGCTGAATGCGGCTGCGCGGTACGGCCGCGAACACCGCCAGCCCGGTGCCCGCTTCGATCTCGTCCACGACGCAGACGCCGCGATTGAGCCGCTGACGCAGCAGCACGAGCACAGCGCCGGCGAACAATCCGGTAAACACGGCCGCGACCACGATGATTGCGCGCTTCGGCCGGATCGGTCCTTCAGGCGGCACCGCCGCGTCGATCATGCGCACATTCGACACGCGCCCTGCCTTGATCAGACGCAACTGCTCGCGGCTGTTCAAAAGATTCGTATAGATGTTCGTATCGACGGTCACTTCCCGCTGCAGGCGCACGACCTGCTGTTCCAGCGGCGGCAGCGCACGGGTCTGCCCAGCCAGGTGCTCCAGCGACTTCTCCGCTTCGGAGAGTTGCCCGTTGATGGCGACGAGAGCCGGATTGTCGTCGGTGAAACGGGCCATCGCCTGCGCGCGCTGCTGTTGCAGATCGGCGATACGCTGCTGCGCCAGCGCCGAACTCTGCAACAGCGCCGACGCTTCGGCATCCAGATTGACCGCGCCGTGCTCGGAGCGAAACGAGTTGAATTCGTTCTCGGCTTTCTCGAGCTGGGCCTTGAGCAGAGGCAGCTGCCGGTCGAGGAATGCAATCTGCTTTTCCGCTTCTTCCTGCGTGCGCTGGGCGTTCTGCCGGATGTATTCGTTGCCGATCGCGTTCAGAATGGTGCTGGTGAGCACCGGGTCTTCGCCATCCAGCGAAACACCAATGACATCGGATTCCTTGCCCTTTTCCGTGATGGCGACCGCCGCCTGCAGCCCCTGGATCGCGCTCAGTTCGGACAGGCGCATCACGTTGAAGACCGTGCCCGGCTGCCCATCGATCCGGCCCACGACCAGGTCGATCGAGCCGCCCACCGTCGGCGCGTGCAGCGCTTCTCCCACATGCCCTTCGAGCGTGATGCCGCCCCCCTCGAGCGTGTAGGCCCCGTCGCCCCGGTAGGTCAAGACGAACGGTCTGCCTTGCAGGCGCGCCGGCACGTCGAATTGCGTGACCTCGATCGCCTCGTCGCCCCATGCGTAACCGCCCCATCCCGACCAGTGGTCGAGGCTCAGATGCCGAGCGGCCCAGCGGCCCACCACAGGGAAATAGCGCGGCGTCGCCTTGATATAGAGCCTGGTCGCATCCACGGCGGACGACACGACCATGCGCGAACGCAATACCTCCATTTCCGCCGATGCCTGGGTCTTGACCGCGAGCTGGGAGGAAAGATCGGCCAGCGCCGATTTCGCCGCGTTCGGGCTCTCCTCCACCTGAATGAGCATGTCCGATTGATAGACGGGAGCCGCCAGTACCGCATAGAGGGTGCCGATCAGTGTAAAGATTATCGTGACGATCAGGATCGTCTTGCGTCCCGCATACAGCGTATCCAGCAGGTTGCCCATGTGCCCGCCGTCGGGGGCGATCGGCATGACCGTCTCCACAGGGCCCTCAAGCAGGTAGTCGCGATGATTCATCTTGTTTCCCCGATGGCGAACAGGTCGACTGACGCGGTTCGTGTGGTTTGTATTGTTCATGTGTGCGTCAGTATCCAATTGCACGGCTCGTGGCCGCGGCCTGGGTCGTCGGCAAAATCAGGCTGATGACACGGCTCCACTTCACGAGCGCGGACGTATCGACGAACACGACATCGTTGGGCTTGAGCTCGAACGAGTCGGCCGTGGCCATGGCTGAGGCGCTGCTCGCATCGAGATGGAACACGGTCGGCTGGCTGGTATCGCGTCCGCGCACGACATACACCTGCGAGGCATCGCCCGACGCCTGGTTGATCCCTCCCGCGTTACCCAGTGCCTCGTTGAGCGACATACGTCCGTTATTGAACATCACGCCTCCTGGACGCTCGACCTCGCCGACCACGAAAACCTTGCTGTCGGTTTGCGCGAAGATCCGCACAAGGTCGCCATCGTGCAGAATGACCCGGTCGGGATTGAACCCCTTGCGGATCATCGCCGGCATGTCGATATCCACGGTGGTGTCGCCACGTGTCACGGACACGTGCGAGCGGTCGGCATTGGCGGTGAAGCCACCGGCGCGGTTGATCGCTTCGGGCAACGTCATCGGTCTGTCATTGAGCACCTGCACGCCCGGCGTCTTGACCTCGCCGTCGAGATACACGCGCTTGCTGCGATAGGTCTCAATACGCACGGTGATCTGCGGCTGACGCACGTATTTCGCGAGCTTCCCCGCGAGGATGTCACGCACGCCCATTTCCGAAAGACCGGCGACTTTCAGCGGACCAATATAGGCATACTGAATGAAGCCGTTGTTATCGACGGTGTAGCCGGATGCAACCGAACTGGCGCCCGATGGAGCGTCGCCGCCGCCGCCGCCCGCGGGCAGGTTGAGTTCGGGGTGATCCCAGACGACGATGCTGAGAATATCGCCGGGGCCGATTTCATAGGGCGTGGCCTTGGCGAACATCTTCTCCACGTCCTCGGGAATGCCTTTGGGCCGCGCGGCAGCTTCCTTGTCCACGAGGTCCCTTGTGATCTCGACGAGCGTGCCGGACGGCGCACCCGCGATGCCCTTGGCCGCGAGACTATCGGGCACCGCCGTGCCGGATGCCGCACCGACGCCCCCTGCTCCTGCGCTGTACGTCATGCCCGGCGCCATGGCACAGCCGCTCAGCGCAGCGAGCGCGAGGCAAACGGCAAACGCGGCCCCGCGGCGCAGCAAGCCCACCAGTCCGTCATCCCGCACGACACGCGCGTGCGCAGTCCCGATCCAGTCCATCGCGTTGAGTCCCATCGCAACACCCCCAATCCGTTACACGCGTTCCGGGTCATGCCGTGTGGCCCGGATACCTGATATGCCGACCACGTCTCGCGCTAACACGTTTGCAGCCCGCCTGCAGTTCCGCTTGCGGCTCGTTTGCAAATCCGTTTGCAATTCCGTTTGCAATTCTTCAATACGCGCCAGTACCGCGAATCACGACGAAAAATGTCTTGAACAGGATGCCGATGTCTTTGCGGAAGGTCCAATTCATGACATAGGCGACGTCGAGTGATACGCGCGTTGCGTAGTCGATATCGTTGCGCCCGCTCACCTGCCACAGGCCCGTGATGCCGGGCGTCGCCATCAGGTAGTACTTTCTCGCCTCGCCATAGCGCTCCAGCTCCTGATCGATGATCGGGCGCGGGCCGACAAAACTCATCTGCCCGCGCAGGACGTTCCAGAGTTGGGGCAACTCGTCGAGACTCGTGCGCCGCAGGAAGTGGCCGATCCGGGTCACGCGCACGTCATGCTTCAGCTTGAATTCGCGCTCCCATTCGGCGCGGGCTTCGGGATCGCGCTCGAGCAGATCCTTGAGCACCTGCTCCGAATTCATCACCATCGATCTGAACTTCAGACAACGAAACTTCTTTCCATGGCGGCCTACACGCGTATGGCCATATAACGCCGGACCGCCATCGCGCCTGACGAGCAGCGCGAGTACGGCGAGCAGCGGCGAGAGCATGACGATCGCGCTCACGGCCGCCACGATATCGAACAGACGCTTCAGGGCATGTCCAACTACGGCGCTACGCACCGTGCTGCGCGAATCGACCTCGAGCGTTTCCCGGCGCCACCATGCACGGGTCAGTCGCAGCACGCTGAATTCCGAAAAGAACAGGGTGTGCGACAGCAGCAGGGAAATACCCGTCGTCAATGTCCAGTACATGAACCACGGCAATGCGAGCAGATGATCGTGATGAATCGCATAAAGCAGCACGAGCCCGCAGAGCTGCACGGCAAGCCAGGCGAACGCCGTGCGGCCTGCGACGCTGAAAAGCGAACGGCTGCCACGCGTGCCATAGGTCCCGCAGGCGGGAAAGACCGAGAGGGCGAGCGCGGCGCAGAACGCCACCAGCGTGGGATCGGGGTGATGCACCGCGGCCACCTGTGCGGAATTCAGATTCAGGTGTACGGCGCATACGGCGCCCAGCACGATCAGCACGACATCGACCGTACGTTGCAGCACGATATCGACCGTACGTTGCGTAAAATCTGACCGTTGCGTTAGCTCTGACATTTCCCTACCCCAGTGCGTGTCGTGTTCGTCAGACGTTCATCGTCTGGCGCGGTCGTCCGCCACAGGCGAACGCACGGATCTCCCTGCTTCGGGCCATCCATACGTGCGCGATGCCCGCCCCGATAAGCCACGACAACACATTACGGCGCAAGCGACGCAGGATCCGTGCGTAATCCCACCAACGGTTTGTGATCGTCGCCGCCTCGTGATCCGGGCCGCGCGTGAGCCGCCCTGCAAGCCACATGCGCGTGTCGCGCTATGTGCGAAAGCGCACATAGTGCGACATTCCTGCAACGACAGGAGCGACGATTAATATGACGTATTCCTAAATGTTTACCCTGAAGATCTCGCGCTTCGAGTCCATTTTCATTATTTGATCGCGACATCTGTGGTAGAGGGAATCTAATCACCTGCGCAATACTTATCCGTTCGCCGCCGCACACACGACCGAGGCAAAGACACGGCAAGATGGCCTCTGGCTGCGCCTGCAATGTGGAAAAGCCAATTGAAGTGCCGGCATGGAGCTAGCAGGCGCGGGAGCCGGTAACCGGCAACCGTTCCACGCGAGGAATACGCGGTGAGGCATTCCGTAACGACCACTCACGGCCCGCTCGCCGATACGGCCGGTTCGCGACACCGGCGCTCAGGCCTGCGCGTCGCCGAGAGCCTTGCGGCAGGCATCTGCGCGCTCGCATGCGCAGCGGCGGTGCACGCGAGCGACGCCGTGCAAGCCATGCCAGCCAGGGATTTCCTCCAGACGCTCGCCGTCGTCACCCACGTCAGCTACACCGACGGTGCGTACGTCAACGTGCACAACGTCGCCGACGATATGGCGTGGCTGGGCATCCACCACGTTCGCGACTACGCGCCAGGCTCCTCCATCCCGTTCGCAAGCTATGTCTATCTCGCGCAGCGCGGCGTGAAATTCAACTTTCTGATGGGCGCGGACTTCGAGAAGCAAATCGGGCAGGCAGTGAAGTTGAATACCGAGGTGCCAGGCAGCGTCGCGGCCATCGAAGGCCCCAACGAACTGAACAACTTTCCGGTCAGTTACCAGGGGCTTACCGGCGCCGCCGCCGGCCTCGCCGTGCAGCGCGACCTCTACGCACGCGTACACGGCACGCCGGAGCTAAAAGGGGTGCCCGTCTACGACGCGACCGGCTTCGAGCCCAGGTCGGTCGAGACGCGCACGAATTCGGCCGATTACGCGAATCAGCATGTCTATCCGCAAAACGGCGAACAACCGCTCTGGAATGCGAATGGCGACAGGTGGATGCTTGCCGCCATTCACCTCGGCCAGCGATTCCAGTTGCCGCTCGTCATCACCGAGTTCGGCTACTTCTCGTTGCCGCAGGCGGGCTGGTACATGCTGGGCGTCGACGAGCGAACACAGGCCAAGGGCGTTCTCAACGGCTATATGGATGCGGCGGCGGCGGGTGTGAAGCGGCTCTACGTGTATGAACTGCTCGACGAAAAACCCGATCCGGCGCGCAACAACGACGAAATGCATTACGGGCTCTTTCGCAACGACAACAGTCCGAAGCCGGTGGCCTACGCCATTCGCAATCTCACGTCGATCCTGAACGCCAGCACCACGCGACGCGCGAACGCAGCAACGCGCAGCACGCTCGCGTATACGCTTTCGGCAATGCCGGCATCGGCAAACAGCCTGCTGCTGCAAAAGAAGGACGGTCGCTTCGTGCTGGTGCTCTGGAACGAAACGCTCATCTGGAACCGTGCGACGGGAACGCCGCTCGCGGGCCCGCCCGCGCGCGTCGATATCGACTTCGGCGACAAAGCCAGGCGCGTCGATCTTTACGATCCGCTCGCTTCGGCGCAGCCGCTCGAAAGCCATCGCGACCTGCGCCAGCTCACCGTGGACGTGCCCGACCACGTCATCCTGCTCGAAATCACACCGGCGAACACGCCGGGAACCTGAGCACACCAGCCAACGCGTTGTCCCGACCGGAATGCACGCGCGCCATCGCGCGCGGGAGCTTCGGGCGGGCGGCGTGTCCGCCTTTGTATAATCGCGCATTCCTTCTTCCGGTCGCGGTTTCCTTTCATGCTCAGTTTTGCCCTCGGCTTTCTCGTTTCGTTGCTGGTCACGCTGCTGATCGTGCGTTACGCGCATCTGCATGAAAGGTTCTCCGTCGACTCCGATCTCGCGGGCGTGCAGAAATTTCACGTGCGGCCCGTGCCGCGCATCGGCGGAACGGGCATCCTCGCGGGGCTGATCGTGGCCGCCGCGCAGTTGCACGGGGCGTATCCGGCCGTCTCGGGCGGCATACTCGGCATCGTCGCGTGCGGGCTGCCCGCGTTCGCCTCGGGCCTCGTCGAAGATCTGACCAAACGCGTCTCGCCGCTCGCGCGCCTCCTTTGCACGATGGCCGCCGCCGCGCTCGCGTTCTGGTTCCTCGGCATCGCGGTCACGCGCATCAGCGTGCCGCCGCTCGACTTCCTGCTTTCCTACGCGGCGATTTCGTTCGTCATCACCGTGCTCGCGGTCGCCGCGCTCGCCAATGCGATCAACATCATCGACGGCTTCAACGGCCTCGCCTCGATGGTCGCGTTCATGATGTTCGCCTCGCTCGCCTACGTGGCCTTCCAGGTGCACGACCCGGTGGTGCTCTCCGCGTCGTTCATCATGATGGGCGCGGTGCTGGGCTTCTTCATGTGGAATTTCCCCGCGGGCCTGATCTTCCTCGGCGACGGTGGCGCGTATTTCATCGGATTCATGCTTGCCGAGCTGTCGATCCTGCTCGTCATGCGCAACCGCGATGTTTCGGCCTGGTATCCGGTGCTGCTCTTCATGTATCCGATCTTCGAGACCTGCTTCTCGATTTACCGGAAGAAGTTCGTGCGCGGCATGTCGCCCGGCATCCCCGACGGCGTGCACCTGCATATGCTCGTGTACAAGCGCCTCATGCGCTGGGTCGTGGGCGCGCGCAATGCACGCGAACTCACGCGCCGCAATTCGCTCACTTCACCCTACCTGTGGCTGCTCTGCCTGATCGCCGTGATTCCGGCCACGCTGTTCTGGCGCCACACGCTGCACCTGTTCTGTTTCGTCGTGCTGTTCGCGCTCACGTACGTATGGCTCTATGTGAGCATCGTGCGCTTTCGCTCGCCCAAGTGGCTCGTCGTGCGCAGGACGCGCAAGCACTGAATACGGCTGGATTCCCTGCAGGCGGGACCGCCGCGCAGCCCCGGCGCATATGTCCCCGGTTTGCGCGTAGAATTATTGAAGGGAAGAACTGTGCGCATGCCGCATGCCCGCAGCCCTTCCATTCGACACTTATTTGACCTTCATTCGACGTCTTTCAATTCAGGGAAAGCCAAAATGAGCCGATATCTCGCGCTTGCGCTTGCACTGCTCGCCGTAACGCTCGCCGCCTGCAACACTATTGCAGGCGCCGGCGAGGACATTTCGAAGGGCGGTCAGGCCATCACCAACTCGGCAGAAAAGGCGAAATAAGCCGGTCGCGGGCTTTACCGCGGTGCGAGCGCCCACTCACTGCGCGGCGCGTTCTCGCAGCCGCGCGGCTTCCGTCTCCAGCTCGCGCACGCGGGCATCAGTTCCTCGACCAGCGCCGGGTCTTCGACGACGCGGGCCATCGGGCACGCGGCTCGCTGTTCCGACACTTTCGCGTTGCGCGCGAACGCCAGGGGCACGCCCATGAGCGCGGCGGCAGTTCCCGCCCCGTGCGGCCCGAAGCGCGCTACCCTTGATGTTCACGCCGCGTGGCGCGAGTCCACTCACCCGCCCGGCCGCCGCATGGGCCGGGCGCCATGGCAGGAGTCGAACATGTCGAAAACGATCTGGGTTGTCGTCGCCAACCGTGTGACCGCGCGCATTTTCGCCGCCGAAAGCCCGCTGGGCGCCATCGACGAGGTCGAGACGCTGCTCCATCTGCAGGGCCGCATGTCGGATGAGAACCTCGTGACCGACAAGCCGGGGCGCACGACCGACCGCGTAGGCTTCGGCCGCAGCGCGACCGATCCCGACACCAGCCAGCACGAGCACGAAACCACCGTGTTCGCCGCGCAGATCGCGACGACACTCGCGAAGGCCCGCAACGATGCGCGCTACGGCACGCTCGTGCTCGCGGCGCCGCCCGCGTTCCTGGGCGCGCTGCGCAAGGCGATCGACGCGCAAACGCGCAGCCTCGTCACACTCGAACTCGACAAGGATCTTGCGGCACTCGACGCACGCGAACTGCGCGCGCGTCTGCCTGAGCGGCTTGTGCGGGCCGAAGCGTGAGTCAGCCGATCCCGCAAAAGGGTGCGCGGGCCGATATCCGGCGCGGTGAGTAAGAATAGTCTCGCTCACCCCGCGAGATGCGCGACGCACGCGCGTACGAGGCCGATCGCATTCTCGCCCGCCAGCATGCCGAGCAACCCGACGAGCGCAATGGTCGGCGGCGCGGGCGATTTCACGTGCAGCACGTTGTAAAGCAGCCCCGCGAGCGCGCCGACCGCGAACGACACCAGATACCCCTTCATCTTCGCCCCCCGTTCGTTCGAGCCGCGCTCACGCCATGTCGATCACGACGCGCCCAGGCGTGCCCGCCGCGACCGCCTCATAGGCTTCGCGGGCGCGAGCAAGCGGAAAGTGCGCGGCCACGACGGGCGGCTCGAACTGGCACGCGTCGAACGCTTCGGCGATCGCACGCATGAGCGGCGCGGATTCGGCCACGCCGAGCTTCGCGCTATCGGCGCCGAAGAGCTGCGTTTCGTTGTGATAGAAGTCGATCAGGTCGAACTCCACGCGCCGCTTGCCCGTTGCGCTGATTTCGATCACGCGGCCACGCCGCTTCGCAAGCGAGAGCGCCAGTTCGAACGCGACGCCGCCCACGGCATCGTAGACGACGTCCGCGCCCGCGCCGCCCGTCAATTCGCGTACGCGTGCGGCGGTGTGCTCGTTCATGGGAACGAAGGCATCGATGAGGCGTGCGGCCGGCGAACCGGCCAGCGGCGCCTCGCGACTCACGCCAATCACGCGTGCACCGCGCACCTTCGCGATCTGCGCGACCGCGCCGCCCACGCCGCCCGACACGCCGATCACGGCGATCGTTTCGCCCTCGGTGAGGCGCGCGTAATCGACGGTGCCAAGCCACGCCACGACGAAGTTCACGCCAATGGACGCCGCCTGCGCGTGCGAGAGCGCCGCGGGCTTGCGCGCGAGCGCGGCCACGGGCACCTCGATGAACTCGGCGTGCGTGCCGTCGCGCGTGAAGCCGATGTCGCCGCCCGTGCCCCAGACCTCGGCGCCGAGCCATTCTTCGGGGCCCGCCACCACCACGCCGCTGAAGTCGCGCCCCGGCACGCGCGGCGGCACCGTGTGCTCGAAATGGCCGGAGACGTTCTTCACGTCGCTCGGGTTGACCGAGGCGGCGCGCACCTGCACGAGCGCACTTCCGGCGCCGGGCACGGGCGTGGGCAGATCGACGTACCCGAGCACCTCGGGCTTGCCGAAGGTCTTGAACTGGATGGCTTTCATGGCGGGACTCCGTGTCATCAGGTTTCGCGCAACGGCTTGCGCGAAGACGATATCGAACCAGGCGTCAATGTAGTGTGTCGTAGCCCGGTTGGGCGGACAGAGACTTTCGAATTTCGGACAAGGTAACGTTTTAACTAATTGCTGGCTTCTGTACGGTCGCCCACAAAACTACGCATTCGCATATCTTTGCGCGATGTCAGAATAGCCGCGATCAAACGCTGCACGTTCCGCTCCGGCAGCCATCGGCGAACGTGCAGGTCGCGCCTCCACCATGCAAAAGCTCAAAGCCCTTACCGCGCTGCGCGCTGTCGCAGCGATAACGGTCATCTTCTTTCACATCATGTCGCCGACCGGCCACACGTTCGGTGAATTCGGCGTCGACATTTTCTTCGTGACAAGCGGTTTCGTCATCGCGCTCGTGCTGGACAACCCCGCATTGACCGCACAGCGTTTTCTCGCGGACCGCATTGCGCGCATCGTACCGCTGTATTGGGTGTTGACGTTCGGCGTATTCGTCGGGGCGCTCGTCGCGCCTGAGTTGTTGAATTCGACCACAGCGAACCTCGGCAATCTGCTGAAGTCGCTTTTTTTCATTCCCTATCGCAAGGAAAGTGGCCAGATATTCCCGATGTTGTTCGTCGGCTGGACGCTGAATTACGAAATGCTGTTTTACGTGGTCACAGCCGCTTCGTTGATGCTGGTGCGCCGTTACCGCCTGGTGCTCACCTCTGCGCTGATCCTCGCGATCTTTTGCGCCGCGAAGGCATCCCACTCGGGCAGCGTGCTTGCCGCGTTCTATATGAATCAGCGGATGTTCGAGTTCCCGCTCGGATTCATGGCCTACCAGAACTGGAAATCGGGAGTCCGGATCAAGCTGCCGCTTGCGGGGTGCGTCGCGGCAGCAGCCTATGCATGGATGGCCTACATTAACTGGCACGACCTTTCCGACGCACCGCTGCTCTATTACGGCCTTCCGGCTTTCGTGCTGATCGGCTGCACACTGAGCCTGGAACCGGCGATGGGCTCGGGCTCGTTGACTCGCGCAGCAATATTCATCGGCAATGCGAGTTATGCCATCTACCTGAGCCATCCATACTGCGTGGAAGCTGCACGCAAACTGCTGCCGGACGCTATCGACGGCTTTGACGCAACTGCGCCGCCCGGAGTGGCGCTCACGATGATCGTGGCTACGGCGATGGGCGCCGCGCTCTACCAGTTCGTCGACTGGCCGTTGCACAGGCACGCGCGCCGTCTGTTGCACGCTGTGCCGGCCATCCGGTTGCGCAGATCGCGCACTGCCGGCGCGCGCGATACGGGCACGCACGCCCAGGAAGAACCGGCCGGCGACCTGCCGGTCAACGAGGACGCGAACTGAACGGCGAAGTGCGCGGACCGCAGGGCGATCAAGGCCGTATTCCCGCCATCCCGAAATGCACTTTGCGGAACTCACGGCGCAAATGGTTAGCGAGCATGCTGGCACTCGGGCGCTTAGCCCCAGCCCTTTCAAGGTCTTTGTGCGTCAAACCTGGTAACCTGGCGGCCTGTTCAAGGATGGCGGGTACGAAGGAATGTTTGACGAGGTGATGAAGC
>NZ_QEOL01000035.1 GCF_003096715.1 Paraburkholderia silvatlantica
CCAGAACCCCGGTCTCTCCTGAAGAGAACCGGGGTTCTGGCGTTTGGGCTTCCGATGCCGGAAACACAAAAAGCCGTCCAGTGGACGGCTTTTTGTGTTGATGCCTCGAATTACTGCTGCGCCAGAAATTTCGTCGCCAAATGCACCCAAAACGACGATCCAACCGGCAGCAGTTGATCGTTGAAGTCATAGCTCGCGTTGTGCAGCATGCAAGGGCCTGCGCCGTGTCCCGCATCCCGGTGGCCGCCTTCGCCATTGCCTAGAAACGCGTAGCAGCCGGGCTTCTCCAGCAGCATGAACGAGAAGTCCTCGGCGCCCATGGTCGGCTCGACGTCCGCATCGACGTGATCGGCGCCGACCACCTCACGCATGACCTCCGCGGCGAACTGCGCCTCTGCGCTACTGTTCACCGTCGGGGGATAGTTGCGATGGAAGGTGATATCGACCGAGCAGTCGTACGCTTCAGCCGTGCTTTCGGCGATCTTGCGCAATCGCGATTCGATCAGATCCAGCGTCTCCGTCGTAAAGGTGCGCACCGT
Source organism: Paraburkholderia silvatlantica (assembly GCF_003096715.1). GTDB lineage: Bacteria > Pseudomonadota > Gammaproteobacteria > Burkholderiales > Burkholderiaceae > Paraburkholderia > Paraburkholderia silvatlantica. The sequence goes on from NZ_QEOL01000035.1 coordinate 540, forward strand.
GCCCGCGATCCAGGCTGTATTCGGCACCACATTGACCGCGTCGCCCGCATGAATCTGCGTGATCGAGAGCACGGCCGTATCGAGCGGCTTCTTGTTGCGCGTGATGATGCTCTGCAATCCGTTCGCGATCTGCACTGCTGTGAAGACCGGATCCCGGCCGTTATGCGGCAACGCGGCATGCGAACCTACGCCCTTGATTTCAATTCGAAATTCGTTGCTTGAGGCCATAATCGGCCCTTCGGTCACGCCGAAGTAGCCGGCCGGCATGCCAGGCCAGTTGTGAATGCCGAAAACGGCATCCACCGGAAATTGCGTGAAGAGGCCATCTTCGATCATGGCTTTCGCGCCTGCGCCGCCTTCTTCAGCAGGCTGGAAAATAAAGACGATCGTGCCGTCGAACTGTCCGTGCTGCGCGAGATATTGCGCCGCGCCAAGCAACATCGCCGTATGGCCGTCGTGGCCGCACGCGTGCATCTTGCCTTCGTTGCGCGAGCGATGATCGAACGTGTTGAGTTCCTGGATCGGCAACGCGTCCATATCGGCGCGCAATCCGACCATTCGTTTGCCGGTGCCGCGTTTGAGCACGCCGACGACACCGGTCTTGCCCATGCCCCGATGCACGTTAATACCCCATTCTGTGAGCTTTGCCGCAACGAGGTCGGAGGTCTGGGTTTCTTCGTAGCGCAGTTCGGGATGCGCGTGGATCGTTCGTCGGAGGCCCTGAATTTCGCCTTGCGCGGCCTGGATTTCCGGAATCAGTTTCATGGCGGACGGTGCTCAAAAAGTGGGCGCCCGGCCTTTGTCTCCAAATAAACCGGGTCTAGACGGACCATTCTACGCCGAACCTTTTTTTTCGCGCCAACCCACCTGGTGCCGACAGGGCGCGCGCACTGGACATAATAAAATCGCAGTTACGACAGAACGCCTCACCCATGGATTCCCGATGAACGCCCCAGCCGAATTTGCCCGTGCAGTTTGCCCGCACGATTGCCCCGATACCTGCGCGATGCGCGTGACCGTCGAAAACGGCCGGGCGATCAAGGTGAGCGGCGACCCCGACCATCCGCCCACGCAGGGCGTGTTGTGCACGAAGGTGACCCGTTATGCCGAACGAGTCCATCACCCGAAGCGCTTGACGCAGCCAATGAAACGGGTCGGGCGCAAGGGGGAAGGGCGCTTCGAGCCGATCAGCTGGGACGAGGCCACCCGGATCGCCGCCGAACGCCTCGGCGAGATCGCGCGGCGTGCGCCCGAAGCCATCCTGCCGTACAGCTATGCCGGCACGATGGGGCTCGTTCAGGGCGACAGCATCGCCCAGCGCTTCTTTCACAAGCTCGGCGCGTCGCGTCTCGATCGAGCGATCTGCGCGGCAGCGGGCGCCGCTGGCCTGCGTTATACGTTCGGCTCGAGCCTCGGCATGCTCACGGAGTATTTCGCAGAAAGCGAAGTGATCCTGATCTGGGGCGCCAACCCGATCGCGTCGAACCTGCACTTCTGGACCCGCGCGCAAGAGGCGAAACGCAACGGCGCGAAGCTGATCGCGATCGATCCCTATCGTTCGCTCACGGCCGAGAAGTGCCATCAGCACATTGCGCTCAAGCCCGGCACAGATGGCGCGCTCGCGCTCGGGATGATGCACGTGCTGATCACCGAGGACCGGCTCGATCACGATTACATTGCGGCCCACACGCACGGCTTCGACGCGCTGAAGGCGCGTGCGCTCATCTACACGCCCGCGCGCGTTGCCGCGATCTGCGGCATCGAGGAACAGGTCGTCGTCGATCTCGCGCGCCTCTACGCCTCGACGCGCAAGACGGCAATTCGCATGAACTATGGCCTGCAACGCGTGCGCGGCGGCGGCAACGCCGTGCGCGCCATTGCCTGCCTGCCGGCGTTGACGGGCGCGTGGCGCGAGCGCGCGGGCGGCGTGCTGCTTTCCTCGTCGGGCTGGGCTCCTGTCGATGCGAACGCGCTCCAGCGTCCGGATCTGATCCCGGGTTGGCCGCAGCACCAGCCGCGCATCGTCAACATGAACCAGATCGGCGACGCGCTCACGCATACAGGCGACGCCGCATTCGGGCCGAAGGTCGAAGCGATCGTCGTCTACAACTCGAATCCGGTTGCGGTTGCGCCCGAGTCGGCGAAGGTCGCGGCTGGTTTTGCGCGCGAGGACCTCTTTACGATCGTGCTCGAGCAGTTCCAGACCGATACCGCCGATTACGCCGACCTGCTGCTACCCGCCACGACCCAGCTCGAACATCTCGACGTCCACAAGTCCTACGGCCACACGCACGTCATGGCGAACTTGCCTGCCATCGCGCCTGTTGGCGAGGCGCGGCCGAATACCGAAATCTTCCGTTGCATCGCGCGCGCGATGGGCCTGATCGAGCCGGCGTTGTTCGAAAGCGACGAAGACGTGGCGGCCCAGGCATTCGACTGGAGCGATCCCGCGCTGGGCGGCGCCGACTGGGCGGCGCTCAAACGCGCAGGCTGGCTGAAGCTGGACATTCCCGAAGCGCCGTTTGCGAACGGCGGTTTTCGCACGCCCACGGGCAAGTGCGAGTTCCGTAGCGAGGCGCTTGCGAAGGCCGGGCTCGATCCGCTGCCCGATTACCTGCCGCCGCATGAGTCGGCGGACGGCTCACCCGAGCTCGCAGCGCGTTATCCGCTGGCGATGATTTCGCCGCCTGCGCGCAACTTCCTCAACAGCACCTTCGTGAACGTGGAGAGCCTGCGCGCGACAGAAGGGGAGCCGCACGTGGACCTCCATCCGGCCGATGCCGCCCTCCGCGAGATTGCCGACGGCGACGAGGTTCGCGTGTTCAACGACCGCGGCTCGATGCGCGCACGCGCGCGCGTGACCGATCGGGCGCGCAGCGGCCTCGTGGTGGGCCTGTCGATCTGGTGGAAGAAGCTTGCGCCGGACGGCCGCAACGCCAACGAGGTGACGAGCCAGGCGCTCACCGACCTTGGCGGCTCGGCGACTTTCTACGATTGTCTCGTCGAGGTCGAGCGCGCCTGAAAGCGCCTCACGCTAGCGCTAGCGGCCCTGCAGCGCATGTTCGAGGGGCCTTTCTAACTCGCTGATTTGCTGACATAAAAGCGGGATCGCCATGCTACGATCCCATTTTTTAGCACGACCATTCGAAAAATCAAGGAGGAGACGCTGTATGGAAAAGGTCTGGCTGAAATCGTACCCGCCCGGCGTTCCCGCTGAAATCGACGCGAGCCGTTACGCGTCCATCACTGCGCTGCTCGAGGAGAGCTTCAGCGAATTCCGCGCAAAGCCCGCTTTCGCCTGCATGGGCAAGACGATCACCTACGGCGAGCTGGACCAGCTCTCCCAGCGCCTGGCCGCGTGGTTCCAGTCGCGCGGCATCGCACGTGGCGCGCGCATCGCGCTCATGATGCCCAACGTGCTCCAGTATCCGGTCGCGCTCGCCGCGGTGCTGCGCGCGGGATACGTCGTCGTGAACGTGAACCCGCTCTACACGCCGCGCGAACTCGAGCACCAGTTGAAGGACAGCGGCGCCGAGGCGATCGTCGTCCTCGAGAATTTCGCCGGGACCGTGAGCGCGGTCGTCGCCAATACGCGCGTGAAGCACGTGCTGGTCGCGGCGATGGGCGATCTCCTCGGCGCGAAGGGTTTCGTCGTCAATTTCGTCGTGCGGCGCGTGAAGAAGATGGTGCCCGCCTGGAACCTGCCCGGCCACGTGCGCTTCAATGACGCGCTCGCCGAAGGGGCGCGCAAAGGGTTCAAGCGCGTCGAGCAGACACCCGGGGACGTCGCCTTCCTCCAGTACACGGGCGGCACGACCGGTGTGGCCAAAGGGGCGACGCTGCTGCATCGCAACCTGATCGCGAACGTGCTGCAGTCGGCGGCATGGACCGAGCCCGCGCTTGCGAAATTGCCGTCCGGTGCGCAGCCTGCGACGGTCGCGGCACTGCCGCTTTATCACGTGTTTGCGTTGACCGTTTGCGGGCTCCTGACGCTGCGCACCGGCGGTCTCGCGATCCTGATTCCGAATCCGCGCGATATCGCCGGCATGATCAAGGCGCTGCGCGGCTACTCGATCACGTGTTTCCCCGCGGTGAACACGCTCTACAACGCGATGCTCAACCATCCGGATTTCGGCAATCTGGACTTCACGCACCTGCTCGTTGCGAACGGCGGCGGAATGGCGGTGCAGGAAGCGGTGGCGAGGCGCTGGTACGAGCGCACGCATACGCCGATCGTCGAAGGCTATGGCCTCTCGGAAACCTCGCCCAGCGTGACCTGCAATCCGGTCACGGCGACGGAATACACCGGCACGATCGGCTTGCCGCTGCCTTCCACCGAAATCTCGATCCGCGACGACGCCGGCAACGAACTGCCGATCGGCGAAGCGGGTGAGATCTGCATCCGCGGGCCGCAGGTAATGGCGGGCTACTGGCAGCGCCCGGAAGAAACGGCGAAGGTCATGACGCCGGACGGCTACTTCAAGTCGGGCGACATCGGTCTCATCGACGCGCGCGGGTATATCAAGCTCGTCGACCGCAAGAAGGACATGATTCTGGTCTCGGGCTTCAATGTCTATCCGAACGAAGTCGAGGACGTCGTGGCCAGGCTGCCGGGCGTGTTCGAAGTGGCGGCGGTGGGCGTGCCGGACCAGAATTCGGGCGAGGCAGTGAAGCTTTATATCGTCAAGAAGGATCCGGCGCTCACCGACCGGGACGTGTTCGAGTACTGCAAGACGCAGTTGACTGGCTACAAGCGGCCGAAGATCATCGAGTTCCGCAACGATCTGCCCAAGAGCAACGTCGGCAAGATCCTGCGCCGCGAGCTGCGCGACGGTCGCGCCTGAAAACGCAGGAGCGAAGCGAAAGGCCAGCGAGCCACGAGCGAAGAGCGGCCAGCCCATCGAGGGCTGGCCGCTTTTTTGTGCGCACTGTCGCGAAACGACAGAACGCGCCAAAGAAAAAAGGCGCCCGGAGGCGCCTTCGAGATTACAGCGACTGTTCTTCTTAGAACTTGTGGCGGATACCGACGCGAGCCGTGAACTGGTTGTCGTTGCTCGATGCCGTCAGGCCGTTGATCGACGCAACAGCGGAACCACCCGTCGAGTCGTGGCCCGAAGCGTGCTGGTACACGCCGATCAGGTAGACGTCCGTGCGCTTCGACAGGAAGTAGTCCGTGCCCAGTGCGTACTGGTAGTACTTTGCGCCGCTCTGGCTCGTGCCGTTCGCACGCGTGACGCTGTTGCCGTCCGTGTAGTCGAACGCGAAGCCAGCCAGCAGGGCCGGCGTGAACTGGTACTTGACGTTCGCTTCTACGTTGTTGAACGTAGCGTTCGTGCCGCGCTCGAAGATCGATGCCGAGGTCGCGCCGAGGTTGCGGAAGCTGACGTTTGAGTACGTCACGCCGAACGTTGCCGCGCCGAACGTGTATGCACCGCCTGCACCGATGACCTGGTACGTGTTGGCCGAAGCGAAGCCGCCATAAACCGTGTTGAACGTCGTGCCCGTCACGCCGCTCGTACCCGTCAGCGGCGAACTCGAACTGCCGGTGTTGAAGATACCGCCGAAAGCGTTCGGCGTACGCGCGTTCAAGTAACCAACGCCGAGCACGAGGGGACCGTTGTTATAGCCGGCACCCAACGACCAGATCTGGTTCGCCGAGAAGTTGCCTGCCTGGCCACCGAAGCTGTACGTGCCGCCGAACGTCAGGCCAGCGTAGTTGGCGCTGGTGAACTTGACCGTATTGTTCGTACGGTAGGCGTTGTTGAAGTTGTCCAGATCCTGCGGGTGAGCTGCGATGTAGCCGCCCCACTGGTCGCCGGCTTCGAGCGGGCCGACGTAGTCGACGACGGAGTCGTACTGGCGACCCAGCGTGACCGTGCCGAACTGGGCGCTCGAGAGGCCGACATAAGCCTGACGACCGAACATCAGGCCGCCCTGGCCGAGCTTGCCGGTGTTCACGTCAAAACCGTTTTCGAGCACGAAGACTGCCTTCAGGCCGCCGCCGAGGTCTTCAGCGCCGCGCAGGCCGAAACGGCTGCCTTGCATCACGCCGCTCGACAGGTTGTACAGGTGCTTGCCACCCGCGTTCGTGTTGATGTTGAAACCTTCGTCGATGATGCCGTACAGCGTGACGCTGCTCTGAGCGTGAGCAACGCCCGCGAACGCGCCCAGCGCTGCCAGCGCGAGAAGCGACTTCTTCATTGAATGATCTCCAGTGTTTGCGAATCTTTTGCGTCTTGTAACGGAACCGGTTTTTTATCGTGCGTGGTCCCGTCCTTCTAACTTCGCGAGAAGTTGCCACGTAATGTAACAAAAGGGTTAATAGTCACAAAGGAAAAGCCAGGGCACCGCTAAGTACCTGTTTCGTTTACACAACATGGTCTAGAATACGCGGCTATCTATCGGCTCTGCCCCGGATTGACGGATCTCCGTGAGTTTGTGTAGGGGTGGAGAGGCAGTCCGGGCGAGCGGGGAAATCCGGCTCGCCGAAGAAACGAAAGGGAGGCTGGATGCTGCTAGACGACTTGATTACCGAATTCGACCGGGGCCTGCGCTCGCTCACCGGCGTGTCGCGCATGACGCGTCCGATGCCGCAGCCTTCCCCCGTTACCATCGAAGTGACGCCCGAGGGCGATGCCATGCCAGCCGGCAGCGAACTCACACCTGCCGAGCGCACGCATGCCGCCGGCCTCATGCGCGTCAACCACGTCGGCGAAGTGTGCGCGCAGGCGCTGTATCAGGCGCAGAAAATCTCGGCGCGCTCGCCGTCTTTGAAGGCAACCTTCGAGCAGGCTGCGCGCGAAGAAGAGGATCACCTCGCGTGGACCTCGCGCCGCCTGCAGGCGCTCGACTCGCGTCCGAGCCTGCTCAATCCGCTCTGGTACGCGGGCGCACTCGCGATCGGCTTCGCCGCCGGCCGTCTGGGCGACAAGGTGAGTCTCGGCTTCATGGCCGAAACCGAACGCCAGGTCGAGCATCATCTCGACAGCCACCTCGACAGCCTGCCGCCCGCCGATCTCGAGTCGCGCGCGGTCGTCGAGCAGATGCGCGCCGACGAAATCTCGCACGCAAAATCGGCCACCGATCTGGGCGGAGCCGAATTGCCTTTGCCGGTGCGTTCGCTAATGCGTGTAGCATCGAAAGTCATGACGCGCACCGCCTACTACATCTGATTAATGGACTTGGGCCGGCAATCGCTGTCGGCTCAAATCCGGATTAATCTTTCAGAGCTTTCAGCACACGGTTTTAACCCCCGCAAGCCCCCGCTCGATCCCGCCGAAGGCCGTTTATCGCCGCGCTTTTCACGTATCACCTTCAGAACCTGCGTTAGCTCATTCATTCATAACGGTTTTTGGCTTTTGTCCGGACTTCAACAAGTGCCGCTAAGTCCTTGTTCTAGCGGATAAATTTCGTCAAAAAACGTCCAGTCTCCCTTGACCCTCGTTGGGCGTTCCTCTAAAGTGGGAGACAGTGTGAGAAAGTGTATTTTTGTGTGATTTCAGGCGCGTATTCAGGTAGATTTTCCAGGCGGGCGGCGAAAAGCGCCGCATTAGGGGGAGCAAATTGTTCCAGGGGGCGTCGGCGCTGACACTCGATGCGAAAGGACGGATGTCGATTCCGTCGCGCTATCGGGAAGCGCTGCAACAACAGGCAGAAGGACGGGTGACGATCACCAAGCACCCGGACGGCTGCCTGTTGCTGTTTCCGCGCCCCGAATGGGAGGTGTTCCGCTCGAAGGTCGCCGCGTTGCCGATGGACGCGCACTGGTGGCGCCGCATTTTTCTGGGCAATGCGTCCGACGTCGATGTCGACAGTGCGGGCCGCGTGCTCGTCTCACCTGAATTACGTCTGGCGGCAGGAATGGAAAAGGAAGTCATGCTGCTCGGCATGGGTAGTCATTTTGAGTTGTGGGATGCGCAGACCTACGCCGCCAAGGAGCAGGCGGCGATGGCGCAGGGCATGCCCGACGCCTTGAAAAATTTCACGTTCTGATCGCGGTTCAAAAAGCTATGGCATCTGCGATGGGACAGGGACTGCAGCATCGCACGGTGCTGCTGGACGAAGCGGTGAACGCGCTGATCACGCGCGCGGACGGCGTCTATGTGGACGGCACGTTCGGCCGCGGCGGGCACAGTCGCGCGATCCTCGGGCGTCTCGGCGAGGCGGGGCGCCTGATCGCGTTCGACAAGGACCCGCTGGCGATCGCGACCGCGCAAACCGTGAACGACGCGCGGTTTTCGATCGTGCATGAGAGTTTTGCTTCGCTGCGCGACGAGCTCGCGTCGCGCGGGGTAGGGCGTGTGTCGGGAGTGTTGCTGGACCTTGGCGTGTCGTCGCCGCAGTTCGACGATCCGCAGCGCGGTTTCAGCTTCCGCGCGGATGGTCCGCTCGACATGCGGATGGACCCGACGCGCGGCGAGTCCGCCGCTGACTGGCTCGCTCGGGCCACGGTGCAGGAACTGACGGAGGTAATTCGCGATTATGGGGAAGAACGGTTTGCTTTTCAGATTGCAAAGGCGCTTGTTGCTCGCCGGGCAGAGTCCGACCGTCTCGGGCCTCTCGACAGCACGGGCGAGCTTGCCCAAATCGTGGCTAACGTCGTCAAAACCCGTGAGAAGGGGAAGGACCCGGCAACCCGCACCTTTCAAGCTATACGGATTCACGTCAATCAAGAGCTTGCGGAGCTGCAGGTCGTTCTAGAAGCAGCACTGTCGTTGCTGGAACAGGGGGGGCGGCTGGTGGTCATCAGCTTTCATTCGCTCGAAGACCGGATCGTCAAGCGGTTCATGCAGGCGCACGCGAGCGCGCCGGCGGTGGACCGTCGCCTGCCGATCCGCGCCGTCGACCTGCCGAGCCCGCCGCTCAAGCTGCTCGGCCGCGTGTTCGCGAGCGACGAGGAAGTCGCCGCGAACCCGCGCGCCCGCTCGGCCGTGATGCGCATCGCGGAGCGCATCACGCCATGAATCGTCTGAACATCTTCCTGCTGATCGTCGTCATGGGGTGCGCGCTTTCCGTCGTGAACGCCACCAATCAGCAGCGCCAGATCTTCATCCAGTTGCAACGCGCGCAGTCGCAGGAGCATCAGCTCCAGCAGGACTACGCACAGCTTCAATATCAGCAGAGCGCGCTGTCGAGAACGTCGCGCATCGAACAGATCGCCACCGACTCGCTCAAGATGCAGCCCGTCACGACCGGACGCACGCAATATCTGACGCTCGCGCCCGGCAGCGCAGCCGCTGTCGACGCACCCGTGCCGACCCCGGCGCCCCCGCAGGGCGCCGCGCCCACGCCTGGCCGCCGCGGAGGCGCGCGATGAAAAAGGACAATCGCCGCAAGAGCGTCGCCTTCAGCGCCAACCCCATTCTCTCCGTGCGCCTGCCGATGTGGCGCTCGAAGCTCGTCGTGTTCCTGCTCTTCATGGCGTTCGTCGCGCTCGCCGCGCGCGCGTTCTGGATTCAGGGCCCGGGCAACGCGTTCTATCAAAAACAGGGCGAAAGCCGCTACCAGCGCACGATCGAGTTGCCGGCGACGCGCGGCAAGATTCTCGACCGTAACGGCCTCGTGCTCGCCACGAGCCTGCCCGTGCGCGCGATCTGGGCGATTCCCGAAGCCGTGCCCGACGATCTCGGCGCCGACAAGCTCAACCAGCTCGGCGCGCTGCTCGGCATGAACACGAAAGAGCTGCGCGCGAAGCTCTCCGAAGACAAGACGTTCGTGTACGTGAAGCGCCAGGTGCCGCTCGACGTCGCGCAGAAAGTGACGGCGCTCGACATTCCGGGCATCTACCAGCGCAACGAATACAAGCGCTTTTATCCGGAAGGCGACGTCACCGCGCATTTGATCGGTTTCACCAACGTCGAGGACGAAGGTCAGGAAGGCGTCGAACTATCGGACCAGAAGGTGCTCGCGGGCGTGCCGGGCATCCGCCACGTCATCAAGGACCGCATGGGCCACATCGTCGAGGACGTCGACGAAACGGTCGTGCCCCACGATGGCACGGACGTCGAGCTGTCGATCGACAGCAAGATTCAGTACATCGCCTATTCGAACCTGAAAGCGGCCGTCGAGAAGTTCAAGGCCAAGGCCGGCGCCGCGATGGTGGTGGACGTGCGCACGGGCGAAGTGCTCGCGCTCGTGAACTATCCGACCTACAACCCGAACGACCGCTCGCACCTCACGGGCGAGCAGTTGCGCAACCGCATTCTCACCGACGTGTTCGAACCGGGCTCGATCATGAAGCCCTTCACGGTGTCGCTCGCGCTGGATCTGCATCGCGTCTCGCCGAGTACACTGGTGGATACGGGCCCGGGCCACTTCACGCTCGACGGCGCGACCATCACCGACGACGCGGCGTTCGGCGTCCTGACGGTCGGCGGCGTGATCCAGAAGTCGAGCAACATCGGCGCGACCAAGATCGCGATGACGCTCAAGCCCGAAGAAATGTGGGACATGTACACCAGCATCGGTCTCGGTCAGGCGCCGAAGGTCGGGTTCCCCGGCGCGGCGGCGGGCCGTTTGCGTCCGTGGAAAAGCTGGCGCCGCATCGAGCAGGCGACCATGTCCTACGGCTACGGCCTCTCCGTTTCGCTGTTCCAGCTCGCGCGCGCGTATACGGCCATCGCGCATGACGGCCAGATTCTGCCTGTGACGATCTTCCGCCACCCCGGCGACACGCAGCCGGTGCAGGGCACCCAGGTCTTCGCGCCGACCACGGCGCGTGAAGTGCGCACGATGCTGGAGAGCGTGGTGTCGAAGGACGGCACCTCGCCCGACGCCGCCGTGCCCGGCTACCGCGTGGGCGGCAAGTCCGGTACGGCTTATAAGCACGGCGCGCACGGCTACGATCATTCGAAATACCGCGCGTCGTTCGTCGGCATGGCGCCGATGCCGAATCCGCGCATCGTCGTGGCCGTCACGGTCGACGAGCCGACGGCCGGCAGCCACTTCGGCGGCGCGGTGTCGGGTCCGGTGTTCTCGGGCATCGTCGGCGATACGCTGCGCTCGCTCAACGTCCCGCCGGACATGCCGGTGAAGCAGCTCGTCGTCGAGGACAACAGCTCTGCCGGCGCTTCGGCCCCGGCCGTCGCGAACGCACCCGCTACGCCTGTGAAGCGCGTGGCGAATACGAGCGCCGCGAAAAACGCCGCAGCCGCGCATCACATGACCGTCGCGGACAACGCGAAAAATCGACCCGGAGTCGTCCGATGAGCGCCACGCGCACCCAGCATCCCGCGCACCGGCAGATCGCGGACGCGCTCGCATGGCTGCGCGCGCACGTCGCGCCCGCAGCCGGCCTGCACGCCGACACGCGTTCGCTCAAGCCGGGCGACGTGTTTCTCGCTTACGCCGTCGAAGGCGCGGACAACCGTCCGCACATCGCCAACGCGATCGAGCGTGGCGCCGCGGCCGTGCTCTATCAGCCGGAGGGCTATACGGGCGACACGCTCGACGCGTCGATCGCGCTCGCTGTGCCGCAACTCGACGGGCTCGCAGGGGATATCGCCAGCGGCTGGTATGGCGACCCGAGCGATGCCATGCTCGTGGTCGGCGTGACGGGCACGAACGGCAAGACGTCGTGCAGCCAGTGGATCGCCTCGGCGTTCACGGCCATCGGCCAGAAGTGCGCGATCGTCGGCACGCTGGGCACGGGTTTTCCGGGCCAGCTCGTGCATACGGGCTTCACGACACCCGATGCGCCGCAACTGCAGCGCAGCCTCGCGCAATTGCGTGGCGAAGGCGCACAGGCGATTGCGATGGAAGTCTCCTCGCACGCGCTGCATCAGGGTCGCGTGAACGGCACCTCGTTCGACATCGCCGTCTTCACGAATCTCACGCAAGACCATCTCGACTATCACCACACGTTCGAGGCCTACGAGGCCGCGAAGGCGCGTCTGTTCGCTTGGCCGGGCCTGCGCGCCGCGATCGTCAACGCCGACGACGCAGCGGGGCGCCGCCTGATCGCCGCGACGCGCGGCAAGGCTCGCACGATTGCATACAGCGTGGCGACGCCCGCGGCCGACGCACCCGTTGCCGACGCGTGGCTGCGCGCGAGCGACGTGCGAGCGACTGCCACCGGCACGGCGTTCCGTCTGGAAACGTCGGACTGGGGCGAGGCGCAAGTCGAGGCACATGTTCTCGGCCTCTTCAACGTGAGCAATCTGCTCGGCGTGCTCGGCGCGCTCTTTGCGGCAAACGTGCCGCTCGTCGCGGCGCTCAACGAGATCGCGAGGCTGCAGCCGGTGAACGGCCGCATGGAGCGTCTTGGCGGCCGCGCCGATCACGACGAGCCGCTCGTCGTGATCGATTACGCGCATACGCCGGACGCGCTCGAAAAAACGCTCGAAGCGCTGCGCCCGATGGCAGCCGCACGCGGCGGCCAGCTCGTCTGCATGTTCGGCTGCGGCGGCGATCGCGACGCGACCAAGCGCCCGCTCATGGGCGCGATCGCAGAACGTCTCGCCGACCAGGTCGTCGTGACGAGCGATAACCCGCGCAGCGAATCGCCCGCTGCGATCATCGACCAGATCGCGCAAGGCATGCGCGAGCCCGCGAAGGCGCGCCGCATCGAGGACCGCGCGAGCGCGATCCTGCAAGCGGTGCGCGGCGCGGCGCGCGAAGACGTCGTCTTGCTGGCCGGCAAGGGCCATGAGGCGACCCAGGAAATCATGGGCAAGAAGCGCGCGTTCTCCGATCAGGACCACGCGCGGCTTGCACTCGCCGCCCGTGCGACGCACGGGCGCGGAGGTGGTGAATGACGATGCTTTCCCTGCGCGAAGCCGCGGCGCTGATTCCCGGCGCGAGCGTCCTCGGCGACGAGAACGCGACGTTCGAGCGCATTTCGACCGACAGCCGCACTGCGGGCCCCGGCGATCTCTTCGTCGCGCTCAAGGGCGACCGCTTCGACGCGCACGACTTTCTCGGCGAGGTCGCGGGCCGCCATGTGAGCGCCGCGCTCGTTTCGCGCAGCCCAGGCGACTGGCGCATGCCCGCGCTGCGCGTGGACGACACGCGCAAGGCGCTCGGCGCGCTCGCGCTCGGCTGGCGCCGCCGCTTTTCGATGCCGCTCGTCGCCGTGACGGGCAGCAACGGCAAGACGACGGTCAAGGAAATGATCGCGTCGATCTTTGCGGCGGCCGTCGGTGAAAATTCGCGTCTCGCGACCACCGGAAACCTCAATAACGACATCGGCGTGCCGTTAACGCTGCTGCGTTTGAGCGGCGTTCATCAACTGGCGGTGGTCGAACTCGGCATGAATCATCCGGGCGAGACCGAGTTGCTCGCGAAATTCGCCGAGCCGACGGTCGCGGTGGTGAACAACGCGCAGCGCGAGCATCAGGAATTCATGGCGACGGTGGAAGCCGTCGCGCTCGAGCATGCGAGCGTGATCCATGCGCTCAAGCCCACGGGCGTCGCGGTATTTCCCGCCGACGATGCCTACGCGAGCATCTGGCGCGTGGCGGCAACGGGTTCGCGCATTCTCGACTTCGCGCTGCACACGGAAGCAAGCGCAGTCGAAGCGGCCGTCACCGGCAAGCTCGTTGGCGCGCGGGGTGGCAACCGTCTCGCGATCGCGACGCCGGAAGGCCATCTCGAAGTGGAGTTGAAGGTGCTGGGCGCGCACAACGCGCACAACGCGCTCGCGGCCACCGCGGCGGCGCTTGCGTCGGGCGTCTCGCTCGAAGCAATCGGCCGCGGACTGGAAGCGTTCGAGCCGGTGAAGGGCCGCCTGCAGGTGAAGCGCGCGGCGCTCGGCGAGCTGGCGGGCGCGGCGGTGATCGACGACACCTACAACGCGAATCCCGATTCGGTGCGTGCGGCGATCGACGTGCTCGCTTCGCGCATGTCGCCGCGCGTGCTGGTGCTGGGCGACATGGGCGAAGTCGGCGACGACGGTCCCGCGTTTCACCGCGAGGTGGGCGCTTACGCGAAGCAACGCGGCATCGACGCGCTCTACACGCTCGGCGACGCCGCGCGTGACAGCGCAGCGGCGTTCGGCGCGCAGGCGCTGCATTCGGCGGACGTGGGCGAACTCGTGCGCGCGCTGGCCGGCGCTGGTTATGGCGCCGGCGCGACCATTCTCGTGAAAGGCTCGCGCTTCATGCAGATGGAGCGCGTGGTGGCGGCGTTGACAAATCCGCTCACGAATCCGCAAAACCCTGCGCCGGACGCCCAGTCCGGTGCGCTCTGAAATAGTAAGGAATACAAGGCATGCTACTGGCGCTGGCGCAATGGCTGCAGAATGACGCAAGCTTCTTGCGCGTGTTCAGTTATCTGACGTTCCGTGCGGTGATGGCCACCATCACCGCGATGGCGATCGGGCTTTTCCTCGGCCCCCTGGTGATCCGCAAGCTCACCGCAATGAAGGTCGGCCAGGCCGTGCGTACGGACGGCCCGCAAACTCACCTCGTGAAGTCCGGCACGCCCACCATGGGCGGCGTGCTCATTCTGTTGGGCATCGCGGTTTCCACCTTGCTGTGGGGCGATCTCACGAACCGCTTCATCTGGATCGTGATGCTCGTCACGTTCGGCTTCGGCGCGATCGGCTGGGTCGACGACTATCGCAAGGTGGTCTACAAGGACCCGCGCGGCATGTCTTCGCGCGAGAAGTACTTCTGGCAGTCGGTGATCGGCTTGTTCGCCGCGGTGTACCTCGCATTCAGCGTGTCCGAAGCGAGCAACGTGCGCGTGTTCGATCTCTTCATGGCGTGGGTGCGCAGCGGTCTGTCGATGGGGCTGCCCGCGCGCGCCGACCTGCTGCTGCCGTTCCTCAAGTCGATCAGCTATCCGCTCGGCGTGTGGGGCTTCATCGCGCTCACCTACTTCGTGATCGTCGGCGCCAGTAACGCCGTGAACCTCACCGATGGCCTCGACGGTCTCGTCATCATGCCCGTCGTGCTGGTCGGTGCGTCGCTCGGCGTGTTCGCGTATGTGATGGGCAGCTCGGTCTACTCGAAGTATCTGCTCTTTCCGCACATCGCCGGCGCGGGCGAACTGCTCATTTTCTGTTCGGCGATGGGCGGGGCAGGTCTCGCGTTCCTCTGGTTCAACACGTATCCGGCGCAGGTGTTCATGGGCGACGTGGGCGCGCTCGCGCTCGGCGGCGCGCTTGGCACCATTGCGGTGATCGTGCGCCAGGAAATCGTGCTTTTCATCATGGGCGGCATCTTCGTCGCGGAGACGCTCTCCGTGATGCTCCAGGTCACGTGGTTCAAGTACACGAAAAAGCGTTACGGCGAAGGGCGCCGCATCTTCAAGATGGCGCCGCTGCATCACCATTTCGAGTTGTCTGGCTGGAAAGAAACGCAAGTTGTCGTGCGTTTCTGGGTCATCACGCTGATGCTGTGTCTGATCGGTCTGTCCACGCTCAAGCTGCGTTGAGCCTTTAAGCAAGCAAGGGAAGCAAGCGATGTTCGGCGAGAAGTTTCGGGATCGGCAAAAGCCGATGGTGCTCGTGCTGGGACTCGGGGAATCGGGTCTCGCGATGGCGCGCTGGTGCGCGCGGCATGGTTGCCGCCTGCGCATTGCCGACACGCGCGAAGCGCCGCCCAATCTTCCCGAACTCGCCGCGCGCGGCATCGACGCCGATTTCGTCGGCGGTCCGTTCACGACGGCGCTGCTCGACGGCGTGGAACTCGTTGCAATCAGCCCGGGCCTCTCGCCGCTGGCCGAAGATCTCGTGCCGCTGATCGCGGCGGCGCGCGAGCGCGGCATCGAAGTGTGGGGCGAGCTCGAACTCTTCGCGCAGGCGCTGCGTCATCTCGGCGAGAGCGGCTACGCGCCGAAGGTGCTCGCCATCACCGGCACGAACGGCAAGACCACCACGACTAGCCTCACAGGCATGCTCTGCGAGCGCGCGGGCAAGCGCGTGGCGGTGGCGGGCAACATCAGCCCGGCCATGCTCGACAAGCTCGCCGAAGCCATCGACAACACCGCGCTGCCCGACGTCTGGGTGCTCGAACTGTCGAGCTTCCAGCTGGAGACGGCGCACACGTTCGAACCGGACGCCGCGGCGGTCCTCAACATCACGCAGGACCACCTCGACTGGCACGGCGGCCTCGACGCTTACGCAGCCGCCAAGGGCCGCATCTTCGGGCCGCGCACGACGCGCGTGCTCAACCGCGACGACGCGCGCGTCATGTCGCTCGCGAGCGTGAAGGCGAGCGGCGACGCAAAGATCGTGACCTTCGGCCTGAACGAGCCGGAGAGCGACGGCGACCTGGGTCTGTCGCGCGAGAACGGCATGCAGTGGCTCGTGCAGGCGCACGATCTCGATGCGGCCGACGTGCCTGTGTCTGCGCGCCGCCGCAGGCAGCAGGAAGCCGCGCCGGCGAATCTCGGCATGAAGCGCCTCATGCCCGCCGACGCCCTGCGCATTCGCGGCCTGCATAACGCGGCGAACGCGCTCGCGGCGTTTGCGCTCACGCGCGCGATCGACCTGGCGCCCGCGCCGCTTCTGCACGGCCTGCGCGAGTATCGGGGCGAGCCGCATCGCGTGGAGCTGATCGCGTCGATCGACGGCATCGACTACGTGGACGACAGCAAGGGCACGAACGTCGGCGCGACGGTTGCGGCGCTCGACGGCCTTGCGCAGCGCACGGTGCTGATCGCCGGCGGCGACGGCAAGGGCCAGGACTTCGATCCGCTCGCGGCGCCGGTTGCGCGCTGGTGCCGCGCCGTGATGCTGATCGGCCGCGACGCGTCGAAGATCCGCGCGGCGCTCGAAGAAACGGGCATCGCAATGAGCGACCACGCGAC
The DNA here is from genome assembly GCF_003096715.1 of Paraburkholderia silvatlantica. Taxonomy (GTDB): domain Bacteria; phylum Pseudomonadota; class Gammaproteobacteria; order Burkholderiales; family Burkholderiaceae; genus Paraburkholderia; species Paraburkholderia silvatlantica. The sequence continues at coordinate 17,295 of NZ_QEOL01000035.1, forward strand.
GCTCGAAGAAGCCACGCGCGCGGCGAGCGCGCTTGCGCAACCCGGCGACGTCGTGCTGCTTTCGCCCGCTTGCGCGAGCCTCGACATGTTCCGCAACTACGCCCATCGCGCGGCCGTATTCCACGACACCGTAGAAGAAATCGCTGCAGAACGGGGGACGATGATATGAGCTGGTCCGAGCGATTCGGTGCGCGCCTCTCGCGCGAAGACGGTCAGGCCGGCGCTTCGTCGGGCGGCGGCGCGCGCTCGGGCGGTCTTGCGAGCGTCGTCAACGGCGTGCGTCCCGGCCGCTCGCGCATGCTCGACTACGACCACTCGCTCTTGTGGGCCGTGATCGCGCTGCTCGGCCTTGGCGTCGTGATGGTCTACTCGGCCTCGATCGCCATGCCCGATTCGCCCAAGTACGCCTCGTACCGCGACTGGGCGTTTCTCGCGCGCCATATCGTTTCGCTCGTGATCGCCACGGTCGCGGCGCTCGTCGCGTTCCGCATCCCCGTTTCCACGTGGGACCGCTACGCGCCGAAGCTCTTTCTCATTGCGCTCGCCATGCTGGTGGTCGTGCTGATTCCGCACATCGGCAAGGGCGTGAACGGCGCGCGGCGCTGGATTCCGCTCGGCATCACGAACATGCAGCCGTCGGAAATCATGAAGCTCGCCGTCACGATCTACGCGGCGAACTACACGGTGCGCAAGCAGGAATACATGCACAGCTTTGCGAAAGGCTTCCTGCCGATGGCATTCGCCGTGGGCGTGGTCGGCGCGCTGCTGCTGCTCGAGCCCGACATGGGCGCATTCATGGTGATCGCCGCGATCGCCATGGGCGTGCTGTTCCTCGGCGGCGTGAACGGCAAGCTGTTCGGCGGCCTCGTGGCCACGGCTGTGGGCACTTTCACGCTGCTCGTGTGGGCGTCGCCGTGGCGCCGCGAGCGGATCTTCGCGTACCTCGATCCGTGGGACGACCGCTACGCGCAGGGCAAGGCGTATCAGCTCACGCACTCGCTCATCGCGTTCGGTCGCGGCGAGTGGTTCGGCGTAGGTCTTGGCGGCAGCGTCGAGAAGCTCAACTATCTGCCGGAAGCGCACACCGACTTCATTCTCGCCGTGATCGGCGAGGAACTCGGTTTCGTCGGCGTGCTTGTCGTGATCCTGCTGTTCTACTGGATCGTGCGCCGCGCGTTCGAGATTGGCCGCCAGGCGCTCGCGCTCGACCGCACGTTCGCGGGACTCGTCGCCAAGGGGCTTGGCGTGTGGTTCGGCGCGCAGGCCTTCATCAACATGGGCGTGAATCTGGGTCTCCTGCCGACCAAGGGTCTCACGCTGCCGCTCGTGAGCTATGGCGGCTCGGGCATCCTGCTGAACTGCGTTGCGGTGGCGCTGCTGTTGCGCGTGGATTACGAAAACCGGGTCCTGATGCGCGGAGGCAAGGTATGACCGCAGCGACGCGCACGCTCATGGTGATGGCCGGCGGCACCGGGGGGCACGTGTTCCCGGGGCTCGCCGTCGCACATCGCATGGAGCAGTGGGGCTGGCGCGTGGTGTGGCTAGGCAATCCCGCGGGCATGGAAGCGACGCTCGTGCCGAAGCACGGCATCGCGATGGAATACGTGCGCTTTGGCGGCGTGCGCGGCAAGGGCATCAAGACCAAGCTGATGCTGCCGCTGAATCTGCTGCGCGCGTGCACGCAGAGCCTCGCGGCGCTGCGCCGCGTGAAACCCGACGTCGTGCTCGGCATGGGCGGCTACATCACGTTCCCGGCGGGCGTGATGAGCGCGCTTTCGGGCCGTCCGCTCGTGCTGCATGAGCAGAACTCCATTGCGGGTCTCGCGAACAAGGTGCTTGCGAAGCTGGCGAGGCGCGTGCTCGTGGCGTTTCCGGGCGCCTTGCCGAATGCCGAGTGGACCGGCAACCCGATCCGCGAAACGCTCGAGCACGTCGACGCCCCGGCTGCGCGCTACGCTGCGCGCAGCGGCCCGCTGCGCGTGCTCGTGGTGGGCGGCAGTCTCGGCGCCACGGCGCTCAACGAAGTGGTGCCGCGCGCGCTGTCGCTGCTCGCGCCAGAAGAGCGTCCGCACATCATGCACCAGGCGGGCGCGAAGCACATCGACGCCTTGCGTCAAAACTATCTCGACGCCGGACTCGAACTGAACGACACGGTGCAGCTCGTGCCGTTCATCGACGACATGGCGAGCGCCTACCGGAACGCGGATCTCGTGATCTGCCGTTCGGGCGCGATGACGGTGGCCGAGATCGCGGCGGTGGGCGTGGCGGCATGCTTCGTGCCGTTCCCCTACGCCGTGGACGACCACCAGACCACCAACGCCGCGTTCCTTGCCGACAAGGACGCAGCGCTCGTGGTGCAGCAACGCGACCTGACAGCGGAAGGACTCGCCGACTGGTTGCGGCATCAGACCAGAACATCGCTGGCGGAAATGGCCGGGCGCGCCCGCGCGCTCGCGAAACCCGACGCCGCCGATCAGGTCGCGCGCATCTGCGCGGCCGTGGCGGGCGTAGTAGCGGGAGGAAAGCAATGAAACACATCGTCAAACACATCCATTTCGTCGGTATCGGCGGCGCGGGCATGAGCGGCATCGCCGAAGTGCTCGTCAACCTCGGCTATCAGGTCAGCGGCTCGGACCTCGCGAAGAACGCGGTCACCGATCGACTCGCCGCGCTCGGCGCGCGCATCGCGATCGGCCATGCCGAAGAGAACATCGAAGGCGCCAACGCCGTGGTCGTTTCGACCGCGGTGCGCAGCGACAACCCGGAAGTGCTCGCGGCACGTCATCGCCGCATTCCCATCGTGCCGCGCGCCGTGATGCTCGCGGAACTGATGCGTCTGAAGCAGGGCATCGCGATCGCGGGCACGCACGGCAAGACCACCACGACCTCGCTCGTGGCGAGCGTGCTGGCGGCGGGCGGACTCGACCCGACTTTCGTGATCGGCGGGCGTCTGATCAGCGCGGGCGCGAACGCGCGCCTCGGCACGGGCGACTTCATCGTGGCCGAAGCCGACGAATCCGACGCCTCGTTCCTGAACCTGTTCCCGGTGATCGAAGTCATTACGAACATCGACGCCGATCACATGGACACCTACGGGCACGACTTCGCGCGCCTGAAGCAGGCGTTCATCGAGTTCACGCACCGCCTGCCGTTCTATGGCATCGCGGTGCTGTGCGTGGACGACCCGAACGTGAAGGAGATTCTGCCGTTCGTCTCGAAGCCGATCATCCGCTACGGCTTCGCTTCCGACGCGCAGGTCCGTGCGGTGAACGTGATCGCACGCGAAGGCAAGATGTACTTCACGGTGATGCGCGAGGACGCGCCGTCGCTCGACATCGTGCTGAACCTGCCGGGCACGCACAACGTGCAGAACGCACTCGCCGCGATTGCGATCGCGACCGAACTCGAAGTGAAAGACGCCGATATCCAGCGCGCGCTCGCGGAATTCAACGGCGTGGGCCGCCGTTTTCAGCGCTATGGCGAGATTCCCGTCAACGGCGGCGGCGCCTGGACGTTGATCGACGACTACGGCCACCACCCGGTGGAAATGGCCGCGACGATCGCGGCGGCGCGCGGCGCGTTTCCCGAGCGCCGTCTCGTGCTGGCGTTCCAGCCGCACCGCTACACACGCACGCGCGACTGCTTCGAAGATTTCGTGCGCGTGCTGTCGACCGTCGACGCGCTCGTGCTGACCGATGTCTATGCGGCCGGCGAAGCGCCGATCGTCGCTGCGGATGGCCGCGCGCTCGCACGCGCGATTCGCGTGGCGGGCAAGGTCGAGCCGGTGTTCGTCGAGACCGTGGATGAAGTGCCGGAGGCGCTTGCAGCAGTGGTGCGCGACGGCGATGTGGTGATTACGATGGGCGCGGGTTCGATCGGCGGTGTGCCGGGCCGGATCGCAGCCCAGGAACAGAAGGCGTGAGTGACATGAGCAGTATCGATCCGAAGTTCGACCCGAAGCAGTTCGGCAAGGTGGCGGTGTTGTACGGCGGCGTGTCCGCCGAGCGCGAGGTATCGCTCAAGTCGGGCACGCTGGTGCTGCAGGCGCTGCAGAGCGCCGGCATCGACGCGCATCCGTTCGACCCGTCCGGGCGCCCGCTTTCCGCGTTGAAGGACGAAGGTTTCGTGCGCGTGTTCAACGCGCTGCATGGCGGCTACGGCGAGAACGGCCAGATTCAGGGCGCGCTCGATTTTTATGGCATCCGCTATACCGGCACGGGCGTGCTCGGCTCCGCGCTCGGGCTCGACAAGTTCCGCAGCAAGCTCGTCTGGCAGCAGCTCGGCATTCCCACGCCGCCGTTCGAAGCGGTGCTGCGCGGCGACGACTACGCGGCGCGCGCGCCGCAGATCGTCGCGAAGCTCGGCCTGCCGCTGTTCGTGAAGCCCGCGAGCGAAGGCTCGAGCGTGGCCGTGATCAAGGTGAAGACCGAAGGCGAACTCGTGCCGGCGCTCGAAGAAGCCGCGAAGTTCGACAAGATCGTACTGGTGGAAAAGAGCATCGAAGGCGGCGGCGAGTACACGGCGTGCATCGCGGGCGACCTCGATCTGCCGATCATCAAGATCGTGCCGGCGGGCGAGTTCTACGACTACGACGCGAAGTACATCCTCGACACGACGCAGTATCTGATTCCCTGCGGCGTCGCGCCGGAGAAAGAGGTGCAACTGAAGAAGCTCGCGCGCCGCGCGTTCGACGTGCTCGGCTGCACCGACTGGGGCCGCGCCGATTTCATGCTGGACGGCGCGGGCAACGCGTACTTCCTCGAAGTGAACACGGCGCCGGGCATGACCGATCACTCGCTGCCGCCGAAGGCCGCGCGCGCGATGGGCATCGAGTATCGCGATCTCGTGGTGCGTGTGCTTGCGCTGACGCTGAAAGATTGAACCCCTAAATAATCGCTGACCGACGAATTGCCGAACCTGGACTAAACCGACAATCTCGAAATGTGGAATAACGTACGCCAGCTCAACCTTGCCGCCAACGCGTTGCACGCGCTGCTCGCGCTCGCGCTTCTGGCGGCTGGATGCTACTGGCTCGTGCAGCGCCCGAACTTCGCGCTGCGGGAAATCCGCATCGAGGGCGACACCGAGCACATCAATTCGCCCACCGTGCGCGCGGGCGTAGTCGGCCGGCTCAAGGGCAACTTCTTCACGGTCGATCTCGATGCGGCGCGCGCTGCGTTCGAGCAGATGCCGTGGGTACGTCACGCGAGCGTGCGCCGCGTGTGGCCCAACGCACTGGCTGTCACGCTCGAAGAGTACAAACCGTTGGGCACGTGGGGCAGCGATCAGCTCGTGAGCACGGACGGCGAGCTGTTCACGGCGAACCAGGGCGAACTCGACGAAGAACTGCCCGCGTTCGACGGCCCCGACGGCACTGCGCCTGAAGTAGTCGCGCGCTACCGCGACCTGGAGAAGTGGTTCGCGCCGCTCGGGCTCACACCCGACGAGGTGACGCTCTCGGCGCGCTACGCGTGGACGGTGAAGCTCTCGAACGGCATGCAGGTGGAGCTGGGCCGCGAGCGCAACGCCGACACACTGAACGAGCGCTCGCACCGCCTCATCGCGGCATGGTCGGCGGTGACGCAACGTTGGGGCAAAGAGATCGAATACGCGGACTTGCGCTATCCGAACGGGTTTGCGATAAGGGCGGCCGGCATGCGCTTCATCAGTGACACGCCCGCTCCGGGCAAGAAGTAACAGGACATCACACGCAACGAGCACGATATGAGTAAAGACTATAAGGATCTGCTGGTCAGCCTCGACATCGGGACGTCGAAGGTGGTGGCCGTCGTCGCCGAATTGAAGGGCGAAGGCCACTACGAAGTGATCGGTCTCGGCCAGAGCGAATCGAAAGGTCTCAAGAAGGGCGTGGTGGTGAACATCGAGGCCACTGTGCAGTCTATCCAGAGAGCGCTCGAAGAAGCGGAACTCATGGCCGACTGCAAGATCACTAACGTATTCACCGGCATTGCGGGCAGCCACATTCGCAGCTTCAACTCGAGCGGCATGGTCGCCATCAAGGAGAAGGAAGTCACGCAGGCAGACGTCGCGCGCGTGATCGAAACGGCGAAGGCGATCAACATCCCGACCGACCAGCAGGTGCTGCATATCCTCACGCAGGAATTCATCATCGACGGCCAGGAAGATGTGCGCGAGCCGATCGGCATGAGCGGCATCCGCCTCGAAGTGAAGGTGCATATCGTGACGGGCGCGGTGAGCGCGGCGCAGAACATCGTGAAGTGCGTGCGCCGCTGCGGCCTCGAAGTGAACGACCTCATTCTGCAGCCGCTCGCCTCGTCGCTGGCGGTGCTGACCGAGGACGAGAAGGAACTGGGCGTGGTGCTCGTCGACGTGGGCGGCGGCACGACCGACATCGCGATCTTCAGCGAAGGCGCGATTCGCCATACCGCGGTGATTCCGATCGCGGGCGACCAGGTGACGAGCGACATCGCCATGGCGCTGCGCACGCCCACGCCCGACGCGGAAGACATCAAGGTGAGCTACGGCATCGCGAAGCAGGCGCTGGCCGACCCGGACGAGATGATCGAAGTGCCGGGTCTGGGCGAGCGCGGTCCGCGCACGCTGTCGCGCCAGGCGCTGGCCGCCGTGATCGAGCCGCGCGTGGAAGAGCTTTTCTCGCTCGTGCAGCAGGTGGTGCGCGAGTCGGGCTACGAAGAATTGCTGAGCTCGGGTGTCGTGCTCACGGGCGGCGCCGCGATGATGCCGGGCATGGTGGAGCTGGGCGAGGACATTTTCCTGAAGCCGGTGCGCATCGGCGTGCCGGAGTACGCGGGCGGTCTGGCCGACGTGGTGCGCAATCCGCGCTACTCGACGGCGATGGGCCTGCTCGTCGAAGGCCGCTCGCAGCGCATGCGCGGGCGCAAGGTTGCCGTGCAGTCGGGGTCGATGGGTCAGGTCTTTTCACGCATGAAGGACTGGTTCCTCGGCAACTTCTAGGAACCGCAGTCGCAGGACAGAAGGCGAAGTACAAGCTTCGAAAATCGCGCTGGTGACGGCGGCTGGCGCGCAGTGGAAGGTTGCCCGATCTTCCACTGGATAACGGCCGAGGAGCGGAATCTTTTTCTTGACGGAGGCAACATGGAATTCCAGATGCTGGAAACGGAAACCAACGGCACCATCATCAAGGTGGTAGGCGTTGGTGGTGCGGGCGGCAATGCCGTGCAGCACATGATCAACCGCGGCGTGCAAGGCGTCGATTTCATCGTGATGAACACGGACGCACAGGCGCTCTCGCGCTCGCGTGCATCGGCCGTGATTCAACTCGGCAACACGGGCCTCGGCGCCGGTGCGAAGCCGGAGATGGGCCGCGCGGCAGCGGAAGAAGCGCGTGAGCGCATCGCCGACGCACTGCGCGGCGCGCACATGGTGTTCATCACCGCCGGCATGGGTGGCGGCACCGGCACGGGCGCCGCCCCGGTCGTCGCGCAGATCGCCAAGGAAATGGGCATTCTCACCGTTGGCGTGGTGAGCAAGCCGTTCGAGTTCGAAGGCGGCAAGCGCATGCGTGTGGCGGAAGCCGGCTCGCAGCAACTGGAGGATCACGTCGACTCGCTGATCGTCGTCCTGAACGACAAGCTGTTCGACGTGATGGGCGATGACGCCGAGATGGACAAGTGCTTCCAGTGCGCGGACGACGTTCTGAACAACGCGGTGGCCGGCATCGCCGAAATCATCAACGTCGACGGCCTCGTGAACGTCGACTTCGAAGACGTGAAGACGGTGATGGGCGAGCAGGGCAAGGCGATGATGGGCACGGCGACGGTTGCCGGCGTCGATCGCGCGCGCCTCGCGGCGGAACAGGCCGTGGCGAGCCCGCTGCTCGAAGGCGTCGATCTGTCGGGTGCGCGCGGCGTGCTGGTCAACATCACGTCGAGCCGTTCGCTGCGACTGTCGGAAACGCGCGAAGTGATGAACACCATCAAGAGCTATGCTGCGGAAGACGCGACGGTGATCTTCGGTGCGGTGTACGACGACGCGATGGGCGACGCGCTGCGCGTGACGGTGGTGGCAACGGGCCTTGGCCGCGCTGCGAAGAAGCAGCAAGCCGCGCCGATGCAACTGCTGCGCACGGGCACGGACAACCAGCCGATCCCGGCTCCGGCGGGCGCGTATGCACCGCAGCACAGCGGCCATGGCAACACGGCCGACTACGGCGCGCTCGACACGCCGGCAGTGTGGCGCACGTCGCGCGACACCGCGGCTTCGCACGTGCAGGCGCTGCAGGAAAAGGGCGTCGACACGTACGATATCCCGGCGTTCCTGCGCAAGCAGGCGGACTGACACGCAAGCCGATCTGACTGCGGCAGGGCACGCGTTGCCCTCGCCCGCAGACAGATAGCGCGCTGCGCAGCAATGAAGGCGAGCAAGACCAGCAAGGCCGCATCCGCGAGGATGCGCGGCAGGGACGGTTGCCCGCCACGCGTAGAGCGTGGGGGACAGGCGCGGTGTCGCCAGGCGTTCCTGTGTAACCTTGGAGTACATCGTTGCCCAACATTGCACGACGCCGGCGCATGAGGCTTGAACAAGCTTGTGCATCGTTGCGAAGGACGAGTCATGATCAAACAGGGTGAAACGCTGCCCGAAGCGACCCTCTTCGAGTTCGTCGAAGACGCGCGCGAGGGTTGCACGCTGGGGCCGAACAGCTTCGACGTGCAAAAGGAAGCGGCGGGCAAGCGCGTGGTGATCTTCGGATTGCCGGGCGCATTCACGCCCACGTGCTCCGCGAAGCACGTGCCGGGTTACGTCGAACACTTCGACGCGCTGCGCGCGGCCGGTGTCGACGAGGTCTGGTGCGTGTCCGTCAACGACGCGTTCGTCATGGGCGCGTGGGGACGCGATCAGCGTACCTCGGGCAAGGTACGCATGATGGCCGACGGCAGCGCAGCGTTGACTCGTGCACTCGGACTGGAGCAGGATTTGTCGGCGCGTGGCATGGGAATCCGCTCCCAGCGCTATGCGATGGTGGTCGACGACGGCGTGGTCAAGACGCTGCACGTCGAAGCACCCGGCAAGTTCGAAGTGAGCGATGCTGCGAGCATACTTGCCACGTTGACCCGCGCATGAGCGCGTTCGCGGGCGCTGCGTTGCCCTGAAGCAACGCGCAATTGCGACGCAAATGTGACAGGCGATTACGTGAGCCCAGCGGGCCGATCACCCCGGGAACGCCTCCGTTCCGGGCATCGGCCCGCGCTCCATCCCTGATGGGTAACGCAGCGGAAACAGTTTGTCACGCCGGCGAAAACGACGGACTCGACGCAACTGGAGTATAATTCGTGCTATGAATTAAAAAGTCCCGATTGGGATTTTCAATGAGCAAGAAGACCATGTTGAAGCAGCGAACCATCAAATCAATCGTGAAGACAGTCGGCATCGGCCTGCACTCGGGGCGCAAGGTCGACCTGACGCTGCGTCCGGCGGCGCCGAACACGGGCATCGTGTTTTCGCGCGTGGATTTGCCGACGCCGGTTGACATCCCCGCATCGGCGATGGCGATTGGCGACACGCGCTTGGCCTCGGTGCTGCAGAAAGACGGCGCACGTGTCTCGACGATCGAGCATCTCATGTCTGCCTGCGCTGGCCTTGGCATCGACAACCTCTATGTGGACGTGACCGCCGAGGAAATTCCGATCATGGACGGCAGTGCGGCTTCGTTCGTGTTCCTGATCCAGTCGGCGGGTATTGAGGAGCAGAATGCTCCGAAGAAGTTCATCAAGGTCAAGAAGCCGGTTGAGATCCGCGACGGCGACAAGTTCGCGCGCCTCGAGCCTTACTTTGGCTTCAAGCTCAAGTTCACGATCGATTTCCGCCACCCGGCCGTCGACAAGACGGGCCAGGCGCTCGAAGTGGACTTCGCGAATACCTCGTACGTGCGCGAAATCGCGCGCGCCCGCACGTTCGGCTTCGCGCACGAAGTCGAGATGATGCGCGAGCTGGGCCTCGCACGCGGCGGCAGCATGGACAACGCCATCGTGCTGGACGAGTACCGCATTCTGAACAACGACGGCCTGCGCTACGACGATGAGTTCGTGAAGCACAAGATGCTCGACGCGATCGGCGACCTGTATGTGGTCGGTCATCCGCTGCTGGCGGCGTACGACGCGTACAAGTCGGGCCACGGCCTGAACAACGCGCTGCTGCGCGAGCTGCTCGCGAATGAGGACGCCTACGAGATCGTCACGTTCGACGATCCGCAGAAGGCGCCGCGCGGCTTCGGCTACGAGGCGCAGACGGCATTCGCCTGAGTTTCGAGCGCGATTTGCCAGTAAAAAGGGCAGCTTCACGCTGCCCTTTCGCTTTTTTGCGCGGCTTCGCCGCGCGGTTTCGTGAGCGCGGTTTCGTGAGACGTTGGCGCGCCGGATCAGCGCTTTTTCGTGTGGCGCGCCGCCATCTTCGCGAGCGCTGCCTGCAGCGGCGAGGCCTGCAGCGTTTCACTGAGCGCCTGGAGCGCTGCCGCGCCAGCCGGCGTCATGCGCGCCTGCTTGGGCGGCGCGGGATCTTTCACGGCTTGCGGACGCACACGGATACGCACACTGTTCAATGCCCAGCCGCGCGCCTGCAGGTCGGCCACGAGCCGCGGCTCCAGGTGCCGCAGCCGCGCCGCGAGCGCGTTGTGCGCAGTGAAAAGGGCCAGCGTGCCGTCCTTGATGAAGCCGGGCTCGACGCTGGCCGCGAGATAGTCGGGCAGCAGTGCGTTCAGGTCGCGCTGGATCGCCGCGATCTGTTCGACGCCGGCGCGCAGCGGCGCGAACGCGTCGGTGCGGCTGAGCACTTCGGCGAGCGGCTGGGGGGCGCGTGGTCCCATGGACCTTGAAAACGGCGAGAAACGGCTCATGTCGTGTAAGGATGGGCGAGCGCGCAGGCGGGGCTGCGATGCCGTCATTGTAGCCTGCGCACCGCCCATCCAACGCCTTCAGGCCATTCGGCCAGGGCCGCCTCGCGGCCCTTCGCCGCCCGGCGGGAAGGCCGTCCATGCGGGCATCATGCGCGCCAGAGCCGCCTTCGCGCTGACACAGGCGGGTGAGAGGGCGCGTGCTAAAATGCACGATTCGAATCCACCAATTTTGGGCTAAAGCCGCCGAGGTCCCTCCGGTCCGGATGCGTAGTGCAGACGCCGACAGACGTTGCACACCCGCTGAACCCACCCTCAGGAATCCCGGCCGAAGCCGCGACGCAGACACCGATCCGATGACCACCGGTTTCTTACAGAAAATCTTTGGCAGCCGCAATCAGCGCCTGATCAAGCAATATCAGAAGACGGTCGTGGCGATCAACGCGCTCGAACCGAAGATCGAGCAGTACACCGACGAGCAACTGCGCGCGAAGACGGCCGAGTTCCGCGAGCGCGTGGCCAAAGGCACCTCGCTCGACGAACTGCTGCCGGAGGCGTTCGCCGTTTGCCGCGAGGCGAGCAAGCGCGTGCTGAAGATGCGCCACTTCGACGTGCAGCTGATCGGCGGCATGGTGCTGCATTACGGCAAGATCGCTGAAATGCGCACCGGCGAAGGCAAAACGCTGGTCGCCACGCTGCCCGTGTACCTGAATGCGCTGTCGGGCCGCGGTGTGCACGTCGTGACGGTGAACGACTACCTCGCGCAGCGCGACGCCGAATGGATGGCGCGCCTCTACAACTTCCTCGGTCTTTCGGTCGGCATCAACCTGTCGCAGATGGACCACGCAATGAAGCAGGAAGCGTACGCGGCGGACATCACCTACGGCACGAACAACGAGTTCGGCTTCGACTACCTGCGCGACAACATGGTCTACGAGACCGAGGCGCGCGTGCAGCGTGCGCTGAACTTCGCCGTGGTCGACGAGGTGGACTCGATCCTGATCGACGAAGCGCGTACGCCGCTCATCATTTCGGGACAGGCCGAAGACCATACCGAACTCTACGTGCGCATGAACGCGCTGCCGCCGCTGCTCGAGCAGCAGATCGGCGAAGAGAAGGCCGACGGCACGGGCGTGGAAAAGCCGGGCGACTACACGCTCGACGAGAAGGCGCGCCAGGTGTTTCTCACCGAGTCGGGCCACGAGAAGGCCGAGCGCATGCTCGCCGAGTGGGGCCTGATCGGTCAGGGCGAGAGCCTCTACGCGCCGCAGAACATCACGCTGATGCACCACGTGTACGCTGCGCTGCGCGCCCACACGCTGTTCCACAAGGACCAGCACTACGTGGTGCAGAACGGCGAAGTCATCATCGTCGACGAATTCACCGGCCGTCTCATGGCCGGCCGCCGCTGGTCGGACGGCCTGCACCAGGCCGTGGAAGCGAAGGAGCACGTGAAGATCCAGAGCGAGAACCAGACGCTCGCTTCGATCACGTTCCAGAATTACTTCCGCATGTACGCGAAGCTCTCGGGCATGACGGGTACGGCCGACACCGAAGCGTACGAATTCAACGAGATCTACGGGCTCGAGACGGTCGTGATTCCGACGAACCGTACGCCCAAGCGGATCGACAAGCAGGACCAGATCTACAAGACGGCGAAGGAGCGCTACGACGCCGTGATTCGCGACATCCGCGACTGCTACGAGCGTGGCCAGCCGGTGCTGGTCGGCACGACGTCGATCGAAAACTCCGAGTTGCTCTCGAACCTGCTCACGAAGGCCGGTCTGCCGCACGAAGTGCTCAACGCGAAGCAGCATGCGCGTGAAGCCGCGATCGTCGCCGAAGCGGGCCGTCCGCAGCGCGTCACCATCGCCACCAACATGGCCGGCCGCGGTACCGACATCGTGCTGGGCGGCAATGCGGAGAAGCAGGCCGCGTTCATCGAAGCCGACGAAGCGGTACCCGCCGACGAAAAGGCGCGCCGCATCCAGCAACTGCACGACGAGTGGCAGACACTGCACGATCAGGTGAAGGCCGCCGGCGGTCTGCACATCATCGGCACCGAGCGTCACGAGTCGCGCCGGATCGACAACCAGCTGCGCGGCCGTGCGGGCCGTCAGGGCGACCCGGGCTCGTCGCGTTTCTATCTCTCGCTCGAAGACCCGCTCCTGCGTATTTTCGCGGGCGATCGCGTGCGCGCGATCATGGAACGCCTGAAGATGCCGGAGGGCGAGGCGATCGAGGCGGGCATCGTCACGCGTTCGATCGAGTCGGCGCAGCGCAAGGTCGAAGCGCGCAACTTCGACATCCGCAAGCAGCTGCTCGAATACGACGACGTGTCGAACGACCAGCGCAAGGTGATCTACCAGCAGCGCAACGAACTGCTCGAAGCGCACGACATCACCGAAACGATCGGCGCGATGCGTCATGGCGTGATCACCGACATCGTGCGCCAGTTCGTGCCGCACGGCAGTATCGAAGAGCAGTGGGACGTGCCCGAGCTCGAAGAAGTGCTGCGCAACGAATGGCAGCTCGACCTCGCGATCCAGGAGATGATCAACGAGTCGTCGTCGATCGACGCCGATGAGATCCTCGAAGCCGTGCTCGCCGCCGCCGACGAAGCGTACGAGCAGAAGGTCGCGCTCGTGGGGCGCGAATCGTTCAGCGCATTCGAGCGCTCGGTCATGCTGCAAACGCTCGACCGCAGCTGGCGCGAACACCTCGCGGCGCTCGACCACCTGCGTCAGGGCATCCATCTGCGCGGCTATGCGCAGAAGAACCCGAAGCAGGAGTACAAGCGCGAGGCGTTCGAACTGTTCGCCGCGATGCTCGAAGCCGTGAAGCTCGAAGTCACGCGTATCGTGATGAACGTGCAGATCCAGTCGCCGGAGCAGCTCGAACAGGCGGCCGAGCAGATCGAAGAGCAGGGCCATCATGTCGAGAACGTCGAGTTCCGCCATGCCGAGTTCGCCGAAGCCGACGCTGCGCCGGCCCCCGCGGCTGCAGCGCCGGTGGCGGCCGACGCCGCCGCCGCAATGGTCGGCGCGGCCATGAGCCATACGCCGCCGGTGGGCAGCGAGATGCCGAAGGTGGGCCGCAACGATCCGTGCCCGTGCGGCAGCGGCAAAAAATATAAGCAATGTCACGGCAAGATCGCGTGACGCAGGCTTGAACGTAGACTCCGGTGGCCCGCTTCTCCTGGCGGGCCTTGCGTTTTGAATCCCGATGCCGGCCGGGCTCCAGCGCCCTGGCCGGCATCGCCTTTTCGACAGGTCGCCACCATGGCTGTCAATTTCCCCTCGATTGATCCCGCTCAACTTCATCCGGTCGCCGGCGTGACGCTCGGCTGGGCAGAAGCCAACATCCGCAAGCCCAATCGCAAGGACGTCCTGGTGATTTCCGTCGACGAAGGCGCGAGCGTGGCCGGCGTGTTCACGCTGAACCGCTTCTGTGCCGCGCCGGTGACCGTGTGCCGCGAACATCTCGCGAAGGTGCGCGCGGGCGGCAAGGGCATTCGCGCGCTGGTGGTGAACACCGGCAACGCGAATGCGGGCACCGGCGAGCCGGGCATGAAGCACGCCCGCGAGACCTGCGATGAACTCGCGCGTCTTGCCGGCCTCGAGTCCTCGCAGGTGCTGCCGTTCTCGACTGGCGTGATTCTCGAGCCGCTGCCCATCGACCGCCTGAAGGCGGGTCTTCCCGCCGCGCTGGAGAACCGCAAGGCCGCGAACTGGTACGACGCCGCGCAGGCCATCATGACGACCGACACGCTGCCGAAGGCCGTGTCGCGCCAGGTCGCGGTCGATGGCCACACTGTCACGTTCACGGGCATCAGCAAGGGCGCGGGCATGATCAAGCCGAACATGGCGACCATGCTCGGCTTCCTCGCTTTCGATGCGAACGTTGCACAGCCCGTGCTCGACGAACTCGTGAAGTACGTGGCCGACCGCTCGTTCAATTGCGTCACGATCGACGGCGATACCTCGACCAACGACTCGTTCATCATGATCGCCTCGGGCAAGTCCAGCCTGCCCGCGATCACCTCGACTGACACGCCCGCCTACGCCGCGCTGCGCGACGCCGTGACGGCTGTCGCCCAGGAACTCTCGCAACTCATCGTGCGCGACGGCGAAGGCGCAACCAAGTTCATGACCGTGCAGGTGGAAGGCGGCAAGGACGTGGCCGAGTGCCGCCAGATCGCCTATGCGATCGGCCATTCGCCGCTCGTGAAGACGGCGTTCTACGCATCGGACCCCAACCTCGGCCGTATCCTCGCGGCGATCGGCTATGCCGGCGTGACCGACCTCGACGTCGACAAGATCGACCTGTATCTCGACGACGTGCTCGTGGCGAAAGCGGGCGGCCGCAACCCGGCTTACCGCGAAGAGGACGGCCAGCGCGTCATGAAGAAGAGCGAGATCCTGATTCGTGTGCTGCTCGGCCGCGGCGACGCGCAGGCCACGATCTGGACCTGCGACCTCTCGCACGACTACGTGAGCATCAACGCGGATTACCGCTCCTGATTTCAAGCGCCTTTACCACATGGACAAGCTCGAACAGTTTCTGACCCGCGCCGAAGCGCTGCTCGGCCGCCTCGAGGCCGTGCTGCCGCCCTCGGCACCCGATGTCGACTGGAACGCGGCCGTTGCGTTTCGCTGGCGCAAGCGCCAGGGGCGCGGTTTCCTGCAGCCGGTGCCGGCGATCTCGCTGATCTCGCTCGACGACCTGCAGAACATCGACCGGCAGAAAGATCTCATCGACCGCAACACGCGCCAGTTCGTGCAGAGCAAGCCCGCGAACAACGTGCTGCTCACCGGCGCGCGCGGCACGGGCAAGTCGTCGTTGATCAAGGCCTGCCTGAACGCGTACGCGAAGGACGGTCTTCGCCTGATCGAAGTCGACAAGGACGATCTGCATGACCTCGGCGATATCGTCGATCTCATCTCGACGCGCCCCGAGCGCTTCATCGTGTTCTGCGACGACCTCTCGTTCGAGGAAGGCGAATCGGGCTACAAGGCGCTGAAGGTGGCGCTGGACGGCTCGGTGGCCGCGCAGTCGGACAACGTGCTGATTTACGCGACCTCGAACCGCCGCCATCTGCTGCCCGAGTACATGAGCGACAACGAGACGTACAAGCACATGCCCGACGGCGAGATTCATCCGGGCGAAGTGGTGGAGGAGAAGATTTCGCTCTCCGAGCGCTTTGGCCTCTGGGTGAGCTTCTATCCGTTCAAGCAGGACGATTACCTGACGATCGTCGGCCACTGGCTGCGCCATTTCGGCTGCGACGACGCCGAAGTCGAGTCGGCGCGCGGCGACGCCCTCGTTTGGGCGCTGGAGCGCGGCTCGCGTTCGGGCCGCGTGGCGTGGCAGTTCGCACGCGACTGGTCGGGCAAGAAGGCGCAAGAGGCATGAGCGCCGAAGCCAACGCCACGAAGGATGCTTGCGCGAACGTACGCCCCGTGACGGAAGTCGCGGTGGGCGTGCTGGTCCAGCCCGATGGCCGCTATCTGCTCGCTCAGCGCCCCGAAGGCAAACCGTATGCAGGCTACTGGGAGTTTCCGGGCGGCAAGCTGGAAGCGGGCGAAACGGTCGAAGCGGCGCTCGCGCGCGAGTTGCACGAGGAACTGGGCATCGACGTGAAGGCGTGCCACCTGTGGCACACGCTCGAACACGATTACCCGCACGCCTATGTGCGGCTCTACTTCTGCAAGGTGACCGAGTGGACCGGCGAGCCGCATGGCCGCGAAGGCCAGGCGTTTGTCTGGCAGTCGCTGCCGGCGAGCGTCGAGCCGCTCTTGCCCGCGACGATTCCTGTGCTGGAGTGGCTTGCCGCGGAGTAACGCCCTGCACGGGCCGCCACGATGCAAAAGGCCGCTGTGCGTGATGCACAGCGGCCTTTTTGTCCGGCACACGCCCGCGCACGCGCGTCGCTTACTGCCGCGTATCGGTGGGCGGCGCGTCTTCGGGCGGCGTTTCGTCGTCGGCGCCGCCGATGCGGTATTTTTCGGCCGCCCATGCGCCGAGATCCATTTGCTTGCAGCGCTCGGAGCAGAACGGCCGGAAGCGGTTTTCCGGCACCCAGCGGACTTCCTTGCCGCAGGTCGGACATTTGACGACAGTGGTCATGCGATAGAACTTGGGTTGCGTTGAGTCTGGCGTGGCGGCGCGTCCGGTTTCACAGGCTGCAGAGCGTGAGCTGGAACGGCACGTCCTGATCGACGGCGCGCGGACGCAGATCGCCGTCCTGCACGGTGAAGCGCACCCACAGCATGTACTTGTTGGCGCTCGCTTCGGGAATCATGCGCAATTCCGGTGCCACGCGGACTTGCATGAGCTGATAGGCACGCCCTGACAGCATCTGCTGATAGCTGCCCTGCATCGCCATCACCTTCGACGCCTGGCCCGATTCGCGCGCGAGGCGCAGCACGATGGCGGCGGCGTCGCGCAGCGGCAGCAGCGGCGTGACCCATTTCGCAATGTCCTGGCGGCGTTGATCCGGATGCAACTGCTGCCACGCATAGTACGACGGCAGATCGAACTTGCAGGTGCCGCCGGGAATAATCGCGCGGCTGCGGATGCTCGTGAGCCACTCATTGTCCATTAGATGCTGGCCCGTCTTGCCTTGCATCTGCGTGAGACCGGCGAGCGTCTGCTCGATTTCGCCCAGCACGGTTTCGAGCGCATTCTGCTCGATGCCGGGATTGCCGCGGAACGGCGCGAGCGTTTGGCGTTGCCGCTCGAGTTCCTTCATGAGATCCGACTTCAGGTCGGCGCGGCCTGCGACTTCCGCGATTTCGAAGAGCGTCGTGAGCGCGACGTGATGTTCCCTCGGATCCTCCTGGGTCAGGAAAAACGTGAAGCGCTCGAACAGGTCTTCGAGGCGCAGCAGCGTTCGGATTCGCTCGTTGAAGGGATACTCGTAAAGAATCAAGCGCGCTCGCCTCGGGCGTGGTAGGTGACGGATTGCAGGACATTCTAATGCCGTGGGACTACGGTCGCAATCGCGCCGGCCCGGTGCTTTGCCGATGTGACCCGCTAATCGCCTGCGGATGGCGCGTTTTAAGCGTTGCCGGCCTTTTCGGCAGCAAGCTTGAGATACGTCTGATGCAATGCGTCGACGTCCTGATCGAGCGTTTCGAGCGTCGCGCCGTTGTCGTTCACCACCACGTTGTCGGCAGCCGCGAGGCGCGCTTCGCGCGTGGCCTGCCGCGCGATGATCGCGAGCACCTGATCACGCGTGAAGCCATTGCGGCGCATGACGCGCGCGATCTGGGTTTCCACGCTGCAATCGACGGTGAGCACGCGATCGACACGCGTCTTCCAGGTGCCCGACTCTACGAGCAAGGGTACGACCACGATGACATAGGGCCCGCTGGCCTCTCGCGTTTCGCGTTCGGTTTCGGAGCGGATCAGCGGGTGTGTGATGGCCTCGAGTCGCTTGCGCGCGGACTCATCGCCGAACACGAGCGTGCGCATGCGCGCGCGGTCCATCGAGCCGTCCGGCGCGACGAATTGAGGGCCGAATTCCGCGGCGATCTGCGCCATCGCGATGCCGTGCGGCGCGGTAATGCGATGCGCGATGAGATCGGTGTCGACGATCGTCACGCCGCGCGCGGCAAAGCCATCGGCGACCGTGGATTTGCCGCTGCCGATGCCACCCGTCAATCCGACCGCGAACATTTGATCAGTTTCCCCACGCAAATACACCATAGAGCGGTGTGCCTGCAAACAATGTGATGAGCGCGCCAGCGGCCAGATACGGGCCGAACGGCAGCGGCTCTTCGAAGCGCATGCGTCCCGTCAACGTGGCGATGATGCCGACCAGCGCGCCGGCTACTGCGGCGATCACGACGATCTGCGGCAGTGCGCTCCAGCCGAGCCATGCGCCGAGCGCGGCGAGCAGCTTGAAATCGCCGTGGCCCATGCCTTCTACGCCACGCAACAGCTTGAAGACCCAGTAGACGCACCAGAGCGCCAGATAACCCGCGACCGCACCGATCACCGCTTCGCGCAGCGTGACGAAGGTGCCGGCAAAATTGACCAGCAACCCGGCCCACAGCAGCGGCTGCGTGATTTCGTCGTGCAGCATCTGGTGTTCGAGGTCGATGGCACTCGCGGCGATGAGCGTGGCGCACAGCACGAAGGCGGCGAGCGCTTTGCCGGTGGGCCCGAAGGCGAGCAATGCGCCGGCCGCGCAGGCCGCGCTCGCGATCTCGATGAGCGGGTAGCGCGCGCTCACGCGCGCATGACAGTGCGAGCAGCGCCCGCGCAACGCGACCCAACTGAGCACCGGAATGTTTTCCCAGGCGCGCAAGACGTGGCCGCAGTGCGGGCACGCGCTGCGTGGGAGCCAGAGGTTGTAGCGCGCGGGCAGCCCGTCTTCTTCGAAGAGCGGACCGGGCGTGCCGGTCGCTTCGGCCACATCGGTGCGCCACGCGCGCTCCAGCATGATTGGCAGCCGGTGCACGACGACGTTGAGAAAGCTGCCGATGACGAGCCCGAACGCAATGGCGAAGACCATGAGCACGCCGAAGGGCAGACCGGCGAGAGCGGCGGCGAGCGGCGTTGCAGTATCGGGCGCGGAAGGGAGTTGGACGGGCATGAGACGGTACCGGATTCTGGCAGCGATGCTACACCACGTTGCCCAGTTGAATGATGGGAAGATACATCGCGACGACAAGGCCGCCGACCAGCGCACCGAGCACCACAATCACGAGCGGTTCGCACAGGCTCGATACGAGCGCGATCTTTTCGTCGACCTGACGGTCGGCGAGCGAGGCAACGTCGAGCAACATCGCGTCGAGCGCGCCCGATTCTTCCGCGACGGCAACGGGCTGAACCACATCGGCCGGAAAGCATCCTGCCGCGCGCATGGCCGCGGCGAGCCGCTCGCCGTGCCGCAGGCGCTCGCTGATGCCCGCGCTCGCGCGATCGAAGAATGCGTTGCCGCTTGCATGCGCGAGCGAATCGAAGGCGTCCGCGAGCGGCGTGCCGGCGGCGAGCAGCGTGCCGAGCGCTCGGCTCCAGCGGGCGGCGCACAGTGTGGTGAGCAGGGCGCCGCAAAGCGGGAGCTTCAGCAGCGTGCGTCCAAACGCGATGCGTGCGGCTTCCGAGCGGCGTAAGCCCGCTTGCAGGGCGAGCGTGCCGGTGGCTGCGGCTACGGCGGCCGGCACGCTCCAGCGCGCGGCGCCCGCGGAGAGCATCAGCACGAACTGCGTGGGCGCGGGCAGTGCGGCGCCGAAGCCGTCGAAGATCTGCTTGAACGTGGGCACGACCCAGACCAGCAACGCGGCGGTAATGACAAACGCGAGCAGCAGCACCGCCATGGGGTAGGTGAGCGCGGCCCGCACTTTGGCGCGCTGCGCGGCGGCACGCTCGCGGTCGTCGGCGAGGCGCGCGAGTACGGCGGCGAGCGCACCCGAGGCTTCGCCAACGGCAACGAGCTGGCAATACAGCGCGTTGAAGCGCGCCGGATGTTGCGCGAGCGAGTCGGCAAAGCGCAGGCCTCCGGCGATGTCGCGCGCGAGCGCCGCGGCAATGCGCGGCATGCCGTTCGGCCCCGGCGAGAGGGCGAGCAGCTCGAGCGCGTTCGCAAGCGGCAGTCCCGCGCGCAGGAGGCTCGCGAGCTGACGTGTAAAGCGCGTGACGTCCGCGTGGCGCGCCTTGGGCGCGCCCGCGCTCGCTCTGCGCTCGATGGCGAGCACGGTGATGCGCTCGCGCTTGAGCGCGACGCGTACAGCCGCGGCGTCGAGCGCGATCAGCGTGCCACGCCTGGTCGCGCCCGATGCGTCGAGGCCGCGCCACGCGAAGCGCCACTCCGGTGGGCCGCGACGGCCGTGCGCGGCGCTCATGGTGCCTGCGTAGCGGCAAGCGCTTCGGCGAGGCTCGTGGTGCCGTCGCGCACGCGTGCGAGCGCCGCGTCGCGCAAGGTTGCCACGCCGCTTCTGCGTGCTTCGCGAGCGATTTCGTGCGCGCCGCGCCCTGTGACGATCAGCTCGCGTATGGCTTCCGAGATCGGCAACACCTCGTGAATTCCCACGCGACCTCGATAGCCGATGCCATGGCAAGCCTCGCAGCCGCGCGCGACATAAGGCTGCGTCATCTCACTGTCGCGGACGTTCTGCCCCGCCGCGACGAGCGCCGCCGGCGAAGCTTCGTCGCGGACGCGGCATAACGGACATAGCCGCCGCACAAGACGTTGCGCCGTGACGAGCCGCAGCGAGCCCGCCAGGTTGTACGGTTCGACGCCGATGTCGACGAGCCGTGCGCAGGCCGCGCTGGCGTCGTTCGTGTGCACGGTCGAGAGCACGAGATGGCCGGTCTGCGCGGCCCTGACGGCCACGCTGGCGGTTTCTTCGTCGCGAATTTCGCCGATCATGATGACGTCCGGGTCCTGGCGCAGCAGCGCACGCAGTGCTACTGCAAAGGTGAGCCCGGCCTTCTCGCGCACGTTGACCTGATTGATGCCCGCGAGCTGGATTTCGGCGGGGTCTTCCACCGAGCAGAGATTGCGCGCCGTGATGTTGAGCCTTTGCAGGAAGCAGTAGAGCGAGAGCGTCTTGCCGCTGCCAGTGGGTCCCGTGACGAGGACAAGACCGTGCGGGGCGCCGATCGCTTCGGCTACCGCGTGCTGTTGGGCTTCATCGAGCCCGAGTTCGGCAAGCGACAGATCGGCGGGAAGCGCTTCGAGCCTGCGTAAGACGAGCTTTTCGCCGTGCAGCGTGGGCAGCGAATTCACGCGATAGTCATCGGCGGCGCGCGAGGCTGCCGATGACGCGAGCCGCAGCTTGCCGTCCTGCGGAATGCGCCGCTCGGCGATGTCCATGCGCGCGAGCACCTTGATGCGCGTGACGAACGCATCGCGCAGATGCGCAGGCGGCCGCGCCATTTCATGCAGCACGCCGTCGATGCGCAGACGCACGCGCCAGCCGTGTTCCATCGGCTCGATGTGCAGATCGGAGGCGTTGCGCCGTGCGGCTTCGCGCAACGTTTCGGAGAGCAGGCGAACGGCGGGTGCGTCGTCGGGCTGCGGTGGGGAGACAGGCGCAGGTGTACGCGCCCTTTCTCCACCGCCCGTAGCGCCTTCGGCAGCCGCGGCTGCCGAAGGGCGCGCGCGATAAGGAATAGAAAGCATCGGCATGCCGGCGCGAAGCCGCCTCGAACAAATGACGCCTTCATCATGGCGCGCGGCGCACCGCGCCGCCACCTGGCCAAGCGGCTAACGTCCCGGCAGCAGCTTCTTCGCCTTTTGCAGCGTCCCCTGGCGCGGTTTGGCGCCGGGCTTGAAGAGCTTGACCGTGCGTACGGCCTGGTCGTCGCTGCGTAGCACTTCGAGCTTCACGTCGCCGATCTGCAGGCACACGTCGCCTTCGGGAATCTCTTCGAGCACTTCGAGGATCAGGCCGTTGAGCGTCTTGGGCCCATCCGTGGGCAGCTTGATATGAAGCCAGCGATTGAGTTCGCGCAAAGGCATGCTGCCCGGCACGATACATTCGCCTTCGTCGTTCCAGCCGCCGCGTCCGGTGCCGCTGCGCGGCATCGACGTGGTGAATTCGCCGATCAGCTCCTCGATGATGTCTTCGGGCGTGACGAGCCCTTCCATCTCGCCGTACTCGTTCACGACAAGCGCGATGCGATGGCGGCTTTCCTGGAAGTACTGAAGTTGCTGGAACCCCGGCGTGCCCGTGGGCACGAAGTACGGCTCGGCGAGCAGTTCGCGCAGCGTCTCGCGCTCGAAATCCTGGTTGTGCAGCGCGGCCAGCGTCTTGCGCACATGCAGCACGCCAAGCACGCGGTCGATGTCGCCTTGATAGACGATCAGCTTGTTGTGATAGCAGGTCTCGAGCTGATGCAGGATGTCTTCGAGCGGAGCGTCGTAATCGAGCGCCTCGATGCGCCGGCGCGGAATCATCACGTCGTCGACGGTGATGTTCTCGAGATCGAACAGGTTGAGCAGGATGCTGCGGTGCTTGGTCGGCATGAAGCTGCCCGATTCGAGCACGATGGTGCGCAACTCCTCGGTGGAGAGCCGCTGGTCATGCGCCTTGCGCGTATTGATGTGCAGGATGCGCAGGATGGTGTTCGCAAACATGTTGACGAACCAGATGATCGGCTTCGTCACACGCATGAGCGGCGCGATCAGGAGGCTCGCGGGCAGTGCGATTTTTTCCGGAAACGTTGCGCCCACAATCTTCGGCGTGATTTCCGCGAACACGATGATGAGAAACGCGACGATGCCCGTTGCGATCGACAGTACGAGGTTATTGCGGCCGAAGGTATGGAGCGCGATCGAGGTCGTAAGGACCGGGATGATGGTGTTGAAGAGATTGTTGCCGATCAGGATTACCGAAAGCAGCAAGTCGGTGCGCGCGAGCAGCTTCTGGGTGGTCTTCGCGCCGAGCGTGCCGTGATTGGCGAGGTATTTGAGCCGATGGCGATTGAGCGCCATCATCGCCGTTTCGGAGATGGAGAAGAAGCTTGAGCAGATGAGCAGGACGAAGACGGCGCAAATCTGCGCCCATAAGGGAAGGTGGTCCACGCGTCGAGACAATGAGGGGGGCGGATGGGGAAACTATAACAGAGGGGTACCGCAGTTCCAGGGCCACTGGCCGAACGGACAAGGCCGCTGCCGGCTGCGCGAGGCGTGGTGCGCCGTGAGTTGCCCGGACAGGAAGCAGGTACGGGAGATACAGACGAAAAAAAACCGCGCAACGCATGCGCGGTTTTTTTCGAATTCTGGTCGGGGTGAGAGGATTCGAACCTCCGGCCTCTACGTCCCGAACGTAGCGCTCTACCAGGCTAAGCTACACCCCGAATTGACTGCTGGACTCCACAACCCGCTTTGTCTTTTTCAAGACTGACGCGTCGTCGAGTAAGAACATAATTCTAGCAGGCTATCTTTGTAAATGGAAGGGGGGAACGCTGAAATCGCATCGGCGGCGGCCTGGGCCTCGGTGCGCGCGCATTGCAGCGTGTGCTCGAGCGCTCCCGAGCGCGTGATCGCCGCGAAGATTTCGTCGAAGCGCGTCGTGCCGCCTTGCTCGATCGCTTCGCGTGCGAGCGCGGCTTCCGCCGCTGTGCCGTGTTCGATCAGCCAGATGAGCGGCAGCGTGGGCTTGCCTTCGCGCAGGTCGTCGCCGGCGTTCTTGCCCATCGATTCGGGCGTGCCCGTGTAGTCGAGCCAGTCGTCCATGATCTGGAATGCGGTGCCGATGCGCCTCCCGTACTCGGCCGCGGCTTCCTCGGTGCGTGCATCCGCCCCCGAAAGCACCGCACCGAGTTGCGCCGCGGCTTCGAAAAGCTTGGCGGTCTTGTAGCGGATCACCCGCATGTAGCGGTCGGTGTCCACGTCGGCGTCGTGCATGTTCAGGAGCTGCAGGACTTCACCCTCGGAAATGATCGTCGTGGCGGCGGACAGGATTTCCATCACGCGCATCTTGCCGACGCCCACCATCATCTCGAACGAGCGCGAATACAGGTAATCGCCCACCAGTACGCTGGCGGCGTTGCCGAAGAGGGCATTGGCTGTCTGGCGGCCGCGCCGCAGGTCCGATTCGTCGACGACGTCGTCGT
The DNA here is from genome assembly GCF_003096715.1 of Paraburkholderia silvatlantica. Classification (GTDB taxonomy): domain Bacteria; phylum Pseudomonadota; class Gammaproteobacteria; order Burkholderiales; family Burkholderiaceae; genus Paraburkholderia; species Paraburkholderia silvatlantica. The sequence goes on from NZ_QEOL01000035.1 coordinate 41,719, forward strand.
GCAGGAGGGTCGCCGTGTGAATGAACTCGACGACCGCCGCGAGCACATGGCGCTGCGTGCCGTGGTCGCCAAGCGCGCCGGCCACCATCAGCAGGAGAGCCGGACGCAGCCGCTTGCCGCCCGCGCCGATGATGTACTCGGAGATCTGGTTGATCAGCATCACCTCGGACGCCAGGCTCTGCCGGATGACACGATTCACCTGCTCCATGTCACTGGCGATGGGGGCAAGCAGGGTCGCTGCGCTGGGGGATGGGGTGGCGGTGGACGACATGATGGCAAATAGGGGTAGTGCCGCGGATTATAAGGCGAATCGACTGCATGCCGGACGCTCCGCTGCTGCCGTGCCGATGGTTCCCTCTATTTTCTCGCGGCCCGCACGGGCGCATGGATGCTGGCGCTATGCCGTGCGCATAGCCCTGGAGCCCGTCCGACAGGCTCCCTATCCCTCGCGCGCACCCGCGCAATGGTCTTGCACACCTTTTGACCGCGCAGCTAACTCTATGTATAATCTAAGGTTTCGGGCGCGCAGTGTGTCCCGAAATTATTGAAGAGTGAGGTTCTCAATGTACGCGGTCATAAAAACCGGCGGCAAGCAGTACAAGGTTGCCGTTGGCGAAAAACTTAAAGTAGAACAGATACCGGCTGACATTGACGCAGAAATCACGCTCGACCAGGTTCTCGCAGTGGGCGAAGGCGAATCGATTAAGTTCGGTACGCCGCTGGTGAGTGGGGCTTCCGTCAAGGCCACCGTTGTGTCGCAAGGTCGGCACGCCAAAGTGACCATCTTCAAGATGCGTCGCCGGAAGCACTACCAGAAGCATGGCGGCCACCGCCAGAACTACACCGAACTGCGCATCGACGCGATCAACGCGTAAGCGCACGCAGGTAAAGGAGCAAACAAATGGCACACAAAAAGGCAGGCGGGTCGTCACGTAACGGCCGCGACTCAGAGTCGAAACGACTTGGCGTGAAGGTGTACGGCGGCCAGGCCATCCTCGCCGGCGGCATCATCGTTCGCCAGCGCGGCACGCGCATGCACCCGGGCAACAACGTCGGCATCGGCAAGGACCACACGCTCTACGCGCTGGTCGACGGTCATGTCTCGTTCACGACCAAGGGCGCAGCCAACAAGCACACGGTCAACGTCGTCCCGGCAGCGGCCTGAGCTTTAGACCGCTCGAGAGCGGGCTACACGCGACGCAAGGAAAGGCCCCGCGAAGTTTGCGGGGCCTTTTTATTTACCCGCAATCTTTCGGGGTCGTAACAGGCTTCGATTTGACTTCGCGGGCGTCGTTGGCCGTTCGGCCAGGTTGGCCAGTTTCGGCCATGGCGGGCAAAATATCGACATTCACGGGACGGAGTAACTCATGAAGTTCATTGACGAAGCGAAGATCGAAGTCATCGCCGGCGATGGGGGCGATGGCAGCGCGTCGATGCGACGCGAGAAGTTCGTCCCGTTCGGCGGGCCGGACGGCGGTGACGGCGGGCGCGGCGGCAGCGTCTACGCAGTCGGGGACCGCAACATCAACACCCTCATCGATTACCGCTACACGAAGAAGCATCAGGCGCGCAACGGCGAGAATGGCCGCGGCTCCGACTGCTACGGCAAGGGCGGCGACGACATCACGCTGCGCATGCCGGTGGGCACGGTCATCACCGACCTGGAAACGGGCGAACTGATCGCCGACCTGACCGAGCACGAGCAGCAGGTGATGGTTGCGAAGGGCGGCGCGGGCGGCCTCGGCAACCTGCATTTCAAGTCGTCCACGAACCGCGCGCCGCGTCAGAAGACCGACGGCAAGCCCGGCGAGCGCCGCATGCTCAAGCTGGAGCTGAAGGTGCTGGCCGACGTCGGCCTGCTCGGCATGCCGAACGCGGGCAAGTCCACGTTCATCGCCTCAGTCTCGAACGCGAAGCCCAAGATTGCCGACTACCCGTTCACGACGCTTGCGCCGAATCTGGGCGTGGTGCGCGTGGGGCCGAGCAAGAGCTTCGTGATCGCCGATATTCCGGGCCTGATCGAAGGCGCCGCCGAAGGCGCGGGCCTCGGTCACCAGTTCCTGCGCCACCTGCAGCGCACGAATTTGCTGCTGCATCTGGTCGACCTTGCACCCTTCGACGAAAGCGTCGATCCGGTTGCCGAGGCGAAGGCGATCGTCGGCGAGTTGCGCAAGTACGACGAGACGCTCTATGAAAAGCCGCGCTGGCTCGTGCTGAACAAGCTCGACATGGTGCCGGAGGAAGAGCGCGCCGGGCGCATTGCCGACTTTGTGAAGCGCTTCGAGTGGGACGGTCCCGTGTTCGAGATTTCCGCGCTCACAGGGCAGGGCTGCGAAAACCTGTGCTACGCGGTGTACGACTACGTTTCCGCGCACTCGGACGCGCGCCGTGCGGCCGAAGCCGAAGACCTCGCCTCCGACGTGCGCTTCCGCGAAGGGCAGGGCGGGAACGCGCAGCAGCCACAGGAGTAATTCGCCGCACCGGCCGGCACGCGAGCCGCGCAGGCCGCGCTAAGGAAACTTCACGCGTCATCAGTCATTTGGGAGACCGCGCAGCATGCGTTCCGTCATCGCCGATTCGCGGCGTCTGGTAGTGAAAGTCGGTTCGAGCCTCGTCACCAACGACGGCCGCGGGCTCGATCATGCGGCAATCGGCCGCTGGGCCGCGCAAATTGCGGCGCTGCGTGCGCAGGGCAAGGAAGTCGTGCTCGTGAGTTCGGGCGCGATCGCCGAAGGCATGCAACGGCTCGGCTGGACGAAGCGGCCGCGCGAGATCGACGAGCTTCAGGCTGCCGCGGCTGTCGGGCAGATGGGGCTCGCGCAGGTCTACGAAAGCCGCTTTGCCGAGCATGACATCCGCACTGCGCAGATCCTGCTCACGCACGCCGACCTGGCCGACCGCGAACGCTATCTCAACGCGCGCTCCACGTTGCTCACGCTGCTGCGCCTCGGCGTCGTGCCGATCATCAACGAGAACGACACCGTGGTCACCGACGAAATCAAGTTCGGCGACAACGACACGCTCGGCGCGCTCGTCGCGAACCTGATCGAAGGCGACGCGCTCATCATCCTCACCGACCAGAGCGGCCTTTATACGGCCGATCCGCGCAAGGACCCGAGCGCAACGCTTGTCCAGGAGGCGGACGCAGGCAAGCCGGAGCTCGAGGCAATGGCGGGCGGCGCCGGCTCGAGCATCGGTCGCGGCGGCATGCTCACCAAGATCCTCGCGGCCAAGCGCGCCGCGCATAGCGGCGCGAACACGGTGATCGCGAGCGGGCGTGAAGCGCAAGTGCTCGTGCGCCTCGCGGCGGGCGAGGCGATCGGCACGCAGCTCATCGCTCGCACGGCGCGCATGGCGGCGCGCAAGCAGTGGATGGCCGACCACCTGCAGGTGCGCGGCCACGTCGTGATCGACGACGGCGCGGTGCAGAAGCTCACGGCGGACGGCAAGAGCCTGCTGCCGATCGGCGTGACCGGCGTGCAGGGCGCGTTCGCACGCGGTGAAGTCATCGCTTGCCTGAACGGCGCGGGTGTGGAAGTGGCGCGCGGGCTCACCAACTACAGCAGCGCGGAAACGAAGCTGATCCAGCGCCATCCGAGCGGCGAGATCGAGGGCATCCTGGGCTATATGCTCGAGCCGGAACTGATCCACCGGGACAATCTCGTGCTGGTTTGACGGCCGTTTCCAGCCAGCCGCGCTTCGCCAGAAGTTAAAAAGCCGCTGTGGCCTGTGGCCACAGCGGCTTTTTTCATGCCCACCCCAGCACGACTGGCACGGCTTAACGTACCAGCGTCGACTGCGTGCGGCCGTAGCGCAGATTTTCGATGATGGTCGGCGCCTTCGCGATCGGCATCTTGTTGGCGCAGAAGTAGTCCTGATACAGCCTCGACTGGTACGCATTGAGCGTGCCGTTCTCGATGCGCGACCAGTTGTTCGCGACGGTCTGGTCCCAGCCGTTGTGATCGGCGTCGAGGCTCGCATAGAGGCGCCACTCGTAAGTGTCGCAGCGAATCCCTTCGTAGTTCACGTTGCGCGCGCCGCTCGGGCTCGTGATGACGATCGTGTAGCGCACGACGCCGTCCGTGCCGACCGTGACCGAAGCAGGATCGACGGCGAACTTGAGCGGCGAATTGTTCGAGACGTCGAACGGCAGCAGCGTCGCGCCGGCCTGCGGCAGCGGCGGCAGGCCCTCGAGCTTGTTTTCCTGCCATTCGCCCTTGCGGTCCAGAAGGTAGACAAACGTGCTGTCGTCCTTGTTCGTGGGACCGGAACTGGAGCACGCGGCCAGTCCTGACACAAGCAGTACACCGCCTGCGGCGCATGCCGCAGCAAGAGCAAATCGTTTCAAATTGGTTTTCCTCGAAGCACGGGCGCGCGTTGCGAACGAACTGCGCCGCGAATGCGAACCGGCGGGGCCCGGCGCGCGATGCGCCGGGCCCCGCCGGTTCGGGCGTTCTTTGCGTTGGCTCAAGCCCCTTGATCCTGCTCGTCCTGCGCAGGCTCGATGATACTCTGCGCCGACGCGCAATCGCTTTCGATCGGCGTACGCGGCGTACGTTCGGGTGCGCCCTCCGGCGCGGCCTCATACGGCTCGGCGTGCACCGCGTCCGCGTGCGCCGACGTCACGATGCGCGGGTAGCGCACCTCGTGAGCCTGTACGCCCAGGCGTTCCTGGCGCGGCGCGGGCCGGCGCAGGAAGCGCGAGAGCTCGGTCAGCGCAAGCTGATAGACGTCGCGCTTGAACTCGATGACCGCTTCGAGCGGCACCCAGTATTCATTCCAGCGCCACGCATCGAACTCCGGATGCTCCGTTGCCCGCAGGCAGATATCGCAGTCGCGCCCGACCATGCGCAGCAGAAACCAGATCTGTTTCTGGCCGCGATAATGGCCGCGCACTTCGCGCTTGATGAACTTGTCCGGCACCTCATAACGCAACCAGTCGCGTGTGCGACCGACGATCTTGACGTGCTCCGGATGCAAACCGGTTTCTTCGTGCAACTCCCGAAACATTGCCTGCATGGGGGTTTCACCATACTTGATGCCCCCTTGCGGAAACTGCCAGGAATGTTCGCGAACCCGCTTGCCCCAAAACACCTCGTTTCGCGCGTTCAAGAGGATGATGCCGACGTTCGGGCGAAACCCCTCACGATCCAGCATACAACCACCTTCGAATCCTTTAAAATTGCTTTGATTATAAACAGATAACGGCCCTCACGCACCCGCCGTCCGTGACCCGCCATCCGGAAAGTCGAGCGAATGGCCACGGCCGCGCAAAACAGCCTCGGGGCGCGATCGGCCTGGAATCTGGCCGGCGTTATCGGCGCGGCTCGCGGCGCGTTGTCATAATGGCGAGTTCGTGAACTCCTCCGTTGGTCACTTCTTCGGGCGGTCTGCACCGGGCCGCCGCTTTTGGATAATTTGAATGAAAGCCTCCCGTTTCTTTATCGGCACCCTGAAGGAAGCGCCCGCTGACGCGGAAATCGTCAGCCACAAGCTGATGGTTCGCGCGGGCATGATCCGTCGCGTCGCCGGCGGCATTTACAACTATCTGCCGATCGGCCTGCGTTCGATCCGCAAGGTCGAGCAGATCGTGCGCGAGGAAATGAACCGCGCCGGCGCCATCGAACTGCTCATGCCGGCCGTGCAGCCGGCCGAGCTGTGGCAGGAATCGGGTCGCTGGGAACAATACGGGCCGGAACTGCTGCGCTTCAAGGATCGCAAGCAGAGTGACTTCGTGATGGGCCCGACGCACGAAGAGGTCGTCACCGACATCGCGCGTGGCCAGATCAAGAGCTATCGGCAGCTGCCGGTGAACTTCTATCAGGTGCAGACGAAGTTCCGCGACGAAATCCGTCCCCGTTTTGGCGTGATGCGCGGGCGCGAATTCATCATGAAGGATGCGTACTCGTTCGATAAGGACGTCGAAGGGCTCAAGCTTTCGTACCAGAAGATGTACGACGCTTACGTGCGCATCTTCACGCGTCTTGGCCTGCAATTCCGTGCAGTCGCGGCCGACAACGGCTCGATCGGCGGCAGCGGCTCGCACGAATTCCACGTGATCGCGGAAACGGGCGAAGACGACATCGCCTATTGCCCGACCTCGGACTTCGCGGCCAACGTCGAAGCCGCCGAAGCGCTGCCGCTCATCGCGCAGCGCGGCGCACCCACCCAGGCGCTCACGAAGACGCCCACGCCCGGCGCGGCCAAGTGCGAGGCAGTCGCCGAGCTGCTCGGCATCCCGCTCGAAAGCACCATCAAGTCGATCATCCTCGCGACGGACAACGAAGGCGCCGAGCCCACGATCTGGCTGCTGATGCTGCGCGGCGACCACGACCTGAACGAGATCAAGGCCGGCAAGCTCGAAGGCCTGAGCGGCTTTCGCTTCGCGACCGAAGCGGAAATCGTCGAGTGGTTCGGTACGCCCCCGGGCTACCTCGGACCGCTGAACACGAAGAAGCCGGTCAGGGTGATCGCCGATCGCACGGTCGCGAACATGAGCGATTTCGTGGTGGGCACGAACGAAGTCGATTTCCACACCACGGGCGTGAACTGGGGCCGCGACCTGCCGGAGCCGGTCGTCGCCGACATCCGCAACGTGAAGAAGGGCGATCCCTCGCCGGACGGCAAGGGCGTGATCGACATCTGCCGCGGCATCGAAGTGGGCCACGTGTTCCAGCTCGGCACGAAGTATTCGGAAGCGATGAACGCCACGTTCCTCGCCGAAAACGGCAAGCCCGCGCCGATGCAGATGGGCTGCTACGGCATTGGCATCACGCGTATTCTCGGTGCAGCCATCGAGCAGAACTTCGACGAGAAGGGCATCATCTGGCCTGAGTCGATCGCGCCGTTCCAGGTTGTCGTGTGCCCGATGGGCATGGACCGCAGCGAGCTCGTGCGCGAGCACGCCGAGCGCGTCTACGACGAACTGCTCGAAGCGGGCGTGGACGTGATCCTCGACGACCGCGGCGAGCGCCCGGGCGTGATGTTCGCCGACTGGGAACTGATCGGCGTGCCGCATCGTCTCGTGATCGGCGAGCGCGGCCTGAAGGACGGCAAGATCGAGTACCAGGGCCGCCGCGATACCGAAGCGACGCTGCTCGCAGCCGACGAGGCCGCGCAGACGGTGGCGCAGAAGGTCCGCGCGGCGCTCGCGGTTTAACGGTCCATCCCGGTTAAAGGAGCGCTGCGAGCGTGCAGTACAGTTTTCTGTCCGCTACGGTCCTGCTGCTCCTCATCACCGACCCGCTCGGTAATATTCCGCTCTTCATCAGTTGCCTGCGCGGCGTTGCCAAGCAGCGCCGCGCGATCGTGATCCTGCGCGAGGTCGCGATTGCGTTCGTGATCCTGCTCGTCTTCATGGTCGCCGGCAACAGCTTCCTGCGCATGATGGGGCTCACCGATACCTCGCTGCGCATCGGCGGCGGCATCGTGCTGTTCCTCATTGCGCTGCGCATGATCTTTCCGCATCCGGGCGGCCCGTTCGGCGGCGGCGACAAGGGCGGCGAGCCGCTCATCGTGCCGCTCGCCATTCCCGCGCTGGCGGGGCCTTCGGCGCTCGCCACGGTCATGCTGCTCACCTCGCAGGCACCCGGCAAACTCTACGAATGGGTCGCCGCGCTCGTCGTGACGATGGTGATCTGCGCGGTCGTGCTGGTGATGGCGGAACGCATCCAGCAGTGGCTCGGCGAGCGCGTCGTGACGGCCTTCGAGCGCCTGATGGGCCTCGTGCTCGTGGCGATATCGGTGGAAATGATCCTCGCGGGCATCGCCAACTTCGTGCATCACCTCTGATGCCGCGTAGAGCGGGCGTCGCAGGCAACAAAAAAGCAGCCCGCGGGCTGCTTTTTCGATGGTGCGTCAAAAGGCCGACGCGCGCTTCACGCGCCTTCGGTCAGCGCGCGGATAGTCGGCAGATTGCGCCAGTAACCCTTGGCGTCCATGCCGCAGCCAAACACGTAGCGGTCCGGCACCGAAAAGCCGCAGTAGTCGGGATACAGCGGCTTGGCCTTCGTGAGCGTCTTCTCGCACAGCACGGCCGAAAGGAAACGCTTCGCACCCATGTCCATGATGCGGTCGCGAATCGCCGCCATGGTCTCGCCTTCGTCGAGGATGTCGTCGAGCACGAGCACCACTCGGTCCTTGACCGACTCGCGCGGCGCCACGCGCCACTGCATCTCGGCGCTGCCCTTGATCGCGTTGCGGTAGCGCGTGAGGTGGATGTAGTCGAACTCGAGCGGGAAGTCGAGGTGCGGCAGCAGCATGCCGGTGAACACGGCGGCGCCGCCCATCACCGAGAGCACGAGCGGGAAGTCCTCGCTGATCTCGGCGCGGATGGCTTCGGCCATCCGGCCGATCGACGCATTGACGTCGCCCTCCGAAACGATCTCTTCGGAGTGGCGGAAAATGTGCAGGGCTTCTTCGCGATTCATGACTCTGGCGGGAAGGTAGCGGTCGCTACTGAAGTGTGGAAAATTACGGCGGCGCGCGCTACAGCATAAACCCGCGCATTGGGTCCGTCGTGCGCCGCGTCGAGCGGGGCCGCCGCGCGGCCCGCAGGATCAACGCATGCCGGGCATCATGCCCTTCATGCCGCGCATCATCTTTTGCAGATTGCCGCCCTTGAGCTTCTTCATCATGGTGCGCATCTGCTCATACTGGTTGAGCATGCGGTTCACTTCCTGAACCTGCACGCCCGCGCCCGCCGCAATGCGGCGCTTGCGCGTGGCCTTGATGAGTTCGGGCTTGGCGCGCTCGGCGGGCGTCATCGAGTTGATGATGCCTTCCATGCGGCGCATCTGCTTCTCGGCCTGGCCCATGTCGGCACCCGAGGCCGCCTGCTGGAACTGCGCGGGCAGCTTGTCCATGAGCGACGACAGGCCGCCCATGCTCTTCATCTGCGTGAGTTGCGCGCGGAAGTCGTTGAGGTCGAAGTCGCCGCCCTTCTTGACCTTGTCGGCGAGCTTTTGCGCGGCTTGAACATCCACGCCGCGCTGCGCTTCCTCGACGAGCGCGAGAATGTCGCCCATGCCGAGAATACGGTTCGCCATGCGGTCCGGGTGGAACACCTCGAGGCCGTCGAGCTTTTCGGCAACGCCGACGAACTTGATCGGCTTGCCCGTGATGTGACGCACGGAAAGCGCCGCGCCGCCGCGCGAGTCGCCATCGAGCTTGGTGAGCACGACGCCGGTGAGCGGCAGGGCGTCGTTGAACGCCTTCGCGGTGTTGACCGCGTCCTGACCGAGCATCGCGTCCACCACGAAGAGCGTCTCAGCCGGCTTGAGCGACGCGTGCAGCGCGGTGATCTCGTTCATCATCGCCTCGTCGATACCGAGGCGGCCGGCTGTGTCGACGAGCAGCACGTCGTGATAGTGGCGCCTCGCCCAGTCGACCGCCGCGGCGGCGATCTCGACGGGCTTCTGGTCCGGCTGCGAGGGGAAGAAGTCGGCGCCGACCTGCTCCGTCACCGTCTTCAACTGCGCGATAGCGGCAGGGCGGTAGACGTCGCACGAAACGGTGAGGACCTTCTTCCTGTACTTCTCGCGCAGGAGCTTGGCGAGCTTGCCGGTGGTGGTGGTTTTACCGGCGCCCTGCAGACCCGCCATGAGGATGACGGCAGGCGGCGTGACGGCGAGATCGAGTTCGGCGGCCTTCCCCTCGTAGTCGCCGCCGATCACGGCGGTCAGCTCGCGCTGCACCACGCCGACGAGCGCCTGGCCCGGCGAGAGGCTTGCGATCACTTCCTCGCCGAGCGCCTTCTCCTTCACCTTGGCGATGAATTCGCGCACGACGGGCAGCGCCACGTCCGCTTCGAGCAGGGCGAGACGCACCTCGCGCAGCATTTCCTGCGTATTGGCTTCGGTCAGCCGGGCTTCGCCGCGCAGCGTCTTGACGACGCGCGCCATCCGTTGAGTGAGATTGTCGAGCATGGGGAGGCGGTGAGCAGTGCGGCCCGGCCCGCGCGCGCAAAAACGGGAATGCGCCGCGTTTCGCCGCGCTTCTGTGTGTTTGCCGCGCGGCCAGGGGGCCTATAGTAAACTTCGAACATGGATATTGTACTGTATGCCCTCACCGTGCTCCTGTACGGCGGATTGTGTGCCGCCGACTGGCGCGCGCTGCGCCGCGCGGGCACCGCGCCGCTGCTCGGCAGCGTGCCGCCCGTTCCGGTGACGCTCGGCGCAGGGGCGGGCTTGGGTGGCGACGCCTTGCGCGCGCGGACCTTCGGCCCGCTTTCCCGCGCGCTGCTCTTCGTCGCGCTCGCCGCGCACGGCGTGCTGCTGCACATGACGATCTTCCCCGCCAATGAAATGGTGTTCGGCTTTGCCTTCGCGTTGTCGGCCATGTTCTGGCTCGGTGCGGGCATCTACTGGATCGAGAGCTTTTTCTTTGCGCTCGACGGCCTGCGTCTCCTGCTGCTGCCGTTGGCGGCCGTCGCGTCGATCCTGCCGCTCGTGTTCGGCGGCGTGCGGGTGCTGCCCTACGCGGCCGCGCCGATGTTCAAGCTGCACTTCGTCATCGCGAACGTCGCCTATGGGCTCTTTGCGATCGCCGCGTTGCATGCGGTGCTGATGCTCGCCGTCGAGCGCCGGCTGCATGCCCTGAAGGGCGCCGGCTTCCAGCGCAACGCGAGCAATCGCGGCGGCGGCTGGCTCTCGAACTGGATCGAGACGTTGCCGCCCCTCCTCACGATGGAAAAGCTGCTGTTCCGCCTGATCGGCGCGGGCTTCGTGCTGCTCACGGCCACGCTCGTCTCGGGCATCGTGTTCAGCGAGCAGTTGATCGACCGGCCGCTCTCGCTCGATCACAAGACCGTCTTCGCGATTCTTTCGTGGCTGATGTTCGGCGCGCTGCTTACCGCGCGCAAGATTTCCGGCTGGCGCGGCCGCGCTGCGTTACGCTGGGTGATCGCATCGTTCATCGCCTTGCTGCTCGCTTACGTGGGCAGCCGGTTCGTCTTCGAGGTGCTGCTGCACCGCCCTGTGGTTTGAGTCGTTTGAGTCGCGTATTCCGATGAGACAGATTTTTCTCCTCGTGCTGCTGTTCGTGGTCGGGCAGTGGTTCGTCAAGGCGCTGCGCCGTGCGCAGACGCAGTCGCGGCCCGGTGCCCAACCGGGGCAAGGCGCACAGCCGGGACAAGGCGCACAGCCGGGGCAGGGCGCCGCACGCAACGCCGATGGCGGTGCGAACGGCAAGGCTGCGCTGCCCGAGCCGATGGTCCGCTGCGCCGAGTGCGGCGTGCATGCGCCGCGCAGCGAATCGGTGAATGTCGGTGCGCGCTCGTTCTGCAGTTCCGAGCACGCGCGTGCCTACGACGCGCGCACCACGGCCCAGGATCGCCCCGCACGATGAGCGCTGCTGCATCGCCAGGTTTGCCAGTGTCGCGCGCGTACGAAGTCGACGCGCAGGGCTGGGTGTCCGGCGCGCGCCGCCTGCCTTCGCCTAACTTCGAGGCCCGCCCGCAAGGCGCCGTGCCGACGCTCATCGTCGTCCACAACATCAGCCTGCCGCCCAACGTTTTCGGCGGGCCAGAGATCGCCGATCTTTTTCTCAACCGCCTCGACTGCGACGCGCATCCGTACTTCGACGCCAACCTGCGCGGCGTGCGCGTCTCGGCGCATTTCGTCATTCATCGCGACGGCGCGCTCGAGCAGTTCGTCTCATGCGACGAGCGCGCGTGGCACGCGGGCGCGTCGAGCTTCTTCGGGCGCGAGCGCTGCAACGATTTCGCCATCGGCATCGAGCTGGAAGGCAGCGACACGACGGCCTTCGAGGCGCCGCAGTACGCCACGCTCGCCGCGCTCGTGAAGGCGCTCGTCGCGCACTATCCGATCGAGGCGCTGGCCGGCCATTCGGACATCGCGCCCGGGCGCAAGACCGACCCCGGCCCGCACTTCGACTGGGCGCGCCTCAAACACGATACGCAGCTCGCCGATGCGAGCTTCCCCTATATCCAGGGGCGCGGCGCGCAGAACGCGGCGTCGTGACACGCTCGAGCGCCTGCACAAACCCTCCCGGCTGCACAAGAAATAAGCACCTCTTGCGCGCAAACGCAGGGTCTTCGCGCGCGCCGCGCAGACCACTCGCAGGGGCATTCGCCGCCAGGCCCCGCGTGGCTTGCCTTGTGGCCTTGTCAAGATAGGACCAGCAAAAAAAAGCCGTTTGATCGTACTGTTTCTTCCACTATACTTGGTACCCGAAACAAGGCTTCACACCATATGTTGTGTTGTACCGCGGCGCCCCGCTTCACGAGCACGGCGCCGCGCGCGTTACCGGCATAGAAAAAACAGAAACTTTGTACGGTGCCGTCGGCCGAGAGAACCGGCGCACCGGCTGTAATCGAGAGAGAAGGTACAGCCAATGATCGCGACATCCACGATGAAGACCGAAGCAGTCCGTGATTCATCTGCCTTGTCGCATCCGGCAGCCTCGCCAGGCTGGACTTTTTTCTCTGCCCGATCGATCGCGCACTCGGGGGCGCGGCGTCGGCGTCCGTACTAATCCGCGAACTCTCTTCGCACCTTTCCAGGACCCAGGAGCTTTGCACATGCAAACGACCGATAACGTCTCGACCCGGTATGAAGGCGCGCCTGCCGCGCACACGCTGGGTGGCCAACCGCAGGACGGCCAGACGAGCGCGCAGCAGTTCGCCGACCACAAGGTGATTCGCCGCAACGGTAGCGTGGTGTCGTTCGAACCTTCGAAAGTCGCGATCGCGATGACGAAGGCTTTCCTCGCCGTGAACGGCGGCCAGGGCGCGGCGTCGGCGCGCATTCGCGAGCTCGTCGAGCAGCTCACGCAGAACGTCGTGCGCGCACTCGTGCGCAGCCGTCCGAACGGCGGCACGTTCCACATCGAAGACATCCAGGATCAGGTCGAACTCGCGCTGATGCGCGGCGGCGAGCACAACGTCGCGCGCGCCTACGTGCTGTATCGCGAGAAGCGCAACCAGGAGCGCGCGCACGCGGTGGAGACGGCAGCGCCCGCGGCGCCCGGCATCAACGTCACGGACAACGGCGTGACGCGCCCGCTCGACATGCGTGCGCTGCGCGCGCTGATCGACTCGTCGTGCGACGGTCTCGGCGATGCGGTCAACGCCGAGCCGATCGTCGCGGAGACGGTGAAGAATCTGTACGACGGCGTGCCGATGAGCCAGGTCTACGACTCGGCCATCCTCGCTGCGCGCACGATGATCGAAAAGGACCCGGCGTATAGCCAGGTGACCTCGCGCATCCTGCTCCACACGATCCGTCGCGAAATTCTCGAAGAGGAAGTGACGCAAGCCGAAATGGCCGTGCGCTACGCCGACTACTTCCCGCAGTTCATCAAGCGCGGCGTGGAAGCGGGCCTGCTCGACGACAAGCTGCAGCAGTTCGACCTCAAGCGTCTCGGCAACGCGCTCGACGCGAACCGCGACCTGCAGTTCGGCTACCTCGGCCTGCAAACGCTCTACGACCGCTACTTCCTGCACGTGCACGGCACGCGCATCGAAATGCCTCAGGCATTCTTCATGCGCGTCGCGATGGGCCTCTCGCTCAACGAGATCGACCGCGAAGCGCGCGCGATCGAGTTCTACAACGTGCTCTCGTCGTTCGACTTCATGTCATCCACGCCCACGCTGTTCAATTCGGGCACGCACCGCTCGCAGCTCTCGTCGTGCTACCTCACGACGGTTGCCGACGACCTCGACGGCATCTACGAAGCGCTCAAGGACAACGCGCTGCTCTCGAAGTTCGCCGGCGGTCTGGGCAACGACTGGACGCGCGTGCGCGCGCTCGGTTCGCACATCAAGGGCACCAACGGCAAGTCGCAAGGCGTGGTTCCGTTCCTGAAGGTCGTGAACGACACGGCTGTGGCCGTGAACCAGGGCGGCAAGCGCAAGGGCGCGGTGTGCGCCTACCTGGAATCGTGGCACCTCGACATCGAAGAATTCCTCGAGCTGCGCAAGAACACGGGCGACGACCGCCGCCGCACCCACGACATGAACACGGCGAACTGGATTCCCGACCTGTTCATGAAGCGCGTGATGGAAGGCGGCGACTGGACGCTCTTCTCGCCCTCGACCTGCCCCGATCTGCACGACAAGTTCGGCGCCGAGTTCGAGCAGGCTTACACGGCTTACGAAGAGAAAGTCGCGCGCGGCGAGATCAAGCTGTTCAAGAAGCTGCCGGCCGCGCAACTGTGGCGCAAGATGCTCGGCATGCTGTTCGAAACGGGTCACCCGTGGATCACGTTCAAGGATCCGTGCAACATCCGCTCGCCGCAGCAGCACGTGGGCGTCGTCCACTCGTCGAACCTGTGCACGGAAATCACGCTGAACACGAGCGACAGCGAAATCGCCGTGTGTAACCTGGGCTCGGTGAACCTCGTCGCGCACATGGTGGAGCAGGCCGACGGCACGTACGCGCTCGACCACGACAAGCTCAAGCGCACCATCAGCGTGGCGATGCGCATGCTCGACAACGTCATCGACATCAACTACTACGCGGTGTCGAAGGCGCGCAACTCGAACCTGAAGCACCGTCCGGTGGGCATGGGCATCATGGGCTTCCAGGACTGCCTGCACGTTCTGCGCACGCCGTTTGCTTCGCAGGAAGCCGTGGAGTTCGCCGACCGCTCGATGGAAGCCGTCTGCTACTACGCGTACTGGGCGTCGACGGAGCTGGCAGCCGAGCGAGGGCGCTACTCGACCTACCGCGGCTCGCTGTGGGATCGCGGCATCCTCCCGCAGGACACGCTCAAGCTGCTCGCCGAAGCGCGCGGCGGCTACGTCGAAGTCGACTCGAGCGAGTCGATGGACTGGACGGCGCTGCGCGAGCGCATCGCGACGCACGGCATGCGCAATTCGAACTGCATCGCGATCGCGCCGACCGCGACCATCTCGAACATCATCGGCGTGTCGCCTTGCATCGAGCCGACGTTCCAGAACCTCTACGTGAAGTCGAACCTCTCGGGCGAATTCACGGTGGTGAACGACTACCTGGTGCGCGACCTGAAGGCGCGCGGCCTGTGGGACGAAGTCATGGTCGCCGACCTGAAGTACTTCGACGGCATGCTTTCGCGCATCGACCGCGTGCCGGCCGATCTACGCGCTGTGTATGCAACGGCGTTCGAAGTCGACCCGACGTGGCTCGTCGAAGCCGCATCGCGTCGTCAGAAGTGGATCGACCAGGCGCAGTCGCTGAACATCTTCATGGCGGGCGCGTCGGGCAAGAAGCTCGACGAGATCTACAAGCTCGCATGGGTGCGCGGTCTGAAGACCACGTACTACCTGCGCACGATGGCGGCGACGCACGTCGAGAAGTCGACGGTTGCGCATGGCGCGCTCAACGCCGTGCCGACGGGCGGCGAAGGTGGCGGCAATGCAGGCGGCGCATTCGGCGGCGCAACGGGCGGCGCGTTCGGCGGTGCAGCAGGGTCGACCACGATGCAGGCCGCCCCGCAAGCCGCGGTTGAAGCGGCGCCGGAAGCAGAGGGTCCGGTGTGCATGATGCGTCCGGGCGACCCCGGCTTCGAAGAGTGCGAGGCTTGCCAGTAAAGCTGGCTGCGCACGATGCGCGCGGTGCAACGCCGCTCGCATCGTGCGAGGACCGAAGCATCAGTAGTAAACAGTAGTCGAGGCAGTCGCAGCGGGATGTAACAACGAAAGAGGCGCGCGCAATGCGCGCCGACTCTCCCGGCAACTCGCACCACGCGCGTTGCCGTACGCGAAAGAGGCAACAGGAAGGAATCCCTGGAGTTTCTCGCAGGGACAAGACTTGAGGCCGCGCGAGCTTCCGGCGCCGCGCGCGGCAAGTAGTGAGCGGCGAGTGAGAACGCGCTCGCAGCGCGAGCGAAAAGCGCGCGGCGAACACCGTCTTTCACACACGCTCTCGATGTCGCGAAGACCTTCGAAGCACATCGCACATGCGAAGCGAGCACGACGCATCAGTGCTCTCTGCACAGTGCTCACGCGATGCAATCGACACAGAGCGACAACAAAGTGTTGTATCGAGGTCGCAACGCGAATCGAAAACAGGATTTTTCGTGTGCGAACCCTTTTATCGCCCACGAAAAGATGGTACAAACCGATCTAAATTGATGGTGACATTTATGCTCAACTGGGATGACGAGATCACGGCCGTAACTCCGTCGAGCGGTGCGCAGCAAAACGCAATGCGCAACCCCGCGGGTCAGGCTGTCCAGGCTGCCGAGGTGCAGTTTGGTCTGCGTTCCGCTCCTCAGGCTTCCACGGCGACCAACATCTTCGCCAGCGACTTCGCCGTCGCCCCGCCGCCGCAAGCGCCGGTCTCGACCGAAGCGCGCGTGAATGTCGCCGACAAGCGCATCATCAACGGCCAGACCGACGTGAATCAGTTGGTCCCGTTCAAGTACAAGTGGGCTTGGGAAAAATACCTGGCGGGCTGTGCGAACCACTGGATGCCGCAGGAAATCAACATGTCCCGCGACATCGCCCTGTGGAAGGACCCGAATGGTCTGACCGAGGACGAGCGCCGCATCGTCAAGCGCAACCTCGGCTTCTTCGTGACCGCCGACTCGCTCGCCGCGAACAACATCGTGCTCGGCACCTACCGGCACATCACGGCGCCCGAATGCCGCCAGTTCCTGCTGCGCCAGGCGTTCGAAGAGGCGATCCACACGCACGCCTACCAGTACATTGTCGAGTCGCTGGGTCTGGACGAAGGCGAGATCTTCAACGCGTACCACGAGGTCAAGTCGATCCGCGACAAGGACGAGTTCCTGATCCCGTTCATCCATACGCTGACCGATCCGTCGTTCAAGACCGGCACGCTCGAAGCCGACCAGAGCCTGCTCAAGTCGCTCATCGTGTTCGCCTGCATCATGGAAGGCCTGTTCTTCTATGTCGGCTTCACGCAGATTCTCGCGCTCGGCCGCCAGAACAAGATGACCGGCGCAGCGGAGCAATACCAGTACATCCTGCGTGACGAGTCGATGCACTGCAACTTCGGCATCGACCTCATCAACCAGATCAAGCTTGAAAACCCGCACCTGTGGACCCCGGCGTTCCGTGCGGAGATCACCGAACTGTTCAGGCATGCGGTCGACCTCGAGTACCGCTACGCCGAGGACACCATGCCTCGCGGCGTGCTCGGTCTGAACGCGTCGATGTTCAAGAGCTATCTGCGCTTCATCTGCAACCGCCGTTGCCAGCAGATCGGTCTCGATCAGCTGTTCCCGAACGAAGAGAATCCGTTCCCGTGGATGAGCGAGATGATCGACTTGAAGAAGGAACGCAACTTCTTCGAGACGCGCGTGATCGAATATCAGACGGGCGGTGCGCTGTCCTGGGAATAACCCGGGCGCACTGCGGTGCAAGTCTTTTGGGGTTGCCGCGAGGCGCCGTGCAGGCGCTTCGACCGGCATGATGATTAGGAGCAGGAACGCCTGATGCAAAGCATGCCCGGAGCCAGGTTGGCTCACCGACGTGACAGGCACTTTGCAAACCCTTCAGAGGGATGGGCAAACTTCCCCCCGGAAAAGCGCGCAGGCTTCGCGTGTCGTGAGGCCGCCGCTTTCAACGAACGTTGCCCGGTGTCGGTAGCCGACGCCGGAATGACCTGGCGCGCTGTGCCTCGTGGCACGGCGCGCCTTACCGCATTCATTAGCGTAAGCGCGCGGGACCAGCGTACGCCGATGAATAGCCCGCTTCGCAGCGTGCGCCGTGAGAAGCGTTCGCGGGAAGCGGGTTTTGACGAAGGGTGTAGTTTGAACTGACTCTCATCTGAACCTGAAGGAGAAAAAAATGGCTACTGCCAAGAAGAAACCGGCGGCGAAGAAGGCCGCAGTGAAGAAGGTTGCAGCGAAGAAGGCCGCTCCGGCGAAGAAGGCCGCAGCGAAGAAGGTCGCGGTCAAGAAGGTCGCAGCCAAGAAAGTCGCCGTGAAGAAGGTTGCCGCGAAGAAGGCAGCACCGGCGAAGAAGGCGGCAGCGAAGAAGGTTGCAGCCAAGAAAGTCGCCGTGAAGAAGGTGGCTGCGAAGAAGGCAGCGCCGGCGAAGAAGGCCGCAGCGAAGAAGGTTGCAGCCAAGAAAGTCGCCGTG
This sequence comes from Paraburkholderia silvatlantica, assembly GCF_003096715.1. GTDB lineage: Bacteria > Pseudomonadota > Gammaproteobacteria > Burkholderiales > Burkholderiaceae > Paraburkholderia > Paraburkholderia silvatlantica. The sequence goes on from NZ_QEOL01000035.1 coordinate 59,771, forward strand.
AAGAAGGTGGCTGCGAAGAAGGCAGCGCCGGCGAAGAAGGCCGCTGCGAAGAAGGTTGCAGCCAAGAAGGCGCCTGCGAAGAAGGCTGCTGCCAAGAAGGCTGCGCCTGCGAAGAAGGCTGCCGCCAAGAAGGCGGCCAAGAAGGCGCCTGCGAAGGCCGCTGCCGCACCTGCTGCCCCTGCTGCGCAACCGTCCGCGCCCGCAGCAACGGTCAAGACTGCCCTGAATCCGGCCGCAGCATGGCCGTTCCCGACCGGCAGCCGTCCGTAAGCAGTCCGAGACGAAGCGCGCAGGCTGCATCGTACGCGCGCTTCGCTGGCCGGGCCGGGCGGCACGCTGCGCAAGGCTCGATCCCGATCCCGTCGCTGGGTTGTCCGCGACGGGATTTTTTTGTCTGGAGTTCGTAATCGTTGGGTGAGGCCGCCCGCATGTCGCGCGCGGGCGTGAAAAAAGGCGCATGCACAGGGGAGCACATGCGCCTGAGGTTCCGCATCCGGCGCGAGGCGCCGCTGCGGTACAGGGGAAACCGTTAGTGCGTGACGCGCGTCACGCCGCCGCTCGAGAGCAGCCGCACGCGGTCGCCCGCGTTGAAGACTTCGCCGGTTGCCGTTTGCGTGATGGCGCGGTAGTCGCCGTTGTCGAGGCGCACCGTGATCTCGAGGCCGTCGCGCATGGCCACGCCGTTCTCGACCGCGTTGCCGGCCACGGCGCCCGCAATACCGCCGATGATGCCGGTGACGATCGAGCCCGTGCCGCCGCCGATCCGGCTGCCGGCCACCGCACCGAGCGCGCCGCCGCCGATCGCGCCAAGGCCGCTAGGCTGGCCGTCGTTCGAGCTGATCTTCACCGCGCGCACGCTCTCGACCGTGGCCATACGCACCGTTTGCTCGCGCTGCGCCTGCGAGGCCGTGTACACGTCGGCGGAACTGCTGTTATAGGCGCAGCCCGACATCGCAAGCGACCCCGCGAGCATGGCTGCAACCATCAGACGACTTGTTATTTTCATTCCCGTAGCTCCAATGGGCGCCGCGCGTGCGCGGCTCCCGCGTTCAGTTCGGCAGTTCGTAGCCGAATGCCTCCTTGAACCGTTCGTTGATCTGCGCTCGCGTGGGCGCATAGTTTTGCGGACCGAGATGCTCGATCTTGAGCGCGCCCATCAGGCTCGCGAGACGCCCCGTGGTGGCCCAGTCGAGGCCGTTCTCGATGCCGTAGAGCAGGCCGCCGCGGAAAGCGTCGCCGCAGCCGGTCGGGTCGAGCACCTGAGCGGCCTTGACCGGAGGAATCTCTTCGATCTTGCCGCTGTGGTAGATCTGCGAGCCGTGCTCGCCGCGTGTGATGATCAGCGCGTCGACATGTCCGGCGATTTCGTCGAACGACCAGCCGGTGCGATGGCTGACAAGGTTGGCTTCGTAGTCGTTGACCGCTACGTAAGTCGCAAGTTCAATCGCGCGGCGCAAAGATGCGCCGTCGAAGAGCGGCAGGCCCTGGCCCGGATCAAAGATAAACGGCACACCCGCCTTCGCGAACTGCTCGACGTGCTGGACCATGCCGTCGAAGCCGTCCGGCGCGACGATGCCGAGCTTGATGCCGGGCGCTTCGTCGGCGCGGTTCAAATGCGATTGCATCATCGCGCCCGGGTGGAACGCGGTGATCTGGTTGTTCTCGAGGTCGGTCGTGATCATTGCCTGCGCGGACCACGTATCCTCCAGCACGCGCACGTGTGCCTTCGAAAGGCCGAGCGTGTCGAGGCGTTCGAGGTACGGGCGCGCGTCGGCGGCGCCGAGCGTCGCCATGATGCGGGCGTCGCCGCCGAGCAGATTCAGCGAGTACGCGATGTTGCCGGCACAGCCGCCGAACTCGCGGCGCATCGTCGGCACGAGAAAGCTCACGTTCAGAATGTGCACCTGCTCGGGCAGGATGTGCTCCCGAAAGCGACCTTCGAAGGTCATGATGTTGTCGTAGGCGAGCGAGCCGCAGATCAGCGTAGCCAAGGCGGAAAGTTCCTGTAGGGCGTGGTAGGGGAAGGGGCGGCGCACCGGCCCGCGCGTCGACCTGGCAATGCAGGCGCGAGGAGCGTGTGCGCCGCCGCCCGATTACTTCAGCGCGGCGAGTGCGGCGTCGTAGTTCGGTTCGTTCTTGATTTCGCTTACGCGCTCGGCGTGCAGGACGTTGTCGTTTTCGTCGAGCACGACGACGGCACGCGCGGTCAGGCCGGTGAGCGGGCCGCTCGTCACGTCCACGCCATAGGCTTGCGCGAACTCATGGCCGCGGAAGGTCGAGGCCGTGACGACGTTGGCGATGCCTTCGGTCGTGCAGAAGCGCGCAGCGGCGAACGGCAGGTCGCCCGAAATCACGACGACAGCCGTGTTGCTCAGGCCGGCAGCGGCTTCGTTGAACTTGCGCGTGGAGGTGGCGCAGGTCGGCGTGTCGAGGCTCGGCACGATGTTCAGGACCTTGCGCTTACCGGCGAAATCGGCGAGCGAGACAGGCTTCAGATCCTTGCCGACGAGCGAGAACGCCGGGGCCTTTTGGCCGACGCTCGGGAAGGTGCCGGCGACGTCGATCGGGTTACCGCCTAGCGTGACTTGACTCATGATGTGCTCTCCGGAAATGCATGTTGTGGTGAATGGCGCACCCCCGCGATGCGGGACGCCGGGAAACGCGCGGGGCACGCCGGTGCACCCGCGCACAGACGGAAAATCAGGGGTAGAAAATCTCGATGCGGAAGTTCGACGCCACCACGTCGCCCGTGTCGAGCCGCACGATCATGGTCTGCGTGGTGCGTGCGGGCAGACCGGCTTCGATGGACGTGCCGGGCGTGACGTAGTCCTGCGGCCACAGCACGCGCCGCACGACGATGTTGTTCTGCCGGTCGAGCAGCGACAGCTCTATGGCGGGGTATGCGAGCGCCACGTTGAAGCGGTTGCGCAGCGGCACCTTCAGTTCGAGGTGATGCGGCTCGTTGTCGACCTGGCGCAGATCGGACGGCTCGACCAGCAGGCCGTCGATGTCGCGCGGCGGCAGCACGCGGCAGCCGAGCTGCGCGCACGCCTGCAGATAGAGCGACTGCGAGTCGGGCCAGTAGACCATGACCGTTTCACGCTGCCACCAGGCGAGCTGCACGACGAGCAGCGCGAGCAGCAGGACGGCGACGAGCGTGCCGAGAATGCGCCAGACGAGGCCGCGCGAACCGCGCGGGCGGGCGGGCGCTTCGCGCGTGACGGCGAACGGCGCGGCGCCGTCGTTGGGCGAGAGCGCGCTGAACGCGGGCTCGGGCGCGGCTTCGCGGGTGCGGGGGCCGAGCGCGGGCTCCGGGTCGTCGATGCGACCCGCCGCCGATGCTTCGTTGGCCGAAAAGGTCGGCTCGGTCGGGCCGCTCGTGCCCAGGCTCGGCTCGCTGCGCGTCCAGCGCGCGGCCGGCGGGAAGGGCTCGCCCGACTGGGGCTGCTGGGCCGGCGGCGCTGACGCGTCGGCGGCCGCGGCCGATGCGGCTGGTGCGTGGGACGCAGCGTGCGCGGGGGCGTCGTCGGCGCTCACACGCGATTCGACGCCGGCCGCCGCGCCCTGCGAGGCGCGCTTGCGCGCCAGTTGATCGGCGTTGTACCTCAGCCGCGGGTCGAGCTGGGTATCTGCGGGTGGCGCCCACGGGTCCCAGGCGCGATTCGCGAAATCGGGTGTGGCGTTCAGCTGCGGAGGCGGCTCTTGCGATGGCGCGCCTGCTGCCGGCTGGGCAGTCTGCGTGTTCCGGGTATCGGGCTGAAACGCCGGCTCAAACGCCGGCTGAATCGCGGGCTGCGCCGCTGATTGCGCTGCAGCGCGTGAAGCTGGCTCCGATGGTGCCGCAGTCAGGCTTGCCGCGATCTCGGCTGCAACCGGCACGGCGCGCGAGAAGTCGCCGCCCTGGGGCACTTCATAGAGACTGCCCGACGCATCGAACGCTTCCTGGCAATGCCCGCAACGCACGAGGCCGCGCCGCACTGCGAGCTGCGTGGGCTGGATGCGGAAGACGGTTTCACAGAAGGGGCAGCGCGTTGCCAGAAGCATGTGGGCCGAGGATCTGGGTAGACCGGAGGATTGGCGATACCCGCATTCTACTGGCAATCCACCGCACTCTACGACTTCGGTCTCGCCGCTTGGGGCGCGATCAGGCTCGCGTGAGCCCGATCGGAACGGCAAGGGATTATGCGCGCCGCGTGCCCGCGAGGCAGACCCAGCCTTCGTGCTCGCGCCAGACCGAGATGTCGATCCACCGCGCGTACACTTGCGCGACTTCCTCGGCCTGGCGCGCGAGGATGCCCGAAAGCGCGATGCGCCCGCCCGGCTTTACGCGCGACGAGAGCATCGAGGCCATCAGCTTGAGCGGATTCGAAAGAATGTTGGCGACGACGATGTCGAACTCGCCGGCGGGGCAATCGTCGGGCAGGCCGTAGGTGACCTCGGCGCGATTGCGCTCGCTGTTGTGGCGCGCCGACTCGACCGCCTGTGGGTCGATGTCGATGCCGATCACCGGATTCGCGCCGCACTTCCTTGCGAGGATCGCGAGGATGCCCGAGCCGCAGCCGTAGTCGAGCAGCGAATTGCCGGGCTGCACGTGCTGTTCGAGCCACTCCATGCACAGACGCGTGGTGGGATGGCTGCCGGTGCCGAACGCGAGGCCCGGGTCCAGTTCGAGCACGAGCGCGTTCGGGTCCGGGGCATCGTGCCACGACGGCACGACCCAGATGCGCTCGCCAATCTGGATCGGGTCGAACTGCGATTGCGTCAGCCGCACCCAGTCCTGCTCCTCGACTTCGCGCAGCGAGAACTTCGGCGTTTCAGTCAGACCCAGTTCGTTCGAAGCGGCCGCGAGCAGCACGGCGGGATCCTGATCGGCGCCGATCAGCGCAATCACGCGCGAATGCTGCCACGCGGTGCGCTCGGGCGTTAAGCCCGGCTCGCCGAAGAGCGGCTGCTCGTCGGGCGTGTCGGCGTCGGCGTCTTCCACCGACACCGAGAGGGCGCCAAGCTCGATCAGCGCGTCGGACAGTGCCTCCGCGCGATTGCGATCCAGCTCGACGATCAGTTCCCGGTAGCTCATGAATTACGCTTCGTCCTTCTTCACTGCCTGACGTTCGGCCAGACGGCTTTCGAGGTAGTGAATACTCGTGCCGCCCTCGACGAACTTCGCATCGAGCATCAGCTCGCGATGCAGCGGGATGTTGGTCTGGATGCCTTCGACCACCATTTCCGAGAGCGCGATGCGCATGCGCTGAATGGCCTGCTCGCGCGTGGCGCCGTAGGTGATCAGCTTGCCGATCATCGAATCATAGTTCGGCGGCACGAAATAGCCATTGTAGGCATGCGAGTCGACGCGCACGCCAGGACCGCCCGGCATGTGCCACGACGTGAGACGGCCCGGCGACGGCGTGAACTTGAACGGATCTTCCGCGTTGATACGGCACTCGATCGCGTGGCCCTTCAACTGGATGTCGCGCTGGCGGAACGAGAGCTTCTCGCCCGCGGCGATGCGGATCTGCTCCTGCACGATGTCGATGCCCGTAATCAGTTCGGTGACCGGGTGCTCGACCTGCACGCGCGTGTTCATTTCGATGAAGTAGAACTCGCCGTTTTCATACAGGAACTCGAACGTGCCCGCGCCGAGGTAGCCCATCTTCTTGCACGCGTCGGCGCAGCGATCGCCGATGCGATCGAGCAGGCGGCGCGCGATGCCCGGCGCCGGCGCTTCCTCGATCACCTTCTGGTGGCGGCGCTGCATGGAGCAGTCGCGCTCGCCCAGCCACACGGCGTTTTTGAACGAGTCCGAGAGAACCTGGATCTCGATGTGACGCGGGTTCTCGAGGTACTTCTCCATGTAGACCTGCGGGTTGCCGAACGCCCGGCCGGCTTCCTCGCGGGTCATGTTGACCGCGTTCACGAGCGCCGCTTCCGTGTGTACGACGCGCATGCCGCGCCCGCCGCCGCCGCCCGCCGCCTTGATGATGACGGGGTAGCCGATCGCGCGCGCGATCTTCACGATTTCTTTCGGATCTTCGGGCAGTGCGCCTTCCGAGCCCGGCACGCAGGGCACGCCGGTCTTGATCATGGTCTGCTTCGCCGTGACCTTGTCGCCCATCATGCGGATCGTTTCCGGGCGCGGGCCGATGAACGTGAAGCCCGACTGCTCCACACGCTCGGCAAAGTCGGCGTTCTCGGAGAGGAAGCCGTAACCGGGGTGGATCGCTTCTGCGTCGGTGACTTCGGCCGCGCTGATGAGCGCAGGCATGTTCAGGTAGGAGAGGTTCGAAGGCGCCGGGCCGATACAGACCGCCTCGTCGGCGAGCTTGACGTACTTGGCTTCCTTGTCGGCTTCCGAATAGACGACGACCGTCTTGACGCCGAGTTCGCGGCACGCGCGCTGGATGCGGAGCGCGATCTCGCCACGATTGGCAATGAGGATTTTTTCAAACATGGTGGGTATTCGACTCATCAATGGGCGTCGCAAGTCGTATATGCGCACGCCTGTCGATCGGAGTTAGCGCTTTAGCGGTTACTGCGATCCCATGTAAAACTCAAAAGATCGGTCGCGTGCGTCGCCGTCATGGGGCGCCAAACGCTACGAACGCGACAAACGCGGCGCGGCCAGAAAAGAAGGCCGCTGCCGCGCGCAGAAAAGCTTAGGCGATCACGTAGAGCGGCTGGCCGTATTCGACTGCCTGACCGTTCTCGACGAGGATTTCCTTGACCACGCCGGCCGCGTCCGACTCGATCTCGTTGAGCAGCTTCATCGCTTCGATGATGCAAAGCGTTTGGCCTTCCTTGACCGTATCGCCAACCTGGACGAACGGGTCGGCGCCCGGCGACGGTGCGCGGTAGAACGTGCCCACCATCGGCGAGGTCACGACGTGGCCTTGCGGCACGGCGGGCGCGGCGGGAGCCGCTGCGGCGGTTTCGCCGACATGGGCGGGCGCTGCAAGCGGAGCACCCACGGCCGGCGCCGCGTATTGCGCGGGGCCCGGCTGCACGTAAACGGGCGGCGCGTTCTTGACGATGCGCACCTTGCCTTCACCCTCGGTCACTTCGAGCTCCGAGATGCCCGATTCGGAGACGAGGTCGATCAGAGTCTTCAGCTTACGTAGATCCATGGTGCAGCCCCTTTTGCTTTGAATACGTGAAGTGCCGGGGCGCGCGCGTCCCGGCACGGGTTGTTGTTCAGGTATTGACGGTCATCCGGCGCGGGAATCAGGCCGCCGACCGGGCAGCGAGCCGGTCGAGCGCGTATTCGAGCGCGTAGAGATAACCCTTCCAGCCGAGGCCGCAAATCACACCTTCGGCCTGGTCGGAAAAATACGAATGGTGCCGGAAGGATTCACGGCGATGCACGTTCGACAGGTGAATCTCGACGAACGGGATGCCGACGCCTGCCAGCGCATCCCGGATCGCGACGCTCGTATGCGTGTACGCGGCCGGGTTGATCAGGATGAAGTCGGTCTGCTCGGTGCGGGCCGACTGAATGCGGTCGACCAGTGCGCCTTCGTGATTGCTCTGGAAGGTCGCGAGCTCGACGCCGGCGTCCGCGGCACGGTCCGAGAGCGCCTGATCGATCTGCGGCAGCGTCACGCGCCCATACACCTCCGGTTCCCGGGTGCCGAGAAGATTGAGGTTAGGGCCGTGCAGAACCAGCAGTCGCGTCATGGTCGCTTCTTTTTCCGTGGAATTGCGCGAACTTTAGCGCCGATTAGAGAAATTTGTCTAGTTTTCCGATAAGGCGATATGGCCCTGACTGCGCCCTGCGGCGAGGGTCCGGGCCGATCTTCAGTCAACTGACAGGTTTCATACAGCAAATGTCGCGTTACGGCGCTTAAGATTGCGTCAAATATTCCGCTGCGTCAAAGCGCGTCGAGCGTGTGCCGAAGTTCGTCCGGCTTGATTTGCCCTAATTTTGTCGCACGAACGGCGCCGTTCGCGTCGATTACGACCGTGTAAGGTAAGCCGCCGGCGTTGTTGCCGAACGCGCGCGCGACGTCGGCGCCGCCGAAACCGGCGACGTAGATCGGGTAGTCGACGGGCACCTTCCTGAGGAACGTCTTGATGTTCGCAGCCGAATCCACGCCTACGCCGAGGAACTGAATTCCCTTCTTCGCGTATTCACGCTGGAGCGCCGAAAGCTCCGGCATTTCCTCGACGCACGGGCCGCACCAGGACGCCCAGAAGTTGACCACGACCGGCCGGCCTTTGTAGATGGCGAGCGATTGCGCCTTGCCGTCCGGGTTCGTGACCGCCGCCGACCAGAGCTGGCCGACCGCATTCTGCTTGCCGCTCGCCGCCGCGCTAACCGATGCCGCGTCGGCCACTCCGGCGCTGCCGCTCGTTGCCCAGTGCCCAGCCAGTATGCCGCCGCCCGCGGCGATTGCCGCCACTGCCACGCCGGCCAGAATCCGCTTCGTGTTCATCGCTGCCGTTATCAGGTTGTGGAAGAAGTGGCGCCGCTCTCGTCGATCAGCGCCTGCAGGGCCTGCGCATTGGCGCGCGGCAGCCTGCCCCGCGCATCGGCGCGCACGGCGCCGCGCAAATCGTCCGTATTGTAGAGCGCAACGTGTACGCCCACCGGCTCCTCGTCGCGTGACGGACGCCACATGAAGCTGAGTGTCTCCACGAAGCCGCGCGCTGCGAAATGGCGCGTTTCCGAAACGTCGTACTGCACGTTCGCATTCAGGAGCCAGATCGCGACATCCTTCGCGTTGTCACAAAAAATCTGCAGATGGATGTCGGAGTGCTCGCCCGCTGTGCCGTTGAGCACCGCGCCGGTCAGGAACGGATTGAACGCCTCGAGCCGCTGCATCCACTCGAGCGCGATCTCGCGCAGGCGGCGCAGCACCGCCGGCTGGCTGTCGCTCTGAAAGAGGGCCTGATATTCGCGGATCTCTTCCTCGATCTGATCGTTATCGGGCAGCCAGGTGCCTTCGATGCGCGTTTCCCCCACCACCTGCCGGGCTGCCTTGCGTTTGGCGGTGGCGTAGTCGAGGCCGTCCTCGGCGATCATCCTTGCTGCCGCGATGGCGATTTCCTCGCGCACGCGCTGGGGATCGAAATGTGATCTGCGAACCATCTTTCAATGATACTAGAGTTCGCCCTGGGCTCCTGCGCGCGGCCCCCGCGCCGCACCCGCTGCCGGGGCGCCAGGGATTTTCCGCCGCTGCGGGGGCCGAGGTCGAGCCAATAGGGCTCGGGGCCTCGGGTACAATACCGGTTCCTTGCTGCGGCGGCGCAGGACTGCCGTCGTTCCAGCTTCTCCATCCTTTTCAACCCGATCAATCCGATCGACGCGTTCACGACGCCCGCGCGGCGCGACAGGTTTATGCACATCCATATCCTCGGCATCTGCGGCACGTTCATGGGCGGACTTGCGGTGCTCGCGCGCAGCGCGGGCCACACGGTGACCGGCTGCGATGCCGGCGTGTACCCGCCGATGAGCACCCAGCTCGAAGCGCAGGGCATCCGCCTCATCGAGGGTTACGACGCGAGCCAGACCGAACTCAATCCCGATCTCTATGTGATCGGCAACGTGGTCACGCGCGGCAACCCGCTGATGGAGGAGATCCTCAATCGCGGCTTGCCGTACACGTCGGGTCCGCAGTGGCTCGGCGAGCACGTGCTGCGCGACAAGTGGGTGCTCGCGGTGGCGGGCACGCACGGCAAGACCACCACGAGCTCGATGCTCACGTGGCTGCTCGAAGACGCGGGCCTGAATCCCGGCTTCCTGATCGGCGGCGTGCCGCTCAATTTCGGCGTATCGGCGCGCCTGACCGATTCGAGCTTCTTCGTGATCGAAGCCGACGAGTACGACACGGCGTTCTTCGACAAACGCTCGAAGTTCGTTCATTACCGTGCGCGCACGGCGCTGCTCAACAACCTCGAATTCGATCACGCCGACATCTTCCCCGATCTCGCGGCGATCGAGACGCAGTTCCATCATCTCGTGCGCACGATTCCGGGCGTTGGCCGCATCGTCACGAACGGCCGCTCCGACGCGCTCGAACGCGTGCTCACGCGCGGCGTATGGAGCGACGTGGAGCGCTTCGGCGTGGACGGCGGCTGGCAGGCGTTGCCAGCTGTTGATGGCGTGGCCGTGGACGAGCGCTTCGCCGTCTATCACAACAGTGAACGTGCAGGCGTGGTGGACTGGCAGATCCAGGGCGAACACAACCGCCTGAATGCACTAGCGGCGATTGCCGCTGCACGCAGCGTGGGCGTGCCGCCCGCGCAGGCCGCGGCCTCGCTCGCCACGTTCCGCAACGTGAAGCGCCGCATGGAAGTGCGCGGCAGCGTTGACGGCGTGACCGTCTACGACGACTTCGCGCACCATCCCACGGCCATCGAAACGACGATTGCCGGCCTGCGCACGCGCTTAGGCCGCGAAAACACGCGCATCCTCGCCGTGCTCGAGCCGCGCTCGAACACGATGAAGCTCGGCGTGATGAAGGCGCAGTTGCCCGCCAGTCTCGCCGATGCCGACCTCGTGTTCGGCTACGGTGCGCCGAGCGGCAAGGACGCGCTCGGCTGGGATCTCGCTGGCGCCCTCGCGCCGCTCGGCGAGAAGGCCCGCGCCTTCCACGATCTCGAAGCGCTCGTGAAGGCCGTCGTCGCAGCCGCACGCCCCGGCGACCAGGTTCTCGTGATGAGCAACGGCGGCTTCGGCGGCGTGCATCAAAAGCTGCTCGATGCGCTCTCGGCACGGAGCGCGGCGTGATCGTCTATCTGCACGGCTTTCGCTCGTCGCCCCAGTCGTTCAAGGCGCGCCTGCTGGCGGCGCGCATGGCGGAACTGGGCCGCAGCGGCGAATGGCTGTGCCCGACGCTGCCGGTCTCGCCGCGCGAGGCGATTGCGCTCGCCGAGCGGGAGATCGACGCGCAGGGGAAGCCGGGCGAGCGCGTCACGCTCATCGGCAGTTCGCTTGGCGGCTACTTCGCCACGCATCTCGCGCAAAAGCATGGCTGGCGCGCGGCGCTCCTGAACCCCGCCGTGGCGCCCGACCGCGATCTGTCGAAGTATCTCGGCGAGCAGCCGCTCTGGCACGGCGGCGGCAGCATCGTCGTCGAACCGCGTCACCTGGAAGAATTGCGCGCGCTGGCCGTTACGACGGTGACGCAACCCGCGCGCTACTATCTGCTCGCCGCGACCGGCGACGAGGTGCTCGATTACCGCGAGATGCTCGCGCACTATCCGGGTGTGCCCACGCACCTGATCGAAGGCAGCGATCATGGCATCAGCGAGTTCGCAGATTACGTCGACGAAGTGATCCGTTTCTGCGATGCCGCCTGATGCGTGCGAACGCCTATATGTATACAGCACCGCCCGCGCGCTGCGCCGGCGGTCGAAGCAAGTCTGAACGAGAGTATTGAGTGAACGTTTTCTTTGAGGAATCGGGCAGTTTCAAGGCCGGCAGCGTGCTGTCGCGCCAGGGTGATGCGTTCCAGGTCGAGCTGCCGGGCGGGCGGCGCGCCAAGGTGCGCGCGAAAGACGTGCTGATCGAGTTCGAGAAGCCGGCCGCGAGCGAACTGCTGGAGCAGGCGGACGCCGCCGCCCAGGAGATCGATCTGGACTTCCTGTGGGAGTGCGCGCCCGCCGAGGAATTCGCGTACACGGCGCTCGCGAGCGAGTACTTCGGGCAAACCTACGGCCCGGTCGAGCGCGCCGCGCTCGTGCTGCGCCTGCATGGCTCGCCCGTGTACTTTCGGCGCAAGGGGCGCGGCCAGTATCAGCGCGCGCCCGAAGAGCAGCTCAAGATGGCGCTGGCCTCGCTCGAACGCAAGCGTCAGCAGGCGCTGGTGCAGGCCGGCTACGAAGAGGAACTGAAGGCGGGTAGACTGCCCGAGGCGTTCAAGGGCCGAGCGCTCGGACTCCTCACGAAGCCGGACAAGAACTCCATCGAATACAAGGCGCTCGAAGCGGCCGCCGCCGCGCGCGGCATTTCGATGCCGCGCCTCATGCTCGAAAACGGCGGCATCGCTTCGCCGCGCGCGCTGCACGAGGCACGCTTCCTCGCGGACTTCTTCCCGCACGGCACCGGTTTCCCGCCCGTCGAAGTGGGCACGCTGCCCGAGGATCTGCCCGCCGCCGCCGAGCACGTGCAGGCATTCTCGATCGACGATGTCACCACGACGGAAATCGACGATGCGTTCTCGATCGAGCACCTGGCCGACGGCCGCGTGCGCATCGGCATCCACATCGCGGCGCCCGCGCTCGGCATCCGGCGCGGCGACACGGCCGATACGATCGCGCGCACGCGTCTTTCGACGGTCTACATGCCCGGCGACAAGATCACGATGCTGCCCGACGATTTCGTCGACGCGTTCACGCTCAAGGAAGGCGGTCTGCGTCCGGCGCTTTCGCTTTACTGCATCGTGAACCGCGAGACGCAGGAGATCGTCGCGACCGAAACGCGCGCCGAGCGCGTGTTCGTGAAGAGCAATCTGCGTCACAACACGCTCGACGAAGTCGTCACCGAAGAGACGCTCGCAGCGGGCACGGGCGAGTATCCGCACAAGGACGACATCGCCGTGCTCTGGCCGTTCGCGCAGGCGCTGTTCGAGAAGCGCCAGCAGGCGCGCGCCGGCTATGGTCTGCGCCGCGAAGTCCAGCGCAACACCGACTTCAACTTCTACGTAGAAGGCGAGCATGTGACCATCTCGCCGCGCCGCCGCGGCTCGCCGCTCGACCTGATCGTCGCGGAGCTGGCGATTCTCGCGAACTCCACGTGGGGCGCCTTCCTGCACGATCACGGCGTGCCGGGCATCTATCGCTCGCAGCGCGCGTTCGGCGCGCCGAGCGGCCCCAAGCGCACGCGCATGCAAACCAGCGCCGCGCCGCACGAAGGCCTCGGCGTCGCGCAGTATGCGTGGAGCACGTCGCCGCTGCGCCGCTACGTGGACCTCGTGAACCAGTGGCAGTTGCTCGCGTGCGTGGAGCACGGCGTGGCCGCCAAGCTCGTCGCGCCGTTCAAGCCCAAGGACGCCGATCTCTTCGCCGTCGTGCAGGGCTTCGACGAGACCTATACCGCTTATGCCGACCATCAGCGCCGCATGGAGTACTTCTGGTGCCTGCGCTGGCTGCAGCAGGAAATGCGCGGTGAAGCGGGCCGCGAGCCGCGCCGCGAATTCCCGGCGAGCGTCGTCAAGGACGACCTGGTGCGCTTCGAGGAAGTGCCGCTGCTCATGCACGTGCCCGCACTCGGCGTGCACGCGCGCGGCACGCGCCTGATGATGGAAGTGCTGTCGATCGACGAGCTGACCATCGAGGCTTCTGTGCGCATGCTGCGCGTGCTCGACGCGCCCGTCGTGACGAGCGGCGAGCAGCCCGAAGAGGATGCGGGCGAAGACGAAGAGCTGATCGAAGCCGCCGACGAATCCGCGCAAAGCGAAGCGGAAGCTGTCGCGGAAGCCGGCGAGGCGCAAGGCGAGGCGGCAAGCGAAGCGAGCGCGGCGGAAGAACAATCGAGCGAACAGCACGCAACGGAGCCGCGCGGATGACTGCCAACGAGTCGAAGCCGGTTGTGCACGCCGACCGCTACGCCGTAGTCGGCAACCCGGTCGCGCACAGCAAGTCGCCGTACATCCACGCGCAGTTCGCGCTGCAAACGGGCGAGCGCGTCGAATACGGCCGCCTGCTCGCGCCGCTCGACGGTTTCGTCGAGCAGGTGCAGGCATTTCATGCGGCGGGCGGCCGCGGCCTGAACGTGACCGTGCCGTTCAAGCTGGAAGCCCACGCGCTTGCGCACAAGCTCTCGCCGCGTGCGGCGGCGGCGGGTGCGGTGAACACGCTGCGCTTCGACACGGACGGCATCTTCGGCGACAACACCGATGGCTTCGGCCTCGTGCGCGACATCGAGGTGAACCTTGGCGTTGCGCTAGAAGGCGCGCGCGTGCTGCTGCTCGGCGCGGGCGGCGCGGCGCGCGGCGTCGTGCTGCCGATGCTCGAGCGCCGGCCGCGCGAGATCACCATCGTGAACCGCACGGCGCCGAAGGCGCACGCGCTCGTCGAGCAGTTCGCCGGCGCGGCGGGCGAGTTCGGCTGTCTCCTTAACGGCGGCGGCCCGCAAGCCGTGTATCGCGACCCGGTCTATCGCGACCCGGTCGATCTCAAGCCCTATGACATCATCGTGAATGCGACGGCGGGCAGCCTCGATGCGGCCTTGCCCGAGTGCGACGAGCGCGCGTTCGGCACGCACACGCTCGCCTACGACATGATGTATGGCGCGCAACCCACCGTGTTCATGCGCCACGCTCAGGCACTTGGCGCGCGCGCGGCCGACGGCCTCGGCATGCTGGTCGAGCAGGCCGCCGAGTCGTTCTTCGTGTGGCGCGGCGTGCGGCCAGAGGGCGCGCCGGTGCTGGCGGCGTTGCGCGCGCAGCTTGCCGCGCCGGCCGCGTAACGCGCAGCGCCACTCGCGCAAAACGGAGACGACGCCATGCGCAGGCAAGCCATCGGTGTGCAGGCCGCGGCGGTCGCGAGCGGCAGCGGACGGCGCGCGCAGACGCGAAAACGTCCCGGCGCGCTGCGCTGGCTGACCTGGGTCGCCTCGGTGTTCGCGATTGCGTGGATCGCCACGCAACTCTTCTACTTCGTGCAAATCGCGCTCTGGAACGTCGTCGATCCGCAAACCACGGCGTTCATGCGCACCGACGCCGCGCGTCTTTCCACCGACCGCCCCGGTCTCCCGATCCAGCACGAATGGGTGCCGTACGACCAGATCTCGCGCAACCTGAAGCGCGCGATCATCGCGTCCGAGGACGCGAACTTCGTCAACAACAACGGTTACGAAACCGACGCCATCCTTCAGGCGTGGGAGAAGAACAAGCAGCGCGGCCATATCGTGCGCGGCGGCTCGACCATCACGCAGCAACTCGCGCGCAACCTGTTCCTCTCGCGCGAACAGAGCTACATCCGCAAGGGCCAGGAGTTCATCATCACGTGGATGCTGCAGACGCTGCTCGACAAGGAACGCATCTTCGAGATCTATCTGAATTCGGTGGAGTGGGGCAACGGCGTGTACGGCGCGCAAGCGGCCGCGCGCTACTACTACCGCACGAGCGCCGCGAAGCTCACGCCGTGGCAGTCGGCGCGCCTGGCGGTGATGCTGCCGCGTCCCAAATACTTCGACGAGCATCGCAACTCGGCGTATCTCGCGCAGCGCACCGCCGTGATTGCGCGGCGCATGGGGGCCGCCGAGTTGCCGCATTGAAGCGTCAACGCATCGCCACGCCAATAAAAAACGCGCCGTCTTTGCGGCGCGTTTTGCATTGGGGCTTTACCTGTTTCGAAGGCTGCGATCTTCCGCTTACTGGCGCGCGAGCCGCGCGTTATCCGGCATCGGCATGTTGAAGTTGGTGCGAAACGGATTGATGTCGAGGCCGCCGCGCCGCGTGTAGCGTGCGTAGACGGCGAGCCGGTCCGGTTTGCACTCGCGCAGGATGTCCATGAAGATGCGCTCGGCGCACTGCTCGTGAAAGCCCGTGTGATTGCGGTACGAGATGATGTAGCGCAAGAGGCCCGCCTGATCGATCTGCGGCCCGACGTAGTGGATCTGCACACTGCCCCAGTCGGGCTGGCCCGTTACCGGGCAGTTCGACTTGAGCAGATTCGAGATCAGCGTTTCTTCTACCGGCGCTTCGTCGAAGGCGGCTTTCAGGAGCGTCGGCTCCGGGTGATAGATCTCGGTGTCGAGATCGAGGCGATCGAGCGAGAGGCCGTCGAACTCTTCGAACGGGATCTTGCCGAACGCGCCCGGCTGGTCGAGCCGCACCGATACCGGCGCGCCGCAAGCCGCCGTTACATCGCGCCGGATCGTGTCGCGCACCGCGTCGGCGGATTCGAACGGCGTTTGTGCGAACGAGCCCAGATAGAGCTTGAACGACTTCGATTCGATGATGTTCGGCGAATCGGCGGGAATGAAGAACGTGGCGATCGCGATCTGCGGCTTGCCGCGCGCGTTGAGCCACGAAAGCTCATACGCGTTCCAGATATCGGTGCCGAAGAAGGGCAGCTGCGCGCCAATGCCGATCTGCTCGCGCGCGCCTGCGCGCGGGATCGGGAACAGGAGCGAGGCGTCGTATTGCTCGGTGTAGGTGGAGGCCTTGCCGAGCGGAGATTGGTCGGGAGTCATGATGCGTTGGCTTCGGTTGCGAGATTGGTCACGCCGCTTGCCACGTGCCCGGTGGCCGTGACCGAGCGCGCGGATTCGCAGGTGCGGATCTGGTCGTCGAAGAAAAAATCGGGCTCGAACTCGCGCAGGAACGGGCCCTTGTCGAGTCCGCCAAGAAACATCGCTTCGTCGATCTCGATGTTCCAGGCCATCAGCGTACGGATTGCGCGCTCGTGCGCGGGGGCCGAGCGCGCGGTGACGAGGGCGGTGC
Organism: Paraburkholderia silvatlantica; assembly: GCF_003096715.1. Taxonomy (GTDB): domain Bacteria; phylum Pseudomonadota; class Gammaproteobacteria; order Burkholderiales; family Burkholderiaceae; genus Paraburkholderia; species Paraburkholderia silvatlantica. The sequence goes on from NZ_QEOL01000035.1 coordinate 76,159, forward strand.
GGATGCGCATTTGTGCGTTCGCGTCGGCGAGCTTCTGCAGACGGTTAAGGGCTGCCAGCAGCGGCTGCAGCGGGCCTTGCGCGAGCGGCAGTTCGCGGTTGTCGCGCTCGTGGCTCACGAAGGCGGAAAGCCCCTTGCTCTGGAAAATCTGCTCGGCTTCGTCGGAAAACAACACTGCATCGCCGTCGAACGCAATGCGAATCTCGTGCGCGTTGCGTTCCGCCATTGTCGCCGAATTGTGCTCGATACGGGGGAACACGCGTGCGGCGGGGAAGCCCGCGTCGAGCGCGCTCTTCACGTCCGCCGGGTTCGCGGAGAGAAAGAGCGACGCGTTCAGCGGCTTGAGGTAGTGCCAGGGCTCGCGCCCGCGCGTGAACACGCCGCGCTGAATGTCGAGCCCGTGCTCGCGGCACGAACTGAATGCGCGCAGACCGCTGATGGGATCGCTGCGCGAGAGGATCACGACTTCCACGTGATGCGCGCCGTTATTGAGCGCGAGCAGCTTGCGCATCAGCGCGAACGCCACGCCTGGCCGCGCGGGCACGTTCAGGCGCTCGCGCTGCAGCGCCTCGTAGGCTTGCAGGTCGCCGGCCTCGAACACGTGGTTTTCCTCCTCGAAATCGAAGAGCGCACGCGACGAAATGGCGACGACGAGCTTGTCGGATAGCGAAACGGACATGATGGCCGCTCGTTACGCGAGGAACAACCGGTACGCCGGATTGCTCGTCTCTTCCCAGTGCGGATAGCCGAGCGAGGCGAGGAAGCGGCGGAACTCGGCGTCTTCGGCCGCGGG
>NZ_QEOL01000036.1 GCF_003096715.1 Paraburkholderia silvatlantica
GCTTCATCACCTCGTCAAACATTCCTTCGTACCCGCCATCCTTGAACAGGCCGCCAGGTTACCAGGTTTGACGCACAAAGACCTTGAAAGGGCTGCCCATAAGACCCCATCTCAAGCAGCCGTTAATTTTGAGGAAAGCGACGACGTCCGCCACGTCGCTCTAAATACAAGCCGGCTGAATTTCAGCTAGGCAAACTACTTGTTCGACGATGACGTGGTCAATAACGTGCGGAGAAACGTCCTGGGGCAAGACGACGTACCGCGCATTGGGGCGATCCGTTCTTCGACCAGAAGGGTATTCGCTGTCGGCCGCGATCGCAAGATTCATCGATATGCTGTTCCCCTTGAACGAGGACACACGCATCGAAAGTGGACGCCGGAATGGAGCGCATCTCGTTCAGTCGCAGACCGGTTTGGGCAGGAGGACGCCGTGCAGCGCGCTCATGCGTCTGTTGCATGGGTGTGCACAAGTCGACTGCGCTGGCTATTCAGAAAGGACCGAATCAGGAGCCGCAGATTGCTGAGGCCTCGCTTTCGCAACTACGTGACGCGAGCTATCTTCTTCGAGCTGACTCTCAATCTGATCAGGCATGCCGACAAAACTTGACGCCGCACTAACGGCTCTGAACAGATCCAGTTGTCGATGGACGCCATTGCCTTCAAGGACGACGAATCGATGCAAACGATCCAGCCAGTCAGCAGAAACTCGCCGCGTGACGGTGTCGACCATCAGCCGCTAGAACCGGACTTGACCATATCTCCTCGGGGGCGTGTAATATAGTCGCCACTTCACATCATCTGATGTGGTCATCTATGAATTGTAAAGAAATCGAAACGTCCAGCTATATGTCCTCGAAAATTAAAATCAGTCAAAGCACAAAGATTAGGGCCGATGGATTTTTCGTTAATGTATTGATTGCGATTGGTGCAGTCATTGCAGCATGCGTGGTGCTGCAAACGATATTCTGGGAAACCAGAAATTTGTTTGTGGTGCCATGGTACGACGACATGTTTGACCATACGCGTATGCATCATGCAATGGTTAGCTTGAAAGCGCTAATGTCCTATATGATCTCGCCGCACAATGAGCATCGCATTTTCACCACGCGCGCTATCTCGTTCCTTGACGAGCGTTTCCTGTCGGGTAGAGAATACGGGCAGGTTTTCATTACAAATTTATTGCAAATCGGCGCTGCGCTCATTACATGGATTGTCTTTATAAAGAGTGGTATCTTCGAGAACCGCTATTTGAAATTAACCCTTTTGCCGACCATTTTTCTCTTCTTTGTTAATCCGAATTTTCTCTACACGCTAGTCATACCGTTTCAATTGCAATTTGGCTTCATGGCGTGCATATGTGTCACCTCGGCGTTCGTTGTAAGCCAGGCATCGTCGGTAGAAAGGCTCACAGATCGTGAGCAGATCAAGTTGGTTGGTACTCTACTTGCCCTCGCCTTGGTGGCGACATTTACGCTGGGAAACTCACCGGTCGTGCTGCTTGCTTCGGCCGCCACCGCGGTGGTACTTCGATGGAGGCGATCGATAACCGCAACCTTAATTCTTCTCGCTGTCGCTCACGTCGCGATTATGCTGGCCATCACGCCAGCAACAGGTTCGCGGACCCATAACCCGATCCTGATCTTAAAGTTCTCGCTAATGTATCTCGGCGGAGCCTTCACGAGAGTCGATCCTTGGCCGGGTAATTTTCTAACGTGGAGCGACTCTCCTTACGTCGCCGCAATATGTGGGGCGTTTGTCCTCGCGACTGCTGTATGCTTCGCAATCGCTCGTTTCTTGCGTCCAGGACTCGGCGGTCGACTCGCAACTTTTGGGTTCATGCTTCTGACCGTCGTAATCATAACGAGCCTCGCGGGCGGCCTTGCTCGCGCTCAGTTCGGTATATTGGAGGCGCTGAATAAGAAGTATGCATCTTTTTCTGCGCTTAGCTGGATAGGCGCTTACGCAGTGCTTACGGGTGTCGCTTTCAATACGCAAGGCCCCCGTAGGCGCTTTATTCCCACGTCAATAGCAATTGCACTTGCGTTTGTGCTCGCGTTGACTTTGAACGGAGCAAATCGCGAGGAGCGACTCTGGACAAAAGCTAGAAACACGACATGGGAAGCGGCATTGGCTGGATTCGTAGGGATTAATAACCGCGATGAACTTCACGTGTTGGACGACCGTGAAAGTGAAGTTCCGGAATACATGCGCTATGCTAGTATCCAGAACATCGGCATTTTCTCCTATTTCCCATTCCGCATAGGCGACGACGCAGCAGCATTTCTTTCAGCAAGAAGGGAAATCAGTTGCAAGGGCGAAGTGGAGTCGGTGAGTCCAGTCAGCGCGAATTCACCACGATATTTCAACGTGGCGGGATCTCCCGCTGCGATCGCCGGTTGGGCTTGGATGACCGACGAGCATAAACCGGCAACGACGGTGATAGCCATAGACGGGACAAATCACATTGTCGGAGCAGCGCGAAGCACCCGTCGAAGCGCACGCGCCGAGGAGTGGTTAGCTCAAACTTTTGACCAAAATTTGGGTTGGTTTGGCTACGCGCGACCCGTGTCGTGGCAGGGCGTCAAATTCTACGCACTGTCAAGTTCCGGGAAACAATTCTGCGCACTAGGAACGCTGGGAAGCGTACGATAGTGAGCACGCGCATACGCGTGCCGACCTGCACGCGTATGCGCGATCTCGAATTATGGTGCCGACGTCTGTGGAGCTCAACTACCTGTAATTATCCAGGCTGCCAGATGCATCCGAATAGCTCAAAACTGGCGAGGTGTCGAGGATCCCTTCCACGCGACGCGAGGACGCTCGCAGTCCCTGACAAGCTGCTCGTACCCAATCCCACCGATGGCGTGTCGCTCGCGTCGTATCAGACGTTGTCGGTGGGAATCTCGCCGAAGGTATCGGCCACTTCTTTGCGATCCAGCGACTCAACCATACAAGTTGGGAGCTATCTGGTGCTATCGGAGAGGTCACTACGCATACTTCTGGATGGTGACAGTCGAGTTCCAGATGACGCTTGGTTCAGAATTCAACCGGCCGCTTCCGTTACAGACCACGAAACTACCGTCTGAATATCCGGCGCCACTTCGGCACGGCTTTGGTCTGGACAAGTGCTTGATTTAACTTCTCCAACTGCGCATACCGCTCAAATGCAAGCGTCTGCGTCGTTGTTAATGCCGCCTGGGTTGTTGCGAGTGCTTGCTGTAGCGTGCTTATTTGCGTGTGTCGCTCCAGCGCGAGCCTCTGCTGCTGCTCCAATGCTGCTTGGGTTGTCCCGAGCCGCTCCGAAACAGCCTGTACTATCTCTATAAAAGTCCGAGAAAACAGATGATCGAGCGTGACCTGCCAGATAGACTCTTGGTGGGGTGGCTCTACATCTCCAATTCCGGTCCAGTCGCCAAACACGTGTTCCTCAGGAACAGCTTCAACAAGCGTGGCAAGCGGAAAGCGATTGGCAAGCTCGAGATTGCCGGCTGCGAACTGCTGAATCAAATGGCGCCGCGTTCTAAAGTCCATACGCGGGTGCGCTGGAAGCGGCTGAGCGATTAGTTCAATCGCTCGCTCCTCTGCATCCGACAATGCCCGTTGCATCTGCGCGTGATAGAAATTCTTCAACGATTCGACGATCGGAAGTGATTCGTTGACCCGGCATTCTTCGACCGAGTGATCGGCCGGCCATTCGATCGCGGAGAGAAAATCGGGCAGTGCACCAGACGTACGTATTGAGTCGTATGAGCGGACGTCGACATCAATGTTGTGAACTCGATCCAGAACGTCAATTAGCCGCCGGTAATCGAGTGGGAACTCCGCCAGATCTTCGTGAATGCGCGCAAATGCGTACGGTGAAAATCCCAGGCGAAATCGGCTCTTTAACCGTTCGAGATAGTTGCTTTCGATGAAATCGGGCTGGCGTCGCAGATACAGGATCACGGTCACGCGATCAGCGACAGTCAGTATGCGATCGACGAACCGCTGAAATCCTTGAGTGTTGCGCCACAGCATATGCGTGAATTCTTCACTCGAAAGGATGATGTGGTGCGGAATGAGGGCAATCTCGTCAATCAGCGAGTCGGCCAGCGCTTCATACTCACTCAAGGACGCAGCAACAGCGAAGCCGTGATGTCCGGAATCTGGCGTCCATTTACCTGAATTAGGAAAGTAAAAACCCGCCTTCGACAACAACGACGGCACTTGGGCCAGCGACCGTTGAATTGAGGAGGTACCTGTCTTATGGGTCCCAATATGTAGAAAGCATCGGCGCATGTGTGCAAGGCTGTCGACTAGTTGGCGCAAGAGTGGGCTTGCAAGGGAGACCGGGTAAATGTACTCCCGATAGAGGTACCGGATAGCGCGCGGTGCCGCGAGGCGCTAACACGCGCACACGCAGCCTCAATGCCTGAAACTAAGCTTCTTATGCCCGATATAGCTGCTGAACACCGGCACAACGACTCCAACCAGGTGCGCAATATCGCGGTCGTGCCACGTCATACCTAGCTTGGGAAACACGTAATACGCCAGCCCCACGCTCACCGCCCACGTTTGCGCCACGGCCACGAGATTGACCAGCGTGAAAAAGAACACCGAGCGATGCGTCGACTGCTTGCTTTCCGTGAACACGAACATCTTCGCGAGCACGAACGCCGTGATCATCCCAGCGATGTACGCCACCACGATGGCCGCTGAGTAAGGCATCCACAGGTTGAACAGGATGCGGCTGCTCCAGTTCACGGCAGCCGCAAAGCCGCCGGTGAGCAGGAACATCAGAAAGTTCTTCGACACAAAGCCGCTGCGGACCATCGCGTGCGCTCTCGTCATACCATCCTCGCCATCTTGCGCGACAGCCCGATACTCTCGGAAATGCCGCGATCTTCAGGGTAGTAATACGACGTGTCAGCAACGAGCAGACCTTCCACCGGCAACTGGATCGGCGGCAGCCGATCAAGATAGCCCGGCTCGCAGATCGGCTGCGCGAAGCGGTACCGGCTTGCACGCACGTCGATGAAGTCATCCGCGGTCAGCGCGGGGTTGATCTTCATGAGGTAGCGCTTGACCTTGTCGATGAATGCCGAGTCCGGTTCCTGATACTTCGGATGCTCGCCGGGCACGTAGAACGGTACATACACGACATGGTCGTCAAGCGGCCGCAGATTCGTGTACTCGACGATGCCGGGAATATCCATTTCCGGATCGTTCGTGTTGAGCCAGAAGTTTTCGGTCACGCGCTTCTTGAGCTTCGCGATCACGCACACCACCGCGACGTTCTTCTTGCTGCGGAACGCCTCAAGAATGTCCGTCGGCAGATCGGGCATCACGCCCGCCACATAGGGCAGCGGAATCGTGCTGATTACCTTGTCGAATGCGTGGAACTCACCACCCGCTTCAATGCCCTTGACCTTGCCACTTTCGATCACCACTTTCTGCGCGGGCACGCCGAGCCGGAACTCGCCGCCATGCGCCTCGATGTAGCTGCGCATGCCGTTCAGGAGCGTGTCCGAACCCCCTTCGAGATAACCCAGCTTTTCGCGGAAGAGGTCGTAGCGCGAACGTCCGATACGGCGAATGCGGCTCCAGATCCACGCAGCAGAAAGGTTGTACGCGTAGTCGTAGAACTTGTAGTCGAACAAGCGCCGCCAGAGCACCTCCCATGCCTCTTCGCCAATCCAGCGTCGAATCCAGATCGTGGCTTCGACATGATCGAGGGGCTTCCAGTCGTTGCGCTTCGTCGAGAGAAACGCATGGAGTCCGTACCGAAACTTCGCGCTCAGGCTCAAACCCTTGAACTTGAGCAGTGCCATGGGATTCCCCCAAGGCTGCACGCGCCCCTGGTAGAAGTAGCCCATCTTCGTCTCGCGCCACTTCATCTTGTCTTCGATGCCAAGCTCACGCAGCACCTCGAAGAACGCGTGATCAGAAATCGCGTGGAAATGGTAGTAACGCTCGATGGACAGACCACCGAAGTCGAAGCAGGCCGCCATACCGCCCACGCGGTCGTCGGCCTCGAAGATGATGGGCTTGCGGCCGTCCTTGACCAGTTGGTAGGCAGCGCCAAGACCCATTGGTCCCGCGCCGAGCACGGCGATGCGTTCAGTACTCATGTGTCTTCAGAATTCCAGGGCGATGTGGCTGTAGGTCGGATCGTTGAACGTCTCGTCCATGGCTTTGGCGAACGGCGTGGCGCGAATGCCGAAGATGCCTTCCCAATCGATCACCTCGAACTCATCGCCGGCGGTCAGCGCCTTGAGCTGATCGGCCGTAAACGGCGGGTTCTTGTCGAACACGGCGTAGATCTTCAGCAGCACATAAAAGAGGCCGTAGGGAATGCGTACGATCGCGCAGCGTGCGCGCGTCGCGCGCTTGATCTGCCGGATGATGTCGATGTAATCGACGCGCTCCAGGCCGCTGATATTGAACGCCTGCCCCTTGATGCGCGAATCGATGCTGCTGATGATGACGTTGCAGAAGTCGCCAACGTAGAGCGGCTGGCGCATGTACCTGCCGCTGCCCGGAATCGGGAACACGGGCACGCGGTGCATGAAGCGCGAGAGCCAGCCAAGGTGCTTGCGGTCGAACCAGCCGAACATGAGCGTCGGGCGCAGCACGACACAATTGATGCCCGATGCCACGACGATCTCTTCCTGTTCGCGCTTGGTCTGCGTGTACCAGTCGTCGGCCACCGAGTTCACTACCGACGAGCTGATATGTACGGTGTGGGGAATGCGGTATTGCTTGATGACGTCGAGCACGTGGCGCGTTGCCACGATGTTGTTGCGCACGAAAGGTTCGTGGGTCGGCGCACCGATCTGCGCCTGCAACATGACTACGACGTCGGCGCCCTCGAAGTGCCTGGCCCACTCACCGGGTTCCGCAAGATCCGCATAGATCGCCGTGATGTCCGGATGAACCTGGCGCAGGACTTCGAGGTTGGCTTTGTGCTTGTCGAGCACAACGAGATTGGTGTATCCACGCGCCTTGAGCCGGGCGACCAGATTTTGTCCGACCAAACCGGCGCCGCCAGGAAGAATGATGCGAGTCTGATTCATGCGTTAGCGATTGATTAAATGGATGCCCTACGTGAACTGCCGCTTGCGTGCCCTCAAAGCGACGCCCGTTTGAACACGAATTTTGGAACCGACCTGATGATCAACATGATCAGAGACCAGAACCAGGGCGTGTAGAGAACGTCCCTGTTCTTCTCGACGGCGCGCGTAATGTCGGCGGCCACCTTGTCCGGGGTTGCAACGAGCGGACCGGGCAGCGGCAGACCCGCGGTCATCGGCGTGGCGACGAAACCCGGCTTGATCGTGACGACATGCCCGCCCACCTTGAAAAGACGGGCGTTCAGACCCTCGCAGAATGCCGAGAGCGCGGCCTTCGCGCTGCCGTAGAGATAGTTCGACGGCCGCCCGCGATCGCCCGCAACGGACGAAATGACGGCGATCGTACCATGGCGCTGGGACTCGACCAGATTCGCGATCGGCGTGAGCAGCCCGATGATGGAGGTGACGTTGGTGTTGAATTCACGCATTGCCACCGCTGGGTCGGCCTGGCACTGTGCCTGATCGGGCAGGGTACCGGGCGCGACGAGCACGATATCGAGCGTGCCCAGCTCGGCCTCGCAGCGTGCCAGCATGGCTGCGTGCTGGTCGACGTCGTTGACGTCGAGTTCATGGCACGTTGCCGCTTTGGCGCCACGCGCGATGAGGTCGTCGGCAACCTGCTGCATCCGCTCTACGCTGCGTGCGACGAGAAAGAAACTCGCGCCTTGCGCAGCCCAGCGACGGGCACATGCCGTCGCGATGGCCGAGGTCGCACCTACGATCAGGATATTTTTCATGTTCGTGTCGTTCGTTCCCAAAACCGTGAAAGCATCGCTGGATCCCGAAGGGACTCCAGTTGCTGCCATTGCGGATAGGCGGCCCGGAAATCCTCGCCTGACATGTGCGCGTCCTTCGCCGGATAGAGTCGGCCGTGCGCCTCTCTCACGATCGCGTCGAGACGCGCGAAGAGCCGCGCGTTTTGCGCATCGCGCTGCGGAAAGTCGAGTGCGAGCGAAGTGCCCTCGCGCGGAAACGACAGGAGCCCCGGCGAGGCGATATCGCCACAGCGCTTGAGCACAGCGAGAAAGGAGCCCGTGCCGCTTGTCGCGATGGCCTCGAGAATTTCGCGGATGGCGTCGCGCGCGGCTTCGGGCGGCACGACGCACTGGTACTGCTGAAAGCCCTTACGCCCGTAAATCCGGTTCCACTCGAGCAGACTGTCGAGCGGGTAGAAGTAAGCGTCGTAGCTCACTTTCGCGCGCCTCTCGCCGCTGCGCTGACGGTGGTAGTACGCGCCGTTGAATGCACGCAAGGTGAGCGAGTTGAAGATCGGAACGGGCAGCGTCATCGGGACCGTCCGCTTCTTGCGGCGGTCGACTTCGAGCGGGCCGCCTCTTGCGTGGTCGCCGACCATGAAGATGCCGCGCCCAAGCGTCGAACCGCGGCTCTGGCAGTCCACCCATGCCACGCTGTACTCGTGCAGCGGGTCGAGGCGTTCCGAAAGCGCGAAGAATTCGTCGAGGTTCGAAAAGCGGATGTTCGTCACGTCGATCAGGCTGGACCGGATCGGCATGAGCTGGATTTCCGCCCAAAGGATCAGCCCCGTGAGGCCGAGTCCTCCGATCGTGGCTGCGTAAAAATCCGCGTGCGCGTCCGGTGCGCATTCGAGCAGCGTACCGTCGCTGCGCGCCAGTCCAAAGCGGCGCACATGGCGGCCAAACGTGCCGCGCACGTGGTGATTCTTGCCGTGGACGTCGTTGGCAATCGCACCACCCAGCGTCGCGTATTTGGTGCCGGGGGTGACGGGCAGCATCCAGCCACGTGGAATGGCGACCTCGAGGATCTGCTCCAGCGTGACGCCCGGCTCTGCGCGCAAGACGCCGGTTGTCCAGTCCGCCGCGATCAGGCGATCGAGCGGCAGGGTCTGCAGCACGTGGTCCGAGGCGGCAAGGCAACTGTCGCCGTAGCTGCGTCCATTGCCGAATGCGAGCGCGTTGCCGTTTGCCGCTATCACCTCGCGCCAGGTCGCGGCCGCGCGGTCACGCCACGTGATTCCATGTACCTGTTGTGGATGGGCAGGATAGCGGCCCCAGGATAGCACCGTACCCATCGATCAGGTCGCCGCCCAGAAGACGAGGCAGCATAGAGCCACCACGGCAAGGCTTACTCGGTCGCGCGCGGCGAACACGATCGGATCGTCGTGCATCAGGCCACGGTGCGCGATGATCCACGTGCGGCTCACCCAGTAAAGGAGCAGCGGACATGCGAGCCAGATGATCTGTGGATGCCGGTAGAGATGTGCCGTATTGCCGTCCTGGATATACATGGCGAGCACAAGCACGGAGAGATAGCCGGACGCCGTGCCCAGCGACGAGATGAGCGACAGGTCGCTCGCGAGGTATCCGCGGCCGCGCGTTTTGGCGAGCCCGCGAGCTTGCATCGAATAGAGCTCGGCATAGCGCTTCACGAGCGCAAGGCTCAGGAAGATGAACATCGAGAACGCGAGCAGCCAGAACGTGAGGTGACCGCCGATGGCGGCGGTTCCGGCGACGATGCGAGTGGTATAGAGCATCGCCAGCACGACGACATCCACCATCACCTGGCGCTTGAGGTACATCGAGTAACCAAGCGTGAGTGCGTAGTAGCCCAGCAGCACGGCCGCAAAGCGCCATGGAAGGAATAGCGCGGTCAGCGCGAAGGCGCCCGCGAGCAGGACAGGAAAGAGTGCTATCCCCCAGGTCAGCGGCAGCGCGCCGGAAGCTAGCGGGCGCTTGCGCTTGGTTGGATGGTGCCGGTCGTCCTCGAGGTCGAGCATGTCGTTGAGCAGGTACACGCTCGACGCACAGAGTCCGAAGGCGAAAAAAGCGATCAGCGCTGCGACGATGAGGTCCGGGTAGGCGAGCTTGTGCCCGGCAAGGAGCGGCACGAAGATCAGCAGATTCTTCAGCCATTGATGCAGGCGCAACGACTTCGTCCAGGTTTTCAACGCTGGCGGACGCGATTCGATCACACGTTCGACATTGCCGATCTTGCGGGCCGCGCGTTCGACGCCGCTGGCCGGGTTCACGACATAAGCGCGCGCAGCGGATTGCCAGACCGCGATGTCGTCGTGCGAATTGCCTGCGTAGTCGAAGTTTTTTTCGCCGAATTCGGCCACGAGCTTGTCGCGTTTGCGCTGAGCGGAGAGGTTGACGCCGTCTGCGGTCGCGAAGGTCTGGTCGAACAGGCCCAGATGGTCGGCAATGGCGTGGGCATAGCGCTCGTGGCTGGCAGTCGCGAGCACGAGCGGGCGTCCGGCGTCGCGCTCCTCCTTGAGCCAGTCGAGGACCTGTGCGTCGTAGGGCAGGACCGTGACATCGACATTGGTGTTTTCGGCGAGGCCGGCTTTGAGCGCGGGTTTGCCGCCGCGCGCAAGCCACATGAGCGGCCGGTAAAACCGCAGCGGCGCGGATTTGAGATACGCGAATCCCGATTCGATCAGCACATCCGATCGAATCAACGTGCCATCCAGGTCAACAACGAGTGGTCTGCTGCGCATACAGTCGGCCGGTTGGCAATGGGTTTATAGAGTGTGGTTTATTTAGCGCGCGCCTCGATCCGTCCGAATCCTGCGCCGTTTTCAAGCCAGGAATTTTACCCGGAACTTGTGGCTCCGCTACAGACACGCCGTCGATCTCTTCTACGCTTGCACATTGTCAACAGCTTGCGGGGCGGTCAACGCGCGCAGGCGCGTTCACGCGGGCGGTTGGGTTTTGCCGGTTTCGAAAGCCTGCGCATCGGGAATTTCGCAGTATCGACCGCTATCGAGCCTGCCAAACAGCCGAATTTCGCTGTCCGGCGGACGCTTGAAAAACCCTGTCCAGCCGCCGTAACGATCGTTGGATCCAGTGAGCGATGCGAGATCCGCGCGTGGTGCCCCGGTGATACCCGTGCCCAGTACCTTGCCGGCGCGATCGGCGATCACGATCGACGAGACGTATCGTTTGCCTGTGGAGTCATACAGCCATCCAGTGGCGGCGAACGTGTCAGGGGTCGCAGTCGCGCTAATGCTGTCAATCTTACCGATGCAGCGGGCGTCCGCGGAGACCACTGCTGGCGGTACCGCATAGTCGTGCTGGCCCTGGGCGAATATGGAAAGCCCTGCGGCCTGCGCGCGCGTAGCAACCGCCTGGAGTGCCGCTGGGTTGGGATAGATCCTGGCCGTATACGGGGCGTCGTAGACGTTTGTACGCACCGCGAGGCCCGCGACGCGTTTCGCGTAAAGCTCGCGTTGCGTCGAGTGAAAGACCATGCGCTGTGCAACCGCAATCATTACGAGCATGAATACGAAGCCGCCGACTATCCAGCGCCGCCTCTCAGGGCGAATCTCATTGAGCCAAAGAAAAGCGACGAGCGAGGCGGTCATCAACAGTGGCCCGGTGGTATAGCGCGACAACGTGGCGGTGTCGACGCCAAAGCCAATTCGCCCGACAGCGGTGACGAATGCACCTGCACTTACGAATACCGCCATGGCTAGCAGCGCGGAACCGACGACTGCACGACGTTGCCGGGCTATCCATAGCGCATAAATCAGGCTCGCAAGCACGACTGCGCCCCAAAGGGCGCTCATCACCATGCCCAGGCACCCCCAGGTGGCGGGCGAGCCGAGATAGAGCAGTACGTAGAGCAGAACGCCGAGTGGCTGGTGCACCACTGCGTCGCGCAGTCCCCCGCTCGGCGAATTCGAATGCCACCCCGTGAAGTAGGCCAGCCAGATTGCCGCCGCCGCTAGTGCGATGACAAGGAGACGCGCGCGCGTCGTACGGAGGTACGCAGCCTGAACGGCGAGCACCGGGGCGACGAGGACACCACTAACCATCGATAGTGCCGCCATGATCGCGCTGCCGATGGCAACTGCGAACCATCCGGCCGAGGTCCCAGACGCGCCGCGAAAGCGTGCGCTTTCACTGAGATCGAGGGCGTCGAATGCGCAGAGTCCAAACAGGTACACGGCAAACCACTGGTTCTGGAAGCCCCACGTAAAGTTCTCCGCCTGCATCCAGGCGAATGCGAAGGCAAGCACGCTGCCGACGGCGACCATCCGGGATGCGCGCGAAAGCGTCAGGTTTCGGCGGATGATTCGATAAAGCGCAATGGCGATCAACGCCGCCAGGACGACGTTGGCAGCGAGGTCGAGCACATTGCGCCCGCCGAGGTAGCGCATGTCCGCGAAAAAGATGAGTCTTGAAAAGAACAGGCGATGCTCGTTGTGCAGACCAAAAAACGCCGCCCACGGATGCTCGAGTGCATCCATGTAGAAACCCAGGGTGCCGTCCCACTGGTCTCCATAGGGGACCGGGGAGAAGTGGAGAGCAACTCCGGCCAAGGTCGTCGCGAAGATCGTAATACCGAGCGAGAAGACGACCGCCGGCCAGAAAATGCGAGTATTTGTCAGATATTTCAAATGGGACACGGCAGAGGTTTCATTTTGGTTTCCAAACTCTGGTCAAGATGCAAATCGGTAACGGCAATCTCGCTTGCATGCCCATCGGCTCCCCTTTTTTGCCGGTCGGCCGCGCCCGGCCGCTACTGTACTATTCGTGTGCATCAACGGACAACTGTCCGGCGAGGACAATTATTCGCTGCGCACCGCCTTATCTGCGTAACAAATAGAAAAGTTGGTTGCCGAAGACGGTCATTTTCAGCAAACTAGGTGGTTTCAATCGACCCCGTTTAATCGTACGGCATCCAATGATGCCGAATCGTCGCGTTTCCAGATGACAGTGAGTGCGGTATCCAGCATGGATCACGGCGTGGTGTCCGTATCGGTGGTCGTCTTTCATCCAGACCAGCAACTGCTTGCCCGGACGTTTGCCAGCCTTGCGCAGGCCGGCGCTGCGTTGGCGCACTCAGCGCCTGGAATGTCGATTCATCTGTATCTCGTGGACAACGGCGGCATGCCCGAGATGCGGGCCAGCCTTGCCGCGTTGTCGCAAGCAGGCATCGCCTGCACGGTGCTCGCCGGACACGGGAACGTCGGCTACGGGCGTGGCCACAATCTGGCGATCGAGCGGGCATCGAGCCGTTACCACCTCGTACTGAATCCTGACGTAGACATCGACTCTAGCGCGTTAGCCGAGGCGGTGACCTTTCTTGAGGCGCACCCCGAAGCAGGCCTGCTCACGCCGGCCATTGTCGACGATGCCGGCCAGCTTCAATATCTTTGCCGGCAGTATCCGACCCTCATTGATCTGTTCGTACGCGGCTTCCTGCCCCGCGCCGCACGCCGGCCTTTCGAGGCACGTCTCGCCCGCTACGAGATGCGCGCGCAGATCAACGAGCGTGACACGATCTGGGATCCACCGATCGTGAGCGGCTGCTTCATGTTGTTTCGTACGAGCGTGCTAAAAACACTTGCGGGCTTCGACGCACGCTATTTCCTCTACTTCGAGGACTACGATCTCAGCCTGCGCGCGCATGATGTCGCACGCGTCGTCTATGCACCGTCGGTACGGGTGCTGCACCACGGCGGCGGTGCGTCGCGCAAGGGGTTGGCGCACATCCGGATGTTCCTCGCGTCGGCGTTCAAGTTTTATAACCGGTTCGGGTGGAAATGGCTTTGAGCCGCGTATTGGTAACCGGTGCGAATGGTTTCGTAGGAAGAGCGCTGTGCGCGGCGCTCTGCCGGCATGGCCACGAAGTGACCGCGCTGCTGCGGCGCGGCCACGTCGGCGGGGATGTTGTACGTGAATGGCATCACGAGGCGGCGGATTTCGTGGGACTTCAGGAGGCGTGGCCGAACGATTTGTCCCCCGATTGCGTTGTGCATCTGGCTGCGCGCGTCCACGTGATGCGTGATGACGCTCCCGACCCAGTGGCAGCGTTCCGTGCGACGAACGTCGAGGGCACGCTGCGCGTGGCCCGTGCGGCGCAGGCCCGCGGGGCCCGGCGCATGGTATTCGTGAGCAGCATCAAGGCGGTGGCGGAAGTGGATGGCGGCGTTCCGCTGGCGGAATCCGTGCCGCCCATGCCGCTCGACCCGTACGGACTTTCGAAGCGGGCGGCGGAGGAGGCGCTCTGGCGTTTGGGCGAAGAAACAGGATTGGAAGTCGTGGTTGTTCGGCCCCCGCTGGTTTATGGTCCCGGAGTCGGAGCCAATTTTTTGCAGATGATGGACGCGCTTTGGCGCGGCGTGCCGTTGCCGCTTGGGTCGGTGAATGCGCGGCGCAGTCTCGTGTACACCGAGAATCTGGCCGATGCGCTCATGCATTGCGTGACGGACCCGCGAGCCGCCAACGCCTGCTTTCACGTGGCAGACGCCGAAGACCTTTCTGTTGCCCAGTTGCTGCGCGGTCTCGGCCGCCACCTTTCGAAGCCCGCGCGCCTGATTCCTGTTCCGACGGGGCTGCTGCGCGCCGCCGGCGTACTGAGCGGCCGCTCAGCCCAGCTGGAGCGTCTGACGTCCAGCCTGCAAGTCGACACGTCGCTGATTCACGCGCGGCTCGGCTGGCAGCCGCCGTTTGCGGTGGAGGAGGGGCTGGAAGCGACCGCACGTTGGTATCGTGCGACGCACTGAATTCGTGGAGACCGTACACGTTGATCATGCATTTGCCGTTTTCGTCACCGTTGAGCGCCGTGTGGATCGCCTTGGCTAGCGGTGTGCTGTGCGCGGCCATACTGGCGTTTCTGCTGAAGAGCGGGCTCGCATGGCGGCTTGCCACGGATATCCCAAACGAGCGCTCGCTTCATTTGCGGCCGACACCGCGTGTCGGAGGCTGGGGCCTGGTGCCGGTCGCGATATTGGCTATTTTGCTTCTGGCGCCTTCACTATGGCTGATCGCGCTTGGCGTGGCATTTCTCGCCGCCGTTTCCCAGATCGACGACCGTTGCGGACTTCCTGCGCGCGTGCGCTTTGCCGCGCATTTCCTTGCCGTCCTGGCGCTGATCGCTGTATATCCGGCTCCAGTTCCGTGGTGGTGCCTCATAGGCCTGGCGTTTTTGATGCTGTGGCTGGTCAACTTGTACAATTTCATGGACGGTGCCGACGGTCTCGCCGGCGGTATGGCGCTGTTCGGTTTCGGAGCCTATGCGGCCGCGGCGCTTTTTGGGCCGGCGCCGATGCCGGAACTCGGCTGGGTCTGCGCGGCGATTGCTGGAGCGGCGGCGGGGTTTCTGCTCTTCAATTTCCATCCGGCAAAACTATTTCTGGGCGATGCCGGCTCGATTCCAGCCGGCTTTCTCGCTGGCGCGCTAGGCTATTGGGGCTGGCGTGGCGGCACCTGGCCGATCTGGTTTCCGGCACTGGTGTTCTCGCCGTTCATCGCGGACGCATCGGTCACGCTGATCCGCCGGCTGTTGCGCGGCGAGAAGTTTTGGCAAGCACACCGCGAACATTACTATCAGCGCATGGTGCGCTTCGGGACCGGTCACGCATCGACGGCCTTGGTGTGGTATCTGGTAATGTTTATCGGCACGGCACTTGCTCTTTGGGCTCTGAATCGCCCAGTACCTCTGCAGTGGGGGATCGTTGCAGCTTGGGCTGCCGTACTCGTCGTGATTGGTGCGGCAATTGACGCGCGCTGGCGCAGTTTTCAGACCGTAAGCAGAAAACCAGAGGTTGACGCTGATGCTTCGCAATAAAGCCTCCTGGCTCTCGTTCAGCGCCTTTCTGTTCGATATTGGCGCGGTGGCCGCCGCTTGGCTGACGGCCTATCTCCTGCGCTTTAACGCGACCGTTCCGCCCGAATTCTGGCACGGGGCCATGAGCACGCTGACCTGGGTGCTGCCCGTCTATGCGGTAATGTTCCGCATTTTCGGCCTGTATCGCGGCATGTGGGTCTTTGCGAGCCTGCCGGATCTCATGCGTATCTCGAAGGCGATCATGTCGGCCGCGTTGGTCGTCATGATCGGCTCGGTAATGGTGCAGCCCACACCGATCATTCCGCGCTCCGTGCTGATCGTTTCACCGCTTCTTGTGTTCTTCGTGATGGGCGGTTCGCGCGCGCTCTATCGTGCGACCAAAGAGTTTTATCTGTATGGTGCGCTCGTCGCGCAGGGTAAGCCCGTGATCGTCATTGGAGCGGGTGGTGCGGGTGCGAGCCTCGCACGTGAGCTCTCACGCTCTGCGGAGTGGCGCCTCGTTGGCCTGCTCGACGACGATCCCGCGAAGCAGCGGCGCGAGATCTATGGGTACAAGGTGCTCGGGCCGATCGATGAAATCACGCATTGGGCGCAAACGTTACGCTGCGAATTCGCCATCATCGCCATTCCGTCGGCGTCGGCCGATGTGCAGCGGCGCGTCGCCACCCAGTGTGTTCGCGCGGGAGTAAAGGCACTGGTGCTGCCTTCGCTCAACGATCTCCTGCCAGGCCAGGGTTTTCTTTCGCAGGTGCGCAGCATTGACCTCGAAGATCTGTTGGGGCGCGATGCGGTCAACATTGACACGCCGCACGTCGAGGCACTGCTGAGTGGCCGGGTGGTTATGGTTACGGGCGCGGGCGGCTCGATTGGCTCCGAACTGTGTCGGCAGATTTTGCGTTTCGCGCCCGCGCAACTTGTCGCGCTCGATGTGTCCGAATACGCGATGTACCGGCTCACCGAGGAAATCCGTGAACGCTTTCCCGAGCTTTCCGTGGTGCCGATCGTCGGCGACGCGAAGGATGCGCTATTGCTTGACCAGGTTATGGCGCGCTACGCGCCTCACATCGTCTTCCACGCGGCTGCGTACAAGCACGTGCCGTTGATGGAGGAACTGAATGCATGGCAGGCGATCCGCAACAATGTGCTGGGCACGTACCGCGTGGCGCGTGCGGCGATCAAACATCAGGTCAGGCATTTCGTTCTCATCTCCACCGACAAGGCGGTCAATCCGACCAACGTGATGGGCGCAAGCAAGCGCCTTGCGGAGATGGCCTGCCAGGCGTTGCAGCAGACCAGCGAGCGCACTCAGTTCGAGACCGTGAGGTTTGGCAATGTGCTGGGCAGTGCGGGTAGTGTTATCCCCAAGTTCCAGCAGCAGATCGCGAAAGGTGGCCCGGTGACGGTCACGCATCCGGAAGTTACGCGTTTCTTCATGACGATACCGGAGGCCTCGCAGCTCGTGCTTCAGGCCTCAAGCATGGGGCGGGGCGGCGAGATTTTCATTCTCGACATGGGCGAGCCGGTCAAGATCGTCAATCTGGCGCGCGACCTGATCCGTCTCTACGGATACACGGAAGAACAGATTCGCGTGGTCTTCACAGGGCTGCGGCCCGGTGAAAAGCTCTACGAAGAACTGCTCGCCGATGACGAAACCACGACGCGTACGCCACACGCGAAGCTGCGCACGGCGAAGGCGCGCGAAGTGCCTGACAATCTGCTGGACGAATTGCTGCCGTGGCTCATGCAACACCGCGTGCCCGGCGACGACGAAGTGCGGCGCGATCTGCGTCGCTGGGTGCCCGAATACCAGCCGGCGAGCAAGCCAACATTGCAGAGCGTGGCCGGGACTTCGGTGCGTTCTGCAGGGTAGGTGTTCGATGTCGAGCGCGCTCGCAAGCCTGTCTTCAATCGACAGGGCTCAGCGCTGAGTCGCGTGCTGTTGTGCAAGCGAAGCGTTGAGTTCTGGATTGAGACGACGCACGCGCGCCAGATAGTCCACAATCTGGTCGACGCAATGCTCAACGCTGTTACCGTGCGTGCGCAAGGTCAGATCAGGGTTGAGCGGCGGATGATAGGGCGAGCCGATACCGGTGAATTGCGAGAGTTCTCCGCGCCGTGCGCGACGATACAACCCCTTCGGGTCGCGTTCCTCACATAGGGCGAGCGGCGTATCGACAAAAACCTCGACAAAATTTTCATCGCCCACGATGCGCCTCGCATTGGCGCGATGCTCGGGCTCAGGCGAAATGGTTGCTGTTACGGCAACGAAGCCTTCCATGCAAAAAAGCGCCGCGACGTGAGCTACGCGACGCAAATTTTCTGTCCGCTCTACCTCACTAAATCCGAGATCTGAATTGAGCCCGGTGCGAAGGACATCGCCATCGAGGACTATCGCCTGCTGTGCAAACGTTTGCAATCTGGTTACAAGAGCGCGTGCGATCGTTGTCTTGCCAGCACCTGACATGCCGGTGAGCCAAATGACGATGCCAACCGATTTTTCTTGTTCCACAGCTTGGAGCCCCATTAGACGCACGTATGTCTGAAGGGCTATTCTAGCCGCGATGTTTCTGCTGTAACGTCGATGTAATAAACCGCAACAAATTCGCAAGTTCGTAACTATGCGTTTCTGTGCGATAGCCTCGGGACGCGGAGCGGCTCCGTTTTCACCAGTTATTCGAACCCGCGGGGATTATTTTCTTGCCAGCGCCAGTGGTCCTCGCACATCCGTTCGATACCGAACTGCGCCTTCCACCCCAGTACTGCTTCTGCCGCCTGCGGATTCGCGAAGCACTCGGCAATGTCGCCAGGACGCCGCGCGACGATTTCATAGGGTACCGGACGGCCCGAAGCGTGCTCGAATGCCTTCACCACTTCCAGCACACTGTAGCCGCGCCCCGTGCCGAGATTCACGATCAGGCCTTGGCCACGCGAGGCAAGCGCATCGAGCGCCTTGAGATGGCCCTTCGCGAGATCGACCACGTGAATATAGTCGCGCACGCCCGTGCCGTCCGGCGTCGGGTAGTCGCCGCCGAACACGCGCAGTTTTTCAAGCTTACCCACCGCCACTTGCGCGACATAAGGCATGAGGTTGTTCGGGATGCCGGCCGGATCCTCACCGATCAGCCCGCTTTCATGCGCGCCGACCGGATTGAAATAGCGCAGTACGGCGATGCGCCACGACGGGTCCGAAATTTCCACGTCGCGCAGGATCTGCTCCGCAATGAGCTTCGACTGGCCGTAGGGGTTGGTGGCCGAGAGTGGAAACGATTCGTCGATCGGCGAGCGCTCGGGTACGCCGTAAACCGTTGCCGACGAACTGAACACGAACTGCCTCACGTCATGCTGGCGCATCGCGTCGAGTACGACGAGCAGGCCGTCCACATTGTTGCGGTAGTACTCAATCGGCTTCGCCACCGACTCGCCCACGGCCTTGAGCGCTGCGAAATGGATCACGCCGGTGATGCGGTGCGCTTCGAAGATGCGCGAAAGAGCTGCAACATCGCGCACGTCCGCCTCGTAGAAGGCGACCGGCTTGCCGGTGATTTTCTCAACACGCTTGAGCGATTCGCTGCGGCTGTTGACGAGATTGTCGACGGCGACCACGTCATAGCCACCATTGAGCAGTTCGACACAGGTGTGCGAGCCGATATACCCCGCGCCGCCGGTGACGAGGATAGTGCCCTTTGAGTTCGTCGCAGTCATGCCGTCTTCGTTCCGTGTGATTCAGATTCGATCAAAATGTCGACCCGGTAATTTCCCGGATCAGTTCCCGATAGCGTTGTACCACAACGCGCTCGTCGAATTCTTTCTCGATTTTTTTCCTGCCGCGCTCGGCCATGGCGGCGCGCACTGCCAGATCGAGATCCAGCATGCGCGCGAGGCTGGCGGCGAGCGAGTCGGCGTCGCGCGCTTCGCAGAGCAGGCCGTTCACCCCATCGGCGACAACTTCGCGGCAACCGGGCACATTGGTGGCCACGATCGGGCGTCCCATCGCACTCGCCTCCATCAGCGTGCGCGGCACGCCTTCACGGTATGAGGGCAGTACGATGCAATCGGCATCAGTGATATAGGGACGCACGTCTGCCGTTTCGCCGAGATATTCGATGATGCCTTCACGCTCCCACGCCGCCACTTCGTCGCGCGAGATGGCGCTCGGGTTGTCCACGCCGACTGGGCCGAGCAGCTGAAAGCGGGCATGTGGATAGCGCGCGCGTAGTTGGCGGGCTGCCTCGACATATTCTCCGACTCCCTTGTCCCAAAGTAGCCGGCCAATCAGAACAAAGGCAAACTCCGCGCGAGCGGGTAGCGGCGTGAATGGGAAGTCCTCGAGATCGACGCCTTCGCCATGCAGGAGTCGAGCACGTTCTGGATGCGCCAGCAGGTTTTGGTCCTTGAAGGCCGCTTCATCGTCGCGATTGAGGAACCAGACTTCGCGGGGAAAGCGGAAGGCGAAGCGGTAGAGGCGCTTGGCAACCCGCGCGGCGCGGCTCTTCTGGATAAAGACGTAACCGAGGCCGGTTGTGACCGCAACCGAAGGAACGCGCGCAAGCCACGCCGCGACCGAGCCGTAGATATTCGGCTTGATCGTGTAATGGAACACGACATCGGGCTTGAGTGCGCGATAGTGCTTGAAGAGCACGAGCAGTGTGCGCAAGTCGTCGAGTGGATTCGTGCCCTTCGAGGCGACATGCAGATCGATGCAGTTGCAGCCCATCGCCGTGAGCGGCTCGAACGTGCGGTCGCGCGGTGCGATCACTGTGACTTGCGCTCCGGCAGCGTTAAGCGCGCGCAGGAAGCCCTGGCGATAGGAGTAGATCGCCCACGCCGTGTTGCATACCAGGGCGACGTGGAGGCGTCGGGTGCGAGCAGCTTGCCGGGTGCTATTGATGGCGCGGGAATTCACGAGCGGAATGATCTGAGTGCATGACGGAATGCGTGCGGTGCGCGCGAGGCGCGCCAGCGTGACGTACCCGCGCAGAAAGCAGCATTCTAGCCGACACCCCTCCCGCAAGACCGATCAGATGCGATGTGACGCAAGCCGGTCTTCGTGGAACGTGGCCCCGCGACTGACGATGCGCTTCAGGCTGAGCCGAGCGGGAGTTTCTGGAGGATCGCGTCGATGCAGGCCCGCTTGCTCATCAAAGCCGTTTGCACGTGCACGTCGACACTCGACGGCGGCTCATAAACGGAACCGATGCCGGTGAATTGACGGATCGTGCCTTGGCGTGCGAGCGCGTAGAGCCCCTTGACATCACGGGCTTCCGCGACCTCGATCGGGGCGTCGACGAAAACTTCAAAGAATTCGTTCTCTCCGAAGAGCGCGCGTGCAGACTCACGTGCGGAGCGAATCGGCGAGATGGTTGCGACGATCACTACGAGGCCAGCATTGAACATCAGCTTCGCAGCCTCGGCCGCTCGCCGGATATTCTCGCAGCGGTCGGCATCCGAGAAGCCGAGATCCTTGTTTAGCCCGAGGCGGAGACTGTCGCCATCGAGAAGTGCTGTGTGCATGCCTCGCGCATGCAAGTGCTGCTCGAGCATATTGGCGAGCGTGGATTTGCCGGCGCCCGAAATGCCTGTCAACCAGACAACAAATGCGCGTTGCCCCTTTATGCGCGCACGGTCCGATGGCTGGATGCTCGTCGGGCTTTCAACGACGATTTGATCTGGCTCTCGCTTCATTGTGGTCTTCTGGCTTTGCTTTTCGCGCGTTGGCGCTCGAAGTGCCTGCTATTCATTTGCGCCGGCGACGCGCGATTCGATAGCAACGAAGCTGACGCATTCCCCATTACACATGGAATGCTTGTTCCGGAAGGAATTTTAGGGTGATTTGTAAGCTTATGTAAATTATCTTTTAATGATTTTGTTACACAAAATTACGTGTATTGGCAATGCAAACGTTTGCGCCAGTGGCGCTGTTTTCTGCATGAATTCTGTCACGTGAAGCTTTCCCGGAAGGGGGCGCTCGGGCTGCGCCCCGCGGAAGTTACGAATTTGTGCGGCCGTAGCTGTCTTCGAAGCGCACGATGTCGTCTTCGCCGAGATAGGTTCCCGACTGCACTTCAATGAGTTCGAGTGGAATCTTGCCCGGATTCTTGAGGCGATGCTTTTCGCCCAGCGGAATATAGGTGGACTGGTTTTCGCCAAGCAGGATTTCCTCGTCGCCATTGGTGACGAGCGCGGTACCCTTCACGACGATCCAGTGCTCGGCGCGGTGGTGGTGCATCTGCAAGCTCAGTTGCGCGCCAGGGTTGACGACGATGCGCTTCACCTGGAACCGCGCGCCGTCATCGACACGTTCGTAGGA
Source organism: Paraburkholderia silvatlantica (assembly GCF_003096715.1). Taxonomy (GTDB): domain Bacteria; phylum Pseudomonadota; class Gammaproteobacteria; order Burkholderiales; family Burkholderiaceae; genus Paraburkholderia; species Paraburkholderia silvatlantica. Next base: position 21,979 of record NZ_QEOL01000036.1, read on the forward strand.
GCCCCACGGCCGCACGACGCGAGGGTGCGTGATCGACTCGCTGCGCTTTGCCTTTGTCAAATGTTCGACGATTTTACGCACATCCTGTGTGCTATCGCGATGGGCCACGAGCACTGCGTCGGCGGTTTCGACGACGACGAGATTGTCCACGCCGACTGCGGCAACCATGCGGTGCTCGGCGCGTACGTAACTGTTCGCGACATCAGTAAGGATGACGTCGCCGAGCGCCGAGTTGCCAGCGTCGTCGGTTTGTGCAATTTCGGCGAGTGCGGACCACGAGCCGATATCGCTCCAGCCCAGATCGTTTGCACCGATCACGGCGGCGCGGTCGGTTTTTTCCATCACCGCATAGTCGACCGAGATATTCGGGCAAGCCGCGAACGCCGCTTCGTCGAGACGCAGGAAATCGTGATCGGCGCGCGCGAGCTTCAGCGATTGCTCGGCGGGTTCGGCAACATTCGGCTGCAACCGGCGCAATTCCTCCAGGAAGGTGGAAGCCTTCAGCATGAACATGCCACTGTTCCAGTGATAACCGCCATCGGTAAGGAACATCTGCGCGGTCCGCGTATCGGGCTTTTCTACAAAGGCCTCGACGCGCCAGGCCGGTGTGCCGTAACCGAGCGATGTGCCGTGGCGGATGTAGCCGTAACCGGTATGCGGCTCGGTCGGTTCGATGCCGAACGTGACGAGATATTGGTCGCTCGCAGCACGCGCGGCCGCCTGTACGGCTTGCGCAAAGGCCGTGTCGTTGCGGATCGCGTGATCGGACGGCAACACTAGCAAAAGTGCGTCTGGCGAATGTTTGATTGCGATCAGCGCCGCCACGGCGATGGCTGGCGCGGTATTGCGACCGACCGGTTCGAGCACGATGGCTGCGGGCGCTACGTCAACCTCGCGCAATTGCTCGGCAATCAGAAAGCGCTGATCGTTGTTCGCGATGACGATTGGCGCAGCCACGTGGTCGATTTCGCGCACGCGTAGCGCGGTTTGTTGGACGAGCGTGTGTTCGCCGGAAAGGCGCAGGAACTGTTTGGGATAACCGCCGCGCGAGAGGGGCCACAGGCGTGTCCCGCTTCCGCCGCAAAGAATTACCGGATGGATAGTCATTGTCGATTGGATCGCGGAGTGCGGCCTACGCAGTGGCGCCGCGGATATTCGTTCGCGGCGCGACGGATGGCGCTGCCGTCGGCACGAATCGATGTGATAGATAGCCTTTTTTGCGCACGCCCCAGAGCTCCCCGTACCCAGCGTCCGGCGTGTCGACAAGCATTCTATCCGAACGGTTCGTGCCGCAATATACGGTGATCTAACTGTTGTGTCTTTGCCTGGCGCGCCAGATCCAGTGCGCGAGCACGTTGCGGGACCAGCGTTTCGCCTTGAGCCAGACGCGCAAACGATCGCCTTGAACGCGCCGTAACGGGCGCGCCGCGCCAGGCGCGAGCCGGGCGGCGACGGCTTCCGGCGTCGTAAAGAGACCGAGATGCCAATCCCAGTAAAGCGGATAGCGCAACAGGGCGCCTGCCGTGAGCATATCCAGCGTGAGCGTGCGCTCGCGCCAGGGTAGCGGGGCGAGCGCGTCGTGCGTCAGGCCCCAGCCGGCGTAGAAAGGCATTCCGTAGGTGTGCACCTCCTTGCCGCGCAGCAGTGCATCGAAACCGGCTAGCGAGGAGAGCGTGTGCACCTCGTCGCTCACTTCGATCAGGGAGAGCACATCGGCTTCGGTATCGACGACGTCGGCGAGTCGATGTGCATCGATCAAGCCATTGCGGTTGCCCGACATCACGTCCGGATGCGGCTTGTAGACGATGAAGGCGTCCGGGCGGCGGCTGCGGACTTCTTTGAGGAGTACATCGGCGGTCGAAATGGCGCGTGTGCCAAGGCGGATCGAGGCATCGTCGGCGACCTGGCCGGGCACTAGAACGACACGCTTGGCCGCCGGCGCGCGCCACTGCGGGCTGCGCCGGCCGAGGTTGTACTTCGTGAGCCCGCCGTTCACGATTTGCGCGCGCAGGCGCGCGGCGCGTTCGAGTTCGTCCGCCGTGAACGAGGTTTCGTTCAGGAGCACCGAGAGATCGCTCGGACGGCTCGCGTCGAAATACAGTCCACGCGTATCGACCACCTGGCTATGCGGCGCATTCATGTCGGAGCCGAGGCCGAGCGAATGCAGGAAGCCATCCTCGATGCGGATGTGGCGCACGCCATCGGCGAGACCTTCGGCGCTGCGGGCGCCCCACAGCGCTGCGCACTCGTGCGGCGCGACTTCGGCTGTCGAGCCCGCCCAACGCAGCGCGTGGCCGCTCGCGCCCAGATACGGCGTGGCGAACGGACGCTTCCACCATTGGAAGCGCACGCCCGCCACATTGCCAAGTGCGTCGAAACGCGCGGCGACCTGGCGTTGCAGTTCGAGGCTGTCGAGCAGGGCGTCGAGCGAGCCTGGCGCGTGCGTGGCCGGATCTAGATAGCGGCCGAAGCGCAGAAAGACGATGTCGAATAGTGCCGCTAGCGTCGGGCGAGATTTTCGAGCTGTCTGTTTTTTTGCGTCTTGCGTAAGACCCCAACCCGCATACCACGGGGCGCCGAAGACATGTAGTGGCACGTTGACCAGCAGGGCGTGCAGGCCTTCGGGCGCGGCCAGGGTATAGACGCGGGTAACTTGATCGATTGCCGCGCAGGCTGTGCTCTCAACATCGGCGATGGAGAAGCCTTGCCGCAAAGAACGACTCGCTTCCGAGAGCCAACGCCCGCGTCCGTTTGCGCCCGACCGGACGACATAGAACTGCGCCTGTGGGTACGCACCCCGCGCCGCCGACACCATGCGTGCGAATGCGGCACTTCGTGCGCGCGCGGTGCGGCTGTCATGGGAGCTAGACGCGCGTTCGTCAATGAATAGGACGCGCTCGCCAGCCGTTGCTCGAGCCTGCTGTAATGAGCCGGGCGGCGTGCGTTGGGCGTGATCAAGCGCACGCACGACGCGAACGCGAGCCATGAGTCGTGCGACATCCGGTGACGAGCCTGCATCGGGATGGCGTGCGAGTGCGTCGTCAATGGCGCGGGCGAACGTGGCAGGCGATGCGGCGGTATCCGGCACGCTAAACCAGGCGAGGGGTACAGCGTGACGATCCTCGCGCGCCCACAGCGGGCTCTGCCATGCCACGTCGCAATGCAGTCCTGTCAGGCGCGCAAACGCCAGAGCGATCCGGCCAGCGATGCTGTCACACCAGACCATGCCGGATCGCCCCGCAAGCCAGTTCAGCGTGCGAACACCGCGTTTGAGCGCGACGGCGGGCAACGCAGCTGCGGACGAGGGCGTAGGGCGATTCATGCTAGTTCAGCGAGGCAAGGAAATGGTCGACGGCCTCGAAGTGATCGGACCAACTAGGTGCACGAAAGCGTTCAATACGCGCGAGTTGCCTCATGCGCGCGCTGCTGGTGAGCGCTGCGTAGGCTTCCACGTTTGCCATCCAGCCCGGGCCATCGAGCGGATCGAGATAGTCAGGGATATCGTTGGCGATCTCACGAAACACGCCGAGGTCGCTGGCAATCACCGGTACGCCAAGCGCCAGCGCTTCGACGAGCGGCATCCCGTAGCCCTCAACGAAAGACGGAAACAGCAACGCCTGTGCGTGCTGTATCCACGTGCGCAACTCTTCATCGGAGCAGCCATGCAGTTCGATGACGGTGTCCTGAAGTTGGGTGCAGCGATCAAGCATGTCGACGGCGTTCTCGCATTCCCAACCGCGGCGGCCGATTACGACGAGCTTCGGCGTTGCCACGCCGTGGTGTTCTACGAGTCGTCGCCAGACTTGGAGCAGGAACCAGTGGTTCTTACGCGGTTCGATGGTGCCGAGCACGACGAAGTACGGTTGCGCGATTGGCGCGGGGTGCGGCGTGCGTGCGGTGATTGCCGGAGCGAGGCGGGCGACGACGTTGGCCGGTAAGGGCAGGTTGGCTTGGGAGGCCTCGGCGGCGAGCACGTCCAGCGTGTCCTGCGAGTTTGCGATCAGGCCGTCGGCATGGGCGAGCGCTGTGTGGATGCGTTTGCGGTGCGCGGCGTCGACGCCGGGGCGGCAGAATTCGGCATGGGTGAGGGGAATGAGGTCATGCACCATAAAAACGGAGCGCAGACCGCGTTTATCCATCGCGTTGTAATAACGCTGAAACTCCATTCCATTATGGCTGGTATGGAGTAGCACACCTTTGTCCCTATTTTCCGGACGAAGCCGGTTAATGCAGGCGCGCGCAACGAGTTTGCGAATTGCACAACGATTGCGCTCTCCTGAAAGAATCATGGCAAAAGCGGACTGCGACTCAATTTTCGATAAAACCGTCGAAAATCCGCGCTCGCTCAGCACTGCGCAAGCGTTTGCGCCGTAACGCTCTATATAGGCGAGACCGACTCGATCTACGCCAGTGGGAAGCAGGCCGTCGTAAAGTCGCGTCACTAAGCGGGTGACATCCAGAAGAATTCTTGACACGTGAGCGCGATTTGGTATTGGTCAACGGGAGTTGCTGGCTACTGACACCCTGCGCAACACCCTTTCTAATTCTCCCATTCTATTTCATTGCCTAACGTGAGACAATTCGCGCGGACCATAAGTAACGTATTCTTCCAAGACTCTAAGAAATTCTTCCAAGACTCCAAGAAATGTCGCGTTTGTCGAGAAGTACGTTTGGTATTGCGTTTGCCTGGGTGGCCGCGATATTTGCCGGTTGCTCCTGGGTGCCGAATTCGGGCCCAAGCACTGCGCAGATTGAGCGGGCCAGCTCTCCATCCAGTTCCGAATCCAGTCTGGCAGCGGGCATTCAGATCGTCGACCTGAATGACGATGTCGCTCGCAAGCTATACGCAGAGCGAAGCAGTTCGGACTTTTTTACTACGCTCGGCGGTGGAGCTTTGTTCCAGCAGCAATTGGGCGTGGGAGACACGATCGAGATTTCGATTTGGGAAGCGCCGCCCGCGACGCTCTTCGGCGCGGCGTCGATGGACGCAAAGACCGGGCCGAGCGGGTCACATGAAACGGTCTTGCCTGCTCAGGCAATCGACGGTGACGGCAATGTCAGCGTCCCCTTTGTCGGTGCCGTGAAGGCTGCCGGCCGCACGCCGTCCCAGCTTCAGCGCGACATTGAGCAGCGCCTTAGGGGCATGGCGCATGATCCGCAGGTGCTCGTGAAGCTGTCCACCAACGCGACGTCATATGTCACCGTCGTCGGCGATGTGACCAACAGCAATCGTATGCCGTTGAGCGCGCGCGGCGAGCGCGTGCTCGATGCTCTTGCCAATTCGGGCGGTGTGCGCCAGCCCGTTGATAAGGTCACGATCCAGCTCACGCGCGGTGACAAGGTCGCTTCTATGCCGCTGTCCACGGTAATTCGAGATCCTCGGCAGAACGTTCAGTTGCGCGCCGGCGATATCGTGACCGCCTTGTTCCAGCCATATAGCTTCACGGCGCTTGGCGCGACGGGCAAGAACGAAGAAATCAATTTCGAGGCGCAGGGCATTACGCTCGCACAAGCTTTGGCGCGCGCTGGGGGGCTGGAAGACTCGCGTTCGGATGCACGCGGCGTGTTCATCTTCCGTTTCGAAGATGCCAACGCGTTGAGATGGCCCACCACCCCAGTGCGCACGACGGCGGAAGGAAAAGTTCCGGTTATCTATCGCGTGAATCTGCGTGATCCCGGTGCATTGTTCGTGACGCAAAGTTTCATAATGGACAACAAGGACATGCTGTATGTCTCGAACGCCCCGGTAAGCGAAATCCAGAAGGTACTGAATTTGGTGTTCTCTGTCGTATATCCGGTGGTCAGTGGTGTACAGACGTTCAAATAATTTCACGCGTCGTCCGTGGCTTCCTTCTCGTCGCCCGCGGACGCCGTGCTCGATTCTCACAAACCATGCCAGTTTCCTTCGAACGTAAGCTGATCGATCGCTCTTCGCTTGTCGCGCTACGCGCCTCGCTGCCAGAGCTCGTCGTATTCACGAACGGCGTTTTCGACATTCTCCACCGCGGTCATGTGACCTACCTTGCGGAGGCCAAAGCGTTGGGCCAATGCCTGATCGTTGGCGTGAACAGCGACGCATCAGTGCGTATGCTGGGTAAGGGAGATGATCGTCCAATCAATACGACAGATGATCGTATGGCGCTACTTGCCGCACTGGAGTGTGTCGATTATGTAGTCAAGTTTGAGGAGCAAACGCCCATTAACCTGATCGAGGCTATTCACCCGGACGTTCTCGTGAAAGGTGGCGATTACGTTATGGATGCATTGCCCGAATCAGCGCTGGTGCGAGGTTGGGGCGGCACTGCACTCGCTATTCCGTTTGCTTTCGACCGTTCGACGACTGCGCTGCTCAAGAAGGTGCGTGCAAGCTGAGGCGATAAGCGGGACTGATTTAAATAAGACTGCACGGGCTTGTAGCGAAAATATCGAGTGAACTGCGATATCTTCCGGGCGGCTTTAGAGCAAGTAAGGTAAATACATGAGAACACTGATCGGGGCAATTGTTATCGCCTATGCTGCATATTTGACATTTGCAGTACTCAATGTCAACAAGGTGGCGGTAGAGATTCAGGATTGCCAGAGCAAATTGACGGCTCAATTGCACTCCGCTCCGATTAATGCATCTTCGACAATTGAAGTACTCAATACTTGCCAGTTGCTCGCAAAACAGGTGCATGTGTCAATTCCTCAGATCAAGTAAATAGCGGCAACACAGTCGCTGAACGGAAGTTGTGCATAAAAGCGCGATCGTGCCGCTCTACGTCTGGTCGCGGCATAGGTGCCGTTTTCGATGCCGGAGCCGAAAACCCGGGTGACGAAGAAAACCGCGCTTTTTTCTGATGGCCTCATGAACTTAATTTTTTTAACATCGCAGCTTGGCGCAAACAATAATTGATATGCAAAGCACGCAATTCTCGGGAATGGCTGAGGGGAAGTCTGGGGCAACGTCTGAGGAGCAAGAAATTCTGTCGGCGCTGAAAGTGCATTACGCAGAAAAAGTCCTGCCGATGTGGCGCGCGGCGGGTTTCAATGTCGAATTGGGCCTTGCATACGAAGCCGTTTCCTCGCAGACGACTGAACCACTGGCGCCTACTAGATATCGCGCAATGGCGTGCGCAAGACAATTGTTTGTATTCGCACTCGCGGGGAAACTGGATCACGCTAAGCTGCTTTTCAATTCCTTAAAAATTCGTTTTCAGGACAAGGAACACGGCGGTTGGTTTTTTAGCGTTGATGCACGGGGCCACACCGGCGAGCGTAAGAAAGATCTCTATACGCATGCGTTTATCGTGTTTGCAGCTGCCGAGTATGCGCGTCTTTCCGGCAACAAGGAGGCGCTTCAGATCGTCGATGAGACCTCCGATCTGATCCTTGAGCGCTTTTCAGTTGCGGGTGGCGCCCCAGGGTTGCTTAACGCCGTTATGTCCGCCGATTTCTCGGAGGCAATCGAAGGGGCAGCGCAAAATCCGCTGATGCACCTGACAGAAGCGTGGCTCGCTGCACGCGCGGCCTCTGGCGATACTCGTTATGACGAACGGTTAGACGTGCTGATTCGCGCTGTTGCCGGGCACTTCACCCATGAAGCTACGGGCTGCATTCTCGAATTACCCGAGGGCACGGAAGGTAACCGGATCGAACCGGGTCACCAGTTCGAATGGTATTTCCTCGCTTATGGCAGCGCACATACGGCTTTCGACGCCGCGGGTATGCGTGCGTCGCTCGCGCGCGCATTCGATTTCGCTTGCCGCCATGGCGTCGATCCCGTCACCGCCGGCGTCTGCGCAGCAGTCGATGAGTCTGGTCAAGTGCTCGATCCGACGCAACGAATCTGGGCGCAAACGGAATTTCTGCGTGCGCTCGCGACACATGTGTCGTCCGATGTGAAAGCGCACTTGCCGCAGGTGGCTTCGCGCTTCAAGACGCGCTTCCTCCACGATCGCGGCTGGTTTGAATGCCTCACGGCCGACGGCGTCGTTTCGCGCAGTGATATGCCGTCGACCACGCCTTATCACTTGGCGACAGCACTTCTCGCGATGCCTTGAGTAAATAGTGACCTAGAGGAACGCGAAGCGCCCCCCAACAACTATCGATTTGCACCAAAGCATGAATCTTGATTTCTCGAAGTCCTCTGTCCTGGTTGCTGGCGACGTCATGTTGGATCGCTACTGGTTCGGCGATACGACGCGAATTTCTCCGGAGGCGCCTGTGCCGGTTGTCCACGTTTCGCGTGTGAGTGCCACCGCGGGAGGCGCAGCCAATGTTGCGGTCAATATTTCGAATCTCGGTGCGAAAAGCGGACTAATTTCTGTCGTTGGCGCTGATGAGGCAGGGCGAGAACTGAAGGCGATTCTGGACGAAGCCCGGGTCAATTGCCATTTCCTGGAAGCCAACGACTTTCCGACAGTCGTGAAACTGCGGCTGCTCGCGCGCGGCCAGCAGGTAGTGCGCGCCGACTTCGAAGAGCGTCCTGAACGTGAACTCCTGCTTCCTCTGGTCGATATCTTTTCGAAGGAACTTGCCGATCATTCAGTCGTTGTTTTCTCCGACTACGGCAAGGGTGGTCTTTGTCATCTGCAGAGCATGATGGAGGCGGCGTTGGCCAAGCACAAAATCGTGCTCGTCGATCCGAAGGGTTCGGATTATTCTGCCTACCGCGGTGCGACGCTGCTTACGCCCAATCGTGATGAGTTTGCGCTGGTCGCAGGCCGCTGGAGCTCGGATAGTGAGTTCGAAAGGAAAGCCTTCAAATTGTGCGATGAGCTTGAATTGAGGGCGTTGCTCATCACACGCTCGGAAGAAGGGATGAGTCTCTTCTCAAACGGCAGGCATCTGCATATCAAGGCCGAAGCTCGCGAGGTTTACGACGTATCGGGTGCGGGCGACACAGTCATTGCGACGCTCGCCGCTGCGCTCTCCGACGGGTACTCGCTTGAAGACGCTGCCTTCGTCGCGAATCGGGCGGCCGGGGTCGTAGTTGGCAAGGTGGGTACCGCGCCGATTGCACTCGATGAATTGAAGCGCGCGCTCGTATAAACATTGGTACAAGGCCTCGCAACGCGAGGATGCCGTCAAATATGGATGTCGTTTGAACCTGAGTTGTGACGCTTCGGACCAGCGAAGCGTTGAGCTCGGGATGAATCGGCTCTCTGGCGTGAATGGGATGAACAAAATACACGAAGCACTGGCAATCAGTCCGCAGACAGCGGTTGCAGCGAATACTGCGCTGGCTCAGGGCGTTGAAACAGATTTCGGCCTCGGGACCATCGCGTACGAGAACATCCATGCGCCCGTCTTTCATGCATGGTTGAAGATGGGGCGTGAAAATCGCCGGCATGCGTTGCGAGATCGCTACGTTTTCTACTCGTACACAAGTTGCGTGGGTGCACACGTAACCGAATTGATGCGCCACGACTTCACCGAGGGTGACGCGTTTGTCGCCGACGTGCTGGAAAATATCTCGTACCTCGTCGACGCGCGTATTTCCTTCACGGAGGAATGGTTCAAGGGGCTGGAGCAACTCGTTGGTGACTTCACGACGATGAACTTCCTGCCCGAAGCGCGCACGCTGGTTGCCGTGGGTATGAACACTGGTGTCAAGAAGTTTCCGCGTCTCGCGCAGTCACTCTCTGTGCACGCGGCCTATCTTGATGCGCTCGCTGGGCGCGTCGACGATGCATGCGCCGTCGCGCTGCGTCTTATTCAGCGCCCGTACCTTTTGCCCAGTCGGCGCGAACTGCCCGCGTTCTGCCATCGTCTTGTATATATTCTAGCTGCGGGTAACCGCCTGCGTGAATATCGTCTCGTCTTGTGGACGGGACTGGCGTTGCGCCAGACCAGCGGGCAATTGCGCGATTCGTTTGCGGCGCAGATTGCTAAGACGTACCGGGGCGTATTCCGTGCGCTCGCGCTTAACGGTGACGTGCCGCTCAAATACCGCATGTTGATCCTGCCGTCGTATACGGCCAGCCTGATTGCGAGTGTTCCCCCGCTGCGCTCAATCGGCTTGCATAAACCGTTCCGTCTGCTGGGTTCGGCTGTGTCGCTGCTCTCCGAAAGATTCCTGATCAAGAAGAGCGAATTGTTTCGTCCCGCTGGCGCGGCGGCGCGGACACGCGAAGAAGCGCGCGCTTTGAAGCAGGCGGATGCAAAGCAGCGCAGGATTCTGGTGACGCGTGCAATGGGAGGCATTGGCGATCTTTTCATGATGACGCCGGGTCTACTTGCACTGAAGCAAAAGTATCCGCAGGCATCGATCGACTTTGCAATTCCCAAGTCGTTTCACGCAGTATTCGAAGGTCTCCCAGGCATTCGTTTGATCAATATCGACGAAGACGCGATCGAAATCCGAAAGTACAAGCGCTGGGTGAATTTGACAGATTGCCCGGCCGGTAAGCTGGAGTCAAAGCAGTATCCGAACGTGCGTCAGAATCGCATCGAGATCTTCGCGCGTTCGATGGGTATTTCGAAGGCCCGTTTGAGCCGCGCGCACGGTTTCCTGCCGTTCTATCGCGTGCGCGAAAGCGAACGGGAATGGGCTCAGCGCTATCTGCAAAAGATCAATCCCGACGGCCGCCCGGTCATCGGCGTACAACCCTTTGCTGCGGACAGTTATCGCAACTGGCCGCACATGGAAAAGCTGGTCGAGGAGCTTTCACACAGCTACTGCGTGCTCGTGTTCCATCATGAGCCGCTGAATGGCTTCCGCTTTGACAATGTGACGACGGTTGTTGAACCGCTGCGCAACAGCATCGCGCTTGCGAGCCTCTGCGAACGCCTCGTCGTGCTGGATTCGTCATTCCTTCATATTGCGGCCGCGCTGAAGGTGCCTACGATCGCAATCTTCGGTGCAATTAGCGGTCGTCTGCGGACGAAGGATTATCCGAACATTCAGTTGCTCGCACCGAGCAAGGCCGAGTTTCCGTGCTATCCGTGCTGGCGTCATGAGCACAAACCGTGTCATCTGACCAACGGGCGGGAGAGTATTTGCCTGCGCGCGATTTCCGTAGACAGCGTGGTGTCAGGCTTGAAGAAGGATTTGACGCAGTGGCGCGAGTTGCCTTCTACCGGCAACAAGGTCGTCACGTGGATGCGCTTCGGCGGCGAGTGATTACATAAATGAAGAAGACCATGCGCAAGATCCTCTATCACCATATTCCGAAGACGGGCGGTCAGTCACTGGCATTGCGTCTGGCTTCCGCGTTCGCGCTCGGTCGCTCGAGCTATATGTCCGGCGACTTGAGCTTCCCCGAAGGGCGCGAGAAGCTGCGCGAGTTGCTCGAACATAAGGACTTCATCGAAGCACATATCAATGGCCCGGTCCTCGATGGTTTTGACGAACTCGATGTGCTGGCCACGGTTCGCGATCCTATTGCACAGATCGTCTCAAACTATCTGCATATCCTGCGCGAACCTTCGAACACGTTGCACCGGGTTGCACATCTCCTGTCACCCGAGCGATTCTTTGACCAGTACGGCGATTTTTTTTGCAACCATCAAACACGCTATTTCGTGTCGGCGTTTCGCACTCTGGAAGTCGAGGCAAGCCAGGTCGTCGAGATGACGACGCTGATGCTTGACTGCCTGAAGCACGTCAGATGGCTCGTACCGACGGAATCGATCGACGAATTCTGTTTTCTCTGGCAAGTCGAAAGTCAGCGTGTGATGTCGCATCAGGATCTGCGCACGAATGTCGCCGGGACGGAGCGCGGCGAAAAAGAGCAATTGACTCGCATCGTTTCGAAACGGCCAGAACTGTATTCCATCGATCTGTTGCTCTGGCAAGTGGCTCGAGATCAGTTTCTTGCGTACAAGAAGCGCGTGTCGAAGCAGGTTTTTGCGGGTGCTTCGTCTGACCACTGGGGACGTGTCTGGTCCGAGGATGCGAGCGCAATCCTGCTAGGTGAGGGCTGGCATCAACCGTATTTCACGGATAACGGCGTGGAATATTGGGCGGGCCCTCAGAATACTTCCGAAGTGCAGATCAAACGATCGGCTGAGCAACGATGGCTTGTTTTCACCGTTCACGTGTTTCATCGGGTTTTGGACGATGAAGTCAGCTTCCTGAAGGCAGACGGAACGCCGCTTCCGACACAATTCCGTCGAATTAACAATCAGCAGGTGATGTATGCAATTGACCTCGATGGGTTGAGCGAATCAGACGTGGCGCTTCTTCGCGTGCCGGAAGTGTGGTCGCCCGCGATGGTCGATCACGGTCTGACCGACGTAGCGCGCCGCAGCGTCGCGACGTCGAACTGGCAACTCACATCGAACTTGCCCGAAGGGTTGGGAATTACTGCGTAACCGTAAAAGCGCGCCGCTTTAACCTTCGCAGTTCGAAGGTTAAGACGGCGGCGTCATGCTTAAGCGACCCGGTTGATGAAGACGTTGTTGACCGAACCGGATGCACCTTTCTCGGTGCGCAGTCGGACTTCGATATCGCCTTTTGCACGGTGCAGATGGAAGGGTACCTTCAGCCAACGCTCGGTACGCAACAATTGCGCAGGATATTCTCTCACGACGACGACGCGACCGCAGTCGCATGCGAGATCCAGATACAGGGTCGTGTCCGTCATGAAGTCGTCAGCGAGTTTCACATGCGCAACATAGGTCCCGGCCTCCAGGCGCACATAAGGCCCCGACATGATGTGGCCGTGGCGTTTCGGGTCGAAATGCGGTCTCGTGGTCTCGCCAGGGAAATCCATACGCTGGAGAAGTTCCTCACCCTGTTGGCCCTCAGCTTCGCTGCCGCTGCGAGCAACGTTGAAATGTGCACGAAGCGACGGAATGCCAAGGTTGGAAACGGGCTTTTCCTTGATCAGCGCATGCGTGAGTACCGTATTGACACCTGTCGCCGCGCCGGCAATCGGCAGTGCAATAGGCAGTCGCAGGAAATCCGGCTTGATCTGTTCTACCTCGTCGTTGAAGTGAAAGTAACGGGTCACATATGTGGGAGCGTCCGGGCCGAACACGACGGACTGGAATGCGACTTCGCCCGTCGTGATTCTTTCACGCAAATGCCAGTTCGGTTCAATCGCGAGTTGGCGCTCGTGTAGCGTTTCGTTCTCGTTCGTCGTTCCGTCGCCAAGCCAGGACAGCGAGCTCCCTAGAGCCTTGCGTTCGGCGGCAATGAATTCGTTCAGATCAAAAGATCCGCGGTCAAGCAGGAAATTACGGATGATGCTGCGTAGCGCGCCATAGCGCTTGAGTTCCTCCGCCATCCAATGGTCGAAATGATCGACATATTGGATGTTGACGTTCTGAATGCTCTGGATATTCCTTGCATTCTCGATGTCGAGCGGATCTGCGCGAGAGACATAGACATCGACCGATTTTGCGGGCCATTCGGCAAGGATCGTTCGCACGTCCTTGATTGTTGCCGGCACATCCGATAATTTCTCGAAAAAGCGGGTGAAGCGGCCGTCAGCCAGAATATTGCAGGTCCGCGTACATACACTAGTTTGCGGCGAAATGGCGACAATCTTGTCAGCCTTTACCCGTGCACCCAGCAAGATCGCGCCGAACGCCCCCATGCTATCGCCGATAAAGAGCATGCGTTTGTAACGCGAGCGTAGCGGCGCGAGATATGCGATGACCTCTTCGTGCGTAGCGCCAACACCGTCGATACCCTTTGTGTACCAGGCGTTATCGAGATCCTTCAGCAGGACCGCGGCAAAGTCGCTGCCGTGGGTCAGCGACGCAAAATCAAATGTGTCAGCTTTCGAATTGTCTGCGTTGTATGACGTAAGCGCGACAATTAGACATTCCGAGTCGATCAGATTCTCTTGTTTCCACATGATTTATGTCTGGGAATGGAGCGGAGATCCGCGCGCGATCGAGGATCGCAAGCTTTTGCTTACGATTGACGCGGCGTTTCGTAGTAGTTATAGGCTGAATCGACGTCGGGGAAAAACTTGAGTTCACCGGCATCGAGCACATAGGCTTTGGAGCAATGCTCCTTGATCATGTGCGGGTCATGCGAGACCATAATCATGGCGCGATTGGCGCGTCGGAGAAAAAGCTCAGTATGGCATTTGCGCTGGAATTCCGAATCGCCCACTGCGATCACTTCGTCAATCAGGAAACAATCGAATTCAACGGCCATCGACATGGCGAACGCCAGTTTGGCACGCATACCGTTCGAGTAGCGCTTGACCGGCTCGCGCAGATATTTGCCCAACTCCGTGAACTCTTCGACGAATGGCAGCGCTTTTTGATACGAAGTATTGTAGATGCGGCAGATGAAGCGCAGATTGTCCAAGCCGGTGAGACTGCCCTGAAAGCCGCCGGAGAAGGCGAGCGGCCAGGACACACTCATACCACGCTTGATATGTCCGGAGGTGGGCAACTCGGTACCGCTGATGAGGCGGATCAGCGTGGACTTCCCCGCGCCGTTCTTGCCGAGAATGCCCACATGCTCACCGTGCTCAATCGCGCAGTTGATTGCGTTGAGGACCGTGCGTTTGCCATCGCGAACTTCGTACTTCTTGCAAACGTTCACAAGCTCGATCATTGGGTTTCCACTCGTTTCGATGCGCCACGCACGACCAGCAGGCCAAGCCACGTGATTGCGAGGCACACCGCACAGGTATAGGGCACGTTGTAGTAAGGGGTGATGTCCTTGCCAAAATAACCGTAACGGAACAGTTCAGCGCAGTTGGACGCCGGGAACAACATCACGATGTCGCGCAGGCTTGGCGGCAGATAGCTGGTCATGACGAATGCGCCCGAGACTGGCAACTGGAAATAGGAGATCGGATGCCAGAGACGCTCGACAACTTCGCTGTATTCGGTGAGCCCGCCAATCAGCATGCCCATGGCTGCGGTGTACCATCCGAGCAGCAACCAGCCAAAGATCATATTGAGTACATCTGCCGGCGGCGGAATCAGGCCCATTAGCGTAAGGCCCACAAGCAACGCCACGATCGACAGTGTAACGCCCGCAATTTCCAGAATGATCCGCGAAATAAACAGGTCGATGACCCGAACGTTACGGTGAAAGAGCAGGGAGGCGTTTGGCGTGATGGCCAGTGCGCAACGGCCAATACCATTGCGCCATACCAGTACAGTGGAATAGCTGGTCACCGCAAAGGCGATGATGTTGATATGTTGCGACGATGTAGATTTATGGACGATACTCCAGAGTCCGATCACGCCGATCGTAAATAGCATCGGTTCGGCAAACAGCCATGCGAACCCAATATTATGCCGACCATAGCGCGTGATGATTTCACGCATGATCAATGCATGGACCACGCGCGCTTGAATGCGCAGCGACTGCATGAATGACGTAGGCGATGTGCTCATACCTTCAGTCTTGGTGCTCGCGAACGCTGGCAATCAGAAGGCTCAGGACACCCCACAGAATCAAGCCGACGCAGAAGGTGGCCGCGATCCCGCGAAGTCGCTTCGGTTCTATGGCGATATCCGGGGCGTTCGGTTGCACTAGGACTTCAAGGTAAAGTTGCTTTCTTTCCGCCTCCGCTCGTGCGTTGTCGAGCGAAGCCATGGCCGAGGCTAGTTGCTTGTCGGCGAGTTGGGCATCCAGTTCGAGCCGCGTGTATTCGCTGGCCTTTTGCGAAAGCGAGTTTTTGCCACCAGCCACACTGCCGGTCGCAACATCGATCTGCTTTTCGATCGTGGTGATGTAGGTCTTAATCGAGGGAATCTGCGGATTCTGCGGCGATACGGCTTGAAGCTGGCCCAATTGCGATTGCGCTGCAAATAGCTGCGTTTGCAGGCCGTTCACTTGCTGGAGTTGCAGTGCCGATTGCTTTTCCGGATCGAAAACCGTGTGGCTGTTTCGATAGAGCGCGAGTTCTGACGCGGCATCCTTGGCTTTACCGAGGGCGGTGTTCACCTGACGCTGCGCGAACGTAATGGCGTCCGAAGCCGCGCGCGCGTTGAGCCGGTTAATCAGCCGTTCGCTGATTTCAACGAGTGTATTGTTGATGCGTTTTGCATCTTCGGCCGAATAAGCCCGCGTCGTCAAGGTCGTGATTGACGAGATTGGATCGAGCTTCGCTTCGACAACATGATTTGAATAGTACTTCCACAGCGATTCAAAGCTATTGTCGAAAGAGGTATGGAAGCGACTGATAAAATCGCCCTGTCGCGAGTAGGCATTCAGAACATAGTTATTTTGATCAAGCTCGCGCAAGGCGTCACGCGATTGGATATAATCTAAAACCGGATACGTGTCGTCTTCCGAGTGAGAAATTCCCGATCCTTCGAGCAACGCACCTACGACGCTCATCTTTGGCTGCTGCTGCGCACTGCGAACGACAAAGCGAGACTCGGAAACGTAGACGTCCGATGCAACAAATCCGTAATAAATCGCAGCTAGCGCGGTCGGCGCAACAACGGTCAGTGCGAAGAGTCGATTGACACCTTTGATTCGATCTAGAAGGTTTTTTTGCGGCTTGGCGGTTGTATTTGTCATGCTGCTTGTTACGTTGTTCGAGGTGTATTCCAGGCCATTCGCAGCCTGCCGCCATGATTGGCAGGCGGAGGACTTCAGGTCGCGTGTGGGATCTATCGGTCAATGACCGTTTCGGAAGCTGGCGGCCAAACCGCTGGATCTCGTTCAGGGCTGGCTCAAGTTTGCTGGATCTTCTGTTGGTCTCGACGTCTTGCGTGGGTTTTCGCCATGCGTGCGGGCGATTATAGCTCGATCCTATTGTTTTCGAAGAAAAGTGTAGCGTCTCGATGCATTAAATCGCACGCCCTATATGACAAAGACACGTGATGCGATAAGCTTTCGAACCGTGCCAGCTTTCGATTGTCGGTCGGGGAATTAATATCGGCGTCGAACGGGGATCGGGGCAGTTCGTGTCAAATTACACGGTCCGGGGGTGTGGGAGCAGGGTATCCAGACGGTCTTCGCGGGCGAATACATTGCGGCAGGGAATCAGGTTGAACCGTCAAAGGCGCGGGAAACGCGCCACGAACGGAAGTGCGTTCCTGCTTGTTCTGCATGTTCGCGTGACTGAGCTCGGGTAGTCATGCTGCTGAATCGGAAGGTTGACAATAGACCGGGGAAGCGAGTTCGCCGATAAGTCACAAAAGCTGGCTACGCTCTGGCTCGCGATCAAAAAATATACGTATGCGCCGTTCATTCCTTGCCTTGCAAGGCACTGCATCACCTTTTTTCAGCAAGCTTGCGATCGCATTGCGCGCTCGGGGGAATCTTGTTCGCCGTATCAATTTCTGCGGCGGCGATCTCGCATACAGCGCTGACGGAGGCGCGCAGGATTACCGCGATGAAATCGGGCATTTAGAGACCTGGTATCACAGCGTGATCGAGCGCGACGCCTGTACGGATGTCATACTATTCGGCGACTGCCGGGAGATTCATCGCCCGGTCCACGATGTTGCGCAGAAGCTTGGTGTGCACGTTCACGTATTTGAGGAAGGCTACGTACGGCCGCACTGGGTCACTCTAGAACGCTACGGCGTAAATGGTCGTTCGTTGTTGCCGCGCGATCCTCGCGCGTATTTCGACGCCCGCCCCGGCCTTTCGGCAGTGCCGCCAAGCAGTCCCACCGGCTACAACCTTTACGAGCGCGCATATCACGACATCAAATATCGGCTCGCCAACACACTCCATGCGAAACGATATCCGCACTATCGTAGCCATCGGCCGCGAAATGGCTTTCAGGAATATTCTGGGCTAGTCTGGCGTCTGTTGCAACAGCGCCAGATATACGACCGCGAGGCCGCGCGTGTGACGCGGGCGTTGCTTGAGCAACGGTCGCCTTACTATTTGCTGCCTTTGCAATTAAATTCAGATTCGCAGATCGTGGTGCATTCGCCGTTCGGCGGCGTGCGCGAAGCGATCTCGGTTGTGATGCATTCATTCGCGCGTCATGCGCCGTCGGATTCCCTGCTGGTCGTCAAGAATCACCCTCTGGATACGGGACTGATCGGTTATCGAAAGTTTGTCGACAAACTCGGAACCGAATTAGGTGTTTCGGAACGGCTGCGGTTTATCGACGCTGGGCATTTGCCGACCCTGTTGGACAATGCGCGGGGAGTCATCGTTGTCAACAGTACCGTCGGTTTGTCGGCGCTTCATCACTCAAAGCCGGTCATTGCCTTGGGAACGGCGATCTATTCGATGCAAGGCCTGACATGGCAAGGCAGTCTTGAGGACTTTTGGATCCGGGGCGAGAAGCCCGATATGGATCTCTATAAGGCGTTTCTCGACTACGTGATCCACCATACGCAGATCAACGGCGACTTCTATACCCGTACCGGCATTGATATGGCGGTCGCCGGCGCGGTTCGTCGTCTGGAGGCGGTGGGACATGCCTAGCGTCAGCAGCTCCCCGCGCCACCTGGTCATCACCGGTGCCAGCGCCGGCATCGGCCGCGCGCTCGCGCTCGCTTACGCGCGTCCAGGCGTAACGCTCGGCCTCGTCGGCCGCAACGCAGGGCGTCTTGAGGCCTGCGCAGAAGCCTGCCGCGAGAAAGGCGCCACAGTTATTACAAAAGCACTCGACGTCCGCGACGCCACCGCAATCGAAAACTGGCTCAACGATTTCGACGAAAAGCATCCCATCGACCTTCTGATCGCCAATGCAGGCGTCGCGAGCACGCTCGAACACGCGAACGACTGGGAAGGGCGCGAGCGTACCGCAAACATTGTCGACACAAACTTCACCGGCGCGCTTAACGCTGCGCTGCCCGTAATCGAACGCAAGCGCGCGCGCCGTCGCGGTCACATCGCGCTAATCAGCTCGATCGCAGCGCTACGCGGCATGGCAATCTCTCCAGCTTACTGCGCAAGCAAGGCCGCGCTAAAAGCCTGGGGCGATTCTGTGCGCCCGGTCCTCGCACGCGACAACGTCCGGGTATCAATCGTGTTGCCGGGCTTTGTCAAAACCGCCATGAGCGACGTTTTCCCCGGCGACAAACCTTTCATGTGGACCGCGGAGAAAGCCGCAATCCACATCCAGCGCAAACTCGCCGCCGGCCGCGCGGAAATCGCCTTCCCCGGCATGCTCGCCTTCGGCATGCGTTTGCTCACGCTGCTGCCGGCCGCGCTTGCCGACGGCATTCTCGGTCGCATGTCCTATCTGCCACGCGAGGAGCGTTAGCGTGGCGTCAACGGTTTCGATCCCGCTAACGTTTGCGTGTGCCGCCGCGCTGTCTTTTGCAGCGGATGCGATCGCACGTCCGCGCGTCGGTCTGCGCCGCACGCCGGGCGCGCTTGCGCTGCATATCGTGAGTGTGGTTTTCGTCGCCTGCCTGATTTGTGCGCTCACGCGTCGCCCTCATTTTTCTGCCTTCATCGCGCTGGCGCTGGTAGGCCTTATGAGCGGCGTTAGCAATGCGAAATACACGTCGTTGCGCGAGCCGTTCGTTTTTACCGATCTGAGCCTTTTCGGCCAGTTATTCGCGCATCCGCGGCTGTATTTGCCATTCCTGAGCGTACAGACGGTGATTGCCATCGTCGCGGGCGTGCTTTTGCTCGCGGGCGGCTTTTTTCTCGACGCTGACGCGCCCGCATACGTCGCTGCATATTGCGCGCTAGCAGCCGCTGTCTGCCTGATCATCGGATACCCGTTCGCTGCGCGTCTGCGCCTCACGCTCGATCCACTCGAAGACCAGCTCCATCACGGTTTTTTCGCCGTTTTCGTGGCCTACCTTCTCAACGGTATGCGTCCCGCAAGCTTCCGGGGCTTCGAGTGTGCGATGTCAGCGAGCTCGTTCGCGCACGCATCCATACCCGCGAGCCGTCCCGACATCATCGTCATCCAAAGCGAATCCTTCTTCGACGCACGCCCGTCAAGTGCGGCAATCGAATCTTCGCTCTACGTCCAGTTCGACACCGCGCTGCGAGAATCTGCTACGTACGGCGAACTCGACGTCCCCGCATGGGGCGCCAACACGATGCGTTCGGAATTCGCTCTTCTTAGCGGCATTTCAACCTCCAAACTAGGCTACGCACGCTTCTACCCTTATGCCTTCGTGCGCCGAGCCTACGCCTCACTAGCCAACTGGTTCAAACGCGCCGGATATGAAACTGTCGCGATTCATCCGTATCATGCGGACTTCTTTGGCCGCGATCGCGTCTTTCCACTGCTCGGTTTTGACCGCTTCCTCGACATTCGCGCCTTCACCAACGCACACCGCGCGGGCCCTTATATCTCGGACGAGAGCGTCTTCGATCGAATCGTCAAGGAACTGGACTCGTCGCGCTCGAAACCCGCGTTCATTTTCGCAATGACGATGGAAAATCACGGCCCGCTGCATCTGGAAACTGTGGAAAAGGGCGAATCCAGCCGTTATCACCACCTTGGGGAAGATCCCGCGTATAAGGATCTCACCGCGTATCTGCGTCACATCGCCAACGCGGACGCCATGATCGGCCGATTGCTCGCGCATCTGCGCGCGCGCCGGCGCGACACCGTGCTGTGCTTTTACGGCGATCATGTACCCGCATTGCCACACATATTCGAACGGCTTGGCACTGTACCGAGCCGCAGCAACTACTTCATCTGGCGGAATTTCGGAGATCGGCCCGCCAGGAAGCAAGACAAAGCCGTCGAGGATCTCGGCGTCGCGCTGCTCCAGGCCATGGACACGGCGGAGCGGCGCGAGGTCGTGACAGGCGAGTCCGAGAGAACAGAGCAGCTATGAAGAACAGCAAGATCGCAATCGTTGGCATGTCGTGCCGTTTCCCGGGCGGGGTTACCGGGCCGGAAGAGTTCTGGAGTCTGCTCGAAAGCGAGAAAGACGCCGTCACGCACATTCCCGCAGACCGCTTCGGCACCGAGTTCTATCAGCACCCATCGAAGCGCGAGCCAGGCAAGAGCTACACGTTCGCCGCGGGCGTGCTCGACGACGTCGCAGGTTTCGACGCGGCCTTCTTTGGCATTTCGCCGCGTGAGGCGACGCAGATGGACCCGCAGCAGCGCCTGCTGCTCGAGTTGACATGGGAAGCCTTCGAGGACGCGGGCGTGCGTCCTGAATCACTACGCGGCAGCGATTGCGCCGTCTATGTCGGCGTCGCGAGCAGCGACTATGGCAACCGCAACATGGACGACCTGAACACGGTCGATCCATACTCGGCAACGGGCAACACGCTCTCCATCGCCTCGAACCGCATTTCGTGGGTCTACGATCTGCACGGCCCGAGCATGTCGATCGATACGGCGTGCTCGTCATCGCTCGTCGCGCTCCACCAGGCCGTGAAGGCGCTGCAGACCGGCGACGCCAGCATGGCGCTCGCGGGCGGCGTCAATCTGCTGCTGCATCCGTTCGGCTTCGTCGGCTTCTCGAAGGCGTCGATGCTGTCGCCGCGTGGGCGTTGCCGCGCGTTCGACGCAACCGGCGACGGCTATGTGCGCGCAGAGGGCGGCGCGGTCGTGGTGCTGAAAACGCTCGAGCGCGCACTCGCGGACGGCGACACGATCCACGCGGTGATCGCGGGCAGCGGCGTCAATTCAGACGGTTTCACGCAGGGCGGCATCAGCGTGCCGGGCACGCCCACGCAGGCCGCGTTGCTGCGCGAAGTCTACGCGCGCGCGCAGATCGATCCGCGCACCGTCGATTATCTGGAAGCGCACGGCACGGGCACGGCGGTTGGCGATCCGATCGAGACGCGCGCGCTCGCCGATGTCGTCGGCGCGGGCCGCGATGCGGATAAGCCGCTGCTGATCGGCTCGGTGAAGACCAATATCGGCCACCTGGAAACGGGTTCGGGCATGGCGGGCCTGCTCAAGGCCGTCCTGTGCCTGAAACATCGCGCCGTGCCGCGTTCGCTGCACTTCGAAAAGCCGAATCCCAATATCGATTTCGCGGGCGGTCATATGCGCGTGGTCGAGCGCATGACGCCGATTGGCACGCATGGCCGCGAACTGGTGGTAGGCGTCAATTCGTTCGGCTTCGGCGGCACGAATGCCCACGTCGTATTGACGGAAGCGCCTGCGCGTCAGGCCAAAATGCAACAGGCCGCACAGGTAGAGGGCTTCGCGCCGCTCGTGCTCACCGCACGTTCGGAGCGCGCGCTGGCGACGCTCGCCGCGCGCTATCTCGCGCGCCTCGACGCAAGTCAATCATGGGATGCGCTCGCCGCCGCCGCTGCGCATCGGCGCCAGTGGCTCGAGCATCGCGCGATCATTGCGCCCGCAACGTTCGACGAAGCGCATGCCGCGCTCGCCGCCTTGGCGCGTCCGGAAGAAATCGCAGTGCAAGGCGACATCGCGCCTGCCGCGCTCGTCCATGCTGAAATGATAACTGACGACGCCCCGGTCGCGCTGGTGTTCTCGGGCAACGGCTCGCAGTGGGCCGGCATGGGCAAGCAGCTGCTCGCCGAAGACGCTGTGTTTCGCGCGGCTGTCGAAGAAGTGGACGCGCTCTGGTGCGCCGACGGCAGCCAGTCGCTCTACGCGATGCTCGCGGCGGGCGCAGACGCTGACACGCTTTCCGCCACCGAGCACGGACAGCCGCTGCTGTTCGCGATCCAGGTCGGCATCGTGCGCGCGATCGAGGCGAACGGCGTGGCCTATGACGCGTGCGTCGGCCACAGCGTCGGCGAAGTCGCGGCCGCGTGGGCTTCGGGCGCACTGACGCTCGCCGACGCCGTCCAGGTCGTCAAGATCCGCAGCCGCGCCCAGGCGCTCACCCGCGGGACGGGCCGCATGGCCGCCGCGGGTATCGGCGAGGCCGAAGCGCGCGAAATGATTCTTCAGCAAGGCCTGACCGGCGACGTCGAAGTCGCCGGCATCAACAGCGTGCAGTCGGTCACGCTCGCGGGTTCGCTCGCGGGCCTCGAGGTGATCGGCACGGCGCTCAAGGCCACGGGTCATTTCTTCCAGTTGCTCGATCTCGATTACGCGTTCCACAGTCGTCACATGGACGGCATCGAAGCGCCGGTGCGCGAGGGCCTCGCCGATATCGCGCCGCGCGTCGCCGCGCATCGTTACGTGTCGACGGTCACGGGCGGCCCGCTCGCAGGCAGCGAACTCGACGCGCAATACTGGTGGCGCAATATCCGCGAGCCGGTGCGTTTTGGCGACGCCATCGCGCATCTGGTCGAAGAGGGCGTGCGCCTCTTTGTCGAAGTCGGCCCGCACTCGATCCTGCGCACCTATGTGAAGCAGACGCTCGCCGCGCTTAAGGAAACCGGCGCGCCGCTTGCAACGCTCAAGCGTCATCACGACAGCGCCGCGACGCTGCATCGCGCGGTGCTCGCCGCCGTGGCGCATGGCGCGCGCGTCGATCGCGAGCGTCTCGTGCCGCGTGCCGCCGATACCGATACGGTGAGGCTGCCGGTTTATCCGTGGCAGCACGAGCACTACTGGCTGGTGCCGACGATCGAAGGCTACGGCCTCGCGAACCGTCACCGCGTGCATCCGCTGCTCGGCTATCGCCTGCATGAGCACGCGTTCGGCTGGGAAAACCATATCGATCCGACGCGCCTGCCGTATCTCGCCGATCACGTCGTCGATGGCGGCGTGACGTTCCCGGCGGCGGGCTTCGTGGAAATGGCACTGGCCGCCGCACGCGTGCTCTTCGCGACCGAAACCTGCGCGCTCGAAAACGTCGAAATCCGTCAGCCGGTGGTGTTCCAGGCGAATCACGCCAAGCTGTTCCGCCTCGTCATCGACGTGCGCACCGCGGCGTTCACGATCGAAACGCGCGAGCGCATGAGCGACGACGCGTGGTCGGTCAATGTGGTGGGGCGGCTCCTCGCGAGCGGCAACACGCTCGACGCCAACAGCACGATCGATGCGCGCACGCTGCAGTCGTTGTCCGCGCAACTGGCCGTCGACGCGCCCACGCTCTACGCCGCGACCGAGTCGATCGGTCTGACCTACGGCCCGGCGTTCCGCCGCGTGCAGTGCGTGCGCGCCTTGGGCGAAGCGGTGCTGGCCGAACTGGCCGCGCCGCAACTGGCCGACGACGCCGATCTCGCGCGTTACAGCCTGCATCCGGCGCTGCTCGATGCGGGCTTTCATCCGCTCTTTGCACTGACGGGGACGAACCAGGACCGCGCCGCCTGGCTGCCGGTGCAGTTCGGCCGCATCGACTATCTGCGCGGCGACACGATTCGCCAGGTACTGGCCATGGTCGAGCGGCGCAGCCCGCATTCGGTCGTCGTCTCGTTCCATTTCCTCGACGGCGCCGCGCGCGTGGTCGCACGTCTCACTCAGTGCCGTTTCCGCCGCGTCGATCTGCAGGCCCGCCGCCATGCCGCGCCGTCGCGCTATACGTATCACCTGGAAGCGCGTCCACTGGCGGACGGCTTTGACGCGTCGACGCTGCCCGCTCCCGCCGCACTGCTTGAAGAGGCGCAGCGGGCGCTCGCCAACGACGGCGCGCAGGACGCACAAAAGCGCCGCGCAATGCACCTCACCGAAGTGCTGCCGCTCATCGACGTGCTGGCGAGCGGCTATGCGCTGCGCGCATTCGAGAAGATCGGTGCATTCCGCACGCCTGGTCTCGCCTTCGGCCCGTTGCCGGGCCTGGCGGCGCGCCTTGCCGCGATGCTTGTCGAAGACGGCCTCGCGCGTCGCGAAGGTGAGCTTCTCGTGCGCGAGCCAGAAGCCTGCGAGGCGCTCCCGCCCGTGGACGAACTTTGGCGCAGCCTGCTCGAACAATCGCCCGCGCACGTCGCGGAACTGACGCTGCTCGCGCATTGCGGCGTGGCGCTGCCGGCGCTCCTCGCGGGCGAGTTGGCGCCGGAAAAGCTGATGTCGCCGACCAGCAAGAGCCTCGTCGAGCACTTCTTCGAGGCTTCGCCGACGTGGTCGCATGTGCGCGCGCTGATCGGTGCGCTTGCCGCGCGCGCGGTCGCGGCGTGGCAGGCGCCGCGCCGCCTGCGTGTGCTGGAGATTGGCCGCGCCGACGTGGACGTGCCGCGCCCACTCGAAGTTGCGCTGCCGCCCTCGCGCTGCGACTACGCGATCGCCTGCACGGCGCCCCAGCAGGCCGCGCTCGCGGCTGAAGGCGGCCATGCCGCGCGCCTCGTCACGCTGGTCGCGGGCGAGCGGCTCGCGCTTCAGTCCGACGACGACGCGCCGTACGACATGGTCATCGCCAACTGTCTGCTGGCCGGTCAGGCCGATTCGCTCGCGGCGCTGACCGCGCTGCGCGGCTGGCTCGCGCCGGGTGCGTTTGTCGCGCTCGCGGAGCCCCGCCGGGGCCGTTTTGCCGATATCGTCTTCGGAGCGGCGCGCGCCGAAGCGGGTGCGCCGCAAAGCGCCGTCGAACTTGTGCGTCTGCTGGAGGCTGCCGGGTTCACCGATGTGGTGTCGTTCGCGGAGCAGGGCTATGAGATCGAAGGCACGCCTGCGTTGATCGTGGCGCGCGCGCCCCTGCGCTTGCCGACGCACACCGCGAATGAGGCGCCTGTGGCTCCGACCTACGCCCAGTGGCTCCTTGTCCATGCCGATGAGAGCGCTGGCCCACGCGTTGTTGGCCTGGCGGACGCCTTGCGCGCGCTCGGCGTCGACGTCGAAGCCATTGCGCAATCCGAAGTGGCGAACGCACTCCGCGTGGTGAGCACTGCACGCGATGGCGCGCCGTTGCATCTCGTGTTCATCGCGCCCGAAGCCGCGCTGCCTGCCGACGCCGATGGCGCCGCGTTGATGCAAACGCAGCGCGCGACTTCGGTCGCACTCGCGCGCCTCGTGCGCGAACTGGGCGACGCCGCACTGCCGGTGCAACTGAGCATCGTGACGCAGGATGGCGCGCCGTTCGCGCCGGCTGAATCGGCGGAAGACTGCACCCCGCGCCGTGCCGAGCAGGCCACGCTGTGGGGCCTGGGGCGTGTGCTTGCGAACGAGCATCCCGAACTGGGCTGCCGCCTCATCGACGTATCGGCGGCATGCGAGAACGCTAGCGCGTTACTGGCAATGGAGCTGCTGGCAGGCGACGTCGAAGAGGAAGTCGTGCTCACCGCGCGCGGCCGCTTCGTGCCGCGCATGCTCGATGCCGCCCAGATGCAACGTCGCCGTGCGGTGCCCAACGTGCAGCCCGCTGTGCTCGCCTTCGATACGCCAGGTTCGCTGCGCAACCTCGAATGGTTCGCACAGGCGGCGCGCACGCTCGCCGCCGACGAAGTCGAAATCGAGCCTGTGGCGACCGGCCTCAATTTCCGCGATGTCATGTACGCAATGGGCCTGCTCTCCGACGAAGCGGTCGAAAGCGGCTTCGCGGGCGCGACAGTCGGCATGGAGCTGTCGGGCCGCGTGACGCGCGTGGGCGCGGGCGTGGGCAACTTCAATCCCGGCGACGCCGTGCTCGGCTTCGCGCCGGCCTCGTTCGCCACGCGCGTCGTCACGCGTGCGGGCGCGATCACGCGCAAGCCGGCCTCGATGACCTTCGAGGAAGCCGCGACGGTGCCCACCACCTTCTTCACGGCCTGGTACGCGCTCGTCGAACTGGCACGCGTGCGCGAAGGCGAGCGTGTGCTCGTGCATGGAGGTGCGGGCGGCGTGGGCATTGCGGCGATCCAGCTCGCGCGCCTGCTCGGCGCCGAGGTGTTCGCCACCGCGGGCAGCCGCGAGAAGCGCGAGTTCGTGCGCCTGCTTGGCGTGGACCGTGTGTTCGATTCGCGCAGCCTCGCGTTTGCCGATCAGGTGCGCGACGCCACGGGCGGCGCGGGCGTGGATGTCGTGCTCAACTCGCTCGCGGGCGAGGCGATGGTGCGCAGTATCGATACGCTGCGTCCGTTCGGCCGCTTCCTCGAACTGGGCAAGCGCGACTTCTACGAGAACAGCCGCATCGGCCTGCGACCGTTCCGCAACAACATCAGCTATTTCGGCATCGATGCAGACCAACTCATGGGCGCGCTGCCCGGGCTGACAACGCGCCTGTTCGAGGCCGTCATGCAGCGTTTCGCCGATGGCGTGCTGCATCCGCTGCCGTACCGCCTGTTCCCGGCGGCGCGTGTCGAAGAGGCATTCCGCTACATGCAGCAGGCGCGCCAGATCGGCAAGGTGCTGATCGGTTATCCGGCGGGTACGCCCGCGCCCACCCGCGACGCGAGTAGCGCGGCTGCGCTGCGCTGCGACGCCAGCGGCGCGTATCTCGTGATCGGCGGCACGGGCGGTCTTGGTTTCGCGACGGCGCGCTGGATGGTGGCCCGCGGCGCGCGGCATATCACGCTCGCGAGCCGCAGCGGCACGCTGGGCGAGGCGGCACGCGCGGAAGTCGCACGCTGGCAGGAAGAACTCGGCGTGAAGACGCGCGTGGTTTCCTGCGACGTGACGAACGCCGCCGCCGTGCAGGCGCTCGTCGCACAAATCGCGGCGTGCGGCACGCCGCTCAAGGGCGTGCTGCATTCGGCGATGCACATCGACGACGGTCTCGTGCGCAATCTCGACGACGCGCGCTTTGAAGCCGTGCTCGCGCCGAAGCTCGCGGGAGCTTGGAATCTGCACCGCGCGACGCTGGATTGCGCGCTCGACTTCTTCGTCGTCTATTCGTCGGCGACGACGACGCTCGGCAATCCGGGCCAGTCGAGCTACGTGGCCGCCAACAGCTTCCTCGAAGCGCTGGTGGAAATGCGTCGCGCGGCGAACCTGCCGGGCACTTACATGGCATGGGGCCCGCTCGACGACGTCGGCTTCCTCGCGCGCAACGAGAAGACACGCGAGGCGCTGCAGTCGCGCATTGGCGGGGCGTCGATCTCGTCGGACGAGGCGCTCGTCGCGCTCGAGCACGCGCTGCTCACGGGCGCAGCGGGCGAGGCCGTGGTCCGACTCGACTGGCAGGCGCTCTCACGGGGCATGCCGGCGGCTGGCGCGCGCCGTTATGCGGCGCTGCGCATGCGCAATGCGAACGAGCCCGCGAGCGACGGCGGCCAGCCGCTGCGTGGCCGAGTCACAGCTTTGCCGCATGCCGAGGCGCTCGCGCTTGTCGAAGAGACGCTGCGCGCGCAGATCGCGCGTATCCTGCATCTCGCGCCCGAAAAGGTGGAACTGGAGCGTTCGGTGCTCGACATGGGCATGGACTCGCTGATGGGCATGGAACTCGGCCTCGCGGTCGAGGAGGCCTTCGAGGTCAAGCTCTCGGTAATGGCGATCGCGGAAGGCGCGACGGTGCGCTCGCTCGCGGCGCGCATCGTCGAATCGATCGAGGCCGATGCGGAGTCGGCCGACTCCTCGCCTCGCGCGCAGACCGATTCACAAACCGAAACCGCGGCGGCGGTGGCGGATCTCGCACGCAAGCACGCGCTCGAGATCAACGTCGAACTGGCGGCACCGGCCGTGGCGAGCAAACGCGCCGAGGAACTGGTCGAATGAGGGCGCCCGCAGGCTGGGCAAGCAGCGAAGGCACGCTCGCGCGCGAACTCGTAATGAGTGGGCACGGGCTGCACACGGGGCGCCGCGTTCAGGTGCGCATTCATCCCGCGCCCGATGCACATGCAGGGCACGGCATCGTATTCCGCCGGGTGCAGGCCGGCCGCGAAGTCGCCACGCTGCGCGTCGATCCGGCGCTGCGCGAGGCGCAGCCGCTTTGCACGATGCTGCGCGCGCGCGAAGGCTCGAACAAGGGCAAGGGTGTGCGCACGGTCGAGCATTTGCTCGCTTCGCTTCTCGTCGGCGGCATCGACCATGCGATCGTCGAACTCGATGCCGAAGAAGTGCCGATTCTCGACGGCAGCGCCGCGCCCTGGATTGCTGCGATCGAGGCATGCGGACGGACATCGCTCGCGCGGCTGAAGCGCTTTATCCGCGTGAAGAAGCCCGTCGTCGTGAGCGATGGCACGCTCGCGCAGCGCCGCGAAATGCGCATCGAGCCGTGTGAGCGCTACGAGATCAGCGTGCGCAACGACCTCAAGGGCTTCGGCGACATGCATTGGGAAGGCGCGCTCACGCCCGAGGTATTTGCGCGCGAGATCGCGCCGTCGCGCTCATATGGCCGCGTGAAGTGGGCGCTGCCCGCCATTGTCGCCGGTTACGTGAAGCGCACGCCTGTCCTGCGCGGTGCGCGTCTGTCGTGCACGGCATCGATCCTCGGCAACCGGGTGATCGGCGGAATGCGACTGCCCGAGGAGTTCGTGCGCCACCGCGTGCTCGATCTCGTCGGCGACCTTGCGCTCGCGGGCGCGCCCTTGCTCGGCCGCGTGAGCGCGCTGCGCCCGAGCCACGAAATGAACTACCGGCTCGTGGCCGCGTTGCTCGCTGACCGCGACGCGTGGGAATGGGCCGAATGTACCAGCGACAACGAAAGTACATAAAGCACATAAAGCACAACAAGCGCGGACTGACATCGCGCGCAAGCACGTACGGGGAACCAGCAGCAGATGGGAATGGGTGATCAGATCCGCAAGCAGCTCGCGGCAGCAGCGCTCAAGCGCCAGCTCGAGCGCGTTTCAGGCGAGGCGCAGGCACAGCTGGACGGTGCGGCAGCGACCCGCGGCGCGAGCAGGCAGACTGCGTCGTGGGACGCGCGTGCAAGCTTCGAAGCGATGCCGCTTTATCAGCAGGTCAAGCTCCTGAAGCAAATGGGCGAAACGCTGCAGGTAGCGTCGCCGTTCTTTCGCGTGCACGAAGGCATGGCCGGCGCCACGACGACGATCGGCGCGCGCGAGTACATCAATTACGCGAACTACAACTACCTCGGCTTCGCTTCCGATCCCGGCGTCATGGCGTCCGCACAGGCCGCGATTGGCCGCTATGGCACCTCGGTGTCGGCGAGCCGCATGGTGGCGGGCGAACGGCCCATACAACGCGAACTCGAACGCGCGCTCGCAGACTTCTACGAAACGGACGACTGTGTGGCCTTTGTGAGCGGCCACGCGACCAACGTCACGGTGATCGGCGCGCTGTTCGGCCATGGCGATCTGATCGTGCACGACGCGCTTGCGCACAACAGCATCGTTCAGGGCGCGCAACTGAGCGGCGCGAAGCGGCTCGCTTTTGCGCACAACGACTGGCGCGAACTCGATGCGCTGCTTGCGCGCGTGCGCGGCGAGTATCGCAACGTGCTCGTGGTGATCGAAGGCCTCTACAGCATGGACGGCGACTATCCGGAGCTTGAGCGCTTCGTCGAGATTCGTCGACGCCACGGCGTGTTCCTGATGGTCGACGAAGCGCACTCGTTCGGCGTGCTCGGTGAGACGGGCCGCGGTATTCGCGAGCAGTGCGGCGTGCCGTCCAGTGAAGTCGATCTATGGATGGGTACGATGAGCAAGACGCTCGCCGGTTGTGGCGGGTTCATCGCGGGCTGCCAGCCGCTCATCGACATGCTGCGGCACCTCGCGCCGGGCTTTCTCTACAGTGTCGGGCTTGCACCCGCGCTCGCCGCCGCATCGCTTGCTGCGCTCGAAGCGCTGAAGGCGCAGCCCGAGCGCGTCGCGATGCTCAAGGCGCGCGGCCAGCAGTTTCTGCACGAGGCGCGCGCCGCTGGCCTCGACACCGGCACGAGCGCCGGCTATGCGGTGGTGCCCGTCATCACGCGCAGCTCGCTGAAGGCGGCGCAATGGGCCAACGCGCTCTTTGACGAGGGCATCAACGTTCAGCCGATTTTCTATCCCGCGGTGGAGGAGCGTGCGGCGCGTCTGCGCTTCTTCATTTGTTCGACGCACGAGTCCGGGCAGATCACGCGCACGGTGATGGCACTCGCTCGCATCGCCAGGCGTTGAGGGAGCATGTCGATGATTACGGCATCCGGCGCGGCACGCGCAGGTGGGCTGCCCATGCGCCAGGGCGCGCTGACATTTCGTCCTGCGCGCGCAAGCGACGCTGCGGTTTGCGCGCCGCTGGTCTTCGCCTCGGGCGAGCACGAATTCGAGTTTTTCCTTGGTGCGCCAGCCGGGCAGTGCATCGCGTTTCTCGAATACGCGTTCTCGTGTTCGTCGGGCCGCTTCTCGTGGCGGCGCCACGAAGTCGCCGTCAATGAAGCGGGCGAAGTCGTCGCCGTGCTTGCCGCGCACGACGGCCGTCGCATCGCCTTCGACGACCCGCACATTGTCTGGGCGCTGCTGCGCCGCTTCGGTGTCCTGCGCACGGTGCCGATGCTGCTGCGCGGCCTTGTGCTCGAAACCGAGCTGCCCAGGCCGAAGCGCGTGCAGACGCTCGTAGCGCATTGCGCGACGCACGCCGAAGCGCGAGGGACAGGCGTATTTACCGCATTGTTCGAACATGCGCTGAGCAGCACGTATGCGTCCGAGCGTGGTCTGGAACCAGGCGGGCGCGAAATTGTGCTTGATGTGCTCGTGCACAATTCGCGCGCGGCGGCGTTGTATCGGCGGCTCGGTTTCGTTGCGCTGCCGCGCAGGCGGGCGCGTTCGCGCTATCTGCCTGCGCAACTCGAGTCGGTGCGCATGCGGCTTTCCCGGGAACCTGGAGCCTGATGCTGCGTTACGCGGCAGCTTCCGGAGCCCTGCACGGGCGTCAATCGCGTGTTCGCTGCGCGTGAAGCTCACGGGAAATGGATTGCCTCGCTCATCGCCGCACCTCGCCGCGCCCGACGGTCAGCCTTCGAACGAGTCGGTTTTGACATCCGTGCGTTCCGTGATCGCCGCAAGAACGGCCAGCATGGTCGCGTAGAAAGACACGGTGCTCTTCAGGTCAAAAGTCTCGACCGTCAGCCCGAAGACGAAAAACATCAGGACAAAGGACAGCCCCATGAGCGCCGTGCGCCGCGTCGTCCTCGATGCGGACTTGAGTCTGGCCGCGAAGAACACCGCCGGCACGATGTAGATCCCGAGCAGCGCGAGGCCGCCCACAATGCCGTAGTTAGCCATGTAGGCGAGCAGCTCGTTGTGCACTTCGCCCTCGCCGAACGCCGCTGCCGTGGGGGTGAGCGCCCCTTGCTTCGCCATCGAGGTCATCTTGTCCCGAAACCCGTCGCCGCCAAGGCCCAGCACTGGATGTTCGGCAATCAGCGTGGCCGCTGCCTCATAAAGCTGCAGACGGATGCCGACCGAGGTGTCGCGGTGGCCTTGCGTGTATTGCGTCAGATCGGACGACACGCTGTTGACGCGGTCGCGCACGGTCCCCGAAAGCCCGTACACGAGCCCGAGCAGCAGCGCGACAACCACCGGCATCAGCACCTTCCAGTGGAGCGGTTTGCTGCGGCCGAGCTCCCACACGACCAGCAAGGCGACGAGCGGAATTGCCGCCCAGCCGCCGCGCGCGCCGGACAATAGCGAAGCCGCGAGCCCTCCGAACAGCCCCGCGATCTTGAGCGCGCGCCAGAGTACCGAGTCCTTGCGCCACCAGTTGAGCGCAATCGCCGACAGTATGCCGAGCGCGAGTGCCAGATCGCCAAAATGGATCGGGTTCAGAAACGCGCTGCCGATGCGGCCGTCGCCCCAATCGCGCGGCGTGAAGAGAGCCAGCGCGAGCGCGGACAGTGCGCCCAGCGTAAAGGAGAGGTCCGCCCAGACGAAGATTCGCGGCGGCGCGCGCCGCAGTGCGAGAAAGATCGGGATCGCAAGCAGGAACCGCGACGGCGAATCCCAGGTCCGCAACATGGGATGTCCGTGGGAAAGCGTACTGAGCGCCACCGCGGCAACGGGGCCGCACAGTGCGATGCAAAGCGCGAGTGCGCGACGCTCGAGCGGCGCGTAGCCATAGGGCGCGCCCGCGGGCCGCGAGCAGAGTGCCGTCAGCGAAATGACGCCCGCCCCGATCGACACGGCGCTCGAAGCGCCTTGCACGAGCATGGCGATGGAGGGAAAAGCGAGCAGGAAAGCCGCGGTCAGCCAGTCGCTGGGCGCGGTGCGTCGGGAATCAATCGTAACTGCTGTGGGCATCGCTACACTGCTGTTGTCTGTAAGGGCGGGTTCTGTTTGAGCTATGTCCCCGTTTTACGTCCTCACTACGCAGCTTTATGGGTGCGGAGCATGACGCGAAACCTACTATTGTACGCATAGATGTTCCTCGCCCGACGCTGCTCCCAGCATCTGCGAACCACGGTGGGGATGACCACTGGCTGCAATAAACAGGGATCAAACATGTGCGTAGTCTACAGCGCTCACCGGGGGACGCATCGCCCGCTGGTATGACGATTCGCTGCGCCTTGCGTGCCGTTGGGCTACACTGCGCGCGCCGCGCATGTTTGCCGCCTCACCCTAGCCTTAGCCATGCTCCGTTCCCTTGCCGCCCTCCTGATTTTCCAGTGTCTCGGCGAGAGCGTGTCCTACGTGTTCTCGCTGCCCGTGCCCGGTCCCGTGATCGGCATGCTGCTTTTGTTCGCCTTCGCGCTGATGCGGCCCGCCGCCGTCGAGGCCATCGAGCCGACCGCGCTCGAATTGCTGCGCCATCTCTCGCTGCTCTTCATTCCGGCGGGCGTGGGCATCATGGTGTCCGCGCACGCGGTGCGCGGCGAGGCGCTTGCCGTGATCGCAAGCCTTGTCGTGAGCACGACGCTCGGCATCGCGGTGACGGCGCTGGTCACGCGCACGCTGCTGCGTCGTCAGCGGCGCAACACGACGGCGGGGGAGGGCGCGTCGTGAACAGCTACCTGCCCATCACGAAGCTCGATGCAATCTGGGTCTATCTCGCCGCCACGCCGCTGCTCGGCTTGACGGTGACGCTCGTCGCCTATCTCATCGCCATCAATATCTACGCGCGGGCGAAGCACAATCCGCTCGCGAACCCGGTGCTTATCGCCGTGGCGCTTGTCGTCGCGGCGCTCAAGATCACGGATACGCCGTATCGCACGTATTTCGAAGGCGCCCAGTTCGTACACTTCCTGCTCGGGCCCGCAACGGTCGCGCTCGCACTCCCGCTCTATCGTCAGTGGGACAAGCTCAAGCGCGGCGCGCTGCCATTGCTCGGCGGGCTCGTTGCGGGCTCGCTCACGGCGATCGTGTCGGCGGTGGGCGTTGCGAAGCTCTTCGGCGCCTCGCATCAGACCATTGCGTCGCTCGCGCCGAAGTCTGTGACCACACCGATCGCCATGGCCGTTGCCGAAAAGATCGGCGGCATCCCGTCGCTCACGGCTGTGCTCGTGATCTCGACGGGCGTGTTCGGGGCGGTCACCGCGCGCTGGATTCTCGACCTCATACGTGTGCGTGAGACCGAGGTGCGCGGCTTTGCGATTGGCGTGGCTTCGCACGGTATCGGCACCGCGCGCGCGTTTCAGGTGAGCGAAGAGATGGGCGCGTTCGCAGGGCTCGGCATGGGCCTCAATGGTGTGTTCACGGCGTTCATCGTGCCTGTTCTGCTGCCCGTGCTTCTGCGCTGGCTGTAACCCCGTGCCGGGCATCTGGCACCGGGCTGGCGAAAGCAGGTCCACGTCGAAGCCGTACAACGCAGTGCAGGATTGATCTGCCCGTCCGGAGCCGGCTGTACCGCCACGCGCCCTGCCTTTGGTGCTGCCGAAGCCCTCTTTGCCGGTCGCGCGCAACGTGCACCATGCGCCTCCGACCTGGGCAATTCAATGTTGCGCCTCCGGTTTCGACGCCGTTCTTTGCGGGATGCGGGGGCGATGTGCCGTGGTGGAGACGGCTGACGCCGACGACGGCTCATGAGAAATATCCGGGCGCTGTGGCATGCTGCACGTGCCTGGGGCGGCGAGGTCGGTGAACAGTTGATGCTTCGTCCAGAAGATCACGAAGCCCGGCACCGCGAGTGCATGGAGCAGCAGCACACCCATTGCAAGCAGTGCCGTGCATTGCACGGCCCGGCGCACCGAGCCTGCCGCCTTGCAGGCCGCCTCATCGACTCTGGGCACGGCCGCATCGATCGAGGCAACGAACCGCATGCGGGCCTTTTCGAGCGCCGCGGCGTGCTCAATGGCACTTTGCGCAAGCACGCCGTGCTCACCGGTCAACTGGCGGCTGACATCCTGCACGATGTCATTTGTGCCTTCTTCGACCAGCTGGCTGATCGCCTGGGCCGAGAGTTCGGCCAGGAGCTTCTGGTAGCTCGCGGTTGACTGCCGCTCCAGCGCCTTCAGGGTATCCTGGTGGCTTTTCAGTGCCGCTGACTGCGCTTCGGCCATGACCTGGACCTGGGCGCTGACCGACTGCGCACTGTTGCCGATCCTGCGCAGGGCGCGATCAGCGGCCTGCCCGATTTCCTTCGCCGCGTCCGCTGTCTGCGTTCTGAGCTCATCCAGGGTCATCCGGGTAATCGCGAAGGGAACCCATGACGGATCGTCAAAGCTCAGGCCGTACGCAATGGCCATCTCGTGGATACGTTCGCGCTCTTCATCGTCGATGCGCGAAAGCAGCCGGTCGAATGCCTCGCTGCTCATCTCTTCGTCTCCGCAAGCCCCAGCCACTGCGCCGCCTCGTCCAGCTCTTCATCAAGCGCCTGCATCCAGCGGTGCAAACGCGAACGTTGGGGTGTCGTCAGCCGTCTGTCCTCGCGCGCATCTGCGAACGTGAGCATCAGGTCGTCTATCGCAACGAGCACGCCCGCCTGAAGCTTCGGCAAGTTGATCTCGATTCCACCCGACTCGCCGAGCATGGCGCGTCCGGGACTGGCGGCAGTATGCGTGCCGCCATACCACATGAAAAAATCCTCGCGATCACCAAACCACCGGTTGATCGCCACCACATAATCGGCCTGTGTCCCGGCCAGCTCGATCATCTCGCGAACCGTGCGGGTGCTTGAGCTGAATGGCGAGAGGACGTTGACAAGCGTGGGCCGGTAGCCGCAGCGCGCCAGTTCCGCAAAAAAGCCGGTATCGCGATCGAACGCGCCGAGCTGCGTGAGCGAGGCCGCCGGCAGGTCGGCCAGGATAAGCGCGCGCCCGGAATCGATGGCGGCGAGCAACTGGTCGCGCTCACGCTCCGTGCCGGTGAATCGAATCGGCACGACCCCGTCCGCGAGCTGGGCCTGAACGGGCGCACCCGCCTCATCGAGCCTGGCATAAAACTGGAACAGGTTGCCGACCTCCCCGTCACCATCGATCATCAGCACGTCGCGCTGCTCGCGTCGCAGGCGATCCGCCAGTGCCCGTGTCATGAGGCTCTTGCCCGTGCCACCCTTGTCACCGCAGACCATCACGAACCGTTTCATCGCTGCCCTCGCCTGGTCGCCCCCGGGGTTAGCGTCGAGCCCAGGGCAGGGGCGTTCCCGGAGGGCTGTGCGTGCGCGTCGGGCTGCGCAACGTGGATTGTGGCTTGCGTCCGCGGTGCGGCCTGTGGCGTTGAGATGCGGCCGGTTGCCGCCGTTTTCGTCACGCCCGCGTGAGTGGACGCCGTTTTGCGCCGGGGACGTTTTGCGCGCGCGCGGCGTCTGTCGGATGTCGCGTCTTCCAGCGCCCGGCGCAGCGCCTCCTGGATCGTATTGGGTGACACGTCGATGCCTGCGGACTCACGGAAAAACACGGCGAGATCGCGCACGCGCCAGCCCGACTGGAGCGCCTCGCGCAGGATGTCGGCACGCCGGGAGATCTCGCGCGTGAGCGAGGGCGAAGTCTCCGGCGGCGGGCGCTCATGCAACCCATGAAGGGCTGCGTCGAGCTTTGCCCACTGTTCAGGCGAAGTCCGCTTGCCTTTCGTGCTCATTGCGCGGTGCTCCCGATGTTGTCCCCGTCAGGGCGTGACTGAACCGTACACAGATTCCAGCGGCCAATCTGTTACACACAGACAGGCTTGACGTTACGGCTGCCGCCTGGATATGCCGCGGTTGTTCGTGGTTATCCAGACCCGAAATCTTCGCTTACCAGTTTGTTCTTCGTTTGCTTCATCTACTGGATGCACACTGGTTGCGCGTCGCGTCGGGTTCCCGGGCGCGTCATGAGCGCGTTTCACCGGCGGCTCGCCTGCAACTCACCGACTTCGCCAGGCGCGTGGCGTCATGCGTGGCGGCGCCGGTGAACCGGCTCGTCGTGGTGCGCCGTGCGCGGCGCCTCAGGCGATGCGTCAGCGATGCATCGGTGACGCGCGGGACGCTGGTGACCCCGGGGCTGCCCGCTACCGGCTTTTTTTGCCCTGTCGTGCGCGGTGAAGGTCAGCACCCGTGCGGTGTCGCGCGTGGGGTGGCAACATCAACGGAGGCAACAGCATGTCCACCAGCAAGGAAACGACGCAGTACAAGAATGTCAGGGCGCGCCTGACGCGGGATGAGCACAGCGCCCTCGTCCAGAAGGCCGCGGATTGCGGCATCACGCTTTCAGCGTACCTGCGGGCCTGCGCACTCGGGCGCAGGACGCGCAATGTCAGCACGAGCCGCATGCTCGATGCGCTGGTCATGCTTGGCCACGAGCAGCGCCGGATAGGCGGATTGATCACGCGCCTCGGTGAAGCGCAGATGCTCTCGGTAGCCGAGCGTGCGGTGCTCGTTGCGCAGATCGAAGCTGCGCAGCACGGTGTCATCGATGCGATACGCGGGCTCGGCGATGCTGGCAAAGGTTCTCTCGAAAGGGCGTGACGCCGGGGGCGACTGTCGCTCGCTGATCCGTTATGTGATGCGGTCGGCCGAGGAAGGTGCACCCGAAGTCGAGGCCTTCACCAACTGCCTGTCGCTTGAGACTGCGCACCTGGAGATGCGCGCCGTGGCACATCGCAATGCCCGTGTGCGTGGCCCGATTTTTCACTTCATTGTTGCCTGGCGCGAGGGGGAGCATCCGCACAGTACCCAGCTGTGCGAGGCAGGCCGCGCTGCGCTCGAAGCACTGGGCATGCCGCTCGGAGATCACCAGTACGTATTTGCCGTTCATCGCGACACCGGCGGCGTACACCTGCACGTCGTCGTGAACCGGGTGAACCTGCAAACGGGCCATGCCGCGCTTCCGGGCCTGAGCTACCTGAAACTCGGCCGCTGCATGCGCGAGCTGGAGTTGCGCCAGGGCTGGGAGCACGACCGGGGGCCGTTTATGGTCGTTGAGCGTGATGGGCAACCCGTCGTTGAGCGCGACCTCCCGTCGCCGGGAAGCGCGCGACACAGCCTGCCCGCGCGGGCGCGCGACATGGAGACGTTCAGCGGGATCGAAAGCCTCGCCACGTACATCGGCGGGGCGCCATTGCGCGATGTGCTGGCTGCGCTCTCTCACCCCGGCGTCACCTGGCAGGATGTCCACGAGGCACTCGCGCAACACGCACTGGAGTTGCGTATCAGGGGGCACGGGCTGGCGATCCACGCGAAAGGCCACGAAACGCGCTTACCCGTCAAGGCCAGCAGCGTGGATGAGTGCCTCGGCCGGGGCAGGCTGGAAGCGCGCCTTGGGCCCTGGGAGCCACCTGCACGCATGATTCAGGTCTCCCAGGCCGCTCGCCACTACGGTGAACGTGAAATCAATGACGCCAGTGCGTCCCACCGGGAGGCGTATGCCGAGAGTTGCGCCGCACTGCGCGCGAAGTATGCAGGTGAGAGGCGACGCCAGGAGGACGCATTCGCCGCCCGGCGGCAAGCGATGCGAAGCCGCCACGAGACTCAATATCGTGAGCTGCTCGAGCGCCACCGTCTCGTGCGTGAGCGTATCTTCGGGGAGGAGCTCTCATCGATTGAGCGCCGCGCAGTCCGTTCCATCGCGGCCTTCGAGCGCGCCCGTGAGCTCGAGCGCCTGCGTGAGCAGCAACGTGCCGAACGCGGCGAACTCGCGCGAGTTCAGAGCTATCGCCAGTGGGTGGAAATGCTGGCCCAGCAGGGTGACGAGTCGGCCCTTGTGCAGCTTTACGGCTGGGCGCGGCGTCGCACGTCCAGCCGCGTCGTCCAGCCCGCGCGTAGCAACTGGATTTCGGCCATGCATTCACCCGACGCCTACCCTTTGCCGCCAGGGCGGGCGCATGTCATGGAGAACTGGACGTGGCGCGTCGATACGGCGAACGGCAATGTGCACTATTTGCGCCAGGGCGAGCAGCAAATGACCGACGAGGGGTGGCGGGTCGTGTTCGACTCAAACGATGCGCGCCAGGATGCCATGCTGACCGGGCTGCTGCTCGCGCGTCAGAAGTTCGGGCCACACATTGACGTGACGGGCAGTGAAGATTTTCGGCAGCGTAGCGCCATGCTGGTGGTGAAATATCGTCTGGACATCCGCTTCGGTGACACGGCACTTGAGGCAATGCGACTGGCGCTCATACGGGAGCGCGAGCAGGAGGCAGTCGCGCGAGCGCGCCAGAAGCCTTCCGATCGCGTTGCGCAACGGGAACGGATGGAGGATCAATCCGTTCATCGGGTGCATGAGCGCGAACCCCAGGCGACGCCGTTGCGAGCGCCGATCGATGGGCCGGAGCGTTAGCTCGGTGATTCGCGGGCATTGTTTCAACCCGGGAGCGTCCTGAATCGGGAAAACGCTGCGCTATTGCGCGTCGGACATGCGAACATCACGAGGCTCGCAATCGGCGCGTCATGTGCCTGAGGCGTGCGATCACCAGCTCGTTGCGCGGCTGCAGCCTGGCGGGTTATCGCTAGGCGTCAGTCACGCGTTGCCCGTCTGGCATGCATGACATGCTGATGCGGGTTCCTTGTCCATCAGAAAAAACTGGTCTATAAAGAAAACGACAACTGGATCCGGTCAACGTGCGAAGCACGACCGAGTACGCGTTAGCGGCCCTGAATATCGATGTGCGCATAAGCGCGCCGATACGCAGCAACCAAGCAAAAAGCCTGCGCAAGCAGGCTTTTTGCTTTCCGGGTTCCAGCTTTTCGTTGCCTGCCTCCGGCAGCGCTGTCCGGTGGCGTGACTGATCGTCCGCCTGCCCCGTCGTTATTCCGGGTCTCATGGTGACGGAGGCTGCATATGACGTCGTCCACTGTTCAAGGCGGGCGCAGTCCGCATCCGGGCCGTGCCCGCAGGTACGAGCGCTTCATGAGTTCGGCGGGAGGCCACCAATGAACGGCCTCTTTACCGCTGTGGGCGGAACGCTCGAGAACGGCATGTCGAACTATGTGAACAGCGTCTTGGCGGCCCTTTCCGGCGCCATCGTACCGGTGGTGACCATGACCGTCACCGTCTGGATTCCCGCGTATGGCTTCACGGTGATACGCGGCGAAGCTCTCGCGTCGGTGCGCGCATTTGCCTGGCGCGCACTGAGAGTCGCGGTGATCCTCGCGTTCGCATTGGGCACGGGCCTTTACCAGGAGCAGGCGGTAAAGGCCGTTGAGGCCGCAACGACTGGTCTCGCCGCAAAGATCCACGCCGCCGCCGCGACTGCCGGCGCAGGCAACGCGGGCTGCGGGTCGGTCAGTTGGGGCCGCGTGACGGGCACGAGCGCTTCGGCGATCTGTCAGACGCTGGCCTGTTACGACTGCCAGATCGACCTTGTAACCAAGTCCTGCGGCGAAAAGGCGACGCACGAAGGTATGAGCCCCGCCGGTCTCGTTGCAGCGGCGGGGACGTGGTCGACGGGTGGCTGGCTAGCCTGGGCGGGGTGATCTTTCTGGTCGTTCTCGCGATCGAAATCATGATGGTGACGGCTCTTGGCTCCCGGCGACGGCCGAGCTTTTACCTCGTCATCGACACGCACAAGAGGGGCTGCCCGCGACCATCGTTATTCCCGCTGTGCGGCTCGAGCCGCACGACAAAATCGAGTTCGCGCTCCACGAGCCTTGCGAACTGTTCCTGCACGGCATCGAGCTTGAGGAGACACTGCACATGCCAGTTCAATCCGACCATAAGCCAGTCCGACAGTCCGTTCCATTCGCTCAGAAGGATGGCGCCGGCCGTGCCGTTTTCTTCCGCAAACTTTTCAATGCGCCGCTCGATGATGCGGGCATCATCCCGAAGCATCGTGCCGGAGACATGCAGCGATACGGTATGTGCGGTTTGGTCGTGTGCGAAATAGACCGTCGCGAAGCCCTTGAGATGCCGTTTTATCCGATCGATCTGTTCTGTCTCCAGGTCGTCGTGCACGGGCAACGAGCCCGACAGGACGTAGGTTCCCTTTTCCATGGCAGTCATCCCTGTACACTTGTCACGCGTCGACGACGGCTTCTGTCATGGCGTCTTCGCCCGTTGCACCGAGCTCGCCGAGAATGAATGCCTGGCGACCCAGCAGTGCATCCATCTGGAGATGCAGATCAGCAAGCTCGTCGAGCAGTGCGACGTGGGGAGAAAGTCCGAATGCAACGAACGAAGGTTCGCCATAGCGCCGCCGGCTGAAGATCGCACCGGCTGCTGCCCATTTCTGCGCGAACCGAGCGAGTGTGTCTTCGATAGATTGCTGCTCGTCCTGGGAGAGGGCGCCGCGCACCCGTATCACGAGCGAATGGGTCACGCTATCAGTGGCGAAGTAGACGTCGGCGGGTCTTGCGAGACTCTCGGCGAGTTGCTGGGCGTGGGCATGCTTGAAACTCGCGCGGACCGGAAGGGCACCGCAGATTTCGTAGTTGAATGACATGGCATCTCTCCTTTCGGGTAGAAACGAAGGTCTATCGGGACACAGCAAGTTCGTATCGCCTCGGCGCGATACCCACAGGAAGTAGTCAAACGGACACACGACCAACAATAGTATCTAATCGTGAATATTTCAAGATCAGTTTCACAAATGGATGCTTTTGCCGTACGCCTGAGACAGGAGCGACGTCGGCTGGGCTTGAACCAGGCTGAGCTGGCGAATGCCGGCGGCGTGCAGAAACATGCGCAACTCAACTACGAGAAGGGCATGAGGCATCCCGATGCGAGTTATCTGGCCGGAATCGCCAAGGTCGGCGTCGACGTGCTGTATCTGCTGACGGGACGCCCGTCTGACCCGTCAACCCTCGCACTCGATCCCGATGAGGAGCGGTTACTATTTGGTTACCGTCAGCTAAAGCCCCGGGAAAAGAGGGGTGTGCAGGGGCTGGTAGCAGCGATGCTCGGCGCGTCTGAGGGCGACACCAGTGAGGACTGCCAAGATGTAGTTGGCTAAAAAGGGCGCTGCATAACCGTACTACGAGCGAAAAGATACCGGTGTCGGATGTGACGTGCACATCGGTCGGCCGATTAGGGTTCGCCGTGAGTTGCTGGACGCGTGGAGGGGCGAGGCTGGAGCCTAATGGAAGGTTGCCCCAGATTTCATAATTGGCGGACATGGCAATTCCGATCCAGGTTATGACGTGGGCCGCGAGCCGTTCTACAACGCATGGCGCTCTCCTCGTAATTCAAACGCGTACATCAGATAGATTAGTAATCGAAACGTTCCATGTCAACAAAAATTACGCAAATGGATAATTTCTCGATCCGTTTGAAACAGGAGCGGCGCCGTTTGGGCATGAACCAGACGGAATTCGCCAGTGCCGGCGGGGTCCAGAAACAGGCGCAGTTCACCTACGAGAAGGGGATGAGATACCCCGATGCGAGTTATCTGGCCGGAATCGCCGAGGTCGGCGTCGACGTGCTGTATCTGCTGACCGGACGCCCGTCTGACCCGTCAACCCTCGCACTCGATCCCGATGAGGAGCGGCTTCTTGCCGGCTACCGGGAACTGAAGCCCCGGGAAAAGAGAGGTGTGCAGGGGCTCGTAGCGGCGATACTTGGTGCGCCTGAGGGCGAGGGTGACACGATTGAGGCTCGCCATAACGTCGCGGGCTAAAGATCGCGCCGCACACCCAATTGGCGAGCCGATGGGGTGCCATATGGGTTGGGAAGCAGCGATCGGCTCGCCTGGCGGGACACTCAGCGAGTTGTTGGGCGTGCGAATGCCTGTCGCTGGGGCGCCGCGGAAGGGCGCCGCGGATTTCATTGTTGAGCGACACGGCATCTCTCCTTTCGGGTAGAAGCAAAAGTCTGCTGGGACATGAAACGGTTCGTCGGTCATGTCGTGACTGGGCGGCGTGCCTTCAGCAACGGTCACGTTTGCCTCGCGATGTATCCGCGCCGATGTCGGAGCCTTACCGCCGATTGTGTACAATCACATTAGTCAACAAATTCATTCATGTCAAATGAAAATCCACAATTGAGTATATTTCCGGTTCGGCTAAAGCAGGAGCGTCGACGCCTTGGCATGAATCAGGCGGACTTTGGCAGCGCAGGTGGCGTGCTGAAGCAGGCGCAGTCCAACTACGAGAAAGGGCTGCGGTATCCGGATGCAAGCTACCTGGCTGGCATTGCACAAGCCGGCGTAGACGTCCTGTACCTGCTGACAGGGCGCGCGTCGCATCCCGATACGCTTGCCCTCGAACAGGATGAAGAGCGGTTGCTCGCCGGGTATCGCGAGCTGAAGTCCCGGGAA
The DNA here is from genome assembly GCF_003096715.1 of Paraburkholderia silvatlantica. Taxonomy (GTDB): domain Bacteria; phylum Pseudomonadota; class Gammaproteobacteria; order Burkholderiales; family Burkholderiaceae; genus Paraburkholderia; species Paraburkholderia silvatlantica. Next base: position 65,000 of record NZ_QEOL01000036.1, read on the forward strand.
AAAAGAGGTGTACTCGCGCTGGTAGCGGCTATGACTGCTGACCCGGGGAGCGAGACGGACACAGGCGAGGCGGGGCCCGGGTAAGAGCGTCGCATGCGCAGGCATTGTCGACGGTCTCAGTAGCAAGTCCTTGCGGATGAATTTTTGATTATCGGGCGTGCGCCTTGTCGTGAGCGAGATTCCCTGTTCCCTGGAACTGCAGTTGCGTCGCTGCGCGAGCGACGCAGGGGTACTGTCGGCCCATGTGATCCGCATGTGCTGCGACGGGTTTCGCCAGCACATGGGTCGTGAAACCCGTCGGCAACGCTTCGCTCCTGCCGTGGTTATTGGGCCGTTTGTCCTGCTCGTCGCACTCACGCTCTTCTTCGGCTTCCTCTCGCGGCCTGATCCCATGCTCGCTTCGTTTGTCGGCGTGCTGTCATGGATCGTCACTTTCTACGGAATGGCAGGTCGGCTGCACGCGCAGCGGATGCGCTCGGCAAGCCGGCTCGAGGCCGGGCGCATCGATGCGTGGGCAACCATGCTGGGTCGGCTTCAGCTTTCATTGCGCTACGTCGTTGAAATGGACGTGCGGACCGTACTTCACAGGCTGCCGGTTATGCTCTGTCGACTGCGGGGCTGTTTGCGACTTAGGCTAGGACTGATCGATCACACGCTCATCACGTCGCGCCTCGTTCCCCCGAAGGCCCGCGTGCGCCTGAGCGTTGCGCGGATTCCACGCCTCTTTGCCGCGCCCGCGGTGCGTTTCTCCTTACGACCGTAAAGAGGCTGCCTGCATTCAGGAGGCAGTCCCATGGCCCGCAAAACTTCGGTCCCCATTCCGACCGCGCCGCTCGTTCCTGGTTACCTGCTGCGTTTCGTTGACCTTCGCCCTCACGTTCGCCTCTCCCGGCAAACTGTCCTGACGCTGGAGCACGCGGGTCGCTTTCCGCGTGCTGTCCGATTCGGCCCACGCTGTACCCTCTGGCGCTCGGCCGACGTGATCGCCTGGCTGGAGGACCCGGAGCACTATCGCGCGTCAAGGGTGGAAGAGGGCAGCCACGGATGAGGAGCCCCGCGCTCAGCCGTTGGTGGCCGCTCATTTGTCCGCGCGGTTCTCCTGGGCCCCGGCGTAAATCAGGACGGCTGGTCGAAACGTGATCGAGACAACTGGTCGCTCCCGGGTGAGGCGATGACGTCAAGATGGACGGGTGCGTGGCGCCTGCCGCCTACCGCCCACTATGGATCGAAGGGGTTGGGGCCGAGCGCCCCATCGCAGGCGACTGCCGGGCTCGTTGTGCCCCTCGGCATCGTCCGGCGGCGGGCGCGGCGCTGTGCTGCGGCACAGCCCGTCCGCGGCTTCCGGCAAGCAGGATGGGATGGCCGCTGCAGAGATGGACGGGCGCTGCTTCTTCGCTGGCACCATGCAAGCCCGTTATGAACCAGCGCTGTCGCCCCGGCGAAGAGGAACGAGGCCAAGTATTTGAGCATTCGGCCTTCTACTTCGTTGACCGTTTCCTGCGTGCAACCACTCCGCGTGCTGAAACGCGAAAACTCGCTCCAGTGCAAGCGCCTGTACTCCGGTGTGTTTTGGCTTCCGCCCGCTTCGCGAGTGAATAAGGGGTAAGCCCCACTGCTGCATACTTGCGCTAGTCAATACTATTGTGTCGCACTAGCATTGGTGCATGATCCTGTCCTTCAAATGCGCCGACACCGCTGGCCTGTTTAATGGGTGTCGGGTTGCCTGCTTTGTGAACGTTGAGCAAGTCGCCATGCGTAAGCTCGCGATGCTCAATCGTGCGCAGACGTTGACTGACCTGAAGGTACCGCCGCGCAGCCAGCTGGAAGCGCTAAAGCGTGATCGGGTTGGTTAGCACAGCATCAGGATCAACGACCAGTATCGAGTGTGTTTCCGCTTGGATGCGGGGAATGCATCCGATGTTGAGATCGTCGACTACCGCTAGGAGGTGCTGCCATGCCGCGTGACGTTTCATATCCCCATCCAGGGGAAATTCTGTCGGAGGATTTCATGCTTCCGATGGATACCACTGCGTACCGCCTCGCGAAGGAAATCGGCGTTGATCAAACGCGCATCGGCGAAATCATCTCAGGCCGTCGCGCCATTACTGTAGATACCGGCCTGCGCCTTTCCCGCTTCTTCGGCATCAGTGATGAATTCTGGACCGGCCTCCAGCTGGACTTCGATACCGCTCATATGAAAGATGAGCTGGCGCGTCAACTCGACGCTATCCACCCCTTCGAACCAGCCTGATCCTGATTCTGCTTCGCAGGAAGCCGTTTGCATGAGGCGAGGGCGCGTTGCCTTGTTATGTGCGGCGTGCGAACAGCACGCGCTTCATCTTCTGCAGGGTACGATAGGGCGTGACGAAGTGCAGCAGGCTCTTCGCCACGCCTGCCCAGTCGCGCCAGTTCAGCACATTCAGATAGCGCAGTTGCAGACGCAGCGTCGAAACGATCTGACGCCGCCGCTTCGTGGCGCTGATACCGCCTTCGTTCAGTTCGTAGTACAGCCCGAGTTCCGGCAGATTCGCGCACTCGTAGCGCTCCATCAATCGCAGGAACAGATCGAGATCCTCGGCGGCCGGATATTGCACGCGATAGTTGCCCACCGCGAGCACGGCATCAACGCGCAGCATCACCGAAGGATGCACGAGCGGCGAGCGCAGCATGCGCGTGCGGCGCAGCGCGCGCGCATCGGCGCTCGGGCGCAGCATGAAAAGCGGCTCACCCGCGCGATTGACCACCTGGGTCCACGTGCCGAGCGCCGCGAGCGCGGGCTCCGATTCCATGCGTGAGCGTTGTTTCGCCAGGCGCCGCGGCGCCGCGAGATCGCCCGCATCGATGCGCGCCGCATAGCGAAAACCCCGCGCCGCAAGCGCTTCGATACCCGCCTGCAACGCGCGCTCGATGCCGCCGTTCTTCGGCATGCGCAAGACTTCCACGCGCATGCCCGGCATCTCGGGCGCGACGATGGGCGGCGTGCTGCCGTCGTCGACGATGAGCGCGTAAATGGTTGCGTCCTCATTGAACGAAGCGAGCGTGCGCGCGACATCGTCCTGGCCGTTGTACGCGGGCATGAGCACGGCGACGTCAGCGAGCGCGCCTTCGCGTGCGTCGCTCGCTGGGAGCGCGGCGGAATTCATCATGAAACGAGTTTGAAGCGGATGTAATAGAGATTCACGCAGGCGGCCGCGAGATAGCCCGCCGCAAGACCGCAAAGTGCGCCATACGAGCCAAGTCGCGGGATTGCCATGAGATTCACGGCGAACGACACCGCAAGCGCGAGCAGCCATTTCGCGAGCAGCACGAACTTCGCCTGATATTTGAGCACGACGAGGTTGCCGATGGCTTCGAGCCCCGCCGGCACGGAAAGCCACACGGCCCAGCGGAAGATGCCAATCGCGCCTTCGTAGTCCGGCCCGAACACGCGGCCGATGATGAACCCCGCGAGCGCGTCGAGCACGAGCGCACCGGCCACCATCAGCACCGCGGTCATCGCAAAGAGGCGCACGAGGTTGCGACGCAACTGAGCGGTCTGCTGCACACGGTAGACGAAGGCGGGCGCGATGGTCTGCGAGAGCATGAGCGCGAGCGTGATCCAGTTCTCGTTGAGCTGCTGTGCGGCCGAGTAGCGGCCGAGATCGGCGAACGAGATCGTGCGCTCAAGCATCAGGCGGTCGAGCTTCAGGAACAGGTACATGCAGATGAGCCCGAGCCAGAACACCGTGCCCGCGCTCGCGAAATGCCTGAAAAGCGGGCGGTCCACGTGCCACCCGAGCTTGCCGCCGTGCCGGCGCCGGAAGTAGAGCACCAGTGCCGCGCCGATCGCCGCCGATTCGAGCGCCCAGAGCCAGCCGAAGGTGGCGGGCGCGTAAGCCGCGCGCGCAAGCAGATACACGAGCAGCGCCTTGATCACCGCCGTCGTCATGCTCGCGAGCAGTTGCGGCTTGCTGTACGTCATGCTCTGCAGCCACGCGTTGATCACCCCCACGAACGGCTCGCGAAACAGCATCGTCACCGCGAGCCCGGCGAGCATGGCGCCGACCATCGGGTCGGTCACGCCGAGCGCAATGCCGGCCCACGTGAGAAGCAGCGCCGCTGCCGACACGCCGATGCGCAGCGCGAACGCGCTCCCGAGCACGGTGCCAAGCTGCTCCGGCGGCCGGTTGACGATCGTGGGCACGAGGATCTCGGCGCCGCAGACCCAGGTCACGGGCGCGAGCACGAGCAAAAGCGTGTTGGCGTACTGCCACTTGCCGAATACGTCAGGGCCGAAATGGCGCGCGAGCACGCCGCTGATGACAATGGCCACCGCGATTTGCGTGACGCGCTCGAGCCCGAGCCACACGATGTTTGCAAACGCACGGGCGACGTCGGGATTGCCAAACCGGCCGAAGCGCTTGAGGCTCAGCATCGCGTCTCGCCACGGCGGGAGGCGCTGAAAAAGGGGCAGGCACGCGGCATGCGCGATCTCTTCGCCATTTTTGACGAATATTTTGGCGATAAAAGGAAACGGCGAAGCATTAAAATGGGTGCATACCACTGCCGAAAAACGGCAATTATAGTTTGTAACGGATCCCACTTTTCGTAACGCTGGAGGCTTACAGCCGCCTGTCTGTGTTACGAATAGACCCGAATCCCCATCAGGACGTGAGTCTCAACATGATTTCCAAATCGATTTTCAAGGCATATGACATTCGCGGCGTGATCGGCAAGACGCTCGACACCGACACCGCGCGCGCCATCGGCCGCGCCTTCGGCAGCGAAGTGCGTGCGCAGGGCGGCGAAGCCGTGGTGATCGCGCGTGACGGCCGGCTCTCGGGTCCCGATCTCTCGCGTGCGCTGGCCGACGGCCTGTGCGAAGCCGGCGTGGATGTGGTCGACGTCGGCATGGTGCCCACGCCCGTGGGTTACTTCGCCGCAAGCGTGCCGCTCAGGCTGGTGGGCGGCGAGCGCAACGTGGACTCGTGCATCGTCGTGACGGGCAGCCACAATCCGCCCGACTACAACGGCTTCAAGATGGTCCTGCGCGGCAAGGCGATCTACGGCGACCAGATCCTCGCGCTGTACGACCGCATCGTCGCGGACCGCTTCGACGCGGGCGAAGGCAGCTACACGAAGTACGACATCGCCGATGCCTATGTCGATCGAATCTTGAGCGACGTGAAGCTCGCACGCCCGATGAAGATCGTGGTCGACACCGGCAACGGCGTGGCGGGCGGCCTGGCGCCGCGTCTCTTTAAGGCGATGGGCTGCGAGCTGGTCGAGCTCTTCACCGAGGTGGACGGCAATTTCCCGAACCACCATCCGGACCCGGCGCACCCCGAGAACCTGCAGGACGTGATCCGCGCGCTCAAGGAAACGGATGCGGAGATCGGCTTCGCGTTCGACGGCGACGGCGACCGCCTGGGCGTCGTGACCAAGGACGGCCAGATCATCTACCCCGATCGCCAGCTCATGCTGTTCGCCGAGGAAGTGCTCTCGCGCAACCCCGGCAAGCAGATCATCTATGACGTGAAGTGCACGCGCAATCTTGCGAAATGGGTGAAGGAAAAGGGCGGCGAGCCGCTCATGTGGAAGACGGGCCACTCGCTCGTGAAGGCGAAGCTGCGTGAAACCGGCGCGCCGCTCGCGGGTGAAATGAGCGGTCACGTGTTCTTCAAGGACCGCTGGTACGGCTTCGACGATGGCCTGTACACGGGCGCGCGTCTGCTCGAAATCCTCTCGCGCGTGGCCGATCCGGGTAAGCTGCTCAACGACCTGCCGAATTCGCACGCGACGCCCGAGCTGCAACTGAAGCTCGAGGAAGGCGAGAACTTCGAATTGATCGGCAAGCTGCAGAAGAACGCGAAGTTCACGGGTGCCGACGAGGTCATTACCATCGACGGCCTGCGCGTGGAATACCCGGACGGCTTTGGTCTTGCCCGCTCGTCGAACACCACGCCCGTGGTCGTGATGCGCTTCGAGGCCGACAACGATGCCGCGCTCGCGCGCATCCAGGCGGACTTCAAGCGCGTGATTCTCGCCGAGAAGCCGGACGCGAAGCTGCCGTTCTGACGAGGATGGTCTGGCAGTCAAGTCAGGCCGGTACGTAGACAGCGAGCCCGCACATGACCGATTTAACGGTCGTGTGCGGGCTCGCGAACGTTTACGGACTCATTGTGGCTGTCTCGCGGCAAGCGGTTCCTTCATACTTCTCGATACAAGCTATTGCGAAGCACGACCGGCATGAGGTGCGCCGCCTGGTCAAAGGGTGGAGTGTCGCTGTCTCCCGGCCCGAGCGTCGCGCGTCAAGGAGGGCCGGGGGATGCCAAGTGTCGTCGGGTTCAGAATCGATGAAGTCATCGCGATCGACGTTCATGTTTCGATCGCCAGGGCCGCATTCAGAAGGCTCGTGAGTTACACGAGCGTCGTGGCGGGTGCCATTGACAATTTAGCTTCGCGTTTGCTGCAGACGCGCTGTCTGCCGAACTTTGCCTTCGGCATCTACGTTCCTGCGCTGTCTAATGTATGGCAGCCCGGATGGTTCTATCAGGCGGCCTGACCATGCGCGATCATTCCACCGTTTCCACCTCACGGCGGTTGTCTGGACCGCCGCGCTGGATCGACGCGGGACGCATCCGCGTTTACGCGGCACTCGTGCTCATGTTGAATCTCGGATGCTTCGCCACACGGGTATGGTTCGGGAGCATCCTCCGGGCACCAAACATCAGCCCGCCGGGTTGGGATTTCGCCGTATTCTGGAGCGCCTCGTGGCTTGCGCTGCATGGACCGGCGGCCAACGTGTTCAATACCGCCCTCATCGAGCACCTCGCGTTGCCGTTGCAGAACATTCTTCCGTCTCAGCTCGTCACGCCCTGGACCTATCCACCCACGTTCCTGCTGGTCGTGCTGCCAGCTGCGTGGCTGCCGTTCCAGATCTCGTACCTCGTCTACCTTTTTGCCGGCATAGCCTTGGCGTTCCTTGCATGCACGCGAATTCTGCCACCGGCGCGAAGCTTTTCGTGGTGGATGCCGATCGTCGCATTCCCTGCTTCCTGGATTGTGGCGCACGCTGGGCAGAACTCATTTTTGACCTTTGGACTCTTGGGGCTGGGCATCACCTGCCTCGAAACGCGGCCAAGGCTCGCGGGAATTTTATTCGGCCTGCTTGCTATCAAGCCTCAACTGGGTGTCGTGATTCCGGTAGCGTTGCTGGTCAGCAGAAACTGGCGCGCGTTCGCGTCAGCGGCGCTGACCGTCGGCATGTTTTGCGGGCTCGCGGGTCTGGTGCTCGGATTAGATACGTTCGCGCGATTTGCCCAAGCGCTGCCTGCGTTCAATCAATTTGTGGTGCAGCATTCGGACCACTGGCCGCACGGCATTTCGACGGTGTTCGGCGCCGCACGGCATTTTGGCATGGCCCTGCCGGTTGCATATGGACTCCACGCAGTCGTGGCCGTGCTCGCTACGTGCGTGGTTGTGTGGCTTTGGGCGGCACGCGCATCCTTCGAGTTACGGGCGGCGGCGCTCGTGCTCGCGACCTTGCTGGTGCCGACGTATCTGATGCCCTACGACTTACTTTTGCTGGGTCTGCCAATTCTGTGGCTGGTGCGTGACGGGGCCCGCAACGGCTGGACGCGTGGCGACGGTGTCGTGATGGTGTGTGCGTGGCTTGCGCCACTTTCCTTCTACACGCCCCAGCAATGGGCGGCGAGCGCCTATGTTCCGCTCTTCACATTCGTGTTGCTGCTGGTCGTCGTGCGGCGCTATCTGGCTCGAAGGGTTGGGCGCGCGATCGAGTGCACCAGTTTGGCCGTGGCGGCCGAATCCAGTGACTTAGGTTGAACTTCGCCCACCCTGGCGCCACGACATCGCGGTCGACGTTAGTGCTTTCGGGACGCCTCTAGAAGAAGAACGATTGGAGATAGTCGTGGATACCTTGATGGCAAAATCGGAGCGCCGAAGCTCGTCATTTTTCACGAGTGAATGCCTCGCTTATTTTTGCGCCGCGACACTATTTTTACAGTTGGTGATCCTGATTATGTGGGGTGCAGCCTGCTGGTTTATGCATATACGCTACGTGCTTCCGCTGGGCATCGATTTTCGGGCATTCTGGGGTGCATCTTCTGTGTCGCTCCATCACGGAGCGTTGGCAGCGTTCGACCCACGCTTGCTACTTGCGGCCGAAAGACTTGCATTTTCCACCTCATCACTGGATCTCGACGTCGCGCTCTGGGTTTATCCGCCTCCGTTCCAGTTGGTCATCTATCCCCTCGCACTTGCTACCTATCCGGTCGCGTATGCGCTGTTTTCGTGTTTGAGCCTGCTTTCCTGTCTGCTTGCCTGCAGACCAGTCATGAAGGCGAAGCCGCTGCCGTGGATTGCCGTCATTGCTTTTCCGGGCATCTGGGTGGCTATCTTCCAGGGGCAGAATTCGCTGATTACCTTGGCACTCGCCGCTGGCGCCGTCGGGCTTTTGGGAACACGGCCGATTGTGGCTGGTATGTGTGCCGGGCTGCTGGTTATCAAGCCGCAACTCGCCCCCGTTTTCCCCATCATGTTTCTTTGTGGCCGACACTTCCGCGCATTCACTGCGGCTGTCTTGACGGTGTTGGTCGTCTGTGGTGCAAGCACACTAATACTCGGTCTTCCCCTTTGGGTTGAGTTCTTTCGAATACTCGCGCAATTCAATTCAACGATGTTGACGCACGGTGGCGACAGGATGTGGGGTGCGATGCCGACAATCTTTGCCGTTACCCGGCGCGCGGGGGCAAATGTTCAAACCGCGTACCTCGTGCACTATGCGATTGCCTTATTCGGTCTTCTGCTGTCAATGCGTCTGTGGATCAAATATCCGCATCACGGGATGAGCGCCTCGGCCGCGATCATAGTCGCCTTGATGCTGTCTCCGTATTTGCTCTATTACGATCTGGCGTGGCTGCTGCTACCAATCCTCTTTCTTTGCGACGATTTCCAGAGACGTCCAGAGCAAGTGATCCCGGGGTACATTCTCGTAGCACTGACGTGGATTATTCCAATCCCCTCCCTTCTATCTGTCTTTTGGTTTCACAGCGAGCAGTGGGCCACATTTCTGCTTCCCACGTTACTCGTGGTGACCTGGCATCGCTCTCGCGCGTTCGGTCCGAAACCACCTATGTGCCGGAACATGGTGCGGCTTGCGCGGGACTGTCCCGAAAATCTCGGCAGTCATGCTGGGAACCCCGGTCGGAGGGCGGCTTGAAAACTCCCAATCGAAGCCTGGAAGGTCTGCGCGGCGCAGCAGCGTTGATCGTTGTCCTCTATCACCTCGGTCAGGTGGCACACTTTACCGGCGTCATTCGAAGTGGTTATCTCGCCGTTGATCTTTTCTTTGTGCTGAGCGGACTTGTAATCTGTTCGTCGTATGACGAACGCTTGCGAAGTGGGTGGAGCGAAGTGTGGCGTTTCCTTGTGCGCCGGATTGGGCGCCTGTGGCCACTGCATATCACGACTGCCATCCTCTTTTATGTAATCGGCGGCTTGCCCCTGATCCTTACCCATAGCGGCCTGTTCGCACCGACAGGTGCCGAGGCCTTGTCTATCGTAACCCTGACGCAAGGCATGAACTTCTTCGATCACGCGATAGGCAATCCAAACGCCTGGAGCACCGGCGATGAGTTTTATGTCTACCTCCTCTTCGCGGGCGTTTGCCTGCTTGCGCGTAGGCAAGTGCAGATCGGTCTTGCCTGCGGCCTGGTCGTCGCAGGTCTCGCCGTCACTATCTACATCGACGCAGGAGCATGCAGGTACAACGGTCACTGCATGGATCTGGGTTTTACCTTCGGATGGGCGCGATGTATTGCGGGCTTCTCTCTTGGCTGCCTGATTGCCCATTTCAGGACGCGTCTGCTGACGGTCGCCACGCCGACAGTTCAGGTAGTAACGGCGATCGTTGCGCTGTCGCTCATGATCGGGGCGTATACTATTCCCCTGTCTGCGTTTGCCGCCCCCTTTGTCTTCGCCATGGTCATTGTGTCGCTCATCTCCGATCGGGGGCCACTAGCAAGTCTTCTGCAGACGCGCCCTTTACAATATTTGGGCAGGGTTTCCTACAGCCTGTATCTCAGCCATGCCGTATTCGTCATGCCGCTTGCAGAATTGCTTTGGTTGGGGAAGTATGGGATCAGTTATCAACTTGCGGGCACCATAGTTTTTCTCCTCTGTGCACTTTGCATGACGCAGTTTCTGCACCGCTATATCGAAGTCCCTTTTCGTGATCGAATATACGCGTGGGCCGACTCGCGTACTCAACATTTTGTGTCGCCGCCTCCGCCGGACTGCCGCGAAGATCGCGGATGTCAGGTGGGAGCGTCCACCCGATAGTACGCATCCGACTTCTCGGCACGAGCGGTGGTTCGAATATCGTGGCGAAGCGAGGCGTCGTTGCCCGCGACCTTGCCCACCGCGAATGCGAAGCAATCGGAGCTTGAGGGCCGCTTCCCCTGGCGGCAAGCCAGTTAAAGGCATCTCGTTATACAGAAGTATCGTACCCGTCGCGCAGGATCTGGATGGTGATCACCGCATCCATGACGCGCTGCATGCCAATCCACAGTGT
>NZ_QEOL01000037.1 GCF_003096715.1 Paraburkholderia silvatlantica
ATTTTCGCCGCCTTCCACGCGCCGAACAGCCAGCCCGAACCGATGATCGACCCGAGGCCGGTGAACATCAGCGCGAACGGGCCGATGTTCCGTTGAATAGAACTTTTCACGTCTTCTCCTGTTTCGAGAGCAGCTCGACACCGCGTTTATCCCGTCTGTTGTGCGGGCGGGTTTCCCGCGGTTGTCGTACCTCCACACGAACGATTGCGCCTGCAGGCGCAACTTCCGCGCGGCGCGTAGTTTAACCGGTTGCACCACGGAAGGGCGGCGAAAACGACCGCCTAATACAAAAAAGTCATTTGCTTATCAAGCTTTGTAAGGGTTGGTTTCGACCCTGTAGCAAAAAAATACGAACTTTCCCGGGGACCGGGTTGACCTTCCGGGCATTTAGCCGTATAAAGTTCGGGCAGGATTTCAAGCGGCGAGTGTGAATTGGTCTTTCGTAGTTCGCCCATCAACGGTACTCCGGCTGGTCCCATACCCCTTCCTTGATTTTCGTGCACCTCTCGGGCTTCGGCCTTCATTCATTTTTAGGAAAGTAATATGGAAACCGGTACCGTCAAGTGGTTCAATGACGCTAAGGGCTTTGGCTTTATCACTCCGGACGGCGGCGGCGAAGATCTGTTCGCGCACTTCTCGGAAATCAAGGTTGACGGCTTCAAGACGCTGCAAGAGAACCAAAAGGTTCAATTCGAAGTCCGCACGGGCCCGAAGGGCAAGCAAGCTGCCAACATCAAGCCGGTCTAAGTACTGCGCTCATTGGTCTGCTACGGCTTTCAGGATCTGAATGCAGCTTCTGCGCAGTCCCTGACTAGCAAGCTTACCGAAAAACCCCACTCTTCTTCTCGAAGGTGGGGTTTTTTATCGTCTGGCGATTTTCAACGGGGCTGGGGCGCCCCGCGCGTTCAGCCGAACAGGCGCTGCGCGTGAATGCCAAGGCCCGTCGCCACACTGGCAAGGCGGTCGCCGAATACGGCCTGCGACTGCGGAAACGCCTCCGCCAGCGCCTGCGTCAAGAACAAAAGGCCGGTCGAGCCGCCCGTGAAGTACAGCGCGCTCACCTGAGCCGGCGCGATACCCGCCGCCTGCACCGTTTCACGCGCGGCCTGCACGATGCGGCGCGTCTCCTCGCGGCCCGCCTCGACGAGCTGTGCGTCGCCGAACGCGAGACGCAGGTCCGCTTCGACCGCTTCGAGGTCGATCATCGTCTCCCCGCCCGCCGAAACGCCGATCTTCGCCTCCTCGGCGCGCGCCGTGAGCGCGTGCCCCAGGCGCTCGTCGACCACGCGCATCAGCCGGTCGTGATGGCGCGTGTTGGGGTACAGATGGCGCATGAGCTTCAGCTCGGTCGCGCGCTTGGGCGTGTAGATCGTGTTGATGAGGTGCCAGGTCGCCAGATCGAAATAAATGCGGTTCGGCACCTCGCGGCCTTCGGGGTCGAGCGACTGGTAGCCCAGTTCGCGCAGGATGGTCGCGAGTTCGACGCGGCGGTCGAAGTCGGTGCCCGCCACGTGCACGCCGTGATGCGCGAGCACGTCTTCCTTGCGATCGAGCCGCGTCATGCGATCGGGCCCCACGCGCACGAGCGAGAAGTCCGACGTACCGCCGCCAATGTCGGCGACGAGCACGAGCCCTTCTTCCGCCAGGCGCGACTCGTAGTCGAACGCCGCCGCGATCGGCTCGTACTGGAACTCGATCTCGCGAAAGCCCACCCGGCGCGCCGCGGCTTCGAGCTGGTCCTGGGCGAGCTGGTCGGCGCGCGGGTCGTCATCGACGAAGAACACCGGACGGCCCAGCACCGCGCGCGTGATCGGCGTACCCGAGCAACGCTCGGCGCTGCGCTTCAGGTGCTCCAGAAAGATCGCGATGATCTCGGTATAGGGCATCGCGCTGCCGTCGCCGAGGTCGGTCGTGCTCTCGGCGAGCGGCGAGCCGAGGATGCTCTTCATCGAGCGCATCAGCCGGCCGTCGAAGCCGTCGATATAGGACGCCAGCGCCGCACGGCCGAATTCGCGGGTGTGTTCGTCGACGTTGAAGAACACCGCCGTGGGCAAGGTCGTGTGAGCACCCTCCACCGGCGCGAGGCGCATCGCACCGCCGGCCGCTGCCGGGAGCGCCACCGCCGAATTGGAGGTTCCGAAGTCAATCGCGCAGAAGCTGGTCATGGCAAGAGCGCGCCGCAGCGAATGCGCGCGCAGGAGAGGAAAGGTCGGGGGATCGGCTTTGTAGCACGAAAGCGCGGCGCGGGGCAACCGCAGGCCCATGATGCGGCCCCGCAAGAAAAAAACGCGCGGGCCGTGCCGCGCGTTTTCGCTGAAGTTCGCGCACCCTCACGGGCGCGGGACATCTCTTGAATCAGCCCTTGAACGGCTGCTTCCAGGCGTTCGCGTAAGCGATCTCGCCCACCGCCGAACGCGTGCGCTCCGCCTTTTCGCGGTCGCGCAGCACCGGTTCCAGCTTCTCGGCTTCCCCGTAGTGGCCGATCGAGATGATCGACAACGGCTCCACGTCGTTCGGCAGCGCGAATTCCTTGCGGAACGCCTGCACGTCGAAACCGCTCATCTGGTGCGCGGCGAGACCCAGTGCATGCGCCTGGAGCACGAGCGACATGGCCGCGGCGCCCGCATCGTACTGCGCCGTGCGATTCACTTCTCCCTTTGCATTGAGCGTGTGTGCCGTCACCGCGATCAGCACCGACGCCGGCGCGTTCCATTGCTGGTTGAACGGCACGAGCGTGGCGAACGCGCGCTTGAACGCGATTTCGTCTGCGCTGCGGTCGAACACGATAAAGCGCCACGGCTGCAGGTTGTAGCCCGACGGCGCCCAGCGCGCCGCCTCGATCACCGCGTGCAGCGCCTCGCGGCTCACCGGCTCGCTCGAATAGGCGCGCGGGCTCCAGCGGCCGGCGATGAGTTCGTGTATGGGCACGGCTGTCGGTGCGGGTTTGTGCTTCGTCATGCCTTGTGTGTCCTTGGGGTGGCGGGCGGCTTGCCCGGGGGTCACTAGAATAACCGCAGCGCGTGAAATACGCTCAAACGCAACGGGCGACGCTCATGCGTCGCCCATCGGGACGTGCCGAAGCACGAATCGGCGCTTTGAAGTTGCGGTGCGCGAACGCCGTGTCAGGCCGTTTGCACACCCACGGCGCGCGGCCCGCGGTTGATGCGCAGCACGAGGAACGATGCCACGAGACACAGGCCGCCCGAAATCATCGACGCCACCGTGTAGGTGCCGAGGCTCGCGCGCAACAGGCCCGCGCCGAACGCCGCAAACGCCGCACCGAGCTGATGGCCCGCCACGACCCAGCCGAACACGATCGGCGCGCGCTCCTTGCCGAAGACGTCGGTGGCGAGACGCACGGTCGGCGGCACCGTCGCGATCCAGTCGAGCCCGTAGAACACCGCGAAAATCGGCAGCCCGAAAAAGTCGATGCCGAACGCGTGCGGCAGATAGATCAACGAAAGTCCGCGCAGCCCGTAGTACCAGAACAGCAGCACGCGGCTGTTGAAGCGGTCCGAGAGCCAGCCCGAGAGCGTCGTGCCAAACAGGTCGAAAATGCCCATCGTGGCGAGCAGCGAGGCGCCCTGCACCTCGGTCATGCCGTAGTCGCCGCACATCGCGATGAGGTGCGTGCCCACATAGCCGTTCGTGCTCGCGCCACAAATGAAGAAGCTAAAGAAGAGCAGCCAGAAGTCGCGCGTGCGGCTCGCCATGAAGAGCGCGTCGAACGCGATCTTCAGCGGATTCTGATGCGGCGCGGGCGGGGCGACCGGGGTGCTCTCGTCCTCGCCGAACGGACGCAGGTTCACGCTCGCGGGCCGCTCGGGCAGCAGGAACAGCACGAGCGGCAGCACCGCGGCAGCCGCCACCGCGACCACGAGCACCACCGACTGCCAGCCGTGCTTCTCCACGATCGCCGCGAGGAGCGGCAGAAACACGAGCTGGCCCGTGGCCGAACTCGCGGTGAGAATGCCCATGGCAAGCCCGCGGTGCGAGTGGAACCAGCGCGTAACGACGGTGGCCGAGAGCGAGAGCGCCGCGACGCCGGTGGCGCCGCCCACCATCACGCCCCAGATCAGGATCATCTGCCACGGATGCGTCATCAGCGCGGAAAGCGCCACGCCCGCCGCCATCGTGCCGAGCGCCGCGAGCAGCGTGGGCCGCACGCCGAATCGCTGCATGGCCGCCGCCGCAAACGGCCCCATCAGCCCATAGAGCGCGATGTTCACCGAGATGGCGAGCGAGATCGTCGCCCGGCTCCAGCCGAACTGCTGCTCGAGCGGCACCATCATCACGCTGGGCGTGGCGCGCGTGCCGGCCGCCGCCAGCAGTACCAGAAACACCACCGCCACGACGAGCCATCCGTAGTGGAAACGCCCGCCTATTCGTCTTGCTGCCCAGTTCATCGGTGCTCCTGTCACGGCGCGCCGGTTTCGACACGCCGATGTTTTCATTGGTATGACCGCTCGCTGCGACGATTCGTCATCGCTCGATTGTTACCGATCGGTCACAAGTGTGTTGCGATAGTAGTTACCGCTCGGTAACATGTCAAGCAATCACCCTGATCGCGAGATGCCCTCATGAAACACGAAGGCCACGACGAAACCGCTACCGCCGCTGCCCGCACGCCCCGCCCCCGCGCGCAAACGGCTGGGGCGCGCGCGCACGAGCACCTGCTGCGCGCCGCTGACGAGCTGTTCTATCGCGAAGGCGTGCGCGCGGTCGGCATCGAGGCCGTGGTCGAGCGCGCCGGCGTCAACAAGATGAGCCTTTACCGGCAGTTTTCGTCGAAGGACGATCTCGTCGTCGCCTACCTGCAGCGCTGCGACGTGCGCTTTTTCGAGCGCTTCGACGAAAGTCTCGCGAAGCACCCCGGCGAGCCGGCAAAGCAGTTGGTGCAGTATTTCGAGGATCTCGTGCGCCGCGCCTCGGTGGCGGACTATCGCGGCTGTCCGTTCGTCAACGTCGCGACCGAATTTCCCGACGCCACCCACCCCGCACGGCGCAGCGTCGACAACAACAAGACGCGCCTCATGGCACGGCTCACCGCGCTCGCGCAGGAAGCAGGCGCCAACGATCCAGTCGCGCTTGCGGAGGAACTCGCGCTGCTGGTCGAAGGCATCTATGCCGCAAGCCAGACTTACGGCCCCGGCTGCGGCCCGATTCTCGCGGCGCCGCGCATGGCAAAGCTGTTGATCGAGGCGGCATGCCCCCGGCGCTAGCCGCCCGTAAAATGGCACGATGAACGAAACCGTTGCTCTGTCCCCCGAACACGCCGCCATTCTCGAAGCGACGCGCCACTGGCTCACGCGCGCCGTGATTGGCCTGAACCTCTGCCCGTTCGCGAAAAGCGTGCACGTGAAGAACCAGATTCGCTACGTGATCAGCGAGGCGACCGACCTGGAAGGTGTCCTCACTGATCTCGAACGCGAGTTGCAAACACTGGCAGAGGCCGATGCCGCGGACATCGACACGACGCTCCTGATCCTGCCCCGCGCGCTGGCCGACTTCGCCGATTTCAACGACGCGGCCTGGTTTGCCGAGCGCCTCGTACAGCAGTTGCGCCTCGAAGGCACGCTCCAGGTCGCGAGCTTTCACCCGCAATTCCAGTTCGAGGGCACCGAGCCCGACGACATCGAGAACTACACGAACCGCGCGCCGTATCCGATCCTGCATCTGCTGCGGGAGGCCAGCATCGAGCGCGCGGTCGAGGCATTCCCCGACGCCGCCGACATCTACGAACGCAACCAGGAAACGCTGCGCAGGCTCGGCTTCGAAGGTTGGCAAGACTGGATGAGCAAGCGCGCCTGACACCGCGCCGCCCACGAGTTCAGCCTTCGGTTGCCGCTTCGGAAGCCGCCTCGCCCTCGTCGGCGAAAAAGCGCTCGCGCAGGTCCGCCAGCCCGAAAGTCTCGAGAATCTCGGCCAGCCGCGCCGCCGGACGGCGTCGCGGCAAATCCTTGTACTGGGCGATGATGAGTTCGTTCTTCATCGAGTGCTCCCAGCCCACCAGTTCCGTCACGCTCACCTGATAGCCGTGCGCCTCGAGTTGCAGACAGCGCAGCACGTTGGTGATCTGGCTGCCGAATTCGCGCGTATGCAGCGGATGACGCCAGATCTCCGTGAGCGCCTGGCCGAGCGACTTGCCCTTGTTGCGTCGCAGCACACCCGCCACCTCGGCCTGGCAGCACGGCACGACCACGATGTAGCGCGCGTGCTTCTTGAGTCCGAAACGCAGGGCGTCGTCGGTGGCGGTGTCGCAGGCATGCAGCGCGGTCACGATATCGACGGTCGGCGGGAGTTGCGGCGAGGTGATCGAATCGGCTACCGACAGGTTCAGGAACGACATCCCGCCAAAGCCCAGCCGTTTGGCCAGCGCCTGCGAATGCTGCACAAGCTCGTCGCGCGTCTCGATGCCATAAATATGTGACCTGTCGCGCTGATCCTTGAAGAACAGGTCGTAGAGAATAAAGCCCAGATAGGACTTGCCCGCACCGTGATCGACGAGGGTCACGTCGCGGCCATCCTGCTTGAGGTCCTTGAGCAGCGGCTCGATGAACTGGAACAGGTGATAGACCTGCTTCAGCTTGCGGCGGCTGTCCTGGTTCATCTTGCCGTCGCGCGTCAGGATGTGGAGTTCCTTGAGGAGTTCGACAGACTGGTTCGGACGGACTTCGTAAGTCTTGCTGGACATCGGCGTGGTCAGATGAAAGGCGTGGTATGTCGCGAAACGTGCGACAGGCGACAGAAGGGTCGCCGTATTTCTGTCATTTTACGGAAAAAGCTGATCAAGGCTGCCGAACCCATAAGAGCAGCGAGTGTCGGAATAGCGTCCAGGCACGCTGACCCACGTGCGGACAGGAGGGAAGGGGTTGAATAGAAGAGACACGAGGATTTTGTCCCCGATGCCCAAAAAGGACCAAAACGCAGCGCGACCGGACGGCAACGAATCGACAGGCGCGCATTGGGAGGTCGCACCGGGAGTGCCGGTTGCGATGAATCAGGCTGGCGCAGTCCTCGCTGCGCGAAGAGCGCGCGACGCTGTACGGCCTTGCATGGGGCATGCAATGAATACGATACCTGACGGAAACGCAGAGCAAAAATTCCAGGAACTGCTTACGAAACTCGTCACGGTTCCCGACTGGACGGAAAAGCAGCAACTGGAGCTGGAAATGGCGCGCGACATCTCGGTGGAGATGCTGCGGGTCGCCGAGAGCATGCGCGACGGCCCTTCGGATCTCGAGACCTGCCTGATTCTGCTGAAGTACGCGAAGGTGCTCGATTTCGTGATGTCGGCGCTGGCGTCGCGCCGCGATATCAAGCCACAAACGCTGCGCGTGATTTTCAAGCTGGCAGGCCTGAAGGTCGACGAAGCCTATCCGGGGTGAAGCCGATGTCAGTCTGACGCGCACCCGGCGCGGCAGCCAGGCCGCCGACGCCGATACTCGACACCCCCACGGGCCGCATGGATTGTTCACGGCCCGGCTTTTTCTTTATTGACAACGCTTTTTCCCGCCGCCGGCTCACTCTGCGCGCACCTTGAGGCGCCATAGCGACGTCAGCTCGGCCGCTCGCGCACGATAGAGCGGATCGTCAGGATCCGAAGCTTTCGGGTGGCGCGGGCGAATGTCCTCGCGCCCGGCTACTTCGAGTCCCGCCTGCACGATCATCTCGATGAGCGATTCGCGCGTGCGCAGCCCGAGATGCTCCGCGAAGTCCGACAGAATCAACCACCCCTCGCCGCCCGGCTCGAGATGATCCTTGAGGCCGCCGAGAAAGCCGCGCAGCATGCGGCTCTCGGGATCGAACACGGCGTACTCGATGGGCGACGCGGGACGCGCCGGCACCCACGGTGGATTGCAGACAATGAGCGGCGCGCGCCCCGGCGGGAACAGATCCGCCTCGACGACCTCGACCTGCGCGGCGTAGCCGAGGCGAGCCAGGTTCTCGTTCGCGCAAGCCAGCGCGCGGGCGTCCTGATCGGTTGCGACCACGCGCTTCATGCCGCGCGAGGCGAGCACGGCTGCGAGCACGCCCGTGCCCGTGCCGATGTCGAAGGCCTTTTCGAGCGACGGCAGCGCGGTGCGCGCAACGAGATCGACGTATTCGCCGCGCACCGGCGAGAACACGCCGTAGTACGGATGAATCCGCGCCCCGTTCAGCGCGGCGATCTCGACGCCCTTCTTGCGCCATTCGTGCGCGCCGACCAGACCGAGGATTTCACGCAGCGACACCGCAGACGCTTCGCCATCGGGCGCACCCCACGCCTCTTCGCACGCGAGCCGGACGTCGGGCGCGCGGCGCAGGTTGATGCCGTAATCGCCTTCGAGCGGAATCAGCACCATGCCGAGCGTGCGGGCGCGCTGTGCCTGCGCCTGACGATGCAGATGAAACGCCTCGAGCGGCGAAGCGGGCGCCTTGGGCGGCGCAGCCTTGCGCGGCTTGCGCTCGGCACGGCGCCCCATGGCCTGCAGCAGTTGACGCGCGTTCTGATAGTCGCCGCGCCACAGCAGCGCGGTGCCTTCGCTGGCAAGGCGGTAAGCGGCGTCCGCAGTCGTGCGGTCGTCGGCGATGACCACGCGTTTGGGCGCCGGCACGCCAGCCTCGGAGCGCCAGCGCACCGTGCGCGGGCCTTCGGTGTCGGGCCAGGTGAGAGTGGGATATTCGGTCATAGGTCGGATATTCGGTGCGGCGGGCCAGTTCGTCGATTCGTTCCTGGCCCGCAGGTGAGCGCCGCGGGGCGCCATCATATAGCAGAGCGATGCGGCACGTTCCGCCGCATCGCCATCGCAACGATGATCGCTCAGACGGGCGGACGCGTCGACTCGGCCAGACGGCGTAGGACGAAACGCGCGCGCCCGGCAGTAAAATGTGCGCCGACCGCGCCCCGCCAGGCCACGCCCACCCGCCGAGACCATGCCAGAAACCGCCCAGCAGACACGCCGCGCGCGCAAACCGCGCAAGCGCCGCGCCGGCGCCGCTGGTGGGCTCGACGAAGGCTTTTACGCCGAACTGCTGCATATCGTGGGGTTGCGGGAGAGCGTTTCCGGAGCAAGGCGCACCGTCGCGCGACTCGCGCCGCAAGAGCGTCTGCCCGGTGCCCTGATCGAACTCGCGCTGTCGCGCCTCGCCGCCGGCAATGGCAATGGCAATGGCAATGGCAATGGCAATGGCAAGGGCAAGGGCAAGGGCAAGGGCGAGAGCCAGAGCGAGCGGCCGGCTGCCGACTCCTTCGAACTCGCGCTTCGGCTTTGCATCGTATGGATCAGCCGCCTCGTTTTTCTCAAGGTGCTCGAAACGCGTTTGCTGACGCTTCATGACGGCGATTCGACCTACGCGTTCCTGAACACACAGCGCATCGGCTCGTTCAGCGATCTCGATGCGTTGTGCGACGCCGTATTCGGCACCGGTGACGACACGCCGCCGGCTCGCTTCGCTCACCTTCCCCGCTTCGACGGTTCGCTTTTCGAGCCGCAAGACCTGGACCGAAGCCAGCTCGACATGAGCGCGCTCGACGATCGCGCCACAATTGCGCTTTTCCCGGCGACCGTACTGCCTCATGCGAGCGGCGAGCGGCACGTGCTTGCGTATCTGCTCGATTTTCTCGCCGCGTTCGACTTCTGCGCCGGTCTGGTCGCGCGAGAGCCAACCGCGGCAAACAGGCGTTGCCTCGACGCCTCGGCGCTCGGGCTCGTCTTCGAAAAGCTCAACGGTTACCGCGACGGCGCCTGGTACACGCCGGGTAGCGTCGCGATGCAGCTCGCCCGTCCCGCCATCACGCAAGCGGCGCTGAATCGCTTGCATCGAGCCAAAGGTTGGCGCTGCGCAAACATCGATCAGCTATCCGAAGTGATCGGCAAATCGAGCGAAAACCGCGATGCAGCTCGCGCGATTCTGGACTCGCTGCGCATCTGCGATCCCGCCGTGGGCTCGGGGCATCTGCTCGTTTCGGCACTCAACGAGTTGCTGGCGCTGAAAGTGCGCCTCGGCTTGCTGGACACGCGCGAGCGCGAAGCGCTTGGCGCTTGCCGCATCGACGTGACAGCGGACCGGCTTTGCGTCACGCACGCGAATGGCGAGCCGCTCACCCGCGAGCGCGATGGCACGGCCATCCGCAAGATCGAAGCCGCGCTCTTTCGCGTCAAGCGGGACATCGTCGAGCACTCGCTTTTCGGAGTGGATATCAATGCGGATTCGGTCGGCATGGCGCGCCTGCGGCTGTGGATCGAACTGCTCGAACACGCGGATTTCACCGCTGCGCTGCCGAACCTCGAGACCAACCTCAAGGCAGGCAACGCGACGCTCAGCCGTTTCGACTTCGATACGCCGCTGCGCGGCCACGTTGAACCCGTGGCGAACTATCGCGCGAGCGCGGCAAGACTGCGGGCGACAGCCACGCCCGCCGCACGGCGCGCCGAAATCGTCCGGTTCGCACAACTGCGCGACGCGTTGCGCCACACCCTCTCGACCAACCTGGCCGAAACGCCGCCCGAGGAAACCACGGCGTTCGAATGGCGCATCGAATTCGCAGACCTGCTCACTGACCACGGCGACTTCGAGCGCTTCGACGCCGTCATCGCGAACCCGCCCTATATCGACTCCGAGCGCATGATCAACCAGGGCCAGCGTGCGCTGCGCGAGCGGCTGGCGCGACGCTGGCCGAGCGCGAGGGGCAACTGGGATCTCTACATCGTGTTCATGGAGCTGGGCCTCGCGCTCCTGAGACCGGGCGGCGCGATGGCGTATCTCACGCCAGACAAGTGGCTCTCGAAGCCCTTCGGCAACGCGTTGCGCGCACGGCATATCGGCAAGATCGAACGCATCGTCAGGCTCGGGCGCGACGTGTTCGAGCAGGCGCGCGTGGATTCGATCATCACGTTCTTTCGCGAGTCCGGCACGCCCGCCATCGCGACCGCGCGCATCGACGGCGAAACGTTCACCGAGCTTGCGCAAACCGACAAAGGCACGCTCGAGTCGCCATGGCCGCTCGACGCGTTGTTCTCGCCGCACGTCGCGTTCGTGCAGCGATTCGCCCGCGCGCACGCCACACTCGGTTCGCTGTTGCCCTGCGAGAATGCATGCGCGACGTCGGACGCCTACCGGCTCGCGCCTCTCGTCGAAGCGGGCGACGGCCGCTTCCGGCCGGACCATCACTACCGCGTGGTGAACACTGGCACGCTCGGGCGCTACGTCTCGCGCTGGGCCAGCAAACCGATGACCTATCTCGGGCGACGCTACGCGGCGCCCGTGGTCGAGCGCGAGCGCTTCGCGTCGACGTTCGCGAACGGCTACGGCGCGAAAGCCAGGGCGAAAAAGGTGATCGTGAAAGGCCTCACACGACTCGACGCGACACTCGATCTCGCAGGCGACACGATCCCTGGCAAGACCACGTTGATCCTGCGCTCGGACGACGAGAACCTGCTGAAGTTCGCGGCGGCGTTGCTCAATTGCCCGCTCTCGGTGTTCCTGATCCGCGCGAAGTATGGCGCGTCGAGCTACAACGGCGGCGTGGCGTTCACGACAGCGATGATCGACGCCTTGCCCGTGCCGGGCGGCGCTGCGGTGCGCAGCGAGATCGCCGACTGCGTGACCCGGTTGCTGCACGCCGGGCAGTCCGGATGCGGCTCGCCGGCAGTGGACGACATCGCGCGCGAGATCGATCGGCGCCTCTACGCGGCATTTGGCCTGTCACCACAGGAGATCGACCTCGTGGAAGGCCGCGCCGGCTCGACGGCACGCGAGGCAAGCCGACCGCGCAGCGCGGCGACGGCGTCCCGGCGAGTCGGCTAGTCTTGCTCATCCTCGCGCAGGGCAGACATCATGGAACGGCTTCGCTTCTTCAGTGCTTCCGACGAGAGCAGCGTGCTGACGCTATCGATCGCCACGACGTTGGTGATCGCCCTCATCGGCATTCTGTTCGGGCTGATCTCCGGCTCGTTTTCCATCGTGTTCGACGGCGTTTATTCGCTCGTCGACGCGAGCATGAGCGCGCTCGCCCTCGCCGTCGTGCGCCTGATCACCTCCTACGCGGTCAATGTCGACCTGCCGCGCAAATGGCGCGATCGCTTCACCATGGGCTTCTGGCATCTCGAACCCATGGTGCTCGGCCTGAACGGCACGCTGCTCGTGGGCGTGGCCGTCTACGCGCTGATCAACGGCGTCAGCAACCTGCTCTCCGGAGGCCACGAGCTGCACTTCGGTCCTGCGCTCGTCTATGCCGTGCTCACCGTAAGCGCCTGCGTGGCGATGGCGGTATTCGAATCGCGCGCGAACCGCCGGATCCACTCGGATTTCGTGCGCCTCGACATCAAGTCGTGGATCATGTCCGCGGGGATCACCGCAGCGCTGCTGATCGCCTTCAGCGTCGGCTATGCGATTCACGGAACGGCGTGGGAGCGCCTCACGCCCTACGTCGACCCGGCGGCGCTCGTCGCGGTGTGCGCCGTGATCATTCCGATTCCGCTCGCGGAAATTCGCCAGGCCTTGCTGGACGTGTTACTCGTGGCACCCGCGGATCTCAAGCAGCATGTCGATGCCGTCGCGAAACGCTTCGTCGAGCGCTACGCCTTCGAGTACTACCGCGCTTATGTCGCGAAAGTGGGCCGCTCCCGCGAAATCGAGCTGTATTTCGTCGTGCCGCCCGACATGCCGGCGAAGCGCATCGCCGAATGGGATGCGATCCGCGACGAGATTGGCCGTGCCATAGGCGGGGACGAATCGCATCGCTGGCTCACGATCATGTTCACGAGCGATCCGGATTGGGCGGAGTGAGGGTTTTGGCGGTTTTGGCGAGTAGGGGCGCAGAAGGCACAAAGGGTTACGTGAATATCACGTAACCCTTTGTCTTGAATGTGGTGCCGGCTGCAGGACTCGAACCCGCCACCTGATGATTACAAATCAACTGCTCTACCAGATGAGCTAAGCCGGCGTAGCCCGCCATTCTACTTCATTTCACGATCTTGAGGTGGCTCTTGCCGCCCTTGTTGCCGCCTTCGTCATCTTTGTCGGCGGCACGCGTCGCAACCGGGGCAAGAGGCGCGAGCGGCGCAGCAGGTTCCTCGGCAGGCTCGTCGCGCACTGCGTGCGCCTCATGCGCTTCGGCTTCTTCGTGATCCTCGGAGGACAGCACGTCGTCGGCGTCGCCGGCCGGCGACTCGACCGGGAACGCCATTCCCTGGCCGTTCTCGCGCGCGTAGATCGCGAGCACGTTCGACACCGGTACCTCGATCTTGTGCGACTTGCCCGAGAAGCGCGCGTGGAACTCGATCATCTCGTTGCCCATCTGCAGCTGGCTCGTCGCCTCGAAGCTGATGTTCAGCACGATCTCGCCGTCACGCACGAACTGGCGCGGCACGCGCGTGCGGTTATCGACCCGCACCGCGATATGCGGCGTGAAGCCGTTGTCGGTGCACCACTCGTACAGCGCGCGCAGCAAATACGGCTTGGTGGAAATCTCTTGCATCAACAATCCTTTCACGAGGCGGCATCCACACCCACGCCGTGCACGCCGCCTCTGTTACCTGCAACCGCCAGGATACTGCCCAACTGCGTGCCCAACTGCGTGCTTAACGACGCATGACCTTTTCAGACGGCGTCAGCGCTTCGATGTACGCGGGACGGCTGAAAATGCGCTCGGCATACTTCATGAGCGGCGCGGCATTCTTCGACAGTTCGATGCCGTAGTGGTCGAGGCGCCACAAGAGCGGCGCAATGGCGACGTCGAGCATCGAGAACTCTTCGCCCAGCATGTACTTGTTCTTCAGGAAGATCGGCGCGAGCTGCGTAAGGCGGTCGCGGATCGCGAGGCGCGCCTTCTCGTGGTTCTTCTCGGCGGCCTTGCCCTTCTCGTTTTCGAGCGTGCTCACATGCACGAACAGTTCCTTCTCGAAGTTGAGCAGGAACAGACGTGCGCGGGCGCGCTGGACCGGGTCGGCCGGCATCAGCTGCGGATGCGGGAAGCGCTCGTCGATGTACTCGTTGATGATGTTCGACTCGTACAGAATCAGGTCGCGCTCGACCAGAATCGGCACCTGACCGTACGGATTCATCACGGCGATGTCTTCCGGTTTGTTGAACAGGTCGACGTCGCGGATTTCGAAGTCCATGCCCTTTTCGAACAACACCAGCCGGCAGCGCTGGGAGAACGGGCAGGTAGTGCCGGAGTACAGAACCATCATGATTTACATTTCCTCAATAAACCCAAAAGGCCAGCGGGCGAAAAAACCGTCCGACGGTCCCTGAACCGTCAGACGGCATCTCGTCGCACCGGCCCCACGTCGGTCAGGACGTGCCTATTTGATATCTTTCCAGTACGCGGCGTTCAATCGCCACGCGAAAAAGCTCAACACGCCGAGGAACAGGAGCACCCACACGCCAAGCTGCCTGCGAGTTTTCTGCTCGGGTTCGGCCATCCAGCCGAGGTAGGCCACCAGGTCGGCCACGTCGGCATCATAATCCACCGGCGAGAGCGTTCCGGGCGTGACCTGCTGGAACCCGGCAAAACGACGGACCTTTTCCCCGGTTTCCTCGTCCGTCGTGTCCTCGAACTTCGCCGTGCGGATGCCCTGCAACTGCCACAACACGTGCGGCATGCTCACGTTTTCGAACACCAGATTGTTCCAGCCGGTCGGCCGCGTGTCGTCGCGGTAGAAGCTGCGCAGATACGTGTACAGCCAGTCGCGCCCTTTCGCCCGCGCTTCCACGGAGAGGTCCGGCGGCGCCACGCCGAACCACGCCTTCGCGTCGTCCGGACGCATCGCGATGGACATCGTGTTGCCGACCTTGTCGGTCGTAAACAACAGATTATCTTCGATTTGCTTCTGCGGAATGCCGAGATCCTGCAACCGGCTGTAGCGCATCAAATTCGCACTATGGCAATTCAGACAATAGTTTACAAACAATTTGGCGCCGTGTTGCAGCGAAGCAAGATTTTCGCCGTTATCGGGTGCGCGGTCGAGCGGAATGTTTTCCTGCGCCGCGACAGACCCGACCCCAAATACGCATGAGAGCGCCAGCGCGGTCAAGCCGGCCCGGACGCCGGCAGCCCGTATGCCCACCTTCGCGAGCGTCGAAAAAAGAGATCTTTTCGTCATATCTTCCTCGCTCGTCAATTAATGGGGCTTGAACCGCACGCGCTCGGGTGGCTGCTTGAAGGTGCCAAGCGGCGTCCAGAACGGCATGCCGAGGAAGAAAGCGAAATAGACGAGCGCGCAGATCTGGGCGATCAGCGTGGCCGCCGGCGATGGCGGTTTCGTGCCGAGGAACGCGAGCGTCAGGAACGCCAGCACGAAGATGCCAAGAAACACCTTATGGAAGAACGGCCGGTAGCGGATCGACTTCACCGGCGAGCGGTCGAGCCACGGCAGGAAGAACAGCGAGATCACCGCCGTGCCCATCACCACCACGCCCCAGAACTTCGACTCGGTGAAATACATGGCGAGGATCACGAGCACCGCCAGCACCGGCAGACCGGCGCGCCATTTGCCGCGGGCGCGCACGAGCGCGAGCAGGCCGAGCAGCGCGATCACGATCATCAGCACGATCTTGAACGGGTCGGTGGTGGCGCGCAACATCGCGTAGAACGCCGTGAAGTACCAGACCGGCGCGATTTCGGGCGGCGTCTGCAGCGGGTTGGCCGGCACGAAGTTGTTCGCCTCCAGGAAGTAGCCGCCCATTTCCGGCGCGAAGAACACGATCGCCGCGAAGATCATCAGGAAGATGCACACGCCCATGAAGTCGTGCACCGAGTAGTACGGATGGAACGGAATGCCGTCGAGCGGCACGCCGTTCGCGTCCTTCTTCTCCTTGATCTCGATGCCGTCCGGGTTGTTCGAGCCCACTTCGTGCAGCGCGATGATGTGACAGATCACGAGTCCGACCAGCACGAGCGGAATGGCGATCACGTGGAACGCGAAGAAGCGATTCAGCGTGACGTCCGACACCACGTAGTCGCCGCGAATCCACAGCGAGAGGTCCGGGCCGATGAAGGGAATCGCCGAGAACAGGTTCACGATCACCTGCGCCCCCCAGAACGACATCTGCCCCCAGGGCAACAGGTAGCCGAAAAACGCCTCGGCCATCAGGCACAGGAAGATCGCGCAGCCGAAGATCCACACGAGCTCGCGCGGCTTGCGATACGAGCCGTACAGCAGCCCGCGGAACATGTGCAGATACACGACCACGAAGAACATCGACGCGCCCGTGGAGTGCATGTAGCGAATCAGCCAGCCCCACGGCACCTCGCGCATGATGTACTCGACCGATGCGAACGCGAGCGTCGCATCGGGTTTGTAGTTCATGGTGAGGAAAATGCCGGTGACGATCTGGTTCACCAGCACGAGCAGCGCGAGCGAGCCGAAGAAGTACCAAAAGTTGAAGTTCTTCGGCGCGTAGTATTCGGAAGCATGAGCGCGCCAGCTCGCCGTCATCGGGAAACGCTTGTCGATCCAGCCTTGCAGCCCGGTCGTTTCCCCCACATCCTTTTCGGTTCCCGTCGCCATCACGCTTCTCCTTTTTCGTCCCGGCCGATCACGATCTGCGTCGGGGACGCGAACATGTAGCGGGGAATGTCGAGGTTTTGCGGCGCCGGCTTGTTCTTGAACACGCGGCCGGAGAGATCGTAGGTGGAGCCGTGGCACGGGCACAGGAAGCCGCCCGGCCAGCTGTCGGGCAAATTCGGCTGCGGGCCTTCCTGGAAGCGCGGCGTCGGCGTGCAGCCCAGATGGGTGCAGACGGCCACCGCCACGAGAATGTTCTGATGCTCGGTGCGCGAGCGGAATTCGTTCATGCAGTACTCCGGCATCGGCATCGAGAACGGGTGCTCGGAGTTCGGGTCGGCCAGATCGGGATCGGCTTTCTTCACGTCGGCCATCATGCGATCCGTGCGGTTCAGGATCCACACGGGCTTGCCGCGCCAGGCCACGGTCATGAGCGAGCCGGGCTGCAGATTCGTGATGTCGACTTCGACAGGCGCGCCGGCGGCGCGGGCTTTTTCGGATGGTGCAAAGGAACCTACGAAGGGTACGACAGTGGCCACGCCTCCAATGCCACCTGCTACGGACGTCGCAATCAGCCAGGTTCGGCGGCTGCCATCGACGCGGTCATTCTCGTTGTCTCGCATCACATCGCCCCACTTCTGAGTTGGATTTTTCCGTCACGCCAGCTTACCCGCGGTGCTGCCGAACGCTAGTTTGCTCGAATGGAGTTGGCATTTACAAGGGGCGCCCTCCAAAAAGCTTCGGAAGTCCTTGATATCTCGGGGTTTTCCCGCAGAAAAGAGGGCCACTTTCTTTTCGGTTTGTAAATGCCTGATGAATAAAACGATGTTGCATCACGACAATTTGCGCCGAATGCCCAATCAAACGGGATTGTCGATGTCGATGAAAAGATGCTCGATATTGAAGGCTTCCGAGAGGTGCGCGCCCACCGCCTGCACACCGAAGCGCTCGGTAGCGTGGTGGCCCGCGGCGAGGAACGCCACGCCGCTTTCCGCGGAGGTGTGCGTGGTGGGCTCGGAGATCTCGCCGGTGAGGAAGACGTCGGCGCCGGCCTCGATCGCGGCGTCGAAGAGACTTTGCGCCGCACCGGTACACCAGGCCACGCGGCGCAGTTGCCAGTCGGGGTCGCCGAGCACGAGCGGCGTGCGGCCGAGCGTCTGCGCAACCTCGGCAGTAAAGTGCGCGAGCGTGATCGGCATGGGCAGCGTGGCCATCCAGCCGAGATCCTGGTCGCCGAAGCGTTGTTCGCCGATCCAGCCGAACCGTGCGCCCAACTGCGCGTTATTGCCCAGCTCAGGATGGCTGTCGAGCGGCAGATGGTAGGCGAACAGGTTGATATCGTTGGCGAGCAGCGTCTTCAGGCGCCGGTACTTGCGGCCCGTTATTTGCGGCGCTTCGTTCTTCCAGAAGTAGCCGTGATGCACGAGCACGGCGTCGGCGCCCCACTCGAGGGCGGCTTCGAGGAAGGCGAGCGATGCGGTCACGCCGGTGGCGATCTTCTCCACGCGCCGCCGCCCTTCGACCTGCAGGCCATTGGGGCAGTAGTCCTTGAACCGCGCGGATTCCAGAAGATTGTTCAGATACAATTCCAGTTCGATCCGATCCATATAATCCTCTAATCTTCAGATGCTTAGACGCTTTTGGCTGTTCTTCGCCCAGGCGGTGACTGTCCTGCTGGCGTTGATGTTCATCATCGCCACGCTCAAACCGCAGTGGCTGCAGCACCAGGGGCAGTTCGGCAAACAGCTTGCCGAACCGATCGTCGCACTGCGGGAGGTGGCGCCAGGCATCGGTGGAGGCGCCGCCGCCCAAGGCTCCTATGCGGACGCCGCCCAGAAGGCCATGCCCGCGGTCGTCAACGTGTTCTCGAGCAAGGATGGGTCGCTGCCGCCCGATCCCCGCCAGAACGATCCGCTATTTCGCTACTTCTTCGGCGATCGCAACAAAAACCAGAAGCAGCAGGAGCAGCCTGCCGCCAACCTCGGTTCGGGCGTCATTGTCAGTCCGGACGGTTACATTCTAACGAACCAGCACGTAATCGACGGCGCGGACCAGATCGAAATCGCGCTTTCCGACGGCCGCACCACCAACGCCAAGGTGATCGGCATCGACCCGGAAACCGATCTCGCGGTGCTCAAGATCAATCTGCCGAACCTGCCCACCATCACGCTCGGCCGCATGGACCAGACGCGCGTGGGCGACGTCGTGCTCGCCATCGGCAACCCGTTCGGCGTGGGCCAGACGGTCACCATGGGCATCATCAGCGCGCTGGGCCGCAATCACCTCGGCATCAACACGTTCGAGAATTTCATTCAAACCGATGCGCCGATCAATCCGGGCAACTCCGGCGGCGCGCTCGTCGACGTGAACGGCAACCTGCTCGGCATCAACACGGCCATCTATTCGCGCTCGGGCGGCTCGCTCGGCATCGGCTTCGCGATTCCCGTCTCCACGGCGCGCAGCGTGCTGGAGAGCATCATCACCTCGGGTTCGGTCACGCGCGGCTGGATCGGCGTAGAGCCACAGGACGTGACGCCGGAGATCGCCGACTCGTTCGGGCTGAAGGAGAAGTCGGGCGCGATCGTCGCGGGCGTGCTGCAGGGCGGCCCCGCCGACAAGGCCGGCATCAAGCCGGGCGACGTCCTGACCTCGGTGAACGGGGAGGCCATCACCGACACCACGCGCCTTTTGAACGTCATCGCGCAGATCAAGCCGGGCACCGACGCGAAGATCCACCTCGTGCGCAAGAACAAGGACATGGATCTCGACGTACTGATCGGCAAGCGCCCGCCGCCGCCGAAGCAGCCGGCTCAGGAAGACGGCGAAGGCGACGACGGCGGTTGATGCGCCGCGCAGGCAGGGCATCGCGCCCTGCCCGCAAGCGGGAAAGCAAAAGGCCGCGAACCTGACTGGGTTCGCGGCCTTTGCTTTCCTGCGCCGAACCAGCGGGGCTAGCTCGCCGCCTGACTCTCGTCCGCTGGCTTCTTCTCGCCTGTGCCGATGAAGATACGCGCCGCGATGATCCCGGCCTCATAGAGGAGGATGAGCGGCAGCGCGAGAATGAGTTGCGAGAACACGTCCGGCGGCGTCACCACGGCCGCGACAATGAACGCGCCGACGATCACATAGGGCCGGATCTGCTTGAGCTTTTTCACGGTGACCACGCCCATGCGCACGAGCAGCACGACGATGATCGGCACCTCGAAGGTCACGCCGAACGCTATGAACATGGTGAGCACGAAGCTCAGGTAATTGTCGATGTCGGTCGTCATCTCCGCGCCGAGCGGCGCGTTGTAGTGCGCCATCACGCGAAAAATGGTCGGGAACACCACGAAATACGCGAACGCCATGCCGCACAGGAAGAGCGTATAGCTGCTCGCCACGAGCGGTGCGACGAGCTTCTTTTCGTGCTGGTAGAGGCCTGGGGCGACGAACGCCCAGATCTGGTAGAGCACGACCGGCAGCGCGATCACGAAGGCCACGAGCATCGTGACCTTCATGGGCACGAAGAACGAGCCGGTCACGTCGGTGACGATCATCTTGCCGTCGCGCGGCAGGTTCTGCATGAGCGGGCGCGCAAGCAGACGGAATATGTCGGGCGCCCAGTAGACGAGCCCGACGAACACGACGATCACGGCAATGCCTGCGCGAATGATGCGGTCGCGCAGTTCGACGAGATGGGAAATGAAGGTCTCTTCGGAACCTTCTTCCAGTTTTTGCTGGGGGTCGCTCACACCGGCCCTCTGTTGGAAATGGTCGTGCGCAAAGGCGGATCCGCGTCAGAAGAACCGGGTGGGCCGGCGCAGGCTCGCCGGCGTGTGCTGCGCCACGCGCGCAGCGCCCGATTGCACCCGCGTGCGGCGCAGCGTGGCGCGTTTGTACCAGACCGGCGCGGCGCTCTGCTTGACGCGCCAGTTCTTGCGCCTGGCAACGCTCGCGCCCGCCTGGCCGGTGCGCCATCCCGATTGCGTGGCGACGCCCTCTACGGCATTGGCGGCGGCGCCGTCCAGGCTGGCGGGATCCGCGCCGCCTGCGATGCTCGGCGACACCGACGTGCCCGCGTTCCACGCGTCGTTCAACTCGGTTTCATGCTTGTGCAGATTCTCCTGAACGTTCTTCTCGACGTTCTGCGCCGCCGCTTCGAACTCGGTCTTCATGCGGCGCAACTCGTCGAGTTCGATCTCGCGCGTGACTTCCGCCTTGACGTCGTTGATATAGCGCTGCGCGCGCCCGAACAGCGCGCCTGCCGTGCGTGCGACCCGCGGCAGCCGCTCCGGCCCGAGAACGACCAGCGCGACGACGCCGATCAGCGCCATCTTGGTTAAACCGAGATCGAGCATGAATGGAGTTTTCCGTCAGCCTTGGCTGCCTTAGTGGAAACAAGCTGGAAACAAGCGGAAAAACCCGTGGCGGCGAGAACAACGGCCACCACGCGTTTTAGCGGTAGTCGTTCGAGCGCTGTGTCTTGTCCTTGGCTTCGACGTCGACTGCACCGCCGTCGGCCGGCAGTTCGCGCTTTTGCGCGTCGGCACCGGCGCCTTCGCTCTCGCGCATGCCTTCCTTGAAACCCTTCACTGCGCCGCCCAGATCGCTACCGATATTGCGCAGCTTCTTGGTGCCGAAGACGAGCGCAACGATCAACAAGACGATCAGCCAGTGCCAAATGCTCAACGAACCCATGATTGACTCTCTCCTTAACCCCGCCGCCGCGCGGCCTGCACGGCGCGATAAATTGTGCCTGTTCGATGTTGCATGGACGTGGCGTGCGACCCTTTAGCCCTACGCTTCAGTGAGCCCCACGCCATCCGTCATTTATACCGATTTTCACCGCCGCCGGCGCTCAGCCCATGCGGTGCCACGGACGCGGCCCGGCCAGCAAATGCGCGTGCAGATGATAGACCTCCTGCCCGCCGCCCGGTCCCGTATTCACCACGGTGCGAAACCCGGTTTCGCCGCCCGTGTAGGAGACGCCCAGCTCTTTGGCGAGCCGTGCGACCAATACAAACATTCTACCAAGCAGCGGGGCGTCGTTTTCACCGCAATCGGCAAGGGTGGGAATATGCTGGCGCGGAATCACAAGGACGTGGGTTGCGGCTGCAGGCCGGATGTCGCGGAAGGCGACGAACTCGTCGTCCTCGTACACCCGCGTGCTGGGGATATGGCCATCGGCGATCTTGCAGAAGAGACAGGTGCTGCGGTCGTGACTCATGGTGCTCCTGGTGAGCAAAGCTGCGCGCCCCCGGAAGCCCTCAGAACCAGGCGCGCGGGTTGTGCAGCGGCTTGTTGTCGTACAAGTACAGCCAGCCTTTGATGATACGGTACAACGTCCAGATTGCGACAGCCCACAAAATTGGAATGCCGACCAGCACGAAGATGAGCACGCCGCCGATCAGATGACCGGCCAGCCCGAGCCAGAACGTGCGGATTTGCCACGTGAAGTGCTGCTCATAGGGCGTGCCGAGCGCTTCGTCGCGTTTGAGGTAATTCAGGATGATGGCCACCAGCACCGAAATGCCGCCGGTCAGCCAGTACACCGCATAGAGCGCGTACAGCACGTGCGTGAAGGTCCGCAGGCTGCGCAACCGGTCCGCGTCAGCGCCGTTGCGGTACGAAGGGGGCGGGTAGTCGCCAGACGTGGACATGTCGTTCATCTCCCTCTGTGGAGCGCTGTGCGCGGCGTAGCGCCTCAGTCGCCGTTCTCTTCGCGCTCGCGGCTTTTGCGCAGCGCTTTTTCCTCGAGCCCCGAAAGGCCTTCGCGGCGTTCGAGTTCCGCGAGCACGTCGGCGGGACTCAGATCGAAGTGCGAGAGCGTGACGAGGCAATGGAACCACAGGTCGGCCATCTCGCCGACCAGCGCCTTCGGTGCGCCGCCCTGGCGCACGTCCTTGGCGGCCAGCACGACTTCGGTCGCCTCTTCGCCGACCTTCTTGAGCACCGCGTCGTCGCCCTTGTGAAAAAGGCGCGCGACGTAGGAGGCGTCCGGATCGCCGCCCTTGCGGCTGTCGATCACCGCCGCGAGGCGCAGCAGGGTGTCGTTGGTGTTCAGTTGCGTCATTTGTAGATGTGTTCGGGGTCTTTCAGCACCGGGTCGACGGCGGCCCAGCGGCCTTCGTCGACGGTGCCTTCGAATTGCTGGAAAAAGCACGAGTGGCGGCCCGTGTGGCACGCGATGCCCGAGACCTGCTCGACCTTGAGCAGCACGACGTCTTCGTCGCAGTCGAGGCGGATGTCGCGCACGTGCTGCACGTGGCCCGACTCCTCGCCCTTGAACCACAGGCGCTGGCGCGAGCGCGAAAAGTACACGGCGCGGCGCAGTTCCACCGTCTTCGCGAGCGCTTCGCGATTCATCCACGCGAACATCAGCACGTCGCCGGTGGTGGCTTCCTGTGCGATCACCGGCACGAGGCCGTTGGCGTCCCAGTTGACCTTGTCGAGCCAGTTGGCGTTGGCGAGGTCGTTGGCTTGTGTGTGGCTCATTGCGTCACATCCTCACCGAAATGCCCTGGTCGGCCATGAAGCGCTTCGCCTCGCCCACCGTGTGCTCGCCATAGTGGAAGATGCTCGCCGCCAGCACGGCGTCGGCATGGCCCTTGACGATGCCATCCGCAAGATCCTGCAGGCCGCCCACGCCGCCCGAGGCGATCACGGGAATCGGCACCGCGTCGGACACCGCGCACGTGAGGTCGAGGTCGAAGCCGCTTTTCGTGCCGTCGCGGTCCATGCTCGTGAGCAGAATTTCGCCCGCGCCCAGCTCCGCCATCTTGCGCGCCCATTCCACGGCGTCGATGCCCGTGGCCTTGCGCCCGCCGTGCGTGAACACCTCCCAGCGCGCGGGTTCGCCCGGCGCCGACGTGCGCTTCGCGTCGATGGCGACGACGATGCACTGCGAGCCGTATTTGTCGGCGGAATCGCGCACGAGCTGCGGATTGGCGACCGCCGACGAATTCATGCTGACCTTGTCGGCGCCGGCGTTGAGCAGGCGCCGCACGTCCGCCACTGCGCGCACGCCGCCGCCCACGGTGAGCGGAATGAAAACCTGCGAAGCCACTGCCTCGATGATCGGCAGGATCAGGTCGCGCTGGTCGGAGGTCGCGGTGATATCGAGGAACGTGAGCTCGTCGGCGCCCTGGTCGTCGTAGCGGCGCGCGATTTCGACGGGGTCGCCCGCGTCGCGCAGTTCGACGAAATTGACGCCCTTGACGACGCGCCCGGCGGTCACGTCGAGGCAGGGGATGATGCGTTTGGGTAGAGCCATGATCTTGCCGAAGTTGCCAGTCGGTGTATGTGCGGCGAGCACCTTTCGCGAGAAGGCTGCCGAACCCGGTTCGGGCGTGGCGCGCAGCCCATTGTCGCGCGCTTTGCGCCTTGCCTTGTGCCCTGAGGCGAAAATATCCGGCGCGAGCGCCAGTCTCCATGGAGATGGCGGCGCAGCGCCAAAAACAAAAGGCCTCCCGTGACGGAGGCCGGCATACGGCGCCTTAGGCGTCGTCCGATTCGCGCAGGCTGTCTGCGCGCGTTTGCGCGGCGGCGAAATCGAGGTCGCCCGAATAGATCGCGCGGCCGCAGATCACGCCTTCCACGCCTTCGTCCTCGACTTCGCACAGTGCGTCGATATCGGCGAGGTTGGAAAGCCCGCCGCTCGCGATGATCGGAATCTTCACCGCGCGCGCCAGGCGCACCGTCGCCTCGATATTGATGCCCTGAAGCATGCCGTCCCGGCCGATGTCGGTGTAGATGATCGACTCGACGCCGTAGTCCTCGAACTTGCGCGCGAGGTCCGCGACTTCGTGACCCGTGAGCTTGCTCCAGCCGTCGGTCGCGACCTTGCCGTCTTTCGCGTCGAGGCCCACGATGATATGACCCCCGAATGCCGTGCAGGCTTCCTGGAGGAAGCCCGGATTCTTCACGGCGGCGGTGCCGATGATCACATAGGACAGGCCGTCGTCGAGATAGCGCTCGATCGTGTCGAGGTCGCGGATCCCGCCGCCGAGCTGCACGGGGATCTCGTCGCCGACTTCGCGGATGATCTCGCGAATCGCGTCTTCGTTCTTCGGCTTGCCGGCGAACGCGCCGTTGAGGTCGACGAGATGCAGGCGCCGCGCGCCGCGCTCGACCCAGTGTCGGGCCATAGCCGCCGGTTCCTCGGAGAAAATCGTCGCCTGGTCCATATCGCCTTGTTTGAGGCGCACGCAGTGACCGTCTTTGAGATCGATGGCCGGAATCAGCAGCATAGCTTCGGGTGTATCTGGGAATGAGGTTGAAGTCTGCAGCGCCGGCGGAAAAAAGGCCCGATCCGACGCCGTTTCGCTAGTTTAGTACAACTCTTTCGGCGGCCTTGCTGACGCAAATCTAATGCCGCGGCGCTCGTGCGCGAAGGCGGCTGCGAGCGTGAGCGCCGCACGGAATCAGGGGTTCCAGTGGACGAAGTTGCGATAGACGCGCAAGCCCGCAGCGGCGCTCTTTTCCGGGTGGAATTGGGTGGCGAAGATGTTATCCCGCGCCACTGCCGAGGTAAAGGCCGCGCCGTACGGCGTTTCGCCCACGGTGTGCGCCGCCTCCGCCGGAACCACATAGTAGCTGTGCACGAAGTAGAAGAAGCTTTCGTCGGGCACACCGGCCCACAGGGCGTGCGCGCGCGCCTGGCGCACGCGGTTCCAGCCCATTTGCGGGACCTTGAAGCGCGAGCCGTCGTCCTGCAACTGGCCTTCCAGATCGAAGCGCACGACCTTGCCGGGCAACAGGCCCAGGCCCTTCGTGTCGCCTTCCGCGCTCCAGTCGAACAGCATTTGCTCGCCCACGCACACGCCCATGAGCGGCTTCGTGCGCGAGGCTTCGAGCACGGCGTCCTGCAGGCCCGACTCGGCGAGGCTGCGCATGCAGTCGGGCATCGCGCCCTGCCCCGGCAGCACCACGCGGTCGGCGGCACGGATCGCCTCGGGACGCTCGACGATGGCCACGTCGGCTTCCGGCGCGGCCTGCCTCAGCGCCTGGGCCACCGAACGCAGGTTGCCCATTCCATAATCAACAATCGCAATTGAAGTTTTCATCTCGCATCCGGCCTGCTCAAAAGGCCTTGCCCTTGGCTGTGTGGGCGCATGTGCGCCGCGATGTGCCCTGATCTGCCTTCGAAGCCGTCAATGTACGCCAGTCGGCGCGTGCAAGCCCATAAGCCAAATGGCAAATGTGGCGCGCATGCCGCATGTGGGCGACAGCCCCGGCGCGGCGCGCTCGAAGTCCTGCCGCGGCACGCCCCGGCACTGTCGTGCGCAGCGCGGGCCGCCTTCTGGTCGGTAAAAGGCGTCGCTTAGAGGCTGCCCTTCGTCGACGGGATCTTGCCCGCCTGACGTTCGTCCAGTTCGGCGGCCTGGCGCAGCGCGCGGCCGAATGCCTTGAACACGGTTTCCATCTGGTGATGCGCGTTGAGGCCGCGCAGATTGTCGATATGCAGCGTCACGCCGGCATGGTTCACAAAGCCGCGGAAGAATTCGATCGACAGGTCGACGTCGAACGTGCCGATGCGCGCGCGCGTGAACGGCACGTGGAATTCGAGGCCCGGACGGCCCGAGAAGTCGATCACGACGCGCGAGAGCGCTTCGTCGAGCGGCACGTAGGCGTGGCCGTAGCGGCGAATGCCCTTCTTGTCGCCAATGGCCTGCGCCACCGCCTGGCCGAGCGTGATGCCGACGTCTTCCACCGTATGGTGGTCGTCGATATGCGTGTCGCCATGCGCCTCGACTTCCAGATCGATCAGACCGTGTCGTGCGATCTGGTCGAGCATGTGATCGAGAAACGGCACGCCGGTCGCGAGCTTTTGCTCGCCGGTGCCGTCCAGATTCAGTTTCACGCGGATTTGCGTTTCGCTGGTGTTGCGAACGACTTGCGCGACGCGCATGGCAATTTCCTTCAAACAGCCCGTAACAGGAGAGTGGGAGAACGAAGCATTCGGCGTGCTACTTGAGCACGAGCTTCAGGGCAGCGAGCAATTGCGCGTTTTCGTCGGGGGTGCCAACGGTCAGGCGCACGCAGTTCGCAAGCAATGGGTGCATTTTACCCACGTTTTTGATCAGGATCCGGGCGGACAGCAGCGTGTCGAAAACCGCCGCCGCGTCGGGCACGCGCACGAGCAGGAAATTGCCCGCGCTTTCGAACACCTGGGCGCCCGGCAGCTTCGCCACTTCCGCGGCCAGTGCCGCGCGTTGCGCGCGCAGCTGCGCGGCCTGCGCATCGAGCACGTCGACATGGTCGAGCAGCAGATCGGCCGCAGCCTGCGTGAGCACGTTCACGTTGTAGGGCGGCCGCACCTTGTCGAACTCGTTGAGCCACGACGCACGTCCGGCCAGATAGCCGAGGCGGATGCCCGCGAGCCCGAGCTTCGACATCGTGCGCATCACGACCACGTTGTCGAACTCGCCCGCGCGCGGCATCCAGCTTTGCATCGCGAACGGCTGGTAGGCCTCGTCGATCACCACGAGGCCCTTCGCCTGCGCAGCCGCCGCGATTACGCGCTCGATGTCGGCGTCGTCGAACAGCGTGCCCGTGGGGTTGTTCGGGTACGCCAGCCAGATCACGGCTGGCGTATGCTCCGCGATGGCCGCAAGCAGCGCCTCGAGGTCGAGCGTGAAGTCGCGCTTGAGCGGCACGCCGACGAACTCCACCTGCGCGAACTTCGCCGACATCGCGTACATGACGAAGCCCGGCACCGGCGCGAGCACCTTCGCGCCCGGCTTCGCGCACGCCATGGTGATCATGCTGATGATCTCGTCCGAGCCGTTGCCGAGCAGCACGTCGCAGTCGGCGGGCACGCGCATCGCGTGCTTGAGCTTCGCGATCAGCGCTTCGGGGCGCGGCGCGGGATAGCGGTTGAGCGCGACCGCCGCAAGGCGTTCGCCCAGTTTTGCGGCCAGGTCGGCGGGCAGGGCAAACGGGTTCTCCATGGCGTCGAGCTTCACGAAACCGGAAGCGTCGGGCACGGGGTAACTCGTCATCGCGAGCACGTCGCGACGGATGATGTCTTGTGGTGTCGTCATGTCGAAAGGCGGCTCGCGAAAAAGCGGGGCCGCCGGCACGGGCGGCTCGGCGAGGCGGCCGCCCTGGTTATCGTCGTGATCTCTGCTGCGTGTGGGGCAAACGACAGGTCAAACTGCGAATCCAGCTCCATGCGCCCGCGCACTGACGGAGCCCGCCGCCGCGCAGCGTCTCCATGCTGCGCGGCGGCTCATGCAACCGGTTTCCGCCAGTTGCCGGGCGCGCCTTACCCCTGCTTCATGCGGAATTCGGCACTGCGCGCGTGGGCCTGCAGGCCTTCGCCGTAGGCCAGCTCGGCAGCGATCTCGCCAAGCGTCTGCGCGCCTTCCGCGCTCACCTCGATGAGGCTCGAGCGCTTGATGAAATCATAGACGCCAAGCGGCGACGAGAAACGTGCGGTACGAGACGTAGGCAGCACATGATTCGGCCCCGCGCAGTAGTCGCCGAGGCTCTCGCTCGTGTAGCGGCCAAGGAAGATCGCGCCCGCGTGGCGGATTTCGGCGCCCCACTTCTGCGGCTCCAGCGCCGAAATTTCGAGGTGCTCCGGCGCGATCTCGTTGGCGATGGCGCAGGCCTCGGCCATGTCGCGCACCTTCACGAGCGCGCCGCGGTTCGTCAGCGACGTGGCGATGACTTCGGCGCGAGGCATGGCGGGCAGGAGTTCGTCGATGGCCTCTTCCACGCGCTTGATGAAGCCTTCGTCCGGGCACAGCAGGATGGACTGCGCGAGCTCGTCGTGCTCGGCCTGCGAGAACAGGTCCATGGCCACCCAGCGCGGATCGGTCGTGCCGTCGCAAATCACGAGGATTTCCGAGGGACCCGCGATCATGTCGATGCCGACCGTGCCGAACACGCGGCGCTTGGCCGAAGCGACATAGGCGTTGCCCGGTCCGCAGATCTTGTCGACGGCCGGAATCGTATCCGTGCCGTACGCGAGCGCCGCCACGGCCTGCGCACCGCCGATCGTGAACACGCGGTCGACGCCGCCGAGCAGCGCCGCCGCCAGCACGAGCGGGTTCTTCACGCCGTCGGGCGTGGGCACGACCATGATGATTTCGCGCACGCCCGCCACTCGCGCGGGAATGGCGTTCATCAGCACGGACGACGGATACGCGGCCTTGCCGCCGGGCACGTAAAGGCCCACGCGATCGAGCGGCGTGACCTTCTGGCCGAGCACCGTGCCGTCGGCTTCGGTGTATTGCCAGCTATGCGAGCCGCACTCGATGCGCTGCTTCTCGTGGTAGCCGCGCACGCGCGCGGCCGCCGCTTCGAGCGCCGCGCGCTGCTTGGGCTCGAGGCTCTCCAGCGCCGCTTCGAGTTCGCCGAATGGCAGTTCGAGCGCCGCGACGCTCGCCGCACCCAGGCGGTCGAAGCGGTTCGTGTAGTCGAGCACGGCAGCGTCGCCGCGCGCCTTCACGTCGGCCAGAATCTGCGCGACGGAGCGCTCGATGGCCTCGTCCTCGCTCGCCTCGAAGGCGAGCACCGCATGCAGCGCCCGCTTGAAGCCTTCGGCACTGGAATCGAGTTTGCGCATCGTGATAGCCATGCTGGTATCCATCCGTTACGTTGTGCGCGCCGCGCCTTTTGAGATGCGTGGCGCGCGAGGCGGCGCGTCATTGCGCCTGCCCTCTGCTCCTGCTCAGTCAGCTCGCCTGCGTGCCGCGGGACGCGCGTTCGAACGCGTCGATGATGGGCCGCAGCGCGGCGCGCTTGAGCTTGAGCGCCGCCTGATTCACGACGAGGCGCGACGAGATCTCCATGATCTCTTCCACCTCGACCAGATTGTTCGCGCGCAGCGTGCCGCCCGTGCTGACGAGGTCGACAATCGCGTCGGCAAGGCCGACGAGCGGCGCGAGCTCCATCGAGCCGTACAGCTTGATGAGGTCGACGTGCACGCCCTTGGCCGCGAAGTGCTGGCGCGCGGCTTCCGTGTACTTGGTCGCCACGCGCAGGCGCGCACCCTGGCGCACCGCATTCGCGTAATCGAAGCCGCCCTTCACGGCCACCGAGAGACGGCAGCGCGCGATGTCGAGATCGACCGGCTGATAGAGGCCGCCGCCGCCGTGCTCGTTGAGCACGTCCTTGCCCGCCACGCCGAAATCGGCCGCGCCGTACTCCACGTAGGTCGGCACGTCGGTCGCGCGCACGATGATCACGCGCAGGTTCGGGTCGGTGGTCGGCAGGATCAGCTTGCGCGAGGTTTCCGGGTCTTCGGTCACATGCACGCCGGCCGCGGCGAGCAGCGGCATCGTCTCCTCGAAGATGCGGCCCTTCGAGAGCGCAAGCGTGAGCGGCGCGCTGGCCGCGGCCGCCGGCGTGGGCCTGGACTCGACGGTGCTCATTGCGCGCTCCCCTTGATCCGCTTCACGTTCGCGCCGATCTTCGTGAGCTTCTCTTCCATGCGGTCGTAGCCGCGGTCGAGGTGATAGATGCGGTCGATCAGGGTTTCGCCGTCGGCGCACAGGCCCGCGATCACGAGGCTCGCCGAGGCGCGCAGGTCCGTTGCCATCACCTTCGCGCCAGAGAGCTTCTCGACGCCGGCGACGAGCGCCGTCTTGCCGTCGATCGTGATGTGGGCGCCCAGGCGATTGAGTTCCTGCACGTGCATGAAGCGGTTTTCGAAGATGGTTTCGACCACCTGCGAAGTGCCGTCCGCGATCGCGTTGAGCGCCATGAACTGCGCCTGCATGTCGGTCGGGAACGCGGGGTATTCGGAGGTGCGCACGTTCACGGCGCGCGCGCGCTCGTGCATGCGCACGCGCATCCAGTCGTCGCCCTCTTCGATCGTCACGCCCGCTTCGCGCAGCTTGTCGGTGACGGCATCGAGAATATGCGGACGCACGTGACGCAGCGTGACGTCGCCGCCCGCGGCTGCAACCGCGCACAGGAACGTGCCCGCTTCGATCCGGTCCGGAATGACGGTGTGGTGCGCGCCGTGGAGCTTGTCCACGCCCTGAATGACGAGGCGGTCCGTGCCGATGCCTTCGATCTGCGCGCCCATCGCCACGAGCAGGTGCGCGAGGTCGCCCACTTCGGGCTCGCGCGCGGCGTTCTCGATCACCGTTTCCCCATCGGCCAGCACGGCGGCCATCAGCAGGTTCTCCGTGCCGGTGACCGTGATCATGTCGGTGACGATGCGCGCGCCCTTCAGGCGCTTCGCGCGCGCCTCGATGAAGCCGTGCTCGATGTTGATCTCGGCGCCCATCGCCTGCAGACCCTTGATGTGCTGATCCACGGGGCGCGCGCCGATCGCGCAGCCGCCCGGCAGCGACACCTTCGCCTCGCCGAAGCGCGCGACGAGCGGCCCGAGCACGAGGATCGACGCGCGCATGGTCTTCACGAGCTCATACGGCGCGACGAGGTTGTTCACCTTCGAGGCGTCGAGCTGCACGCGCGCGCCGTGCTGTTCGGTGCGCACGCCCATCTGGCCAAGCAGCTTGAGCGTGGTGCGCACGTCCTGGAGGTCGGGCACGTTGTCGAGATGAACGGGTTCCGCGCTCAGAAGGCCTGCGCAGAGAATGGGCAGCGCCGCATTCTTTGCACCGGAAACAGCCACTTCCCCTGCGAGCTTCTGCCCGCCGACGATGACGAGTTTATCCATGCCTGAGGTTTCCTGATCGGTGCGGCCGGCTTGCGGGGTCGCTTGATGTTGAGCTGCGCCGCTCGCGGCGGCGTCTTTGTCCTGGGTGATTCGCACTGAGATTCCAGATTATGCGTTCTGCCATTCGGCGGGCGTGAGCGTCTTCATGCTGAGCGCGTGGATTTCCTCGCGCATGCGGTCGCCGAGCGCCGCGTAGACGAGCTGATGGCGCTGGATCAAGCGCTTGCCGTCGAATGCTGAGGAGACGATCGTCGCGAAAAAGTGCTGGCCGTCGCCTTCGACTTCGAGGTGCTCGCACGCGAGCCCTGCCGAGATGTACTGCTTGATCTGTTCCGGAGTCGGCAACATGAGTATGGCTCCTGCCTGATAGTGCACTTAGTGACGCAGCTTGTACCCGCTCGCGAGCAAACGCATGGCGAGCGTGGCGAGCGCCACGAAAAACACGAAAACGATCGACAGGCTCACGAGCGGGTTGATGTCGGACAGGCCGAAGAACCCGAAGCGGAAGCCATCGATCATGTAGAAGAACGGATTGAGCCGCGACACTTCGCGCCACAGGGGCGGCAGCGTGTGCGTCGAATAGAACACGCCCGAAAGGAACGTGAGCGGCATGATGAGAAAGTTCTGAAACGCCGCGAGCTGGTCGAACTTCTCCGCCCAGATCCCGGCGATCAGGCCGAGCGTGCCGAGGATCGCCGAGCCGAGCACCGCAAAAGCGAGGATATAGAACGGCGCGGCAAAGCTCATCGGAATGAACCAGATCGTCACGACGAACACGCCCGCGCCGACGGCGAGGCCGCGCACGATCGAAGCGAGCACGTAGGCTCCGAACATCTCCCACGCAGCGAGCGGCGGCAAGAGCACGAATACGAGATTGCCCGTGATCTTCGACTGGATCAACGACGACGAGCTGTTCGCAAAGGCATTCTGCAGCACGCTCATCATCACGAGGCCGGGAATCAGGAAGCTCGTGTACTCCACACCCGGATACACCTCGACGTGGCCGCGCAGCGCGTGACCGAAGATCGTGAGATAGAGCAGCGCGGTAATGACGGGCGCGAGTACGGTCTGGAAAGCGACCTTCCAGAAACGCAGCACTTCCTTGTAGAACAGCGTACGGAAACCGCTCATGCGAGACCCTCGA
The DNA here is from genome assembly GCF_003096715.1 of Paraburkholderia silvatlantica. GTDB lineage: Bacteria > Pseudomonadota > Gammaproteobacteria > Burkholderiales > Burkholderiaceae > Paraburkholderia > Paraburkholderia silvatlantica. The sequence goes on from NZ_QEOL01000037.1 coordinate 32,267, forward strand.
CCACTTCAGGACCGTTCATCACCTGCACGAAGACATCCTCCAGATCGGCCTTGCGCACTTCCACTTCCTCGAGCTTGCAGCCGTTCGCACGGCACTTCGCGAGAATGCGCTCCACGTCGTCGTAGCTCGCGAGGCGCAGCAGATGCTGATGTACGCTGGCATTGGACGGATCGACTTCGAGCGCGCGCAGCTCGCCCGGCAACACGCCTTCCGAGAAGCGCAGGAACAGTTGCGTGCCGGCGAAGCGCTGCAGCAGCGCACTCGTGCGCTCGAGCGCGACCATCTCGCCGCGCCGGAGCATGGCGATGCGGTCGCACAATTGCTCGGCTTCTTCGAGATAGTGCGTGGTGAGCACGATGGTGTGCCCTTCGCGGTTCAGGCGCGCGATGAACTTCCAGAGCGTCTGGCGCAGTTCCACGTCCACGCCGGCGGTGGGTTCGTCGAGCACGATCACGGGCGGCCGGTGCACGAGCGCTTGCGCCACGAGCACGCGGCGCTTCATGCCGCCCGACAGCGCGCGCATGTTCACGTCGGCCTTCTCGGTGAGATCGAGATTGGCCATGACTTCATCGATCCACGCGTCGTTATTGCGCAGACCGAAGTAGCCGGACTGGATGCGCAGCGTCTCGCGCACGGTGAAGAACGGATCGAACACCAGTTCCTGCGGCACGACGCCGAGGTTGCGGCGCGCGTTGCGGTAGTCGGCGACCACATCGTGGCCGCGCACGGCAATCGAGCCCTCGTCCGCGCGCGCGAGGCCGGCAAGAATGCTGATGAGCGTCGTCTTGCCCGCCCCGTTCGGGCCGAGCAGCCCGAAGAACTCGCCGTCTTCGACCGTGAAGCTGACGCCCTTGAGCGCCTGAACCGACTTGTAGCGCTTCTTGACGTTACGGATTTCTATGGCTGGCATGACTAATACGCCGCCCGTTTGCGAACGGCGCGGCTCAAGAGTGCATCAATGCTGCGGGGAAGACCGGAATTGGGGACGGCTTGCGAGGCCGGCTTTGCTGTCTCAGTGCACGCTTTTCATCTAGCAAGCGATGCTTTTTGCGCCGAGGCAGCGCCCAAAAAACGGTTGATTATAGGCCAAGTCGGAGAGCGCGGCCTGGCCTTGGAGGAGGAACGGCGTCGGCCCGGCTGTGCGGCGTTGTGCCGCTCGAACGCAATCGTCCGGCCAGGCGACGCGGGTCAATGTCGCTCGTTGAGAAGCGAATCGACGCCGTAGGCGCGCGCGAGAGAGGCGAGCGCGGGGGGCAAATTGAGCACGGCGAGGGAGGCGCCGCGCTCACGCGCGGCACGCTGCCAGGCGATCAGCACGGCGAGCGCCGACGAATCGAACTGGGTGAGCGCGGCGCAGTCCACGGCGGTGGCGCCCGCCGAGATCTGCGCGAACCCGGCCGAGAGCGCGGCCTTTGCACTCTCGTGGGTCAGGTTGGCGCCGGTGGCGAAACGTTCGCTCACGAGGTCGCCTTGCCCGATGCGAGTTGCTGGTTACGCTGCGTGAGGAACTGGATCAGGCCGTCCACGCCGCCTTGCTGGATCTTTTCCTGGAACTGCTGCTGGTACGCCTGGATGAGCCACGCGCCGAGCACGTTGATGTCATACACGCGCCAGCCTTGTGGCGTCTTGTAGAGGCGATAGTCGAGCTCGATCGGCTGGCCGCCGTTCATGACTGTCGAACGGACCACGACGTCGGTGTCGTCCGGGTTCGCGCGGAACGGCTTGTACTGGATCTGCTGGTCGCGCACCTGGGCGAGCGCGCCCGAGTACGTGCGGATGAGCAGCGTCTTGAACTGCTCGATGACCTGTTGCTGCTGCTCCGGCGTGGCCGTGCGCCAGTTGCGTCCCATCGCGAGCTGCGTGGTGCGGCGGAAGTCGGTGTACGGCAGGATCTTTTCGTTCACGAGCTGCGTGATCTTGCTGATGTCGCCGGACTGGATGGACTTGTCACCCTTGATCTGGCTCATGACCTGCTGCGTGACCGTCTGGACCATCGCGTCGGGATTGCTGGTGTCTACCGTCTGGGCGAACGCACTGCCGGCAAACGAAAGAAACATGGCGAAAAACGGGTACAGAAGGAATTTTTTCATATCGAGTCCTGCTAGTTGGGGGACATCGCCCCGTTAGAGCCAACGATATCACGCAAGATCTATCTCGCTGTGTCGAAAACTGCCAGCAAAGTGCGACAAGCGTTTCTGCTTGTTACTCACCCATATATGTCAGACGAAAGCTCCGGCGAGGCTTTCACCACGCCGGAGCGCGACGCTCAGTGCAGCCGCAGCATGCTCGGGAAGCCGATGCGCGCGGGCGGGATCATCTGGTCGCCCGGCACCGTGGTTGCCGATGCGCCCCCGGGCGCCGCGGCGCCAGCCGGGCCTTCCAGCGTGGCCGGAGCGGGGGTTGCGCCATTGGGGGTTGCAGGCACCGTGCTGGCCGCATTCGGCGTGGCCGCAGGCGCAGTGCCCGAAGCCGGCGCCGCCGCACCGGCAGCCGCACCCGAAGCGGGCGCCGCCGCGCCCTCGTCGGTGTCGTCGTACTTCGGCAGCGGCGCGCCATCGCCGTAATCCGGCAGGTTGCTGCCAGACGACGCGCGGCCGTCCGAAAGCAGGTAGCGGCGGCGCTGCAGATAGGCGTTGCGGATGAACGAGTACTTGTCGATCGCCGCGCCTTCGAGCAGGTCGCTCGCGCCAAGCAGGTTGGCGCGCGTGCTCACCACGTTCAGGCCGTAAAGGCCCCACGACAGCGCGGCCGGATCCACATAGGTGAGCGGATTGATGAAGTAGTTGGGCACGAGGCCCACGCCGTCACGCACGGTGCTCGGGCCGAACAGCGGCAGCACGAGGTACGGGCCGGGCGGCACGCCATAGTGACCGAGCGTGAGACCGAAGTCCTGGTTGTGCTTGGGCAGCTTCGCGAGCGTCGCGACGTCGAACAGGCCACCCACGCCGAAGACCGTGTTGATCACGATTCGCATGATGTCCTCGACACCATCGGTGATCTTCAGCTGCAGGAAGTTGTTCGCGGCGTTGTACACGTCGCCGATGTTCGCGAAGAAGTTCGTCACGCTGTCGCGCACGGGCTGCGGCGTCACCTTCACGTAGCCCTGCGCCACCGGCTTGAGCGCGTACGTGTCGACCTTGTCGTTGAACGTGTACACCGTGCGGTTGAAACCTTCCCATGGATCTTCCTTCGACGGCGTCTGCACCGTCGAACAGCCCCCGAGTGCAAGCGCCGCGACGCCAAGCGTAATAGCGCGCATGCGTATGGTCGTCATTCTTTTTCTCCTTCCTATTGGGCCGCCGAAGCAGCCGGTGCGGGCGCGGGTGCTGCGGCAGGCGCCGCATCCGTGCTCGCGCCGCTGGACGGCTTCGCGGCGCCCGAATCGGCCGCCTTGCTATAGAGGAACTGGCCGATGAGGTTCTCGAGCACGATGGCCGATTGCGTCATCGAAATGGTGTCGCCCGCCTTGAGCATTTCCGAATCGCCGCCCGGCTCGAGGCCGATGTACTGCTCACCGAGCAGGCCCGACGTCAGGATCTTCGCCGACGTGTCTTTCGGAAACTGATACTGCTGGTCGATGTTGATCGTCACCAGCGCCTGATAGGTGTTGGAGTCGAAGCCTATCGAAGCCACGCGGCCCACGGTCACGCCCGCGCTCTTCACCGGCGCGCGCGGCTTGAGGCCGCCGATATTGTCGAACTTGAGCTTCACCGGGTAGGTGGACTGGAACGACAGCGAACTCATGTTGCCGGCCTTCAACGCGAGAAACAGCAGCGCGATAAAGCCCAGCACCACAAACAGGCCGACCCAGAAGTCGAGAGCATTCTTTTTCATCGTCATCCCAATGAGAATCCGTTGCAGCAGCGCTCATATACGCGCCGCGCGGCCGGGTCGCTGCCCGGCGTCTTTAGCTGAACCGTTTAGCTGAACATCAGCGCGGTGAGCAGGAAGTCGAGGCCGAGCACCGCAAGCGACGCGTACACGACCGTTTTGGTGGTCGCGCGCGACACGCCCTCGGGCGTGGGCTTCGCCTCGTAGCCCTGATAGAGCGCGGTGAACGTCACGGCGAAGCCGAACACAATGCTCTTCATCACGCCGTTGCCCACGTCGGCCCAGACGTCCACGCCGCCCTGCATTTGCGACCAGAAGGCGCCGGCGTCCACGCCGATCAGCAGCACGCCCACCACGTAGCCACCCAGAATGCCGACCGCGCTGAAGATGGCCGCGAGGATCGGCATGGCCACCACGCCCGCCCACATGCGCGGCGCGACGACCACGCGCACGGGGTCCACCGCCATCATCTCCATGGCCGTGAGTTGCTCGCCCGCCTTCATGAGGCCGATCTCGGCCGTGAGCGAGGTGCCCGCGCGGCCCGCGAACAGCAGCGCGGTGACGACGGGCCCGAGCTCGCGCACGAGCGAGAGCGCGACCAGCAGCCCGAGCGCCTGCTCGGAGCCGTAGCGGTTGAGCGTGTAATACCCCTGCAGCCCGAGCACGAAGCCCACGAACAGGCCCGACACGGCAATGATCAACAGCGAATAATTGCCGACGAAGTGGATCTGCTTCGTGACAAGACGCGGCCGGCGCAGCAGCGGGAAGAATTCGAGGACGAGGCGCACGAAAAAGCGCGTGGCATGCCCCGCGCGTGCGATCGTTGCGAGCACGGTGCGCCCGATCGAACTGATGGCGCCGATCATGAGCGGCCTCCGCCAATGCCGAAGTCCGCTTCGAGCGGCAGGTTCGACGGGTAATGGAACCGGAACGGGCCGTCCGGCGCGCCGTCGATGAACTGGCGCACGATCGGGTCGGTCGAGGCGCGCAGTTCGTCGGGCGTGCCCTGCGCCTGCACCCGGCCGTTCGCCATGAAGTACACGTAGTCGGCGATGGCGAACGACTCGGGCACGTCGTGCGTGACGAGGATCGAGGTTGCGCCGAGCGCGTCGTTGAGCGTGCGGATGAGGTTCGCGGTAATGCCGAGCGAAATCGGGTCGAGACCCGCGAACGGCTCGTCGTACATCATCAGTTCGGGGTCGAGCGCGATGGCGCGCGCGAGCGCCACGCGCCGCGCCATGCCGCCGGAAATTTCCGAAGGCGCGAGGTCGCGCGCGCCACGCAGGCCGACGGCGTTGAGCTTCATGAGCACGAGGTCGCGGATCAGCGCTTCAGGCAGATCGGTGTGCTCGCGCAGGGCGAAGGCGACGTTCTCGAACACCGACATGTCGGTAAAGAGCGCGCCGAACTGGAAGAGCATGCCCATCTTGCGGCGCAGGGCGTAGAGGCCATCGCGCGATTGCGCGCCGACGTCCTGGCCGCCGAACAGCACTTGGCCGCGCTGTGCGCGAACGAGGCCGCCGATCAGACGCAGCACTGTCGTTTTTCCGCCACCGGAGCCGCCCATGACTGCCACCACTTGACCGCGCGGGAAGCGCATGTTCAGGCCGGACAGGACGAGCCGGTCGCTGTAGCCGAAGTCGACGTCGCGCAGCTCCAGTAGGGTCTCAGAGGTTGAGGGCACGTGGCTGACAGTCCATTTACACGAAGGCGGGATTATAGGGCCATCGTGGAAAACCTGCCGTGACGCCACTGGACCCGTTGATGTAAGCCGCAAGCGCCCGCTGCTGCGGGTTGCGGCCCCCTCGGCCCCGGGTCGCGCACGCGGCGCAGCCCGAAGCCAGGGCGGACCATTATTGCGTAAACGCGTTGCGCAGTGCAGCAACCGCGGCAACCGGGTCGGGCGCCTCGGTCACCGCGCGCACCACCGCCGCGCTGCCTGCGCCAGTCGCAAGGACCTCGGGCAGCACGTTGCCGTCGATGCCGCCGATCGCCACCATCGGCACGACGCCGTCCAGCAGCTTCACGTAGCGGGCGAGACGCGCGAGGCCCTGGGGCGCCGTGGGCATCGCCTTGGTCGTGGTGGCGAAGACGGCGCCGCACGCGAGGTAGCTCGGGCGGAAATGAAGCGCCGTGAGCATCTCGAAGTAGCCGTGCGTCGAGAGGCCGAGACGCACGCCAGCCGAGGCGATCGCCCCGAGGTCGGCTTCGCGCAGGTCTTCCTGGCCGAGGTGCACGCCATAAGCGCCGGCCGCGACGGCCTCCTGCCAGTGATCGTTGATGAAAAGCTGCGCGTCGTGCCTGCGGCCCGCCGCGACGCAGCGCTCGATTTCGTTCGCGAGCGCCGCGGACTTCGGCTGCTTGCTGCGCAACTGCACCGTCTTGACGCCGTAGTCGAGCACGCGCTCGACCCACTCGGCCGTGGGCAGCACCGGATACAGGCCGAGCTTCGCGGGGCAGGGCGCGAACGGCTGCGCGGGCGCGGCAGGCAGGCCCAGCACGCGCGGAAAGCGCTTGATGTCGACGGGCCAGGCGTCGGCCTGCTGCTCGTCGCCGTCGCGCCAGGCGAGCGCGAGCGCGAGCGCATCGTGCGGATCGAACCCGCAGTCGAGGAACGCCGCCAGCGCCGGGATCCAGTCTTCCGCCAGCTCGCCTTCGAGCGCGTAACGCTCGCCGCCCAGATGCAGCGTGGCGCGCGCCGCCTTCGGGTGTTCGCCCGCGGCTTCGATCACGCCCGCGCCGTCGGTCATCCAGCGTGCGATGCTGGCCAGATGCGGCGCCGCGTCGGTCACGATGATCAGATCGCCGCCGTTGGGCGCGTCGGGCGGCGTGAGACAGATGCGCCACGGCGCATGCGTGGGCTGCCAGTCGCCCAGGCGCGCACGGATGCGCTCCGCCGTTTCGGTAAGTTCGTCGGCGGGCGGCCAGAACAGCTCGCGGTCCTGCAGTCGCAGCGTCTCAGTCATCGCTTGTCTCCGTCCTGGTGCCAGAAAGGCATGCCGACCACGGGCGTGCTCGCGACCGCCGCTTCGCGCTCGGCCATCGGTCCGGCGAGATACGCGGCGCGCCCCGCCTCGACGCCCAGCGCGAACGCGCGCGCCATCGCCTCGGGGTGCGTGGCCTGCGAAACGGCCGTGTTGAGGAGCACGCCGTCGAAGCCCCACTCCATCACCTGGCACGCGTGCGAAGGCACGCCGAGGCCCGCATCGACGATGAGCGGTACATCGGGCAGGCGCTCGCGCAGCACGCGCAAGCCGTAGGGGTTGATCACGCCCTTGCCGGTGCCGATCGGCGCGCCCCACGGCATCAGCGCCTCGCAACCGGCGTCGAGCAGACGCCGGCCGATCACGAGATCCTCGGTGCAATACGGCAGCACCTTGAAGCCGTCCTTGACGAGACGCGACGCGGCCTCGATCAGACCCACCGGGTCGGGCTGCAGCGTGTAGTCGTCGCCGATCAGCTCGAGCTTGATCCAGTCGGTTTCGAAGACTTCGCGCGCCATGTGCGCCGTCGTCACCGCCTCGTTGACGGTGAGGCAGCCGGCCGTGTTCGGCAGGAGCGGCACGCCGTGGCGCTTGAGCAGGTCGAAAAAGCCGGCCTCGGCGGTGCCGTCGTTCATCTGGCGGCGCAGCGCGACGGTGATCATGCCGGGGCGCGCGGCGGCCATCGAATCGGCGAGCGACTGCAGCGACGGATAGCGCGACGTGCCGAGCAGCACGCGGCTCGCGAAGGTTTCGCCGTAGAGCGTGAGCGCGTCGGCGGTGGATGGGGTGGTCATGGGTTGGAATCCTTGGCGGTGTCGTGAAGGCGCTCGCGATGCATGCGATGCGCGCGGCCGGGGGCCGGGGCGAGCGAGGCTCAGCCGCCGGCCACGGGGCTCACGACGTCGAGGCGGTCGCCCGCCTGGAGCGAGCGCGCGCCGTGCTGGGTGCGCGCCACGAAATCGCCGTTCAGGGCCACGGCGAACGGCGGACGCGCGCCAAATGCGGCGAGCGCATCGGCGACAGTCGCGCCCTCGGGCAGCGTGATCGGCTTCTGGTTGATATGAATGTCCATGGCAAATACGTTCTCAAACGGCGGATTGTTTCTGGTGAGGCTTCAGGCCGGCTCGTGCGCGCCCTGCACGTGCAGCATGGCGCCCCAGCGCGACGCGCGGCGCAGCGACTCGAAGGAATCGGCATCGCTCACGCGGGCGTCGAGCAGCGCCTGGGCGAAGCGCGCGGCTTCGTCGGCAACCTCCGGCGCGATCATGAAGCCGTGCCGATAGAGGCCGTTCACGCGCAGCGTGGTCTTGCCGTCCCAAATGAGCGCCGGGCGATGGTCGGGCAGCGTCGGGCGGCACTGCGTGTTCAACTCGAGGATGCGCGCCTCGCCGAACGCCGGATGCACCGCAAACGCCGCGCTCAGCAGTTCGAGCGCCGAGCGCACGCTCACGGGCGAACGGTCCTCGCCTTCGATCTCGGTCGCACCGATCACGAACACATCGTGTTCCTTGGGCGCGATATAGAGCGGATAGCGCGGATGCAGCAGCCGCACCGGGCGCGTGAGCGTAATGCCCGGCGCATGCACGCGCGCGACTTCGCCGCGAATGCCGCGCAAACCCGGCAGCGCAGGTTTGGCGCCCAGCCCGCGGCAGTCGATCGTCACGCGCGCAGGCGGCAGATTGGCCTCGTCGACCGTGGTGTGCCAGTGAGCGTCCACGCCGCGCGCGGCGAGCCCCGCCGCCAGCGCGGCCAGGGCCTGGCGATTGTCGAGCTGGCCCTCGCCTTCGAGCAGCCAGCCGCGCGCGAAGCGTCCGGCGAGCGCCGGTTCGGCCGCGTCGAGCTGGGCACCGGCGAGCGCGACGAAGTTTGCATCGGCGAGAGAACGCGGCGCGTTGGCGCGCACGCGTCGCTCGAAGAGCGGCGCTTCGGTGCGATCCGCGGTATGCCAGACCACGAGCGTGCCGTTGCGCTGGAAGAACACGGGTTCCGGCAACTCGGCCAGAATGCGCGGCCAGGATTCAAGCGACGCGACGCCAAGCTCGGTAATGAGCAGTTCGGCGACGGCAGCCTCCGCGAGCGGCGCGAGCATGGCCGCCGCGACCCAGGCTGCAGCCTCGCCGCCTTCGGGGCCGCCGCGCTCGTAAAGCGCGACGCGATGGCCCTCGCCGGCCAGACGCCATGCGACGAGCCGGCCGCTCAGGCCGCCGCCGAGCACGGCGAAGTCGGGCACGCTGGCCACGCTGTGATTACGGGCGGGGCTCATGACGACACTCCGTCACGCAAGGCGAACGCGACAAGAAACGCGATAAGAATCGGGGAACAAAGAGAATAGGCGGTCATCGTATCCTTTCCGTACGGCAGCAGCAGACGTACCCAAGGACGAAACCGGCTGGCAAGGCCGACCGTGGAGGCTATGCGGCGCAGACGGCTCGTCCGTCCCGATAAGGAATTCGTACGAACCCATGCGCCCAAAGCGCAGCCCGGCGGGAATCCTGGCGCCCCTGCAAAGGCTGGGCGCCGGCCAAGACTTTCTGGAAACTTCCCGCGCCGGTATTACCCGGATCGGGTGCGAAGGGTCTCTCTCAGCCTCACTGGCGGCATGCCCGGCATACCGGTGAAGCACCCCTGTTTCGTCAAGGTCGATTAGACCACAAAACGCGCGCGGCCCGCAAACCTCGGCGGAACCGGGGGGCCTGGTCTGGCACAATGCCCTGAACCCGCCGCTTTCGCCTCGCAAGCCCGCGCGGTGAGACAATGGGCGCCACGCTACGGCGGCGCCGGCGTGCGCTTTTGTCTCCATGCCTTGCGCCGGTTTTGACTGCACTTGCAACCCATTAAGACTCACTTAAGCGCCCGACGACAGAATCGCTGCAACGTTGCCGCCGTGCGGCGCACGGCGCTCGCCCCCAGCGGGCCGCCACACCTTCAGGACGCACATGACCAACCAACCTGCCCGCGCCACGCCCGATCAGAACGAGCACCAGAAGATCACCGCGTGGAGCCTGATCAAGCCCTACTGGGTCTCCGAGGAACGATGGATCGCCTGGGGCCTGCTCGTCGCGATCATCGTGATGAACCTGCTCGTCGTGTGGATCAACGTGCGCCTGAACGGCTGGAGCGCCGAGTTCTACAACGCGTTGCAGGCCAAGGACGTCAAGCGCTTCCCTGCGCTGTTGATGACCTTCACTGAACTGGCCTTCGGCTTCATCATCCTCGCGGTGTATGGCCGCTATCTGCGCCAGATGCTCGGCTTCCGCTGGCGCCAATGGCTCACCAACCGCTTCCTGAACGAGTGGCTCGGCAAGGGCGCGTTCTACCGCATCGAGCGCGACCGCCTCGCCGACAACCCCGACCAGCGGATCAGCGACGACCTCCAGTCGTTCGCCACGACCACGCTTTCGCTCACGCTCGACCTGCTCTCCACGGTCGTCACCCTGATCTCGTTCATCACGATCCTGTGGACGCTCGCGGGCGCGCTCACCGTCACGCTGGGCGGCCAACCGCTCGCGATTCCGGGCTACATGGTCTGGGCCGCCGCGCTCTATGCCGTGTTCGGCTCGCTCGTGATCCAGAAGGTCGGCCACCCGCTCGTGTCGATCAACTATCAACAACAAAAGGTGGAGGCGGACTTCCGCTTCGGCCTGATCCGCCTGCGCGAAAACGCCGAGCAGATCGCCCTCTACGACGGCATGGACACCGAGCGCGGCAACGCGCAAGGCCTCTTCGCGCACATCAAGGACAACTGGTGGCGCGTGATGAAGTACACCAAGCGCCTCACCTTCGTGCTGAGCTTCTACGGCCAGATCGCCATCATCTTCCCGCTCGTGGTGGCGGCGCCGCGCTACTTCGCGGGCGCCTTCACGTTCGGCGTGCTGATGCAGATCTCGCAGGCGTTCGGTACCGTGAGCGACTCGTTCTCGTGGTTCATCAACAGTTACTCCACGCTGGTCGAATGGCGCGCTACCGTGAATCGTCTGCGCGAATTCGTGCGTGTGGTGCACTCGCCGCGCCTGAAGGAATCGGTCTCGCCCGCCACCGAGCACGGCGGCATCAATCTGCACTTCATCGACAACAACGAGCTCGCCACCGAACATCTCAAGCTCTCGCTGCCCAACGGCATGCCGCTCTCGGAAGTGCGCGACATCGCCATCAAGCCGGGCTCGCGCTGGCTCGTGCGCGGGCCTTCGGGCGCGGGCAAGAGCACGCTGATGCGCGCGCTCGCGGGCCTCTGGCCGTTCGGCGAAGGCTCGATCGACGCGCCTGTGGATGCGCGCATGATGTTCATCCCGCAGCAGAGCTATCTGCCCATCGGCACGCTCAAGGCGGCGCTCACCTACCCCTCGCCCGCCGACGACTACAGCGACGATGACTGCCGCGAAGCGCTGCGCGCCTGCCGCCTCGAAGAGTACGTGGATCGTCTCGCCGAATCGGCGCACTGGTCGCGCGTGCTCTCGCCTGGCGAGCAGCAACGCCTTGCAGGCGCACGCGTGCTGCTGCACAAGCCCGACTATCTGTTCCTCGACGAAGCGACGAGCGCGCTCGACCCCGACAACGAAAGCCGTCTCTACAAGCTGTTCATGGAGCGCCTGCCCAAGGCGGCGATCGTGAGCGTCGCGCACCGCGAGTCGCTTGCGGCCTACCATCACGAAACGCTCGAGATCGAGCGCATGCCCGAAGAGCGGGTTGCCGCGTGAGCGCAAGCGCGGCGCGCGTCGTGCTGATCACGGGCGCGGGCTCGGGGATCGGCGCGGCGCTCGCGCGTCGCATCGCGGCGCCTCGCGTGGCGTTGATGCTGCACGCGCGCGGTGCGGATGAAGCGGCGCGCGCCCGGCTCGCCGCCGTGGCCGCCGAGTGCGAACAGCGCGGCTCGACCTGCGCCACCGCATACGGCAATCTCGCGCAGGCCGGCGAGGCGAGCGCCCTCGTGGACGCCACGCTCGCGCACTTCGGCGCACTCGACCAGCTCGTCGCCAACGCCGGGCATGCGCAGCGCCAGACACTCGCCGCGCTCGACGCCGCCTCGCTCGAAGGCGCATTCGCCGCCATGCCCGCCGCGTTCGCCGCGCTCGTGCAACGCGCGCAACCGGCGCTGGAACGCTCGGCGCGCGCCCGCGTGGTCGCGCTGAGTTCGTTCGTCGCACACCGCTACCGTGCCGGCGCGCCGTTCGCGGCCACGGCCGCCGCGAAGGCCGCGCTCGAATCGCTGGCGAAAACCGCCGCGGCGGAGCTGGCGCCGCACGGCGTGACCGTGAACTGCGTCGCACCCGGCTATACGCGCAAGGACAAGGGCCCCACGCCGGAAAACGCGCCGGCGTGGGAGCGTGCGGCGCAGGAAACGCCGCTCGGCCACGTGGCCGACCCCGCCGACGTCGCCGAACTCATCGCCTTCCTGCTCTCGGACGCCGCGCGCCACATCACCGGCCAGGTGATTCATGTCGATGGCGGGCTCACGCTCTAGCGCCGTGCGGTTGTCACCGCGCGTCATCGTTCGCTCGCCATCGAACTAAATACCGGAATACAACGCTAGCGCTAGCGGGCCCCCAAATTGCCCCTCGCCTCAGCGCGGTTTCGCACCGTAAAATACCCCTCCAGCACACCGGAGACGGGCGGCGGCGCACCGCGCAGCCCGTCAGCGTCAAGCGCACACGCCACCCAACGCGTGCGGCGCCAGCCGGGTCGCAAGCGCCGCGCGCGCCCGCCCGGTTCGTTGCGCGCACAACAATATGGGGAAGACACGCGATGGGCTACTTTCACTGGTTCACCGAGTTGAACGCGCGCGAGCGGCGCACGCTCTACGCGGGGTTCGGCGGCTACGCCGTCGACGCGTTCGACTTCATGATCTACTCGTTCCTGATCCCGACGCTCATCGCGGCCTGGGGCATGACCAGGAGCGAGGCCGGCATGATCGCGACCAGTTCGCTGATTTCGTCGGCGATCGGCGGCTGGCTCGCCGGCATCCTCGCCGACCGCTACGGCCGCGTGCGCGTGCTGCAGTGGACCATCGCCACCTTCGCGCTCTTCACCTGCCTCTCCGGCTTCACGCATTCGTTCTGGCAACTGCTCGCCACGCGCACGCTGCAGGGCATCGGCTTTGGCGGCGAATGGACGGTCGTCACGATGATGATGGCCGAAACGATCCGCTCGCCCCAGCATCGCGCGAAGGCCGTGGGCACGGTACAGAGCAGCTGGTCGTTCGGCTGGGGCGCGGCCGCGATCCTCTACTGGGCCTTCTTCGCCCTGCTGCCCGAGGAATACGCATGGCGCGCGTGCTTCTGGATCGGCATCGCGCCTGCGCTCTGGATTCTCTATGTGCGCCGCAACGTGAGCGACCCCGACGTGTTCGTCGCCACCCGCCGCGCGCGCGAAAGCGGCGCGATGCAAAGCCACTTCATGCAGATCTTCGCGCCCGCCCATCTGGCCACCACCCTGCTCGGCAGCGCGCTGTGCACCGGCATGCTCGGCGGCTACTACGCCATCACCACCTGGCTGCCCACCTATCTCAAGACGGTGCGCCATCTCTCGGTGTTCAACACGAGCGGCTATCTGATCGTGCTGATCGTCGGCTCGTTCACGGGCTATATCGTCGGCGCGATCCTGTGCGACAAGATCGGCCGGCGCGCCTCGTTCATCCTGTTCGCCATCGGCTCGTTCGCGCTCGGCATGGCCTACACGATGCTGCCCATCACCGACACCGCCATGCTCCTGCTCGGCTTTCCGCTCGGCATCGTCGTGCAGGGCATTTTCGCGGGCGTGGGCGCGTATCTCTCGGAGCTCTATCCGAACGCGATTCGCGGCTCGGGCCAGGGCTTCTGCTACAACCTCGGGCGCGGTCTCGGCTCGTTCTTCCCGATTCTCGTGGGCACGTTCGCGCAAACCACCTCGCTTGTGAAAGCGATCGGCGCGGTGGCGGGCGCAGGCTACCTGCTCGTGATCGTCGCGGCGCTATGCCTGCCGGAAACAAAGGGCAAGGTGCTGACCGAAGAAACGCACGACGAGGCAGCCGAACGCCCGTCTGCTCGATCCGCTGCACGATGAGCACGAACGTGCTGCAATACCCACCGTCCCTTCCCGTTGTACTCCCGGCATGAAAACGATCGTCCTCGGCGCCGGTGTGATCGGCGTCGCCACTGCGTACTATCTGAGCGAACGAGGCTGCGACGTCACGGTCGTCGAACGGGAACCGGGCGTCGCGCTCGGCACGAGCTTCGGCAATGCCGGTGTCATCGCGCCCGGCTATGTCACGCCATGGGCCGCGCCCGGCATGCCCGCGAAGCTGATCAAGTACCTGCTCAAGCCTGCTTCGCCCCTCATCTTCCGGCCCACGCTCGACGTCGCGCAGTGGCGCTGGATCGCGCGCTGGCTGCGCGAATGCGATCTCGCGCGCTTTCGCGTGAACAAGCAGCGCATGCAGCGCATTGCCTATTACAGCCGCGAATGCCTGCATGCGTTTCGCGCCACGCACGCGTTCGAGTACGGGCGTAGCCAGGGGTATCTCCAGCTCTTTCGCAGCGACTACGACCTCGAACTCGCGCAGCCGGCGCTCGGCGTGCTGCGCGACGCGGGCATCGCCTATCGCGAGCTCGATTCCGCCGCCTGCGCGCAGGTCGAGCCAGGCCTCGCCTGGTCTCGCGCGAAGCCGGTGGCCGGCGTGTATCTGCCCGACGACGAGGCCGGCGACTGTGCACGCTTCACGCGCGAACTGCGCGCCGTGTGCGAGGCGAAAGGCGTGACGTTCCGGTTCGATACCGAAGTGCTCGCGCTCGAAGCCGCGGGCGGCAAAGTAAGCGGCGTGCGCGTGCGTGCCGTGCCCGGCCGCGGCAAGGCGAACAACCGCAAGGACCGGCGCGAGCAACGCCGCGCGCCGGCGGAAGTGCTGCGCCCGGCCGAGCGCAGCGAGCCCTCCGACGACACGCCCCACACGCTCGCCGCCGACGCCGTGGTGGTCGCACTGGGCGTGGAGAGCGCGGCGCTCGTCGCGCCGCTCGGCGTGCGCGTGCCGCTGTATCCGGTGAAAGGCTATTCGGCCACGCTGCCCGTGGTCGACGAGCAGAAGGCTCCGCGCGCCGCGCTCATGGACGAGTCGCTCAAGACGGCGATCACGCGCTTCGGCCCGTATCTGCGTGTGGCGGGCACGGCGGAACTGGGCGACCACCGCGCGACGCTGCGCGAGCAGGCGCTGCAGACGCTCATGAAGGTGCTCGACGACTGGTTCCCGCACGCCGCGACGCCTTCGTCGGCGCAATTCTGGGTGGGGCGCCGGCCGATGGTGCCGGACGGCGCGCCGCTGCTCGGCACGTCGGGCGTGGATGGCCTGTGGCTGAACGTCGGGCACGGCTCGACGGGCTGGGCGATGTCGATGGGCTCGGGCCGCGTGCTCGCGGACCTCGTCACGCAGCGTTCGCCGGAAATCGATCTCGATGGGTTGACGCTGGCGCGGTATCGCCACTAAGCGGCGGCAGAGACCCCAACGCGCGACGAAGCCTCAATCGAGCGCGACGCTCGCCAACGCCTCGTAGCGCGCGCCCTGCCTCGCCAGCGTGCTCGAATAGAGCACCAGCGACTCGAAATGCAACGGCGGCAACGCTTCCCAGCCGCCTGGCGCAGGCGCGCCCACGGCGTCGCGCGCGAAGCGCGCAAGCGTCACGTGCGGGCGGAAGGCTCGCGCGTCGAGCGGCAATCCCACGTCTCCCATGAGCGAGCGCACGCGCCAGTCGAGCGCAGTGAACGCATCCGACATCGCGAGCACGGCCACCATGAGGCGCGGATGCGCGCGTCCCGGCCAGCATTCGATATGCGTGACTTGCGCGGGCGGGATGCGCGGCGCGTGCTCGGCGAGCCGCCGCGAGAGCGCGCGCCCCTGGTCGAACGACATCGCGCCGATGAATGTCACTGTCAGATGGAGTTGCGCATAGGGCACGCGCCGCGCGTTGGGCGGCACGTCGAGCGCGGCGAGCGCATCGCGCGACGCCGCAGTGGGCGAAAGCGCGATGAAGCAGCGCCGCCATTGCTGCGTGTCGCGATCGGTCTCGCGGGCTTCGGACATGATCGGCGGGCCTCGTTCGGTCGGGCAATCGCGTCATGGTAACCCTGTCTGTCAGCCTGAGTGGGACGCACGTAAAAAAGCCGGGTCACCCTTGCGGGTGCCCGGCTTCGCTCGTTGCGTCTCCTGCCGTCTCCCATGTACCCCGTCTATTGCGGGACACACCGGATTTAACGCGGCAACTCCGAACTGCCCATCAGATACGCATCGACGGAACGTGCGCACTGACGACCTTCGCGTGTCGAACAGAGTTAGCGCTTTAGCGCTTACTCTGGTCCCAATCCGCGGTTTAACGCGGCAACTCCGAACTGCCCATCAGATACGCATCGACGGAACGTGCGCACTGACGACCTTCGCGTGTCGACCAGAGTTAGCGCTTTAGCGCTTACTCTGGTCCCAATCCGCGGTTTAACGCGGCAACTCCGAGCTGCCCATCAGATACGCATCGACGGAACGTGCGCACTGACGACCTTCGCGGATCGCCCACACCACGAGCGACTGGCCGCGGCGCATGTCGCCGGCAGTGAAGACCTTGTCGACCGACGTGTAGTACGCCTTTTCGCCTTCAGTCGAGGCTCGCACGTTGCCGCGCGCATCCTTCTCGACGCCGAATGCTTCGAGCACCGGCGAAACCGGCTGCGTGAAGCCCATGGCGAGCAGCACGAGATCGGCCTTCATTTCGAATTCCGAGCCCGGCACTTCGACCATCTTGCCGTCCTTCCACTCCACGCGCGCGGCGATCAGCTTCTCGACCTTGCCGTTCTTGCCTTCGAGGCGCTTGGTCGCGACCGACCAGTCGCGCGAGCAGCCTTCGTCGTGCGACGACGACGTGCGCAGCTTGATCGGCCAGTACGGCCACACGAGCGGCTTGTTCTCCTCCTCGGGCGGCTGCGGCAGCAGTTCGAACTGCGTAACGCTCTTCGCGCCGTGACGGTTCGAGGTGCCCACGCAGTCGGAGCCGGTATCGCCGCCGCCGATCACGACCACGTGCTTGCCCTTGGCGAGCAGCTGGTTCGGCAGCTTGTCGCCGGCGTTGACCTTGTTCTGCTGCGGCAGGAACTCCATGGCGTAGTAGATGCCTTCGAGTTCGCGGCCCGGCACAGGCAGATCACGCGGCGTTTCCGAACCGCCTGCGATCACCACGGCGTCGAACTGTTCCTTCAGTTCTTCCGGCGAGACCGTTTCCTTCGCCGTGTTGCCGATGTAGGCCGGCAGTTCGCCACGTCCGATGAACACGTTGGTGCGGAACGTCACGCCTTCGGCTTCCATCTGGCGCATGCGGCGGTCGATCAGCCACTTCTCGAGCTTGAAGTCGGGGATGCCGTAGCGCAGCAGACCACCGATACGGTCGTTCTTCTCGAACACCGTCACGTCGTGGCCGGCGCGCGCAAGCTGCTGTGCGGCGGCGAGGCCCGCGGGCCCCGAACCGACCACGGCAACCTTCTTGCCCGTCTTGTGCTTCGCGACTTGCGGCGAGACCCAGCCTTCGGTCCAGGCCTTGTCGATGATCGCGTGCTCGATCGACTTGATGCCGACCGGATCGTTGTTGATGCCGAGCGTGCACGCCGCTTCGCAGGGCGCCGGGCAGATGCGGCCCGTGAACTCGGGAAAATTGTTCGTGGAATGCAGGACGTCGATCGCGCTCTTCCAGTCCTGGCGGAACACGAGGTCGTTGAAGTCCGGAATGATGTTGTTGACCGGGCAGCCGTTGTTGCAGAACGGGATGCCGCAGTCCATGCAGCGTGCGCCCTGGATCTTCGCGTCGGCGTCGGAGAGCGCCGCGACGAATTCCTTGTAGTGCTTCACGCGCGTGAGCGGTGCTTCGTACGCCTCGTGCTGGCGCTCGAACTCGAGAAAGCCGGTTGCCTTACCCATAGGGTTCTCGTCTATCTATCTATTCAGTGAGGGGGACCGCGCCTGCCAGCCGCGCCGGGTTGTCGTAACCCGCATCGCGCGGCAGGCGCATCGTCGTGTTCAGTTCGTCGCCGCGGGAATCAGGCGGCCAGTTCTTCCTGGTTCGCCTTCTTCGCGCCGAGTTCGCCCAGCGCGCGCTTGTATTCCGTCGGGAACACCTTCACGAACTGGCGGCGCGCCGCATCCCAGTTTTCGAGCAGCGCCTTGGCGCGCGGCGAGCCCGTGAACTGGAAGTGGCGCTCGACGAGTCCCTTGAGCAGCGCTTCGTCGGTCTGGCCTGCGTGCCACAGTGCGCGGTCCACGGTGCGCTCCTGTTCGGCCTGTTGCAGGACCGGGTCGAGCGCGACCATCGACTTGTTGCACTTGCCGGCAAACGTGCCTTCCGGGTCGTACACGTAGGCGATACCGCCCGACATGCCCGCCGCGAAGTTACGGCCCGTTTCGCCGAGCACGACCACCGTGCCGCCCGTCATGTATTCGCAGCCGTGGTCGCCCGTGCCTTCGACAATCGCCGTCGCGCCCGAGTTACGCACCGCGAAACGCTCGCCCGCCACGCCGCGCAGGAAGGCCTCGCCTTCGAGTGCGCCGTACAGCACCGTGTTGCCGCAGATGATGTTCTCTTCGGACTTGCCGCGGAAGTCGTTGGTCGGGCGGATGATGATGCGCCCGCCCGAGAGGCCCTTGCCGACGTAGTCGTTGCCGTCGCCAACGAGATCCAGCGTGATGCCGCGTGCGAGGAACGCGCCGAAGCTCTGACCCGCCGTGCCCTTGAGCTGGATGTGGATCGTGTCTTCCGGCAGACCGTCGTGGCCGTACTTCTTCGCGACGACGCCCGAGAGCATCGCGCCGACCGTGCGGTTCACGTTGCGCACCGGCTGGATGAACGAGACGTGCTCGCCCGTTTCGATCGCGGCCTTCGCCTTCTCGATCAGCGTGTGATCGAGCGCGCGGTCGAGACCGTGATCCTGCGTGTCCACGTGCTTCTTCGCGACTTCGGCGCCAACCGGCGGCTGATAGAACACGCGCGAGAAGTCGAGACCCTTCGCCTTCCAGTGCTCCACGCCACGGCGCGTATCGAGCAGATCCGCGCGGCCGACCAGATCGTCGAACTTGCGGATGCCCAGTTGCGCCATGATTTCGCGCACTTCTTCAGCGATGAAGAAGAAGAAGTTGACGACGTGCTCGGGCTGGCCCGAGAACTTCGCGCGCAGCACCGGATCTTGCGTCGCAACGCCGACCGGGCAGGTGTTCAGGTGGCACTTGCGCATCATGATGCAGCCCTGGACAACGAGCGGCGCCGTCGCAAAGCCGAATTCGTCCGCGCCGAGCAGCGCGCCGATCACCACGTCGCGCCCCGTCTTCATCTGGCCGTCGGCCTGCACGCGAATGCGGCCGCGCAGCTGGTTCAGCACCAGGGTCTGCTGCGTTTCCGCCAGACCGAGTTCCCACGGCGTGCCGGCGTGCTTGAGCGACGAGAGCGGCGAGGCGCCCGTGCCGCCGTCGTGACCGGCGATCACGACGTGGTCGGCCTTGGCCTTCGCCACGCCGGCTGCCACCGTGCCCACGCCCACTTCCGACACCAGCTTCACCGAGATCGACGAAACCGGGTTCACGTTCTTCAGATCGTGAATCAGCTGCGCCAGGTCTTCGATCGAATAGATGTCGTGGTGCGGCGGCGGCGAAATGAGGCCCACGCCCGGCACCGAATAACGCAGCTTGCCGATGTATTCCGAAACCTTGTGGCCCGGCAGCTGACCGCCTTCGCCCGGCTTCGCGCCCTGCGCCATCTTGATCTGGATCTGGTCAGCCGACGACAGGTACTCCGCCGACACGCCGAAGCGGCCCGACGCCACCTGCTTGATCTTCGAGCGCAGCGAGTCGCCATCCTTCAGCGGGATGTCCTTGATGACTTCATCGCCGATGATCGAACGCATCGTGTCGCCGTTCCTGATCGGAATGCCGCGCAGTTCGTTGCGGTAGCGCTTCTCGTCTTCCCCGCCTTCACCCGTGTTCGACTTGCCGCCGATGCGGTTCATCGCGACCGCGAGCGTGGCGTGCGCTTCGGTCGAGATCGAGCCGAGCGACATCGCGCCGGTGGCGAAACGCTTGACGATTTCCTTGGCCGGCTCGACGTCGTCGATCGAGATCGCACGCGCCGGGTCGAGGCGGAATTCGAACAGACCGCGGAAGGTCATGTGGCGCTTCGTCTGATCGTTGATCAGATGGGCGTATTCCTTGTACGTCTGGTACGAGTTGCTGCGCGCCGAGTGCTGGAGCTTGGCGATCGCGTCCGGCGTCCACATGTGATCTTCGCCGCGCACGCGGTAGGCGTATTCGCCGCCTGCGTCGAGCATGCTGGCGAGCACCGGGTTGTCGCCGAATGCGTCGCGGTGCAGACGGATCGCTTCTTCGGCCACTTCGAAGAGGCCGATGCCGCCCACCTTCGAGGCCGTACCCGTGAAGTACTTGGCGATGAGGTCGTCAGCCAGACCGACGGCTTCGAAAATCTGCGCGCCCGTGTACGACATGTAGGTGGAGATGCCCATCTTCGACATCACCTTGAGCAGGCCCTTGCCCACTGCCTTGGTGAAGTTGTAGACGGCCTTCTCGCCCGACAGGTCGCCCTTGAGGCCCTGCGCCATTTGCGCGAGCGTTTCCATCGCAAGGTACGGGTGCACGGCTTCCGCGCCGAAACCCGCGAGCAGCGCGAAGTGGTGCGTTTCGCGCGCCGAACCGGTTTCCACGACGAGACCCGTGCTCGTGCGCAGACCGTGCTGCACGAGGTGCGAGTGGATCGCCGAGGTGGCGAGCAGCGCCGGAATCGCGACGTTGTCGCGGTCCGCGCGGCGGTCCGAGACGATCAGGATGTTGTAGCCCGACTTGACTGCATCGACGGCTTCCGCGCACAGCGACGCGAGACGCGCTTCGATGCCTTCCTTGCCCCAGGCCACCGGGTAGCAGATGTTCAGCTCGTAGCTGCTGAACTTGCCGCCCGTGTACTGCTCGATCGCGCGGATCTTCGCGATGTCCTTGAAGTCGAGCACCGGCTGCGACACTTCGAGACGCATCGGCGGGTTGATATTGTTGGTGTCGAGCAGGTTCGGCTTCGGGCCGATGAACGACACGAGCGACATCACCAGGTTTTCGCGGATCGGGTCGATCGGCGGGTTCGTGACCTGCGCGAACAGCTGCTTGAAGTAGTTGTAGAGCGTCTTGTTCTTGTTGGACATGACCGCCAGCGGCGAGTCGTTGCCCATCGAACCGACAGCCTCCTCGCCCGACATCGCCATCGGCGCCATCAGGAACTTGAGGTCTTCCTGCGTGTAGCCGAACGCCTGCTGACGGTCGAGCAGCGCGGCGGCTTCGGCGCGCGCGGTCGCGACGTCTTCCGCCTTCGGCTCGATCTCGTCGAGCTTGATGCGCACGGCGTCGATCCAGCTCTTGTACGGCTTGGCGTTGGCGAGGTTGTCCTTGAGTTCCTTGTCGTCGATGATGCGGCCGTGTTCCATGTCGATCAGGAACATCTTGCCCGGCTGCAGGCGCCACTTCTTGACGATCTTCGACTCGGGGATCGTCAGCGTGCCGGCTTCCGACGCCATGATGACCAGGTCGTCGTCCGTGACGATGTAGCGCGCCGGACGCAGACCGTTACGGTCGAGCGTCGCGCCGATCTGACGGCCGTCCGTGAACGCGATCGCGGCGGGGCCGTCCCACGGCTCCATCATCGCGGCGTGGTATTCGTAGAACGCCTTGCGGTTCTCGTCCATCAGCGTGTGCTGTTCCCAGGCTTCCGGGATCATCATCATCATCGCGTGGACGAGCGGGTAGCCTGCCATCACCAGCAGTTCGAGACAGTTGTCGAACGATGCCGTGTCGGACTGGCCCGGGTAGATCAGCGGCCAGAGCTTGGGCAGGTCGTCGCCGAGCACGTGCGAGGCGATCGCGCCGGTACGGGCGTTCAGCCAGTTCACGTTGCCCTTCACGGTGTTGATTTCACCGTTGTGGGCGATCATGCGGTACGGGTGAGCCAGTTCCCACGCCGGGAACGTGTTCGTCGAGAAGCGCTGGTGCACGAGCGCCAGTGCCGAGACCACGCGCTCGTCCTGCAGGTCGCGGTAGTACACGCCCACCTGGCCGGCCAGCAGCAGGCCCTTGTAGACGACCGTGCGCGCCGAGCACGACGGCACGAAGTATTCCTTGCCGTGCTTGAGCTTGAGCGCCTGAATGCGGTGGCTCGCGGTCTTGCGGATGATGTACAGCTTGCGCTCGAGCGCGTCCGTGACCATCACGTCCTTGCCGCGGCCGATGAAGATCTGGCGGATCAGCGGCTCGCTCGCCTTCACCGTGGGCGAAATCGGCATGGCGTGATCGACCGGCACGTCGCGCCAGCCCAGCACGACCTGGCCCTCGGCGCGCACTGTGCGCTCGAGCTCCTGCTCGCAGGCGAGACGCGAGGCGTGTTCCTTCGGCAGGAAGATCATGCCGACGCCGTATTCGCCGAACGGCGGCAGCGTCACGCCCTGCTTGGCCATCTCTTCGCGGTAGAACGCGTCCGGAATCTGGATCAGGATGCCCGCCCCGTCGCCCATCAGCGGATCGGCACCCACGGCGCCCCGGTGGTCGAGGTTCTCGAGAATCTTCAGGCCTTGCTGAATGATTTCGTGACTCTTCTTGCCCTTGATATGGGCGACGAAGCCGACGCCACAGGCGTCGTGTTCGTTTTGCGGGTCATACAGACCTTGCGCGGCGGGCACCGCGGCGCGCTGCTGGTGATCGTTCATGGGGACACCGTCAGAGTGGGGCTGTTGCCAGCCGTTGTGTTCTTTGATTCCCGCCGCTTGCGTGACCGCTGTACGGCGTTGCGCGGGGTATTACGTGCTTCCCGCGTTATGCGCCCAGGAGAGCCGAAAGGCGAATATACGCGACGAATCAAGGGGATGCAAATAAAACGTGATGATTGAACCCCTATTATCGAGTTGGTGCATTCGCACAATTTTTTATTGGGGACATATTAATTTGGGGCAAAAGAAAACGGCATCCGAAGATGCCGTTCATCTCGTAAGCAATTGATCCGAAAAGCAATCAGTGGGTGCCAGTGCCCGGCTTGCGCTCGTCGTGTTCCGAACCCGAACCGGAGGAGCCACCGCTGCCGGAACCCTGCGAACCGCCGGAATGGCCGCCCGCCCCTCCGGGATTTCCACCCGATGTTGTAGCTGAACCACTCCCGGCGTGACCGCCTCCATGCGTCGAGCCGGAGCCTGCCGGATTGGCGCCGGAGTGCGATGTTGAATGGGGGCCAGATTGAGTGGCGCCATGACCCGCCGGCTGACCGCCAGCCCCGCCTGATCCGCCCGCAGGCGCCGAAGCCGCGCTCGCCGTGGCCGTGGCGCCAATGCCGCCCGGTGTTGCCGCGGGCGTGCCGGGCGCTTCGCGCACCTTGCGCGGGCGTCCGCGCGGCAGCGGCGAGACGCGCCGGTTCGCCGTGCGCGACGCCCAATCGCGGTAAGTGTCGCTGCCGAGCACCCAGCCCTTGAGCGTGGCCTGCATGAGCTGCGTCGTTTCGCGTTCGTCGAGCACCTGCTCGCAGAGCTCGCGATACGCGCGCTGACGCTCGAACGGCGTATTGCCGAGCGCCCAGTAAAGCGGATGGTCGGTGATGAGGCTGTCGACGGTGAGACCGATGTGATGCCGGTAGCTCGACCATCGATAGTCTTCGGGCGCCGTCACGAGGTGGCTGCGCACCGGCGCGAGTTCGACGACGCGGCTCGCCAGCAGGAAGAAGCGCTCACCCTCGATGACCGTCGCGCGGTAGCGCCCTTCCCAGAGCGTGCCGCGACGCGCATAGCGCCGGTTGAAATGCGCCACGTAGCGCCGGCCGACTGCCTGCATTGCCTTGGGCAGGCTGGATTCGTCGGAAGGCGTGACGAGCAGTTGCACCGCGCCGGGCATCAAAACCCACGCATGAACCGCCAGATGATGATCGCGCGCCGCGGCCTTCAGGCAGTCGATGAACAGTTCGTAGTCCTGGTCATCGACGAACGCGGGCTGCTGATCGAGTCCGCGCAGGATCACATGCTGTGGCTGATCGGGAACATAAAGACGTGCAAGCCGTGCCATGCTCGATTTTCCTGGTTCCGTTGGTGAATACCCGCAGACCCGCCAGGCCCCACCAGCGCTAGTTCTCGCTGGCATGCGGCTTCGGCGGAAAGCTCGCGGCGCTTAGTAAAAAAGCTCTAACGGTCGCGTCTGGTTTGTTGCAAACGTTCTGTTCATAATGAGCGGGCCTTTCATGGAGGAGCAATTAATATGAAATTAAAACAGGCGCTGGCAGGGGTCGCCGCGCTCGCCAGTTTCACGGCAGCACACGCACAATCCGCAAACACGTTCTACGTCACCACCGGCTGGTTCCGCTTCATGCCACAGGACTCCAGCGATTCGCTCAAGATCGACAGCGTCGGCGGCACGCCTGTCAACATGGCCATTCCGAACACGGGCGCCAGTGTCGGTACGGCCGACACCGTGGGTTTCTCCCTCGGCTATTACATCACCGACCACTTCGCTACCGAAGCCGAACTGGGCATTCCGCCGAAGTTCGATATTTCCGGCGGCGGCAGCTTCAGCAGTTTCGGCAAGGTCGGCTCGGCGAAACTGTGGAGCCCCGCGCTGCTGTTCAAGTACTACTTCAACAGCCCGGAAGCAAAATTCCGTCCTTACATCGGCATCGGCGTGACCTACGCCTGGTTCACCGACGCGAAGATCACCAACGGCTCCTTCGAACAGGGTGTGCTTGGGGGTCCGACCAGTGTTTCGACGGATCGTTCCTGGGCCCCCGTGTTTAACCTGGGCTTCAACTACAACTTCACGAAGCACTGGTTCGCCGGCTTCTCGCTCTCGTACATCCCGATCAACGTGACCGCGACGTACAACACGACGCTGAACAACCAGTTCGGCACCCAGCGGGTGGCTGAATCGAAGATTCACCTGAACCCGCTCGTGACCTACCTGAAGGTCGGCTACAACTTCTGACGCGCTCCGGCGCCCTGCATTGCCTCGCGCCGCTCCTTCGTCTCGCCCTTGCGGCGTTGGGTGAGGGGCGGCGTTTCCCGCCTGGGCGTGCCTTTCCCGCTTCAACGTCTCCATCGTCATTTCCCCGCTTTTCGCATGGGCTTATCCTGATTCTATGCCTCTGCGAAAAAGCGTGCTGTCCCCGTAATCACCTGTTTTGTCACCAGAGAACGAAGCCCCGCCTGGCGGGCGTTTGCGCCCGGCTCACTGCGCTCGTTCACGTCTCGGGCACTGGAATTGCGCAATACTTGCACTCCGGTCCTCGCCCTCCCGCGCCATGCACGCCGCGGCGAGCCTTTTACCTGTGACTTTTCAACGACGGAGCCATACATGAGCGCCTTTCCGAACACGCGAGAAGCCCTCGGAGATTCCTGGACGCGTACGAGCCGACACGCGCGGCGCATCGCGCGCCGCGGCCGAAGCGCCGCCGCCGATATCACCGACGAGTTGCGTGATCTGCTCGCCGAGCTGGAAAACACGCTGGGCGAAGGAACCCAGGCCGATGCCGTCGCGCTGCGCGCCGACATCCGCAAGCGGCTCGACGCCGCCCGCGAGCGGCTCGAAGTGGCGCGCGCAGCCGCGCGCGAACATACTGACGCGGCCATCGCCGGCGCGGACGACTACGTGCACCGGAATCCCTGGCAGGCCGTCGCGATCGCCGGCGGCGTGGCGCTGGTAGTGGGCGCGCTGCTCGCGCGCCGCTGAAGGAGGGCCGGGCGCCCGCCGCCCGGCCTGGGCCTCAGGCGTCGAGCGCGTGTGGCCCGATCAGGTCGATACGGTCGGTGCAGACCGTATCGACACCCCAGCTCACGAGCTGACGAGCGCGCTCGAGGTCGTTCACCGTATAGGCGAGGATGAAAAGTCCCGCCGCCTTGATGCGCTCGACGAGCGCCTCGTCCAGATGGCGATGGCTGGCATGGAGGGACACACACTCGAGCGCCGCGGTCTGCTCGCGCCAGTCGGCGGGCACGCGCTCGAATAGCAGACCGCGCGGCAGTTCCGGCGCACTATCGCGCGCCGCCTCGAGCGCCGCGCAGGAAAACGACGAGAGCAAAGGCGGCGTGCCTGCCTGCGCCTCGTTCTCCCACAGGCGCGCCGCTTCGGCGCCGACAATGCGCCCTGTCTCCACGTCGCGGCCCGTGCAGGGCTTGATCTCGACGTTCGCCGCAAGTCCGAGCTCACGACAACACGCCGCGACTTGAGCGAGCGTCGGCATCGGCTCGCCCGCAAAACGCGCATCGCGCCAGCTGCCCGCGTCCAGCGTGGCGAGTTCCGCGTAGCGCATGTACGCCGCGGCGCCGTGCCCGTTCGACGTGCGGTTCACCGTGTCGTCGTGGAGCAGGAACGCGACGTTGTCGACGGACAGCCTGGCGTCGAACTCGACCATCGTATGGCCGAGGTTCGCGCCGGTGCGCAGACCCGCCAGCGTGTTCTCGGGCGCGAGCGTGCCGCCCCCCCGGTGCGCGGCAACGCGCGGATACGGCCAGGACTTGATCAAATGGACTCCCGAAACCGGCAGGTGGGCAGTGAGATGGGGCGAGTCACGCTCTCAAACGTCGTCGGCGACGACGAAGAGACGGCGGTACTCCTTCAGCGCATAGCGGTCGGTCATGCCCGCGATGTAATGCGCAATCAGCCGCGGCTGCACGGCGGCGTCCTGCGTCTGGTACGGGGGCGGCAGCAGGCGCGAGTCTTCGCTGAACGCCTCGAACAGCCCCTTCACCACGCGCCGCGCCTTGTTAGCCATGCGCATCACACGATAGTGACGGTACAGGTTGCGGTACAGGAAACGCTTGAGCGCCGCCGCCTGCGCGGCCACGCGCTCGCTGTGTGCGACGAGCGCAGGCGCCGCGCGCACGTCGTCGAGCGACTGCGGAGCGTACTCGGTGAGATTACGCCGCGTCTGCCCAATGAGATCGACGATCAGCGTGTTGATGATGCGCCGCACCGTCTCGTGAATCAGCCGGCGGCCCTCGATCTGCGGATATTCGGCGCGTGCGGCCTCGTAGTGCGTTTGCCAGAGTTCGACCTCGGCGAGCTGCTCGATGGCAAGCAGGCCCGAGCGCAAGCCGTCGTCGACATCGTGGTTGTTGTAGGCGATTTCGTCGGCGATGTTGGCGATCTGCGCTTCGATCGACGGCTGCCGGCCGAGCAGAAAACGCTCGCCCAGATCGCCCAGATGCCGCGCATGCTCGCGCGAGCAGTGCTTGAGAATGCCTTCGCGCGTCTCGAAGCACAGGTTCAGGCCGTCGAACGCGCCGTAGTGCTCTTCGAGTTCGTCCACGACCGCGAGGCTCTGGAGATTGTGCTCGAAGCCACCGTGCTCGCGCATGCACTCGTTGAGCGCATCCTGGCCCGCATGGCCGAACGGCGTATGGCCGAGGTCGTGGGCGAGCGAGATCGCCTCGACCAGATCCTCGTTCACGCGCAGGTTGCGAGCGACCGAGCGGGCGATCTGCGCGACTTCCAGGCTGTGCGTCAGCCGCGTGCGAAAAAGATCGCCCTCGTGATTCACGAACACCTGGGTCTTGTACTCGAGGCGGCGAAACGCCGTGGAATGGACAATGCGGTCGCGGTCGCGCTGGAACTCGCTGCGCGCAGCGGGCGGCGGCTCGGGATAGCGCCGCCCGCGCGAGCGCGAGGCGTGCGCCGCGTAAGGCGCGAGGCCCGCCTCGAATGACGCGACTAACGCGGTGCCGGCGTCGCCGCCATGGGCGTCGCCAAGTCCTTGAACACTACGGGGATCGCTGCGGGTGTCGCTCACCGTTCCTCCGCAAGGGGTTGTCGCCCGCGCCGCCTCAGTCCTGCGTCGCGGCGGCGAGGGTGGCCTGCACGGCTTCGTCGGGCGCGCGGCCGATGTGCGTCTCGCCGAAGCGTTTGAGCAGGATGAACTTGATCGCCCCGCCCTCGGCCTTCTTGTCGACCTGCATCAAGTCGACATAGCGCTCGGCGCCGAGCGCGGGCGCACGCACCGGCAGCCTGGCAGCCTCGACCACGCGCACGAGGCGCGTGCGCGAAGCTTCGTCGAGCATGCCCATGCGCACCGAGAGGTCCGCGGCCATCACCATGCCGCAGCCCACCGCCTCGCCGTGCAGCCACTCGCCGTAGCCGAGCCCGGCCTCGATCGCATGGCCGAACGTATGGCCGAAGTTGAGGATGGCGCGCAGGCCGCCCTCGCGCTCGTCGGCAGCCACGACCGACGCCTTGATCTCGCACGAGCGCTTGACCGCCTGCGCGAGCGCTTCGGGCTCGCAACGGTTGAGCGCTTCGACATTGGCTTCGATCCAGTCGAAGAATTCGGCGTCGGCAATCGCGCCGGTCTTGATGACCTCGGCAATACCCGCCGCCAGTTCGCGCTCCGGCAGCGTGGCAAGCGCGCCGATGTCGGCGATCACGGCCTGCGGCTGGTAGAACGCGCCGATCATGTTCTTGCCGAGCGGGTGATTGATGCCCGTCTTGCCGCCCACCGACGAATCGACCTGCGAAAGCAGCGTGGTCGGCACCTGGATGAACGGCACGCCGCGCATGTAGCAGGCGGCCGCGAAGCCCGTCATGTCGCCCGTCACACCACCGCCCAGCGCGATGAGCGTGGTCTTGCGGTCGGCGCGCGAGGTCAGCAGCGCGTCGAAGATCGCGTTGAGCGTTTCCCAGTTCTTGTGCGCCTCGCCATCGGGCAGCACCACCGTGTTGACGTCCTTGCCGAGCGGCGCGAGCGCGGCGCGCAGCGTCTCGCCGTAGAGCGGATCGACGACGGTGTTGGTGACGATCGTCACCGACTTGCCGGCGATATGGGGCGCGAAGAGCGCCGCCTGACCGATCAGGCCGGAGCCGATATGGATGGGGTAGGCGCGCTCGCCCAGTTCGACGTTGACGGTAATCATGCTCTGAATCTTTTGGGTTTCCGATGCACTGCTGGTTCACGACTCACTGCGCGACTCACCGGGCAATCTGCGCCCTACTCGCGCGCCGTGGCCCGCACGACGCCGGCCATGTCGAGCTGCATCAGCACCATGTTGACGAGTCCGTTGACGGAAGGCCGGCCGGTTTCGATCACGAAGTCCGCGACTTCGCGATACAGCGGGTCGCGCACTTCGTACAGCGCTTCGAGCCGCGCCTTGGGGTCTTCGGTTTGCAGGAGCGGACGATTCTTGTCGCGCCGCGTGCGCAGCCAGAGGTCGTGCGGATGCGCGCGCAGATACACGACGAAGCCGCGCGCCTTGAGCGCCGCGCGATTTTCGGACCGCAGCACCGCGCCGCCGCCGGTCGCGAGGACAATGCCTTCACGCCCTGTGAGCTCTTCGATCATCTGTGCCTCGCGGTCGCGAAAGCCCGCTTCGCCTTCAAGTTCGAAGATCACCGGGATGCGCGCGCCCGTGCGCGCCTCGATCTCGTGATCGGAGTCGAAGAACGGACGCTCCAGCCGGCGCGCGACCGCCCGGCCCACGGTCGTCTTGCCGGCGCCCATGAGCCCTACGAAAAATACATTGGCGTTTGCGTCCCGCACTTGCAGCGTTTCCTACGAAAGGTTGGTGCCGCAGCTTACTGGCAAAGCGGCGGCGTTGTCGAGCCTGCGGCCCTGTCGGTCCGGCCCCGCAAACGTACGGCTGCGCCCCGGCAGCCAGTTTGCCCGACCAATGAGGGTCAATTCGACTCCACGACACGCGGCGTGATGAAAACCACCAGTTCGCTGCGCTGATCCCGGCGCGCGCGATGCGAAAAAAGCGCACCCAGAACCGGTATTTTGCCCAGGAGTGGCACGCGCGTCACATCATCGCGGTCATCCGTCGCGTCGATGCCGCCAATCGAGACCGTCCCGCCGTCCTCGATTTCCACGCGCGTCTGCACGTGTTTGGTGTTGATCGCCGGCCCGGCGGCGGTTTGCTCGCCGACACTGTCCTTCGCCACGTCGAGGTCGAGTATCACGCGGCCATCGGGTGTGATCTGCGGCTCGACTTCTAGTTTCAGGCTGGCGCGCCGGAACTGCACCCCCGAAACGCCCTGCCCGACCTTGGCCTGATAAGGCAGCTCGGTGCCCTGCTCGACGACCGCCTTCGTGCGGTCGGCGGTGACGACGCGCGGACTCGACACCACCCGCCCGCGCCCTTCGGCCTCGAGCGCGCTCAACTGGATGTCGAGCAGGCGCGTGGCGCGCGCGGCCAGTAGCGTAAGCCCAAGGCCTGCGGGCTCGAAGCCGGCGATCGGGCCCGCCGCGAGGTCGTACACCGTGCCGTCGGCTCGGGTGGTCAAACCGCGGGCCGTCGTACCGTCAACACTCACAGGCGTCACGCCAAGCCGCACGCCCAGTTCGCGCGACAGCCCCTCCTCTCCCTCGACGATGCGCGCCTCGATCAGTACCTGACGCGCGGGCGCGTCGAGCCGACACACGAGTTCGCCGATCTGGTCGAGACGCGCCGGCAGGTCGGTGACGAACAGGAGGTTCGTGCGCGCGTCCGCCACCGCCGTGCCGCGTTTTGACAGCGCGCGTTGTGTGCCCGAGCCGGTCAGGAAGCGGCGCAAATCCTCGGCGCGCGCGTATTGCAACTCGAACGAGCGGCTCGCGAGCGGCTCCAGCTCCGCGGCCCGGGCGTGCGCCTCGTAACGCTGCCGTTCGCGCGCCGCCACCTCCGCGGCTGGCGCGACCCAGATCACTTCGCCGATGCGCGACATCGCGAGGCCGTTTGCCTCCAGCAGCAGATCGAACGCGGTACGCCACGGCACGCGGTCGAGGCGCAACGTCACCTGGCCGCGCGCACGTTCGCTCGCGACGATATTGAGCTTCGTGAACTGGGCGAACGCGTGCAGAACGGCCGTAAGCTCAGCGCGCTGGAAGTTGAGCGTGATCGGCCGGTCCGGCGGCAGCCCGTCGCTGGCTGCCGCGGCGTCGCCAAGACGCATCGGCGCGCGCATGGGTACCGGCGGCCCCTCGAGCGGCCCTTCAAGCGGCCCGGCCGCTGGCGCCTCGCTGCCGCTTTCGTGCGAAGGCTGGGCGGCGGCGTGGGGCATGCCGGCGTCGCCGTCCTCGCGTGCCTGCGAAACGTCTTCGCGCGCGACTTCGGACGCAGGCGCATCGCTGCCTCCCGTGAACGGATTGGCGATCCACTGTTTGGCTGCGGGCTCCCCCACCCCATCGGGCAACGGCGGCACTTCGTAGCTCTCGAGCGCCACCGGCGGACGTGCCCACCCAGGTGGAGGTCGAGGCGGCACCGCCGCGGCCCATGCAGCGCACGCGGCAACACTTACCATCAACGTGGCGAGGACAGCAACGTTCCGATCGAGCGCGCTCATTTCGCCGGCTCCGCCCAGCCGAGCGCGCGCATCGTCCCGCGCGCCGCGACGACGACCCGCGCCGGCCCGATTTCCAGCACGCGAGCGTCGCCGATCGCCTCGCCCGCCTGCGCGGTCATGACGCCATCGGGCGTTTCCAGGAGCGCGAGGATGCGCTGCCGATCCTGGAGGATGCCAGCCAGGCGCCACCCGTCTACCGCCCTCCCGGCCGCAGCCGCCTGCGCGAAGGGATCGCGAACCGCCGCTGCGGCAGACGCCGCCAGCGGCACAGCCGCAAGCGCATCGTATACATGCAATGTTGCCGAGACCGACAAACCGGTTCCGATGCGCCGGATTGCAAGCTCGGATGGCACCGTGAGCGCCGGCTCACGCGCCAACCCTTCGAGCAGTCGGCGCAGTTGCGCGAAGGTGCCTTGCGCGACCAGCTTGACCGACCGGAACGCCTCGGTTTGCGCGCCGCCCGCGACACCCGGCTCCAGCACTTGCACCACGAGGTCCGATTGCGCGGCGAGTTGCGAGATGCGGCGAATGTCGTCGGCGGAATTGCCGGCGCGCGGCGCACGCCAGGGCGTTCGCGCCGCAGCGTCGCGCAGCGCGGGCAGACGCGCCAGGACTTCCCGGGCGTCGGCATTGCGCTTTTGAGCGGCTTCCAGCGCCTCGCGCGCTGCATGCACACCAAGCGGATCCCCTACGACGCACGCGCCGCTTACGGTGGCGAGAGCCAGCACGGCAATCGTCAGATCGACAGCCAGGCGGTGACGCAGGCTCCAAGCGTGCAGCGGCGGCCATCCGCGCGAGGCGTTGTGCGCGCCTGACTGAGCCGCAACGAGCGCCCGCTCCTGTCCAGCGTGCGCAGGCATCGTGCTCATGTCGCCTCCTTCGCTGCGGCGCCGCTCGACGCTTGGGACGCCGCGCGCGCTCGCGGTGCGCCGGCCGGCGGCACAGTGCTCGCGCCTTGCCAGACGAGATGAGCCGCAACGCGAATCGGCTCGCCGTCGGACGCACGCTCGCGTGCAGCGCCAGCCGGCGCGCCGCGCTTGAGTTCGCGCACGCTCACGGCTTCGACATCGGGCAGCGAGCGCAGCCGTCCGAGCCAGGCTGCAGCCGCCGATGCGTCCGCCGCACTCGCCTGCAGATCGGTTTCATCGGCGAACTGCGCGAGCTGCTGCAAGCCGACGCCCGGCACAGCGTCGCTCGCCAGCGCGTCCGCGAGGGCGAAAAAGCGCGCCGTAGCCCGCGCGTGCTGCCGGGCTAGTTGATCGCCGACGCGGCGCGCTTCGCTCTCCCGCGTGAGGCGCTGCGCCTCGGCGAGCGATGTGCGCCACCGCGCCATCGGCTGCTCCAGCGCCTTGCGCCGGGCCTCGAGCGCGCTGTACTCGACGCACTGCCAAAGCACGACGCCCAGCGCACACGCGCCACCGCCAAGCGCCGCGGCGCCCCATTCGAGCAGGCGCCGGCGAAGCCGCCTGCGGATGGCGCGCTGCCGCCACGGCAGCAGATTGAATCCGCCGACGGCCCGGCGCGGAAAGACGCGCATAGCGCGCGCGAGCGTCATTCCGTCACCCCGCGCAACGCGAGTCCGAACGCCACCGCGCACCCCGGGTCATGCAACAGCGTCGCCGCAAGCGGCCACTCGACGTCGGCCAGCGTCGCGCATTCGAACGGCAGCACCGGCGCGCCCAGCGCGTCGCCGATGTCGGCCAGCGTGAAGTTTGCGCCGTGCAGCATGGCAAGCTCGCCCGAGACCTGCACGCAGCCGGCCTGCTCGCCGTCGACGAGATCGCGCAGCGCCTCCACGAGATCGGCATGTTCGAGCGCGGGAAAGCGCATGTGCCGGATGACCGAGTCGTCGGCGAGCAACCAGCCGTGCAAGCCTTCCGGGCCGACCCAGATCGCCACCCAGGGCTCGTGCGGCGGCAGCTCGTACACCGCCGCGTGCCGCATGGCGCGTAACGCGGCGTGCGCCTCGCCGTCCAGGGCACACAGCGTGATGCCCGCCATTGCCGCGCATTCGATGCGCACTTCGAGATGCTGCCGTGCCGTCGCCGCGATCGTCACCTGCGCTTCGTGGCTGCGTGGCGTGGCCGGCTGCACGCTCCAGTCGACCGCCAGCTCGCCGCGCTCCACGCCCGCCACGCGCTCCGCCTCTGCCAGGACGAGCGGCTCGAGCGCCGCGTGAATGCCCGACTCGTCCACCGCACCCGCTGGCGCAAGACGCGCGAGCGGCACAGTCGCGACGAGCGTCGCGCTCGCGGGCAGCGCCATGGCGCATCGCAGCGACGCCGCGGCGCTGGCGCGCGGCAACTCGCCGAATACGCTGCGAAGTGCCGCGACGATGGCCTCCCGGTCGACGATCTCCGCGCCTGCAAGCGCCTCACGCGCGAGCGGCGCGCTCGCCAGCCATTCGAGGCGAACCGGCCCCGCCCCGACAATGCGCTGGCTCAACACCGCCAGCGTGACCCCGCGCGCGCCTAGATCCACGCCCGCAGCAAAGCGGCGCGCGCCCAACAACACCGCATTTCCGAAACCCATCGCACCCCTCCTGTACGTCCGCGCGCCGCAAACCGTTCGCAGCGCGTCGATGGAGAATTGTGCGAACCCCGGCGGCGCGCGAATACTCGGCCGATCGGCCAACGGTCGCCGCAAGCGCTATCCACGCGCGAGGGCCGCGTCTACAGTGCGAATATCAGCAAGAGCGTCAACAGACGCGTCGACAGAAACAGCGGGTTGCGTGCTCGCTCGCGCCGTCCATGTAAGCCACCCGAAAGCCCGCGGGTGAGCGGCGGCTATAATCGCGGGACCGTTTTTCTGGTGTTCGTATGCAAGATCAGCTTCCTTCGTCCGTACCGCCTTCCACGCCGCCCGAGCCGCCCCGCCGGCGCAAGCGCCCGTGGTGGGCCACGCTGCTGATCGCCTTTTTCGGCCTCATCTTCGCCGGGGTGGTATGCGTGGCACTGGTGCTCGGCTACGCGCTCGTCGTGGCGACGCCCAACCTGCCGTCGCTCGAGGCGCTCACCGACTACCGCCCGAAGGTGCCGCTGCGCATCTACACGCGCGACCACGTGCTGATCGGAGAGTTCGGCGAGGAACGGCGCGACATCGTCCATTTCAGGGACGTGCCCGACAACCTGAAGAAGGCCATTCTGGCCATCGAAGACGCGCGCTTCTACGATCACGGCGGCGTCGACCTCGCCGGCATCGCGCGCGCGGGCTTCGTCGCGCTCACCAATGGCCACGCCACCCAGGGCGCCAGCACGATCACCATGCAGGTGGCGCGCAATTTTTTCCTTTCGAGCGAAAAGACCTACACGCGCAAGATTTACGAGATGCTACTCGCCTACAAGATCGAGTCGAAGCTCTCGAAGGATCAGATTCTCGAGGTGTACATGAATCAGATCTATCTGGGCCAGCGCGCGTATGGCTTCGCGAGCGCCGCGCGCGTGTACTTCGGCAAGGATCTGAAAGACCTCACGCTCGCCGAGTGCGCGATGCTGGCCGGGCTGCCCAAGGCGCCCTCGGCCTACAACCCGGTCGTCAATCCGAAGCGGGCGAAGGTACGCCAGGAATACATTCTCCAGCGCATGCTCGAGCTGCACTACATCACGCAGCAGCAGTACGACGAGGCTGCGGCGCAGCCGCTCGTCGTCAAGGGCGCGGGCAAGGAATTCAGCGTCCACGCCGAGTACGTGGCGGAAATGGTGCGCCAGATGATGTACGCGCAGTACCACGAGGAGGCGTACACACGCGGACTGAACGTCGTCACCACCATCGACTCCGCCGATCAGGACGTCGCCTATCGCGCGCTGCGCAAGGGGCTGATGGACTACGAGCGCCGCCACGGGTATCGCGGGCCCGAGGCGTTCATCGAACTGCCCACGGATAGCGACGAGCGCGAGCAGGCCATCGACGACGCGCTCGTCGAGCACCCCGACAACGGCGAACTCGTGGCGGCGGTGGTGACGGCGGCGAGCCCGAAGGAAGTGAAAGCCACGTTCATGGACGGCAACACCGCGAGCATCACCGGCGACGGGCTGCGCTTCGCGCAGTTCGCGCTCTCCGCGCGCGCGCAGCCGTCGCAGAAAATCCGGCCGGGCGCGATCATCCGCCTCGCGCGTAACAACGCGGGCGACTGGTCGATCACGCAGTTGCCGCAAATCGAGGGCGCGTTCATCTCGATCGTGCCGCAGGACGGCGCGATCCGCGCGCTCGTGGGCGGCTTCGACTTCAACAAGAACAAGTTCAACCACGTCACCCAGGCGTGGCGTCAGCCGGGCTCGAGCTTCAAGCCGTTCATCTACTCGGCGTCGCTCGACAAGGGGCTCGGGCCTGCGACCGTCGTCAACGACGCGCCGCTCTTCTTCAGCGCCGCCGAAACGGGCGGCCAGCCGTGGGAGCCGAAGAACTACGGCGGCGGCTTCGACGGCCCGATGAGCATGCGTACGGCGCTCATGAAGTCGAAGAACCTCGTGTCGATCCGTATCCTCAACCACATCGGCACGAAGTACGCGCAGCAGTACATCACGCACTTCGGCTTCGACGCCGACCGGCATCCCGCCTATCTGCCGATGGCGCTCGGCGCGGGTCTCGTCACGCCCCTGCAGATGGCCGCCGGCTACTCGGTGTTCGCCAACGGCGGGTATCGCGTGAATCCGTATCTGATCGCCGAGGTCACCGACCAGCGCGGCATGGTGGTCGCCCAGGCGCAGCCGCTCGTGGCCGGGCAGAACGCGCCGCGCGCGATCGACCCGCGCAACGCGTACATCATGAACAGCCTCTTGCAGAGCGTCGCGCAGCGCGGCACGGGCGCGAAGTCGAACGTCCTCAGGCGCACCGACCTGAGCGGCAAGACCGGCACGACCAACGACTCGCGCGACGCGTGGTTCGCGGGCTACCAGCACACGCTGGCCGCGATTGCCTGGATCGGCTACGACAATCCGCGCAGCCTCGGCGACAAGGAAACGGGCGGCGGTCTCGCGCTGCCGGTCTGGATCGACTACATGCAGAAGGCGCTCAACGGCGTGCCCGAGTACAGGATGGCGATGCCGGACGGCGTCGTCACGCTCGGCGACGAGCTCTACTACGCCGACGCCACGCCGGGCCACGGCTTCGTCTCGACGGTGGGCATCAGTCAGGCGGCGCTCGAAGCGTCGGCGAGCGGCGCATCGGGCGCGGGCGGCGCCGACGATGCCGGTGCAGCACCTGCACCCGAGCACGTGAACGCGAAGGAAAAAGAAGACATCATGAATCTGTTCCGCGGGCACTGAAACCCGCCACAGCGGCGGCAATGAAAAACGGACGCCAGCTTTTCGACTTTTCGACCGGCGCCCGTTGCTTTCATGAACTCACGCTTGCGCGTTCAAGGTTCAAACCGCACCGGCTCGCCCGCCTGCTCCGTTGCATAGGCCGTGAGCGCCGAGAAGAATTCGGTGCCCGTGCGCGTGTCGCGCCATTCGCCGTCGATGAAGCGATAGTGAAAACCGCCAGCCTTCGCCGCGATCCAGATTTCGCGCATCGGCGGCTGCAGATTCACGATGATCTTCGTGCGATTCTCGAATTCGAGCGTCAGGACGTTGCCGCTGCGCTCCAGTTCGATGTCCGCTCCGGCCTCGTCCACGGCCCGCTCCACGGCCGCCAGCACGGCCTCCGCGCGGCTCAGGTAGTCATTGTCTGGCATGCTAAACTCCACCGGTTATTCATTCAGGGACAATTATGCGTGTCATTTCCCGGACGCGCGCAGCGGCCCCCAGCGCATGGACGCCCCGCGCGATTCTAGCGGCTTTTGCGATCGGCGCCGTCGCGCTCGCAGGCTGCGGCCAGCGCGGTGCGCTTTACATGCCCACCGTGCCGCCGCTTCCGCCCAAGCCCAATTTCGAAACCACGCAGCCGGAAACCGGCGCGACGCCCGCGAGTGCTCCCGACTTTGCATCGGCACCCGTCGGCATGATTCCGGACACCTCCGGTACGCCGCTCTCGCTGTCGCCGGACACCGACCTTGGCACCCCGCCCGCGACCACCGGCAGCCCGCAACCTGCCTCCGACGCCACGCCAACCCAGTAAAACGCTCGCATGACCCAGTCCGCTTTTCACCGCGATAACGGTACGCTCTTCGTAGAAGGCGTCTCGGCCGCCGATCTCGCCGCACAGTACGGCACGCCGCTCTATGTGTACTCGCGCGCGGCGCTCACCGCCGCATGGCACGCCTACGCCGACGCCTGCGCCGGCCGCCGCGCCAAGGTGCACGTCGCGGTCAAGGCGAACAGCAACCTCGCCGTGCTCAACGTGTTCGCGCGCGAAGGCGCGGGCTTCGACATCGTTTCGGCGGGCGAGCTCGCCCGCGTGCTCGCGGCAGGCGGTAAGGCGCAGGACGTCGTGTTCTCGGGCGTCGGCAAGACCGCCGGCGAAATGCGCGAAGCGCTCGAAGCGGGCGTGAAGTGCTTCAACGTCGAATCGATTCCCGAACTCGATCGCCTGAACGACGTGGCGAGCAAGCTCGGCAAGAAGGCGCCGGTTTCGCTGCGCGTGAACCCGGACGTCGATCCGAAAACGCATCCGTACATTTCCACCGGCCTGAAGGCGAACAAGTTCGGTGTGGCATTCGAGCAAGCGCGCGCGACCTATCGTGCCGCTGCAGCCATGACGCACCTGGACGTGGTCGGCATCGACTGCCACATCGGCTCGCAGATCACCGAAATCGCGCCGTATCTCGACGCCATCGACAAGCTGCTCGAACTCGTCGACCAGATCGAAGCCGACGGCGTGAGCATCCGCCACATCGACGTGGGCGGCGGCCTCGGCATCACCTACGACGACGAAACGCCGCCGGACATCGGCGAGTTCGTGCGCACGGTGCTCGACCGCATCGAAGCGTATGGCGCGAAAACGGGCAAGACGCGCGAGGTGTACTTCGAGCCGGGCCGCTCGCTCGTGGGCAATGCGGGCATCCTGCTCACCACGGTCGAGTTCCTGAAGCCGGGCTCGGAAAAGAACTTCGCGATCGTCGACGCCGCGATGAACGACCTCGCGCGCCCCGCCATGTACGACGCGTATCACGCGATGGAGCCTGTCGTTGCGCGCGAGTCCGCGCCGCAGACGTACGACGTGGTCGGTCCGGTATGCGAAAGCGGCGACTGGCTGGGCCGCGCACGCTCGCTCGCGATCGAACCGGGCGACGTGCTCGCGATCCGCTCGGCGGGCGCCTACGGCTTCGTGATGAGCTCGAACTACAACACGCGTGCGCGCGCGGCCGAAGTCATGGTCGACGGCATGCGCGTGCATCTCGCGCGCGAGCGCGAAAACGTGGCGCAGCTGTTCGCGAGCGAGCGCGTGCTGCCGGACTGAGTTTATCGTCCGCTCGCCCATGCAAAAAGCGACGCCACGGCGTCGCTTTTTTGTTCTCTCCGGGCGTGAATTTCGCCTACGCGGCGCCCGCACCCGAGCGCGAGGCGCGCCGTCGCGCAAGCAGCCACGTGCCCACGCGCCAGCCCAGCAGCACGAGCATGATCGCGCCGTAAAGCTTGGGCAGCACGAGATCGTGCTTGCCCGCCTTCATCCACCAGAAGTGCAGGATCGCCAGCACGCCGATCGCGTAGACGAGCCGATGCAACGTCTGCCAGCGGCGTCCGAGCCGGCGCGCCATCGCGCGCGTGGACGTCACGGCAAGCGGAATCAGCAGCACGAACGCCGCGAACCCCACCGTAATGAATGGCCGCTTGCCGACGTCCTTGAACATCGCGGCGACGTCGAACCATTTGTCGAACCAGATGTAGGTCGTGAAGTGCAGCGTTGCGTAGAAGAACGCGAAGAGGCCCAGCATGCGCCGAAAGCGGACCAGCGTATTCCAGCCGGTGAGGCGGCGCAGCGGCGTGACGGCAAGCGTGATGCACAGGAACACCAGCGTCCAGAGCCCCGTGGAGCGCGTGATGAACTCGATCGGATTCGCACCGAGCCCGTCCGTGAAGCCGAACAGCACGAGGCGCGCGAGCGGATACAACGCCGCGACGAACACCGCGACCTTCGCCGCCGGCAGCCAGCGCGGGCCCGCCGCACTCGCCACCCCCGCCTTTCGCGCAGGACGCGCCTGAACCGTCCCCACGCGCGCGGCGGCCTGCGGTGTCGTCGTCGATTCCATCTCTTGCTCCATCACGCTCGTTGCTCAGAAGTTCTTGCGCAGATCCATGCCCTGATACATCGACGCCACGAGGTCGCCGTAGCCGTTGTACATGAGCGTCTTGCGCTTGGGCTGGAAGAAGCCGTCCTCGCCGATGCGCCGCTCCGTGGCCTGGCTCCAGCGCGGGTGATCGACGTTCGGATTCACGTTCGAATAAAAACCGTACTCGTTCGGCGCGTACTTGTTCCAGCTCGTGGGCGGCTGACTCTCGACGAAGCGGATCTTCACGAGCGACTTCGCGCTTTTGAAGCCGTACTTCCACGGCACGACCACGCGCACGGGCGCGCCATTCTGGTTCGGCAGCACCTGGCCGTAGAGGCCCACCGTGAGCAGCGTAAGCGGATTCATCGCTTCGTCCATGCGCAGGCCTTCGGAATACGGCCAGTCGAGAATCGGCTCGGCGAGGCCCGGCATTTGCGAGGGGTCGGCGAGCGTGATGAACTGCACGTAGCGCGCATTGCCCGTGGGCTGCGCGCGGCGGATCAGTTCGGAGAGCGAAACGCCGATCCACGGCACGACAATCGACCAGCCCTCCACGCAGCGGTGGCGGTACACGCGCTCTTCGAGCGGCGCGAGCTTGAGGATCTCGTCGATGTCGTAGACCTTCGGGTTCTTCACCTCGCCCTCGACGCTCAGCTTCCACGGGCGCGGCCGCAGCGTGTGCGCGTTTTGCGCCGGATCGCCCTTGTCCGTGCCGAACTCGTAGAAGTTGTTATAGGTCGTGATGTCCTTGTAGGGCGTGACCTTGTCGAGCGCGACGAACTTCGTGTTCGTCTGCGCGGCGAGCTTCTGCGCCTTCGGGTCGCCGGGCGCGTATTCCGCAAACGCCTGCGCCGCGCCGAACGGCCCCGCGATGCCGCCGAGCGCGAACGCGCCGGCGGCCCGCAGAATGCGCCGGCGCTGTTCGTACACCTTTTGCGGCGTGATTTCGCTCGCGGGGATGTCGTCGCCGTTGAGCAAGATCCTGCTGCTCCGCTTGATCCACATATCGCTGCTCCTGCTTCTCGTGTGGCGTGGGCCGCCAGCACACATTGATCGTATCTCGACCCGTCCTGCCGTGCTGCGCACGAAGTGGATCGACTGGATAGCCTCAAGCGGGCAAACGCGCCATTCGCAGAAAACTTCCCGGCGAACGAAAAAAAACCGTCGGAGCGCGAGGCATCCGACGGTTAATTCGTCTTGCGGGCCGATCCGGTTACAGCTTGCCGTAGCTGTGGAGGCCCGAAAGGAACATGTTCACGCCGAGGAACGCGAAGGTCGTGACGAGCAGACCCGTGAGCGCCCACCAGGCCGCCACGCCGCCGCGCAGGCCCTTCATGAGGCGCATGTGCAGCCAGGCCGCGTAGTTGAGCCACACGATCAGCGCCCAGGTTTCCTTCGGGTCCCAGCTCCAGTAGCCGCCCCAGGCCTGCGCCGCCCACAGCGCGCCGAGAATGGTCGCGAT
>NZ_QEOL01000038.1 GCF_003096715.1 Paraburkholderia silvatlantica
TACGAGTTCGTGAAGAACGAGGACGGCAGCGACCGTCTGCAGATCAACGCGCAGAACTGCGTGCACTGCAAGACCTGCGATATCAAGGACCCGACGCAGAACATCGTGTGGGTCACGCCGGAAGGCGGCGGCGGGCCGAACTATCCGAACATGTAAGTTCGGCAAGCGAAAAAAGCCGCTTCAGGTGCGAGCCTGAAGCGGCTTTTTGTTGTTCGCGCAACGAGTACGGCTCACGCCGCACGGTCGGTCTCACTCGTCGCTGGCCGCGATCTTCGGCGTCGTCACGACGACGTCGGCATTCTGCGCGCGGTGGCGCAGCGCGTGATCGATCAGCACGAGCGCGAGCATGGCTTCGGCGATCGGCGTCGCGCGGATGCCCACGCATGGGTCGTGGCGGCCGAAGGTCTCGACCGTCGCGGGATCGCCCGCCTTGTCGATCGAGCGTCGCGGCGTGCGGATGCTCGAGGTCGGCTTGATGGCGATCGAGACGGTGATGTCCTGCCCCGTCGTGATGCCGCCGAGCACGCCGCCAGCGTGGTTGCCGTGAAAACCGTTGGGCGTGAGTTCGTCGCCGTGCACCGAGCCGCGCTGTGCGACGCTCGCGAAGCCCGCGCCGATCTCCACGCCCTTCACCGCGTTGATGCCCATCATGGCGTGCGCGATATCGGCATCGAGCCGGTCGAACAGCGGCTCGCCCCAGCCCACCGGCACGCCGCTCGCCACCACGTTCACGCGCGCGCCGATCGAGTCGCCGTCCTTGCGTAGCGCGTCCATGTAGTCCTCGAGTTGCGGCACGACGTCGGCGTTGGGCACGAAGAACGGATTCTCGTGCACGTGCTCCCAGCTCACGAACGGCACGTCGATCTCGCCGAGCGCGCGCATGTAGCCGCGCACTTGCACGCCGAAGCGCTCGCGCAGCCACTTCTTCGCAACGGCGCCTGCCGCGACCGTGGGCGCCGTGAGGCGTGCCGACGAGCGGCCGCCGCCGCGGTAGTCGCGAATGCCGTACTTCTGCCAGTAGGTGTAGTCGGCGTGACCGGGACGGAAGGTCTCGACAATGTTGCCGTAGTCCTTGCTGCGCTGATCGGTATTGCGGATCAGGAGCGCGATGGGCGTGCCCGTGGTGCGCCCTTCGAACACGCCCGAGAGAATTTCGACCTTGTCCTCTTCCTGACGCTGCGTCACGTGACGCGACGTGCCGGGGCGGCGGCGGTCCAGGTCGGTCTGGATGTCGGCTTCGGTGAGCACCATGCCGGGCGGGCAGCCGTCGATGACGCAGCCAATGGCCGGGCCGTGGGATTCGCCGAAGGTGGTGACGGTGAAAAGCGTACCGAGCGTGTTGCCGGACATGGCGGTCGTCCAAAGGGAATCGGGGAATCCAATATTATGCCAGCCCGCGCGCGGCGACGCCCGACCGCGCGGTCGGGCGACAGGCGGCGCGAGGCCGGTTTGGGCGGCTCAACCGGCCGCCCCGCGTGACCCATGCGTCAGCGCCGCGCGCCGCGCAGCTCCGCCACCGTCTCCTGCAAAAGTTCGAGTGTGGCGTCCGCCGCCGCGATCGGTTCGCCCACCGCGAGCGTCAAACGGCTGGTCAGGCCTCGCCGCCTCGGGTGCTCCTGCCCCGAGGCCGCAAAGCGCGAGAACGCGCTGCCCCAGAGCCCACGCAGCGCCATCGGCACGACGGGAACCGGCGTGCGCCGCAAGATTTCGGTCACGCCGTGCCGGAACGGGTTCATGTCGCCCGTGCGCGTGAGCTTGCCCTCCGGGAAAATGCAGACGAGATCCCCCTCGGCCAGCGCCGCCGCGCACGCGTCGTAGGCCGCGTCAAGTGCGGCCGGATCCTCGTGCGCGGGCGCAATCGGAATCGCCCTGGCATGGCGGAACACCCAGCCGAGGAACGGCGAGCGGAAGATCTGCTGATCCATCACGAAGCGGATTGGCCGCGGGCTCTCGGCCATGATGACGATCGCATCGACATAGCTCACGTGATTGCAGACGAGCACCGCTGCGCCCTCGGGCGGTATGCGTTCGGTGTGTACGAGCCGCACGCGGTAGACCGTATGTACGAGCACCCACGCCACGAAGCGCAGCAGGAACTCGGGCACGAGCGTGTAGATATAGGCCGCCACGACGATATTGAGCAGCGCCGTGGTGAGGAAG
This sequence comes from Paraburkholderia silvatlantica, assembly GCF_003096715.1. Lineage (GTDB taxonomy): Bacteria > Pseudomonadota > Gammaproteobacteria > Burkholderiales > Burkholderiaceae > Paraburkholderia > Paraburkholderia silvatlantica. Next base: position 2,161 of record NZ_QEOL01000038.1, read on the forward strand.
ATGCCGGGAATGCCGACGCCCGCGGACGTGAGCGCCATCGCCATGAGCGCCGAGACGATCATGAAGAGCGAATTGAGGATGTTGTTCGCGGCGATGATGCGCGCGCGGTGGCTCGGTGTGCTGCGGCTCTGGATCAACGCGTAGAGCGGCACGCTGTAGAAGCCGCCGAACATGGCGAGCAGGAACAGGTCGGCGAGCACGCGCCAGTGCGCGGCGATGCGCAGGAATTCGCCCACCGAAAGCAGATGGGACGCGGGAGGCAACGCGTGGCTCGCAAAGAAGAGGTCGATGCCGAACACGCTCATGCCGATCGAGCCGAGCGGCACGAGGCCCACCTCGATGCGCCGCCGCGAGAGCCGCTCGCAAAGCAGCGAACCCGAGCCGATGCCGAGCGAGAACATCGCAAGCAGCACGGTCACGACGTCGGGATCGGCCGACATCACGTCTTTGGCGAAATTGAAGAATGACGCCAGAAACGTTGCGCCGACGAACCAGAGCCACGAGATGCCGAGCAGGCTCAGAAACACCGTGCGGTTGCCGTGCGCGAGGCGCAGGTTGCGCCAGGTTTCGGAGAACGGATTCCAGTTGATGCGCAGATCCGGCTGCGACGGCTCGCACGGCGGCACGAAAGCCGACGCCACGCGCCCCGCGAGCGCGATCGCGATGCACATGCCGCCAAGCCACCATGCGCCGAGCGGCGGCCCAGCGTCGCCGTGCGCGGACGCGGCATCCATCGCCCCGATACCCGCTGCCACGCCCCCGACGATGGTGCCGAGCAGAATCGCGACGAACGTGCCCATCTCGACGAGCCCGTTGCCGCCGACCAGTTCCTCCGGCGCGAGCCGCTGCGGAAGATACGCGTACTTGACCGGCCCGAACACCGTGGAATGCACGCCCATGAGGAACGTGCACGCATACAGCAGCGGCGCGCTGTGCATCCAGAAGCCGGCCGCGCCGATCAGCATGACCGCGATCTCGAAGGTCTTGACCCAGCGCGTGAGCATCGCCTTGTCGTACTTGTCGGCGACCTGGCCCGAGGTGGCGGAAAAGAGCACGAACGGCAAAATGAATATCGCCGAAATGAGGAACGCGACCGTCTTCGGATCGACGCCCGAAAAGCGCGCGGCCTGATAGGTGACGAGCGAGGTGAAGCCGATCTTGAAGACGTTGTCGTTCATCGCCCCGAGGAACTGTGTCCAGAAAAACGGGGCAAAACGACGCTGGCGCAGCAGCGTGAATTGCGATGCGTGGTCGCCCTCATGGTGCACTTTGCGCTTGTCGCGCTGCGCCGCGGGCATCGGTCTATCGTTCATCGAGCAGGAGTCGCACTGACGGAAATCATGAGGCCCAGACGCGAAAAAGCGCGCCTGACGCGCGCTTTTTCATGCTGACCAACCAGATTGTTGGACGGCGCGCGCTCAGCGCGCCGGCTGATGCTCCTCTTCGGGCCAGTCGCGAATATACGCCTTGAGCAGCTTGTTCTCGAAGCCCTGCGCCTCCACCACGGCCTTCGCCACGTCGTAGAACGAGATCACGCCCATGAGCGAGCGGCTTTCCATGACCGGCAGGTAGCGCACATGGTGCTCGAGCATCATGCGGCGCACTTCGTCGACCTCGGTTTCCGGCGTGCAGGTGATGGGATGATCGTCCATGACCTTGCGGATCGTCGTGGTGCCGACGCTGCCGCCGTTCGCGCGCAGCGTGAGGATGATCTCGCGGAACGTGAGCATGCCGACCAGATCGCCGTACTCCATGACGACGAGCGAGCCGATATCGTGCTCGGCCATGGTGTTGACTGCCTCGTGCAGCGCAGTATCGGGCGTGACGGTGTAGAGCGTGTTGCCCTTCACCTTGAGGATGTCGCTGACACGCATGATGTGTCTCCAGGAATGCCGCTAGCAATGCGGGAAATGCTGAAAAGATGCCTACCTGATTCGATCCTAGCGGAAAGACTGTTAAAAGGAAAGCCGCGCGGCGGGCGCTCCGCGGCGCGCCGAAACGTCTGCCGAAAGCCATGGCAAGGGGTTTTCCGGCGCGAAACTGGCTACGCCCGCGGCCATACGGCGCTCACGCAGGGCGGCCTCCATCCGGCCCAAAACGCCCGGCCCGGCGTCCCCGCGCCCCGCCGCCGGTGTTACGATGCCTTTCACCCTCGATATCAGGCCGGTTCGCGCCGGCCGCGCCGCCACGATGTCATCGAATCCCGCATCGAATCCCGCATCGAATCCCGATAGCCGTTTCGACACGCTCGCGCTGCACGCCGGCGCGGCGCCCGACCCTGCCACCGGCGCCCGCGCGACGCCGATCTACCTCACCACGTCGTTCGCGTTTCGCGACACCGACCACGCCGCCGCGCTCTTCAACATGGAGCGCGCGGGCCACGTGTACTCGCGCATCTCGAACCCGACCGTCGCCGTGTTCGAAGAGCGCGTGGCCGCGCTCGAAGGCGGCGCGGGGGCGATCGGCACCGCCAGCGGCCAGGCGGCGCTGCATCTCGCGATCGCCACACTGATGGGCGCGGGCTCGCACATCGTCGCCTCGGCAGCACTCTACGGCGGCTCGCACAACCTGCTGCACTACACGCTCAAGCGCTTCGGCATCGACACGACCTTCGTGAAGCCCGGCGATCTCGACGCCTGGCGCGCGGCGCTGCGGCCCAATACGCGCCTGCTGTTCGGCGAAACGCTCGGCAACCCGGGCCTCGATGTGCTCGACATCGAAGCCGTCGCGCACATCGCCCACGGCCATGGCGTGCCGCTCCTCGTCGATTCGACGTTCACCACGCCTTACCTGCTGCGCCCCTTCGAGCACGGCGCGGATCTCGTCTATCACTCGGCCACCAAGTTTCTCGGCGGCCATGGCACGACGATCGGCGGCGTGCTGGTCGATGGCGGGACCTTCGACTTCGACGCGTCGGGCCGCTTTCCCGAGCTCACCGAGCCCTATGCAGGCTTTCACGACATGGTGTTCAGCGAGGAAAGCACGGTCGCGCCGTTCCTGCTGCGCGCACGCCGCGAGGGCCTGCGCGACTTCGGCGCATGCCTGCATCCGCAGGCCGCGTGGCAGTTGCTGCAAGGCATAGAAACGCTGCCGCTGCGCATGGAGCGGCATGTGGCGAACGCACGGCGCATCGTCGAATTTCTCGCCGCGCACGAGGCGGTCGAATCGGTCGCGTGGCCCGAGTTGCCGAGCCATCCCGATTACGCGCTGGCGAAGCGTCTGCTGCCGCGCGGCGCGGGCGCCGTGTTCAGCTTCAACCTGCGCGGCGGCCGCGCGGCGGGCAAGCGCTTCATCGAAGCGCTCACGCTGTTCTCGCATCTGGCCAACGTCGGCGACGCGCGCTCGCTCGTGATCCACCCCGCCTCCACCACGCATTTCCGCATGGACGCCGCCGCGCTTGCCGCCGCCGGCATCGCGGAGGGCACGATCCGGCTCTCGATCGGGCTCGAAGACCCCGCCGATCTGGTCGACGACCTCAAGCGCGCGCTGAAGGCGTCGCAAAAAACATCGAACGCCAGGTCCGCCGGCAAGGAGGCGTCATGATCGTCGACGTCGCCGGCAAGCCGGCCTATGTCTACACGGCCTCGCGCGCCATCGATCGCGCGCTGCCGTTCGCGGTGTTCGTCCACGGCGCGCAGCACGACCACAGCGTCTGGGCGCTGCAATCGCGCTATTTCGCAAACCACGGCTTCAATGCGCTGGCCGTCGATCTGCCCGGCCACCTGCGCAGCGCGGGCCCCGCGCTCACGAGCATCGGCGCGCTCGCCGACTGGCTCGCGGCGCTGCTCGACGCGCTGAACGCGCCTCAGGCCTTCGTCGCCGGCCACAGCATGGGCTCGCTCATCGCGCTCGAATTTGCGGCTCGCCATCCTGAGCGCGCGCAGCGCATCGCCCTGCTCGCCACCGCGTTCCCGATGACGGTCGCGCCAACCCTGCTCGAAGCCGCGCGCGAGCGCGAGCCGGAGGCGATCGCGCTCGTCAACGCGTGGTCGCACTCGACGCTCGCCGCCAAGCCGTCGAGCCCCGGGCCCGGTTTCTGGCTGCGCGGCGTGAACCGGCGGCTCATGGAGCGTGTGTCCGCGCGCGGCGAGCCGCAGCTTTTCCATACCGATTTCGCGGCGTGCAACGCTTACGCGGACGGCCTCGCCAGCGCCGCGAAGGTGCGTTGCCCGGTGCGCCTGATCGCCGGCAAAGGCGACGCGATGACGCCCCCGCGCGCGGCGCGCGGCCTCGCCGATGCCCTCGCACAGGCCGGCACGCCGGTGGACACGGTCACGCTGGACGCGGGCCACGCGCTGATGACCGAGCAGCCCGATGCGACGCTCGACGCGCTCTATGCTTTTGCAACGCAGCAAACGCCGGGCGTGGGCAACGGCTGACGGTTGGCGTGAGCCCGGGTTGCACGGTCGTTCGGAACGCCGGAAAATGCCTGAATCAACCATCCCCTGCGTGCTCTCGCAGAAAGGAGGAGACAGTGCAACCCACCACGCATACCGAGCACTTTTCGAGTTTCGCGCAGTTCTATCCGTTCTATCTGAGCGAGCATAGTCATCCTGTGTCGCGGCGGCTGCATTTCATCGGGTCGCTCGGCGTGATCGGCTTCGTCTCCATGGCGATCGCCACCGGCAACTGGCTCTGGCTGCCGCTTGCCATCGTCTGCGGCTACGGCTTCGCGTGGGTCGGACATTTCAGGTTCGAGAAGAACCGCCCGGCCACCTTCCGTCACCCCATCTACAGCCTGATGGGCGACTGGGTCATGTTCGCGGATATCTGCCGCGGCAAGATTTCTCTCTGATTCGAATCCGATGCGGAGGCGCGCCTGTCATAGGCGCGCTCCATCGTCACGCCGCCGGATGCGGGAGCACCGGCGGATGCTCCTCCGTGAGCGCCGGGACACGCCGCGTCGCGATCAGCGACGCGAGGGAAATGCCAAGCTTGTCGTTGTCGAGCGCGCCCAGCAGCAGGTGCGCATCGATACTGCTCGACTTGAGCTGATACGCCAGTTCCTCGCGATCGATCGCGAAGCGGTCGAAGATGCGCGCGACCGAAATGCGCGCGGGATTGCCGATCAGCAGGAACAGCGTTTTCGCGCGTTCCTCCTGTTCGAGACGCCCCACGAGCTCATCCTCTTCAAGGCCGTTGATCAGGCGCGTGACCGTGGCCAGGTCGCGCCGCAGCAGCTGCGCCAGTTGCTCGGCCGTGCGGCCCGGCTCGCCCGCTTCGCGCGCGTCGGCGAGGCCCGCGAGCAGTTCGAGCGCGTCGAGCAGATCGCTGCCCGGAAAGCGTGGCCGGTCGAAGCGCCCGGTGCGGATTTCGGGCAACGCCGAGGTGATCATCGCGCCCACGAGCGTGATGAACCAGCTCAGGTACATCCACAACAGGAACATCGGCGCCGCCGCGAACGCGCCATAAACGGCGGTGTAGGTCGGAATGCGCCGCACGTAGTAGCCGAAGCCGCGCTTGGCCGCCTCGAAGGCGATCGCCGCGGCGATGCCGCCCACCAGCGCGTCGCGCCATTGCACGCGGCAGTTCGGCAAGTACACGTAGAGCATCGTGAACGCGAGCGCCGTGAGCGGCAGCGACGCGCCGATGAGCATCCAGTCGAAAATGCCCGAAACGTGCTGCTCGGTTGCGATCGCAGCGGAACGCGTGAACACGTACGAGGAGATCGACAGGCTCACGCCGATCAGGATCGGCCCGAGCGTGAGGATGGCCCAGTAGACGAGCACGCGCTGCGCGAACGGCCGCGCCTTGCGCACGCGCCAGATCAGGTTGAAGGCCGACTCCACGGTCATCATCGTCATGACCGAGGTGACGAAGAGCACGATCATGCCCATCGTCGTGAGGCCCTTGGCCTTCGACGCGAACTGGTTCAGGTACTTGAAGATCTGGCTGTTGATCTGCGCCGGCATGAGGTGATCGGCGAGAAAGGCCTGCAGCGAGTTCTGGAACGACGCGAAGATCGGAAACGCGGTGAAGAGCGCGAATGCGACAGTGGCGAGCGGCACGAGCGAGAGCAGCGTGGTGAACGTGAGGCTGCCCGCGACCTGCGCAATGCGATCTTCGCGACTGCGCCGCGCCGCGAAGCGCGCGAGCCGCTTCACGATGTCCAGATCGATCTTCACCCTCGACAGCACATCCATTGACCCGCTTTCCTCGCCACCGTGAACACGTTGATTGCCGCGCATCGGCGGCAAACCCAACCCCTATAATATCCCGTCCACCGACGAGGCCCGATGAAACCGATTCTTGTGCTCTATTACAGCCGGCATGGCGCAACGCGCGAACTCGCGCGCGCGATCGCCCAGGGTATCGACAGCGTTGCCGGCGCCGAAGCGCGCGTGCGCACGGTGCCGCCCGTCTCGACGGTCTGCGAGGCCACCGCGCCCGATATCCCCTCCGACGGCCCGCCCTACGTCGAACTGCGCGACCTCGAAGAATGCGCGGGTCTCGCGCTCGGCTCGCCCACGCGCTTCGGCAACATGGCCGCGCCGCTCAAGTACTTCCTCGACGGCACCACGCCCCAGTGGCTTGCGGGCGCGCTCGCGGGCAAGCCCGCCTGCGTGTTCACGTCGACGGGCAGCCTGCACGGCGGCCAGGAAAGCACGCTGCTCTCGATGATGCTGCCGCTGCTCCATCACGGCATGCTGCTCGTGGGCATCCCCTACACCGAAAGCGCGCTCGCCACCACGCAGGGCGGCGGCACGCCCTATGGCGCCTCGCATCACGCGCGCCAGGACGCGCGCGGCCACGGCTTGAGCGCCGACGAGAAGACGCTCGCGAGTGCGCTCGGCGTACGGCTTGCGCGCGCGGCGCTCGCGCTCGGCGCCAGCGAACCAGGCCAGCGGCTGTGAACCCCGGCGCGCAGGGCGTCACCGAGCCCATCGCCCAACGGCGTGGCGCGGCGCTCGGCGCCTTTGCGATGCTCGCCGCGCTCACGCTGCTGTGCATTGCGTGGGAATGGCGGCTCGCGCCGCTGCGGCCCGGCGGCAGCGCGCTCGTGCTCAAGGCCGTGCCGCTCGCCATCGCCCTGCCCGGCGTGCTGCGACGCAGGCTCTACACGCTGCAATGGGCGGCGATGCTCGTGCTGCTCTACTTCGCGGAAGGCATCGTGCGCGGCATGACCGATCCCGCGCCCGGCAACCGGCTCGGCTGGCTGGAAGTCGCGCTTGCGCTAGGCTTCTTCGCGTGCGCGCTTGCCTATGTCGCGCCGTACAAACGCGCTGCAAAGCGTGCCGCAAAGCCGACGAAACGCGAGTCGGCATAGGCGGCTCAATCCGCGCCTCAATCCGCGCCTCATTCCGCGGCTCATTCCACCGCGCATCCACGCCGCGTCGGCATTGTCCGCGACCGCTGCGTGAAGGCTATCCCCGTGTCAAACTACGCGTTTGAGCCTCGCGACTTCAAGACAATCGCGCCGCGAGCCAGTCGAGCCCAGGCGCGAACCTCCGGGACACCATGACCGACTCCACCGCCTGCCAAGCCTTTCTCGACGCCTGCGCCGCCGCCATCGGCGTGCAAAACGTGCTGACCGACGCGCACGACACCGCACCCTACCTCGCCGACTGGCGCCGCCGCTACCAGGGCGCGGCCTTCGCCGTGCTCTGCCCGGCCAATGCCGAGGAAGTCGCCGCTGTCGTGAAACTCGCGCACGCGCATCGCGTCGCGCTCGTGCCGCAAGGCGGCAACACGGGCCTCGCGGGCGGCGCGACGCCCGACACGAGCGGCAGCCAGGCCGTGCTGAGCCTGCGCCGCCTGAACCGCGTGCGCGAAATCGACGCGCACAACAACACGATCACCGTCGAAGCCGGCGTGATCCTCGCCGAAGTCCAGGCGCGCGCACAGGAAGCGGGCCGCCTCTTCCCGCTATCGCTTGCGGCCGAAGGCAGCTGCACGATCGGCGGCAATCTCTCCACCAACGCGGGCGGCACCGGCGTGCTGCGCTACGGCAACACGCGCGAGCTGTGCCTCGGCCTCGAAGTCGTGACGCCCCAAGGCGAGATCTGGGACGGCCTGCGCGGCCTGCGCAAGGACAACACCGGCTACGATCTGCGCGATCTCTTCATTGGCGCGGAGGGCACGCTCGGCATCATCACTGCCGCCGTGATGAAGCTGCATCCGCTGCCGGCCGCGCGCGTCACCGCGCTCGCCGCGCTCGGCTCGGCGCATGCGGCGCTCGACTTCCTCGCGCTCGCGCAGCGCTACGCCGGGCCGCTGCTCACGGGCTTCGAGCTGATGTCGGACTTCTGCATGCAGCTCGTCGGCCGTCATTTCCCGCAACTGCGCTATCCGTTCGCGGAACATCACGCGCAGGTCGTGCTGCTCGAACTCTCGGACAACGAAAGCGAAGCACATGCGCGCGCACTCTTCGAGCGGCTCATGGAAGAAGCGCTCGAACAAGGTCTCGTGGAGGACGCCGTGGTCGCGGAAAGCCTCGCGCAATCGCAGGCGTTCTGGAATATCCGCGAGCACATTCCGCTCGCGCAGGCGCAGGAAGGGTTAAACATCAAGCACGATATCGGCGTGCCGATCTCGCGTATCGGCCACTTCATCGAGGAAACCGACGCCGAAATCGCCCACGCGGTGCCCGGCGCGCGCATGGTCACCTTCGGCCATCTTGGCGACGGCAATCTGCACTACAACGTACAGGCGCCCGAAGGCGGCGACCCGAAGCGCTTCCTCGCCGACAATGAGAAGACGCTGAACCGCATCGTCTACGACAGCGTGGATCGCCATCGCGGCACGATCAGCGCGGAACACGGCCTCGGGCAGTTGAAGATCGATGAAAACCTGCACTACAAGAGCGAGGTCGAACTCGCGCTGATGCGCGCGATCAAGACCGCGCTCGATCCGCTGAACCTGATGAATCCGGGGAAAGTGCTGCGCTGAACGCGCAGGCCGCAAGGAGCCGACATTGTGTTGAAGATCCGCGTGCTGTCCGACCTGCATCTGGAAAACGACGAGCCCGACACGATCCCGCATGCGCAGGCCGATCTCGTCGTGCTAGCGGGCGACATCCACAATCATGGTCTCGGACTGCGCTGGGCGGCGCAAACGTTCGATCCGAACGTGCCGGTGGTGTACGTGCCCGGCAATCACGAGTACTACGACGGCGACCTCGGCGCGCTGGAAACGGCGATGCGCGACGCCGCCTCCACGCTCGACAACGTGCACTTTCTCAACGACGGCGTGTATGTCGATCCGGCGGGCCGCTTCCGCGTGCTCGGCACCACGCTCTGGACGGACTTCGCCCTCTTCGGCGCAGGCGAGGCCGCGCGCGAGGCCGCCATTGCGGCCGCCATGCGCGTGATGCTCGACTTTCGCGGATTGATCCAGGTGTCCTGGCCGGATAGCCCGCAAGCGCTCGCACGCGACTTCACGCCAGCCGACTCGCTCGCGCTCCATGCGCGTTCGCGCGCGTGGCTCGAAGCGGAACTGGCAAAGCCCTTCGCGGGCGCGACGATCGTCGTCACGCACCACGCGCCGCACAGGCAGAGCCTCGCGCCGCGTTACGCGGAAGATCTCGTGTCGGCGGGATTCGTGAGCGATCTCGACGCGCTCGTGCGCGCGCCTGTCGCGCTATGGATTCATGGCCACACGCATACGTGCTTCGACTACACGGTCAACGGCACGCGCGTGGTGTGCAATCCGCGCGGCTATCGCGACCGCCGCACGGGGCAGCCGGAGAATCCGGCCTTTGCGTGGGACAAGGTGGTGGAAATCTAGCGCGGCAAACGTGCCCGCGGCTTTATTGCATGCGTGCGTCGTCGCGGCGCACGCGCAGCGTCACGGGCTGCAGCTGCGCGCGGCGCATGCGCAGCAGATCGCGCGATGCCGCGATGCCGATCAGGCCCATCATCACGGCGATGCCGATCATCAGATGCGTATCCATGTAAGTTCCCGGTGTTGGCAAATAGAGGGTTGCGTGAAACAGTCCCGCTACCTTACCAAGCCGCCGCGCCGCCGGGCGTAAGGAAATGTTGCCATCTGCGCAAGCTGTAACAGGCTGTCACCGGCCGCCTGCCGATCGGGCGCCTGGGCGCAGCGCCTCAGGTGCGTATGAACTGGCGCAGCTCGTTCTGGTCCCGCGCGAGCGTCGAGGGCATGCTCTCGCGCAGCAGTTCGACCCACGTGCGGATCTTCGCGTCGAGATACTGGCGTGACGGATACACCGCGAAGACGTTCATCTCCTGCGACTTGTACTCCGGCAGGATCCATTGCAGTTCGCCGCTGCGCAGACCGCTGATCGCCGAATAGATCGGCAGCAGGCCCACGCCCATGCCCTCGCGCACGGCCACCGCCATCGCCTCCGCCACGTTCACCTGGAAGGTCGCCGCGCCGAGATCGACGGTCGTCTCGCCTTCGGGGCCGGTGAACTGCCACTGCGCGGTCGGGAACACGGGTGTCACCATCTGCAGGCAGGTGTGCTGCGCGAGATCGGCGGGCTTTTGCGGCACGCCGCGCTTTTCCAGATACGCCGGCGAGGCAACCGCGATGCTGAACGCGCTCGTGAGCCGCTGCGATACGAAACCCGAATCCGGCAGATCGGTCGCGACCACGAGGGCCACGTCATAACCTTCGTCGAGCAGGTCCGGCATGCGCTGCGCGAGCGTGAGCTCCACGTGCACGTCGGGATAGCGCTGCTGATACTGCCCCACCGCCGGCACCACATAGTGCTGGCCGAAGCTCGTCATGGCGTGGACCTTGAGCTTGCCCGAGGGGCGCGCATGCGCGTCGCCGGCTTCCGCTTCAGCCTGATCGACGTAGGCCAGGATCTGCTCGCAGCGCTGCAGGTAGCGCTCGCCCGCCTCGGTGAGCGCGATGCGGCGCGTCGTGCGATTCAAGAGACGCGTGCGCAGATGCGCCTCCAGATCGGAGACCGCGCGCGAGGCGTAAGCCGTGGTCGTGTTCAGGTATTGCGCCGCGCCCGTGAAGCTGCCTGCCTCCACCACCCGGACGAATACACGCATGTTTTGAAGCGTATCCATACCAATCCTCTATCTGACACACGAATTGTTTCATATTTCGCAAGATCGATTGTCTCACCTTTCGTAAAAATGCCTTGCATCCTTACCGGTTATTCACCAATCGCGCAAAAAATATAATGACGCACAGTGATTCATAGCCAAGATAAGGAGTAAATCGTGCAGTCTCCGGTACCGAAAGGACTAGCCGCACTCACGGTTCTTACGTTCTCGTTGATAATCGCGGGCTGCGCCAGTACCGGGGGCATCGCACCGCAAGCGCAGCAGGCCGAAGCCGCGCAACTCGACGCCGGAGCGGCGATCCGCGCGGCCAACACCGACGCCGCCTGGCCCGCCAGCGACTGGTGGCGCGGCTATAACGACCCGCAACTCAACGCCTGGATCGAAGCCTCCGTGGCCGGCAACCCTTCGCTTGCCGCCGCCCAGGCGCGGGTGCGCGAGGCGCGCTCGATGGTGGGCGTGGCCCAGGCCGGGCTCCTGCCGCAAATCAACGGCAGCATGTCCATTCAGCGTCAGCAATGGTCCGACAACGTTTATTACGGACCGGGGCCGCTCGCGGGCGCGAACACGTGGAACAACACGGCGACGCTCGGCCTCTCGTATCACCTCGACCTCTGGGGCCAGGACAGGAACAACGCCGAGCGTGCGCTCGACGTGGCGCACGCCACGGCTGCAGACGCGCGCGCGGCGCAGCTCGAACTCGAAGTCAACGTCACGCGCACCTACATCGAGATGTCGATGAACTACGCGCTGCTCGACATTGCGAAGCAAACGCTCGCCCAGCAGCAGCGCATTCTCGCGCTCGCGCAAAAACGCCTCGCCGGCGGCATCGGCACCCAGCTCGAAGTGAGTCAGGCGCAAACGCCGCTGCCCGAGTACGAGCGCCAGATCGACGCGCTCGAAGAATCCATCGCGCTCGGCAAGAACCAGCTCGCGGCGCTCGCGGGCAAGGGGCCGGGCGCCGGCGAATCGATCGGGCGCCCTGCGCTCTCGCTCGCCGCGCCCGCGGGCCTGCCCTCGGCGTTGCCCGCCCAGTTGATCGGCTATCGCCCCGACGTGGTCGCGGCGCGCTGGCTCGTCGCCGCGCAGGCGCGCGGCATCGACGTCGCGAAGGCCGACTTCTATCCGAACGTGAACCTGCTCGTTTCGATGGGCGGCTACGCGGCGGCCGGCCCGCTGTTCCAGTTCCTCAAATCGATGAGCGGCAGCTACTCCGCGGGTCCCGCGCTGTCGCTGCCGATCTTCGACGGCGGACGCCTGCGCGCGCAGCTCGGCGCGCAGTCCGCCTCGTACGACATCGCCGTCGATCAATACAACCAGACGATCGTCACCGCGCTCAAGGAAATCGCCGATCAGGTCGTGCGGATGCGCTCGCTTGCGACGCAGGAAGACGACGCGCATCGCTCGGTCGCGGCCGCGCAGCGCAATTACGATCTCGCGCAGGAAGGCTTCCGCCGCGGCCTGACCGACTATGTCAACGTGCTGATCGCGCAAACGCAACTGTTGCGCGCACAGGAAGGCGTCGCGCACGTCCAGGCCGAGCGCCTCGCCGCGCACGCGACGCTCGTCGCCGCGCTGGGCGGCGGCATGATCGACGCCTCGAGCGATGCCGCGGCGAAGGGCCCGACCGAAGCCGAGCAACGCCCCGCGCACGGCAAGAAGACGCGCGACGTGCCGCTCATGCCCGCGGCGCTGCTCGCCCCGCCCGGCTCGCACGCTTCGTCCGGGCCCGACGCCGCCGATGCGCGCGCATCGGGCACATCGGGCAACGCTGGCGCGACCGGCGCGGCGCACTGAGGCAGCCGACGATGCAAGCGTCCACCTCCTCACCGTCGCAGCCGGGCGGTCAAAGCCTCTACGCCGCGCTCGTCGACTGGGCGCGTACCGACGGCCTCGTCTGGATCTATCTCTTCAAGGCGGTCGCCGCGGCACTGCTTGCGCTCGGCGTCGCCATGAAGCTCGATCTGCCGCAGCCGCGCACCGCCATGACCACCGTGTTCATCGTGATGCAGCCGCAAAGCGGCCCCGTGTTCGCAAAGAGCTTCTACCGGCTTTGCGGCACGCTCGTGGGCCTCGTCGTGATGCTCGCGCTGATCGGCCTCTTCGCACAGCAGCCGGAGCTCTTCATCGTCTCGACGGCGCTGTGGGTTGGCCTGTGTACCGCGGGCGCCGCGCGCAACCGCAACTTCCGTTCGTACGGCTTCGTGCTCGCGGGCTACACGGCCGCGCTCATCGGCATTCCGGCCTCGCAGCATCCCGACGGGGCGTTCATGTCGGCCATGACGCGCGTGGGCGAGATCTCCATCGGCATTCTTTGCTCCGGTTTCGTCAGCGCCGTGGTGTTTCCGCAATTTACGGGCGAACTGCTGCGCTCGAACGTGCGGCGCCGTTTCTCGTCGTTCGTCGACTATGTTTCGGCGGCACTCGCCGGGCATGTCGATCGTTCGCATATCGAAGCGAGCAATGCGCGCTTCGTCGCCGACGTCGTGGGTCTCGAAGCGAACCGCAGCATGGCGGTGTTCGAGTCGCCGGACGCGCGCATGCGCTCGGGGCGCCTCGCGCGCCTGAACACCGAGTTCATGACGGTCTCCACGCGCTTTCACGCGCTGCACCAGTTGATGAACCGTCTGCGCGCGGACGGCTCCTCGGCCACCGTCGATGCGCTCGAACCGTACTTCCGCGAGATCGCGCCGCTGTTCGCCAAAGCGGGCGAGCCGGTGCTCACGGCCGCCGACGCGATGCATGTCTCGAAGCAACTCGACGACTACCGCGCGGCGCTGCCAAAGCGCGTGCGCGCCACGCGCGCGGAGCTCGAATCACAAGGCGATGCGCGCCTGCTCGACTTCGACACCGCCACGGAACTGTTCTACCGCTTCGTGCACGAGATGACCGAGTACACGGCCACCTACGCGTCGCTCGCCGTCGATACGCATTCGCGCGAAAAATGGCTCGCGCGCTACGTGCCGAAGACGAACCTGATCGCAGCGGGCGTCGCCGGACTGCGCGCGGCGGTCGTGATGACGCTGCTCGGCGCGTTCTGGATCGCCACCGCGTGGCCGAGCGGCACGAACCTCGTGCTCAATGCCGCCGCGACCTGCGCGCTCGCCTCGTCCGCGCCGCAGCCCGCGCGCATGGCGGCGCAGATGGCATTCGGCACCGTGCTCGCATCGCTCGTCGGCATGATGCTCACGTTCGGCGTGTTTCCGCATATCGACGGCTTCGTCATGCTGTGCGTCGCGCTCGCACCCGCGCTCGCGTTCGGCGTGTTCCTCACGACGCGCCCGAAGTACGCAGGCTACGGTGTGGGCTACTGCATCTTCCTGTGCTTTCTCGCGGGGCCGGACAACGTCGTGCAGTACAACCCGGGCAGCTACATGAACGACGCGCTCGCGCTCATCGCGTCGATGGCGGTCTCCGCTCTCGCGTTCGCCGTGCTCCTGCCGCCTTCCACGCCGTGGCTGCGCCGGCGTCTGCTCGCCGACCTGCGCGGCGGCGCCGTGCACGCTTGCCGCGCGCGCCTGAAGGGACTGCGCAACCGCTTCGAGAGCGGCGCGCGCGACCTGATGTTCCAGCTCTCGGCGCTCGCGGGCAACGACGACGCACAACGCCGCGACACGCTGCGCTGGCTCTTCTCCACACTCGAAGTCGGCAACGCCGCGCTCGATCTGCGCCACGAGCTGGCCACGCTGCCCGCGCATCCACAGTACGCGCGGGGGACGGCGTGGCGCGTGGCGATCGACGCGACGCTCAAGGCCGTGAGCGCGCTCTTCGATCGCCCGGGCGAAGCGCGCTACCGCGACGCGCTCGCGGCGACGGCGCGCGCGATCGACGCAAGCCAGCTCGTGCTGCAAGGCATGTGGAAGCCCGAAGCGATGAGCGCAGCCGAACGTGGCGACGCGCCGCCGCGCGAAGCGCGCCACCAGTTGCAGCGCATCCAGAGCCATCTGCATTTCATCCGCACCGCGCTCATCGACCCGCAATCGCCGCTCGCGGCGTATGCGGGCAACGAAAGCGCGAACCCCGGCGTGAGCCAAGGAGCCAACCATGCCTCGTGACGTCGCATTTCTGGACGCCTATATCCCGGCGATCGTGCTGCTCTTCATTCTGGGCGCGGCGATCACCTGGGTGCTCGATTCCGTACTGGCCCGAACCGGCCTCTACCGGGTCGTGTGGCACCCGTCCCTCTTTCGCGTGAGCCTGCTCGTGGTCGTGTGCTGCCTGCTCGGTCTCGCGGTCTATCACTAAATGCGTCACTGAATGCATCGCTGAACGAATCAACCGAATCATGACAATCCGCAACCTCATTGGCTTTATCGCGACGGCCATCATCTTCGTCGTCGCCATTCTGGTCGGGCGCGTCCTGTGGGTTCACTACATGGACGAGCCGTGGACCCGCGACGGCCGCGTGCGCGCCGAAGTGGTGAACATCGCCCCCGACGTCTCGGGCGCCGTGGTCGAGCTGCCCGTGAAGGACAACCAGTTCGTGCACAAGGGCGACCTGCTCATGCAGATCGACCCGTCGCACTATCAGATCGCCGTCGAGCAGGCCGAGGCCGCCGTGGCCGCGCGCAAGGCCGAACTGACGATGCGCCAGGACGACGCGCGCCGCCGCGCCGACATGGACAGCGAAGTGGTCTCGGCCGAAAACCGCGAAAACGCCTCGCATACCGCAAACTCGGCACAGGCGCAGTACCAGCAGGCCGTCGCCGCACTCGACGCCGCCAGGCTCAACCTCGAGCGCACGCGCGTGATCTCGCCGGTGGACGGCTACATCACGAACCTGCAGGTGTTCCAGGGCGACTATGCGATCTCGGGCCAGGCCAAGCTTGCCGTGGTGGACAGCCATTCGTTCTGGGTCTACGGCTACTTCGAGGAAACCAAGCTGCCGCATGTGAAGGTGGGCAACAAGGCCGATATCAAGCTGATGAGCGGCGGCACGCTCCAGGGCCACGTCGAGAGCATCTCGCGCGGCATTTACGACCGCGACAATCCGCAAAGCCGCGAACTGCTCGCCGACGTGAACCCGACTTTCAACTGGGTGCGCCTCGCGCAGCGTGTGCCGGTGCGCATCCACATCGACAAGGTGCCGGACGACATGGTGCTCGCCGCCGGCACGACTTGCACGGTGGTCGTCAAACCGGGCACGTGACGGCGCAGTGACGCGGCATGCCGACCGCGCAAAAGCGCACGCAAAAGGGGAACGCCGGTTTGGCGTTGCCCTTTTTTGTTGCTGCGCGTGGACGAAGTGTTAGAGGTTGCCGCACATTGATCCGACAGTGAACCGATGAGTATGGCAAAACATCGCCGTTATCACGATTAAACCTATCTCGATTGATACACATCAACTGAGGTTTCTCGACTTACTCGGATTATTCCTACTCCCGCACGCCTCCAACCAGTCATCAACGTGATCCTTCGCCTCCATCGACCTGACGAAATCGGCGCCATGCCGCACGCATCGCGCGACGACGGCGCAGTGCGCGCCTTCGCCCGCCGCGCACTGGCCGGGCTCGCGAAACGCCAGGCCCTCGCACCGCAACGGGTGGTCGTGCTCGGCCTCGGCAATGTCCAATGGGGCGATGCCGGCATAGGCGTGCTCGCGCTCGAGCGGCTGAAGGCGGGCTGGCAATGCCCCGAGCAGGTCGAACTCGTGGAAGGCGGCACGCGCGGCCGTGCACTCGTGCCCGTCGTCGAATCCACGCGGCGTTTGCTCGTGCTCAGCGCAATCGATTTCGGGCTCGCGCCGGGCGCGCGGCGCGTCCTCACCGGCGATGCGGCGGCCGAATACCTCTACACGCTCCGTCCGGGCCGGCCCGGCATGGGCTTCGCCGACGCGCTCGCCTGCGCGCAGTTGAGCGGCCGCTCGCCGCGCGAGATCGTGCTGATCGGCGTGCAGCCGCAGGCCAGCGACTGTTACGGCGCGGGCTTGTCGAGCACCGTGCGCGGGCAGCTCGATGCGACTGTCGAAGCCGCCCGGCTCTGGCTGCGCCGCTGGCGCGCGGCGCCGCTGCCGCGTCTCGAGCATCCCGAAATCGGCGGCTGAGCGCGGCGCACGGGTTGCGCGGGACTTGCACGCGAGCGCCGAGCGCACCGCCGCCCCCGTACCCGGCAATCTGCCGTAAATCTGCCGGACAACCCGCGGGAGAACCCGCGTTGCCCGTGCGCGCTGCGCTGCACTATCCTGAGAAACTGCGCCGGATCCGGCCAACGGCTGCACCATCCGCACGGGAGGAAGGGAGTCATGCGTTACCGCGATTTTCACCGCGAGTCGGTCGCGAACCCCGACGACTTCTGGCGCCGCGAGGCCGGGCGCATCCATTGGCAGACGCCGTTCGACCAGGTGCTCGACCGCTCGAACCCGCCGTTCGCGCGCTGGTTCTGCGGCGGCCGCACGAACCTGTGCTTCAATGCCGTGGACCGTCACCTCCCGGCGCGCGCGCACCAGAACGCGCTCGTCTATGTCTCGACCGAGACCGGCATCGAGCGGCGCTACACCTACGCCGACCTGCACGCCGAGGTGAACCGCATGGCCGCCGTGATGCGCTCGCTCGGCGTGAAGCGCGGCCAGCGCGTGCTCATCTATCTGCCGATGATTCCCGAGGCCGTGTTCGCTGTGCTCGCCTGCGCGCGCCTCGGCGCGATCCACTCGGTGGTGTTCGGCGGATTCGCCGCGCCAAGCCTCGCCGCGCGCATTGACGACGCGAAGCCCGTGCTGCTCGTGAGCGCCGACGCCGGGGCGCGCGGCGGCAAGGTGATCGACTACACGCCGCTCGTGGACGAAGCCATGGCGCGCGCCGAATATGCGCCGCCCAAGGTGCTGCTGATCGACCGCCAGCTCGCGCCCGAGCGGCTGAACGCGCCGTATCTCGTCGACTACGAGCCGCTGCGCGAGCAGCACTACGACGTGCAGGTTCCCTGCGAATGGCTCGAATCGAACGAGCCTTCGTACATCCTCTACACCTCGGGCACGACGGGCAAACCCAAAGGCGTGCAGCGCGACGTGGGCGGCTACGCGGTGGCGCTCGCGGCGTCGATGGAATATATCTTCGAGGGACGCGCCGGCGACACCCTGTTCACGGCGTCGGACATCGGCTGGGTGGTGGGTCACAGCTACATCATCTATGCGCCGCTCCTCGCGGGCATGACCACAGTGATGTACGAAGGCACGCCGGTGCGCCCCGACGGCGGCATCTGGTGGCGCCTCGTCGAGCAGCATCGCATCAACCTGATGTTCACGGCGCCGACGGCCATTCGCGTGCTCAAGAAGCAGGACCCGGCGCTGCTGCGCAGTGCCGATCTTTCGAGCCTGCGCACGCTCTTTCTCGCGGGCGAGCCGCTCGACGAGCCCACGGCCGAATGGATTTCAGCGGCGCTCGGCAAACCCGTCGTCGACAACTACTGGCAGACCGAGACCGGCTGGCCGATGCTGGCCATCCAGCGCGGCGTCGAGCCGCTGCCGCAAAAGCTCGGCTCGCCGGGCGTGCCCTGCTACGGCTACGACCTCGTGCTGCGCAACGAACATACGGGCGAGCCCTGCGCGCAAGGCGAGAAAGGCGTGATCACGCTCAGCTATCCGTTGCCGCCCGGCTGCATGCAGACCGTGTGGGGCGACGACGCGCGCTTCGTCAAAACGTACTGGGAAAGCGTGCCCGGCCAGCCGGTGTATTCGACCTTCGATTGGGGCGTGCAGGACAGCGACGGCTACGTGACGATCCTCGGCCGCACCGACGACGTGATCAATGTGGCGGGCCATCGTCTCGGCACGCGCGAGATCGAAGAGGCGATCTCTTCGCACGCGGCGGTCGCGGAAGTGGCCGTGGTGGGCGTGAACGACGCGGTGAAGGGTCAGGCGGCGCTGGCTTTCGTCGTGCTGCGCGACGCGGGTGGCGCCGCCAGTCCCGCCGATGCACAGACGCTCGCGGCTTCGCTCGCCGCGACGGTGGACCGCCAGCTCGGCGCGATCGGCCGGCCTGCGCGCGTGCACTTCGTGCCGATGCTGCCCAAGACGCGCTCCGGCAAGCTGCTGCGCCGCGCGATTGCGGCGCTCGCCGAAGGGCGCGACCCCGGCGATCTGCCGACCATCGAGGATGCCTCGGCGCTGCAGTCGATTCGCGAGGCGGTGAGCGCAGGCGACAGCTGAGGCCTGCGCGTGCGCACGCTCAGCGGGCGAGCGGCCGGTACGCGGCCAGAAAGCGCTTGAGGATGCCTGTCGAGTACGTGCCCGCGATATCGGTGAGGAAGCTCGAGAACGACGTGCTCGCGTGCTCGTCGGCGGTGTCGGAAATCGTACGCACGATCGCGCACGGAACGCCGTACTCGTGACAGACCTGGGCGATCGCGGCGCCTTCCATCTCGACGGCGAGCGCATCGGGCAAGAGCGAGCGCAGCGCGCCGACGGCGGCCGCGCTCGCCACGAACTGGTCGCCGCTGATCACGAGCCCGCGATGCACCTGCGGCAACGCGGTCTCGAAGCGCGGCAGCGCGGCCTTGAAGCGCGCGGTCAACGCCGGCCCCTCCTCCGCGATGAAACGCTCGCACGCGGCGGCGAGCGACTGCGCCAGCGCGTGATCGGCATCGAAGCGCGAGCGCGCGAGCAGCGGAATCTCGTGACGCGGAAACAGCGGCTCGGCGTTCATGTCGTGCTGGAGCAGCGTTTCGCCCACCACCACGTCGCCCACGTGGACGCCCGTGCCCACGCCGCCCGCCACCCCCGTAAAGACGATTGCTTCGACATCGAACGCATGGATCAGCGCGCTGGCCGTGGCGGCCGCCGCCACCTTGCCGACGCGCGCGAGCGTCACCACACAGGGCGCGCCGTGCACGGTGCCGAGGTGATAGTCGCGCCGGCCGAACGTGCGGGTCGCGACACCCGATTCGGCCTGCATGGCCGCGATCAGGTCGCCGAGTTCCTGGGGCAGCGCGGCAAGCACGCCGAGCGGACGGGCGGCACTGCCGCTCGCCTGGGTCGAGAGGTTCATCTTCGAATGTTTTCCGTCTGAGTTGTTTGAGGCTGAGGCGCGCTCACTCCACCGGCTGCAGCCTGGCCACCGCCAGCGCGAGCCACTTCTCGCCATGACGCTTGAAGCGCACCTGCGCCTTCGCGTCGGTGCCGCTGCCTTCGAGCGCCGTGATCGTGCCTTCGCCGAACTTCGTGTGGAACACGCCCTGGCCTACGCGAAAACCCGTCTCGGCGGCGCGCTGCTCGTTGGCGAACGCGGGCGCCGGGCTCTTGTCCGCGATATAGGCGTCGCGCTCGCGGCGGCCGCCGCCGTAATTCCCGGCGTTGCCGCCCTCGCCGCCGCCTGGCCGCGCGAACCAGTCGCGGCCCCAGCCCGCGTTGTCGGAGCGGCCGCCCCAGCGCGCGCCCGCTTCGACCTTGGGCGTGAGCCACTTGAGCGATTCCTGCGGCAACTCGTCGAAAAAGCGCGAGCGCACGTTGTAGCGCGTCTGGCCATGCAGCAGGCGGCTCTGCGCGAACGAAATATAGAGGCGCTCCTTCGCGCGCGTGATCGCCACGTACATCAGGCGGCGCTCTTCTTCGAGGCCGTCGGCTTCCATCGCGCTGTTCTCGTGCGGGAACAAGCCCTCTTCGAGACCGGTGATGAAGACCGCCGTGAATTCGAGGCCCTTCGCCGCATGCACCGTCATCAGCTGCACGGCGTCCTGGCCCGCCTGCGCCTGGTTGTCGCCGGCTTCGAGCGACGCATGCGAGAGGAAGCCCGCAAGCGGCGTCATGACGTCGGGGTTCTGCGCGGGGTCGGTGATCGCGGGCGCGTCGAGCACCTCGATCTCGCCGTCCTGCGAGACGATCTCGGGCACCGCGCTCGCACCGGGGCGCAGCGGAATCGAGCGCGCGGGGGTGTCGAGACCGTAGCCCTCTTCGCTCACGAACGCCGTGGCCGCGGTCACGAGTTCCTGCAGGTTCTCGAGGCGATCCTGACCTTCACGCTCGTTCTGATAGAACTCGGCGAGACCGCTCATGCGCACCGTGTATTCGACGGTTTCCGGCAGGCTCATCTGCGCGGTCTCGGCGCGCATCTTTGCGATCAGACTGGCGAACGTACCCAGGCTCGTGCCTGCCTTGCCCGTGACGTACGGAATGGCCGCGGCCATCGAGCAGTTGTAGAGGCGCGCGGCATCCGCCAGTTGCTCGATCGAGCGCGCGCCGATGCCGCGCGTGGGGAAATTCACGACGCGCGCGAACGCCGTGTCGTCGTTCGGATTGTCGATGAGACGCAGATACGCGAGCGCGTGCTTGACTTCCTGACGCTCGAAGAAGCGCAGGCCGCCGTACACCTTGTACGGCACGCCCGCGTTCACGAGCGTGTGCTCGATCGTGCGCGACTGCGCGTTGCTGCGATAGAGGATGGCGATCTCGTTGCGCGCCAGCCCCTGGTTGATGAGCGCGCGGATTTCCTCGACGATCCAGCCGGCTTCCTGCGAGTCGGTGGCCGCCTCGTACACGCGCACCGGCTCGCCGTGGCCCGCATCGGTGCGCAGGTTCTTGCCCAGACGCCGCGAGTTATGCGCGATCAGGTAGTTGGCCGCATCGAGAATATGGCCGTGCGAACGGTAGTTCTGCTCCAGCTTGATCATGTGCTTCACGCGGAACTCGTTCTCGAAGTCGCGCATGTTGCCGACGTTCGCACCGCGGAACGCGTAGATCGACTGGTCGTCGTCGCCCACCGCGAAGATCGCGTTGCCCGGTCCCGCAAGCAGCTTGAGCCACGCGTACTGGAGCTTGTTGGTGTCCTGGAACTCGTCCACCAGAATGTCGCGAAAGCGCCCCTGATAGTGCGCACGCAGCGGCGGGTTGTACGCGAGCAGCTCGTAGCAGCGCAGCAGCAGTTCCGCGAAATCGACCACGCCTTCGCGCTGGCACTGCTGGTCATAGGCTTCGTAAAGCTCGACGAACTTGCGGTTGAAGTCGTCGCTCACGTCCACGTCTTTCGGACGCAGGCCCTGCTCCTTCGCGTTGTTGATGAAGTACTGCAGGTTCTTGGGCGGATACTTCTCGTCGTCGATGTTCAGGCCCTTCATCAAACGCTTGATGGCCGAGAGCTGGTCTGCGGTGTCGAGGATCTGGAAGGTCTGCGGCAGGCCGGCGTCGCGGAAGTGCGCGCGCAGCATGCGGTTGCACAGGCCATGGAAAGTGCCGATCCACATGCCGCGCGTGTCGATAGGCAGGAGCGCCTGAAGGCGCCCCATCATTTCGCGTGCGGCCTTGTTCGTGAAGGTCACGGCCAGGAGGGTCGAGGGCGAGGCCATGCCCTGCTGGATCAGCCACGCAATGCGCGTGATCAGCACGCGCGTCTTGCCGCTGCCGGCCCCGGCCAGAATGAGCGCCGGTTCGTTGGGCAACGTGACGGCGGCAAGTTGTTCGGGGTTCAGGTTCGCGAGCAGTTCGGGCATGGGCTGAAATGGAACGTGCCCCCGGGGAGCGGGACCCGGGGACGTGGCGCGCGGCACAGGCGCGCCGTTGAATGGCAGACCGCCATTATAAGTGCGCACGCACGCGGCGGCTTGGGCCGCCTGGGCGCGCCGCGCATCGGCCCGCGCATCGGCCCGCGCATCGGGCCACGTATCGGGCCACGTATCGGGCCACGTATCGGGCCACGTATTGGGCCACCTCGGCTGGCGCGTCGGCTCCGACAGGACTTCCCCTTATAATCGAATGTTTCCGCATCCTTTTTTCGGCAGATTCCACCCATGAGCGACAGCACGCTAGCGAAAAGCTTCGAGCCCCAGACCATCGAGGCCCACTGGGGCCCCGAATGGGAGCGTCGAGGCTACGCCGCCGCGACCTTCGAGCCCGGCCGCAAGAACTTCTCGATCCAGTTGCCGCCGCCCAACGTCACCGGCACGCTGCACATGGGGCACGCGTTCAACCAGACGATCATGGACGGTCTCGCGCGCTATCACCGCATGCTCGGCGAGAACACGCTGTGGGTGCCGGGCACGGACCACGCGGGCATCGCGACGCAGATCGTGGTCGAGCGCCAGCTCGACGCGCAGAAGGTCTCGCGCCACGACCTGGGCCGCGAGAAGTTCGTCGAGCGCGTGTGGGAGTGGAAGCAGCAGTCGGGTTCGACCATCACGGGTCAGGTGCGGCGTCTGGGCGCCTCGATCGACTGGTCGCGCGAATACTTCACGATGGACGACAAGATGTCGGCCGCCGTGCGCGACGTGTTCGTGCAGCTCTATGAACAGGGCCTGATCTATCGCGGCAAGCGCCTCGTGAACTGGGACCCGGTGCTGCTCACCGCCGTCTCGGACCTCGAAGTGGCGAGCGAAGAGGAAAACGGCAACCTGTGGCACCTGCGCTATCCGCTCGCGGACGGCTCGGCCACGCTGACCGTGGCCACGACGCGCCCGGAAACCATGCTCGGCGACACGGCCGTGATGGTGCACCCCGAGGACGAGCGCTACGCGCACCTCATCGGCAAGATGGTCAGGCTGCCGCTCACGGACCGCGAGATCCCCGTCATCGCCGACGAATACGTGGATCGCGAGTTCGGCACGGGCGTCGTGAAGGTCACGCCCGCGCACGACTTCAACGACTACCAGGTGGGCCTGCGCCACGGCCTGCCGATGATCGAGATCCTCACGCTCGACGCGAAGATCAACGACAACGCACCTGAAAAATACCGCGGCCTCGACCGCTTCGAGGCGCGCAAGCAGGTCGTGGCCGACTTCGAGGCGCTGGGTCTGCTCGACTCGGTGCAGCCGCACAAGCTCATGGTGCCGCGCGGCGACCGCACGGGCGTGGTGATCGAGCCGATGCTCACGGACCAATGGTTCGTGGCGATGACGAAGGCCGCGCCCGAAGGTACCTTCAATCCCGGCAAGTCGATCACCCAGACCTCGCTCGACGTGGTGCGCAGCGGCCAGATCAAGTTCGTGCCGGAAAACTGGACCACGACCTATTATCAGTGGCTCGAAAACATCCAGGACTGGTGCATCTCGCGCCAGCTCTGGTGGGGCCACCAGATCCCGGCGTGGTACGGCGAGAACGGCGAGATCTTCGTTGCGAAGAGCGAGGAGGAAGCGCGCGCACAGGCCGATGCCAAGGGCTACAAGGGCGCATTGAAGCGCGACGAAGACGTGCTCGACACGTGGTTCTCGTCGGCGCTCGTGCCGTTCTCGTCGCTCGGCTGGCCGCAACAGACGCCAGAACTGAAGGCCTTCCTGCCCTCTTCCGTGCTGGTCACGGGCTTCGACATCATCTTCTTCTGGGTGGCGCGCATGGTCATGATGACCACGCACTTCACCGGCAAGGTGCCGTTCGACACGGTGTACGTGCACGGCCTCGTGCGCGACGCCGAAGGCCAGAAGATGTCCAAGAGCAAGGGCAACACGCTCGACCCGATCGACATCGTCGACGGCATCGACCTCGAAGCGCTGGTCGCCAAGCGCACGACCGGCCTCATGAATCCGAAACAGGCCGCGACCATCGAAAAGAAGACGCGCAAGGAGTTCCCGGACGGCATTCCCGCGTTCGGCACCGACGCGCTGCGCTTCACGATGGCTTCCATGGCCACGCTCGGGCGCAACGTGAACTTCGACCTCGCGCGCTGCGAGGGCTATCGCAACTTCTGCAACAAGCTCTGGAACGCCACGCGCTTCGTGCTGATGAACTGCGAAGGCCACGACTGCGGTTTCAGCAAGCCGGGCGCATGCCAGCCGGGCGATTGCGGCCCCGGCGGCTACACGGACTTCTCGCAGGCCGACCGCTGGATCGTCTCGCTGCTGCAGCGCGTGGAAGCCGAAGTCGCGAAGGGCTTCGCGGACTATCGCTTCGACAACGTGGCCAACGCCATATACAAGTTCGTCTGGGACGAATACTGTGACTGGTATCTGGAACTGGCGAAGGTGCAGATCCAGACGGGTACGCCCGAGCAGCAGCGCGCCACGCGCCGCACGCTGCTGCGCGTGCTGGAAACGGTGCTGCGCCTCGCGCATCCGGTGATTCCGTTCATCACCGAAGCGCTGTGGCAGAAGGTGGCGCCGCTCACCGACGCGTACCCGCAAGGCGCCGCGGAAGGCGAAGCGTCGATCATGGTGCAGCGCTATCCGCAGGCCGAGCAGAAGAAGATCGACGAAGCCGCGGAACAGTGGGCCGCCGACCTGAAGGCCGTGATCGACGCATGCCGCAACCTGCGTGGCGAGATGGGCCTCTCGCCCGCCACGAAGGTGCCGCTGCTCGTCACGGGCAACGCCGGGCGCCTCGCGACGTTCGCGCCCTATGCGCAGGCGCTGGCCAGGCTGTCGGAGGTCCAGATCATCGCCGACGAAGCGGCGCTCGACGCGGCCTCGGCAGGCGCGCCAGTTGCTATCGTTGGGACGGACAAGCTGGTGCTGAAGGTGGAGATCGACGTAGCCGCCGAACGCGAACGCCTGTCGAAGGAAATCGCCCGCCTCGGCAACGAGGTCACGAAGTGCAGGGCCAAGCTCGGAAATGACAGTTTCGTAGCAAAAGCACCGCCTGCAGTCGTTGAGCAGGAGCAGAAAAGACTGGCAGAATACCAGGCAACGCTGGACAAGCTGACCGCGCAACTCACGCGGTTGCCGGCCTGAGCGCCATATCGGCCAAAGGCTGTCACGCGTGGCGCCGCACCCGTGGCGTCACGCGAGCACCAGGACAGGGACTAAAGACATGCTGAAAGTGACAAAAGCCGTATTCCCGGTAGCGGGCCTCGGCACGCGTTTCCTGCCGGCCACGAAAGCCAGCCCGAAGGAAATGCTGCCCGTGGTCGACAAGCCGCTCATCCAGTACGCGGTCGAAGAAGCCGTGGCGGCGGGCATCACGGAAATGATCTTCGTGACTGGGCGCAGCAAGCGCGCGATCGAGGACCATTTCGACAAGTCGTACGAGATCGAGGCCGAACTCGAAGCGCGCGGCAAGGCCAAGCTGCTCGAACTGGTGCGCAACATCAAGCCGAACAACGTCGACTGCTTCTACGTGCGTCAGCCCGAGGCGCTCGGCCTCGGCCACGCCGTGCTGTGCGCGGAAAAGCTCGTGGGCGACAACCCGTTCGCCGTGATTCTTGCGGACGACTTGCTCTACGGCACGCCGCCCGTCATGCAGCAGATGGTCGAAGTGTTCGACCACTACCATAGCTCGGTGCTCGGCGTGGAAGAGATTCCGCCCTCGGAAACGCGCTCGTACGGCATTGTCGACGGCAAGGAGTGGGAAGACTCGATCGTCAAGCTCTCGGGCATCGTCGAGAAGCCGGCGCCGGAAGTCGCGCCGTCGAACCTCGGCGTGGTCGGCCGCTACGTGCTCAAACCGCGCATTTTCGAGCATCTGAAGTCGATCAAGCCGGGCGCGGGCGGCGAGTTGCAGCTCACCGACGCGATCCAGTCGCTGCTCGCCGACGAGCAGGTGCTCGCCTACAAGTACCACGGCACGCGCTTCGACTGCGGCAGCAAGCTCGGCTACCTGAAGGCGACGGTGGAGTTCGCGCTGCGTCACCCGGAAGTCGGCGCGGATTTCGACGAGTACCTGCGTACGCGCAAGCCGGTGCTGGAAGGCTAGGCGCCCCCGGCTCAGACATTCCGGCCCGGCGCAAATGAAAATGGCCCGCATTCTCATGCGGGCCATTTTTTTCGGCCGATGCGCTTAGCGCCGGCGCATCAGGAACACGAACGTCTCTTCCTGCTTCGAGCTTTCCACGATCTCGTTGCCGGTTTGCTTCGCGAAGGCGGCGAAATCGCGCTGCGAGCCGGGATCGGTCGCGAGAACCTTGAGGACCTGGCCGCTTTCCATGTCGGCGAGCGCCTTCTTGGCGCGCAGGATCGGCAGCGGGCAGTTCAGCCCGCGCGCATCCACTTCCTTGTGAACCTGAATCTGCATCGGGGTTGGATCCTTCGGTGGCGCACCGTCACGGCGTGAGACAGCGCTGGCAATAGCATCGATTTTACCGCAGCCACGCCAGCCGCCGCTTGCGTCCCGATCACGCGCCTCGCTCACAGCGTGACCGCCGCCCCCGTATGCAGCGATTCGCGCAGCGCCTGGCCGATGCGCGTGGCCTCCAGCGCGTCTTCGAGCGTCGCGCCGAGGCTCCCCTTCTGCGCGTCACCTGCCTTGCGCGCCGCGACTTCCGCGACGAACGCCTGCGCTTCGATCAGGAACGCCTCTTCGAAACGGTCGAAGAACGTGGGCGTGCAGACGCTGCGCACGCCCGTCGCGTCGTAGACATCGACGCGATTCGCGCGCGGGATGCGGCCGATCGCCAGTGCGCCCGCCGTGCCGATCACTTCGCTCGACGTGTCGTTGCCGTGCGCCATCGTGCGCGAGGCGTAAAACATCGCGAGTCGGCCGCCCTCGAACTCGCAGATCGCCACGCCGTTGTCCACGTCGCCCGATTCGCGCAGGCCTTCGTGCAGCGCGATCGCCCCCGCGGCATAAACGCGCGTGGCGCGCGGCTTGCCGAGCAGCCAGCGCGCGACGTCGATGTCGTGGACCGTGCAGTCGAGAAAAATGCCGCCCGAAGTCGGCGCGAAGCGCACGAAAAAACCTTCGGGATCGTTGAGATCGCAGGTCTGCGAGCGCACCAGAAACGGCCTGCCGATCGCGCCCGCCTGCACTTTTGCGTAGGCATCCTGATAACTTGGATCGAAGCGGCGCATGAAGCCGATGGTGACCTGCCGGCCGGCATGACGGCGCGACACGTTCACCACCCGCTCGCACTCGGCCACGTCGAGCGAAAGTGGCTTTTCGCAGAACACGTGCTTGCCCGCTTCGAGCGCCTGCACGATCTGCCCGGCGTGCAATGCCGAAGGCGTGACGAGCCACACTGCGTCGACCGCTTGATCGGCCAGCAGGTCGGCGTACTCGCCGTACAGCCGCGCGGCCGGCAGCGCCTCGCGCGCCCACGCGAGATCCGCTTCGAGCGGACTGCACGCGGCCGCGAGCGTTGCACCCGGCACGCGATACGCCAGGTTCTGCGCATGCCGCCGCCCCAGCCTCCCCAGTCCCGCCACGCCCACGCGCAACGGCCGGGCACGATCGATTGCCTGCATCCTCGCTCTCCTCGCTCTCCTCGCTTGCCCCGCTTCAGTCGCCAAGCGTCACCACACGGCCCTCGCGCCACGACAGCGAGGCGGCTTCGGCCAGCTCCAGCGCCTTCAGGCCGTCGGCGACCGACGTGCGCACCGGCACGCCCTGCGTCACGGCTTCGTGAAAGTGCGCCATTTCGCTCGCGTAGGCCGCGCGATAGCGTTCGAGGAAGAACGCCTCGGGCACGTCCTGCGCAACGGCGGTCTTCGACCACGCCACGACTTCGGTCGGCTTCATGTTGCCCGCCTGCAGCATGCCCTCGCTGCCCAGCACCTCGAAGCGCTGGTCGTAGCCATAGGCCGCGCGCCGCGCCGTGTTGATCTGGCAAAGGCGCCCGCGCTTCGTGCGAATCGTGACCGCCGTCGAGTCGATGTCGCCCGCGTCGGCAATCGCCGGATCCGACAGGCAACTGCCCGTGGCATGCACGCTCGACGCCTCGTCGCCGAGGATCCAGCGGAAGATGTCGAAGTCGTGGATCAGCATGTCCTTGAAGATGCCGCCCGAATGCTTGATGTACTCCACGGGCGGCGCGCCCGGATCGCGGCTCGTGACGATCAGCATTTCCGGCGTGCCGATCTCGCCTGCGTCGAGGCGCGTCTTCAGCGCGGCGAAGGTCGGATCGTAGCGGCGCTGGAAGCCGATCATGGCCACGACGCCCGCGCGCTGAACCGCCTCCGCGCAGGCGCGAGCGCGCTCGATGGTCAGGTCGACGGGCTTTTCGCAGAAGATAGGCTTGCCGGCCGCGGCCGACTTCAGGATCAGTTCGGCGTGCGTATCGGTGCTCGAGCAGATCACCGTGGCGCCGATCGAAGCGTCGCCGAACGCGGCGTCCACGTCCACGACCTGCGCGCCGTGCTGGGCGGCGAGCGCGGCGGCGGCTTCGCGATTGACATCGACTACGTACTTCAGACGCACGCCCGGCTGGCGCGCGAGATTGCCCGCATGGATGCGGCCAATGCGCCCCGCTCCAAATACCGCCACATCGAGCGTTTGCGCTGCGCCGCTTGCTGCACTAGTCATCGTATCCTCCGGTGTCGGTCGATTCTTCCACGTTGAGTTCGAGCCGGTACGCAAGCGCAATGAAAAGCGCCTGGCACAGGCAGAAAGTGCTGGTGAGCGAGCGGAACGCGAACGCGCTCCCCTCCTTCACATAAAGTTGCGCGTTCGCGTGGCGCGCGAGCGGCGAGAGCTGGCTGTCGGTGATGACGAGCGTCCTGGCGTGATGCTGCTGCGCCACGCGCAGGCAGTACTGCGTCTCTTTTCCATAGGGCGCGAAGCTGATGGCGATCACCACGTCGCCCTTCTTCACGCCGCGGATCTGTTCGTGATACATGCCGCCGAGCCCCGAGACGAGGTGCACGCGCTTGCGCGTGTGCTGCAAGGCATAGACGATGTAGCTCGCCACCGGAAACGAGCGGCGCACGCCGATCACGTAGATGTTGTCCGCCTGCTCGAGCATCTTTACGGCTTCGTCGAACTGCGCGCCGTCGAGGCCCGCTTCGAGTTCGTCCAGCCCGCTGCGGCATGCGCCGATGAACTCGCGCGCCACGGCGCCGCCCATGTCCGGGCTCGCCTCGCCTTCCTTGGCGTCGATCAACTGGCGAATGCGCTGCTGATAGCTCGTGGCCGAGGCGCCCTGTCCCGCATAGGCCTGACGGAACACGGCCTGCAGGTCGGAGAAGCCCGAAAAGCCGAAGCGCTGCGCAAAGCGCACGACCGCCGAAGGATGCACGCCGCAGCTCGCGGCAATATCGCTCGTGCGGTCCATCATCACGCTCGCGCGGTGCTGCTCGATGTAGGTCGCGATGCTTTTCAGCTGACGCGGCAGCGCCTCGTAGTCCTGCGCAATGCGCTGCATCAATTCGTCTACGCCTGCTACGGCGTCGGTTGTGTCATCCGCCATGTTCGTTTTCCCCGGCTGCTTGCCGCACTGCCGCAAAGCCTTACCAGGCCTTGATTCCACGGCATGCCGACGGAGCCGATTATAGGCAGCGTGTCACACGAATGGAACAGATTTTCCATTTTTATTTGCAATGAAATTTTCGTTGCAAGTCGCGAGGCGATGTCCTACTCTTGTCGATGAGCGCTGCAGCGGGTGCAGGTAACAAGCAGCATGTCAAAAGCGGCATGGCAAAAGCACGGCTGCGGCATTCACCCCAAGAACGAACGACAGACCGAGAAAGGTGGAGACAATGACTCAACGCAAGGGCAAGACCCTGCTCCGAAGGTTGGCCGCAGCGCTCGCGCTGGCAGCGGGACTGACCGGTGCGAGCGTCCTCAGCGCCCCAACGGCGCAGGCCGCCGACGCGCATTTCGTGCTGATCAGCCACGCGCCCGATTCCGATTCGTGGTGGAACACGATCAAGAACGCCATCAAGCAGGCCGACGAAGACTGGAACGTCGGGACCGACTACCGCAATCCACCCAACGGGGACATCGCCGACATGTCGCGCCTGATCGAACAGGCCGCCGCGCGCAACTACGACGGCGTGATCGTCACCATCGCCGACTACGACGTGCTCAAGAGCTCCATCGGCAAGGTCACGCAAAAGAAAATCCCGCTCGTGACGATCAACTCGGGCACCGAAGAACAGAGCGAGAAGCTCGGCGCGATCATGCACGTGGGTCAGCCTGAATATGTGGCGGGCCACGCAGCCGGCGAAAAAGCCAAGGCCGCGGGCGTGAAGTCGTTCCTGTGCGTGAATCACTTCGCGACCAACGCCGTGTCGTTCGAACGCTGCCGCGGTTTTGCCGATGCGCTAGGCGTGGACTACAAGACCTCGACGATCGACTCCGGCCAGGACCCGACGGAAATCCAGTCGAAGGTGAGCGCGTATCTGCGCAACCATCCGAACACGGGCGCGATCCTCACGCTCGGCCCGGTGCCGGCGGCCGCCACGCTCAAGGCTGTCGACCAGATGGGCCTCGCGGGCAAGATCTACTTCTGCACGTTCGACTTCTCGGATGACATAGCCAAGGCGATCCGCGCGGGCACCATCCAGTTCGCGATCGACCAGCAGCCGTACCTGCAGGGCTATATCCCCGTGGCCGTGCTCGCGATCGTGAAGAAGGAGCACACCACGGACCCGCAGAAGATCCGCCAGATCCTCGAAGCGAATCCGAAGTTCAAGCAGCGTCTCGAAACCTATGGCCTGCAGCCCTCGTACGGACCGAAGAATATCCGCTCGGGTCCGGGCTTCATCACCAAGGACAATCTCGACAAGGTCGTGAAGTACGCCGGTCAGTATCGCTAAGCATTTTTCGTCAGCCACGCGCGGCGGCGGCTCGCATCTTCCGATGCCCATCGCCTCTCGCCAGCCCCGCCGCGCGCCATTCACCGTGTTGCTTCTCCTGCAAGGCCGTCGCTTGTGGGGAATGCGCTCGGGCATTTGAGTCAACGCAGGTGCAACCGCACCTCACACGGCCGATCGCCGTGCATAGGATCCGGGTAGGACGCTCAAGCGCCAACTCGGGTCAATACAGGAGACATCATGGGTGTAGCCGGCAAACACTTCCCCTCGCACGCTCCGGAAAGCGGCGCGCAAGACGCGCCGACGCCGCAGCCAGGCGTCAGCGACGAACGCGTGCGCCGCGAATCGTGGTTCGGCCATCTGCTTGGCCGCCCCGAATTCGCCGCGATCTCCGGCACCGTGCTGGTCTTCGCCGTCTTTGCGATCGGCGCAGGCGGCTCGGGCATGTTCGATCTCGACGGCGTGATGAACTGGTCCCAGGTCGCCGCTTACCTCGGCATCCTGAGCGTCGGCGCGTGCCTGCTGATGATCGCGGGCGAGTTCGACCTCTCCATCGGCTCGATGATCGGCTTCGCCGGCATGATGGTGGCGATCCCCACGATGTACTTCCACTGGCCCATCGCGCTTTCCATCCTGTTCGCGTTCGTGGGCTGCACCGCGCTCGGCGCGCTCAACGGCTACCTCGTGATGCGCACGCGGCTGCCCTCGTTCATCGTCACGCTCGCATTCCTCTTCATCCTGCGCGGCCTGACGCTTGCGCTCTCGATCATGTTCGCCGACCGCACGATCGTCTCGGGCGTGGGCGACGTGGCCAAGGCCGACTTCGTGACCAACCTGCTCTTTCACGGCACGGCGTTCAAGGGCCTGTTCGTGGCGCTCACGCATATCGGCATCGGCAAGATGCTCGATAACGGCCAGCCGCTCGTGCCGGGCGTGCCCAAGGTGATTCTCTGGTGGTTCGCGCTCGTGGCGATCGGCGCATTCGTGCTCGCCAGGACGCGCTACGGCAACTGGATTCTCGCCGTGGGCGGCGACTCCAACGCCGCGAAGAACGTGGGCGTGCCCGTGAAGCGCGTGAAGATTTCGCTCTTCATGCTCACCGCGTTCTGCTCCTGCCTGTTCGCCGTGCTGCAAGTGTGCGACATCGGCTCGGCCGCCGCCGACCGCGGTCTTCAGAAGGAGTTCGAAGCGATCATTGCCGCGGTGATCGGTGGCACGCTGCTCACGGGAGGCTATGGCTCCGTGATCGGCGCGGCATTCGGCGCACTGATCTTCGGCGTCGTGCAGATCGGCATCACCTATACGAACATCGACTCGGACTGGTTCCGCGTGTTCCTCGGCGTGATGCTGCTCATTGCCGTGCTCTTCAATCACTATGTGCGCCGCCGCGTCGCGCAATCGTAAGCCGGAGGCTCACATGTCCGATATGCAACCCGCCGCGAACGGCGACACGATTCTCGCGCTCGAGAACGTCAGCAAGTACTTCGGCAAGGTCATCGCACTGAACGACGTCACGCTGCGCTTGAAGCGCGGCGAGGTGCACTGCCTGCTCGGCGACAACGGCGCGGGCAAGTCCACGCTCATCAAGACGCTCGCCGGCGTGCACCAGCCGACCTCCGGACAGTATTTCGTGGACGGCAAGCCCGTGATGTTCGATTCGCCCAAGGACGCGCTCGACCTCGGCATTGCCACCGTCTATCAGGATCTCGCGCTCGTGCCGCTGCTCTCGGTCGCGCGCAACTTCTTCATGGGCCGCGAGCCGCAGAAGAAGCTGTTCGGCTTCATCAACGTGATGGACCTCGATGCAAGCGCGGCGATCGCGAAGGAGCGCCTCGCCGGAATGGGCATCAACGTGCGTGACCCGCATCAGGCCATCGGCACGATGTCGGGCGGCGAGAAACAGTGTCTCGCGATCGCCCGCGCCATTCACTTCGGCGCACGCGTGCTGATACTCGACGAGCCGACCGCCGCGCTCGGCGTGAAGCAGAGCTTCAACGTGCTCAAGCTGATTCACGCTGCGCGCGCCAAGGGCATTTCGGTGATCTTCATCACCCATAACGTGCACCACGCCTACCCCATCGGCGACTCGTTCACGCTGCTCAATCGGGGCCGCTCGCTCGGGACCTACACGAAAGACACGATCAGCAAGAACGAAGTGCTCGACATGATGGCAGGCGGCGCGGAGATGCAGAAGATGATCGCCGAGCTCGACGGCGCGACCATCTGAACGGGCGCACGGCACAGCACTCAACAGGAATACACATGGCCCTGACTCATTCAACCCCGTCCCGTTCAACGCCGGGCCGCTTCGCCGCCGGTCGCAGCCGCGACATCGTCTGCCTCGGACGCCTGGGCGTCGATCTCTACGCGCAACAGGTGGGCGCGCGGCTCGAAGACGTCTCCACGTTCGCGAAGTACCTGGGCGGCTCCTCCGCGAACATCGCCTTCGGCTGCGCGCGTCTCGGCCTGAAGTCGGCCATGCTCACGCGCGTGGGCGACGACCACATGGGGCGCTTCCTCGTCGAAACGCTCGCGAAGGAAGGCTGCGACACGAGCCACGTGCGCGTGGACCACGAACGCCTCACGGCGCTCGTGCTGCTGGGCCTGAAAGACCGCGACACGTTCCCGCTGATTTTCTATCGCGAGAACTGCGCCGACATGGCCGTCGATTCGGGCGATTTCGACGAAGCCTTCATCGCTTCCTCGAAAGCACTGCTGATCACCGGTACGCACTTCTCGACCGGACAGGTGAACCGTACGAGTCTCACCGCGCTTGAGTACGCACACCGCAACAACGTGCGCACCGTGCTCGACATCGACTACCGGCCCGTGCTGTGGGGCCTCACGGGCAAAGCCGACGGCGAGACGCGCTTCGTCGCGAGCGAGGACGTGAGCGCGCATTTGCAGCGCATCTTGCCGCACTTCGATCTCGTGATCGGCACCGAGGAGGAGTTCCGCATCGCGGGCGGCAAGGAGTCGCTCGTCGATGCGCTCAGACGCGTGCGCGAAGTCACGGGCGCGACGCTGCTCGTCAAGCGCGGGCCGCTCGGCTGCCAGATCGTGGAAGGCACGGTGCCCGCCTCGATGGACGAGTTGCCGATGCAGCGCGGCGTGGAAGTCGAAGTGCTCAACGTGCTCGGCGCGGGCGACGCATTCGCTTCCGGCTTCCTGTCGGGCTGGCTGCGCGACGCTTCGCTCGAAGACTGCGCGCGCGCGGCCAACGCAAGCGGCGCCCTTGTCGTCTCGCGGCACGGCTGCGCGCCCGCCATGCCTACGCCCGTCGAACTCGATTACTTCCTGCGCGAAGCCGCCGCCGACCCTGTGCGCATGCGCCGCCCCGACCGCGACGCGACGCTCGCGCGCCTGCATCGCGTGACGCCCGCGCGCAAGCGGCACGACGAAGTGCTCGGCTTCGCGTTCGATCATCGCAACCAGTTCTTCGATCTCGCGCAGCAGACCGGCGTCAGCGAGGCACGCATTTCTTATCTGAAGAATCTCTTCGTCGAGGCCGTAGCGCAGACCGAGCGCACGCTCGGCTTGCAAGGACGCATCGGTGTCCTGATCGACGACCGCTACGGCCAGGACGCGCTCAACGCCGCGACCGGACGCGGCTGGTGGATCGGCCGCCCGGTCGAGTTGCCGGGGTCCGTTCCGCTCGTGTTCGACCACGGCCGCTCGATCGGCACGACGCTCGCTTCCTGGCCCATCGACCACACGGTGAAGTGCCTCGTGCAGTTCCATCCCGACGAGCCCATCGAACAGCGTCTCGAACAGGAAGCGCAGTTGCGCGCGCTTTACGATGCCACCCAGGCGAGCGGCCACGAATTGCTGCTCGAGGTGATTCCGCCGAAGCTGGGCGGCAAGCCGAACGCACCCGATACGGTCTATCGTGCGCTCAAGCGGCTCTACAACATCGGCCTTTATCCGGAGTGGTGGAAGCTCGAACCGATGCGCGCCGCGCAATGGCGCGAGATCGACGCGCTGATCGCCGAGCGCGACCCATATTGCCGCGGCGTCGTGCTGCTCGGGCTCTCCGCGCCGATCGACCAGCTTGTGGAGGGCTTTCGCGCGGCGGCCGTCTCGAACACGTGCCGGGGCTTCACGGTGGGCCGCTCGATCTTCTATGAGCCGAGCCTTGCCTGGCTCTCGGGCGAAATCGGCGACGACGAAGTGATCGCCCGCGCGCGCCGCGCCTTTGAAACGCTGATCGGCGCGTGGCGCGCCGCGCGCGCCGAAACTCAAGGCAAGCACGACAACCATGAGGAGAAGGCGGCATGAATCGACGCATTGCTCCAGGCGATTGCGCCTCGCAGGATAGCGCGCAGAACGCGGCGCCCGGCGCGCACGCAAGCACAGTGCGGCTCACTGCGGCTCAGGCGCTCGTGCGTTATCTCGCTGCGCAGCGCGTGGCGAGCGAGGACGGCTCGGGCCGCACCGAGCCGCTATTCGGCGGCGTATTCGCGATCTTCGGTCACGGCAACGTGGCAGGCATCGGCGAGGCGCTCTATCAGTATCGGCACGAAATGCCCACGCTGCGCGCGCACAACGAGCAGGCCATGGCGCACAGCGCGATCGCTTATGCCAAGGCGCACTTTCGCCGCCGCATGATGGCGGTGACGACTTCGATTGGCCCGGGCGCGACGAACCTCGTCACGGCGGCCGCGCTTGCACATGTGAACCGCTTGCCGGTGCTGCTGTTGCCCGGCGACATTTTCGTGTCGCGCGAACCCGATCCGGTGCTGCAGCAGATCGAGGATCTGCACGACGGCGGCGTCTCCGCGAACGACTCGCTGCGCCCGGTGTCGCGCTACTTCGACCGCATCGTGCATCCCGCGCAGTTGCTCACCGCGCTGCCGCGCGCGCTGCGCGTGCTCACCGACGCGGCGCTCTGCGGCCCGGTCACGCTCGCGCTGCCGCAGGACGTGCAGGCCACGGCGTGGGACTACCCGGCGGGCTTCTTCACGCCGCGCCTCGTCACGTTCCACACGCCCGCGCCTGTGCAGGCCGAGATCGACGCGGCGCTTGCGCAGTTGCATCGCGCGAAACGCCCGCTCGTCGTGGCGGGCGGCGGCGTGCTCTACTCGCGCGCCTCGCAGGCCTTGCAGACGCTTGCCGCCGCGCGCGGCATTCCCGTGGCCGAAACGCAGGCGGGCAAAGGCTCGCTTGCGTGGGACGATCCGCTCAACGTCGGCGCGCTCGGCGTGACGGGCTCGCCCGCCGCCAACGAACTGGCGCGCGACGCCGACTGCGTGCTCGCCGTGGGCACGCGTTTGCAGGACTTCACGACCGGCTCGAACTCGCTCTTTGCGAACGCGCATGTGATCGGCGTGAACGCCAACGGCTTCGACGCGCTCAAGCACAACGGCTTCGCCGTGCAAGCCGACGCACGCCAGGCGCTCGCCGCGCTCAACGACGAACTGATCAACTGGCGCGCCGACGCGAACTGGACTGCCCGCGCCCAGCGCCTCGCGGGCGACTGGCGCGCGAGCATCGAGCGGCTCACGCACGCGCCGCAGGAACGCAACCGCCTGCCCTACGACGCCGATGTGATCGGCGCCGTGCAGCGCTCGTCGAGCCGTTCGTATACCGAAGACATCGTCGTGTGCGCGGCCGGCACGCTGCCCGCCGAACTGCACAAGCTCTGGCGAGCGGGCCAGCCCGGCGCCTATCACGTCGAATACGGCTATTCGTGCATGGGCTACGAGATCGCGGGGGGACTCGGCGCGAAGCTTGCGCGGCCCGATCGCGAGGTCATCGTGATGGTGGGCGACGGCAGCTACCTGATGATGAATAGCGAGATCGCCACCTCGGTCATGCTGGGCGCGAAGCTCATCGTCGTCGTGCTCGACAACCGCGGCTATGGCTGCATCAACCGGCTGCAGCAGGCCTGCGGCGGCGCGCCGTTCAACAACCTGTTCGACGACTGCGCGCAAGGCCCGCTCGGCGCGCCGCGCATCGACTTCGCCTCGCATGCGCGCTCGCTCGGCGCGCAGGCCGAGCACGTGGCGAACGTGGCGGAACTCGAAGCAGCGCTGCAACGCGCGCGCGCTGCTTCGCGCACTTACGTGGTCTGCATCGACACGGACCCCGCGCGCACGACCGAGGAAGGCGGCTGGTGGTGGGAAGTCGCCGTGCCCGAAGTGTCCACGCGCGCTGGCGTGCGCGAGGCGCGCGAGCGCTATGAAGAACAGGTCGCGCAGCGCAGCGGACGCGCGCCGGCGAGCGAAGATACGCCCGCCGGCGGCGACGAACCCGGCAACGCATCACGCGGCGACACAGACATCGAGGAGCGCACATGAGCGCATTTGAAGTACGCATCGGCATCAACCCGCTGTCGTGGATGAACGACGACCTGCCCTCGCTCGGCGGCGAGACGCCGCTGTCCCAGGCGCTGACCGAGGGCCGCGAGATCGGCTATGAGGGCTTCGAGCTAGGCAACAAGTTTCCCCGCGAGCCGCAGGCGCTCAAGACGCTCCTCGCACAATACGATCTTGCGCTCGTCTCCGGCTGGTACTCGGGCATGCTCGCGCGGCGCAGCGTGGCCGAAGAAATCGCCGCGGTGGACCAACATCTCGACCTGCTCGCGCAGAACGGCGCAACCGTGATGGTCTACGGCGAGGTCGCCGATTCGATCCAGGGCGCGCCGCGACCGCTCTATCAGCGCCCGCGCTTTTTCAGCGACAGGCAATGGGACGAATACGCCGCGCGCGTGGACGCCTTCGCGCGCCACACGCTCTCGCGCGGCGTGCGGCTCGCGTACCACCATCACATGGGCGCCTACATCGAAACGCCCGCCGACGTCGACAAGCTCATGGCGCGCACGAGCGAGGCGGTGGGCCTGCTGTTCGACGCGGGCCACATGACGTTTGCGGGCGGCGACCCGGTGGCCGAACTCGACAAGCACCTTGCCCGCGTGTGCCATGTGCACTGCAAGGACGTGCGTCCCGCCGTCATGAAACTCGCGCGCAACCGCAACTGGAGCTTTCTCGACGCCGTGCTCGCAGGCGCGTTCACCGTGCCGGGCGACGGCGCCGTCGATTTTCCCGCCATCATCGCGCGCCTGAAACGCCACGGCTATCGCGGCTGGCTCGTCGTCGAAGCCGAACAGGATCCGGTGATTGCACCGTCGTACGACTATGCGCAAAAAGGTTACCGTACGCTGCGCACGCTCGTCGATGCGTCGGACACCCAATCGAAGGAGGCAGCATGACTCTGCTGGTCAAGGCCGCGCGCGAAGGCCAGACGATCGCGCGCGTCACGCCCGACACCGCGGGCTGGCGCTATGTCGGCTTCGCCGCCTATCGGCTCGAGACGGATGAGCTCGTCTATGTCGGCGAGCCCGATCGCGAGAGCTGCATCGTCGTGCTCTCGGGCGCGGTGGATATCGAGGCGGGCGGCGAGCGCTGGTCGAGCCTCGGCTCGCGCGACAGCGTCTTCGAAGACGCCGCGCCGTATGCCCTTTACGTGCCGCCGGGCGTCAAAGCGACCGTGCACGCCACACGGACGGCCGAAGTGGGCGTCGCGAGCGCGCCCGCCAAAGGCACGCTGCCCGTTCGCCTCATCGAGCCTGCGCAGATGAAGCGCTCCACGCGCGGCAAGGGCGCGAATACACGCTACGTGTGCGATATCCTGCCGCAAGACTCGCCCGCGGAATCGCTGCTCGTGGTCGAGGTGCGCACGCCTTCGGGCCATTCGTCGAGCTACCCGCCGCACAAGCACGACGCCGACCGCTTGCCGGACGAAAGCGCGCTCGAAGAAACCTATTATCACCGGCTCAATCCACAGCAGGGTTTCGCGTTCCAGCGCGTGTACACCGACGGGCGCGACCTGGACGAAACGATGGCCGTGGAAAATCACGACGTCGTGATGGTGCCGCGCGGCTATCACCCTGTCGTCGTCCCGTATGGCTACGACTCGTACTACCTGAACGTGATGGCGGGGCCCAGGCGCGAGTGGCACTTCCACAACGACCCGGCGCACGAGTGGATCATCGAGCGCGACGCGAAGTGACGCGCGCCCATAAAAAACGCCGCGTGCGAAACCACGCGGCGTGGTTTCGTTGTTCCCGCAATGAACGGCAAGCGCGTCAAGCCAGCCGGAATTTCCCCACCAGCCGCTTGAGCACCTTCGCCTGATCGTCGAGCGATTGCGCAGCGGCAGTCGCCTCTTCCACGAGCGCCGCGTTCTGCTGCGTGCCGGCGTCCATCTGCGTGACCGCACGGCTGATTTCCTCGATGCCCGAGCGCTGCTCGCGCGAAGCTGCCGAAATTTCGCCGATGATGTCGTTCACGCGCCGCACGGCCTTCACGACTTCGTCCATGGTCGCACCCGCATCCTGCGCGAGCGTCGAGCCATTGGACACGCGCTCGACGGACGCGCCGATCAGCGCCTTGATCTCCTTGGCCGCCGCTGCGCTGCGCTGCGCGAGGCTGCGCACCTCGCCCGCCACCACGGCGAAGCCGCGCCCTTCTTCGCCCGCACGCGCGGCTTCCACGGCCGCATTGAGCGCAAGAATGTTGGTCTGGAACGCAATGCCCTCGATCACGCCGATGATGTCGGCGATGCTCTTCGCGCTGTCGTTGATCTCCTGCATCGTCGCGACCACGCGCCCCACCACCGAGCCGCCCTTCTCCGCGATGGCCGAGGCGTTGCCCGCGAGCGTGCTGGCCTGTTCGGCGTTTTCGGCATTCAGGCGCACCGTGGACGTGAGTTGCTCCATGCTGCTCGCCGTGCGCTCGAGCGCCATGGCCTGTTCTTCGGTGCGGCGCGACAGATCGAGATTGCCGGTCGAGATTTCGCCCGAGGCCGAGGCGATCGCCTCGGCGCTGGCCGCGATCTCGGCCACCGTGGCCGAGAGACCCTTCTGCATGTCCCGCAGCGCGCCCAGCATGCTCGCCGCGTCGCGTGCGTGAAGCGTGACGGGCTGAGCGAGATCGCCTGCGGCAATACGTGCCGCGATGGCCTTGGCGTGCGCGGGCTCGCCGCCCAGTTGCCGCGCGATCCGGCGCACGACCCATTCGCTCACGAAGAATGCGAGCACGAACATGGCCGCGGTCGCCACGGCCATCATCACGAACGACGACTTGAAGATGAACCCGGCCTTCGCGAGGGTCGCCTTCGCGGCCGTGGCGCGCTGCGCGACGAGGTCGTCGACGAGCGTTTCGAGCTTGCCGGTCTCCACGAGCAAGGAGACGTCCTGGGTGCCCACCTGCCAGTTCATCTGCGAGAGGTCGAGCGGCTGCTGCTTCACGAGCGTCACGAATTCGCGCAGATGGCCGCTCCACGCCGTGGTCGCATCGGCGAGCTTCTTTTGCAGTGCGAGCGCGTCGCCGCCCTGCTCCTGCGCGTATTGCTGCAGCTCGCCCATGCCGCGCTCCAGCGCGCCAAGATCCTTGTCGATGTCCTGGCCCAGTTCGTCGCGCTCGCGCGCCGTGGTCGCGGTGAGCAGCATCTTCTGCGCGCGGCTCGCGCGCAGCACGTGGCCGCGCGCTTCCTCGGCGGCGCGGCTCGCGACGTAGCCCTGTTCGTAGATCGATTGCGTCGAGCCGTTGAGACGGCTGATTTGCGCAAGCGAGATGGCGCCGATGGCAAGCGTGCCGATCAGCACCAGCGCGAAAGCAAGGCGCAGTGTGGCCTTCACGGAAAGCCGCGAGCTGCGCGTTGCCGCCCCGGCGCGCCCCGTGTTGCGGTGCTGCGCATTCGCCGCGCTGCCTGCCGGATCCTGCGGCACGAAGCCCGCGTGCCTGCCGCCTT
Organism: Paraburkholderia silvatlantica; assembly: GCF_003096715.1. Lineage (GTDB taxonomy): Bacteria > Pseudomonadota > Gammaproteobacteria > Burkholderiales > Burkholderiaceae > Paraburkholderia > Paraburkholderia silvatlantica. The sequence continues at coordinate 43,212 of NZ_QEOL01000038.1, forward strand.
GCGATACTGCTTTCATCTTTTCGGTCTCCAGCGTTTCTGCCCGTTGTCCGGCCTAACGCCATCGTTCGTGATTTGCGTTACGCCTCAACCCCGGTCTACGGCACACCGTCGCGCAATCTTTAACCCCGCCGTCAACCCTGCGGCGCGCAGTGCGGCTCGTATTCCGGCCCCGTATTGCGCACCTCGTGGGCGCGCATATCGGCGGTTTATACATGGCCAAAATGAGACGCCAAAAATCCCGCATCCATTTTCGAGTCTGGCTCCAGCCCCTTGCGGCATTGGGCCGCAGTGCAACGGCCCGCTGCACGTGTCCGATTCTCGACAAATCTTGTCCGTACGGTTCAAGCGAGACACATTACACTGCGCTCATAACTCTTATACATGTCCTTTCATGCCGTCGCCGCTGCCCGCCCTGGCGTGGTGCCCGCTGAAAACTCTCTGCTGCTGCCGAAAACATGGAAACCAGTCTCGACAAGCGCGCCTTGCCTGGCGCCGCCGCGGGTTCGTCCGCGGCCGTTGCCGCCCCCGCTGCGGGCGCGGCGCAACGCACCGTCTATTCGGTGCTGGGTGCGATCAGCTTCTCGCACCTGCTCAACGACATGATCCAGTCGCTGATCCTCGCCATCTACCCGATGCTCAAGGACAACTTCTCGCTGTCGTTCACGCAGATCGGTCTCATCACCCTCACCTACCAGATCACGGCCTCGATGCTGCAGCCGCTCGTGGGCGTGTTCACCGACAAGCGGCCTCTGCCGTACTCCTTGCCCGTCGGCATGGGCTTCACGCTGTGTGGCCTCTTGCTGATGTCGGTTGCGCCGACCTTCGGCGTGCTGCTCGTGGCAGCGGCGCTGGTTGGCTGCGGCTCGTCGGTGTTCCATCCGGAGTCGTCGCGCGTGGCCCGCATGGCCTCGGGCGGCCGCCACGGCCTCGCGCAGTCGCTCTTCCAGGTGGGCGGCAACGCGGGCACGTCGCTCGGGCCGCTGCTCGCCGCCGCGATCGTCATTCCGCACGGCCAGCGCAGCATTGCCTGGTTCTCGGCGGCGGCGCTCGTCGGCATGGTCGTGCTCACGCAGATCGGCCGCTGGTACAAGGCCCATCCCGCGATGAAGAAAAAGCGCGCCGAGGCACCGCTCGTCACGCTCTCGCGCAAGCGCGTGGCGACCGCCATGGGCGTTCTCGTGCTGCTCGTGTTCTCGAAGTACTTCTACCTCGCGAGCATCAACAGCTACTTCACGTTCTATCTGATCGACCGCTTCCACCTCTCCGTGCAGGCCGCGCAGATCCATCTGTTCGTGTTCCTCGCCGCCGTTGCAGCGGGCACGATCATCGGCGGACCGGTGGGTGACCGCATCGGCCGCAAGTACGTGATCTGGGGTTCGATTCTCGGTGTCGCGCCGTTCACGCTGCTGCTGCCCTACGCCAACCTGTTCTGGACCGGCGTGCTGACGGTGATCATCGGCGTGGTGCTGGCCTCGGCGTTCTCGGCCATCCTCGTGTATGCGCAGGAACTGATTCCGGGCAAGGTGGGCATGGTCGCAGGCCTCTTCTTTGGCTTTGCGTTCGGCCTCGGCGGCATCGGCGCGGCGGTGCTCGGCCAGTTGGCGGACGCCACCAGCATCGGCTTCGTCTACAAGGTCTGCTCGTTCCTGCCGCTCATCGGTATCCTCACCGTGATGCTGCCCGACGTGGAAGGCAAGCGCGCGAAGAAGACGGCGTAAGCGCAGCGGCGCGCGCGTCGCCCGGCAAAGCGGCCGGACGCCCTTCGGGGCTGCGGCCGTTGTTCGTTGTGCGCCGGCACACGCTTTGCCTTGCCGCGACTTCGTACTAGGCTTGTGGTTGGCCGCCGCCCGCCAGCCAGTCCGTTCGGCCCGGCAAAAGGCGGCGCTTTCGAGACGCCCGCGCGCGAGGTCCACCATGCAACTGTCCACGGTAGAGATCGAAAAGCCCGAAGCCACCAACTTCATCCTCGGTCAGACCCACTTCATCAAATCCGTCGAGGATCTGCACGAGGCGCTCTATGGCACGGTGCCGGGCATCCAGTTCGGCATCGCGTTCTGCGAAGCGTCGGGCAAGCGGCTCGTGCGGCGTTCGGGCACGCAGGACGCGCTCATCGAGATGGCGACGCAAAACGCGTTGCGCATCGCGGCCGGTCACAGCTTCATCGTCTTTCTCGGCGACGGCTTTTTCCCCGTCAACGTGCTCAACACGATCAAGGCCGTGCCCGAGGTCTGCCGCATCTTTTGCGCCACCGCGAACCCCACGCAGGTGCTGATCGCGGAAACGGACCAGGGGCGCGGCATCGTCGGCGTGGTGGACGGCATGCCGCCGCTGGGCGTCGAGGCCGAAGACGACGTGCGCTGGCGCAAGGACCTGTTGCGCGCAATCGGCTACAAGGCCTGAGCGCCGATGACGACCCTGTGCGCGGCGATCGAGCGGCAGACGGCGCACGCGCTCGCGTGCGGCGCGCTCCATCCCATCGAGACGGCACATACCTTCATCGACGATGGGGGCATGCGTTTCTCCGTGCGCGTGGCGGAGAATCTCGCGCGCAAAGAGGCGCTGCGGCTCACGCCGCAGACTTCAGCGGCGCCTGGTCCGAAGCCCCCGCGCGACCCGTTCCTGCCTTACGAGCCCGATCTCTTCGTCGGCGACCTCTCGTCCACACACGTCGCGCTGCTCAACAAGTTCAATGTGATCGACCGGCATCTGCTGATCGTGACGCGCCGCTACGAGCCGCAGGAAGCGCTGCTCGACGCGGCGGACTTCGCCGCGCTGATCACGGTGCTGCGCGAGATAGACGGACTCGGGTTCTACAACGGCGGCGCAGCCGCGGGCGCGAGCCAGCCGCACAAGCATCTGCAGATGGTGCCGCTGCCGCTCGCAGGCGACGCGCCCCACGCGGCGCCGCTCGAAGCGCTGCTCGGCGGCGCGCAGGCGGTCCACGGCGCGCGTCCCATCGCGAACGTGCCGGGGCTCGCGTTTCGTCATGCGTTCGCGCGCCTCGATCTCGGCGCCGGCATCGGCACAGCGGAAGATGCCGCGCATGCCGCACTCGACTGCTATCGCGCGCTGCTGGACGCGGCGTGCGTGCCCGCTATCGACGTGGGCGGGCTCGCGCATCAGGGCGCGCCGTACAACCTGCTCGTCACGCGCCGGTGGATGCTGGTGGTGCCCCGTACGACGGAATGTGTCGAAGGGATCCCGGTCAACTCGCTCGGCTTTGCCGGCTCGTTCTTCGTGCGCGATGCGGCGCAACTGCAGACGCTCGCACGGCTCGGCCCGATGACGGCGCTCGAACGCGTAAGCGTGCCGCGCTTGAGGGGCGCCTAGCCGACGACGAGCGGCTCGAGCGCCGCGCGCAGCGCGTCGGGCAACGCGCTCACGGGCCGGCGCGTCGCCCGCTCGACGTAGACGTGCACGAAATGCCCCTGCGCCGCGGGCGCGTCCTCGCCTTCGCGAAAGAGCCCGACCTCGTAGCGCACGCTCGACGACCCGAGACGCGCGACGCGCAGCCCCGCCTCCACGCGCTGCGGAAACACGAGCGGCGCGAAGTAGTTGCACTGCGTTTCGACGACGAGCCCGATGGTCGTGCCGTGCTCGATGTCGAGCGCGCCCGCGCGAATCAGATACTCGTTCACCACGGTGTCGAAGTAGCTGTAGTAGACGACGTTGTTCACGTGGCCGTAGACATCGTTGTCCATCCAGCGCGTGCCGATCGGCAGGAAATGACGATAGCCGGAGCGGGGGACGGTGACGGGTCGGTTCATCGAAGCGATCCAGGGAAGGCGTGGAGGGAAAGCGTCTGCCGGCGCGCGGCCGTCACTGGCCTGGACGCTCGACGAACTCGAACGGCAGGCCGCGCCGGCGCATCCATTCGCCGAGCGCCTGGCCCGTGCCCGCGCGCCACGGCCGCAGCTTCGCGGGCTCGACGAGGCGGTATTCGAGCAGTTCCGGCGAGAGCGCGATCGTGCCTGACGCCTTTACGTGATACGCGATGATGAGCTCGTTCTTGCGAATGAACTCGTACACGCCGACCAGTTCGACGCTCTCGGCGCGCAGCGCGGTTTCTTCGTGCACTTCGCGCGCAATGCCCTCTTCGGGCGTCTCGCCGTTTTCGAGAAAGCCGGTGATGAGCGCGAACATGCCTTCGGGCCAGGCGGCGTTACGGGCGAGCAGAATACGGCCCTCGTACTCGACGATCGCCGCCACGACGGGCAGCGGATTGTTCCAGTGGACGTAGCCGCAGGCGGGGTCCGGGCAGGCAAGACGCACGCGGCCGCCTTCGTGGGCGGGATCGGTGCGCTCGGTCAGGCGCGTGGCGCAGCGCGGGCAAAACTGGTAGTCGCTCATGGGGGAAAAGGCACGGGTCGATGGCGCTGGAAGCCGGCCGCGCGGCCCGGCGGACACGCTCGCGGCTTGCGCGAAAGCGTCCATTCTAGACATCATGTATGGACCTGCCGCACCTCAAGGTACGCGGATTAAGCTTGAGGTCGGTTACGCCGCGGCTCAGAGCCGCCATTGAGGGGGCAGGTCATGAACAAGTTTAGCAAGTACGTGGGCCTAGATGTACATCAGGAAACGATTGCCGTGGCGGTCGCTGACACGGCCGGCGAGGTGCGGTATATGGGCGAGATCGTGAACACGCGCGAAGCCATCGCGAAACTGGTTGCACAGCTCAAGCGACGCACGGAACGGCTGGCGTTTTGCTACGAAGCCGGCCCCTGTGGCTACCCAATTTGCCGACAGCTGCGCGATCTCAAGCAGGATTGCCAGGTCGTCGCGCCGTCGCTGATTCCGAAGAAACCGGGCGAACGGGTGAAGACCGACCGGCGCGATGCCCTGAGCCTGGCACGCCTGCATCGCGCCGGCGAGTTGAGTCCCGTGTGGATTCCGGATGAGGCACAGGAGGCGCTACGCGATCTGACCCGTGCGCGTGAGGACATGAAGCATCTGCAACGCCAGGCCAAGCAACGGCTGTTGTCGTTTCTGTCGCGCCATGGCCATCGCTACACGGGCCGCTCCAGGTGGACGCAAGCGCACTGGCGCTGGCTCGAAAGCATCAAATTCGCCCGACCGGAGCAACAGATCGTGCAGCAGGAATATATCGACACGGTGCAGGCCTGTGGCAAGCGCGTGGTCAGCCTCGACCGCGAAGTCGAGACAGCCGCGCACGCCAGCCAGGTTTGGCCGGTAATCGAGGCGTTGATGGCGCTGCGCGGCATCAGTCTGCTCGCGGCTGTCACGGTGGTCGCGGAACTCGGTGATCTCACACGGTTTGCCGGCCCACCCCAACTGATGGCGTATCTGGGCCTGGTGCCCAGCGAACACTCCAGCGGCAAGCGCGAGCGCCGCGGTGGCATCACCAAGACCGGCAACAGCCATCTCCGGCGGGTACTCATCGAAGCAGCGTGGACCTATCGTCATGCCGCACGAAAGACGGCGATCCTGCAGCGGCGCGCAGAGCGTACGGCCCCCGAAGTCCAGGAAATCGCCTGGTCGGCACAAAAGCGGTTATGTCAGCGCTTTCGAAACCTGATGGCACGCGGCAAGCTCAAGAACCAGGTCTGTACCGCCATTGCGCGCGAGCTCGTCGGTTTTATCTGGGCTATCGGGCAACACGTCGTCCCCCTCAGCCGAGCTTAGCCGGCATGAGAGGTTAGTTGGACATGCAACAGGATGTTTGGGCCAGGACCAGGCAACGGTGGGAGAACCCTCGTGGCAACACTAGGAGGTAACTGGAAACAGCACAACCCTCGAAACTAGATTGAGGCAGCTCCCCGACGCTTCGTTTGTCATGCGGTAACCAACCCGCGCATATCAGAATGATCAACCGTCGGATAACCGCCTCGTCCTGGCCCAAGCATCCTGTGATGACGACCGTCAAAAAGACGGTCTCGCATGGTCGTGAGCGCGCAAGCGCCGCCCCTCACGACCAATGCATAGCATGGAAAACCGACGTCGGGTCAAGGGTCCGCTACGCCGGGCTGACGCCCGCCCTTGACTCGTCAACCTTAGGGGAACCGGCGCTTCGGCACTTGACACGGTCCATACATATCAGTGTGCTATCGGAGTCGGCGTGCGGCCTCGCGCGTATGCCAGGCCCGCCATACGAGCCCGCTTGCGCCGGCCGCGAGCGCACCGGCCGCGAGCCAGAGCGACGGCGAGAACGAGCCTGTCGACGCCGTGAGCGGCGCGGCCACGAGCGGCCCCGCGATCTGCCCGACGCCATAGGCGGCCGTCGCATAGCCCATCAGCGCGGCGGCATGCTCGCCGCGCAGCAGACGCGCCTCGCGCATCGCGAAAAGCGTGATCGCCGTGAACGGCAGTCCGATCAGCACGCTGCCGAACGAGAAGCCCGCGGCGTTGGGCCAGACGATGCCGAGCGCGATACCCACGGCCTGCAGCACGTAGGCGGCCGCCAGCATCAGCCGGTTGTCCCAATGCAACGGCAGGCGCGCAGCCAGCAGGGCACCGGCGATCAGCGCCGCGCCGAACATCGGCCAGAACAGGTCGGGCCAGGCCGAGCCGGGCAGCGCGTGGCGCGCGATCACGGGCAGGAACGTCGCCGTGATGATGTAGCCGAAGCCCGGCACGCCGTAGAGCAGCACGAGCCAGAGGGCGTCGGCGCGCCGGCTTTCGCGCTGCGCGTGCGCGGCGCTTGCCGTGGCCTGTGCGGCACGCGCGGCGGGACTCGGCGCGAGCGCGCGCATGTCTTCTCCAAACGCCGGCCAGACGGCGGCGGCGAGGAGCGCGCTGATCAGCCCGAAGCCGATCCAGCCCGTGCGCGCGCCGAGACCGCCGGCCGCGCTCACGAACAGCCCGGTCGCAATGATGCCGACGCCGGGACCGGTATAGATCACGCCTGCCCACTCGTTCGCGCCGAGCTGCGCAAGCCGCCGCAGGCCCCACTGCGAGGCGAATACAAATGTCCATGCGCTCACCGCGCCCGCCACGAAGCGCACCACCGCCCAAATCCAGAACTGCTGCGTGAGGCCCATCGCGACCGTGAGGAGCACGGTGGCCACGAGGCCCGCGCGCACGAGCTTCGCGGGCGCCATGCGCAGCGCGGCGCAACTGATCGCGCCAACGAAGTAGCCCGCGTAGTTCAGCGAGGCGAGCCAGCCGCCGTGACGCAGGTCGAGCGCGCCGCCGTGCAGCATCAGCGGCAGGAGCGGCGTAAAGGCGAAGCGCCCGACGCCCAGCGCGACGGCGAGCGTCACCATGCAGGCCAGCGCCGCGCGGCGTCCGGCATGCGGGCGCGGCCCGGAAACGCGGAGGGTGCCGGGGACGTAGTCGTTCATGAGATCGGCGGATTAAGCAACTGCCGACCATCGTAGGCCATTCCATCGTTCACGAAAAATGAATTATCATGAATCGATGCATCCCGAGGAGAGAACTATGGACCTCGCCGAACTGGCGATTTTCCGGGCGGTCGTGCGGGAAAACGGCGTGACGCGGGCCGCTGCCAAGCTCAACCGCGTGCAGTCGAACGTGACCACGCGCATCAGGCAGCTCGAAGATCAGCTCGGCACGCCGCTCTTCACGCGCGAAGGCCGCCGCCTCATTCTCACGCCCGCCGGCGAAACGCTGCTGCCCTACGCCGAGCGCCTGCTCGCGCTCGCCGACGAAGCACGCCATGCGCTCAAGGCCGGGCGCCCGGCGGGACGCCTGCGCCTGGGCACCATGGAGAGCGCTGCAGCAAGCCGCCTGCCCGGCCTGCTCGCGCACTATCACCAGACCTGGCCCGAAGTCACGCTCGAACTGGAAACGGGCACGACCGGCACGCTGATCGGGCGCCTGCGCGAATACGAAATCGACGCCGCGCTGATCGCCACTCCGCTCGACGGTCTGCCGAACCCCGAGGTGTTCGAATTCGTGCCGGTCTATCGCGAAGAACTCGTGATGCTCACGCCGCGCGGCCACCGGCCGATCCGCCAGCCGGGCGACATCGCGCTCTCCACGCTCGTCGCGTTCGAGCGCGGCTGCACGTATCGCGCCTATGTCGAGCGCTGGTATCTGGAGCACGGCATCCGGCCTTCGCGCGTGCTGGAACTGGGCTCGTATCACGCGATCGTCGCGTGTGTGGCGGCGGGCGCGGGCGTGGCCGTCGCGCCGCGCTCGGTGCTCGAACTGCAGCGCGGCGCCGACGAGGTCACGATGCATTCGCTCGGCAAGCTCGGGCAGATCGACACACTGCTCGCCTGGCGGCGAGGCCACTTTTCACCCGCGCTCGGCGCGTTGAAGGACGCGCTGCTCGAGCACGCGCAACGCACGGGCAGCGCAGCGGCGTCGCCATTGGGGGAAGCCGCAGCCGCGCCCGCAGGCCTTCACACCGTATAAGCCGCGCGGGAAACAAAAAGGGCTGCCCTCACGGACAGCCCTTCTTCGTCGCAAAGCGGCGTTCACGCCGCCACGCCTCGTATTACAGCTTCGCTTCGACCCAGCCCTTCACGCCGGCAAGCGCCGCCGGCAGATTGGCCGGTTCGGTGCCGCCTGCCTGCGCCATGTCGGGACGGCCGCCACCCTTGCCGCCGACCTGCTGGGCGACGAAGTTCACGAGTTCGCCGGCCTTGACCTTCTTGCTCGCCTCGGCGGTCACGCCCGCGATCAGGCTGACCTTGCCGCCGTCCACAGCCGCCAGCACGATCGCCGCGCTCTTGAGCTTGTCCTTGAGCTTGTCCACGGTCTCGCGCAGCGTCTTCGAATCGGCGCCATCGAGCGTCGCGGCCAGCACGTGCACGCCGTTCACTTCGATGGCCTGCCCAACGAGTTCGTCGCCCTGGCTCGAAGCGAGCCTGGATTTGAGCGCGCCCAGTTCCTTTTCCAGCGACTTCACCTGGTCCTGCACCTGCGCGATACGCTGCGTCAGTTCCGAAGGTTGCGCCTTGAGCGCCGCCGCTGCCGCGTTCACGCGCGCGTCGAGCTCCTGCACGAAGCGCACGGCGTTGTCGCCGGTGATCGCTTCCACGCGGCGGATGCCCGCGGCCACGCCGCCTTCCATCACGATCTTGAAGAGGCCGATGTCGCCGCTGCGCGTGACGTGCGTACCGCCGCACAGTTCGCGCGAAAAGCCGAGATCGAGCACGCGCACTTCGTCGCCGTACTTCTCGCCGAACAGCGCCATCGCGCCGCCCTTCACCGCATCGTCATACGACATCACGCGCACGATGCCGGGCGCGTTCGCGAGCACTTCCGCGTTGACGATCTGTTCCACGCGGCGGATTTCGTCGTCCGTCATCGGCGCGTTGTGCGCGAAGTCGAAGCGTGTCTTGTCCGCGTCGACGAGCGAGCCCTTCTGCTGCACGTGCGAACCGAGCACCTCGCGCAGCGCCTTGTGCATCAAGTGCGTGGCCGAGTGGTTGCGCGCCGTGCGGGCGCGGCGGATGGCGTCGATTTCCGCCTTCACGACGTCGCCAACCTTCAGCGTGCCCTGCTCGAGCGTGCCGTGGTGGCCGCTCACATCGGCCTGGACCTTCAGCGTATCGGCCACGGCGAAACGGATGCTCGCATTCGAGATCACGCCCTGGTCGCCCACCTGGCCGCCCGATTCCGCGTAGAACGGCGTGTGGTCGAGCACGACCACGGCGTCCTGGCCCGTCTTCACCTCGGTGACCGATGCGCCGTCCACGTAGAGCGCGACGACCTTCGCGTCGTCGAACGCGATTTCCTCGTAGCCGTGGAACGTCGTCTTCGCGCCCGAGTATTCGAGGCCCTGGGTCATCTTGAACTTGCCTGCCGCGCGCGCCTGTTCGCGCTGACGCGCCATCGCTTCGTCGAACGCCGGTTCGTCGACCGTGACGTTGCGCTCGCGGCAAACGTCGGCCGTGAGGTCGAGCGGGAAGCCATACGTGTCGTGCAGCTTGAACGCGAGTTCGCCCGAGAGCGTCTTGTGACCCCTGGCTTCGAGGTCCGCGAGTTCGGCTTCGAGAATCGACATGCCATGCTCGATGGTCTCGAAGAAACGCTCTTCTTCCTGGCGCAGAACGTCCGTCACGCGCTGCTGCGCTTCGGCGAGTTCCGGGTAGGCAGCGCCCATTTCCGCGACGAGATCCGCAACCAGCTTGTGGAAGAACGCGCTCTTCTGGCCGAGCTTGTAGCCGTGGCGGATCGCGCGGCGCACGATACGGCGCAGCACGTAGCCGCGGCCTTCGTTGCCGGGAATCACGCCGTCGACGATCAGGAACGAGCACGCGCGGATATGGTCGGCAATGACCTTCAGCGAGTTGTTCGTGAGGTCAGGCGTGTTCGTTTCGCGCGAAGCCGCCTTGATGAGATTCTGGAACAGATCGATCTCGTAGTTGCTGTGCACGTGCTGCAGCACCGCGGCGAGACGCTCCAGCCCCATGCCCGTGTCGACGCACTGCTTGGGCAGCGGCGTCATGTTGCCCTGGGCGTCGCGGTTGAACTGCATGAACACGAGATTCCAGATCTCGATGAAGCGGTCGCCGTCTTCTTCGGGCGAACCCGGGGGGCCGCCCCAGATTTCCGGGCCGTGATCGTAGAACACTTCCGAGCACGGACCGCAGGGACCGGTGTCGGCCATCTGCCAGAAGTTGTCCGAGGCGTAGCGCGCACCCTTGTTGTCGCCGATGCGGATGATGCGCTCCACCGGCACGCCGATTTCCTTCGCCCAGATGTCGAAGGCTTCGTCGTCTTCCTTGTAGACGGTGACCGTGAGCTTCTCCGCCGGCAGCGCGTAGACCTTGGTCAGCAGTTCCCAGCAGTAGTGGATCGCGTCGCGCTTGAAATAATCGCCGAACGAGAAGTTGCCGAGCATCTCGAAAAACGTGTGGTGACGCGCCGTGTAGCCGACGTTCTCGAGGTCATTGTGCTTGCCGCCTGCGCGCACGCTGCGCTGCGCGGTCGTGGCGCGCGTGTACGGGCGCTTGTCGGTGCCGAGGAACACGTCCTTGAACTGCACCATGCCCGAGTTGGTGAAGAGCAGTGTCGGGTCGTTGCCCGGCACGAGGCTCGACGAGCGCACGATCGTGTGGCCCTTCGATTCGAAGAACTTGAGGAATTTCTCGCGGATGTCGGCGGCTTTCATGGCGTGCGTTGGGTCCTTCCTGGGACGTACGGTGCTGCAATCTTTGTCGTGGTCGCGCTCGGGGCTCACCTTGCTCATGCAAGCCCCGCTGCTGAATCGAACGATTATACGGGATCGCCGCGCGCTCGCGGCGGCGCGTCCGGGTGGTTTGCACGGGCGCGACAGGGCGCGCGGCGACGCGAAAGGTCGAGCGATCTTGTTCCGCAGTGCGAAACCTTGTACCGAATATTGACCCAGACCGTGCCTTTTCGCTTACCATGGGCGGCACCGGCCGGCGCGCAACGCGCGCTCGCGGCCCGCCATAGAACGACATTGGAAGACACAGCATGGGCGCTCTCAGCCATATCCGCGTACTCGATCTCACCCGCGTCCTCGCCGGCCCGTGGTGCGCACAGACTCTCGCCGACTTCGGCGCCGACGTGATCAAGGTGGAGCGCCCCGGCGCCGGCGACGACACGCGCCACTGGGGCCCTCCCTACCTGAAGACGCCCGATGGCGCGGACACGGCCGAGGCCGCCTACTACCTCGCCGCGAACCGCAACAAGCGCTCGGTGACGGTGGATATCGCCACTCCCGAGGGGCAGCGCATCGTGCGCGAACTGGCTGCGCAAAGCGATGTCGTGCTGGAGAACTACAAGGCGGGCCAGTTGAAGAAATACGGCCTCGACTACGCGTCGCTGCGCGAGGTGAAGCCCGACATCGTCTACTGTTCGGTCACCGGCTTCGGCCAGACCGGGCCCTACGCCTCGCGCGCGGGCTATGACTTCATCGTGCAGGGAATGGGCGGCTTCATGAGCATCACCGGCGAGCGCGACGCGCTGCCCGGCGGCGGCCCGCAAAAGGCGGGCGTCGCGATCGCCGACCTCATGACCGGCATGTATTCGACCATCGCCGTGCTGACGGCGCTCGCGCACCGCGACCGCACGGGCGTGGGCCAGTACATCGACATGGCGCTGCTCGACGTGCAGGTGGCGATGCTCGCGAACATGAATTCGAACTACCTGGCGAGCGGCAATCCGCCCGCGCGCTGGGGCAACGCGCATCCCAACATCGTGCCCTATCAGGCGTTCCAGACGAGCGATAGCTGGATCATCCTCGCCGTCGGCAACGACGGGCAGTTTCGCAAATTCGTCGAAGTGGCGGGCCAGCCCGAGCTTGCCGGCGACGAACGCTTCGCGACCAATCCGGCGCGCGTGCGCCATCGCGATACGCTCGTGCCGATCGTCGCCGGCCTGATCCGCAAGCGCACGAAAGCCGACTGGATCAGCGCGCTCGAAGCCGCGGGCGTGCCGTGCGGGCCGATCAACAACCTCGCCGAAGTGTTCGAGAACGAGCAGGTGATCGCGCGCGGGCTGCAGGTGGACGTGCCGCATCCTTCGGGCGGCACGGCGCGGCTCGTGGGCAATCCCATCCGCATGAGCGAAACGCCGCCGCGCGTGGCGAGCCATCCGCCCACGCTCGGCGAGCATACCGATGCGGTACTGCGCGAAGTGCTCGGCTATGGCGAGGAGCACGTGGCGGCGTTGCGCAGCAGGGGCGTGGTGTAACGCGCGGGCGCCCGCCTAGCCGCCCTCCTGCCCCATCGACATCAGCCACGCCAGCCCCTGCGGCCAGTCGCCGAGCCCGCTGTCCGCATTGATGTGCCCGCGCGCGCCGATGTCGATCCAGCGGCTTCCCCACGCCTGCGCGCAGCGCCGCGAAAACGCCACGCCGCCATACGGATCGTCGCTGCTGGCGACTACGGCGCCCGGAAACGGCAGCGCCGCCAGCGGGACAGGATCGAAGCCCCGCGCGTCGCGCGGAAATTCGGGACCGTGCGGATCGGGCAGCGCCACCAGCAGCGCGCCGGCCACCTTCGCGCGCGTCGCCGCGCTCGCGTGATGCGCAGCCCAATGCGCCACGGTCAGGCAGCCAAGGCTGTGGGCGGCGAAGCGCACGCCAGCAGGCGCGCGTTGTACGGCAGCCTCCAGCGCCGCGCACCACGCCTCGCAGTCAGGGTGCATCCAGTCGGGCATCTGCACCCGTGCAAAGCCCGCGTGGGCGGCTTCCCAGCGCGTCTGCCAGTGCCCCGGCCCCGAATCCATATAGCCCGGCAGCACCAGCACAGCCGTTTTACTCGTCGTCACCTTTTTGCCTCGCGTGTTGTGGTCTGCGCGACGATCCGGTACCGGGACTGGCACGGCCGGTCGCGTCAGGTAGAATGGAAGACACCATCGGGCGCCCGGTTACGCGCTTTTGTCCTTTTGACGGGCGCCCTCGAACGACTCCCTTTTCGCATGAATACCGAACGTAAAGACGCCGACCGCACGGACGCGCCTGCGGCATCCAATTTCATCCGCAACATCATCGACGACGACAACCAGTCGGGCAAGTGGGCGCAGCGCGTCGAAACGCGCTTCCCGCCGGAGCCGAATGGTTATCTGCACATCGGCCACGCGAAGAGCATCTGCCTGAACTTCGGTGTGGCGAAGCGCTATGGCGGCGTGTGCCACCTGCGCTTCGACGACACGAACCCGGAAAAGGAAGACGTCGAGTACGTCAACTCCATCATCGACGCCGTCGAGTGGCTCGGCTTCGAGTGGAAGAAGGACGACAAGGAATACCTCTTCTACGCGAGCGACTACTACGACAAGCTCTACGAATTCGCCGAACTGCTGATCCAGCGCGGCCGCGCGTATGTCGATAGCCAGTCGCCGGAAGAGATGCGCGCGAACCGCGGCTCGGCCACCGAAGCCGGCAAGAACTCGCCGTTCCGCGATCGCTCCGTCGACGAAAATCTCGACCTCTTCCGCCGCATGAAGGCGGGCGAATTCGAGGAAGGCGCGCATGTGCTGCGCGCGAAGATCGACATGGCGTCGCCGAACTTCAACATGCGCGATCCGGTGATCTATCGCATCCGCTTCGCGCATCACTACCGCACCGGCGACAAGTGGTGCGTGTACCCGATGTACGACTACACGCACTGCATCTCGGACGCGCTGGAAAACATCACGCATTCGCTGTGCACGCTGGAGTTCGAAGACCATCGCCCGCTCTACGACTGGGTGCTCAACGAACTGGCCGACGCAGGCGTGTTCACGCGCCCGCTGCCGCAGCAAATCGAGTTTTCGCGCCTGAACCTGACCTACGCGATCACGAGCAAGCGCAAGCTGCTGCAACTCGTGACCGAAGGCCATGTGGAAGGCTGGGACGACCCGCGCATGCCGACCATCGTCGGCGTGCGCCGCCGCGGCTTCACGCCCGAAGCGATCCAGCTCTTCTGCGAACGCATCGGCGTGACGAAGGTCGATTCGTGGATCGACATGAGCGTGTTCGAAGGCGCCCTGCGCGACGACCTCGACGACAAGGCCCCGCGCACGGCCGCCGTGCTCGACCCGCTCAAGCTCATCATCGACAACTATCCCGAAGGCCAGAGCGAGGACTGCACGGCCCCCGTGCATCCGCATCATCCGGAACGCGGCCTGCGCACGTTCCCGATCTCGCGCGAACTGTGGATCGAGCGCGAGGACTTCAACGAAACGCCGCCGAAGGGCTATTTCCGCCTGTTCCCGGGCAACAAGGTGCGTCTGCGCTACGGCTTCGTGATCGAATGCACAGGCGCCGACAAGGACGAGAACGGCAACGTGATCGCCGTGCACTGCAACTACTTCCCGGACAGCAAGTCGGGCACGGAAGGCGCGAACAACTACAAGGTGAAGGGCAACATTCATTGGGTCAGCGCAGCGCATGCGTGCCCGGCGGAAGTGCGTCTCTACGATCGCCTGTTCCGCGAAGAGCAGCCCGACGCGGGCGGCCGCGACTTCCTCGAAGCGCTCAATCCGGATTCGAAGCGCGTGGTGCAGGCGTATCTGGAACCGGGCGCACGCGACGCCGCGCCGGAAGACCGCTATCAGTTCGAGCGCCATGGCTACTTCGTCGCCGACCGCTACGATTCGAAGCCGGGTGCGCCGGTATTCAACCGCATCGTCGGTCTGCGCGACAGCTGGGGCAAGTAAGCGACTCGCCGCGTCCGCCGGCAGGCAGGCAGGCAAAAGGCCCGCACGAATCAGTGCGGGCCTTTTCATTTCGGCAGCGGCTAGCGATAGCGGCCTTAAAGTCTGCGGTGCAATTCCGCGAGCGAGAGCGTCGTGTTGAAGAGTCGCGCGAGACTGCGGCTCGCGTAGCGATCGACTTCGCCGGGCGCGGTCCAGCGCCAGGCGTCCATTTCCGGAATCATCACGCCGTCCTCGCGTCGCGGAAACAACGACACGCAAACACAGCGAGAGAGGTCGAGTTCATCGGCACCCGCGCGCGCGGCAAAGAGGTGCAGATCCTTGTCGCGCCGGTACACGTAGCGCCCGAGGTCGACGAGCCGCGACGGCGCGACATCGATGCCGGTCTCCTCGACCATCTCGCGGCGCGCACTCTGCGATTCGGTCTCGCCAGGCTCGCCCTGCCCCTTCGGAATGTCCCAGTGATTCGTGCCGGTTGCGTGCGCGAGCAGCACGCGGCCTTCAGGATCGAGCAGCACGATGCCGCACGAAACGATCTTGCCGTTCACCGCGCGCTCAGTGCTGCTTCTGGAAAACCCAGGCACCTTGGCCCGTGCGGCAGAAGTGCGGGCGCAGGGTCATCGACTGGCCCTTCGCGTTGATGACGACCTCCGTATCGCGGCACGTCTTGTCGCCTTCCTTTTGCGTGTTCGACGGCGTGATGGTCGAGGTGATACGCGTGCTGTTACGCGAGCCTTCGTTCGACCAGTTCATGACCTCGCCGTCGGCCTTGTGCTCGACGGCATCGCGCACGGCGCTCTGCAGCGAGTTGTAGTCCGCCTGGTTCATGAACGACATGGGCGTGTTGTTCAGGAAGCCCAGATTGGCGGCATGCGCGCTGCCCATGCCAACGGCGACAAAGAGCGCCGCGCCCAGGGCGCTCAGCGTGTGAAGGGTTCGGGGCATGCTGGACATTGTGTGTTCTCCTCGGCGGACTGAACGAATCGGCGAAAAGCATAACACGCACCCTTTTTTCGGCTCGCCCTGCAAGGCCGCCTGCCCGGCGGCGGCCAGTTCCTCAATGCCCGCCCGGCTGCCAGCCGTCAGTGAGCGTCTCGAGAAACGCAATCACGTCCTTGATTTCGGCGTTGCTGAACACCGGCTCGTCCCCCGGCTTGCGATCGAACGGCGGATCCGTGTTGAGATTCACCCAGTAGCGCTGCGGCAGGTCGTCGAACTTCTGCACCCTGCCCTTCACAACCGGATAGAACTCCTCCGGATTCGTGTCGCGCCGCGCGTAGAAACGCAGCACGTCTTCCAGCGAGTGATAGATGCCGTTGTGGAAGAACGACTTCTTGAGCGCGACGTTGCGCAGTGTCGGCGTGCGGAAGAGCCCGCAAAATTGCGCGCGGTGATCGAGGTCCGTGCGCTCCGGACCGCATGCGCCGAGATCGAAAAACTTGCGGTCGCGATTCACGGCAAGCGCACGATTGCGCGGCACGCCCACGGCGATCAGACCGAAGTCGCTGAACTGCGGCGGCGAGCCGTTCTTTGCGCGCTGACTGATATGGCAGCTCGCGCAATTGCCCTTCTTCTCGTCGTTGAAGAGCTGTAGCCCGCGCAATTCGGCGGCGCTGAGCGTGGCCTTGCCGGCCAGGTACGCATCGTACTTGCTCGTGTACGGATAGAACACCTCGGGCGACTGCTCGAATGTCTCCAGTGACTTCAGCACTGCACTGAAAGTCGCATCGTCGTCGGCGAGGACACGCGCGCCGAAAGCCTCGCGAAACGCTCCCGCATAGGGCGCCGCGCGCACGGCCTCTGCGACCTTGCTCGGCGAACTCGCCATCTCGAACGTCGAGAGCAACGGGATGCGCGCCTGGTCCGAGCTCCGATCGACGCGGCCATCCCACGTGAGTCCGCCGGTCGGACCGGCATCGACGCTTTCATCGCCATCGTCATCGGAGTCGTGGTAGTGCTCGGCGAACGCCGGCACCGCCTGCAGATACTTGAGCGTCGGCACGGCACGCATGCCCTGGCGTCGCATGTCGGCGCCGCCGATCTGTACGTCGAGCGAATTCGTCGGCGTGAATGCATGGTCCGGGCTGTGGCACGACGCGCACGCCATCTTGCCGGAGCCCGAGAGCGACGGGTCGAAGAACATCTGCTTGCCGAGCGCCGTCATGCGGCGCACCTGCGCATAGACCTCGGCGCGCGTCTGGCCGCCTTGCGCCGACGCGGCGATCTTTATCGGCTTCACGCCCTGTACGGCGCGCGCATTCCCGTTGGCATCGTGCGCGCGCGAAGCGCTGCCGGAAGCACCGGTCGCCGCGTCGGCGCCGGCGGAGGCGGACGTGCTGCCGTCGCATGCCGTCAGCAGCAACGACAGCCCCGCCGCCGCCACGAAGCGCCCCGCGTGGCGGCGCGCGCCGCTACGCGATCGAACCCGCGCCTCACCTTCCGTTCGCGTCGAACGACGCGCCAATCTACGCAACATGCCTGGTCCCCGAAGCTTGAGCGCGGCGCGCGCGTGGTGTCGCGCCGCTGCAGTGCGAATGCCGATGCGCTGACCCGCGCATCGAAGTCGCGAAAGCGTATGTCAGGAATGTGACGCTCCAATGACATGGCGTAAGACGGATGTCATTCAATCAAAGGCAATGGAAAAGCTAAATGTAATTTTTTACATATCGCTGTCAAAATCGATTGCGACACTGCGCCTCGCCCGAATGCCGGTGTCATTCGCGCCGGCCTCCATGCGGGCCCCCAACGCGAGAGAGAAAAATGATCAACAGAAAATGGTTCTATGCCACGCCGATCGCTGTAGCGGCGTCGGTATTGGTCGTCGCGGCTTGCGGCGGCAACGACAGCAGCAAGCCCGGCCTTTCGTCGGTGAAGAACATCGTCGTGATCTACGCGGAAAACCGCAGCTTCGACAACCTGTACGGCAGCTTCCCAGGCGCCAACGGCCTGCAGAACGTGAGCGTGCAAAGCGCGCAGCAGCTCGATCGCGACGGCTCCGTGCTGGCCACGCTGCCGACCGTCTGGAACGGTCTCACGCAAACGGGCGTCACGCCCGCCGTGACTGCGGCGATGACCGGGAACATGCCGAATGCGCCGTTCGCCATCGACGACGCGAAGGGCTACAACGTGCCGCTCTCGGTCACGACGCGCGACCTCTATCACCGCTTCTACGAGAACCAGATGCAGATTCACGGCGGCAAGAACGACATGTTCGCTGCCTATGGCGACTCCGGCGGTCTCGTGATGGGGCACTACACCGCGAGTGCGGAAAAGCTGCCGCTCTGGAAGATCGCTCAGCAATACACGCTCGCCGACAACTTCTTCATGGGCGCGTTCGGCGGCTCGTTCCTGAATCACCAGTGGCTGATTTGCGCGTGCACGCCGTACTACGCGAACGCGGACACGAACCCGGCCAAGCCAGCGATCTCGACCGTGGACGCCGACGGCGTCTCACTCACCCTCGCGTCGAACTCGCCGAAGTCGGCGCTCATTGGCCCGCCGAAGTTCGTGAAGTCGGGCAATCTGACGCCGGACTTCTACGCGGTCAACACCATGCAGCCGCCGTATCAGCCGAGCGGCAACGCAGCCGCTTCGGGCGGCGACGCGAACCTGGCCGACCCGTCGAACCCCACCACCCTGCCCGCGCAAACGGCCCAGAACATCGGCGATCTGCTCTCGAACGCGGGCGTGACGTGGGCGTGGTACAGCGGCGCCTGGGGCGCAGCCGTGAGCGCCGCGCAGAACAGCACCTCGGGCGTGATCTATGGCGCGAACATGACGGCGCCGAACTTCCAGCCGCACCATCAGCCGTTCAACTACTTCGCGAACTACGCGCCGGGCACCGACGCGCGCGCGAAGCACCTGCTCGACGGCGGCATGGACGGCACGGCGTTCATCAAGGCGATCGACGCCGGCACACTGCCGGCCGTGGCGTTCTACAAGCCGCAGGGCAACCTGAACGAGCACGCGGGCTACACGGACGTGGCGAGCGGCGACCAGCACATCGCGGACGTCATCGCGCATCTGCAGAAGAGCCCGCAGTGGAACAACATGGTCGTGGTCGTCACCTACGACGAAAACGGCGGATTCTGGGACCACGTTGCGCCGCCCAGGGGCGACCGCTGGGGTCCGGGCTCGCGCATTCCGGCGCTCATCATCTCGCCGTACGCGAAGAAGGGTTACGTCGACCATACGCAGTACGACACGACCTCGATCCTGCGCCTCATCACGCGCCGCTTCTCGCTGCCCACGCTGCCGGGACTTGCCAACCGCGACGCCGCGCTCAAGAGCAACGGCGCCCAGCCGATGGGCGATCTGACTAACGCGCTCGACGTCACGCTCTAAACGCCCCTATCGAGCGCCGGATGTTACTTATCCGGTTTGACGGGCAGCCCTCGGGCTGCCCTTTTTATTGCTCCGCGGATTCATCGCTCTCGCACGCACCATGCGCCTGCGGGGCGCTGAACCGCGACGTTTGACCACGGATCCTACGCCACGAGATGTATTACCTTACAAATTAATTACTGCACCAACTTTGACGGAGGTCATTGTGAAATACGTCGAATCGACTCTCCTGCCAGGCGAAAGGATCGTCTGCGAGGGACACCCCTGCTTCTGGGCGATGGGGCCGCGTGTCACACTGAGCCTTTTGCTCATGGTTTGGGGCGTGCTCATCGGCACGGTGGGGACGTCGCCTCTCGCAGCGGTGAGTTTTTTTGCCGCAGGGCTGGGACTGTTCGGCGCGTCGCTACTCGCCTGGTGGACGACGGAATTTGCCGTGACCAACAAGCGCGTCGTGGCCAGGTTCGGCGCGGTGCGCCGCCACACGGTGGAGCTGACGCTCGCGAGGATCGAGAGCGTGCGGATCGAGCAAAGCCTGATCGGCCGGATATTCGACTATGGTTCGCTCGTCGTCGGCGGCGGGGGCTTGATCGCTACGCCGATTCCCGGCATTTCGAGCCCGCACGAGTTTCGCCGCATGGTTTTTCTCGCGCAGGCGGCCGAGGAACCGGTGTCGTTGCGGCTCGTGGCGTGAGGGGTTGGAATCGGCCTGGATTCGTGGTGCGTGAAAAAGCAAAAAAGCCCGGCAGTGAAGGCCGGGCTTTTTGTTGATTTGATCTGGCGCGACAGGAGGGGCTCGAACCCCCGACCCTCGGCTTAGAAGGCCGATGCTCTATCCAGCTGAGCTACTGTCGCGTGAAAGTGCGCGGGCCGCAAGCGGGCCTCGCCAAGACGGGGCTGGATTATACCGCGATCGTCCCACGCGGTCGCGCCTCGCTCGTCACACCTGCCAAGGCCTTGGCGGCCGAATCAAACCGGCTGCTGATGCAATGCGAACCAGCCGAGGAAAATCGCGCCTGCGATCAGGCAATACGCACCGAACGAAGCGAGGCGCCCGCGTCCCTCGAAATAGCTCATGAGGAACTTCACGCTCAGCCACGCCGCAATACCCGTGAGCACGCCGCCAACGACCGCAGTCATCAGTTGATCGCGCGCGTGAAAAAGCTTGGGCAGTTCGAGCACGCCCGCCGCAAAGATGATCGGCGTGCCGAGCAGGAACGAGAACTCAGCAGCCTTTTCTGCCGTGAGGCCCGCTGCGTTGCCGGCAATCATCGTGAGGCCGCTGCGCGAAAAGCCGGGAATGAGCGCGCCGATCTGCGCAAGGCCAACGAGAAATGCCTGGCGGAACGTGAGTTTCTCGGGCGGACGATGCGCACGCGCACGCTGGAGACGATCGCCGAACCACAGCAGCACGCCATTGACCATCAACGCAGCCGCGACGATACGCAGATCGTGAAAGATGGCTTCGATGCGCTTTTCCAGCACGAGGCCCACGATACCCGTCGGAATCGTACCGATGATGAGCGCCCACATCATATGCCCGTCGTCGTTCTTGCGGCCGCCAAGCGAGGCAAAGAAGCCGCTGATCAACGCGACCCAGCGCTCGCGGAAATACCAGAGCAGCGCGATGGCGGTCCCCAGGTGCAATGCGACAAGGAACGGCAGCAATTGCGGCGCGTGCTTGTCGATGTGCATGCCGAACAATGCCGGCACGAGCAGCGTATGGCCAAGGCTGCTCACAGGAAACAGTTCGGTGACGCCTTGCAGCACGCTCAGGAAGAATAGAAACCAGAGACTCACGCGCGGATCCTCGTAATGGTAGTGTAAGGGGCCGGACCGTTGCGGAGCCGGTGCGGCAAAGCGCACCGATTATGCCTGGGCCGAATTGCAGCGCCAAGCTTGAAGATGGATTTGTCAGAAAAGTTACCGCGTCGCAACAAAATTGGCTGCGAATGCAGGAATCCTGGCGCGAACGCGCTTGTCGCGCTCGCGGGGAATCAAACGAGTGGGGACGGAACGCGGCGCGATCAGCGCGCCATCTTGTAGAAGAAATACGCGCTGCTGCCGACAAAGAGGCTGAACAGAGCCATGCTCATTGTCATAGCGAGGTCCATGGGGAGGTCTCCTGCGAAAATGCTCTGTGCGCCACCGCACGGTCATGCGAATTATGCTGACTCTGGTCGGTCAACGACACCCACGCTTTCCCGACGAGGGTTTTCACGCATGAGAAAGCGGCGCAAAATCCGCGTCTGCCCAGCGCAAACGCGCCACCCTCCTTTCACCCACTCCAGGCCCGCCCATGAACGCCCATCCAGAACAGGACATCCTCACCCTCACCCGCGGTGTTTCGACGCTGCGCTTCGCGCCGTGGGCCGGCGGCCGGTTGCTTTCGTGGCACGTCGGCGGCCAGCCGGTCATCGTGTGGCCGGACAATGCGAACTGGAGCGAGCCGGCACGCGTGCGCGGGGGTAATCCGCTGCTCTTCCCCTTCCTTGGCCGCCATCGCGTGGACGGCCAGATCGGACGCTGGCGCGACGCCCAAGGCGTGGTTCGCGATCTGCCGATGCACGGCTTCGCGCGCGACCTGCCGTTCGCGGCGCAAGTCGACCGCGATGGGCACGGCCTGCAGATGACGCTCGTCGACTCCGAAGCCACGCGCGCCGGCTACCCGTTCTCCTTTCGCTTCCAGGCAGCCTACCGGCTGGCCGACGCGCATACGCTCGACGTGACGCTCGCCGCGACCAATTCCGGCCCGGATCCGCTTCCCTGGTATGCGGGCCATCACTTCTATTTCGCCTTGCCCCACACCCAGCGCGCGCAGACGACGCTCGACCTGCCGGCCAGCCAGCGCCGTTATCAATTCGCGGACGGTTCGATCAGCGTGCCCGAACCCGGCCAAGCGCAATACAGGCTCGACGACGCAAGCATCATCGACCGCTTCCATGTGCTCGAGCCAACGCCGCCCGCCACGCCAGTGCGCCTCGTAGCACCAGGACTCGGCCGCGCGGTGACGATCGATCTGAACCGGCCGGGTTCGCTTCCCTGGTATGCGGTCACGACCTGGACGGAAGCCGCGGACTCCGACTTCTACTGCGTCGAACCCTGGCTGGGTCTGCCCGATGCGATCCACAACGGCCTCGGCCTGCGCTGGCTCGCACCGGGTCAGACGGAGACGGCGACGCTGCGCATCGGCGTCGAGACACTCGGCGGCTGATCGCGCGGCACCGGCGCCGTGCTGGGCCGGCGCCGGTATGGATGCTGCCGCTCTCGTCAGTCATTCGTCAGGCAAAACCCCAATTGCGTTTCCAAACCCGCTAAAATCAGGCGTTTTGCCAGCGCGACGGACCGTGGTCCGTCGAGGCAAGGTCATGCGAGGTTCAATGTTGGCACCAGGAATTAGACGGATTGCGTGTGCGGCGCTCGTTGCGCTGCTCGCGGCGTGCGGATCGGCTCCGGTTGGCCCTGGCTTTTATCGCGTGGAGCGCGGCGACACCGTGTACAAGATCGCGCGCAGCAATCGCCAGTCCGTGCAGAACATCGTGCGCTGGAACAATCTGTCGAACCCCGACGCCATCGAAGTCGGCCAGGTCCTGCGCGTCGAACCGCCCGCCGGCACCGCGAGCGCCCGCACTGGTGGCGCGCCGCGTAGCGCAGCGACTACCCCGCGCGAGAGCGCCGACACGACCGATGCGGCATCCGCACCTTCATCCTCACCTTCGACGGCGGCCGCGCCGTCGATTTCGCTCGTCTGGCCGACCAGCGGCCAGGTCATCCGCAACTTTGACGGCCGCAATTCGAAGGGCATCGACATCGCCAATGCCGCCGGCACGCCCGTCGTCGCCGCGGCGCCCGGCACCGTGGTCTATGCCGGCAATGGGCTGCGGGGTTACGGTAACTTGCTGATCATCAAGCACAGCGGCGATTACCTGACGGCCTATGCGCACAATCAGGCATTGTTCGTGAAGGAAGGTCAGAGCGTCGCCCAAGGGCAGAAGATTGCGGAAATGGGCAGCAGCGACAACGATCGCGTGATGCTTCATTTCGAGTTGCGATATCAGGGGCGTTCGATCGATCCGACTCGAGAACTTCCCGCACGTTGAGATGCGCAGCTACGGCCAGCCAAATCAATAGACGAAAAAAAGCCCGGCATGGCGCCGGGCTAACGGGGGTTTGGCGCATATCGGCAAAGGACCGGTTTACCATGCGCCGAATCGCAATCTATCAACGCGCTTCCTGCGGCGCAATCACTTAATTAGCCCGAAAATGTGCTACGGCGCACGGATTATGTGTCGCATCACTTTTCAGCAACGAATGAGGATGCCGAATCAACTGCAGCTGCGCATAAGATCGCACGCTTCATTGATGTACAGAGACAAGTCGTCGAACGGCGTAAAGGCTTGCTGGACGGGCTGCTCAGGCTGAAGCACACGGCTTTGCCGAGGGGTTTTGCGAGCCTCGATCGCCGGGTTAAAGCACGGCGCTTTTCTCATTTTCGAAGCAGCCGGCTTTAGTGTGCAAACGCACGCAACAATGCATTTATCCGATGTGGTGTACAGAATTGAAACATCAATTCACTGCGCGCTTAGATCAGATGTTTGACTGATTTAATGTGTCTTATTGTCTGTATTTTGTCGCCACAAGCCAGAATATCGACTTATTAATGTGATTAATAGCGCAGATTCGGCGTTCGCCATCCCGCCGGCGGTCGGCAGGCAAACTATCGTTTATAGTATTGGCCGCAACGAATTTCCAATCATCATGACTATCGAAGACGCCAACCCCAGTTCGACGTACGCCAAGCTGCTCGGCGAAACCGCCAAGATCGACTGGCAGGATCTCGAACGTTTCTTCGCGCAAGGCAAGTTGCTGAGCGTGGCGCGCGACCTCGACCTCGTCAGCGTGGCGGAGGCCATCGCCAACGACGACAGTGCGGTCGTCATGCAATGGCTGTCTTCGGGCCTCGTCGCACGTATGCCGGGCGAAACCGCAGCCGATTACGCGGCGCGCAAGCCGGAGTTGTGGGCGGTCGTCGTCTCGCCCTGGGTGTGCGTGCAGGAACGCGCTTGAGCGGCGCCGAGGCCCTGCCCAACCGGCGAGACTGGCATCGACGCGTGCTGACGCTCGCGTTTCCCATCGTCCTCGCCAATCTCACGCAGCCGATCCTCGGTGCCGTCGATACGGCTGTGGCAGGCCACCTCGGCAGCGCGGCCGATCTTGGCGGCGTTGCACTAGGCGGCCTGTTCTTCAACTTCGTGTTTTGGGGTTTCGGCTTCCTGCGCATGGGAACGACGGGACTCGTTGCGCAGGCCTACGGCGCCCGCGACCTCCCTGCATTGCGCGCGAATGTCGTGCGCGCTCTGCTGCTGGCATTCGCGATCGGCGCTGCGATCCTGCTGATTCAATCGCCCTTGATCCGGTACACGCTTGCCGCTATTGGCGGCAGCGCCGACGTGCAACGCAACGCCGGAGTCTACTGCCTTGCGCGCATCGGCTCTGCGCCTTTCGCTTTGGCGAACTACGTCGTGCTCGGATATCTACTCGGCACTCAGCGCGTGCGCATCGCGCTGCTTTCGCAGATCTTTATCAATCTGACGAACGTCGTTGCGGTGCTCGCCTATGTGTATGGGCTGCGATGGGGCATCGCCGGAATCGGCGCCGCGACGGCTACGGCCGATACGCTCGGGTTCGTCTTCGGCGCCGGCGTGCTGTGGAGGCTTCGTCCTCGCGCTCTCGCGCCGCTCGCGTTGCGAATCGTGCTCGAGCCGGCAGCGCTCAAGCGCCTCGTCGCGATCAATCGCGATATCTTTCTGCGTACGCTTTGTCTGTTGGGCTCGTTTGGATGGTTCGCGCATCTCGGCGCGAAGCAAGGCGACGCGATCCTTGCCGCGAACGCCCTGCTCCTCAACTTCCAGACCTTCATGGCCTATGGCCTCGACGGGTTCGCCCATGCGGCCGAGGCGCTGGTAGGCGCAGCGATCGGCGCGGGTAATCGCAATGCGTTCCGCCAGGCCGTGAAAGTCAATCTGTTCTGGGCCGCACTGGGCGCCTTCGGTTTCTCTCTGGTCTACTGGGCCTGCGGTCCGTGGATCATCGAGCAGCTAACCAACCAGCCGGCAGTGCGTGCCGCCGCCCGGGCATTCCTCCCATGGGCCGCGCTTTCGCCGCTCATCTCCGTTTGGGGCTTTTTGCTGGACGGCGTTTTCATCGGCGCGACGCGCACGCGCGAACTCATGCAAGCCATGGCGGTGTCGCTGGCTGTATTTTTATGCGCATCATGGGCGCTGGTCGGGCCGCTCGGCAATCATGGGTTGTGGATCGCCCTGCTCGTCTTCATGGCCGCGCGCGGTCTGACGCTCTCGCCTTTGCTGCCGCGCATCAGCGGCGCGATCGTACCCATCTCTGTGCAGTTGCGCTAACGGCGCTCGCGCCAGGCGTCGGCGCTTACTGAGCAGGCGACGGGTTATCGATCATCATTGGCGGCCGATCGTCGGTCGGCACACCGTGGTAGTCGGGCGGATCCTGCGGAGGGGTGCCGTGGCGGTGGGTCGTTGCGTTGTCGGCACACGCCGAAAGCAAAGCGGTCATTGCAAGGGCCAGATAAACACGGTACATCGTCTCAAATCCTCTCTGAATGGTGATCCGTCCGACACTCCAGCCGGTAGCGAAGCGGCTGAACTCGCTATTTTTTCCGTTGCGACACTGTTCTAAGATACGGACATGGCTGCAATCGACAGGAG
The DNA here is from genome assembly GCF_003096715.1 of Paraburkholderia silvatlantica. Classification (GTDB taxonomy): domain Bacteria; phylum Pseudomonadota; class Gammaproteobacteria; order Burkholderiales; family Burkholderiaceae; genus Paraburkholderia; species Paraburkholderia silvatlantica. Next base: position 69,329 of record NZ_QEOL01000038.1, read on the forward strand.
GCTGCCATGGATGCCGAAACTATTGCGGGTCTGATCGGTCTTGCTGTGGGTCTGCTGGTTCTGCTTGGGCTATCGATTTTCGAATCGCGCGCCTACCGGAAAGAGCACGACGGCGAAGGCATGATGCATCACTGGCTAGCCGAGCATCACGTGCTCGACCGGGTTCGCCGCAGGCACTGAACCCAGTGCCGGCATCGCGTCGGCGCGCTCCTTGCCTGAATCTCATCGCGGCCAGCCGAGCTGGCCGTGAGGGGATTTTGCGGCGTCATTCAATGGCTGATCATCCAGCTGTCTATTTCCCGCGCCCAAACGCCAGAACCCCGGTTCTCTTCAGGAGAGACCGGGGTTCTGGACGGTACAGCATAGGGAGCCTGACGATTACCTACTTTCACACGGGCA
>NZ_QEOL01000039.1 GCF_003096715.1 Paraburkholderia silvatlantica
GGGATATGCGTGCTCGCCAGACGCCCGAAGCCCGTATTGATGCCGTAGGCGGGCTCGCCCTTCGCCGTGATCTCGGCAACGGCGCGTGCGCCCGCGTCGATGGCGGCGAAGCTGGCCGGATCGAGCTCGAGCCGCACTGCCTCGCGCGCGATCTGGCGCAGTTGGGGCAGGGTCAGATGGCCGGGCGTAAGGCGGAGAGTCGGGAGCATGGTCGAATCCTGTCTATACAAGTCGCAAAAGTGGCCGAAGTCTAGCCTGGCGCGCCTGTCTATACAACTCCCCTTTGCGGCTCCTGTAGCCTGGGACTATCCACGAGAGCGCCGCAAGCGCCCGTCACGCGTCGAGTTGCAGCCTGCCCCCGATAAACGCGAGAAAGCATTGCACGCGCGCCGCGAGCGCCGCGCTGCGATAGTAGACGGCGTGGATCGGCTGGCGCGATTCGATCAACGCGTCGTCGAGCACGGTAACGAGGCGGCCCGCCTCGCGGTCGGCCGTGGTGAGGAAGTCGGAGAGGCACGCAATACCGCTACCGGCGAGCGCGAGCTGGCGTATCGTCTCGCCGCTCGACGCCGTAAGCGCGGGTGCGATCGTGTAGCCGGGCTCGCTTTCCTGGGTCTTTGCGGCCGCGCGCGTTGCGTCGCCGCCATCCGCACGCAGCGGCCAGCCATTGAGATGTGCGGGCGCCGTAAAGCCGATCAGCCGATGTTCGCGCAGGGCGCTCACGCTGCGCGGCGTGCCGTGCGCCGCGAGATAGCCGGGACTCGCGACAATGCGCAACCGGCTCGTGCCGAGCGAGCGCGCGTGCAGCGTGGAGTCCTGCAGCGTGCCGATGCGAATGGCGATATCCACGCGCTGCTCCAGCAAATCGACGATGCGCTCGTTGTTCGTGAGTTCGAGTTCGATCTCGGGGTAAGCGTCGGCGAACGCCGCGACGTGCGGCACGATGCAGTGAAGCATGAACGGCGTGGCCGCATCCACGCGCAACCGCCCGGAGGGACGCTCTCGGTGGCGCGTGACGGCCTCCTCGGCATCGGCCAGCGCCGCGAGAATGGCGCGGGCGCGATCGAGGAACAATTCGCCCTCTTCCGTGAGCTGCAGGCGCCGCGTGGTGCGCAGGATCAGCGCGACGCCGAGCTGCTTTTCGAGCCGCGTCAGCGCGCGGCTCACGCCCGAGACGGTCTGCTCGAGCTTCTCGGCCGCGGCGGTGATCGACCCCGCATCGATCACGGTGACGAATACGAGCAGTTCATCGGTCGACGTCTTCATCGTGGCTATTTTTGATCTGCAGTCAATATTCATTTGAGACTAACACGGTTTTTGCAAAACCCGGATACCCCGATACTGGCTGGCATCGCAATCCAGACAGGACCAGGAGTCATTCATGAAAGTCTTCGTGACAGGCGCAGGCGGATTTATCGGCGGCACGATCGCGGCGCATCTCGCGCGTGCAGGACATGAGGTGCGCGGCCTCATGCGCCGGCCCGGCCAGTTCGCCGACCTCGAAAAGCTCGGCATCACGCCCGTGCAGGGCGATCTCGACGACCGCGCGACGCTGATGGCCGAAGCGCGCGCCGCCGACGCCGTGATCAACGCGGCCAGCAGCGACCATCGCGGCGCAGTCGAAGCGCTCGTCGACGCGCTCGAAGGCTCCGGCAAGACGCTGCTGCATACGAGCGGCTCGAGCATCGTCGGCGACGCATCGGGCGGCGAAGCGACCGGGCGCATCTATTACGAAGACGCCCTGCCCGAGCCGACCGCCGACAAGGCGCCGCGCGTGGCCATCGACACTCTCGTGCTCGCGGCCGCGGCGCGCGGCGTGAAGAGCGCGGTGCTCTGCAACACGCTGATCTATGGCGTGGGCGCGGTGCCGGGAACCGCGAGCGTGCAGCTGCCGCGGCTCATCCGCCAGGCGCAGAAGAGCGGCGTGATGCGGCACGTCGGGCGCGGGCTGAACATCTGGTCGAACGTGCATGTCGACGACGTGGCCGAACTCTACCGCCTCGCGCTCGACAACACGCCAGCGGGCACGTTCTATTTCGTGGAGAGCGGCGAAGCGAACTTCCGCGACATGACCGGGGCGCTTGCCGAGGTGATGGGTCTGGGCGCACCACAGGACTGGCCGCTCGAAGCCGCGATCGAGGAATGGGGCTACGAGATGGCGTCGTACGGCCTCGGCTCGAACAGCCGCGTGCACGGCGAGCGCGCCCGCACGCTGCTCGGCTGGCAGCCGCAGCGCACCTCGGTCACGGACTGGATCCGTGCAGCCATGCCAGAAGTGCCGATCTCGCAAAAATAAGTGTTGCAGCGTACGTAATTGTTGCGTATCCGTAAGGTCGATCCGCTAGAATCCGGGCGGTTTGCACTACCCGCCGGCGCACGTCATGCGCCGGCTCCGATACGCCGATGCTCCTCGCGCTGAACTTCGACTGGCTGACCAATCTGCTCGCCATTCTGTTCGTCGTCGCGTGCCTTTACGACGCCCGCTACGACGAATATGGCACGCTGACGCTCGCCGCCGGCGCGATGGGACTCATCGTGATGGCGATCGAAGTGCTGCTGCGCCCCGCGTTCGACATGTCGCTATAGGGCGCTATTTCACCGCTTTTTTTACGATTCTTTCGCGGCCGGCGCAGCGTTCTTTCCTTGCGCGAGCAACTATCCACCCAACGCGCCTACGGTTTCTCGTGCGCACAGCACGACGACGGCGCGGGTGCCTCTTCGTAGCGATCGTGGTGGCGCATCCACTCGCGCATGTCCTTCTCTTCGTTGCGTCCCTTTGCGGTCAACTCCAGCATCGCGTACGTTCCGATCAGCATCTCAGCGCCGCGCGCGTACGCCGAATACGTGTGGTACACGTTGCCCGCTTCATCGCGATAAAACGCGCTGACGCCGGGCAGCTCGTCGCTCATGTAGTCCTGCTCGGCGTAGTTGTAGATCGCCTTGCCGCGCGCCTTGTCGGCCTCGCCGAACGACACGCGATAGTCGAAGTTGAAGTCGCTCCCATTCGACGACACCCACGGAAAACGCCAGCCCATGCGCTTTTTGAACGCCTCGATCTTCGCGAGCGGCGCGCGCGAAACGGCCACGTAAGTCACGTCGTGATGCTCCAGATGCGGCAGCATGCCGTCCACGTGGTCGGACAGGAACGAGCAGCCCGGGCAACCCTCTTCCCAATCCGGCCCGAGCATGAAGTGATAGATGATCAGCTGGCTGCGCGGCCCGAATAGCTCGGCAAGCGTGCGCGGGCCTTGCGCTGTCTCGAACGTATAGGTCTTGTCGACCCTCACCCAGGGCAGCGCCTGGCGCTTCGCCACCAGCGCGTCCCGTGCGTGCGTGAATGCGCGCTCTTCGGCGAGAAGCGCCTTGCGCGCCTCAAGCCATTCGGTCTGCGAAACGATCTTGTGCGATTCCATCTTCCGGTTCCTCCTTCCGCTCGAATGAGCGCCATTCAGTCGAACAGCGCCACCAGTTTGTCGATCGAACTCGTCCAGCCCTCGTTGTGCGAGTCGCGCGCCGCCTCGTCGAAAAAGCGTTCGTGCTTGAGCGTGAGGTCCGTGGCAGGCCCGTCGGCGCGCAGCGTCACCGTGACGAGCGACTCGCGCTCCGGCGTGCTGCGCCACGCCCACGTGAATACGAGCTTTTCGTCGGGCACGACTTCGAGATACGTGCCGCTCACGTCGTGGTCCTCGCCGTTCGCACCGCGCATGATCACGCGAAAACGGCCGCCCACGCGCACGTCCGCCTCGGCGTGCATGCAGGTCGTGTCGAGCGGCTGCATCCAGCGCATCAGTTGCGACGGCTGCGTCCACGCGGCGTAGACCTTCGCGGCCGTGGCGTTGAGGCGCCGCCGGATGGTGAGACTGGGAGCGTGCTGGTCGGCGCCGGGGCCGGGTTTGGGTCCAGCTGCGGGTTGGGCAGGCATGCGTCTTCCTCCATGAAAGCGGCGAGCCGGTCGAGCGACTCACTCCAGAAGCGTTGATAGCGCGCGAGCCACTGCATCGCGTCCTCCATCGGCCCCGCGGCGAGCCGGCACGCCACGGTGCGGCCGGTTTTCGCGCGCGTGACGAGGCCCGCCTGAGCGAGAACGTCCAGATGCTTCATGACCGCGGGCAATGACATCGCGAACGGCTGCGCGAGCGCGCTCACCGAGAGTTCGTCGTGCTGGGCGAGGCGTGCGAGCAACGCGCGCCGCGTGGGATCGGCGAGCGCCGCGAAGGTGCGGTCGAGGGTATCGTCTTCATACTTAACCATGTGGTTTAGCATAGGCGACGAGCCGGCGATGTCAAGGAATGGGTGAGTCATTCGCGAGCGGCGCCGCGCATGGAGGCGCCGCCGCCACTAGAATGGCGATTTCTGCGCGCCGCGCCCTGCTATTTCAGCCACGTCACACCATGCCGTCCAAAATCCGCAACTCGCTGCTCTGGATCTTCGACGCCTTCGAGCGCGAGCCCGGTTACCTCTGCAAGCCCATGTTCGGCTGCGACGCCGCGTATCTGGACGGCCTGCTGTGCCTCGTGGCCGCCGACCGCGACCCGCCGTTCAACGGCGTGCTGGTCTGCACGTCGCGTGAGAACCATGCGTCGCTCATCGACGCGATGCCGGCGTTGCACGCGCACCCCGTGCTCGGCAAATGGCTCTATGTGCCGCAAGCCGATGCGGCGTTCGAAGATACAGCCGCGCAGTTGAGCGCGCTCGTGCTCGCGCGCGACCCGCGCATCGGCGTGGAGCCCAAGCCACGCAAGCCGCGCAAATCGGGCAAGGGGCGCAACAGCGTGCTGCCGGAGTAACGCACCAGGGGCGCGCAAAAGCCACACGGCCCGCGCCTCCGTGAAGGGGCGCGGGCCGTGCAGCCGCCCGGACGGGCTGCCGTGGCCCGCCGGGCGAAAACCGGGTCCCGGGTTATCAGATGGCCCAGCCGCCCAGATAGAACGCGGCCAGCACGCCGGCGATCACCACCGTGCCCACGTTCAGCTGGCGGATCTCGCCGCTCACCACGCGGCCGATCACGAGCGTGCAGAAGCCCAGCATGATCCCCGTGACGATGTTCGCCGTGAGCACGATGAACACGGCGCACACGAGGCCCGACATGGCGTCGACCATATCGGCCATGTCGAGGCGGCTCACGCTCGACAGCATCATGAGGCCGACGTACATCAGCGCGGGCGCCGTCGCATACGAGGGCACGAGGCCCGCGAGCGGCGCGAAGAACATCACCGCGAGGAACAGCACGCCCACCGTGGCGGCGGCAAGGCCCGTCTTCGCGCCCGCTGCCACGCCTACCGTCGATTCGATATAGGCCGCCGCCGGCGCGCCGCCGAGAAAGCCCGAGAAGATCGAGCTGACCGAGTCGGCCGTGAGCGCCCGCCCGCCGTTGACGATGCGCCCGTCCGCGTCGAGCTGGCCCGCCTGACCCGCCACGGCGCGGATCGTTCCGGTGGCGTCGAACACGGCCGTCATCACGAGCGCCAGCACGCTCGGCAGCACGGCCAGCGAAAGCGCGCCCCTGATGTCCATCGCGCCGATCAGCGAAGCATGGCCCGGCGCCGAAAGCGAAGGCCACGCGAACACGCCATGGAAGCTCACGGCCGGATCGATGGCGAGACCGAGCGCCGAGATCGCGACAATCACGATCAGGATCGAGCCCGGCACGCGGCGGCGCACGAGGCCGAAGATCGCGGCGAGGCCGGCCACGGAAAGGATCACGGGCAGCGAGGCGATATGGCCGAGCGAGACCGGCAGGCCCGCGCCCGGATTCCTGACCACGAGGCCCACGTCGTTGGCGGCGATCAGCAGCAGAAAAAGGCCGATGCCGATGCCCGTCCCATGCGCGATGCCGTGCGGCAGGTTGCGCAGAATCCAGGAGCGCACGCCCGTCACCGAAATGCCCGTGAACACGAGGCCCATGAGGAACACCGCGCCGAGCGCCACTTCGGGCTTCAGGCCTTTGCCGAGCACGAGGCCGAAGGCGGTGAACGCCGTCAGCGAAATGGCGCAGCCGATGGCGATCGGCAGGCGCGCCCACAGGCCCATGAGCAGCGAGCCGAATGCCGTGGTCAGGCAGACGGCCACGAACACGGCGCTGGTGTCGAAGCCCGCCTTGCCGAGCATGCCCGGCACGACGAACACGGAATAAACCATCGCGAGGAAGGTCGTGACGCCCGCAATCGCCTCCTGACGCAGCGAGCTGCCGCGCGCGGCAACATCGAAATAACGGTCGATGAATCCCGAGGCCGGGCCCAATGCATCTGGGGACTCGACTTCGGCGGCGGTCGCACCGGCGAGCGGCTGCGCATGGGGTTCGATCATGGTGAGTGCCTCCTTTATCAGCATGCTGAAACGGTTCACGGCTCACCAGCCCGATCCGTCATCAGGTTCGTCTCGAATTGAATTAGTCGTGTCGACGCGTTGCCGGCGCCTTCTTCAACTTCCCGGCGCTCATCGTTTTGACATCTCTTTATGGATGGAGCGAAGGTTAGGCGAACACGATTTGTGCTCCCATCGCACGAGTCGCATTGCGTTCATGCCGCGATGCTTATATGCCCGTGCACAGAGCCCGGGGCGCGGGCCGTCCCCGCGTTTACACCTGGGCGCGAAGCGGGCCGTTTGCGCGGACCGGAGCCCGTTTCGTGTGGCGAACCGTCATCGTTCCGGCTTGCGCTGGCATCCTGCCGCCCGGCGCGGCGCTTGCGGCGCTTGCGGCGCTTGCGACGCTTGCGACGCTTGCGACGCCGAGGCCACGCCGGTCGCCCACGCCGGCCGCCCACGCCGCCATTAAGCAGATCGGCCCGGTGCGCGGGTTACACTCACGCATCCCGACCCGGTTTCCCCCGCCGCGCGCGTCGCGCCGGCTGCTCCAAGGAGTTTCAGTAGATGAGACGCGGCATCCTGCGTTCCGCACGTCCTGTTTTTCACTTTCCGTACGCCCTGACGCTGCTGATGCTGCTCGCGCTTTCGGGCTGCAGCCTGTTCCGGCCGGCCCCGCCGCCCGAGCCGGAAGCGCCCGTGGCCACGGAGCCCGAGCCGGCTGCGAGCGAGCCCGAAGCCGCGTCGGCGCCCGAGGTGGCGAGCGAGCCCGAGGCGGAGAGCACAGCGAAGCCGGCGCCGAAGAAGCCGCGGCCCGCGCCGGTACGCCGCCGCCGCCCGCCGCCGCCGCCGCCCGCGCCCGCAAGCGCCCCGCCGGCGCCGCCCCCCGCGCCCATCGTGCAGGTGCGCACGCTCGAGCGCGGCACCTTCCGCACGCTGCTCGACAGCGAAGTGCAAAAGACCGACGGCAAGGTCGTAGGCCGCGCCGTCGACATGGTCACAGGCCCCGGCGGCAAGCCCGTCGACGTCGTGGTGAACCTGCAGGGCTTCATGGGCGTCGGCGATCGCAAGGCCAACTTCCCGTGGAGCGGCGTGCGCGTGAATACCCAGCCGAAAACGCCCGCCATCACGCTCGCCCTACCGGCGAACCAGTTGCAGGTCCCCGACCGGCCCAAGGCCGGCGCCCCGCAGCCCGGCAACCCCGAGGCGAGCGCGACGCGCCTGCCCATGCTCGACGCTGACGTGGAACGCGCCAACGGCGCCAAGGTGGGCCGCGTGGTCGACGTGCTGCTCGACGGCAGCGCCGCCCCGCAGGCCGTCGTGCTCGACGTGAGCGGCACGCTCGAGAAACGCCACACGATCGCGGCCGACTGGTCGGCGCTGCGTTTCGTCACGAAGAACAATACGCTCGAAGCGCAGCTCGAAATGAGCGATCAGCAGGTGGATGCCTCGCCGCCCTACGCGCCCGACCAGCCGGTGCACGCGGTGACGCCCGCCGCCCCGCCGCCGGCCGCCCCGGCTGCGCAAGCTGCGCCCGCTGCCTCACCCGTCGCCTCGGCGGCCAACGCCCACGGTGCCAAATGACGGACGGCACCATGCAACAACCCAATCCAGACCAGCGCAGCGTGCGCGCGCTCGACTGGCTGAACTTCTTCGTGGCGAACGTGCAGACGGGCTTCGGGCCGTTCATTGCCTCGTATCTGGCATCGCACAAGTGGACCCAGGGCGAGATCGGTCTGGCGCTTTCGGTGGGCACGATCAGCGCGATGGTGAGCCAGGTGCCGGGCGGCGCGGCGGTGGACGCCCTGCGCAACAAGAAGGCGGCCGCCGCGTGGGCGATCATCGCGATCATCATCTCGGCCGTCCTGCTCGCCGCGAGCCCGACCGTCGTGGCGGTGATGGCCGCCGAGATCTTCCACGGCTTTGCCAGCTGCATGCTCGTGCCGGCCATGGCGGCGCTCGCGCTCGCGCTGGTGGGCCGCCAGAACCTCGGCGACCGGCTCGGCCGCAACGCGCGCTGGGCCTCGATCGGCAGCGCGGTGGCCGCCGGCCTGATGGGCTTGTGCGGCGAGTACTTCTCGCCGCGCTCCGTGTTCTGGCTGACGGCCGCGCTCGCGTTGCCCGCGCTCGTCGCGCTCGCGATGATCAAGTACGACCAGAACGCCGCTTACGCCAAACCCGCGGCCAGGCCCGGCAAGGCCGGCGCGGCAGCCGCCGGCGAACCTCGCGAAACGATCTTCGACCTGCTGCGCGACCGGCGCATGCTGACTTTCGCGGCCTGCGTGGTGCTGTTCCACCTGTCGAACGCCGCGATGCTCAACCTCGCCGCCGGCGAAGTGACGGCCGGCATGGGCGACAACGTTCAGCTCGTCATCGCGGCGTGCATCATCGTGCCTCAGGCCATCGTCGCGTTGATGTCCCCCTGGGTCGGCCGCACCGCGCAGGCCTGGGGGCGCCGCCCCGTGCTGATTCTCGGCTTTTGCGCGCTGCCGCTGCGGGCGCTGCTGTTCGCCGCCGTCGGCAACCCGTACTTCCTCGTGCCGGTGCAGATGCTCGACGGCCTTTCGGCCGCCGTGTTCGGCGTGATGCTGCCGCTCATCGCCGCCGACGTAGCGGGCGGCAAAGGCCGCTACAACCTCTGTATCGGGCTCTTCGGACTTTCGGCGGGGATCGGGGCGACGCTTTCGACGGCGCTTGCCGGCTTTATCGCCGATCACCTCGGCAATACGGTGAGCTTCCTCGCGCTCGCGAGCGCAGGCGCTGCCGCAGTGCTGATGGTCTGGCTGGCGATGCCCGAAACGCGCGACGCGCTCGAAGAGGAAAACGCCCGCGACGCCACCGTCTGAGGGGTGCGCCGCTGGAGCGGGCGCCGGTTGCGCCCGCGGCGGTGGACGATGGCGACCCGCCTTTCTCCCCCGCGAACGAACAACGGCGCCTCTCTGGGCGCCGTTGTTCCTTTACAGCTTCATGACATGGAAATGACGAGGTGTGACGAGCCGCGATAGCATACCCGCGCGGGCGACCGGTGCGCCCGGGGACGCCGCTCAGGCAGCCAGCGCTTCGTCCAGACGCGCCGCGACCACGGCGTTGGGAAGGTTGTCGAGCTTGCTCGCGAGGATCATCGCGTCGGCATTGGCCGGCCGATGACGGCGATTGGGGCTCGGCCGGAACACCGCGTCGCCGCGGCGGATCTTCTCGCCGGTCAGCGCGCAAACGGCGCTGCGGCGCGCCGTGCAGACGCGCCACAACTGGTCGGAGTAGCGGCCATAGGTGGCGTCGCTCCAGCAAACGGTGATGCTGTCCGGATCGTGCCGCCGGATCAAGGTGATGCCCTGCGCATCCCACGAGCGGACGCTGGCACGCCGCCGGTTGGCCGCCTCCGATGCGCCGCGTGTGATGGGTACCGGTTTGCAGCTCCTGCCGCCTTCGAATTCGCTGTCCAGACTTAACGGCTCGGAAGCCGCGGACAGAAGGTCAATGGTTTGTTGCCAAACGCTGCCGGTATCTAATTTCGTCATAATGCACCTCGTGCACGTGGAAACGATTCAAATATGCCGGTCGAATAAGCACTCTGCCACGTCCGGATTATAGCGTGTCCAACTCGCAATCCACAGGAAAAACGCAATTTTCACACGATAATGCCAAACGCAAAAAACCGGGGTGGCGGAGCTTTCAGTTCCGACTGCAAGTCTCCAATGTTGGTTTCTTTACATCCGTGAACTTTTTTGCCGATTTGACGATACTTAACAATCTCACTGCGGAAAAAATAACCGGTTTCAGGCGGGATGTCACTAGTCGCGCGACCTTTCCACATAACTGAATTGTTACAGCGCCCGCCGCGCCCTGCGCGCGCATAAAGGCTGGAACGCCCATCCATGGCCGGTCTCACGGTCTTTACCGGCCTCGCGACGGCTCCACTCTTACACGCGGGACGTGACCGATCAATGAAACGCAATGCACCTATTCGACAAGGGCTTCAGACATATCACATACTAAACGTCAGTCTATTGAACGCAAAATTCTCGCATGACGCTTGCATCTTCTACACGCATGAAATATCGAGACATTCCACTATTCGAAAAGGAATTAATGGATTCTGGATATTGCTTTAGACACTTTGCCGCGCGTCAATGCCTACATTGCGCAACTCGCGGGAGACCAATAGCACCCAAACGGTGATGTCACAAGCGCTGTCGTCCGCACCGAAAGTCAGCACGCTAATCCACCATTGAATCTGCGGATAAAGGCAAACGAATGAAGATATCGCGGGACGCGCGTCTTACGCGCCGCGGCCCTGATCGAGAAATGCTCCGGCGCGCACTTTGAGCATGGCACCGAAGTCGTCGAGCCAGCCAATGGAAAGCCGCCAGCTCTGCCAGTAGAGTTCGACGTCGAGCGCGCGGCCGGGCGTGAGCTCGACGAGTTCGCCGCGTGCGAGATGCGGCGCGATCATGCGCTCCGGACACATGCCCCAGCCCAGACCATTCAGGCAGCAGCGCAGAAACCCGGCCACATGGGGAATCCAGTGCAGCGGCGCGTCGATCTGCGCGCGCGTGATACGGCGAATGAAGCGCTTTTGCAGCTGATCCTTGGGATTGAACTCGACGCACGGCGCGTGGCGCAGCGTGTCGCGCGTCACCCCCTGCGCAAAATACCGCTCGAAGAACGCAGGCGAGCACACCGCGAGGTAACGCATGCGCCCGAGGCGGGTCGAGCGGCAGCCCTGCACGGGTTCGGCCTGCGTCGTGACGGCGCCCTGCACGCTGCCGTCGCGCATGCGTTGCGCGGTGTGATCCTGGTCGTCGATCACGAGGTCGAGCAGAATGCCGCGCTCGACACAGAAGGCCGCCACGGCGTCGATGAACCAGGTGCCCACGCTGTCGTCGTTGACGGCCACGCGCAGCGTCGGCCGCGCCGCCCCCAGCGCGCTCGTGAAGGTCGGCATCGCCCCGCCCAGCTCCGCCTCGAGCAACTGCACGCGCTCCGTGTGACGGCACAGCAGCGCGCCGGAAGACGTCGCGACGCAAGGCTGGCCGCGCTTCACGAGCACCGTGCCCACGCGCTCCTCCAGCAGCTTCACACGCTGCGATACCGCCGACGGCGTGACGTTGAGCGCGCCCGCGGCGCGATCGAACGAACCATGCCGCACGACGGCGGCAAGCGCATCGAGCAAGGCATAGTCGAGCATTAGCGTTCCTTAATCCAGTTAATGAAAATGAGCTTTGCTTATGTGGCTCCTGGCGGCAGACTAGCGCCATTGCCTGCCGATGTCCAATGACCGCAGGCGCCGCGCTCCGCGTCGCCCGCGGCTCTTACCTTGTCCGCAACCGTCATGAACTGGCTCGCTTTCACTCACGGCGCGGCGCTCTGCGCCTCGCTCATCGTCACGATCGGCGCACAAAATGCGTTCGTGCTGCGTCAGGGGATTCTGCGCTCGCACGTCGGCAAGATCGTCCTGCTCTGCGCACTGTCCGACTTCGTGCTGATCGGCACGGGGGTGGGCGGCGCCTCGGCGCTCGTCGAGCGCTATCCGGCTTTCGTGCACATCGTGCTCTACGTGGGGCTCGCATGGCTCGTATGGTTCGGCATCGGCGCGCTGCGCCGTGCAGTGCGCCCGTCGCACGCGGTGCTTCAGAGCCATGCCCAGGCGGATGCGCCCGAGCAGCGCGCCTGGCCGATCATCCTCATGACGCTCGCGTTCACCTGGCTCAATCCGCACGTGTATCTCGACACCTTCCTGCTGATCGGCACGGCCGGCGCGAGAGAACCGCAAGGCAGCCGCCTCGCCTTCGCGATCGGCGCGATGTCGGTGAGCGCGGTGTGGTTCGTCGCGCTCGGCTACGGCGCGCGCTCTCTCGCACCGCTGTTCCGGAGGGCGGGTGCGTGGCGCGTGCTCGACGGCGCCATCGGCGGCATGGTGCTGTTGATCGCCTTCGCGCAATTGCGCTGAAGTCCGCGAACCGTGCCTGCCAGCCCGTGATGGGCACCGGCGGGCGCGCGGCCGCGAGCTTGAGCGAACGATCGACGAGCGTTTCGACGAGATCAACCGGATATTGAAGCTGCGTCCGGCGTTCATCTGCGACATCCAAACGATAGCTAACGATTCGATGGAGCGCCGCGCTCGTCGCGCGTCGCGCCGGTTCGAAGTAAGCTCTTGCGACGACTGCATTCTCTTGTGCATCCCGGCGACCGTGAACGCATCGCGTGTGTCGCCAACAGCAAAAGAACAGCGAGATGGACGACCTGATACTCGACGCCTTCGATGCGTCGCAATTCATTCCCGGCTTCAACGCGCCTGCGTTGCCCGTCGAGCGCCCGGACCGCGAGACGCTCGACGCCGCCGAGCGCAACGCGCGCCACTGGACGAGCCGTGCCACCGGAGCGCTCACGCCCGGCTCCGACGTTCACCGCGACGAAATGTGCCGCATGTTCCGCGAGACCTTCAATCCGTACCGGCCCTCGGTACTCGACTGGCCGCAACTCGAACCCGCGGCGCTCGAGCGCATCACCGCCCTGCCCATCTGGGACATTGCCGTGCAGACGGAAGGCCGCGCGCGCCTGCGCATGGCCGCCTACGCCGCCTCGCTCGACGACGCCGTGATGCGCGATGCGCTCGCACTCAATGCGTGGGAGGAGAACCGCCACAAGGAAGTGCTCTCGCGCATGGTGGCGGCGTACGGCATCAAGCTCGCGAGCGAGCCGCCCTACGTGTACCCCAAGGACACCGAATGGGCCTACCTCGTGACGGGCTACAGCGAATGCGTGGACAGCTTCTTCGCGTTCGGCCTCTTCGAGGTGGCGCATCGCTCGGGCCTCTTTCCGCCCGAACTCATCGACACGTTCGAGCCCGTCATGCAGGAAGAATGCCGCCACATCCTGCTGTTCGCGAACTGGGTGGCCTGGCACCGCGCCCGGCTCAACGGGTGGCGGCGCATCCGCTTCGAGCTGAAGGTGGCCGGCGTCTGGGCCTTTCTGGTGTGGGAACGCATCGGCCTCGCGCGTGCCATGGATGCCGAGGGCAACGAACACAGGCACGACAACAACTTCACGATGAACGGCGCGCAACAGGTGACGGACGTGGACATCAGCGTGCCGGAACTCATGCGCCTGTGTCTCGCCGAAAACGAACGGCGCTTTTCGGGCTACGACAAGCGTCTGCTGCGTCCCGAAACCATGCCGCGGCTCGTGCGCTTCGCACTGCGCTTCGTGCGCGACAGGAAGAACTGACGCTCCCCTCCCACCCGCCGCGGTGCGACCGGCTATCATGTGAATTCAAACGGTAGATGGAACGAATCAATCACATGGCTTCCCCACAGGAAAACGTCAGCATGGCGGTGTTCTGCGACTTCGAGAACGTCGCGCTCGGCGTGCGCGACGCGAAGATCGACCGCTTCGATATCCAGCCCGTGCTGGAGCGGCTCTTGCTCAAGGGCAGCATCGTCGTGAAGAAGGCCTATTGCGACTGGGAGCGCTACAAGGGCTTCAAGGCCGCGATGCACGAAGCGAGCTTCGAGCTGATCGAAATTCCCCACGTGCGCCAGTCGGGCAAGAATTCGGCCGATATCCGCCTCGTCGTGGACGCGCTCGATCTCTGCTATACGAAGTCGCACGTGGACACCTTCGTGATCGTGAGCGGCGACTCCGACTTTTCGCCGCTCGTCTCGAAGCTGCGCGAAAACGCCAAGAAGGTGATCGGCGTGGGTGTGAAGCACTCCACCTCCGACCTGCTCGTCGCCAATTGCGACGAATTCATCTTCTATGACGATCTGGTGCGCGAACTCGTACGCGACCAGCAGGCGCACGGCAAGGGCAAGAACAAGGACGGCGGCGGCGCGAAACGCCAGGGCGCCGAGGAACGCCAGCCGAAGCAGGACGGCGACGAGCGCAAGTCGAAGGCCGTTGCCTTCGCGATCGAAACGCTCGACGCGCTCGTGCTGGAGCGTGGCGAAAGCGGCAAGATCTGGGCCTCGGTGCTCAAGAGCGCCATCAAGCGCCGCCGGCCCGACTTCAACGAAACGCGCTACGGCTTTCGCGCATTCGGCAACCTGCTCGAGGAGGCGCAGTCGCGCGGCCTGCTCGAAGTGGGCCGCGACGACAAGTCGGGTACGTGGGTGTCGCGGCTGAACCCGCCCCCGCTCGCGGCTGCCGCCGCCAGCGTGTCGGCGCCTGAGAACACGGCAGCGCGTGCCGAGGAGCCGCGCGGCAGACGCAAGGGCCGTCGCAACGGCCGTGGAGGCGGCGCGGCGGACGTGCGGGAAGCCGCCGCCGAGAAGCCGGTCGAGACGCAAAGCGAAATTCCGTTCGAACCGGTCGAGGCGCTCGTACACGCAGCGCATCGGCACGAAGCCGTGCCGCCCTTCTCTGCCGCTGAGCCGTTCGACGCGAACGAGCGCTCCCACGTGCCGCAAGAGGCCTACGAGGCGCCTGCGGCGGCCGAGCCGGCTGCCGATGCCGAGCCCGCCGCGCCCGCCCCCGCGCGAGCGCGCAAGACGCCGGCCCGCAAGAGCCCTGCGCGCAAGAAAGCCTCGAAGGCGGCGGCCGAAACGCCGGCCAGCGCCGGGGAGGAACCATCGAGCGCCGCTGCAGCGCCGGCCGGGTCCGCTGCAAAGAAAGCGCCGTCGCGTGCGCGGCGCGCGCGCAGCAAGGCCGCGGTGGAAGAAAGCTGAAAATCGCGGCACGCGCGCCGCTCGCGGTGCACGCAATGGGCGGCGCGCGGCGCATCGGTCAATCGCCGAACGGATTGGCGGGGCGCTTGCCCTTCGCTGGCGGCGTTTCATCATTCGCGGGCGTGGTATCGCCGAAAGGATCCTGGTTGCCCGACGGCCCCGCCTCTCCAAACGGGTTCGCGGCCTGCGCAGGCTTCGATCCGCCAAACGGATTCTCTGCGGCGGCGCGCCTCGCGCCCCCGAACGGATCGTGCGCGTCGGCCGCCTGGCCGGCATCGTCCTCCACGGCTTCATCCTGTGCCTGCGCGAGGTTGTACTCGGCCCGCACCTGCTCCAGCACACGCGCCACCGCGGCTTCGAAGCCAGCCGCGTTATGAAAGTGCTGCATCGTCCAGTTACAGCCGCTGCGGTCGGGCTCCTGTCGCTGCGGGCGCGGCACGCCGATCTTCACGCCGTCGTCGACGACCTCCTGCAGCTTGTGGATGCGCCGGTGCACTTCCTCCTGCAGCCGCGAAGCATTGAGCGTCTTGCGCAACATTGCGAACCTCCTTACCTGTACGCGCCACGTCGCGCGAGTCTAGCGTAATGGCTCGCTCGCGTCGCTACGCGGCCGGCGCATTCATGTGGGCCAGCGCGTCGCGCATTGCATCGCTCGGTACCACGAGTTGCCCCGTAAACGGCGTATCGAGATCGGCGATCACATAGACCGCCGACGAAATCGACACCGCACCAAGCAGGATCAGCACGATCGCCAGCGCGTTATGCGGCGCGACGAGCCCGAAGCTCAGGAAGATCAGAATCAGCCAGAGCGCGAGCATCGTGAAGAACGGCCGGCTTTCCAGTTCGTCGTCGCCGGCGCCCGGATCATGCGGATAATAGTTGCCCGGAGGCGGCTTTTCCTGCGTCCACGTCGAGGCGATGGCGCTTGCCGTATAGGCGCGCAGCAGGGTGCGCGCCGCGGCCGTGTCGGGGCCGTAATCGCGCAGGCGTTGATCGAGCTGGATCAGGTCGGCGGCATACGTGCGCATGTCGTTGGTCGCCGTATCGAAGCCCGATTTCGCGGACGCGGTGAGCAGGCTCAGCACGAGCGCCGCAAAGGTCACCAGCATGCCGATCACGAGCTGCACGAGCTGCACGGTTTCATGTTTGCGATGCTCCTCGGGCAATAACGGCCGCAACAGCACGCCAAGGCCCGTGCCCCCGAGCAGCAGCGCGAACACGAGCAACGCCGACTGGAATTCGGTCATGGCGACGGCCTGCGCTCTACTTCGGCGGCGGCGTCCATCTGCGCGGCGGGGTCGGTGTGCGCCGCTACGGACGCTGTGGGGGCTGCGTGTGCTGCGAGCTTTGCGTCGGCGTCGGCTTCGGCCCCGCCGGGACTCAAGGCGTCGATGCGCGTATGAATCGCCTTCGCCTGCGCCTCGCCCGGCACGAGATCCGGATGCGCCCGCGGCACCGCGAGCTTCCACGCGGCGTCCAGCTCGCGCCGGATCGAATCGTAGATTTCCTTCGAAATCGAGCGGTCCTCGTACATGGCCTGCACGCGTTCGCGTCCTTCACGCAGCGCGTAGAGCAGCAGCATGCGCCGCTCGAGCACGTCCGAAGCATGGCCGAAGCAACGGCGGACATCCGCGAGCCCATGCTCGGCTGTCGCGATGCGCGCCTTGAGTATCGTCTTGAGCAGCGCCGCGAGACGCTCGCCTAGCAGAGGCGTCAGGCTGCGGTCGTTGAAGACGATCAACTGGTGCAGCACCACCCGGCGACACATCAGGAGTTCGAAGCGATCGGCGAGCGCGTCGCCGTACGGCTGCCGCACGCGCAGCCAGCGATAAAGCCATCGCGCGACGCGCATCTCGAGCGTATCCGCCAGTATTTTTGCGGCCGCGCGCTGATAACCGAGGCGCCCGCCCACGCGCGCCTCTTCGATCATGGCGTCGGTGTTGCGCATCATGGCGTCGAGATTGCGGATCGTAATGATGCCGCTGCCATACTGAGGAATGAGGTCGCGCTCCTTCGCCGCGAGGGTGACGAGGCCGATGACGAGACGCTCGCGGTCGGAGAGCGCCGCTTCGAAATCGAATGCCGTCGCGCTGATGTCGACGCTGCGCCGGAACGTATGGCAGGCCTGATCGGCGATCGCATCGGAAATGTGAAAGGTGCGCGCCGCCATATGCACGCGCTCGGATACGCCGATCGACGAAAGCTGCACCGCCTTTTGCTGCAGCGCCTGCTCCTGGGGCGAAAGCAGATCGAGGCGCAACCGCCGGATCAGCAGCTTGAGCGACGTGCCGTTCACGATCAGGCTCACGAGCACGAAGCCCGTCGCGAGAATCGCGACGAAGCGGCGCGTGGAATCGGGCAGCGCCGTGTCCTGCGCGAGGCCGAGCGCGAGCACGAGCGTCACCGCGCCGCGCAGCCCACCCCATGCGATCACGAGCTTATAGGCAGCGCTCACGGGCTCGGTGAGCCGCAGTCGGCTCAGCAGCGGCAGCATGCCGAACACCACGACGACCCGCGCCGCGAACGCCGCCGCCACCACGACGGCGAGCGCGACGAGATCGATCCACCGTGCGTTGCGCAATGTGGCCGGAATCTGCATGGCCGCGAGCAGAAAGATCGCCGCGCCCGCCATGGCCGCGATCTGCTCCCAGATCAGTTGCAGATGCTTCCAGTTCACAGGCGACAGGCGCGTGCTCCCCAGCCCGCTGATGACGAGACCGGCCGCGACCACGGCCACCACGCCCGAGACGTGCAACGTCTGGTCGGCGAGGAGATAGAGCGGATACGGCAGCGCGAAACTCAGCGATATCTCGGCTTTGCCCTCGCCGCCCAGCGCCGGCAGGAGCCACGCGAACGCGCGCCCGGCCAGCGCCCCGACGAGCAAACCGCCGCCGAGCGCGATACCGAGCGCGCGCAGCGCAGCGGTTGCCGAGACATGGGCGGCGTCGCCCGTGATCGCGGCGATCAGCACACCGGCAATGGCAATGGCCGCCGCGTCGTTGAGCAGGCTCTCGCCCTCCACGAGGCGCACGAGCCGCTCGGGCGCGCCCACTTCGCGGAACACGGCGAGCACGGCGGAAGGGTCGGTCGTCGCGATCATCGCGCCGAGCAGGAGGCCGTCGGCGAGCGGACCGAGGCCCGTGAGCCGGATCGCGCCGCCCACCACGCCGGTCGTCACGAACACGGCCACCACGGCAAGCAGCAGAATGGGCGCCGCGTCGCCGAGCATTTCGCGCACATTCACGCTGAGCGCCGCCTGGAATAACAGCGGCGGCAGGAAGATCCACAGATAAGCCTCGGGCGGCAGCCGAGGCGCAAGCGCGGGCATCACGAAGTTCGCGGCCAGCGTGGGCCAGGCCTCGCCGCTCACGAGATAGATGCCGCCCAGCGTGAAACCCCACGCGGCGAGCAAGACCGATTCGGAAATCGACCAGCGCAGGCTCACCGCCTGCACGAGCGCAATGCTCGCCAGCAGAAAGCCGCTCAGCAGAAGGACGTGGATGACCATGGCGTGCAACCGTCACGGCGCCGGCAGCCACACCACCGTCAACGACCTCACCCCTTGTGCTCCCTGGATCAGCACACCTTCGATATCGGCCGTCGCGGACGGCCCTGTGACGAGCGCCGCGTAGCGCGCGTTGCGAAAATCGTCGCGCCGGTACGCGTCCTGCAGCCCCGCCACCAGCTGTGCGGGATCGAGCAGCACCACGAGATGCTGCACGATATAACCGAGTGCGTTCACCACGTACTCGCGCTCGCTCAGCCATAGCGATCCCGTTTCCGCCACGCCGAAGCGCGCGCGCACCACGCCCACGTCGACGTCTTCGAGCGAAGCCGGCTTCGTGGCGGCACCGATCTCGCGCGTGCCCTGCACCTCCGGCGTGGCCGATGCGATACGCGCCTCGCCGCCAAACCGGCGCAAGATCATCGCGCGCACATCGGCCGCGCTTTGCACCTGCGTCTCGCTGCCGCCCATCAGCTTGAGCGCAGCGCCAAAGCGCTCGCGCAGATCGCCCGCGGGCGCTTCGAACAGCGGCACCTCGGGCAACGGTTCGTGCGCGGGTTGCGCGGCGCGCACGCGCGCGAGAAACGCCTCACGATCCGCCATCGCCTGCTCCCCTGCGGTTTTTCCGGTACCAGGCATGAAACGTGGTTTGCGGCACGTGCGGCAGATCGCGCTGCTTGCCCCAGATATTGAGCGGGTTGTAGAGCATGAAATTGGGCAAGCGCCGCAGCGCGCCCTCGAGCGATTTCACCGTGCCGCGGTAAAGCGTCGGACTGCCGAGCAACCGGCCCGCCATCTTCAGCACCTCCTGCTTCACGAACGGCACTTCGTGCTGTGCCGCGATGACCTGCCGCCACTGGTAGATCTGCTCGTGAATATTGATCTTCACAGGGCACACGTTCGTGCAGCTGCCGTTGAGCGTGGAAGCGAACGGCAGCGCGCTGAAGCGTTTGAGGTCGAAGGTCGGATTGATGATCGCGCCGATCGGCCCCGCATAGGTGCTGCCGTACGAGAGACCGCCGCTGCGCCGGTACACGGGACAGGTATTCATGCACGCGCCGCAGCGAATGCATTTGAGCGAATACCAGAACTCGGGCATGGCGAGCCGCTCGGACCGGCCGTTGTCGACGAGCACGAAATGCATTTCCGCCCCGGGCCGCGGCGCGCGGAAATGCGAGGTGTATTGCGTGATCGGCGAGCCAAGCGCGCTGCGCGAGAGCATGCGCACGAATACGCCGAGATCGGAAAGGCGAGGTATCAGCTTCTCGATGCCCATCGAGACGATGTGCAGGGGCGGCACGTTGGCGGACAGGTCCGCGTTGCCCTCGTTGGTGCACACGACCACCGTGCCAGTTTCGGCCACCGCGAAATTGCAGCCGGTCATGCCCGCCGTTTTCTCGCGCACGAACCACGGCCGCGTATTCATGCGCTGGCTTTCCGCGAGATAGTGAATGTCGTTGTTGTGGGGGTCCGTGCCGATCGTGCGGCCGAACACTTCGGCCACGTCGTCGCGCAGCTTGTGCACGGCGGGCACGACGATATGGCTGGGCGGTTGCTTGTCGAGCTGCTGGATGCGCTCGCCGAGATCGGTCTCCATCACCGAAATGCCGCGCGACTCGAGGTACGGGCGCATTTCGCACTCGTCGGTGAGCATCGACTTGCTCTTCACGAGCGCCGTCATGCCGCGCTCGCTCAGGATGCGATACACGATTTCGTTGTGCTCCTCGGCCGTGTCCGCGAAATGGACCTGCACGCCATTGGCTTGCGCGGTGCGCGTGAAATGGTCGAGGTAATCGGCGAGATGCGAAAGCGTATGCGCCTTGATTTGCGAAGCGAGCGTGCGCAGCATTTCCCACTCGGGAATGGCGTGCGCTTGCGCGTCGCGCTTCGAGCGCAAGTCCCACAGACGCTTGTCGTGGAAGGCTACGTGTTCCGGCCGCGAGAGAAACGTGCCGGCGAGCTTCGCATGTTCGACTCGCTTCATTCGCGCGCTCCGTTGAGCACCTGGGCAATATGGATGAAGCGGATGTCCGCGCTCATGCGCTCGGCGCAGCCCTGCTGGTGCATGAGGCAGGACATGTCGGCAGACACGATGTATTGCGCGCCGGCGCTCACGTGGTCGACCACCTTGTCCTGCCCCATACGCACCGACACCGCCTCTTCGGTCACGGCGAACGTGCCGCCAAAACCGCAGCATTCGTCCGGGCGCGCCGGCTGCACGAACTCGATGCCCTTCACGTGTTCGAGCAGCGCGAGCGGCTTCGAGAATGCCGGACCCGCGATTTCCGAAACCGAAGCTTCCTTCAAATGGCGCAGCGCACTGCAGCTATTGTGCAAACCCACGCGCCAGGGAAATTCGGCCCAGGGGAATTCGCGCGCGCCCAGGACGTCATGCAGGAACTCGACAAGTTCATAGGTGCTCTCGCGCACCTTGCGGACGGCCTCGGTCTGCTCGATTGCGGTGAAGTGGTCACGCACGTGATTCACGCAGCTCGCCGAAGGCCCGACGATATAGTCGTAGCCCGCGAAGGCGCGCGCAAACACTCGCTCCGCGCCGGCTGCCTCGGCCTGCGCGCCGCTGTTGGCCATGGGCTGGCCGCAGCAGGTTTGTTCGAGCGGATAGTCGACCTCGCAGCCGAAACGCTCCAGCAGTTCCAGTGTAGCGATTGCCACCTCGGGGTAGAACGCATCGATGAAACACGGGACGAACAAGGCAACTTTCATGCGCGGGCTCACACGAAAAGCGGACCCGAACATTCTACTGCCGAACGGCGGGGGCGTCGCGCGAAGCGTGTACGCGCCGCGGGTTGCCGCGGCGCATCATGCTGCGCCGCGGCCTTGCGCCTAAAAGTTGTGGCGAATGCACCAGGAACGCTGCATCAGCGTGTTCGAAATGCGCCGTTCGCGCCGCCTCGTGATCTCGTTCTTCGCCACCCTGAGCAATGACGACTACGGCTTTTACTGGTACTTCTCATTGTTAATCGAAATGGAATGATGAAACCCGGCGGCGCGCAATGATCGCCGCCGCGGTTTCGTCCATGATCGAGCCCGTTCTCACCACTCACGAAAGGGATTCCGATCATGAACGCATCCACGAACTCGCGCGGCGTCGCCATCGTCACGGGCGCCTCGCGCGGCATCGGCGCCACCATTGCCGAACGCCTCGCGCGCGACGGTTACGCCGTCGTCGTCAACTACGCTTCGCGCAGCGCAGAAGCCGAGGCGCTTGTTGCGAAGATCGCGGCGGGCGGCGGGCGCGCCATCGCCGTGCAAGCGAACATCGCGAAGGCCGACGACGTGCGCCGCCTCTTCGAAACCACCGCCGCAACGCTGGGCCAGCCCACTCTGCTCGTGAACAACGCGGGCATCATGAAGACCGTCACGGTTGCTGATTCGACCGACGCGATCTACGACGAAACCTTCGACACCAACGTGCGCGGCACGCTCAACACGCTGCGCGAAGCGGCGACGAAGCTCGCGGATGGCGGGCGCGTGATCAACCTCTCGACCTCCGTGCTCGCGATGAATCTGCCCGGCTACGCGCTCTATGCCGCGAGCAAGGCTGCCGTGGAGACGATCACGCGCGTGTTCGCACGCGAGCTGCGCGGACGCTCCATCTGCGTGAACGCGGTTGCGCCGGGGCCGGTGGCGACAGAGTTGTTCCTCAGCGGCAAGACCGAGGAGCAGATCCAGCATTTCGCGAACATGCCGCCGCTGCAGCGCCTCGGGCAACCCGACGACATTGCGAGTGTCGTGTCGTTCCTCGCGGGCCCGGACGGCGGCTGGGTCAACGGCCAGGTGCTGCGCGCGAACGGCGGGATCGTCTGACACGCCGCCCGGCGCGGGTTCGCGACTGGACTCCGGGCAGGACGTGGTCTGAAGGCAAGCAGCCGTGGCGTGAAACCGCCGGTCCCGGCCGGTGCTACAC
The DNA here is from genome assembly GCF_003096715.1 of Paraburkholderia silvatlantica. GTDB lineage: Bacteria > Pseudomonadota > Gammaproteobacteria > Burkholderiales > Burkholderiaceae > Paraburkholderia > Paraburkholderia silvatlantica. Next base: position 22,403 of record NZ_QEOL01000039.1, read on the forward strand.
TCCGTGCTCGAAATCGGTAGAAAGACAGAACCGGCGGCATGGCGCGCCGGTTCACGCCGGCTCATATTGCGCCCTCAACCACTCCAGACCATGTATCTGTCCATCCTCGCCGTCGGCATTGGCGGCGCGCTCGGCTCGCTGCTGCGCTGGGTTCTCGGGCTACGCCTGAATGCCCTCTACCCTGAGCTGCCGCTCGGCACGCTCGCGTCGAACATCATCGCCGGTTATGTGATCGGCGTTGCGCTCGCCTACTTCGGGCGCATGCCCCAGCTCTCCGCCGAGTGGCGCCTGTTCGTCATTACCGGGCTCATGGGCGGCCTCTCCACATTCTCGACCTTCTCGGCCGAAGTCGTTTCGCATCTGCAGCACGGGCGATTCGGCTGGGCCGCGGGCGAAATCGCCATTCACGTGTGCGCCTCGGTCGTCATGACGATTCTTGGCATCGCAACGGTCTCCGCACTGATACGCTGATCTGCAACGAAAACGGCCGCGTTCGCCATTCGCGAAACGCGGCCGCATGGGTGAAGCGACGCGCAGATCAGGCAGGACGCTGATAACCGCCCAGCAACCCGTTCTTCGAAAACACCCACTGCCAGAGCTGGATGTCGCGCGCACGGAACGCTCCGGCACACGAAAGCAGGTAGTAACGCCACATGCGGTAGAACCGCTCGCCCATCTGCGCCTTGAAACGCGGCCACGCGGCCTCGAAATTCGCGTGCCACGCCATGAGCGTGCGGTCGTAGTCGGCGCCGAAGTTATGCAGGTCTTCGGCCACGAACAGGCCGCCCGAAGCGTCGGCGATCTGGCCGATGGTCGGCAGCTCGCCGTTCGGGAAAATGTATTTGTCGATCCACGGATCGGGCGTGGTGTCGCGGCGGTTCTTGCCAATGGTGTGCAATACGAACAGACCATCGTCGGCAAGACAGCGATGCGCGACTTCCATATAGGTGCGATAGTTCTTCGGGCCCACGTGCTCGAACATGCCCACGCTCGCAATGCGGTCGAACTTCTCGTCGAGCAACCGGTAGTCCTGCAGGCGGAATTCGATGGGCAGATCCTTGCAGCGTTCGGCGCCGAGCGCGGCCTGCTCCTTCGAGATCGTCACACCCACGCACGACACGCCATAGTGCTCGGCCGCGAACTTCATGAGGCTGCCCCACCCGCACCCGATGTCGAGCAGGCGCATGCCGGGCTTCAGGCCCAGCTTGCGGCAGATGAGATCGAGCTTGGCGTCCTGCGCCTCGTCGAGCGTCTTCGCGCCGCCCGACCAGTAGCCGCAGGTATAGGCCATGTTCTTGTCGAGCATCGCCTCGTAGAACTCGTTGCCGATATCGTAGTGCTGCTGGCCCACCTTCCATGCCCGGCGCACGGTCTGGCGATTCATGAGGCGCGCCTTGAGCGCGTAGAAGACGAGACGGGAGGGATCGATCTGGTCATCCAGATGCGCGCGCAACACATGTGCGAAGAATTCGTCGAGCTGCTCGCAGTCCCACTGGCCGTCCATGTAGGCCTCGCCGAGGCCGAGATTGCCTAGCGCCAGCACGCGCTCGGGCACCTGCGGATCGTGGATGCGTATGTCCCACGGCCGGGTGCCGTTGAACTTCACGTCAGCACGCGCCAATAACTGGGCTGCAAACCGCCAGGCCCCCGAAACGGTGGCCTCACGAACGGGTTGAACTGCTTCGAGATCAGTCGTTGCCATACGTGCTCCATGCGGCTGGAGCGGGTCCTTGGTACCTTGCTCCGATGCCATTCAAGAGGTTGCTATCAAGACATTCGTCGTCGCGCGCGCCGCGAGAGACTCTATGATGCACCTACTTCAAAAAACGTGCAGGAACACGCACAGGCCATACGGGGCGGGCCATAATCGCAAACTCGACGACGACACCCACCGCCTTGGCGCGAGCAAAACGGCGCGCCCGAACTGGAGAGACTGACCGTGGCCTACGACGACAAGAACATCTTCGCGCGCATCCTGCGCGGCGAAGCACCCTGCATCAAGGTGTACGAGGACGGCGCGACGCTCGCAATCATGGACGTCATGCCGCAAGCCGAAGGCCACCTGCTCGTGCTGCCCAAGGAGGGCGCCGAGTTCATCTATGACCTTTCGCTGGAAGCCGGCGCCGCCGCGATGGCGACGGTGCAGAAGATGGCAGTCGCCATGCGCAAGGCGCTTGCGCCCGAAGGCCTGTTGATCGCGCAGTTCAACGGTGCCGCCGCCGGACAGACCGTGCCGCACGTGCACTTTCATCTGATTCCGCGTCGCGCGGGCGAACAACTGCGCCCGCATGCGCGTGAAATGGCCGACATGGCGCAGCTCGAAGCGCTGGCCGCGCGCATTCGCGCCGAGATGTAAGCACTATGTATGAAAGACGTTGGCTATTCTTAAATTTTAAATGCCGTCGAATTGCACGAATTCCTCGAGCGGGACGCGCGCCGAGCGCCACTGAATGACGGCGAGGTCTGTCGGCGCTCGCCGCATGCGGCCTCGCCGGCGTCAGAACTTGTGACGGATCCCCACCACGACGAGCGCCTGATTGTCGGCGCCCGAACTCACGCCGAAGTCGCCGATCGATGCCTGCGCAACGACACTCGAACCCTTCGCGTCGAGCGAGTGGCCGCTCGCCTTCTGGTAGCCGGCGAGCGCGTAGAGATCAGTGCGTTTGGAGAGCGAGTAGCCGCTGCCGAGGTTCACCTGGTTGTAGTGGGCCGACGAAGGGCCGGTGAGCGACGTGTAGTTGTAGCCCGCGCCCACGCGCAGCGCCGGCGTGATCTGATAGTTCAGGAACGCCGAGCCGCTATTGAATTTCGCGGTTTGGTGGAAGGTCGAGTACGCGTCGTTTGCGTATTGCGTGTTCGAGTAAGCCAGCCCGAAGCTCAATGCGCCCACCGAATAGCTGCCGCCCGCGCGCACGATCTGGATGGAACTCGCGCTCGCGAAACCCTGATTGATGACGGTGTTGAAGAGGCTGTCCGAAGTACTCGTCCAGGTGCGCACGCCGGACGTGAGCGTGCTGCCGCCGTTGGCGAAGAAATAGCCGGCCGCGAGCGAGAGCGGCCCGTTCGAGTATGCGGCGCCGAAGCTGTATGTCTGTCCGCTGCCGGTGGCGCCGGCTACGCCGCCAAAGCCGTACAACGCTTCGAACTGCAGCCCCGCGATGAGCGGGCTCGCGTACTTGACCGAGTTGCTCACGCGCAGGCTGTTGTCGTAGTTATCGAGGTCGCCCGGCGTGCCGAACACGCCGCCGAACGGACCGTCTGCGGTGAGCGGCTGCACGAGATCGACTAGCGGATCGTACTGACGGCCGAGCGTGAGCGTGCCCCACGTCGTGCTGGCGAGACCGACGATGGCCTTGCGCCCGAATTCGCGGCTGCCCTGCCCGAGCGCGCCGGTGCCCACGCTGAAGCCGTTTTCGAGCTGGAAGATGGCGGCCAGACCGTTGCCGAGATCCTCGATGCCGCGCAGCCCCCAGCGGCTGCCCGAGAGATTGCCGCTGCTGAGCTTGACGAGCGTGGACTGGTTCTGGCCGTTTGCACTCTGGGCGTTGTGCACGTAGGCGATGCCCGCGTCGACGATGCCGTACAGCGTGACGCTGCTTTGCGCGTGAGCGTTTGTGGCGATCGTGGCGCCCGATGTGGCGAAGGCGAGCGCGAGTGCGGCAGTTAGCGGGCCGCGTGTGAGAGAGGCGTTTTTGTTGTTCATGCGGGGCGTTCCGTTGCGGGTGGTGGTTGTCGCTGCGCGGTCCTTGCGAGACGGCTGCAAGGCCGGTGCGGCAACGTTACGGAATGCCCGGCAAACGGGGAACGAACGATTTCTGCGTTGCTTAGGGGGTGCGGCGGACTTTGCAAAGCGCAGATCGTGCCGGGTTCTGCTTGAGCGCTTTCCTACCGCGCGCGGACTCTGCTATAATTCGCGTCCCGCCGGAGAGATGGATGAGCGGTTTAAGTCGCACGCCTGGAAAGCGTGTATAGGTTAACAGCCTATCGGGGGTTCGAATCCCCCTCTCTCCGCCAGAAGATGGTGGAAAACCCCGTAAAATCAATGATTTACGGGGTTTTTTGTTTTCCGACTCACAATTCAACTATCAAACGCCGTTAATCATCCGATTGACTTTAGTCTGATTGGTGTCAAACCACTCGGCAATCTTCGCATCTGTCGTTCCTTCCGCACGCATCTTGCGCATGGTCGGAGCGTCATTAGGGGTGATGTCGGCGTTAGCTAGTTGTGCGATCTCACTCGTAAATTCCGCAACTTTTTGATGCATGGATTGGATATTAACCATCGCATCCATCATCTCCTGAGGCTTGAGATTCGGGTTGGTTGCTAAGTCACGGATGGCCTGCTCCTTGGCCGTTTCGAAACTCTCTTTAGCCTGTCGATATCGGGCAGCAGTAGACGCTGAGAGTGGCGCGGCAGACTTGGCCTCGTCTCGCGCAACTTCGGTAGATTCTGGGACTAAGGTTATTTTAGGCATGATGGAAGGATCGTGAATGAATTGACGATTCATTCATTGTACACGAGCGGGAGATTTCCACCCTTGATCTGGTTGGGCCGTGGCATTTGCTCCCCGCCCCGCTACGATCCTCCCGTTCGATAACTGGAGCTTCGGCCAGCCAAGCCCCGGCGTGACTGATGAGGGAAGTTTCCGAGCGGTAATCAACCGTCCGATTTCTTACCACCAGCCGTTCGGTGTTTGCAATGGTAAAAAAGTCCTTGTAAACACATTGATTTCCTGGCATCCTGGCTACCACGTTTAATTACCGGGGTTGCCGATGGCCCGCACGTTCCTGTATGCCCGAGTCTCAACGGCGGAGCAAACTACCGAGAACCAATTGCTGGAAGCACGCAGCGCTGGATTTGCAGTCCTGCCACGCCATACGATCGAGGAAACCGTCTCGGGCAGCGTTCCCGCTGCAGAACGTCCCGGATTTTCGAAGCTATTGGATCGACTGGATGAGGGGGACAAGCTTGTCGTCACCAAGTTGGACCGGCTGGGTCGCAATACAACCGACGTGCTCACGACCATCGAGCGATTAGCAGGTCTCGGCATCTGCGTGCACTGTCTGGCGCTCAAGGGAGTCGATCTAACCAGTGCGTCGGGAAAGCTCCACATGACCGTGCTGGCGGCAGTGTCACAGTTCGAGCGAGACCTGCTAATCGAGCGTACACACGCTGGACTCGCTCGAGCTAAAGCAGGCGGGAAGAAGCTCGGACGCAAAGACGCGCTAAGTGCGGTGCAAAAGGCGGAAATTCGGGAAAAGCTAGCGAAGGGAGCAACAGCGCGCGGTCTGGCAAAGGAATATGCCGTCTCGCACCCGACAGTTCTGAAAGCTGCGCACATCGACTAGGCATGTCAGCATGCTCTGCCTCATCAGATCGACTCAAATTGACGTTCGATTCGAAAACCGGAACCCAGTGATCACATTGAGCCGCATTGTCGATTTCGCAGACATGCCTCAAAATCCATGCTGACAGCGGTCGAGCTATTTTGGCGGTTATGCGTTATGAATAGCTGGTCTCGCGGATGCATATACAAGGAAAGGACCAGCATTATGACCGCGTTAGGGCGGCGCAACGAGCGGGGAACAAGAGGGGCTGTACTAGGGGCGGTTGCGGGAGTCTCACGCACCAAAACTGGGACGTTGCGCGGTGCGACGAACTGTGCCGACCTGAGTGGGCGGGTCGCCGCGATCGCTAGCCACGAGAAAAGCAAAATACGCGTGGTGAGATCATGACGCGACCGATGGCATACGACCGCGAGAACGCGCTAAATGCGATTTGCCCATATTTCACAATGTTTCCACTCGAATACCCTCTCCGGGTATTGAAAAACCACAGCCGGAACACTCCAGTGGTTATGGACCCATTCTGTGGCCGCGGCACCACCTTATTCGCTGCTCGCAAGCTCGGTTTGGTCTCCCGAGGTATCGACTCGTCACCGGTCGCCATCGCAATCGCGCGCTCCAAGCTAGCGGCAGTTGACACCAAGGCGGTACTTGAATTAGCTGCGTCCTACATAGAGCAGCATCGCCCGGTCGCGGTGCCAAACTCGGAGTTCTTTCAGTACGCGTTCGCGCCGACCGTGCTTCAGCAAGTGTGTGCCATTCGCGAGCAGTTGTTGATGGTGAGGCGTGATAGCGATGCCACCGCAGTCCTCCGCGCAGCCATGCTCGGCTGCTTACACGGTCCTTTGAATAAAAACCACGACCGCCTTTCTTATTTTTCCAATCAGATGCCGCGCACCTTTTCCGCCAAACCGGACTATTCGGTGCGGTATTGGCGCGATCATGGGCTTCGCCCGCCTGAAGTTGACGTGCTAGCTGTCCTTCGGCGCAAAGTAGAACGCCTTTTCAACGATCAACTTCCTCACATAGGTGGCATCGCAAACGCACGACATGGAGATTCACGACTAGCCAAGTCGGTGCCGATGGCAAACAGGGACTTTTCGGTCGTCGTAACGTCGCCGCCATATTACGGAATGCGCACATATGTCGAAGATCAGTGGCTGCGTAACTGGTTCTTAGGCGGAAGCGACCAAGTGGAATATGGCAACGAGTTCCAGTTGGAACACGCTGGTACAGCAGCGTTCGCGAAATCGCTGGGCCGCGTCTGGAAGAACATGGCGCGGACTAATGCAGATGATCTGGACATGCATATCCGTTTTGGAATCATCCCATCTGCGAAGGTAGATGCGAAGGCGCTACTACGGGCCTCATTGGAAGAATCACGTGTGGCGTGGAGGGAGGTGTCGGTTCGTCCCGCAGACACTGCGTCGTCCGGAAAGCGTCAGGCAGACCACATGTCGACCGCTTCGTCGGCCGCAATCGAGTATGACTTTCATATAAAAAGGATGTAGGGGAATTTCCATGGCAACTGGGCCTGCCGCTATCTCGCTGAAAGTATCAAAGAGCACGCTGTCGATGTTCCTGCGCACCAGGTGCGACAAAGAATTGTTCTTATCACTTCATGACAAAACAACGATGGCGGCGGCCGGAATGCCGCAACCCATCAAGCGACCAGGAATCGGCGTACTGGCCGTTCAAGGTAAAGAATTCGAAATAGACCGCAACGACGCGCTGGTCCGGCTGTTCGGCAATGTGGTGCGGCTCTCGAAGTCCGGCGGTACTTACCGTGATGTCGATCTACAAGCGGAACTCACACGACTCACAAGCTCGCCGACCTTGATTTTGCAAGGTCGCTTTTCCGTTGCCGCCCACCAGGCAACGGTCCTATCCAATGTAGGGCTTTCGCCAACTGATGCGGCCGTCGTGCCAGTGTTGGCCGACTTCATCCCGGACATCGTGTTCGTGCGTTCAGCGATCGACGGCGAGACAGAGGTGTGTCCGGACGGCACGCGCAACGCCATCGATCACTCGACGGAGACACGGCTCGCTCTAAGCATCTTCGACATCAAACACACCGCCGAGGCAAATCCGAGTTACTGCTCAGAGATTGCCATGTACGCGCTAATGCTGTCCAACTGGCTGGCAATGCATCCAGAACTTGCGCGTCGCTACTTTGTTAGCGCAAATGCATACCTCTGGACCCGCTATAAGCAAGGTGACAGCAGACTCGATCAACTCGAGCAGGCCGGTGGCGCGACCATTGCACAGTTGCTCGGCGCTTTGGTTTCGGATTCGGAGGATGCGCAACTGCGCTACTATCTAGCGGCGATACGCGGATTCTTCGACGACGTTGTTCGAGTCGTGAGAACTGCTAGAACCGCCCCCGGTGGCTGGCAGAATCTTGATTGGCACGTAGCTAATTCCTGTGGTAGCTGTGACTGGCTGGGCGACAAGCGCCACATGGGAAAGAACCAAGCAGATATTGTTGATGCCAATCCGACCCACTACTGCATGCCTTTGGCTGCCGCGACCGGTCACCTCTGCCTCGTTCCCGGTGTCACGCGTGGAGCGAAGAAGGTACTGCGCCTAAATACCGTACCCGATATGACCGCACTCGCTGGTGCGGTCGGACACCCGGCACTTCAGCAGCACACGATTCTCAAGCGAGAAGCCAAGACACTTCCAGCACGTTCAACGGCCATCATGACAGGTGCGCTGTCCACGGATGCAAGCGCAGTCATCGCCTCGCTAGTGCCTAGCGCCAATTTACTGCTATACGCCAGTATCAACTTCGATTCTAGTTCCGGCTTGCTAACTGGTCTGGCGCTATCGGGAACGGCTACGAGCTTTACGGCAGGCCAAGCTCCACGCCGCTTTCAGGCGGTTCCTTTCGTGGTCGATCAAAAGACGCTGGACGCAGAATGGGTCGCCCTAGAGGCATTTCTTACGCAAATAGCCAATTGCGTCGACGTCGCGGAAAACATGGTCACGGGTTCAGTAACTGCCCAAATTCATTTCTGGGAGCTGAGACAGTTTCAGGAGCTGTGCAACGCGATGGGACGCCATCTGCCACGCGTAATGGCACTGACAACACGCAAAGCTAAGGCGCTGGTCTGGGTCTTCCCGCCGGACGAAATGATTGCAAGGCCTGATTCGTTAGAGGCTGCTACTGTGGTCGCGGTGGAGGAAATTGTTCGCCGAATGGTGTTTGCGCCGACTCGACACGTCATTACTCTTTTTGACACCGTTGAACACTATCGTTTAGGGGCGTCGCCAGCCGTACATGACTCGTACTATCGCGAGTATCTTAGCAATGGCATTCCTCGCGAACGCATCTACGAGATTTGGTCGAATAGCACACAAATCAAGCGAGGCAATGGCAATCTGGTGCCTCGAAACACTGTGATCTCACAGTATTCAGACGCTCTCGCACGCCAGTCGCGCGCTTTAGAGGCAGTCTGCGAGAAGTTGCGCCAAGACTACCGAGGACAGTTTCGTGCGAAAGCAACACGTGTTCCGACGTCGATTCCTCGCGGTGCGTCGAACGTTGCTTTTGACGGAAAACTTTGGTTGTGGTGGGACCAGTTAGAGTTCAATGCGTCTCAACTTGAAGCGCACATTCGCCTGTCGATGGATGGGGAACGACTTGAGGCCAGCTACGAGTCTGTAGTCCTCAAGAATGGCGCGCACGCGGGAAACGACATCTACGACTTCGACGTTAGTGCAAACTCGGCAGAGGCAAAGTTCAAAGAGGATTCGATGCTCACGATCGGCAAACTCGGCCATCCGGGCATGCCTCTGCAGCACGCTGCGCGATTGCTGCGGCCGGGGAGCCCCGGGTATGGCGGTAACACCGATCTGCTGGCTCGGCCGTTGTGGTCGGTGTTAGAGGCACGGCTGCTAAGTTTCGACCGAGTGCACCGGCGCGCGCGGGTTCAACTGCGTGTAAAAAATGAACCGTTGTTCGTACCCTACCTGATTGCCAATGCATCGGTCCCGTTGTTGGACGATGTTTTTCTTGTGGAAGGCAAGAAGCCCAAACTTTTTAACTGGGCAGAGCACAGCGCCCCAATTTTGGAGGGGATAGGAACTCCTCGGATTGCAGTGCCGGACAACAATGCAGCGGTTGCAATGGGGATTTCACCGTCCGCTCGACGAGGTGGAAGTTCGCTCGAGACCCCGGCAGCGCGCGTGCTGTGGAATCCGGCTGCACTCGAGCAGAAGGTCATTACCGCGCCAGCGACCTCGCTATCGCTGGCGGGCTATGTGCGCAGACTGGACGGCTTGAACGACTCCCAAGAACGCGCAGTCGCTCATTCCCTTGAACGAGGGCTCACGCTCATCTGGGGGCCTCCTGGCACAGGAAAAACCAAGACACTCGCGGCCATGCTTCATGCGATGGCAGTCCACGCTACCAGCGTGGGGCAGCCACTGCGGATACTCGTAACTGGTCCAACCTACAAAGCGGTAGAGGAAGTGATGCTGCGCTCGGCAAGGGCCGCAAGCAGCGATCCGGCGTCAGCAGCAGCCTTTTATATGGGCTACTCACAAGGTCGAGCTATCGGCACGGTACCCACTGGATTGGCGGGACACGTCAGCTATCAGACTATGGTATTCGACCGATCAGAACCAAATATGCAGAACTGCTTGCGCTCACTTTCCGGGGGCACGGGAGTCACCATTGTCGGCTGCCAAGTCCGTCAAGGTCGGCAATTTGCAAAGTACATGGCGGGCAGTTCGTTGCATCCGGTGTTTGACGTCGTTGTCATAGATGAAAGCTCGCAGGTCTCTGTGCCGCATTCCTTGTCTGCACTTTCAGGGCTGCAAGACGACTCGCGTCTGATTATTGCGGGCGATCATCTGCAAATGCCGCCAATTGCTTCAATTGAAGCGCCCGCCGACGCCGCCTACCTCGTCGGCAGCATCCAGACGTATTTAACCAAGCGAACGTTCAGTGCACCGGTGTTGCCTTGCGTGCTCGAACGCAATTACAGATCGGCAGAGGATATCGTTGCCTTTGCGCGACGCATCGGCTACCCGGCCTCCCTGACGTCGGAGTATGGCGCTACACGCCTACATTACTTGCAGCCGCTTCCGGCCCAAGCTGCTTATCCCGCTCATCTGCCCTGGTGCACGGCCTTCAACGAATTGCTGAGACCGGAGGCGGTAGTCGCAACGCTCCTGCACGAGGACGAATTGTCGTCTCAGGGAAACGCGTTCGAGGCAAAAGTGGTTGCCGGCATGGTGTGGATGTTAAGACAGTCGATCAGCGCGGAGTTGGACGGCCGCGCGTCGGGTATCCCTGCTCATCGAGCACCTACGCCGCAAGAGTTCTGGTCCAATTGCATTGGCATTGTGACACCGCACCGTGCTCAACGAGCACTGGTTATCCGAGAACTCGAATTTCTCTATCCTAGCGAGAGTGACCAGATCGCCGACGCGGTAGACACTGTCGAACGATTCCAAGGAGGGGAGCGCCATACGATTATCGTAACCTTTGGGGTGGCGGACGTCGACGTGATTGGCGGGGAGGAGGCGTTTCTTATGCAGTTGGAACGGACCAATGTTGCTGTTTCGCGCGCGATGGCCAAATGCATCGTGGTTATGCCAGACGCCTTGGCCTCGCACATTCCTGAAGACAAACGAGCACTTGAGACTGCGCACGCGCTAAAAGACTACGTCGACGAATTCTGCAACCGTCGTGTCGATACGATGGTCGTGGGCCCCAGCGAATCCCGCTGGGCACAAGTGCGCTGGCATAGCTAAGGCAAGCTAGACAATCCACGAAACATCACGCCGCGTCTGCTTCGAGGGCGAGCGTAGCGAACGAACCCGAGAGAGGCTGCTCTCTCGGGCAGCGAGTTAGTTTTCGCGACGCACTCTCTGGCGAAATGCTTAAGGACTCGACCTGCAATGAAGATCAAATCCGCTCGCATCAAGAACTTCCGCACGTTGAAAGACGTGACGATTCCCTTCGATTCCGTTACGACATTCATCGGGCCGAACGGCGCAGGTAAGTCAACTGTACTTCGTGCGCTCGACTGGTACTTTAACGGCAAACCAGGTTCGCTGACAGAGAAAGACTGCTCCTTCGGGGCAGCTGACGAAGAGATCGAGGTTCAAGTCACATTCGCCGATCTCACCGAAAAGGATCGGAACGAGCTTGGCAAGTACGCTCCGGCAGGGGTCACGACGTTCACCGCATGGAAGCGCCGAGGCCCAGACGGGACTGAAACCCTATCTGCGAACTCAAAGAGCTACGCGCCATTCAACACCATCCGCAGTAAAGGAACGGCCGCCGACAAGAAAGCTGCTTACAATGATCTGCGGAACTCTGATGCGTCGCTTGGTCTCCCGGCCTGGAGCAATGCCGACGCCGCCAACCAAGCTATGACGACTTGGGAAGCTGGTCACACCGACCAACTCGTCGAAGCACCGGAACCCCTGCAGACCAACTTCTTCGGCTTCAACAGCGGTGGAAAGATGAGTGGACTTTTCGACTTCGTCTTGGTCACTGCCGATCTCCGGGCGAGCGAGGAGTCGATTGACGGGAAGTCAAGCATCATCGGTCGAATCCTTGAGCGTTCAGTCGATCGTACCGCTGCCGATGAGGAGATCGCGAAGATCGTAGAGGAGTCGCGCGCAAAGCAGCAGAATGTCTATGAGGAGAAGTTCAAAGCACAGCTCGACGCCATGACGACGCAGCTCAACGAGGTCGTCACCTCTTACTCGCCTGGTCGAGCTGTCACGGTTTCCCCGGTAGAGGTGGAAATTAAAGCTCCTCGGACCACATTCGCGGTGGCAGTTCTCGATGGCACTACCGAGACCGCTGTGGAACGACAGGGACATGGCTTTCAGCGCACGCTTCTGATCTCTGCGCTCCAACTCTTAGCGCAATCAGGCGCTGCGTCGGCTGAGGGGGTCATCTGCCTAGCGATTGAGGAACCGGAACTCTATCAACACCCGATTCAGGCCCAGACGTTCGGGAAGGTGCTTCGGGCACTCGCCGAGGACTCCAATAAGCGCATCCAAGTAACATATGCGACTCATAGCCCTTACTTTCTTGAGGCAAGACATTTCGACCAGGTCAGGCGGCTGACGAGATCGTCTGATGAGACTCCTGTGGTCACCGTTCACCTCGCTACGGTTGCCGACGTAAAGACAAAGCTGAACGGGATATTGAATGCCGATACAGTTGACCGCCAACTCGACGGCATAGTGGCGAATCAGCTTGCTGTCGCGCTCTTCGCGCATCGCGCTTTCCTCGTGGAAGGCACGACAGAGTCATCGGTGTTCTACGGTATTGGCGATAAGAGCTCTCTTGGCTCGCTTGAGGCCGCTGGTGTGTCCATCGTCCCCGTAGGAGGCAAGACATCCATCCCACTTGCACACGCGATCCTGACGTCGATCGGTATCCCGGCCTATGCGCTCTTCGATGCGGATAGTGGGTTTGAGGAGCGTGCGAAGGCCAATGGGAAGACACAAGACAAGATCGATGCGGAGCGGAAAGCTCATGTAGCAGCTAATCGCATGGCATTGAAGTACTTCGGTCGAGGTGAAGAGGACTTTCCATCTGCCCTCGTTGCCGACGACGTAGCGATCTTCGAGGATCACCTTGAAGCGTTCTTGTCGAAAAACTGGACCGAATGGATAACGTCCTGCAACAACGTCGAGGCTGCTGCAGGTATCAGTCTCGCGAAGAATCAACTCGCGTACCGAGCGGCAACACTTAAGGCCGAGGGAGCGGTGCCAGAGATGCTTATGCAAATCTTGGCCAAGGCGGAGGGTAAGTAGTCTGTTTCGGCAGTAGATGCTCCCCTCAATCTCGAAGAGCCGCGGAACAATACTGCAAGGGCAGCTCGGAGCGGTCACCATATGCCGTGTCATAACTGTCGTGTCCGCTGAAGGAGATACGCATGCCCGGAATTGCTCTAGACACTGTTGCTGTATTTCAGCAGAGAGTTGCAACTTTTAGTCCCTCATACATTGCCGACTGGGATGCCTGGCTGGCCACCGCTGCGCAAGCACGTCCGGCACGCCTCGGGAAAATCCTCAGAAAGTGGCAGGCGTGCCGCCCAAATACGATGCGGCGAGATGCGGCAGCGGCAGTGCATGACGCACCGTACCTCGATGATCTTCTTGCACGCGCTGCGCCCCATGTTGCAGTGTTGTCCACGTTCGATCTTGCCGATCCGTCCGCACTCGGAAATCCGTCGAACATCTCCGCACTGGATAGTCTTTGGAGCGTGTTTGAGCAACTCTCCTATCAGGGACGAGCGCGCGGAGGTATTGCGGGATCGGTAGGAATTTCGAAGGCGGTGATGCTTGTCACCGATGGCAGGGTTGGACCGGCCTTTGACACGGAGGTTAGAACCGCGTTGGGACTTGGGAAAATCCGTAACGCATTGGAGTGGCACAGTGCCTTACGTGTCGCATCTCACGATATCCAGGCGTTTCACCGCGCTACCGGCGTAGCATTTGCAGCGGCGAAGCCGCGTGGTTTCGAGACGCTCGCAAATGGCAGGGTCTATGACATGGCACTTGGGCCCCGCTGAGACATAACAAAATGGCGCAGCGTAATGCTTGGCATGCTGCCGATGCCCCCTCGCCAAGCTCGCCCGGCCGGTAGTGAGGACTCCGAGAGGCATCAGATCGGTTTTCGATGACCGAGAGACGAACTTCGGAGTTCTGAGAACCTGAAACACCTAATTTGCTTAAAATTTGAGCAAATTTGGGTATTTTCAGTGGATTGTGCCCCTCGGGGAGCTGATTCGAGTGGCGCGACGAACATTACATTTCTTTCAGATCGATGGAGTTGGGGCACAGAGACGCCGCCGATACACGCCCAACCGCACCCCTTAAGAGAATGTAAGCCGGCCGCTGGCGGCGCTATATCCGGCTCGGACGAGGGTTTTTCACTTCAAGGACAAGACACGCCCCGTCGTAGCCGACCGAATCACTGATTTGATGCCACCCTTTTATTGATTCCGAGCAAATCGTGTTACATTTATCCCAAGATCGGGGGCGCACCGCATTGTATTTGCTTATTTTTTGAGCAAATTGTCGATTTCTGACTCAATCTTCGTGTGTCGAGGTGATTTTCTCCTCAACCTGTTCAAGGTCCAATGACGTGTTCGCACGATCCGGTCTGTAGCACCTTCGCTTCCCTGACACGCACTCGCAACAGCCTCGCGTTTCAGTTCTTCGATCCTCTTTGAGCCTGACACCGGACAGCCGTCCGAGGATAACGCTCGCCTTAATAAATTAGGATACCTTAGTTATGGTTGACAAACACAGCATACTCTTCGCGCTCGGCAGCACCTACGCAACGCCGGGAGCACTCGACCTGATGCAACGCGCTGGAATACAGCCCGCGCAGTTGTTCATGCGGCACCAGTGCGGCGACTGGGGCGAACTTGACGCCGATGACTGCGAGGCAAACGCCCGATCCGTCACAGATGGAATGCGAATACTTAGCGCCTACAGCATCGGACCAAACAACGAGCGCATCTGGCTCATCACGGAAGCCGACCGGGCCGCGACAACCGCACTCCTCCCGAGCGAATATTGAACGTGAGTTATGTCATACAGCGGTTTCACCCGCTCGTGCGCCCCGGGCTGCATCTCGGCGCTGCCCACTCAAAGATCGCTGTCCATAGCCAATAAAGTCGACTAGATTCGGCGTGCGTGATCCATTGCTTACTAATGGTGTTGCAGATCGCTGGAGTTATCGAAGATCCGACGAGTATCGCGACACGACGGCGACGCATCGAAGCGATGCTGTGGCGCAAGACAACCGAGGTCTTCCTGCAGGGCATGATGTTTTCCGAACTGGCGACATTCATTGCCGATCTGGATTGCAAGTTGCACACCAAGTTGCTCGAACGCGGTTCACATCGAGATACGGTCGCATTTGTTGAGTGCGAACTGACACGGAAGCGGCTTGTGATCTGTAGCTGGCGCGAGGTTGGGACGCTGCACAACCATGCAGTGCTCGCAATCGGCACTTCTGGCATCGAGCGCAACCATCGATTCAAGCCGAGCACGTTGCTGCTTCTCGATCCAGCGGAAGGGCCGCCGACGGCAATGGGGACCTGCAACGCTCAGCTCGACTACGCGAGTTGGGAATCTGCCGAACTGCGCCGATATGCGAGATATACAACGGCCAACGAAACACTATCGGTCGTGCTTAATGGTGCGATCTCAATTGAGGCTGGCGAGCCAAGGAAACCGCCGTAGTTTGGCTTGAGGCCGGACCGTCGCAGTCCAAGTTCACGGCCGCTCAAACAACCGGGCGGGCTCGACATCAAGGGCAATCGCCAGACGCTCGATGTTATCGACCGATACGTTGACGCGTGCTCGCTCTACCTGGCTGATGAACGTACGATCCAGTCCAGCCGCAAAACCAAGCTCTTCCTGAGATAGCGATTTCTTGACCCGGCTAGCGCGGACGTTGTAGGCCAGCACGTCACGAAGTGAGACGAGTCTGGATTTTGGATCGGGGCCTCGGAGCGGTGCGGACATGCCCCGATCTTTACGATATGATGCATTTCGATCTACGGACTTTGCATCACATATCAAGGGACTCTTCGTGTTCTAGTGGCAGCTACCCCACCGCGGATTCCCTCAAGCAGGTCGCCGGGCATGGCGGAATTGCCTCCCCATTACGCACACGCCCAATGAGACTACACCTCGAACCCTAATAAACAGAATCAAGGAAACCATAGACCATGAATTTTTCGAAGATTTCTGCCGTCGTTCTGGTGGCCGTTGCACCCGTCGTTGCTCACGCCCAGTTGAACCAACTACTCGGCGTGATCCATTCGGTCCAGAATACGGTCACCCAACCCGCGACGGGTCAGCCTCAGCAGTCCGGGCAAGATACTGTGCAGCAGCAAGAGCAACAGCAGGAACAGAGCGATAACGCGGCCTACCGTGCGCAGATGGAACAGAGAGCGTCGGCCGGAAGGCAGCAGGCGCAGCAGATGGTTGCTGATCAGGATGCAAAAGACATTGCGAAGTACAAGGCGTCGCAACATAGCGACCAGCAGCAAGCACAACAGCAATTCAATGACGCCAAGAAGTCGGCTGCGGCATGTCGAACCCTGCTCGACCAAAAGCTACCCATCGCCGAGCGATTCATTCGCTGTCGCAATCAAGGTTTGACGGAGTCGCAGGAAATGATGTTCGTCGGAGCGATGCCCTTAACTGCGCAGCCCTATATAGCATCCATGGTTCAAGATGTGTTCGAGGACAATGTAATCGACCCTGCGAGGGGCAAGGCGATCACCGACTACTACGACGCTTGCTACCGGCGCGGGACGCCGTGTGTCCGACCGAAGTGGTAAGCACCGGATGCGCGATGTGAGGTGGCAACGTGTGCCAGATCGCCCAGACGGTCCCGTGCGTCACTGCAGTTTGCGCGTAGATTTGTAGATTCGTAGATCAGGCGAGCGCGTGTGGGTCGACGCTGACACGCGCTCGCCGTCACTGCTACTCAGCGAAGATCGCGTCCTTGCGCAGCGCATAGGTGCTCGGCTTTAGGCTCGTGTGTCCTGGCACGACGAACTGGCTTGTCGGCCGACCTTCCAGCCCGAGAATCAGCAGTCCCTTTCGGACCAGCGCGTTTTTTACCGCCTTCTTCCCATACTCCTCGTTGATTTTGCGCATGGCCTGCGGGAGCAGCAACACCATCCCGACGCCGTCGTGAGTGTGAGTAAAACCGATCTGCGTGTCGTGATCAGCATCGCAAAACGCCGAGTACAGCGGTAAGCGATGACGGTACTTCACCACGAGGTCGCGCACCGCCTCTGCAATTTCGTCGTCTGGCGTCCGCGCATCCGCCCGATACTGCTTCAACCAGTCGGCAAAGCTTCCGCACATGGCGGCGGCGACTTCCCCTTGCGTGATACCGAGTACACCAGCGTCAATGGCGACGAATGCCGAATAGGCCGCAAAAGCGAAGTGCTCAAGCACGCGCTGCTGAACACCGTCTGAAGCATCGAACTTGCGGCCCTCGCTGATTGCGTTTTGAAGATCGCGAAACCGCACCTCGTGCGTACGACGAACTGCCGCCATATTGGCAGCGACGTGCTGAATAAACGCACGCCATGCGATCCCATGCACTTCGCGCAGTTTCGAACGAACAAGTGCCGAGAACGCTGCACCGTTGCTCTCGCCGTGCAACTCATCAAACGCGCCGTAGTTGCCGTTCACCGGCAGTGTAATAAAGCGTGCGATCTGGCCTGCCAGTGCCTGCTCCCCACTACGGCGAATGCGATCGGCAGGACTTTCCTCGCCCGCCGAGATAATCACTGTCGACAGTTGCGCCTGGTCCGCGAGACTGCCATCTGTCTTGGCACGCAGCCTGCCGCTGCCGTTCGTCATGCGATACACAGACTGCCCGAAAGACGCGACATCCGACTGACCGAGTTCGTCAATGACGACCGGCAGATCCTTGTGTTGCGCCACGTACGCTTCCAGTCCGTTCGCGGTCGCTTCCCAGTTGGCAAGACAGTCGGGCGAACCGGTCAAGGCCTGCAGCAATCGAAGGATGGTTGATTTGCCCGTGCTGGACGCACCGACCAGATTCACGCAAATGCCGCTCTGGCCGAACAGCTTCAGAAGGCCCGACGCGAAGGCAAAACAGAGCGGAACGATCATGAGCGGATTGCCGCGGCACAGGGCCGTGAAGCCAACCCAGTCCGCAAGCGTGCCCGCCGATGCACGCGTCTTTGGCTGAGCCCGGATCACGCGCTCGACGCGATCGGAAAAGCGCTCGTTGCCGAAAACGTAGCTCGGGCTTTGACCGCAATCGATCCAGCCGTCACGCTCTGCGCGCAGGAGCCTATTACCGCCGTTGCAGGTGCGCAGGAAATCTGCGACACGCTTCGACGCATCGTTCGAATACAGTTCGACGCCGCGCTCGATCAGATGGCGTGCGAGCCGCGACGCGTTCAGCGTCAAGGTGACCGGAATCTCTATCTCTTTCCAGACGCCATCAGCGCCCTTGATTTTCATCAGGTACGCGGGATGGCCGCCGTCGGCATTGGCGACTTTCGCGACGTACTTCATTTCCGGGCACGGCAGCTTCCACTCGTCATCGACGACGGCATTGACTACCGTGCTTTCAGCTTCAGCATGGTTCATGTTGTTTATTTCCATTTATCGCCCGCTTTACCTGGAACGCGGGCCACGGTTAGGGTTTGCGCTACGATCGTTCGGCGACGCGCTACGTAGTCCGGGACACACGACCCTTCACGGGGCGCGGCGGATCGCTGACCGCATCAGGCAGCGGTGCGAACCGTGCGTCGACCAGCGACGGTGGCGTCGGCTTGATGCGCGAAGCCGTCAGCACTTTCGCCAGCGGCACCGCTTTTTCGCGCGCGGGCGACTTCAGGTCGATCTTGCGCTTGCGGAACTCCGCACGGTGCCGCGCCATGGTGCGCTCCGAATACATCATTTCCATCGGTGCGTTCAGCTTGCGCAGCGCGATTACCGGACGCAGACGATCAGGCACGCCCTCGAAGTCGGCGCAAGTTAGTCCTGACGACACGACGTTGAGCACCGGCACATTCTTGTAGTAGCGGTTGAAAATCTCCCGCGGCGCATTACCGCTCCACGCCTTGACGTTCTGCAAGCCCTGCTTCTTCAGCTCCGCGCTCTGCAAGCGAACTTCAACGCGCAGCAGACCACCGCACTCGTCGCGCAGGTTTTCGAAGAACTTCTTCGGCTCCTCGCCCGTACGCTTCGACTTCGGCAAAGACTTGCGGCGCACATCTTCGCCCTTGTCGTAGAAGATGATGCTGTAGTAACGACCGTTTCTAGGCGACCAGTAGACGGACGTGAACTCCTTCCTCATTGCGCAATCCTGTTCGACCAGCTGGCGCGCGATCTGCCGCAGGCACGTCTTCACGAAGCGGCCCGACTTGAACTGCAGATTCACGGCCAGATCGACACGACGCAACGTCACGTGTTTGTCGATCAACTCCTGCATCGAAACGGCGAACGAGAAACCCAACTTCTTCTTGAGGCACGAGATCACGCACGCCAATCCCTTCGCGAGACGCTGCGAAGTGAAGACGTTCTGGCCGAGAATGGAACCGAACAGCGAGCCCTCCACACTCAGTGTCTTGGAGAGGGGGTTATAACGAACGTGCAGGTTGTGCATGCCGTATTTTCCGATAACCGGCAGGCGATTCGTGCTGCTGAAAAGGACTTCGCCATCACCGTTGCTGACCAGGCTGCGCTTCTGACCGGACACGTCCCACTCGACGCCGCTAACCGCGAACTCGACCGTATCGAAGTTCACACGATCAGCCGAGCGGAACGCCAAGCCAGTCTGCGTGGACTTCTTGCTGGTCGTTGTCTGCGGCGCGTTGACAATTTGACTCGGACGGGTCTTCATCGGGCACACTCGCGAGACGGAGCCAGCAATTGCGCGATGCAAGCGCAGGCATTGCATGCCAATTTGGCATTGTCAGATTGCGGGTTGATCATGATTTTTTCCATTAGTACACCTATTTATCTAGAAAGATGTCATATAGGGCATAGGGGGTATGTAATTACAGACGAACGCGAACAGGAACGCTGCAGACGCCGAGTCGCCATTTGACGACGGGCACCTTCGGCAGCTTCTTCGTCATGACGAGACGGAGCGACAAATTGTCAGCAGTGCAGTTCGATTGGACGCTATTTACAATGTCCTCCGGGCCGACCATCAGGATGGTTGGATCGGCGCACGTCGCATTCGAGAACTGCTCACCGGGCAGGCTTACCGTAGCGGCGTTCGCAATCGAAGGATTGGTCGAGAGCGTCGTCGGGTTTTGCAGTCGCTCCATTATTGGGCCTCCTTCGACGCCAAGTACGCCTGGATTGCCGAGAGCCGCCAGGCGCGAATACGCGCGGTAACGCGGAACGATTGCAGTTCCTTGGACTTCCCAAGTTTGTACAACGTCGTCTTGCCGATCTTGAGCATCTGGCAGACTTCATGCGCGAGGAAAATGGGATCGACATCCGGCGTGCCGCTTTTCGCCGTGTTGGCGATTTCAGGCAATGCTGCGGAAGCGTGCCGTGCGGCGGTTGACGACGAACGCGTGGGCTCGCCAGAAACGACGTGGTTGTGGCGAGCCGCGAGGTCCGCCCGCGGCGATGCAGTCGCGACGACCGCGCAACCCGAAAGGGGTGCAGTTAGCGACGACTGAGTGGGGTTCTTTGTTTGTGAGATCATCTGCGTACTGGTAGCGGGTTGACACACATTTACGTGTGCAACGTCCAGACGCAGAACGGGTATACCCAATCTGTTACGCACGCTTGTGCAGATGCAAAGCGTGCGCTGCGCTTGGACGCGCAAACATAAACAGATACAGGCAAACCCCGCTCACGCAGTGTGACGGGCGTTCAACTGACGGCTCCGCGATCAGCTAACTTCGCTGAGGCGGGTACTACACCGATTAGCTAGGCCCCTTCGCAGTTGATCTACCCGCTCCAATTCAGCTAACGGCACCGAATCGCAACGTATTGGTGGTAGACGCTCTTACGTCAGGTCTAGGCAGCAAATCCTAATGTGCGTCATCGCGACTGTCAACCTCGTAGCTTTCGCTGACGTCACGGACGTTCATCGGCGGCCGATGTCTGGACATTGTCAGTCGAAGCAGGTGTGCCGCTGCAGTATTTGCCCCAGTCCCGCATCAGCGCCGCACGTTTGACGAACAGATCGCCGCGCGCGTAAGCCGCTTCGGCTTTGTCCTTGATGCCGTGCGCGAGAGCGGCTTCGCACACTTCGCGCGGATAGTGAGTCGTCTCCCCTGCCCAGTCCCGGAACGTTGAGCGGAAGCCGTGAACCGTAATGTCGTCGCGCTTCATCCGCTCAAGCAGTTGAAGCATCGCCATGTTTGAGAGCGGCTTCCCCTTGCGCGCTCCCGAAAAGACATAGTCGCCCTGTTTGATCTCCAACTGAGCCTTAACCAAAGCAATCGCTCGCGGCGAAAGTGGAACGCGATGCTCCTTGCGCATCTTCATGCGCTCAGCCGGGATGGTCCAGATGCCTTCGTCCAGATCAAATTCCTGCCAAGTCGCGCCGATGACTTCATTCGTTCGGGTAGCGGTCAAGATGAGAAGCTCGAGGGCTCGCGCGGCGACGCCTGCTTCCGGGCGCAACGTTTTGACGAACGCTGGCAGATCGGTATACGGCAGGGCCGGGTGATGCTCAACTTTCTGCACGCGGGAGCGTTTCGGGAGCAACGTATCCAGATGGCCCCTCAGTCGCGCAGGGTTTTCGCCAGAGCGATAGCCTCGAACTGTGGCCCAGTCGAGCACCGATTCGATCCGGCCCCGAAGCCGCGACGCAGTTTCGGTCTTCGTCGTCCAGATCGGCTCAAGAACCCTCATGACCAGTGAAGTGTCGACGGCCGAAACAGGACGCGAGTCGAAGACCGGGTAGGCGTAAGTGGTGAGCGTGTTGGTCCACTGATCTGCGTGCTTTGCGTTCTTCCAGCCCGCCCGGTGTGCCTCAATATACTTCTCAGCGCAATGTTGGAATGACACGTCGTTGGCCTGAGCGACCCGTTGGGCGGCAAGCTCGGCGTCGCGGGCGTCGAGGGGATCAGTTCCAGCGAGCAGCAGACGGCGGCAATCGAGGGCGAGTGCTCGGGCTTCGGCGAGCCCGACGGTGTGCACGGGTCCGAGGCCCATGCCGCGCGGCTTACCGTTACGCATGTACCGGAATAGCCATGACTTGACTCCAGCGGCCGTGATCTGAAGATAGAGGTTGCCACCGTCGCCGTACAACCCCGGCGCTGTTGTCTTGGTGACGGCCAGTTGGCTCAATCTGTTCATTGCTCGCGGCATGTTCGACTATCAAATTGACTATCAAAATAAAGTCTGATTATAGCGAAATTCGGTTGTCGACAAGTGAACGCCAATGACCGAACGTCTTCGCGGAACCCAATGGGGATAAGGATTTCAGCGATGTCATGTGATTTTTGATGAAGGCAGATGAATCCAACGCGGACGGACCCTCTCTCCGCCAGGACACCAATGAATACGGGCCTTTCGGCCCGTTTTTCATTTCTACCCGCCAAAGAACCCACCATCAGGCAAGGTGCCTGGAAACCGCCCTGGTTTTCGGGGCGTCAGTTTGGCCATCCCCTTCGCCGTAAAGCGGCCAGGCGTCCCGGCTGGTCAGCAACGCGATGCGGCCTAGGGTTCATACTCGGATTTCAAATCTGAGTAAGCCAAACCGTTCGAGTCTCGTGTTCCTCACACGCCAGAACCTCGTCGATCTCATGGATCTGCAAGACCTTCTGGGTGGCCATTGGAAAACCCGTGACTACGATCAGGTCGACGAGTGGCGACAGGAAGCTGCAGCGGCAGTACTGACTGCGGCGCACGTTAGATCAGGCGAAGAGATGGCCGGCCCGTGGGTTGAGCAAATGGAGAAACGGCGACCGCGAAATGTGGTGGTCGTCGCACGAGCCGAGCCCAATCAGGTGTTCACCTCGGATATCACGTACATCTGGACCGACGAAGGTTGGCTGTACCTGGCCGTCACGCTGGACCTGTTCAACCGGGAGGTCGTGGGCTGGTCCGTCAAGCCGCGCATGACGACGGAACTCGTGACCGACGCGCTGACGATGGCATGGTTCCGCCGCCGGCCCGCGCCCGGCGCGCTGCATCATTCGGATAGGGGCAGTCAATACTGCCAGCCACGACTTCCAGCGCAAACTGAACTCGTACGGCATGCGCTGCTCGATGAGCCGTAAAGGCAGTTGCTGGGATAACGCGCCGACGGAAAGCTTCTTCAACAGCCTGAAGAACGAGCGCGTGCATGGCGCGAGGTATCGCACGCACCGCGAAGCCGTCTCGGACTTGTTCGAATATATCGAGGTGTTTTATAACCGCAGTCGTCGTCATTCATCGCTCGGCTTCAGGTCGCCAACCCAGTTCATGAACCTCACAGGAACGATAAACCCTCATAGGCGCGTCCATTTCATCTATTCGACACGCGTTGTGATGCTCCCTTAAAGGAAAGGGGCTGTGACCGCGGTTGACGCAACAGGCCCCTGCGGCATCGCATCGCCACACTCGGAACAGAACTTGGCGTCCGGGGCATTGATTTTCGAGCACTTGCGGCACTTGCAAGGGAGCGGTCCGCACAGAGCTTTCTGGCGCATATACGCGATTTGGATGACACACGGCATCGTCACACGATAGGCCGCGCCGGTCAGTTCCACCGCGCTCCAGACACTGGCCAGTAGACCGAAGGGCGTCAAAAATAATGCATACGGTGCCCAATCCCCCAACTTAATCCCTCGTCCGAGCATTTTTGAAGCCATCCCATTGGCGACAACTTGCGCCTTAAAAAGGGACTCCGGCATATCTCCCATATCGGGTTCGTTGTTCAGATGAATCAAATCCTGAAATATGAATCGCTTTCGCTCGAACGTCGGCATCTTGCTCAAGGTCTCGTCGTATAGCTTCGAGACAATGGCGGTCTCAATTGCCATGGCGTTAGCGCCCTTGGTATGGGCCACCTTCAAGTGACTGGCGACATCGCCGACCAGCTCTGTGTATGACACGCCCTTGCCGCCACGGAAAATGTTGGCAATCGAATTGCCACCAAAGAGCACGATTTCCCTGGCAATCTCGGCGCGGTCTACTGCCGGGTAAAGACGAGCGTGCTTACATGCCTCAAATCGCTTAAGCGTGGATTCGGACAAGGAGATTCGTCCCGCTCCGCTATCCGTGAGGTAGTCGACCAGGACATCGAGGTCGTCCACATCTGCGACGCGCAGCAGCGCTTCAAGGTCTCCCGAGTCTTTCAGAAATTCTGTATCCAACTTTATCCCCTATTTCTTGATATGCGGCGTGTGGGCCGCTTAAGGTTATCTGACCGTGACTTTTGAGGTTGAGGGCCCCGTCATGAAGGCATCGACCTCCGCCACGCTCTTGAGTAGCACCGACTCGTCGACACCATGTGCGCGCGCGAGTGCGAGGCTTGTATCCAGCAAGCGCCTGTTGACTGACAGGTCGAATGCAGCAATTGTCAGGTCGCCAAGTCGGTCGAACTCGTCATTTAGCAGCTTGAGGACCTTGCGAACCTCTTCATCGAGCGCGGACACGATGCGGCTCATGCGTTCCGCAAGGCGGTCCGCGAATTCGCGGGCCTTCCTACCGAGGGTGACCGCAATAAACTTGCCCGCAACCGAACCCAGGATGGCACCGAGCACCGGCACAGGAATAAGCGTCTGTCCTGCCGCAGTGGCTAACCCCACGATGGCTGCCTCGCTACACACGAACATGCCGTTATCAATGAATGCATCGAGAGAAATCTTCCCGGCGTGATAGTCAGCGGCGAGCGAGGCCATACCTTTAGTCGCCGTGACAAACGCGCTGGCAAACGGAGCGGCCATATCGGCACAGTTTGTCAGCGCATAGATAGCAGCACCGGCAAATGCACCTCCAGCGGCCCCCTTTGCGGTAGACAATCCGACCTCTTTCCAGTCTTCGGCCGTAAAGTCGCCAGCGAAAACATTTTTCCCGTCCCGATACTTCTGCCACAGCTTCGTCGTCAGAGTGAGCGCAGCGCCGACGGCAGCTGCGCTGCCTGCCGCCTTAAACCCATCCCCAAACGAGGCCTCATGCTCAACGCGAATATGGTCCTTGATGGATTCGTTCTGTTGCTTCAAATCCTGTTCGTGGTGTCCAACGGTTTCATCGACCTTACCGAGCTGTACCTCGGCATACGTTGAAACCGAGGGCTGCACAGCTTCCTCGAACGGCTTTCCACTTAGCAGCTCGATTTGCGAAACCTTTTCCTGAATTGCACGAACAGTCTTGTCGCTGAGCTCGCCGGTATTCCCCTTGAGGACTTCAAGAATCTGGGCGTGCTGGTCCTTTGGGATGTGATAAAACCCGTCCTTGCCGAAGTCCTTGTATTTGTCCAGGTGCTCCAACACGTGGCTCAAGCCATTGTTAGCGCCGTTGATAAACTTCGACTGGACGTCGATGCCGTCAATGCGATAGTCCATTGGCGCGGTACGGCCAACGCCTTCGAACGTCGCGCCAGGCGTCACCTGCGCGAGGTAGTCACGTGCACGGCGCACGCCTACTTCAACTTGCTCGGCCACCTCACCATGCTTCGTATCCATGCGCCCCAGAATCCTGGACGGGTCACCGAGGAACTTGCGCACCTCGTCCATGGCTCCCATCGCATTTTCAAAAGCGTGGTCTTGAACGGCTAATGCCGCATTCTCTGCCGCTGCGCGCGCACTGTTGACCGCATCAACCACGATGCCGGCAGCCTGGTCCGAGATGGGGGACGACTCCGTGTGAGACGTGGTATTGGTTTGCATGGCTGGTCTCACGACACGTTCGACAAGATGGTCTTGTTCAGCAGTGACGAAAGCGTGCGCACATGGTTGATGAGCGCCCCGATGGCTTCTTTTTCTTGCGTTGAAAACTGGGCGTAGTCGGTTGGGGCTGATTGCTTGAGCTTGCCTAGCAGCGACTTCATTCCAAAGGCATGCATGTGCGTCAGATGCTTGAGCTTATCAATCTCGTGAGCCGCAATCTTGAGTGAGGCAATACCCTTCTCAATGGTCAAACGCTTCCCATGGGCTTCTTCGGCAATCTTGCCGTTTTTATGCCACATGAACAGCCCTCCTCCGGCCACCGCAAGACCCGCTAGCCCCCAGCCCACCGGGCCCGCGAGTGCAAGCAAAGCACAGCCAGCGGACATCCCTCCGCCACCCGCTGCGAGCGCTCCGCCTCCCAACCAGGCGAGTGCCGCATTCGTCGCGGCAGCTCCTGACAGCGAGGCGATGGCTGTCCCGGTTGACGCCGTGCCGAATGTCGTCGCAATGGCCATAGCTGCAGTAGGGCCCATTACCGCTGTTGCGGCACCTGCGGCTACGCCTACCCCAGCCCCCGTGCCGCCTGCCACGGTTGTGTCGTGCAGTTGACGGTCAACTTCGTTAACCACACCTTCAAAGGTGCGATATTCCACCTTGTACTCAGAAAACGCGCGGCCAAATTCTTGCGGCGTCGAGGCCAGGCTGTTGACGTAAGCTTCCACATCGCCAATCAGCAACTCGCTGCTTTCACGGCGCAGGTTATACAGCGCCGTGGCAAACCCCTGAACCGTGCTTTGTTGGAGGTCGTATTCATTGGCAGCCGCCTCAAGTTGCTCGCGGGCAGCTGATGCTGCTTCTCGGTTAAGCATGGATGCTCCGATTTGCATTTGATTTACTCAACGGGCCCGGTGGTCTGGCCGGGGCATCACGCTGAGCACGTATGCCAGCACAAAAGCGGACACTTCAAGCTGTCGACTCAAGTATTAGCGGCTACCCTTGCAAGCACTTGAGCCTTCACCTGTTCAAACTCTTCTTTCGTGAGAACGCCCGCTTTGAAAAGGTCATACGAGCGCTTCACCTCATCAGCCCAATCCTGGCCAGTCTTTGTTCCGGCTGCGGCAACTTCTCGAGCTGCCACGTCCACGGTTTCCGCCTCTGGCGGTCGCTGGTTGGGCTCAAAAAACCGTACCACCCTTAACAACTGCTTCAATACGGCATATGCCATGAAAGCAAAAATCAGAAAAATAATCAGCTTACCCATAGCTAACCCCTTTGTATGTCTTTCAAACCGGCCAATGCCTTCAGCAGCGGCTAACCACGGGTAAATCATATTCGGACCTACGACAAGATGTGTCGCAACGCCGCCAACGCACCGTCTTCGGTCGGTTCGTCATCGAGGCTCTCAAGCTTGACGCCCCAAACCTTGTCGCCAAACCCAAGCAGCCAGCGATGCAGTTGCACGGTTTCCACGACCACAGCGCTTACTTCCAGTCTGTCGTCAAAGGTAACAACCTTCTGCTCCGGCGTTAGTGGAGACTCGAGCAATTGAAGAGCGGTCTCCCGTTCGATGCAGAAACTCAGCCGAACTCGCTTCCCGCTGCCGAAGCCAAATTTGCCATCGGCCTCGTACTCTTCCAGGTTGAAATCGGTCGGCCGCTCGAAGGAGCGTGTGGTCACGCAGGCCGTGATGATTCGATGCAAAGCGAGAATGCGCTCCTCGGCGTAGCCCTTGTAGCGGCAAACTAGGTAAAGACGAACACCTTGCTGAGCCAGTCCGAGAGGCATTACCTCGGCTGACTTCGATTTGCCGACTGCGTTTCGATACTCGAGCTCGAGCCAGAGATTCGCGTAGAGCGCATTGCTCACAGCATCGAACACGCCATCTTCGATTTTTGGCGGCAGGGTTGGCTGAGTCGGACTGACGACACGTATTTTCTTTAGCCACTGCTGGCTGGGCCTTTCGGCAACCGTGGGCCCGAAGTTCCTTCTGGCCTGCTCGAAAAAGCCATCCATGGACTTCATGACGCCAGCGGGCAGAAGATGATTCAGATGCTGCTCTGCCAACAACAGTAGCAGCGACTCCTGCTCGCTGAGCACGGGTAAGGACAGCCCTCCCGATTGGGCCTTCCAGCAATATCCATAGGGCTTGCTCCGGTCGTCGCATTCAATGTCGAAATGCTCGCACAGCATTTCCAACTGACGCTGGATAGTCCGTAGGTCCCGGCCATGCCCTGCGTGCTGCAACTGGTCGTGCAGTTCGGCTGCCGTGACCTTTCGGTTTCTCGGAATACGTCGTAGTAGCTCTATCGCGAGGATGGTTGTATTCAGCGTATCGGGGCGCGTGGCCATGACAAATCTGATAAAAAACTATTTGCTTGTTGATTTATCCGCTGCGCTGACCTTTGATGCCTCTTGCACGGAGACCGAATACGAGACCCGGTCGTGCTGACGGAACCACGAAAATCACCATGCTTTCCATCAGAGATGTTGCACAAAGCCGGACTGGCGGTTGGTGATATCAGCCTATCCGAATGACCTCATCGAGGGAGTGAACGGCCTGCCTGCCGGGGACCTGAACGACGGCGACCAGCTCGCGCACTTGAACGGCATGCTCAAAGGAAAGCCATTCGAAAGGCGGATTCGAGAAGCGCTATTCATCTAAAATTGTCGGAGCAGTTGCGGTTACACGATATCTATCGGCAAATCCCGCGCGAACTTGACTTCTGACCGTGCAGCATCCGAATTCGTATCCTGCCCCCTTCGCGGAAACCTCGGAACGGTCCCTGTGGGACCAGCTCGTCAAGGTAACGGCTGCCCGCTACACGACGCTCATCGTGTTGTCCTTTGCGCGCCTGTGCTTCGTCATCGCAGGACCTGGATATATTTCCTGTACTCCACGGCTGGTTACTGCGCCTTGGGTATCGAAAGCGCACGCTGCGGCCGTTGGGTCGTAAGGGTGAGATGAACGGTTGCACGGTCGGGGTTCCTGGTTGCTTCTGGCACGGGATCCAGGCAGAAAAATCGTTGAAAATCTAGTGGTTTATGCGCGTGCCGCCGGCCGGGTGTGCCGAATCCCCTCTCTCCGCCAGAATGCCTCTAAGGCTTGCTGCATAAGGGTTTGCAGGAAGTCAGTGAGTGGCGCAAAGTTGGACCCTGGCTTGGACCATTCAAGCCATGCGCCTGCCTCACAATCTCGTCCGACACTCTTCGGGCGTGTTTCATTTCCGCCTTCGTATCCCGCCGGACCTGCACGCCGCTGCCGGGCTCAAAGTCGTCAAGCGATCGTTGCGCACGCGCTGCCCCCGCACCGCCCAGGCGTGGGCCTACGTGTTGACCGCGCGGTATCATGCGATCTTCATAGTCTTGCGCTCTGGGACCATGCCAAAACCAACATTGAACGACCTGTTGAATCTCGACACGTCGACCACGCGTCCCTACGAAATCAACAGCAGCCCTGGCGGTGGTTTCTCGGTCAAGGCCGAGGGCGCGGAAGACCATGCGCGTGCGATGGAGGCGTTACGTCTGTTGACGGCCTCTCGTGTGGCTCCTGCCCCTACGCCCGCCGCGCCCCCAGAACAACCGACACGCCCCAGTTTGAGCGTTGCGCGCGCCGCCAATGAGTGGGTCCAGTTCCTCACGCCCAGCACGCTCCGCAAGACGCTCACGATCAAGCGGGCTGCGTTGACGTCCTTCGTGGGGCACGTAGGGGCTACCAAGTCGATCAACGACGTTTACCGCCCCGACGTGGCGGGGTGGGTGCAAGCGCTGCGCAACGAGGGACTGTCCACGCCGACGATCCTCAACAAACTGTCCTACCTGAACGGCTTTTTTGAATGGGCGAAGGGGGCCGGGCATTTCACGAACAGCGACAACCCGGCAAAGGGGCAGTTGACCTATTCGCACCGTGAAAAACGGCAACGGCGCAAGCATGGGTTCAAGGCGTTCACGGTCGATCAGGTCAAGATGTTGTATTCGCCCGAGGCACTGAGCGCGAACCTGTCCGAAGCGGCCCGCTGGGGGGCTGTGTTGGGCCTTTACACCGGCGCGCGTGTAGCGGAGGTGGGCCAGTTGACCCTGGACGACTTCATCGACATTGGGGGTGTGCCTTGCGTGCGAATCACCGACGAGGGCGACGGGCAGAGCCTGAAAAACGACGCCAGCATTCGGACGTTGCCGTTGCATCCTGACCTGTTGAGGTTAGGGGTAATGGACCGTGTGAGCACGTTGCGGGCGGCAGGTGAGACCCGGTTCTTCCCGGACGTGAAGGTCGGCAGCGTGAACGGCATGGGTAACTGGCTCTCGAAAGCGTTCTCACGACACCTGGACGCCTGCAAGGTTGACCCGGGGGCCATCGGTCGGGTGGGGTTCCACTCCCTGCGAAAGACCGTGATCCAGGCCATGCAGACAGGTGGCGTGTCGTCGGAACACCGGGCTCAGTTCGTCGGGCACGATCTGGACGATGAGCATCACGCGGCATACAGCCGTGACTACACCCCGGCAGAACAGTTGAAGGTGATCGGCCCGACACTGCGTTGGCCTCTGGATCTGGCGGCTGTGCGGGGTGCCTTGGAGGGGCCGAAAACGGCCAGGAAAGCACGATAAGGCAGCGCGCGCCCGTTTTCCGACTCAGGGCATTGTGCGCGCTGGCGCGCGCGTGGATGGGATCATGAGAGGTGTTACGTGCCTTCTCATGGTGGCCTGTCACCCTAGCGGGTTGCCTTCGGCCGGTTTCCCTTCGGGTTGCCTCCGGCCTGTGCCCTAAGACGGTGGCCCAACCAGTGAATCATGGGGTTTGCCATACCCATGCCCCTGCCCCGGCAAGGCCCGGGGCTGAACCGCCCCGGCCCAAGCCGGGAAAGCCTCTCCCTGCCTGACCCGGGTAGGGTTTGGCATGGGATGGCTTTCCCGACTCGGGCCCAGCGTCCTAGGGACGCCGCCACTCACCGGGGATGGGATAGAAACGCTCCCCATCTGCGGACAGTTCACGGCTCGTTTCGCCGCTGGTGCTGGGTCTGTCCACCGCCCATGACAGGCGGCGCCTCTCCATCGGAACTGTGCACCATGTCCCGGCCGTCGCCGGGCGCTTCCCGCTCATCGTTCCAACCCATGCAATGCCGAGCCGCCGGGGCGCACGAACCGGGCCAGATTGAGCCATACCCGGTGCCTTCCGTGGGACGAGACGTTGCTGGGGCGGATCGTATGCTGCGCATACGGTTCAAGGTCGCCGGGCCTGCCGCTTTCGCGGTGGGTCGACACCGGGGATTGGTTACCTCGGCGCGTGCTTGTTCGGACCTCCGGCGGCTCCTGGTCGGTGCATCGGGGCTGGGTCGTGTCGGCGGGAAACTTGACCTTCGGTCCTGGCCCAGTAG
The DNA here is from genome assembly GCF_003096715.1 of Paraburkholderia silvatlantica. Classification (GTDB taxonomy): domain Bacteria; phylum Pseudomonadota; class Gammaproteobacteria; order Burkholderiales; family Burkholderiaceae; genus Paraburkholderia; species Paraburkholderia silvatlantica. The sequence continues at coordinate 53,472 of NZ_QEOL01000039.1, forward strand.
GATGGTGTTCCGGGGCCGAAGATTTGGGTTGTCGTAGCGCACACTACACAGTCCAGTTCCGGGTGCGTCAACATCGGGAACCGCAGCCCCAACCTACGAAAGCGAACGCCTCCTGTCAAACAGGGGGCGCTTTGTTACACCAACATCGGCCCCATCTTGATCCGTGAGATTGACCCAGAAAAACGGACACCTATTCTTTTGAGAAGGAGGTGCCGGAAATGGGCAAGCATCGTACCCCATACCCTGCGGAATTCCGGGC
>NZ_QEOL01000040.1 GCF_003096715.1 Paraburkholderia silvatlantica
ATTTTCGCCGCCTTCCACGCGCCGAACAGCCAGCCCGAACCGATGATCGACCCGAGGCCGGTGAACATCAGCGCGAACGGGCCGATGTTCCGTTGTATCGATTGCGTCACATTGTCTCCAATTATGGACAGCGCGAGCGAGCCATACCGGAGTACGGCATCAATGTACCGTACCGGACCTTTCCACGCGGGTGGCCGGCCCTCAAACGCATGTCCTTGTTGTAATGCCCTGTTTACTGCTGGGATGCAGAAGCAACCGCAATTGCTGCGGAGACGCGATGATGAAGGGGCCTGACGTAATCGTCTAATGCTGTGTCGGCATGGATATATGCAAACTTTGCATAAGAATGGTGTGCGGGTGAATCGCAATGCATCGGACAGGTCCTGATCACCGGCGCTTCAAGGGACTGTCGCATGCAACAGCCGAAGTGCACGAAACCCTTCGGCTCGACCGGCTCGCCGAAAAGGGATTTCCTCTACGATATCTTCGGCGTCGAGCTGTCGCACGTTTGCCGCTATTTCCGGCTTTTCAGGAATGCCCGTCCGGAAGCCGTAATCGTAATATTGGAGCGCGCGCCGGATGGATAGCCAACGTACCCGGCACTGATCAATTCCCGTGTGACCGACCAGCCGAGTGCCGGCGCGTCTCTCCCGTAGCGAACTTCTGCGAGGCGTTCCAGCGCCCAGATTGCAGAGGTGGAAATGGTTTGCTCATTTGGCGTATCGTTGTCGATCATCGCACCTCCAAAAAATTAACTCGTAGTCGCTGCGGATTGCAAGGCGCCCCACCATCAGGCGGAGTTCGACGCGCCCTGTCGTGTCCAGTCGGAGCTCGCACCGATCTCGATGCACACGGCAGCTTCCACGAGATTCCAAAACCCCAGGCAGGTCACTGGATTCAGGACGAAGTATCGATCTGGCAATCCGTGAGAAATGACCTGAGTTCGCCTTCCCACATCGGGTCCTGCAGGTCGATGCTGGCGCCAGCGAGTCGCTTCATTTCGAGGTTCAGGTACACCGCTTCGAGCGATCGGGGCCATACCGCTTGCGCAAAAAACCGGTGGTCCATGTCCAGGACGAGCCACGGATGGCGCCGGAACCGCGCGCTGGCGACCGAGATTGCATCCAGCACGTGCCGGGCCGATTCCCTTGGATAGACGAAGGCCAGGTGGATACCGGTCGCCGCGAGTTGCTCGCCGACGTCATGGAACCGGTGAATCATCTGGAACCCCCGTTCGCCGCCGCGCCCGACTCCCACCAGGACCAGCCCCCGGCTCCCAGCTATTTCCCGCAGGCGCACCAGGCGCCTGTCGGGCAGCAGCAACGCTCCATCCAGATCGAACATGACGACATCCTCAGCGAATCCGCCCGCAAGTTCGCTGAAGGGCGGCGAACATCATTATAATACGGAAGTAATTTAATGTGTCTTACATTATAATGCCATGTACATCTTCAGATGATCGCCCCCCCGGCGAGGTATGCCCCATTTTTTCCGATTGACCCGACACTGTTTCAATGGCATCTGCAATGAACGCCGCCTCCGCAGGACGCCGGCAGCTTCATGCTCAAGGCCTGTTTTCTGAAGAAGGCGTGACCTGTAGCACAGCACCCACGCGAAACGCGGCAGCGTTTCACGCACTCGTTTGACTACCTGGATATATCGAGAATGGACGGTGACCAGACATCCTGTGACGCATTCGTCGAGTTCCTCTCTACGCCATTAAATGACGGGCGGCCATTTGTGCTGGAAACGCAGCACGCGGTGTCCCTGCACTTCGATCACTTTGCCACCCAGAGTTGCATGTCGCTTCGTGCGCCGGACAGGCTCGCGCTCGGCTATACGCGCACGATGATGGGATTCCTGCTGCTGCAGCCGGCTCCCCAGCACATCTGCATGATCGGGCTAGGCGGGGGCTCACTGGCAAAGTACTGCTATCGGCACCTTCCTGAAGTGGAGATCACCGCGGTCGAGATCGATCCCGAAGTCATTGCCCTGCGCGATGTGTTCAGGATTCCTGCGGACGACGCACGCTTCAGGGTGCTGTGCGCCGATGGTGCAGACTACATCTGCAATGAGAGCGTCGCAGCAGACGTCATCCTGGTTGACGCCTACGCGCCGGACGGGATCGCACGCCAGTGCACGGATATTGCATTTTTCTCTGCGTGCCGCGAACGGTTGACGAAGACGGGAGTGCTTGCGATCAACTTTACCGACGACGAGCCGGCACTGGACCTTTACGTGGAACGGCTGAACGCCGTGTTCGGTTCCTCGTACACGGTGGTCCGATGTGCGGACGACAGCAATTTCGTCGCTTTCGCCTGGAAAGGCAGAGGCCGCCTGCCGTCTTCGCGCGTCCTGCTGGATCGCGCCTTCTCGTATGCGTGGGCGGACGACCTGAGGCTGCCCTCAACTGCCAGACGCCTGAAAAGCGGTATGAGCCTCGACCCGAAGCGGTTAATCTGGCGCGAAAACGGTCACGCGCATTGGGAGCAAGGCACCTGATCTTGCCCGCAGGCGCAGTCAGCCTCAGTCAGCTTCAGTCGGCACTGCGCCCGACCCGCTTTCCGAGCGCGCTCTTCGTCTTGTAGGTCACGCCATGACGTTCGAGATATTCACGGATCAACTGCCGGACAACCTGCGATGGCGTCAGATCCTGCGCGGCACAGAGCTTCTCCAATGCCTCCTTCTTGGCGGGATCAATCAGGATAGTCAAGCGCGCGGTTTTCGTTTCCATTGGGAGCAGGAAATGGCAAGTATGATAATCGAATTATAATACACCCGCCCTCAAATCCAATGGCAGCGCCAGCGATTCACGCAGGCATGGCGACCGGCGCGGTCGACACGTAACCCACGCTCCTGAACCCGGCGGCGCCTGTCAACCTCCCACTGGAAATCCCCACTTCTCTTGCCTCATGTGGTTTGCATGATAACGTCATTATCATATCCTGCCAGTCACATTAAACTTTCGATGTAATATTATGCGCAAGACCGACCCGGTGTGCCGGGCTCGGTCCATGCCCCCGTCCAATCCGAGCGCACTGGAGACATTCCGGATGGCAAGCGTGCCTGGCGTGCATTTCGTCCTGCTGGTCGTAGCTGTCTGGCTCGCGGTCGGCGCGCTGGGCCTTGGGGTTCTGCAGCGCACGCGGCTTGTCGCACACGGTCTGTTTCCGCTGGGCGCGCTGGCTGGATTGCTGCTGGCTGCGGCCGGTCTTGCCGGTGTCTTCGCCGAACCGTCCACCCTGGTGCTGCCGGTGGGCCTGCCCGGTCTTCCCTTCCATCTGCGCCTCGACCGGCTATCGGGCTATTTCCTCTTCGTGCTCGGCGTCGTCAGCGCGGGAATCGGTGCCTTTTCCGCCGGCTATTTCCGCAAGGGCGAAGGAACCGCGCCTGGGCTCATCTGTTTTGAATATCACGTGTGCGTCGCAAGCATCGCGCTTGTACTGGTCGCGGACGACGCCTACGTGTTTATGGTTGGCTGGGAAACGTTGACGCTGTCCGCAACGTTCCTCGTGATGACCAACCACCGCATCAGCGAGATCCGTCGCGCCGCCTACCAGTATTTCCTGATTTCTCACGTCGGTGCGCTCGCGCTGCTCCTGTGCTTTGGCATTCTGCAGGCTCGCACCGGAGACTACACATTCGCCAACATGCGCGTGCAGTCGCTCGACGCCTTCTGGGCATCGCTCGCCTTCCTGCTTGCGCTGACCGGGTTCGGCGCCAAGGCGGGCGTGTTCCCGCTGCATGTCTGGCTGCCTGATGCCCATCCGGCGGCGCCGTCGCCCGTGTCGGCACTCCTGAGCGGATTCGTGCTGAAAGTCGGCCTGTACGGCATGCTGCGCACCGTGTTCGACCTGTTGCACGTGCAGATCGCGTGGTGGGGCGTGCTGCTGCTCGTGCTCGGCGTGGGGACGACGCTGCCAGGCGTGGTGTTCAGCACGATCCAGGTGGACATGAAGCGCCTGCTCGCGTATTCGTCGATCGACAACATTGGCCTGATGATCACTGCGCTCGGGCTCGCGGTGCTGTTTCGCGCATGTGGCATGCCGTACCTCTCGGCTCTGGCGCTGACTGCAATGCTCTACCAGATCGCTGCGCATGCGTCGTTCAAGAGTCTGCTGTTCCTGGGTACGGGCGCGGTACTGCATGCCACCGGGGAGCGCAATCTTGGAAAGCTGGGCGGCCTGATCCGCTTCATGCCGTGGACCGCGTGGGCCGTGCTTGCCGGCGTCGCCGCCAGCGCCGGCTTGCCGCCACTGAGCGGCTTCGTCGCTGAGTGGCTCCTGCTGCAGAGTTTCCTGTTCGCGCCGGGCTTGCCGAATTCCGTCCTCGCCATGACGGTGCCGATCGTGGCCGCGCTGGTTGCGATGTCGGCAGCGCTCGCCGGATACACCATGGTCAAGTTCTTTGGCATCGTGTTCCTCGGGCAGCCGAGGGAAGCGAAACTGGCTCGCGCACGCGACGCGAATGCGTGGGAGCGGCTCGCGTTCTACTGGTTCGCCGTGGCCGGCGTGCTGCTCGGGCTGATGCCCGTGCAGTTCGTCAAGGTACTGGACCCGGTCACGCGTGCGCTTGTTGGGAGCGGCGTCGCCGGCAACCATCACGGCTGGCTGCTGTTCGCGCCGGTGTCGACTGCGCGGGCAAGCTACATGCCCGCCGTGTTCATGCTTTTTTTCGTTGCCTGCTGCGCGCTCGCCTGGGTCCTGGTGCGGCGCTTCTATCACGGCCGGATGCGGCGCGTGGCGGCCTGGAGCTGCGGCTTTCCGTTCACGACAGCAAGAATGCAGGACACAGCCGAAGGGTTCGGGCAGCCGATCCGCGAGATCTTCGCGCCGCTGCTGCGCGTCGAGCGGCAATTGCCGTCGCCGTTCGATGCACAACCGGTCTACCGCGTGTCGGTCACCGACCGCACGTGGTCCATTGTCTACGACCGTATCGCGGCGCTCACGCTACGCTTGGCGCAATGGGCCGGGCGGCTGCAGACAGGCAAGATTGCCGTGTACCTGACCTACAGCTTCGCGGTACTGATCCTGCTCCTGATGCTGGTGAAACGATGGTGAGCCTGTCCGGCGTAATCTCGCAGGCCCTCGAGATCGTTGTGGCGCTTGCCGGCGCCCCCCTGCTCACGGGCTGGATCAACCAGTGCCGCGCGTGGCTGCAGAACCGGCGTGCGCCGTCCATCTGGCAGCCGTACCGGATGCTCCACAAGCTGTTCAACAAGGAGTCGGTCGTCGCGCATACTGCAAGTCCGGTGTTCCGTGGCGCACCCTACGTCGTCTGGGCGGCAATGACGCTTGCGTGCGCGATCGTGCCGACGCTGTCGACCGAACTGCCGCTGTCGCCCGCCGCAGACGCGATCGCGCTCGTCGGCCTGTTCGCGCTCGCGCGGGTCGCGTTGTCGCTCGCCGCGATGGACATCGGCACCGCGTTCGGCACGCTCGGCGCCCGCCGCGAGATGCTGATCGGGTTCCTCGCAGAGCCAGCGCTGCTGATGGTACTGTTCTCGACTTCGCTGATCACGCAGTCGACACTGCTCACGAGCATCGTCGCGACACTCGGTCGAGGCGAGCTCACGATCTATCCGAGCCTGGCCTTCGCGGGTATTGCGTTCACGCTGGTATCACTCGCCGAGAATGCGCGCCTGCCCGTCGACAATCCGGCCACCCACCTCGAGCTGACGATGATCCACGAGGCGCTGATCCTCGAATATTCAGGGCGGCACCTCGCGCTGATGGAATGGGCGGCGAGCCTCAAGCTGTTCGCGTACTCGTGCATTGGTCTGGCTCTGTTCGTACCGTGGGGCATCGCCGGCGCAGGCAACCCGCTTGCGCTGCTGCTCGCGCTGCCCGTGCTCTTCGTCAAGCTGATGGTGGGCGGTGCGACGCTTGCCGCAGTCGAAACCGCCAACGCGAAGATGCGGATCTTCAGGGTTCCGGAGTTTCTCGCCACCGCTTTCCTGCTTGCGGTAATCGGCATGCTCGTGCATATTCTGCTGGGGGCATGAATGCACGGTTACGCAACGCAATTCATCAACTTCCTCGCGGCCGTGCTGCTTGCGTTGTCGTTCGCGATGCTGAGCCAGCGCCGCATTCTTTCGCTGATTCACCTGTATACGCTGCAGGGTGTCGCGCTCGTGCTGGCAAACCTGATCCTCGGTTTTGTGACGGGAGATGCGCACCTGTACGTGTCCGCCGGACTGACGCTCGTGCTGAAGGTCGGCGTGATTCCGTGGATCCTGTACCGGCTCGTGCGCAGGCTCGACGTCCAGACCGATGTCGAGCCGCTCATCAACATTCCGACGACGATGCTCATCGGCATCGTGCTGGTGATCATTGCGTTTAATGTCGCCTCGCCAATCAGCCAGCTCGCGACCTCGGTTGCGCACGGAACACTCGGGATCGCGCTCGCGTGCGTGTTGCTGTCGTTCATGGCGATGATCACGCGCGCGAAGGCGATTCCCCAGGTGATCGGCTTCCTGTCGATGGAGAACGGGCTGTTCTTCGCGGCAACGGCCGCGACCAACGGCATGCCGATGATCGTGGAACTCGGCATCGGGCTGGACGTGCTGGTTGGGTTGCTGATTCTGGGCGTGTTCATGTTCCAGATCCGGGAGCAGTTCGACAGCCTCGACATCCATCACATCGAGAAACTCAAGGATGAGTGACGCCCACGTCGTGCTCGCCGTACTCGGCATTCCGCTCGTGGCCGCCGCCTGCCTGGCAGGCACGCGACCCAGCCATGTCGCGCGTCATCTGAACGTCGCCTTCAGCTTCGCGACGTTCGCGGCGACACTCGTGCTCGCCGCGCGCACCGTCGAACGAGGGCCGTCGTTTGCGTTCGGACGAACATTTTTTGTCGACCCGCTCAACGTGTACCTCGTCGCGCTGACCGCGTTCGTCGGCTGGACGACGTCGCTGTTTTCGCGGCCATACATGCAGGTCGAAGAGGCGCGCGGCCGCATGACGCCAAAGCGCACGCGGCTCTATCACAGCATGTACCAGCTCTTCATGTTCGCGATGCTGCTTGCGCTGCTGACCAACAATCTCGGCGTGCTGTGGGTCGCGATGGAAGCCGCCACGCTCGCGACCGTGCTGCTCGTCAGCGTCTACCGGACAGCCGCGAGCCTCGAAGCCGCATGGAAGTACTTCATCCTGTGCGGCGTCGGCATCGCGCAGGCATTGTTCGGTACGATCCTGCTTTACCTCGCTGCGAGCCGGCAGTTGAGCGGCGATGATGCGCTGCTCTGGACGAGCCTGGCCGCCGCGAGGACGCATCTTGACCCCGGCATCGTATCGATTGCCTTCGTGTTCCTGCTCGTAGGCTACGGCACCAAAGTCGGTCTTGTGCCTATGCATAGCTGGTTGCCGGACGCCCATGCCGAAGGCCCGACACCAATATCGGCAGTGCTTTCGGGGTTGCTGCTGAACGTCGCGCTGTACGCGGTGCTGCGCTGCAAGGTGCTCGCCGACGGCGCACTGGGCAATGGCCTGCCGGGACAGTTGCTGGTCGGATTCGGGCTCGTGTCGGTACTGATTGCCGCGTTCTCGCTGTTCCGCCAGAAAGACGTCAAGCGGCTGTTCTCCTGGTCCTCGATCGAGCACATGGGACTGGTGACCTTCGCGTTCGGACTGGGCGGCCCGATCGCGACGTTCGCCGGGCTGCTCCACATGACAGTCCATTCCCTGGTCAAGTCGGCGATCTTCTTTACGGTCGGCCACGCGGCGCAGAAGGCAGGCACCCAGGCGATCGACGGTATTCGCGGGCTGTTGCAGGTCAGCCCGACAGTCGGCTGGGGAATGATGCTCGGCGCGCTCGCGATTCTCGGTCTGCCTCCGTTCGGCGTGTTTGCAAGCGAGTTCCTGATCCTGACGACCGCCATGAATACGATACCCTGGACGGCGCCCTTGCTGCTGCTCGGGCTCGCTGTCGCATTTGCGGCAATCTTCGCGCGCGTGCAGCGAATGGTGTTCGGTGGAACGACGACGGCAAAACCGCTCGAGCATCGCCCGGCGCTGCTGCCGGTATTCGTGCATCTGGGCCTCGGGCTGATGCTCGGTCTTTATGTACCGCCTTACCTGGCAACGTGGTATCGCCAGGCCGCGACGATGCTGGGGGGCTGAAGCATGCGACTTGACACGGCACAGATCGAAGGCGCAATCGGGCTGTCCCACGCCATTGGACAGATTCCCGCTGTCGTCGCCGACGTCAACGAAGCGCGCTGGCTCGAAATCGCACACATGGCGCGCTCGCAAAGCAGCCGGCTCATTGCGATGTGGGGCAGCGAAGCGCTCGAAGGGAATGATTCGGCAAATGCCGCGTACGAATGTGAAGACGGGATACTGTGGGCGCGTCTTGCGACGCAGCGTGGCCCGCATCCCGGCGGGTGCTACCCCGATCTTGCCGCCATTTTTCCGTATGCGGCGCGCATGCAGCGCGCGATCTTCGATCTCACCGGCTTGCAGGCCCGCGGCGCGTCAGACACGCGCCCGTGGCTCAATCACGGCAACTGGCCGGCCGATTATTTCCCGTTGCAAAAACAGGCCACCGGTACCGAAGCATTTGAGTCCAGGGAAGCGGATTATCCCTTCGTGCAGGTCGCGGGGGACGGCGTTCACGAAATCGCGGTCGGGCCGATCCACGCCGGCATCATCGAGCCGGGGCATTTCCGGTTCTCGGTGGTCGGAGAAAAGGTGCTGCGTCTCGAGGAGCGTCTCGGCTATGTGCATCGGGGTGTCGAGCGGCTGTTCGAACGAACCCCGGCGTCGGGTGGCCATCGGGTCGCAGGCCGGATTGCGGGCGACTCGACCGTTGCATTTTCATGGGCCTACTGCATGGCACTCGAGCAGGCATGCGGTGTCGCAGTATCGAACCGCGCGCTGTACATACGCGCCCTCCTGCTGGAACGGGAGCGCGTTGCCAATCATCTGGGCGACCTTGGCGCGCTCGGCAACGATGCGGGTTTCGCCTTCGGAATCGCCCAGTTCTCACGACTCAAGGAAGACTGGATACGCATGAACGCCCACGCCTTCGGGCATCGATATCTGATGGACCGGATCGTGCCGGGGGGCGTGACAGTCGATGTTCGCCCCGAGACTGTAACGGCATTGGTCAGGCAGTGCGACCATATCGAGCATGAAGTCGACGTCATGCGCAAGATCTACGAGGACCAGTCGGGATTGCAGGACCGGTTTGCCGGCGCGGGCCGCCTGACTGCCGATGTTGCCGGGCATTTCGGCGTGCGCGGCATGGCGGCCCGCGCCAGCGGCCACACATTTGATGTGCGCGCGGCCTTGCAGCCGGCTCCCTACGACGAAGTGACTGTCAAGGCGGCAAGCGATTCGCGGGGCGACGTCGCCGCGCGCGTTGCCGTGCGTTTCACCGAAATAGACGAGTCCCTGCGCCTGATCCGTGCGCTGATGGTCAATCTTCCGGCCGGACCGCTTGCGGTCGACATGCAGCCGGCAACCGCACCTTCGCGCGGGACAGGCTGGGTGGAAGGATGGCGCGGCGACGTGTTCGTGGCACTCGAGGTCGACGCGGGCGATGCGGTTTCGCGCTGCCACTGCCGCGATCCGTCGTGGCAGGCCTGGCCGGCACTCGAGCACGCGATCATCGGTAACATCGTTGCTGATTTCCCGCTGATCAACAAGTCGTTCAACCTGAATTACGCGGGGCACGATCTCTGATGTGGCAGCTTATCCGGCAATTCGCGCGCACCGGCCATTCGGACGAACCGGCGCCGACAGCAGAAGATGCATGGCGAAACGAGGAGCAAAAGGTTCGTCGCGAAATACTCGATCTCCTCGGGCGCGCGCTGTGCATCCGGCAAATTGATGCGGGCTCCTGTAACGGCTGCGAACTGGAGATCCACGCGCTGAACAATCCTTACTACAACATCGAAGGTCTGGGTATCAGGTTCGTCGCGAGCCCGCGGCATGCCGACCTGCTGCTCGTGACCGGGCCGGTGACGCTGAACATGAAGGCGGCCGTGCTCGCAGCATACGACGCGACGCCAGCCCCGAAGCTCGTTGTTGCGGCGGGTGAATGCGCGTGCACGGGCGGCATTTTTTCCGGCAGCTATGCGGTGTGTGGGCCCGTTTCATCGATCCTGCCGGTCGATGTGGCAATCCCTGGATGTCCGCCGCCCCCCGTCGATCTGCTGCGCGGCATCCTGACGGCCTGCCGGGCGCGTTAGGGTCAGCGGGCGTCGTCACCTATGTGCTTCGCAGAAACGATTTCTTCGCCCAGAGATGCGAAGTAGGCTCGCCAGAATTGCACTGCGTCTTCCGCAGACGCCTGATCTGGAAGAGACTCGATCTCAAAGACGTCGGAGTCCGAAAGGTGTCCAAACATGCACCATCCCTTCAACGCCGCGTCTGTTCCATGCGATATAAGACCTAAAATGGTCGCGCGGCGTTGCTCGATGCTCCCGGCGACATAATCGATAAACAGCCTCGACTCCGATGGTCGGGAGACGCCAAAAACCTGATACCGGATTGCGCTTTCCATTTCCTCACTCCCGTCTTTGTTGGCTACCAGGCGCTGGTCGTACAGCGAACAAGTCGCCTTTTGCTCGCCGCAAGCCCGTCGGAAGGCGCACGCTCGATTGTCGCAAGGGCTTTTGTGCCGGAAGCACCGGCTCCATCGAGCATGCGTTCGAACCCAAAGGCTATAAGAAAAGGACGGGAAATTATGTACGCTACCGCCTATGGACATCACAAAAATCGCGGCTTGAACGCGTCGAGGCGTTCTCCGCTACGCTTGCTGCGCGATAGTTCATACGATAACGGAAGCCGGTCTCAGGAGCGGCGTCGCTTTCAGGGCTTTCGGGATACAGGCGTGGCAAGTCGATCGGATGGTCGTGGAATAAGCAGGCAATTTCATCGTTTGCTCGCTTATCCGTAATCCGACGGTACCGCGCCTTTCCGGGTAGAAAACCTTTCTGGTTACTCGAATTCATGGGCCGAGCGCAAGGATTGCGACGAAGCGCTACGGCAGAACTTGAATCACGAGGGTATCGGATGCCAGGTTTCTAGGTCTGCATGGCATCCTTATAGATGCGCCCATCCTTCATGATCAGTTTCAGGTTCTTGTCGGGATCGGCGAGCAGCGCGACATTGTCGAGCGGGTTACCGTCGACGACCAGCAAATCGGCCCACGCGCCCCGCTCCAGCACACCCAGTTTGGCGGGATAGGGGTTGCGCTCGCCGGAGAGCGCAAGCAGCTCCCCGTTGCGTCCCGTCACCATCCGCAAAATTTCGGCGCCGTTGTACCAGCGCGTCATATTGCCGATCATCAAACCCTGGCGGGCCGTCACGGCCGGCGAAAAGATCAGGTCGGTCCCGAACGCCACCTTCAGCGCGTGCTTGCGCGCGAGCTTGTACATGTTATCGGTGCCCACGATGACTTCCCGGAACTTGTCGAGGACCGGTCCCGTTAGCGGCCCGACGTCGTCTTCGTTCACGAATGGTTGTGTACTCAACCATGTTCCGTTCTTCGCCATGATCTCGGCCGCACGATCGTCCATCAGGTGGCCATGTTCGATGCATTGTGCGCCCGCCGCCACGGCCCGCTTCACGGCTTCCGGCGTATACGCATGGACGGCCACATAGGTTCCCCAGTCGCCTGCCGTTTCGACGGCTGCGCGCAGTTGGGGCTCGGTGAAGGTCAGCATGTCGAGTGGACTGCGCGGCGTGGATACGCCACCGGCTCCCACGAGCTTGATCTGCGTTGCGCCCTGCAGGAATTGCTCGCGCACGCGCAACCGCACTTCGTCGGCCGAATCGGCGATTGCATTCGCACCGGTCCGCTCCTGCTCACTGACTTCGCCCGTGGTACGAGGGATGGCCGTGAGCGGGCGAAAATCGCCATGACCGCCTGTCGTCGTGATCAACGCGCCGGAAGGGTAAATGCGTGGGCCAGGGATCATCCCCGCATCGATAGCCTGCTTCAGTGCGAATGTCGGTCCGCCCACATCGCGTATCGTCGTGAAGCCGCGTAGCAGCGTACGGTGGGCTTCCGCACTTGCGGCCAGATAGACCAGACCCAGGTCGGCCTGCAGGATCGTCTGAATCGGCAGTGCGGCGAGCATGGCATGCCAATGCATCTCGATCAGCCCCGGCATGATCACCTTGCCGCCGCAGTCGACTGTTCGGCTCGTGCCGGCCGCCGGTGACTGGCCTTGCCCCAGCTGCGAGATGCGGCCTGCTTCGACGACGAGATACATTCCGTCACGCAGGGCGGCCGACTTGCCGTCGAACAGCCGGAAATTTGTAAACGTGACGGGCTGCGGCGCAGCGGCGGCGGGACTCGCGCTCTGTGCCTGAACGAGTTCCGGCAGCACGGTACTCAGCATGGTCGCCCCCATGCCGATCAGAAATCCTCGTCGCGCGAGGTCGACGCCGATGCGGCGATTCGCATACTGGGCAAGCGCCTTGTTGCAGAAGCACGAATACAATTGGCTTGTTCTGCCAACGCCACGGTATTTTCCGGAAGCCATGTCTCCCCCATTCGAGTCGAACAGCATGCACAGAAGCGTTGCTTGCGGCATTTGAACAAGCAACTGAAACAGCCAGTGGCCCGCAACGAGACTTGTTTGGAAGTGTGGCTGATTTTCCGCGCGGATGCTCGCACAGCGCCAACAAAAGCTTACATTTTCATTTCTCTCTCGCGAAGTTCGGACTGCTCAATCGCGATGAGGTCGAAGTTGGTGCACGACCTCGTGTCGCCGCCACTGTTCGGTCACGGCCTTTCCTTCGGCAAGAGTGCAAAATCACTCGAGGCTCAGACACTCGTCGCGGAATTTTTCCGTTGAATCTGTCAATGGATGCGCCGGTAAGCGCCAGAATTGCGTTTACCCCACTCTGCGTTTGAGCGGCGACAACATAAAATTGAAACACATCGCCAACCCGTAGGCGGCGCTTGTGTTCCGTTTGTGTCCCTGTGAGACCACTGTTCGGATTCGTCGCAACGCTGAAAAAGGAGAAAGTGTATGAAGGCTATTCAGGCAATCAAACTAATCGGCGGCGCATTGATCGTCGCCGTTTCGGTCAGCGCATGGGCACAGGGGAATGAAACGAGCACGGCGCCGGCCACTTCGCAATCATCGAAGCAGGCCAACCACGCATTGGAGAAGAAGGTGCGTGCCGCGCTGGACCACGCGAAGGACATCAAAGCGGAAAACATTGTGATTCGCGCTCGCGGTGGCGCGGTGACGCTGGAAGGCACCGTTCCGGATTCCTCTCAGGTCGACAAGGCCACTCAAGTCGCTCAGGGCGTTGCCGGCGTGACCTCGGTCAAGAACGCACTGACCATCAAAGAACCGGGTCAGTAAGCCTGGCCTTTGGCGGGGCCGCCCCTTCGTTTGCACGAGGATGCGGCTTCGCCGTTCCCCTGACATTCCGGAAAGCGCCGCCAGGTTTGACTCCCACCTCGACGAACCGTTACATACCCATAATCGTACCCATACTTCCACAGAGCGCACGGCCTGCCCTGCTCGCTCCGCTTCGACGGCGTTTCGCCGGCGAATCCCGCAGCAGATTACCGCTATTGTCGGCAACCGCGCGCACCGCTCGCGGGATACGGCCCGACGCCGGGTTTCGTGCAGGGATAGCCGTCATCCTCCGCGGACTGGCATGCCTGGTCTCGACTTCTGCAGTCCGTTGCCCTGGTCACGTCTGCAGGCGCAGCGAGGCTGCCTCGCCGCGACTGTCGCCAGAGGAGCCCGGAGACTAGCGTCGAATCTCGAACCGTACCGGTCGTTGAAGACAAAATTGCCGGGAACCACTGCAAGGACCGCGGGTTCGGCAGAGGACGGCGCAACCATCGCATCGTTCTGCATGCGGTCGGCAGGACGCCGTGCCGGCAATCCACGCGCTTGCTCCGGCAATAGAACGTTCATGCCGTGCACGGAGTCTTTTCGAGGGCGCCGCGTTCAATACCCGCTATACACCCCACCTCAGCGACGGCGTATGCACCGGACTATCCCAATGCCGCATCATATCGTCGTTCATCACACACAAGGTGATCGACGCACCGGCCATTTCCAGCGAGGTCGTCAGCGAACCGACCTGCACGCGCGCGATCTTCAGGTCGCGCTGTTGCAGCCATAAGCGCGTGGAATTGAACAACAGATACAGTTCGCCGAGCGGCGTCCCACCTAGCCCATTGATCAGGACCAGCAATTCCGCGCCACTCTGTGGTTTCAGATCGGCGACGATCGCCGTCAGCAGTTCTCCCGCGATCGCGTCGGCCGCGGCAAAGCGCGCGCGCCGCCGCCCCGGCTCGCCATGAATTCCGACGCCGACTTCGATTTCATCGTCGCCGATCTTGAACGTCAATGTGCCCGCTGCGGGCACCGTGCAACTCGAGAACGCAACGCCCATCGACGCCGTATTCTTGTTGATGCGGTCGCCGAACGCCTTGCATTGTTCGAGGTCCGCGCCGCTTTCGGCAAGGCTGCCCACCAGTTTCTCGACGATCACCGCACCCGCCACGCCGCGTCGGCCCGTCGTGTAACTGGAGTTTTCGACGGCGACGTCGTCGTTGATCAACACCATTGCATTCGGCACTTCCGACATCTCCGACGCCATCTCGAAGTTCATCAGATCGCCGGAATAGTTCTTCACGATGAAGAGCGTCCCCGCGCCCGTATCGACGGCCTTCGCGGCAGCCATCATCTGGTCGGGCGTTGGCGACGTGAAAACCTGGCCAGGGCACGCCGCATCGAGCATGCCGTAGCCGACAAAGCCACTATGCAAAGGCTCGTGTCCCGAGCCGCCGCCCGACACCAGCGCAACCTTGCCCGGCTTCAGTGTCTTGCGCCGCACGAATACCGGTTCCTGATTCAGCACGACAAGATCGCTATGCGCGGCGGCAAATCCGGCGAGGCTCTCAGGCAAAAAGTCGTCGACGTGATTGATGAATTTCTTCATGGCCTACGCTCCTTTCACTCTCTGTCTTGCGCGAGCCGCGCACATACCGCCTCGATCATCAACTGGCTCGAGCGCGCGCCTGGATCGATGTGACCTCGCGACCGTTCCCCGAGAAAGGACGCGCGCCCCTTCGTCGCGAGCATGTCGCGCGTGGCGAGCATGTTCGCTTGGGCGACCTGCGGCAACGCATCGAACACGGCTTCCGGCGCCGCGTTGGTGTCAGCCAGTTCCGCAAAACGCGACGCTACGGGAATGAGCACGTCCATCATCGTCTTGCTGCCGATGCCCGCCTTGCCGCGCTGAGCGACGGCATCGACACCTGCGGCGAAAATCCGCGCCGCGTCCGCGAGGCTCATCGCGTGCGCACTTGCGGCCGAGGCCTTCGCCATTCCGTGCAGCAACGAAAAGAACAACGGCCCGGACGAGCCGCCGACCGTCGACAGCAGTTTCGACGCTGCAAGGTCCAGCGCGGACGCGAACGCTTCGGCCTCAATCTCGGCGCGCATCGCGAGCAGCGCATCGATGCCGCGCAACAGGTTGAAGATATGATCGCCGTCGCCGATCTGCTGATCGAGCGCCGCGATCTCGTCCGTATGTTCCTTCAGCGTGGCATGCGCAGCCTCGATGCACGCCATGACCGTTTTGCCGTTCATGCCGGAATCCTCCTGCCATCGGAGCGGAAATAAAGAAGGCTGCGCGGCGGCAGCGACACGCCGACCGTTTGCCCAGGCGCAAAATTGCGTTCGGTCATTGTCGTGGCGACAATTGCGGTGCCACCGCGGTCCAGAATCAGCAGATGCCGAAGCGGGGAATATTCGAGCACGCGAAGATTGAGCACGTCTCGCGCATCGGTGGCGTGCAGCACGATGTCTTCAGGACGGATCGCGACCGTCGACGTACCCGCCGGCATCGCGGCGGCATCGAACAGCGCGGCAGGCAGCAAGTTGATGGGCGGCGAGCCAAGGCGGCGAGCCGCGCTGAGGGAGGCCGGATTGCCATACACTTCGCGCGGCGCGCCCATCTGCACAATGCGGCCATGCTCGAGTATGCCGATGCGATCGGCGAGCGTCGTCGCTTCGACCTGATCGTGCGTCACGTAGATGATCGTCGCGCCGATCGTGCGATGCAGTCGCTTCAGTTCGATCCGCAGTTCCTCGCGCAGCTTTGCGTCGAGCGACGACAGCGGCTCGTCCATCAGGAAGACTTTAGGCTCGCGCACAAGCGCGCGCCCAATCGCAACGCGCTGCATTTCGCCGCCCGACAGGCGCGTCGCCGTGTTGCCGAGCTTCGACTCCATGTGCAACATGTGGGCCACCGCCTGCACGCGCGCGGCGACTTGCGCCTCGCTCACGCGCCGCCGCGGCGAACGCAATGGAAAAGCAAGATTGTCGAACACGCTCAGATGGGGATACAGCGAATACTGTTGAAAGATGAACGCAACGTCGCGATCCGCCGGATGCGAATCCGTCGCCGGTTCGCCATCGATGAAGATTTCCCCTTCGTCGGGCTTTTCGAGCCCGGCGATCAGGCGCAGCGTCGTCGTCTTGCCTGCGCCGCTCGGCCCGAGCAACACGACGAATTCGCCCTCCTTCACGTCGATCGATACGTCGTCTACCGCGACGATATCGCCGAAGCGTTTCGTCACGTGGAGCAAGCGGATCTCAGACATAAGCGTCCCCATTGCCGTTTCCATTGACAGCCATCTGCCGCGCCGCGCCCGGGAGCATCTTGCCGCTCGCTGCGTCGTACAGCAGCGTGCGCTCCTTGCGAAACGACAGGCCGACCTGTTCCCCGGCGGCCCGCCCTTCGTCCTTGCCGACCCTCACGCGCACAATGCCAAGCGATGTATCGACGACGAGGATCTGATGCGAGCCGAGATACTCGTCGGCAATCACGCGGCCACGCAAGGCACCGCGCGGGTCGATCAGGACGTGCTCGGGCCGGATGCCCAGCAGCGCTTTCGCGGCGGAGGCATCAACGCGTGGCACCGCCACCGGCGCACCGCCGAGCGACACCCGTTCCGCACCCGCTTCGACGCCGGCGTCTACAGCAAGAAAGTTCATCGGCGGACTGCCGATGAAATTGCCGACAAAAACGGTGGCAGGAAAATGATAGACCTCATGCGGCGACGCGGACTGAAGGACTTCGCCCTGATTCATCACTACGACGTCGTCGGCCATCGCCATCGCCTCACTTTGATCGTGCGTGACGTAGATCGTGGTGGCTTTAAGCGTGTTATGCAGCTTGCGCAACTCAAGACACATCAGCTCGCGGAAATCGGCATCGAGCGTGCCCAGCGGCTCGTCCATCAGGAAGGCCTTCGGATGCCGCACGATCGCACGCCCCAATGCGACGCGTTGTCGGTCGCCGCCCGAGAGTCCGCCCGTCTTGCGGTCGAGTATGTTTTCGATGCGCAGCATCTGGGCGGCGGATTCGACGCGCGTTGCGATTTCCCGCCGCGAAATGCCCTCGTTTTTCAGCGGAAATGCGATGTTGTTGCGCACGCTCATGTGCGGATAAAGCGCGAACATCTGGAACACGAACGCAATGTCGCGCTGCCTCGCGCGCAGCGCCGTGACATCTTCTCCGTCGATATGAATCTGCCCCGACGTCGGCAACTCGAGTCCGGCGATCATGCGCAATGTCGTCGTCTTGCCGCAGCCGGAAGGTCCGAGCAGCACAACGAAGCGGCCGGCGCTTACCGTCAGATTCGTATCGCGCACGGCCGTAAAATCGCCGAAACGTTTGTGAAGATTCGAAAGTACGATTGTCGACATGGCTCAGTCCGGAAAGTGACTGGTCACGACGAAAGCCAGCGCGCCCGCCAGAATCACGGGAAATGACCACGTATAGAGATCGACAGTGAACGGTTGAACGAGCATCGCAATGCCCAATCCGATGAGCACCGTCGACGCGCCTTCACAGTAGCGCCGGCGGAAAAAGCGCCGGCGCGGCAGGGTTGTTTGCACTTTCATTTGCGCACCGCTCCGAAAGTGATGCCGCGCAACAGATGCTTGCGCAGCACGACGGTGAAGATCAGGATCGGCAGCACGAACAGTGTCGTCGCGGCCGCGACGGCTGGCCAGTCCTGGCCGCCCTCGCCGATGATGAACGGAATGAACGGCGGCATCGTCTGCGCATCGCCGCTTGTGAGCAGCAATGCGAACGCGTACTCGTTCCAGGCGAAGATCAGACAGAAAATCGCGGTTGCGGCAATGCCCGTGATCGCCTGCGGCAACACGACCTTGATAAAAGCCTGCAGCCGGGTGTAACCGTCGACGAGCGCGGCTTCTTCATATTCGCGCGGAATCTCGTCGATGAAACCCTTCAGCAACCACACCGCCAGCGACACATTCACGGCCGTGTACAGCATGATCATGCCCACGTAGCTATCGGCCAGCCCAAGCGCGCGGTACATCAGATAGACAGGAATCGCGACGGCAATGGGTGGCATCATCCGTGTCGACAGAATGAAAAACAGCAGATCGTCGGCCAGCGGCACCCTGAAACGCGAGAACGCATACGCGGCAAGCGTGCCAAGGAACACCGCGAGAAACGTCGAACCGAAACCGATCACGAGCGAATTGACGAAACGCGGCAAGACCTTCGACGGCCCCGCAATCACCATATTTCGCTTGCGGACGTCCCGGTCATACCATGTCTGCGCCGGAGGCAGGCTCGCGATGAACTCCGGCGTCTGCCGTGAACGGATCGTGAAAAGATTCACGTAGCCTTCCATCGATGGCTGAAACATCACGACCGGCGGATACGCAATCGCGTCCTCCTGTGTCTTGAAGCTCGTCAGGATAATCCACACGATGGGCAACGTGGCAACGAGTGCATAGGCGACCACGACGATGGCCGCAAACGTCCTGCTGCGCGGTGAGGCGGCTACGACCGATTGTTGAAGGGCAAGGTCTGTCATCGCTGTTTCACCCGGTTGAGTGCCTTCACATAGATATTCGCAGCACCGAACACGACGACGAACAGAATGATCGCCAGCGCAGACGAATAGCCCGTTTGCCACTTCTCGAACGCCGCGCGCTTGAGTGTGATCGACACGGTTTCCGTCACGGAACCCGGACCGCCCGACGTCAGCAGATTCACCATGTCGAACATCTTGAAGTTCTCGATGCCGCGAAACAGAATGGCCAGCATCAGGAACGGCAGCGTCATCGGCAGCGTGATCGACCAGAATTGGCGCCACGGCGAAGCACGGTCCACTTCGGCCGCTTCGTAGATATAGTCGGGAATCGAACGCAGTCCGGCAAGACAGATCAGCATCACGTAGGGCGTCCACATCCATGTATCGACCATGACGATGGTCCACGGAGCTAGCGGCACGTCGCCGATCATCTGAAACGAGTTGGGCGGAATGCCTGTGAAGAAGCTGACGATATCGTTGAACAGGCCCGTCTGGGGTTGCAGCAGGAAAGTCCAGAAGTTGCCGACCACGGCGGGCGACAACATCATCGGCAGCAGGATCAGCGTCGTCCAGAAACTATGGCCGCGAAACTGCCGGTTGATCAGAAGCGCGAGCCCGAACCCGAGCAATACTTCGAGTCCGACCGACCAGAACACAAAGCGCGCGGTAACCTGCATTGCGTACCAGATGTCTTCGTCGGTAAGGATGTCCGTGTAGTTGGAGATGCCGACAAAACGCGCAGGTACGCTCGGCATGTTCGACTTGAAGTTCGTGAACGATAGCCGCAATGCCCAGATCAACGGAAAGATGTTGATCGCAAGCAGCAGGACGATGGTCGGCAGGATGAACAGCCACGCGATCGCCCGATCGGACAGCCCGTGCAGGCGCGCCGCCGCGCGCGGCGGCGCTTTAGCCTGCAACCTTTCCGGAGGAAAAGGCTTGTTTGCCAACATGAGTGACTCCTTTGCGCGGACCGCCCATGGCAGGCAGCCCGGAGCTCTCCGGGTTGAGGTCCCTTGAACCTCAGTTCTTCCCTTCCGCCTTGAAGACCTTGTTCCAGTCCTTGACCAGCAAATCAAGCGCCTCTTTCGAGGTACCTTTGTCGGCTACCACATAGTCGTGCACGCGTTTTTGCATGTCGAGCAGCAACTCGGCGTAGGCTGGCTCTGCCCAGAAGTCCTTCACGATCGACATCGACGTCAGGAAGGCGGGCGCGAACGGTGCACTCTTTGGAAAGTCCGGTGCGTCCACAACCGACTTTGCCGCCGAATAACCGCCGAGTTGCCACCACTTCTTCTGCACATCGCCTTGAGCAAACCACTTGATGTATTCGAGCGCGTCCGCTTTGTGATCCGAATAGGAAACGACTGATATGCCTTGTCCGCCAAGCTGCGTGAACTGCCGGACCTCCTTTGGATTGACGAAGAATCCGATCTTGTCGCCGCCGACATTCGGATCCTTGTAGAGTCCGGGGAAGAAAGCGAACCAGTTCATCTGCATCGCGACCTGACCGGACTTGAACGCATCGAGTCCTTCCTGCATGTAGGCGTTCGTCATGCCCGGCGCGGTGCAGCACTTGTAAAGCGCCTTATAGAACTCGAGCCCCTTGATTGCACCCGGCGAATTCACGAACCCATCGAGATGATATGGCTTCTTGGGATCCTCATATTCAAAGCCAAAGTTATAGAGCATGTTGGTCACACCCATCGTGATACCTTCCGAGCCGCGCTCCGTGAAGATATACACACCGTATACCGTCTTTCCGTCGATCTTGCGCCCCTGGAAGAATTCGGCGGTTTGCTTGAGTTCGTCCATCGTGGTCGGCGGTTCGAGTTCGCGTTTGTATTTCTGCTTGAACTCGGCGCGCAGTTCAGGTCTTGAAAACCAGTCTTTCCGATATGTCCATCCCACCGCGTCCGCCATTGCTGGCAACGCCCAGTAGTTCGGCGTGTTCTTCGGCCATTCCGCATAGCCGACAACCGTTGCCGGCACGAAGTCGTCCATCGATATCTTGTTCTTCGCGAAGAAGTCGTTGAGCTTCACGTAGTGCCCATTGACGGCCGCACCACCGATCCACTGGCTATCGCCGATGATCAGGTCGCACAACTTGCCATGCGAATTGAGCTCGTTTATGAAGCGGTCCGCGTAGCTCGTCCATGGCACGAATTCGAACTTCATCGCAATGCCGGTCTTGGCTGTGAAGTCTTTAGACAATTCGACGAGTGCGTTGGCCGGATCCCACGCAGCCCAACACAGTGTCAATTGCTTGCCTTGCGCGTGCACCGCCGATCCGATGCAAAGCCCCATCGACGCTAGAATCGCCGTGATTACCCTTGCTGACGTAAGACGTAACATTTGTCTTCTCCTTGTCTTTTTCGGGTCTCCAACCTGATGACGGACAGCACCTATGCGCCAGGTGCTGTATTTGGGCTCTGGCGGATTCAGAACGCGGTCCGCGTGTCGCGAGCGTCAGGCATGCGCATTCTCACGAAGATAGATTCGGGTTTCGAGTGTCGGGATGGTTAGCACACCACGCACGTCGTTCAGGAAATTGATGGCTGCGAGCCCCGCCCAATGGACGATCCCACGCACGTCCTGATCGAGGATCACATCGATCGCGCGCTCGGACAATTGCAAGCGCGTGTCGGTGGTGCATTCGTGGCCGATCAGGACGACGCGCGCCTTGTCGCCCGACTCCTGCAACGCGGACGCTATGCCGGAAATGCCGCCACCCGTCACATACACGCCGACCAGATCGCGGTGTCCGGCAATCAGCCCTTGCACTGCGAGGCCCGCGCTATCGTCGTCTTCGGTGAAATCGGGTTCAGTGACCCAACGCAGGTTGCGGAAGTCTTCTTCAAGAACCTGAGAGAAACCGGTGCGACGCTCGAGCTGATCGTGCAGCCGCGACGACGCGGACAACACCGCAACGGTGCCGATGCGCGATCCGACAAAGCGCCCCATGAGCAGGCCGGCAGTTCGTCCCGCGATGCGGTTATCGACGCCGACGTACGCAGCGCGAGCACTCGACGGCAAGTCGGAAAACGCCGTGACGACGGGCACGTTCGCATCCGTCATGTCCTGAATCATCCGCTCGACCCACGGATAATCGAGCGGCACGAGCACAAGCGCATCGTAGTCGATCAGCTGCTGGGCGAATAACGTAGCGTCTCGCTGGCTGGACAGGTCGCAACGATAAAACGACGGGACGATTCGGTGCTCGCGAAAGAAGCTGGCCGACAGCGCGATATCGCGCTCGACCTGATCAAGAAAGCGGGAGTTGATTTGCGGCAAAACGAAAGCGACCCGGAACGAAGTGGTTTTCGCGGGCCGGCCGCGGCTTGCGCGCTCGTCACGCAGCGTCGCAAGCGCAAGATGGACGCGTTCGGCTGTTTCGGGGCGAACCCCCTGGTCGTCGCGCAGCACGCGGTCTACCGTGGCAACGCTGACGCCGGCGCGACGCGCAATCATCATACGTGTAGCCGGCATGGGTCTCCTCCGGTGCCGAGCCAAGAACCATTTTGTTAACTCAAGATAGTTTTCCGCTTGCGAAATGCAAGCTTTTTTGTTTCCTTAAATGCGTCATTCTTGAGGAAGGCGTTGCATCGAATAAGTTCCGGTATGGATTCCGGTGCAAACAGGTTCAGCGGATCATTTAAGGTAGCAATTCAATCAATCTGGTTTCGAGCGCGGCTTTCGCTGCGGCGTGCCGCTCGGCCATGCCGACGCGTCCGGCACACCGATCGATTACGAATACCTGTACTTTCGCGGTGATGCGTTCCAGTACCGGCTGCGCATCGATCGCCAGAAATCCCGAAGGAAAGCACGATGAAAACCGAGGTGCTCGAATACGACGTCGTCGTGGTCGGCGGCGGCACGTTCGTAACATCGATATTCTTCTGATGCCGGCACGGCGCGCATCGGCGCAGTGGCAGGCACGCACCATCTACGGGCAGCGGCGCACCTGAAATGCAAATGCGCATTTGATGGTTAGCCGGCGGCTCTAACTGTGGGACGCTATGCGTTTCAACGTTTGAACGCATGATGCGAAGGCGCCTGCCCGGTCACGCTCGCATGACAGGCATCGCGTCTGCCTAACACCTTCCCATGAGCAAGAAGCAAATCATTCTGAACGCGTTCAACATGAACTGCGTCGGCCATATCAATCATGGCCTGTGGACGCATCCGCGCGACCGTTCCACCGATTACCGGAAGCTCTCATACTGGACCGATCTCGCAAAGCTGCTCGAACGCGGCCTGTTCGACGGCCTGTTCATTGCGGATATCGTCGGCGTCTACGACATCTATCGGCAATCGGCCGACGTCACGTTGAAGGAATCGGTGCAGTTGCCCGTCAACGATCCGATGATGCTGGTCTCCGCGATGGCGGCCGCCACGCAGCACCTCGGCTTCGGCATCACGGTGAATCTCACGTATGAGGCGCCCTATCTGCTCGCGCGGCGCTTCTCCACGCTCGATCATCTGACGGACGGCCGGATCGGCTGGAACATCGTGACGGGCTATCTCGACAGCGCCGCACGCGCGATGGGCCGCACCGAAATGATCGCGCACGACGAGCGCTACGACCGCGCCGACGAGTATCTCGACGTGCTGTACAAGCTCTGGGAAGGAAGCTGGCGGGACGACGCCGTGCTGCGCGACCGCGAAAAACGCGTCTTCGCCGATCCCGCGAAAGTGCGCAAGGTGCAACACCACGGACGCTACTACGACGTCGAGGGCTATCACCTGAGCGAACCCTCGCCGCAACGCACGCCGGTGCTCTTTCAGGCAGGCTCGTCGGGGCGCGGCCAGGCGTTCGCCGTGCGCCACGCCGAATGCGTGTTCGTATCGAGCCAGAGCAAGGCGGGCACGCGCAAACTGGTCGACGCGCTGCGCGCGCAAGCCGCCGAAGCCGGACGCGATCCACGCGATCTGAAGATCATCATGGGCATCACCGTCGTGGTCGGACGCACGCAGAAAGAAGCCGAAGAGAAATTCGCCGAATACGCACGGTATGCGAGCCCCGAGGCCGGGCTGGCGCACTTTTCGGCCGGCAGCGGCATCGACTATTCGACCTACGCGCCCGATGACGAGCTTGCGCCGCCCGGCGGGCACAAAGGGCGCGGCATCGAATCGTCGGTGCAGCGCGTGACGGACGGCAGGCGCGGCGTGACCGTGCGCCATCTGCTCGAACAGATGCAGCTGGGCGGCCGTTACACGACTATCGTCGGCGACCCCGTGCAGGTGGCCGACGCCCTGCAGGCGTGGGTGGACGAAGCCGATATCGATGGCTTCAATCTCACGCGCACGGTGACACCGGAGAGCTACGAAGACTTTATCGACCTCGTGATTCCCGAGCTGCAATCGCGCGGCCTCTACAAGACCGCGTATGCAGAGGGAACCTTGCGCGACAAGCTGTTCGGCAACGGCGCACGGCTCGGGCCACAGCATACGGGCGCGAGCTTTCGTGATCTGCCGGACGTCAAGGCGGACTCCACCGCGTCGCAACCGGCATGAGCGCCGCGCCGCCCCTGCTCCAGATCGACCAGCTCGGCGTGTCGTTCGGTGCGCATGCCGCCGTCCGTCCTTTAGATCTGACGATCGCACACGGCGAGATCGTCGCGCTAGTCGGCGAATCGGGCAGCGGCAAATCCACCGTCGCTCTCGCGACGATGGGTCTGCTGCCCCGCCAGGCGCATGTGCAAGGCGCGCTGCGCTTCGAAGGCAAATCGCTGTTCGGGCAGAGCGAGCGCGAATGGAGCGCGGTGCGCGGCAATCGCATCGGCATGATCTTCCAGGAGCCGATGACTTCGCTGAATCCGCTCCAGCCGATCGGCAAGCAGGTGGCGGAAGCCTTGACGCTGCATCGGCCGATGTCGGCCCAGGCCGCGCGCAAGGAAGCGCTCGGGCTGCTCGAACTGGTGCGCCTGCCCGAGCCGCAGCGGCGCTTCGGGCATTATCCGCATCAACTGTCGGGCGGCCAGCGGCAGCGCGTGATGATCGCGATTGCCGTCGCCTGCCGTCCCGGCCTGCTGATCGCCGACGAACCGACCACCGCGCTCGACGTCACGATTCAGGCGCAGATTCTGGAACTGATCGACCGCTTGCGCCGTGAACTGTCGATGGCCGTGCTGCTCATCACGCACGATCTCGGCGTGGTCGGGCGCTGGGCGGATCGCGTGGTCGTGATGAAGGACGGCGCGAAGGTCGAAGAAGCCGCGAGCGCAAAGCTTTTCGCGCAGCCTTCGCAACCTTACACGCGCGCGCTGCTCGGCGCTTCGCTGCATTTCGGCGCAGGGCTGCATTATCGCGACGTGCGGCTCACGGACGCCCCACGCGCGGCGCCGCAGCGCGCGGAAGGCACGCCTGCGCGCGCGTTGCTGGAAGCGCGCGATATCCGCGTCGACTATCACGGCCTGCGCGCTGTCGATGGCGTGAGCCTCGACATCCGGGCGGGCGAGACCGTGGGTCTGGTAGGCGAATCGGGTTGCGGAAAATCTTCGCTGTCGCGCGCGCTGACACGGCTGGTCGAACCGTCGGGCGGCAGCATCGTATTCGACGGCGAGGACGTCACGCATCGCAGGCGCCGCGCGTTGCGGCCCTATCGACGGCGCGTGCAGATGATCTTCCAGGACCCGTATGGCTCGCTGAATCCGCGTCATACCGTCGAACGCACGCTCGGCTATGCGCTCTCCATACACGGCGTGGCCAGCCGGCGCGAACGCGATGCGGAGATTCGCCGCATTGTCGATGCAGTCGGTCTACCCGCGTCGGCGCTGAAGCGTTATCCGCACGAATTCTCCGGCGGGCAGCGGCAACGCATCGGCATTGCGCGCGCGCTCGTGCTGGAGCCTGAACTCGTCATCTGCGACGAACCCGTCTCCGCGCTCGACGTTTCCATCCAGGCGCAGGTGCTCGACCTGCTCGTCGATCTCAAGCATGAACTCGGCCTCGCCCTGCTGTTCATCTCGCATGACCTTTCGGTGGTCCGCTACATCGCCGACCGCGTCCTCGTGATGCAGGCGGGGCGCATCGTCGAACGTGGGGATCAGGCGTCCATCTGGACCTCCCCCCAACATGCGTACACGCGCACGCTGATCGACGCCGTGCCCTCATCGCAGGCTTCATATTCAACCGACACAAGGAAAATTGATCGTGACCTTCAAGAGCAAGCGGCAGCCCCCTTCCACTTCGACGCTCCTGTTCCGCGATGATCCGCTGGGCGCCGCGGTTGCCGACCTGAAGCGGCGCAAACTGCTCAAAGGCGCCGGCGCTTTGCTCGCGGGCGCGGCAACGCCCTTCACGTTCACAGGCGCAGCCTGGGCCACGACAGAGACCACACCCATCACGCTGAACGGCGCGAAACGCGGCGGCACGCTCACCGCGGTGCTCCACCCGGAGCCGCCGACGCTCGCCTTCTTCGTCAACTCCGCGACCATGATCGGCGCGGTGGCGAGCAAGATTTTCGACGGCCTGATCGAGTACGGTCCCGACCTGAAGCCGCGCGCGCAGCTTGCCGAAAGCTGGAACGTCTCGCCGGACGGTTTGACGTGGACCTTCAAGCTGCGTCAGAACGTGCAGTGGCACGACGGCCAGCCCTTCACCGCCGCCGACGTGAAGTTCTCCGCCGAGGAAGTGTGGCTCAAGATCAGCCCGGCCTCGCGGCGCGTGCTGCAATACCTGACGAAAATCGACACGCCGGATACGCATACCGTGGTGCTGCATCTGTCGAAATCGACACCTGCGACCTTCGGCATTCTCGATTCGCTGGGCACGCCGATCCTGCCGAAGCATCTCTACGAAAACACCGACATCCGCAACAATCCGTACAACAACAAGCCTGTCGGCACGGGTCCGTTCAAGTTCACGGAATGGGCGCGCGGCGACCGCATCGTGCTCGACCGGAACGAGAAGTACTGGTCACCCGGTCAGCCTTATCTGGACCGGATTACGTGGAAGATCACGCCGGACGTCTCGGGCCGCGCAACCGCTCTCGAAACGGGCGCCGCACAATATGGCGAGCGCAACCCCGTGACGTTCGCCGATGCCGACCGCCTCGCGAAGCTGCCCAATCTCGTGGTCTCGCGCGAAGGCTATAACGGCTACGCGGCATGGCTGTGGCTCGAACCCAATCTGCGCGACCCCATCCTCGGCAAGCTCGAAGTGCGTCAGGCCATTTCGCACGCGATCAATCGCGACGTGCTGGTCAAGACCGTCTGGGGCGGCTATGCGGTACCCGCGACGGGGCCGGAGTCGTCGCTGGTGAAGGCGTTCTATACGCCCGCTACGCAGCAATATCCGTACGATCCGAAGCGCGCGGAAGAACTGCTCGACAAGGCCGGTTTCCCGAAGAAAGCGGATGGCTGGCGCTTCAAGCTCGATCACGATTTCATCCCGTATGGCGACGACTATCGCCGCACGGGCGAATTCGTGCGTCAGTCGCTGCGGCGGGTCGGCATCGACGTCAATCTGCGCGGTCAGGATCTGCCGACCTGGATCAAGAACGTCTTCACCGACTACAACTTCCAGCTGATCAGCAGCTGGGGCACTGACGGCCTCGATCCGCAGATCGGCATCGAGCAGCATTACTGGTCGAAGGCGGCGTCCAACGGCACGCCGTGGTTCAATGCGTCGGGCTACGCGAGCCCCGAAATGGACCGCGTGATCGAAGCCGCGCAGACGGAAACCGATCCCGCCAAACGGCGCGATCTGTACGTGCAGTTGCAGAAGATCGCGCAGCGCGACCTGTCGCTGATCAATCTGTTCGAGTTCCGCTGGTTCGGCGTGTGGGCGAAGAACCTGCGCAACGTCACGGATACGGCCAGCCATTCGCGCGCCAACTTCGCGCGCGTCTGGTTCGACAAGGCTTGAGCATCATGCAGCTCACTTCCACGCCAGCTTCGCGCAAGATAGGGCGCAGGCTGATTCAGCTCGTGCTGGTCCTGTTCGGCACCACGGTGCTCAACTTCGCGCTGCTCAAGCTGATGCCCGGCGATCTCGTCGACGTCATCGCCAGCGAGAGCGGCAACGTGTCGCCGCAATACGTGGCGCAGCTGCGCGAAGCCTATGGCCTGAATCAGGGCATGGCGTGGCAGCTGCTGCACTATGTCGAACATGCGCTGCGGCTCGATCTGGGCTTCTCGTTCCGCTTCGGCGAACCCGTGGCGACGCTGATCTTCGGCCGCCTGCCCGCCACGCTCGCGCTGATCGGCACGGCCCTGCTGGTTTCCGTGAGCCTTGGGCTGCTGCTTGGCGTGCTGGCCGCACGCCGTCCGCATGGGTTCGTCGATACGCTCGTGTCCACGATGGCGACGCTCGGCTATTCGGCACCGATGTTCTGGACCGCGCTGATGCTGATCGTGGTGTTCGGCGTGCATCTCGAATGGCTGCCGATCGGCGGCGTGGCCGATACCAACGTCGCGCATCACGGCTTCGCGCTGCTGCTCGATCATCTGCGCCATCTCGTGCTGCCCGCGGCGACGCTCGTGCTGTACTACGTGGCCATCTTTGCGCGCCTCACGCGGGCCTCGATGATCGAGACCTTGCAGGAAGACTTCATCCGCACCGCGCGCGCAAAAGGCGGACGGCCGTGGTACGTGACGACGCATCACGCGCTGCGTCACGCCGTGCTGCCCGTGCTGACAATGCTCGGCCTGCAGGGCAGCGCGCTGATCGGCGGGTCGGTGGTGGTCGAGACGGTGTTCGGCTGGCCTGGGCTCGGGCAGTTGTCGTTCGAGGCCATCAAGAGCCGCGACGTCAATCTGCTGGTTGGCGTGCTGCTGCTCTCTGCGTTTCTGGTGGTGTTGCTCAATCTGGTCGTCGATCTGCTCTACGGGCTGATCGATCCGCGCACGAGGTCGCGTCGATGAAACTGCTCCACTTCCTGCGCCAGCCGTCCGCGCTGGCTGGCGTAATCCTGCTCGCACTCGCGCTGTTTGCCGCGCTATCCGCTAACTGGCTCTTTCCCGGCGATCCGCTCGACATGGTCGCCGCGCCGTATCAATGGCCCGGCGCCGATCATGCCTATCCGCTCGGCACCGACCTGATGGGCCGCGACCTGCTCGCCGGGCTGTTCCATGGCGCGCGCGTCTCGTTGTATGTGGGAATCACCGTTGCGCTGATCGCGCTCGTGCTGGGCGTGCTGATCGGCGGCGTGGCGGGTTATTTCGGCGGCCTCATCGATCAGGCGCTGATGGCGATCACCGAGTTCTTTCAGACTGTGCCGCCGTTTCTGCTCGCCATCATTCTCGTCGCGATCCTCACACCTTCGCTGTCGACCATCGTGTTCGCGCTCGGCATTACCGCGTGGCCGAGCATTGCGCGGCTCACGCGCGGCGAGTTCATCGTGTTGCGCGAGCGCGAGTTCGTTAGCGCCAGCGTGGCGCTCGGCGCAAGCGATGCGCATCTGATCTTCATCGAGATCCTGCCCAACGCGCTCACGCCGATCCTCGTTTCCACCGCGCTGCTCGTTGCGAATGCGATCCTGTCGGAAGCGGCGCTCTCGTTTCTCGGGCTTGGCGATCCGAACGTGGTGAGCTGGGGTTCGATGGTCGGTACGGGACGCGAAGCACTGCGCACCGCGTGGTACATGATCGCGGTGCCCGGTTCCGCGATCGCGCTAACGGTTCTCGCGCTCAACCTGTTGAGCGATGCGCTGCACGCCACCTTCAATCCGCGCCTGTCGAGAAACCGCCGCGTCGACGCGGCGTCACGTCAGGAGGCGGTCGAGGCGTTGCGGCCGTGAAGGCGCAGCGCCTCACCCGTTCACCTTATTCGGACGGCTTCGAGAAGCCTGCAACCCGTTCATCGGTCACACGCTTGAACTCTGCCGATCTGTACGCGTTCAATGACGACATCGCTCATTGCTTCCGCTCCATGCCTGTGCGTGAACGAATTCAGTCCGGCGCTATTTCGCCGATGATCTGACACGAATCCGATGTGACTGTGATGTTGAAATAGCCGGCGCGCGCGTAGCGGGCGATGCGTTCGAGGCGCTCCTCCGGATCTTCCTTGCACGTATGCTCCGGTACAGACGGCACGGGCCGCGCCTGCACGCGCCGACGCACGAATTCGAACGGATGAAGCACGGCCAGACGGTAAAACGATGCGAGGCTCATCGACATGACGCGCCCTCCTGCTCACGGCAATATCAATTGAACCTAGTCAGTAAATTGGCAATGCACAAACAAGCATTTGTGCATTGCTTTGCAGTGTGCGGACGATGTATAAGCTGGCCGTTCGAAGCTGTGTGGCCCAGCTGCGCAAATATGCGCGACACTGCTTACGATATGCGCAAACATTGTTTGGATTCGTGCCTGTCGCCACTTAACGTCGTGGGTCGGACTACCCTTCATGCTCACGACCATGACCACATCGAATTCACGCACAGCCGAACATCCCATCGACCGGCAATTTCTGGAGCGCTGGTCTCCGCGCGCTTTCG
Source organism: Paraburkholderia silvatlantica (assembly GCF_003096715.1). GTDB lineage: Bacteria > Pseudomonadota > Gammaproteobacteria > Burkholderiales > Burkholderiaceae > Paraburkholderia > Paraburkholderia silvatlantica. Next base: position 30,302 of record NZ_QEOL01000040.1, read on the forward strand.
CGCCGGACGAGATTCCGGAAACCTCGCTGCTGACCTTCCTCGAAGCAGCGCGCTGGGCGCCCTCTTCGTACAACTCGCAGCCGTGGCGCTTTGTCTATGCGCGTCGCGGCACGGCACACTGGGACCGCTTTCTGGGCTTTCTGAACGAATTCAATCGCGGTTGGGCGCAACATGCAGCCGCGATTCTGATCGTGCTGTCCAAGCGCTCGTTCACGCCGCCGGGTGCAACCGACCCGGTCGCACTGGCCACGCATTCGTTCGATACGGGCGCGGCATGGGGCTATTTCGCGCTGCAGGCGAGCTTGTCCGGCTGGAAAGCGCACGGCCTTGCCGGTATCGAACGCGAGCGCATCCGCGCGGAACTGGCCATCCCCGATGATTACGCCGTCGAAGCCGCTATCGCCATTGGCCGTGCGGGCGACAAGTCGTCCCTGCCTGAAGGGTTGCAGAAGCGCGAATCGCCGAGTCCGCGTAATCCGCTGGCTGCGTTTGCTGCCGAAGGACAGTTCACGTTCTGATTGCCGTCATCTCTGCGGCAAGGCGCATCTCGACGAGATGCGCCTTCTCACGGTTCAATCCGCCGTTATCCGTTGACGGCAACCGCGCTATCAGTTGCCACGCGCTCCAGTTCACTGCGCGAATGCGCGAGACTGAAGCGTTCATTGGACGGCGTGCCGTTCAGGTGATAGTTGCCCACGGCCGCTTCACGCTGGATCGCAGGATTGTGCGAAGCCAGCACGCGCGCATTGCGCCAGTGACGGTCCAATCTTCGCGTCTCGCTGGTTGCTGACGCGCCGCCCACTTCGAACACCAGCGTTGCCGCCTCCAGCACCTGCTCGATCACGATCTGTTGTGCCTGGTACGCTTCGATATCGAGCGCGATATAGGTTTCCTTCGTCGCGCGTCCTGCGAGTCGCGCCTGATACGCGTTTTCCAGCGAACGTGCCACCGATGCGGTAATGCTCTCCGCCGAATACGCGAGACTCGCGAGACGCCCGACTACACGATGCACAAGCGGATTGTCACGCGGACTGGAACGGCCAGGCACGCCGAACGTGCGTGTGTGCGCCTGCGCAAAGGCCACGCCGTCACGCAGCACGGCGCGCGCAATGCCTGTCAGCGTCGCGAGATGGACAGTCTGATAGAACGCCGTCAATGAAGTATTGCGGCGCGGCTCCGACGCCTTGTAGCGCACCAGCAGTTGATCGTCTTGCACATGCACCGACTGGAAGCGCGTCGTACCGCTCGCCGTCAGACGCTGGCCAAAGCCGTCCCAGTCGTCGATGCGCGCGACACCCGGTGCGTCCGCGCGCACCATCACGCGTACGTCGTCGGTGCCGTCGTGTGCGGCTACGTCGATCCAGTCCGCGTAGAGCGTGCCCGTGCTGTAGTACTTCTCGCCGTTCAGCCACCAGCCGTTGCCGCCTGTGTCGGCCACCAGCGTGACGGTGTTGTGCGTGCTGCCCGTACGCTCGGAGATCGCCGCACCGACAGTTTCGCCCGCGGCGATCTTCGGCAGCCAGCGCTCGCGCAATGCTTCGTCGTCGCTTTCGAGCCGGCTTTCGATAAAGCCCGAATTCAGCCGCAAGATCTGCGGCAGATTCGAATCGGCCTCACCCAGGCGCGTCAACAGACGAAAGAACTGCGGCAGGCTCACGCCGCTGCCGCCGTAACGCTTCGGCACGCGCAACGCAGTAAATCCGGTTTCCTTCAGCCAGCGCACGGCATCGTAGGCGAGTTCCCGATTCTGCTCGCGCTCGATACTACCGGCAGCAATCCGCTCGAATACGGCCGCAAAGCGCGCGTCGAGTTCCGCGTCGTCGGCGCCGCTGGCGGCGTCGTGAGGGGTGGCGGGAATCGTACTCATCGACAGTCTCCGGACAGGTTCACAGCCCTCCAGACTAAGCGCCGCCAGTACGCCGCTGCAACCAACAAAAGCCGATAACGATATGCGCCAGATCGTGTAGCGCACCTTGCTGTCTTTAGGCCGCTGCGTGCATTGCTAATCTCGCGCGGCCGGTTAAGTTTCTGCAAAACAATTATTGGAGCGTGCACAGGGCGCTTTTTATACTCGGCTCTCAGTCAGCACTCGCCGCATGAGAGTGCCAGCGAGATTCCCATTTCCATATGCCTTGAAGGAAGAAACAGATGAGTTTGCGTCCGTTACATGATCGCGTGATCGTGAAGCGTCTCGATCAGGAAACCCGTACTGCATCGGGCATCGTGATTCCCGATAGCGCCGCCGAAAAGCCAGATCAGGGCGAAATCGTCGCCGTCGGTCCGGGCCGTCGCGGTGACGACGGCAAGCGTATCGAACTCGACCTGAAGGTCGGTGAGCGCGTGCTGTTCGGCAAATATGCGGGCCAGTCGGTGAAGGTCGACGGCAACGAACTGCTCGTGCTGCGCGAAGAAGATATCGTCGCGGTCGTTCAATCCTGAGGAGAATGCAATCATGGCAGCCAAAGAAGTCGCTTTCAGCGATCACGCGCGCTCGAAACTGGTGGAAGGCGTCAACCTGCTCGCCAATGCGGTGAAGGTCACGCTCGGCCCGAAAGGCCGCAACGTCGTGCTCGAACGGAGTTTCGGCAGTCCCATCGTCACGAAGGACGGTGTGTCGGTCGCGAAAGAAATCGAACTCGCGGACAAGTTGCAGAACATCGGCGCGCAACTCGTGAAGGAAGTCGCGTCTAAAACCAGCGATGCCGCGGGTGACGGCACGACTACAGCCACGGTGCTCGCGCAGGCCATTGTTCGCGAAGGGCAAAAGTACGTGGCGGCAGGACTCAATCCGCTCGATCTGAAGCGTGGCATCGACAAGGCAGTGATCGCCGCCGTCGAAGAACTGAAAAAGATCAGCAAGCCGACCACCACCAGCAAAGAGATTGCACAGGTTGCGACCATCTCGGCCAACGGTGAAGAATCGATCGGTCAGCGCATTGCGGAAGCGATCGACCGCGTCGGCAAGGAAGGTGTGATCACCGTCGAAGACGGCAAGTCGCTGGCCGATGAACTCGACGTGGTCGAAGGTCTGCAATTCGACCGCGGCTATCTTTCGCCGTACTTCATCAACAATCAGGACCGCCAGCTCGCCGTGCTCGAAGAGCCGTTCATCCTGCTGCACGACAAGAAGGTCTCAAACATCCGCGATCTGCTGCCCGTGCTCGAACAGGTTGCGAAGTCCGGCCGGCCGCTATTGATCATCGCGGAAGACGTGGAAGGCGAAGCGCTCGCGACGCTGGTCGTGAACAACATTCGCGGCATCCTGAAGACAGTGGCCGTGAAGGCACCGGGTTTTGGCGACCGTCGCAAGGCATTGCTCGAAGACATCGCGATTCTGACGGGCGGCCAGGTGATCGCCGAGGAGACCGGCCTGACGCTCGAAAAGGCGACGCTCGCGGAACTCGGCCAGGCCAAGCGCATCGAGGTCGGCAAGGAGAACACCACGGTCATCGACGGCGCGGGCGAGAAGGTCAACATCGAGGCGCGTGTGAAGCAGATTCGCGCGCAGATCGCCGAGGCAACGTCGGACTACGATCGCGAGAAGCTGCAGGAACGCGTGGCGAAGCTCGCGGGCGGCGTGGCCGTCATCAAGGTGGGCGGTGCGACCGAGATCGAAGTGAAAGAGAAGAAGGATCGCGTCGACGATGCGCTGCACGCGACGCGCGCGGCTGTCGAAGAAGGCATCGTGCCGGGCGGCGGCGTGGCGCTGATCCGCGTCAGGCAGGCGATCGCCGAACTGAAGGGCGCGAACGCCGATCAGGATGCCGGCATCAACATCGTGCGCCGTGCGCTCGAAGAACCGTTGCGCCAGATCGTCGCGAATGCGGGCGAGGAAGCGAGCGTGATCGTCGCCAAGGTTGCCGAGGGTTCGGGCAACTATGGCTACAACGCCGCCACGGGTCAGTACGGCGATCTCGTCGAAACAGGTGTCGTCGATCCGACCAAGGTCACGCGTACTGCGCTGCAAAACGCGGCATCCGTGGCCAGCCTGCTGCTGACGACGGACGCCACCGTGCATGAAGCGCCCAAGGATGCAGCGCCCGCTGCAGTGCCGGGTGGCCCGGGCGCGGGTGGTCCTGGGTTCGATTTCTAAGGCACGTTTGGGAGGGTCCGCTGGTCAGGTACTCCGGACTCTCACAGATGATTTGCGGGGCACCAGGGTGAACCCTCGGTTCTTCGACTGAACGCGCGTCACGCGTTACCGCGACCCGGGCATCCGCTGCCCCGGCAGGAACCCGCCATCGAAGCCAGACAGCGCAGGAAAGCTGGTTGATTTGCCAGGCGCGGCAAGGCCTCCGGCGTTGCTTTGCGTGGTTCGCAGGCCCGGCGCCAGAAAAAGAAACTTCCACCCGTCATAGGTCTCGGCGCCCTCGAAGTCCTCGTATTGCCGGGGAAATCCCGTGCGTTTGATCGTGGTCTCCGTCGATCTGCTGAAGACACCGTAGAAACGGTCGCCCTGCAACATCGGCACCCAGTCGTTCTTGCCGGTGAGCGGATCCGGATAGGCAAAACGCAGATGATGCAAAGGCTTGGGAAAGCGTGTGTCGTCGAGCAGTTCATCGACCGTTGCGGGGTAAGCCCGGCCGACGCGGTAGTACCGCAGAATGGCCAACCGGTACTGGTTGCCAGCGAACAGCAATTGCTTTTCCTCCTCTCGGCGGCGTTGCAGCGACCACACGTCGAGCGCGCCCGCCAATGCGATCGACATCAGCATCAACGCGATCAAAAGCGCTAGCAGCACCAGCCCGCCCTCACGTGCGGTACGCGGCCGCAAGCGCCGCCTGGCCCGCGCTTTCGCAGGCCGGGCGGGGTTCATTTCGCGCTCCCTTCCGCGCGCGGCGGCGCCCCCTGCGGACTGCTGGCCGGCGCCACGTCATAGACGCCCGGTTTGGTTTCGTCCGGCGACGCGATCACCGCCCACTTGTCATCGCCATTGACTGGATCGACGGGAACGGCGCGCAAGTAATGCTTCGCCACCAGTTCGTCGAGCGTCTCGGGATACTGCCCGTTGTCCCCGTAGAACTGATCGATCGCATTGCGCATGACCGCCACGTTCTGCCGCCGGACCTGCTCCTTGCCGACTTCGATGCTGTGCATATAGCGCGGCACCGCTATCGTCAGCAGCAGGCCGATGATGGCCATCACGACAACGAGTTCGATCAGCGTGAAGCCGCGGGTCTTGTGCGTGTGAGCGGGTTTCATGATGCGCCGTCACCATTGTTTGTACGGAATACCGTTAATGCCGACGCGATCGGATTTCGACGCCACGTCGAACACATCCTTGCCAGCCTGTTCGTTCATCATCGCTGGGTCGCCGCCCGCCGCCTGATCCGGCGGCACCCCATAAGACCGCACGTTCCACGTGTCCTCGGCAAGCGTGTCCGGGTCGCCGGTAAAGAAGGGATCGCGCGGCACGTGACGCAGGAACATCAGCAGGCCGCCTTTCGGATCGCGGGCGTTCTTCACGCCGGTCACGAGCACGGTCAGCGTCGGCGGATAGCCAGACGCTTCCGCGTCCTTGTCGATCAGGCCGGTATCGCTCGCCTCCTTGTAGGCGTCGAGCGCGGTACGGATCTCGCGCAGTGCCTCGCTGAGCTGCTGCTCCTTTTGACGCTGCGCCAACAGTTCCGAAAACGGCATGATCGCCAGCGCGAGAATGCCCACGAGCGCGAGCGTGATCACCAGCTCGATCAGCGTAAATCCGCGCTGATCGAGCTGATCGAGCGGGCGCTTGCCGCGCAAGCGCATCGCGCGCATTCCGGTAGCCACGGTTCAGTACCCGCCCTCGACCGGGCGCAGAGGGTTATCGCTCGGCATGGTGCCAGGCGGCATCTGCAGCATCGGTGGCGGCGACGGGGGCGCTGCGGGCTGCGGCGGTGGCGGCGGCGGCGCGGCCGCGGGGGCCTCGGGTTCGGCGGCCGCCTGATCCGCTGCCGCCGGCGCGGACGGCGCCGGCGCTGCGCTCTGGGCAGACTGCCCGGCAGGCGCCGTTTGCGGCGCAGGCGTTCGCGAGAAGCGTCCACCGTACGGTTCAGGCGGGGGCGTCGTGCGCGGCGCGGGCGCCATTTGCCCGAACGCGCCGTTCGCAGGCGACGGTAGTGCGGGATACGCCTCGGCGCCCCCTCGCGACGACGCGCCGCCAACCGAGCCGCCGCCGACCATGCCGGGCATCGGCTTCCCCGCCGGTTCCACGGGCGTTGCCGCGTTCGCCACGACCGGATCCAGCCGAAGCTGATCGGCGTGCACATTGACGTCGGTGCCCGACCACAGTTCCTGCGTGTCCGCATCGGGGGCAACCATCGGCCGGACGATGTGCGGGGTGATCTGCAACACGATCTCGGTCTTGACGTGGTCGCCCTGGTGGTTGGAGAACAGCCTGCCCAGTACCGGCAACTGGCCAAGACCGGGCACCTTGTTGGCGTTCCTGCGGTCTTCATCCGAAATGAGGCCGCCCAGAATCTGGGTTTCGCCATCGCGCAGGCGCAGACTCGTCGATGCGCTGCGCGTGCCGATCTGATAGGCGAGCGAATTCAGGCCATTCGAATTGCTGCTCGAAATCGTGTTCGTGATGTTGCTGACTTCGAGATTCAACTGGATGCCGACGTCGCCGTCGCGATAGACCTTTGGCTGCACTTCGAGCTTGATGCCGACATCGAGGTACTGAATCATCTGCGTATAAGACGGGCCGCTCGTGCTCGGCGTGCTCGAACTCGAAATCACCGGCACCTTGTCGCCAATCATGATGCGGGCCTTCTCATTGTTGCGCGTCCTGATGCGCGGGCTCGCAAGCAGATCCGCATCGGTGTCGGTGAGCTTGAAGTTCGCCGTGGCGGAGAGGCTGCTGACATTCAGCTCATTGATCGTCAGATGATGCAGGATGCCCCACGTCGTCGCGGTGCTCGGGGTGGACATCGTGAACGAGTTCGGCCAGTCGATGCCAAGATCCGTGAGCCGCTCGTGCGAGACTTCCAGCACCTCGACTTCCATCATCACCTCGGGGTCCGGCAGATCCTGCGCGGCGACCATCTCCTCGGCGACCTTGATCGTGTCCGGCGTGCCGCGAACCGTCACGGTATTGGCACGCTCGTCGATCACGACCTCCTTGATCTTGAGAATGCTCTTGAGCAACTGCTGGATCTGCTTGGCCTCGACGTTCGACAACTGGAACGTGCGCACCTTGAGTTCCTGATACTCGAGTTGCTTGGCGGGCGTGGCGGGATAAATGAAAAGCGTATTCGCGTTGAGTTGCTTCTTGTCGAGCTGGTTCTGCATCAGGATCATGTCCACCGTGTCCTGTACCGAGGCGTTCGTCACGAAGATCGTCGTCTTCAGATCGGCGCGGACGTCGCGGTCGAAGATCACGTTCAGCCCCGTGGTGCGGGATAGCGCTTCGAACACCATGCGCACGTTCGCTTCGCGAAACTGCAGCGTCACCGGCTTCTTCATGATCGACGACGCGGCAAGCTGGTCGTCGCGATCCGCGCGTTGCTGGCTGAGCTTCGCGTTGAGTTCCGTCTGCATTTGCTGCGCGAGGGTATTGGTCGGGTTCGCCACCAGCACGCGGTGCACCCGTTCAGCCGCCTGCGCGTAGGCGCCGCGCTTCATCATGCGCTCGGCCTCCTGCAGGATGGCCAGATCCTTGCGGTCCTGATCGATCTGCATGCCGATCTTGCGGATGCGCTCATTGGTCGGGTCGATGGCATACGCCTGGAAGAGGTTGCGGATCGCGTCGTCGAACTGGTAGTTCTTGCGGAACTGGTCGGCCTGATCGAGCAGCGTGTTGACCTGAGCGTTGCGCTGGTTCTGATAATCGACTTTCGCCTGGGCGTCGGTCGGATCGTCATGAATGTTCGGCACGTGCATGCAGCCGCCAAAGGCGAGCATGGACACGGCAATCGCAAGCGCTCGCATTCTCGCGGCCCGCATCGCGCCTGGGAACCCGACAGGAAACCCAACGACTGGCGAGAGGCGTGTTGACGGGCCGCTGTCCCCATTGCGGCTCGCACCCCGTGTGCATGAGGAGTTCATTTACTTGTCCTCTCGTGGAATAGCGACCACCTGCCTTTCGTGCAGCGGCAAATAGGTCAGCACGACGTCCGACTCCGACACCGACTCGATGCGGTACTGGTTGTCGATCACGTCGCCCGGCGACACGATCAACAACTGATCTCCATTGCTGAGAAAGATTTGCGGCTTCGCTGCTTTTGCATCGAGTTGCCCCACATACATGAAAGGCACGGGGGGTGCGGTGGGGGGAGCGGGCCGCACCGGCGCGGCGGGCACTTCGACGGGAGGCGGCGGCGGAAGCCACGAAGAGACCGTGAATGGATCGTGGTTCGATTCGAGGGAAAGCGGCGCGCGCAGCGAGAGGAGCTTCGCGTGGGCCGCCGCTGCCGCATCGCTGGCGAGCGCGTCCGGCGCAGCGGATGCCGCAGCCTTCCCGGCTGCCTCCGAGGGGTGCTTGCGATGCCTGGCATCCGGCCGTATGTGTATGTCGTTGCGATGCTGGCTGTCGGACACGACGACTTGCGCCGGCATCTGGCGCGCCGCGACCAGCACGCGATACCCTGCCCCCGCAGCCGCGATTGCGCAAATCACCAGCAGCACACGCATGGGCAGAGCGGATTTCATGGCTGCGCGCTCCGGTAAATCAACTCGAAGCGCACCCGCGCGTCGAGCATATTGCCGTCCACTGCGGGACGCTCGACATGGATTTCGCGTAGCGCAGCATTCGGCACGTTGTTGAGCACGAGCGCAAGAAAATGCCGGATAGCGCTGTACTGATCCTTGACCGGCAACATCACCTGATAGCGCGTGAAACGCGCGCCCGCATCCGTGTTGACCTGGTACTCGGCGGACCCGAGCGTCAGATTGCTGCCACGCGCCTGCTCGAATATCGACGCGATATCGTCCGCGCTTTGCGAAAAGCGCGGGAACAGATCCGGCAAGGCGTCGAGCGCCACCGCGTCCGTCCCGGCGCTGTGCGTGTCGCCTGGGCGGTGCGCCTTGGCTGCCCGCGTGAGCCGGCCAGAATCCTGCATGTCCTTCGTATCGGCATCCACGCTGGCGATTTCGGCGCACATGAGGGCCGCTGCACCAATCATCAGCATGCCGACGAGTCCAGGCAGGCCGTACGAGCGCCGCAACTCGAAGCGCAGTGTCAGCAGCATGTCCCTCAGTCGCTCCGCGTTCATGACTTCCTCCAGACGGCGGTGATCTGGAAACGAACCGGCTTGCCCGGCACATTGGTCTCGACCAGATGATCGTTGAGCACCGCTTCGCGCAGCAGCACGCTCGTTTGCAGATACTTCAGGTACGCGATCATCGCGTCGAAATTCTTCGCTTCCGCCGTGATGCGAATCTGGCTCTGTGCAGGGTTCTGATCGATGCCGATCAGCGCGACATCATGGTCCGGATAATCTTCGACGATCGAAAAAAGGTCCTGCCACGGCACGGTCAGTTCGCGCAGTACCGACAGGCTCTGCTTCTCCGCGAGCTTCGCGGCCGGGGTCGGCGGCGGCTTCACCGCGTGCTGTTGCGCGAACGTCCGATGCCGCACGGCGTCGAGATCCGCCTGCACGCGATCGTTCTCGGCGTAGGCATGCCAAAGACGCGCACCGCACGCGAGCAGCAGCACAACGGCGACGCACAGCAGGATCGAGCCGCTCGTCCCGATGCGCACGCGCCGCCTGGCGAAGTCGATGTCGAGGATCTGGATCATTGCGCGTGCTCCATCAGCCGGCGTGCGGGCGTGCTGTCCGACGCGGGCTGCGCGGGCCGGATCGCAGCCGCAAAACGCGCTTCGAATGGCGCCGGGTCGGTGTCGTTCCCGAACAGATAGACGGTGCAGTCTTCCCGCCTGAAGCCCGCTCGCGTGGCCGAGCGTTCGAACAGTTGCTCGGCCAGTTCGGCAAGCCTCGACGCGTTGCCCGCATCGCCGGGAAAGAGGCGCTGCGCATCGTAGGCGGCCCAGCCGCGCCGCTCGATCATCACGGCCTGCATCAACTCTTCGGAGACGAAGATCAGCAGCGCATCGCCGCCCGCCACGACATCGGTGCAGTTGAGCATTTCCGGAAGACCGAGTTTCATGCGGGAAATCCGCACATTTCCGGCAGCGCCCACTTCATGAATGCCGTCATGAAGCGCGCGGGACATCGCGCTCGCAAACAGTGCACGGCCGCCTTGCTGCACGCAAAAGCGCACCAGCAGCGATGCGCCGTCAATGCCATAGGTGTCGGTGAAATGGGCTAGCGCGACTTCTTCGAGTTCGCGCGCGCTCAGCGTGCGGAAGTCGCCGCGCAATATCGCGTGGTTGCCCCAGAAGTCGTCCAGCACCACGTGTGCGTTGCGCGTCGGCGATTTCGCCTGACGCGGCGCGCTCTCGGCTGCATCCGCGGCATCAACCGCGTCAACAGCATCGGCCGCATCGGCGGCGGGCGGGGCGACGAGCGCCGCGCGCAGCGCATCGAGCAGTCCCGACTCGGTACCGTACCCGTCATCCGGAATCGTGAAGCTGGCGGGCTCCGCGGGCGGCAGGTGTTTGCGCGGGTGCCACAGTCCGGGCGCGCGGACCCCGACGACGATCTCGCGTGTGCCGATTCCGATCGCAACCGGACTATTCAACCATCGTGACACGGTTGATCTCCTCGAGTGTCGTTTCGCCGCGCTTCACGATCTCGATCGCGGCGACGCGCAGCGTCTGCATGCCATAGCGCATCGCCGCGGCCTTGATGTGTCCAAGCGGCGCGCGCTCCGATAACAGTTGCCTGAGTTCGTCGTTCATGCGCAGCGCCTCGGCGATCGCACGCCGTCCGCGATACCCGCTGCCACGGCATGCGGCACAGCCTGCGCCGCGGCGAAACAGGTAGCTGCCCGCTGCGTCCGGGTCGATGCCAGAGCGGACAAGCGTCTCCTTGTCAACCGTGTCTTCGGTCACGCAGTCCGGACAGCACTGCCGCAGCAGGCGCTGCGCGATCACGCCATTGAGGGCGGAAACGAAGGAGTACGGATCGACCTCCATGTTGGTGAAGCGGCCGATCACGTCGAACACATTGTTCGCGTGAACGGTCGTGAACACCTGGTGCCCGGTCAGCGCGGCCTGCACGGCGATCTGCGCCGTTTCCGGATCGCGGATTTCGCCGACCATGATCTTGTCCGGGTCGTGCCGGAGAATCGAGCGCAGCCCGCGTGCGAACGTGAGTCCCTTGGCTTCGTTGACGGGGATCTGCAGGATCTCGCCGAGCTGGTATTCGACCGGGTCCTCGATCGTCACGATCTTCTCGAGGCCGTTGTTGATTTCCGTGAGAATCGCGTAGAGCGTCGTGGTCTTGCCGCTGCCGGTCGGCCCGGTGACGAGCAACATCCCGTACGGCATCGACGCGATCGTGCGCATGAAGCGCGTGTCGCCCCCCTGAAAACCGAGCGCCTCGAGCGTCAGACCGCCTGCGGATTGCGAAAGCTGGTAGCGGTCCAGAATGCGCAGCACCGCATCCTCGCCAAACTGGTTCGGCATGATCGACACGCGAAAGTCGATTTCACGCCCCGCGTACTGCGCCTTGAAACGGCCGTCCTGGGGCACGCGCCGCTCCGCGATATCGAGTTCGGAGATCACCTTCACGCGCGAAAGCACCTGGTCCGCGACGTCACGGCCCTCCGCGCGGCCGACCACGGTGAGCACACCGTCCACCCGGCACTTGATCATCAGCCCGTTCGCGCGGCATTCGAGGTGAATGTCGCTCGCCATCATCTTGAGCGCGTCGTAGATCGTCGAATTGAGCAGCCTGACGACCGGACTGTCGTCGCTGCTGATGCCCTGCAGCGTCAACGCCAGCGAGGCTGGATCGACCGTGTTCTGGATCGGATCGTCGAACGCGAGGGTGTCCATCGCGCGAACGTCCTTTTCGCGCACGGTCAGATACGCATTGACGTCTCCTGCGCTGGCGAGCGCCCAGCTGTACGGGACGCCCGGCTGCGAGCGCATCCGGTGCTCGACCCAGCCGCGCGTGCGGGCATCGAGCGGATCGACGATCACGAACAGCAGCCCGTGACCGCGGCCATCGTGCGGATCGCGGAAGCACACGCAGAGGCGCGTCGCCGCATCGACGAACGAAACGACTTCGAAATCCGGTTCGAGCTGATTCAGCTCGCGCATACCGATCGACTTCATGCGGAATTGCGCTGCCAGCTGCACGCGCAGCTCGTCCGCGCTGAGCGAGGTCTGCGTCATCAGCTCCTCGAGCGCGCGGATGCCGGAACCATGCCGCTCGCCGAGCGCTCTCAGCGCGTCGCGCAGATCGGCGCGCGCTTCGGCTTGTGGGCCTTCCTGCAAGGCGATGACGGTATCCACGCGCTTCCCCAATACGGACTGCCGACTATCTACTGAATACTCGACGCGATCTCGAAGATCGGCATGTACATCAGCACGACGATGCCGCCGATCACCACGCCAATGAAGATCATCATCGCCGGTTCGATCAGTCGCGAAATCAGATCGATCGTGCGCGACACCTGGGCTTCCTGGAACGCTGCAATGCGGTCGAGCACGGGGCCGAGGCCGCCCGTCTTCTCCGCGACCGTCAGCAGGCGGTACGCGATCGCGTTCGCGAGCCCGGCCTCCTGAAACGCATCCGAGACCTTCGCGCCGTTGCGCACGCGCTGCAGCGCGCTGGCGAGCGCAGCCTGGTCCGCGCGTCCCACCAGACCTTGTGCAAGGTCGAAGGCCTTCACGGCGGGAATGCCGCCGTCAACCAGCATGGCAGTCGTGCGATAGAACTGCGACTGGCGAAATACGCGAAAGTGTTGCCCGATGCCCGGCAGCGCCAACATGCGGTCGGCGATCCAGTTGCGCACGAACGGGCGGCGCAAGGCGAAGCCTGTCGCCACCGCCAGCGCGGCAACGCCCACAGACAGCCCGGACCCGTGCGCGTGCACCATGCCGCCCCAGGCCATCAGCATGCGCGACAGCAACGGCAGCTCGCGTCCGCTGTGTTCAAGCAGGCTCGCGAAGCGCGGCACCACGAAACCGAGCAGGAACAGCACGACCGCCGCGCCGACGAACAGCAGGACCGTCGGATAGATCGCCGCCGACACCACGCGCGCGCGTAGCTCATGGAGCGTCGCGCTGTTGCGCGAGTAACGTGTGAGGCTATCGGCGAGACCGCCGGTCTGCTCGCTCGCCTTCACGCACGCGACCAGGACGAGCGGGAAGATATGACTTGCGTGCTCGAGCGCCGCGGACAGCGATTGGCCCTCTTCGAGCTGTCGCAGGAGGTCCCGATACACTTGCGCCGACGCCTCCCGGCGTTCATTGCCGCCAAGCGTGCGCAATGCATCGACGACGCCCACGCCCGCGTCGAGCAGTGCGGCAAGCTCGCGGGCAAAGAGTTCGACATTGAAGCGGGCACCGGGTATCCCCAGGCGGTTCGCGCGCTGGCGCCGCCGGCCGCCGTCGGCGCGAACCGACACGACGCGCAGGCCGCGAGAACGCGCAAGCGCCGTGGCTGCCGTCGACGAATCGCTGTCGATGCGAAGCGTCTGCACCGAGCCGTTCGTATCGAAGACACGCAGCACGTACTTCACGTCGCCTCTCCTTTCAACAATCCATTACCGGCGCGACAGTCCCGCCGCGCATCGCTACCACGACGAGATCGTGACGTTCTCGCCCGTGCCGTCACCGCGTCCGTTCTTGCCTAGCGAAAACAGGTCGTAGTCGCCGTGGTCGCCCGGCGAGCGATACTGATACGGGCGATCCCACGGATCCACCGGCACCGCCTTCTGCAAATAGGGGCCGCTCCAGCGGGTCGCGTTCTGCGGCTTGACCACGAGGGCATCCAGGCCCTCTTCGGTCGTTGGATAGACGCCGACGTCCAGCCGGTATTGATCGAGCGCCTGACCGAGCGACACGATCTGCGCGCGCGCGATCTTGACGTTCGATTTGCCGACCTGTTCGAAATACCGGGGGGCGACGAGTCCCGCCAGCAATCCAATGATGACCATCACGACGAGCAGTTCCAGCAGCGTGAAGCCGCGGCTCGCACGCGCGCCTGCCCGTGCGCTTTGCCGTGCGCATGCCGCAAGACCCGCGCAATGCCGTGGCGCCGCTGGCTCCCGCATGCCGCATTGGATAGAGGTCGATTCGCTATGCACGGCTCACCTCCCCTGTATCGACTCACCGCTTCAGCGTCGCCAAAGCCGTTGAATGCATTCTTGTTCAGGTCGATACGGCCAAGAAGTAGGGAGTGCCGTCCAAAGACATGGGTAAAGACCCTCCAGTTGCATTGCCCTTGTCTGGAGGGATTTCACACACGCTCGTCGCCGGGCAGCGTCAGCACGCCCATGTCGATCGCGAGGCGCACGAGGCCGTTCAGGTTCCTGATGCCGAGCTTGCGCATCAGGTTCGCGCGATGCTTTTCTATGGTCTTGGGGCTGAGGCTCAGGCACTCGCCAACCTGGCGGTTGGTGCGCCCCTCGACCACCAGCCGCAACACGGTGCGTTCGCGGCCGGTCAACGCGTTCCAGAGTTGCGCGCGGTAAGCGATGTCCTCCTGCGATCCGTGCGTGCCGCCACTGATCCGGCCGGCGCCGGCCGTGGAATGGCCCTGCATGACGAAGCGCATCTCCCGGACCAGTTGATCGAACGATGCGTCCTTGACCACGTAGCCGTCCGCGCCGGCGGCGAACGCCTCCCGCACATGGTCTTCACTCCAGTGAACGGTCAGGACGATGATCCGGATGCGCGGGCACTCGCGCTTGATGGCCGTGATTGCTTCGAAGCCGCTGCCGCCGGGCATCGTCAGATCCATGAGGATCAGGTCGGGCAGCGTCTCCCTCGCGAGGCGATGGGCTTCGATCCCGCCGCTTGCCTCGCCGACGATGCAGTAGTCGTCCAGTTCGCAAACCATGCGGCAAAGGCCGCTGCGCAGTAAATGCTGGTCTTCGGCAATCAGCACACGATGTCGTTTTTCCAATTTCGTCGCTCCTTGCTGGACGCTGCGCGCCTAGTTCGAAGCGACCACGTCGTGATACGCGGCGAGCAGTTCCGACGGTGTAGCAAAGCCGTCGATGCGAAGCCAGGGCTTGCCGGGCGCAGCGCGCAGGAATGCAACCGGCGTGTGGTTCATCTTGTCGCCGCGATAGACGTTGAACGCGCGCTGCGTCGCAACGCTCGCCTCGACCGTGCCGGTATAGTGCTGCCACTCGGGGCCCGCATCGAACCTGGCCGCGTAGGCCCTGAGCCGCGCAGGGGTGTCCTCTTCAGGATCGATCGAGATCGACACGATGTGGACCTTGTCGCGCTCGGCGCCCAGATCGCTTTGCAGGGTTTCGAGCGTCTGGCTGGTCATCGGGCAGATCGTCGTGCAGGTGGTGTAGATGAACGTCAGGATCACGGGCCTGCCGTCGTTCAGCTCGCCGGCGAGCGAAACGGTCTTGCCGTCATCGCGCACGAGATCGACCGGAGGCAGCGTGTACTGTGCCGTCGTGCGAGTCGTCATGCCCGCCATCATGTGATGATGCATGTGAGGATCGGCAACGGCTTCGCTGTCCCCGCCAGGGGCGCACCACACCGCCGTTGCCGCGAGCGCCATGCCCGTCAGAACGCATGCCCTTGTCGATAACTTCGCAGTCCTGCTCATATCGGCCTCCTAAAATGAGGAGAAGGGTCGCTTCTCGCGACGCGCGGGCCGCGGCGCTCTCACTCCCTCGCAAGTTCAGTGTCGTGAATTTGCCCATGAGCGTCATTGGATGAGAGACCCCAAACGGCGGTAGGGTATGCCCGCTTGATGGAAAACCCGCACATAGCAGTGGGGGTGTCCCCACACTACGACCCCACAAATTCCCCGTTGCGGGCTGAATCGATCACGGCCTACAATCCGGGTAATCTTACGATTTGCTTATACCGACACCGACGCATCGGGGAGCTCCAATGGATGAAAGCCAGCCAGGGGGACCGCAGGTAAGATTGCTCGACCTGATCGAAGCCATGCGTAAGCTTCGTAGTACGGCCACCAGCCAACCCGACGCCGGCGTCGTGACCGATGCACGTGGAGCCGCGCTCGCGATTCTCACGCCCGATGGCACCTTCGTCTCGGCAAACCGCAGCGCCGCCGCGCTGCTCGGCTATTCGAGCGCCGAGCTTGCCGGCAAGGGCCTGGCCGACCTCTCGCCCGACGACTTTCACGCCGAACTGGCAAACGAACTATCGGCGAGCGCGGCTCGCGAGTTTCATTCGTTCAGTGCCGTGCTCTGCAGCCGGACAGGTCATCCAACGCGGCTCGCGCTGCATCAACAACTGTTGCCCACAAGACAGCCGGGATCGGCCGTCTTGCTGACGCTGTTCGAAGAGCCGCTGAGCTTCGAGCCCGGTCCCGCCGCCCCGGCCGGACTGTTCGACGCGAGCGAGCGGTTGTGCCAGATGTATCTGATGCTGGGCCAGCAAAAAGAACGCCAGCGTCTTGCCGCCGAGTTGCACGATGGCCTCGGCCAGGCATTAACTCTCATCAAGCTGATGACGGAGGACGCACTGATGCGCATCCGCCGCGGGCAGATCGACGACGCGACGGACCTGCTGGATTCGACCGTGTTCAGGGTTCGCGAAACGATCGGCGACGTGCGGCAGATATGCGGTGAGCTGAGGCCGCTCATGCTGGACAAGCTGGGGTTGCCCGCGGCTTTGGGTTCGCTGTGCCGGCGCATCGAACACGGCACACCGGCACTGTCGGTCTCATTCGACTGCGACGTCGCGGATCAGGAACTGCCTGAGCATCTGAAAGCGGACATGTTCAGAGTCGCTCAGGAGGCGCTGAACAATGCCGTCAAGCATGCCGAGGCGACGCGAATCTCCCTCAGCCTGCGGGGCGACGCACTTGGCTGGCTCATGACGATTCAGGACAACGGCAATGGCTATGAGAGCCATCCTCTCGCCACGGAAGATGCCTATTCGAGCGGATTGGGCCTGGTCGGCATGCAGCACCGTGTCGAGATGCACGGCGGCGCGTTCTCTATCGAATCTTCCGCCGCGGCGGGTACCCGCGTCTGCGCAACCTGGATGCGCTAGCGCGGTCTTCGTCGCGCGCAGTTGCCCCTCGGTTGCCCCTCGGTTGCCCGTCGGTTGCCCGTCGGTTGCCCCTACTACGTACCCGTTTCGCCAAGCCTGTATTCGGGCAGCGCGCCCCCAGGGCCCGAACCCGCCGAGGGCTCGGAGCGTTCCGGCAAGTGCTCGTCGTCCACGTTCGGCTCGGCGCACTTGGCCGCGAGCGAGGTCAGCAAACCCATGCTCATCGCAACGAGAACCAGTTCGGTCAGATTGACGATGTGAAGTTTGTGCATCATGCTCGCGCGATACTTTTCGATCGTCTTCGGACTCAGGTTCAGATATTGCCCTACCTGCCGGTTGGTGCGCCCTTCCGCGATCAGCTTCAGCACGCTGCGCTCGCGCGCCGTCAGCACGTCCCAGGCATGCTTTGGTGCGGGCGCTTCGCGACCGCTCACGAACGACTCGACCATGTACCCGTACACGTCGGCGCTCAGATGTTTCTTTCCCTGCATGACCGAGCGCATCGCGACCAGCAACTCGTCGAACGACACGTCCTTCAGCACGTAACCGTCAACGCCGGCACGCAGCGCCTCCCGCACGTACTCCTCGCTCTGATGCACGGTGAGCGCAATGATCCGCACCTCCGGCGATCGCCGTTTGATCGTCGCGCTGGCGTCGATGCCGTTCATCCCCCGCATCGACAGATCCATCAGGATCAAATGCGGGGCGAGCGTCATCGCCTGCTGGCACGCTTCCTTGCCGTCCCTCGCTTCGCCGACAACGTCGTAGTCGCCTTGCGCGCACAGCATCGAACGTAGGCCATTTCTCAGCAGATCGTGATCCTCTGCGATTACAACGCGACATTTGGTATTCACGTCTTGTCTCCCGGTTCCAACGCCCTCGGTCGTCGTGATCTGCTTAACGAGTTGACTATGCCGCCACCTTCCGTTAAGCTTTCACCACTTACATTCGAATTCCTAAGTATTTGCTTTACACTTCTTTCTCACACACCTTTCACGCGCGTGCCATTTGCAAGGTTCACGCCACTTCCCGGCGAGCGAGCAACGGCGCGCATCTCCACTTTTCGGGAATCGCCGGGAGCGTGGCGGACATCAAAAATGTTTCAAATTCGAACCCTTTTGCATTCCGCAGAGGATTCGCTTTCTAGAGGGATGGCGGCAAACCCGTTCAGTGTTGCCACCGGGTGCAAATTACCCCATGACAGTTGCGCCGAATGAGAAGAATATAGGCGCCCTGCATCACGTCTGATTTGTTTTCGCCGATTACCGTCTCTTACCATTTGTTTCAAATGTTAAGTTTTTGCACTGTGCTTTGCGGCGTCCAAATCACGTCTCGAAGTGTAGGGAGGTGACCCATTGTTGTTCCGTTTTTTCTGCGACCAAAATTCAGTTGCAGGAGAAAACAACGATGCATTGCCACCCGTTATCCAGTTTGCGAAACGCAATCATTCTCGCCTTCGAGATACTCGGCGTGGTGTTGCCGGAATTTGCATACGCCCAGATATTCGGCACGGTCGATGGCAATGGAGCGGTCGTTCTCACGAACGTGCCGGGCAAGCCAGGATTGAAGGTGATCGTGGCAGCGGAGCCGCCTGGCGAGCGAAGTGCGAGCGGCCGGTCCCGCAAGTCAACCGGCAGAGCCGATTTCCCCTTGTACGCAGATGTGATCGACGAAGCCAGTCGTTCATTTCGCGTTAAACCCGAACTGCTGCGCGCAGTGATCGACGTCGAGTCGGGATACAACCCGAGGGCAGTTTCTGATAAAGGCGCGCTTGGACTCATGCAGTTGATGCCGGAAACCGCGAAGCGATTCTCGGAAGGCGACATGTTCAATCCACGCGACAACGTGCTGGCCGGCGCGCACTACCTGCGATTTCTTCTCGATCTCTTCAAGGACGACGTAGAGCTCACGCTGGCCGCGTACAACGCCGGAGAGAATGCCGTGATTCGCGCGGGCTATCGCGTACCGTCGCTGCCGGAAACGCGTCTCTATGTTCCGCGCGTGCTGGCGCGCTACAAGCAGCTTCTCGCGGCCAGTTGATCGCCTGACACCGCGCCCTTCCCTGCAGCGTCGAGCGATGCCAGGGTGCGCGCCCGGCAATCGCAGCACACATGGCGGCAATGAAGCTGTGCGGTGTCGTTACCGCACGAATCATGTCCGTACGGCCGTACGGCGGAACAGCCTTCGGACATCTGCGGCGATGCGTGGCGATGTACGGCGGATACCGGGCGCGCAGCCGATTTGCCGGTCGTCATGAAGGCGCGGCGATCGGCAACGTGCGTGAAAAGATTGAATAGCGAACCGGCCGACTGCGGACCAGTTCAGTCGGCCGAACGCCCTCTACCACGTACGACGCGAGCATTCGCAGGGGTGCCGCGCCCTACGCTCTCCCTCCTGTTCTGCCTGTCTCTGTGCCGACCCGTGCGGGTGTCTCGGTGCCTCACTCTGGCTCTGTGCAACAGCATTGCGTCCGCTTGTCTGCTTGTCTGCGTGCTGGCGCGCGTTACGGAATTGCGGGCATGCCCGGGCCGGCTCCCCCGATGCGCGCCTGCGCATTGTGGAGTTTGATCATCTGCTCGATCTCCGCCACGCGCTCCTTCGGAACATCAATCATTATCAGAAGCTCGCCCCTGAGGATCCCTCCTTCGAAACGCTTCAACCGCGAATTTGGCATGTCGACGCCGATCATCGCTGCTACCCACGCACCATATCCCGCGCCTGCAAACGCGAGGATCGCCACTATGCCGCTGGCGATCCGGAGGTCTTCGGGCGGAACGACAAAGACTATCAACGCCACCGCCAATCCGGTCGCACAGCCTATTGCCATGCCTCGCGCGAGCGAAGCGAGCAGGTCACTGCGTTGGACGACCGATGCCTGCGGCAAGCCTTCGATCGGCACATTCGCGTTGGCGATGACGTGCATGTGCCGCCATTCGATTCGCCGTACAAGCAGCTCGCCAACAATTGCCCGCGCACACTGTGGGGTGGGCAACAGAAAGTACACGCGTCTCATTTCAGGCACTCCAACTTTACGCCGGGCACGCACCGAAACCCCTGGTGACATTCTTGTCCGCGTCGAAGCCGGATTTAAGTAGTATTCCTCGCCGAAATGCGTGGGTAGAGACCCGCAGTCAGGCTTTCGTTTTCCTCACAGTCTGCCGTAACTGTGCAGCCCCGAGAGAAACAGGTTTACGCCAAGGAATGCAAATGTCGTGACGAGCAGGCCCGTAAGCGCCCACCACGCCGCCATGCCGCCACGCAGGCCTTTCATCAGGCGCATGTGCAGCCAGCCCGCGTAGTTCAGCCACACGATCAGCGCCCAGGTTTCCTTCGGGTCCCAGCTCCAGTAGCCGCCCCAGGCCTGCGCCGCCCACAGCGCGCCGAGAATGGTCGCGAT
>NZ_QEOL01000041.1:0-44688 GCF_003096715.1 Paraburkholderia silvatlantica
GCACGCGTGTTGTAGTGCTTTTCGTAATACAGATAGAAGAGCGCGGTGATGAGGCTGAACAGCACGAACACTTCATAGAGGTTCGAAATGGGTATGTGCCCGACGTCCGCGCCGATGAGGTAGGACTCGTACCAGCGCACCATCAGGCCGACGAAGCCCATGAGCACCGCCGCCCACGTGAGCTTCGAGCCGATCGCGCCGCCCGAGGGCGAACGCGAGAGCAGGCCGATCCAGTAGAACAGCGTGGCGAGCACGAACAACGCGCTCATCCACAGAATCGCCGACTGGCTGGAAAGGAAGTATTTGAGGAAGAAAGCCTGGTCCGCGCGCGCGAGGTCGCCCTGGTAGATCTGGATCGCGAACAGCGCGAGCACCGCGATGCCGGCCATGAGCAGCCGCGCCGGCTTCCAGCGCCAGCCCAGTACGACGAGCGCCGGCGTCGTGCCGCAAAGCACCAGCTTGTCGTAGTAGTTCATGTGCGCGTGGTAGCGCGAGAGCGCGAAACCCGCGCCCGCCACGAGCGCCAGCGCAAACAGCCAGTCCACCACCGTCAGGCGGCGCAGGAAGGGGCGTTCGTCGAACAGGGCGTCGGCGAGCGGATCGCGGGCACTCGAGGCGCCGTGCGCCACAGCGGCATTGGCCACCTGCGCACGTTCGGCGCGGCGAGCCTTCGCGGAGGAGGAAACCTGAGACAAGTCCATGGGCTTACCGGTGTTGATCGTGAGTGGCTGCAATCACGCGCGTGGATCAGGGCGCACGGTCCGTGCCGCTGCCGTTCGTGTCGCCCGCATCGTTCGTGGCGCCCGTCTGCGGCGCCGCGCCTAGCGCACGGCCGACCGCGTCGCGGGTACGGGCGAACTCCTTCTCGAAGTCGAGGGTACGGCGGGCGGTCGACATCGCCATGATGACGTCGACGCCGTGGTCCCGACCGTCCTGGCCCTTCCGGTCCTTCAGCCAGAACCACAGACGCCGCTCACGCACGTAGAACATCGAGAAGATGCCGAGCACGAGCAACAGGCTGCCAAGATACACGACTTTCTTGCCCGGCGCGCGCGTCAACTGAAATACCGAGGCTTGCACCTGCTTGAATGAATCGAGCTGTAGATAGACAGGGGATCCATACAGGAAGCTGTCGGATATCGCGTTGATCGAGTCCTGCACGAAGCGCGCGGCATCGGCATCGGGCTTCAGGTCGGGCTCGCCGGCCTGTTCGCGCGCGAGCTGCCAGAGGTCCCATGTCGCGCCCTCGAGCATGCGCAGCAGGAGGCTCGCCGCCTTTTCCTGCTGCTCCTTCGGCACCGACTTGTCGATGAACGCCGCCACGGCCTGGAAGCCGCCTGCGGCGCCTGCAGCACCTGCCTGCGGGGCGTCCGAGCCCGCGAACAGGCTCAAGACTCGCTCGGCGCTGTCCTCGAGATGCTGTTGCAGCTCGCGGTTCGAAGCGGGGACCGAGCGCGCGGCGAAACGCTTCGCCGCCTGAGCGCGCAATGCGGGGTCCTCGAAGGCCGCGCGCAGCATCATCCACTCTTTCGGCGTGCCGCCGCTGTCGGCGGGAATACGCAGGTAGCGGAACGGATCGTCGGGATTCTCGCGCATGCCGGCGAGGAACATGCGGTCGCCGCCCACATCCACGGGCAGCATGTAGTTGTTGTACTCGCGCGCCTGGCCGTCCTTGCCGCGCACCTTGTACTGCACCGAAGGGCCGACGTTGTGCAGGTCGAGCGGCTTCGAACTCTTCGCACCTGAGCCCAGGCGCTCGTCGAACGCTTCCTTGAGCGACTGATGCGCCACGCCGCGCGCGTCGTTCGCGCCGCTGCCGTTCGAGATGTTCTCGACGTTGATCGCGCGGAAGTCCGCGAATTCGATGGTCTGCCCATCCACGCCCGGCACCGTCTGGCCGGCGGGCACCGCGAGCGGCGCCGAATTGCCGATCGTGCCGCCGAACGGGAAGCTCTTCGCGCTCGCACCCGACATGGGCCACGCCGTCATCGACATCTGCGAGCCGCCGTCCTGGAAGCTCGACTGATAGATCGACACGCCGTCGTATTCGAACGGTTCGTTCACCTCGATACGCGCCGGAATGCGCTGGCCCGTCTTGTGGTCGATCACGACGATGTCGCTCGCGAACAGCTTGGGCATGCCGGTCGAGTAGTAATCGACGATGAACTTGTTGAGCTGGATGGAGAACGGCAGGTCCTGGATCAGCGAGCCGTCGGGCTGGTTGAGGATGGCCGTGGAGACGAACTGGCCCTCGGGCACCCAGGCGTAGCCGCGGAAGGTCGGGTTCGACTGCGAGAGCCGGTGCTCGGGCGCAATGTCGTTGATGACGGCGTTGCTGCGGATCGGCGTCTTGTCGAAGAGCCACATCTGGAATTTGATCGGCAGATTGCTGTCGAGCAGGCCGCCGAGGCAGATGATCACGATCGCGAGGTGCGCGAAGATGTAGCCGATCTTCGTGAGCGCACCGCGCTTGGCCGCGATGAGCGTGGCGCCTTCGCTCTCGCGCGTGACGAACCGGTAGCCCATGCGCCCCGCCAGCTTGCCGAGCGTGGCGGCCGTTTGCTCGCGCGTGCCGCCGTCCAGCGCGAACTCGCCCTTGTGATGGAACGCGCGCAGACTGCCTTCACGGACCTTGTCCTTCCAGCTCTTCATGTCCGCGAGCATCTTCGGCGCGTTGCGGATCACGCACAGCGAGATCGACACCACGAGAAAGCCGAGAATCGTCATGAACCACCACGCGCTGTAGACCGTGTAGAGGCTCAGCGAGCGGAAGATGTCGGCCCAGAAGGGGCCGAACTGGTTGACGTAGTTCGGGTACGGGTCGTCCTGCGTGAGCACCGTGCCGATGATGCTCGCAATGGCGAGCACGACGAGCAGCGCAATCGCGAAGCGCATCGAACTGATCAGCTCGACGGCGCTCTTCACCGCCTTCTGGCGAACATTCAACTGCAAACCCTGCGTGGTGACGCTCATTCAAACTCCGCTTTTTCGCTCTTGCCGCTTTCTTGCCGACCAGGCATGACAGCAAAAAAGGGTGCAGGCGCGCCGTCAGCGCGACGACGCCCTCACCCTTTTCTTGTTTTCCTGCCAGCTGCGCCGTGAAACCACCGATCAAACGCGCGGCGACCCTGTTGCGCTCAATGCAGGCCGGCCGCGTAATCGGCGACGGCCTTGATCTCGTCGTCCGAGAGCCGGTGCGCGATCGTTCGCATCGGATCGTTATTGTTACGCGTGCCCTGCTGGAACGCATTGAGCTGTGCAACGACATATTCCGACCACTGGCCCGAGAGGCGCGGATACTGGATCGGAATGCCCTGGCCCGTGGGTCCGTGGCAGGCCGCACAGGCCGGCACGCCCCGGTCGGCGATACCGCCACGCCAGATCGACTGGCCGAACGGCACGGTCTTCGCGTCGCGCGCGTAGCCGGGTTTGGGTGTCTGGGAGGCGAACCAGGCTGCGACGTTGATCATATCCTGGTCTGACAGCGCGGCAGCGAAGCCGGCCATGATGGGGTTTGCGCGCGCCGCCGGCTTGCCGCCGGGCTGCGGCTTGAAGTCCTTGAGTTGCTTGACGAGATAGTCGGCGTGCTGGCCGGCGAGCTTGGGATAGGCGCCGCCGGTGCTGTTGCCGTCGGCTGCGTGGCAGGCTGCGCACACCTGCGCAGCAATGGCCTGGCCCCGGGCGATGTCGGGCTTGGCCGGCGTTCCCTGGTCCGCCGCGTTTGCCTGCCCCGCCATCATGAATAAACCTGCTGTAAGACCTGACGCTATCGCACTCTCGAACACCTTCAAGCACTTGCCCAGTCGATTCATTCGCGCACCTTGTTTCGTCTTGTGGGAATCAGGTTCTGCAATGGACGACAGCGACCGATCTACCTCGAAGGCCCGCGCTGGCCTCACTGGTATTCAGTAAACCATCGCATTGTACAATAGCGCGCAAGGCGCTACGGCGCCAGTCGGGCCTGCCCCCGATATTCCAGAACCAGAATCCATCCCGGGCGCGTCCGGGCCCGGCGGCCCTTCCCGCCGCGTTGTTTCACATTGTGGTCCTTTTCCGATGGCCTTCCTGCTGCACCAAGCCCGCTTCTTCACGACGGTGAATCATCTGCGCGATCTGCCCGCTACGGCGCGGCCCGAGGTAGCGTTCGCCGGCCGTTCGAACGCCGGCAAATCCACCGCCATCAATCTGCTGTGCAACCAGAAGCGGCTCGCCTTCGCCTCGAAGACGCCGGGCCGCACCCAGCACATCAACTACTTCTCGGTCGGCCCCGCCGACGAACCCGCAGGTTATCTCGTCGACCTGCCCGGCTACGGCTATGCCGAAGTGCCGGAAGCCGCGAAGACGCACTGGGAGCAACTGCTTTCGCTCTATCTGCAAACGCGCGCGCAGCTGTCGGGCCTCATCCTGATGATGGACGCCCGCCGCCCCCTCACCGACCTCGACCGCCGCATGGTCGAATGGTTTGCGCCGACGGGCAAACCGATCCACGCACTCCTTACGAAGTGCGACAAATTGACGCGCCAGGAAAGCGTGCTCGCGCTGCGCACGACCAATAAGGCGTTCGACGAGTACCGCAAGCAAGGCTATGAAGGGAAGCTGAGCGCCCAGCTCTTTTCGGCGCTCAAGCGCGTGGGGCTCGACGAGGCGCACGCCGTGATCGAGAGCTGGATCGTGCCGCAGGAATCGGTCGGCGAGGCCGGCGCACACGCGTAGCAACCCCTCGGGCCGGTCGCTTCAGGCAGGCCCTCAGTCGTCTGCGAGCCCACGCTGTCGGGCTTTTCACGCGTATTCATCAGATCTTTTCGCATGGCGGGCGCGCCATTTGCCGTGTTATGCGCACTAGCGCACCGGTCAAGCCAACGCCAGGTGCAAGCGTCCTCTGTGGCCTGCGCCGCGGGCTTTGCTATGCCGCTTCCGTCGCACATAAAAAAACCCGCCGTGATTTCCGGCGGGTTAAACAGCCTTATCGAAAAACGACAGGCACCCGCTCAGGGAGGAGAAGCGGGGAGCTCGGCGCCAGGCGCCTCGCTCGATCGGTATGATATACCATTGTCCCGAAAAGTTTCCTGCGCTCCGGGACCCATCCCGTTTCAAGAATATCCGCCGACATGAGCTTCTATCCGCATCATCGTCCGCGCCGCATGCGACGTGACGATTTCTCGCGCCGTCTGATGCGCGAAAACCTCCTCACCACGAACGATCTGATCTATCCCGTATTCGTCATTGCGGGCAACAACGTGCGCGAAGCCGTGCCGTCGATGCCCGGCGTCGAACGCGTATCGATCGATCTGCTGATGGGCGTCGCCGAGCAGTGCGTCGAACTCGGCATTCCCGTGCTTTCGCTCTTCCCCGTTGTCGATCCGGCGCTCAAGACGCCCGATGGCATCGAGGCGACGAACCCCGACGGCGTGATTCCGCGCGCCGTGCGCGAACTGAAGAAGCGTTTCCCCGACCTCGGCGTGCTTTGCGACGTCGCGCTCGACCCGTACACGAGCCACGGCCAGGACGGCGTGCTCGACGAGAACGGCTACGTCATCAACGACGAGACCATCGAGATCCTCGTTGCGCAGGCGCGCGCCCAGGCGGAAGCCGGCGTCGATATCGTCGCGCCGTCGGACATGATGGACGGGCGCATCGGTGCGATCCGCGAGATGCTCGAGAGCGAGAATCACATCCACACGCGCATCATGGCGTACTCGGCCAAATACGCTTCGGCGTTCTACGGTCCGTTCCGCGACGCCGTGGGCTCGGCGTCGAATCTGGGCAAGGGCAACAAGATGACCTACCAGATGGACCCGTCGAACTCCGACGAAGCGCTGCGCGAAGTGCGCCTCGACATCGAGGAAGGTGCCGACATGGTGATGGTGAAGCCCGGCATGCCGTACCTCGACATCGTGCGCCGCGTGAAGGACGAATTCCGTTTTCCGACCTACGTGTACCAGGTGAGCGGCGAGTACGCGATGCTCAAGGCCGCCGCGCAGAACGGCTGGCTCGATCACGACAAGGTGATGATGGAATCGCTGCTCGCGTTCAAGCGCGCGGGCGCCGACGGCATCCTCACGTATTTCGCGCTCGACGCCGCTCGCTTGCTGCGCGCACAGAAGTAGGCGCGCCGCACGCATCGCATGAAAAAAGGCACGTCCGCGGACGTGCCTTTTTGCTTTTTGGGCCGATGCGCGATTGCACGCGCGCGGTATACCGTCGATCTGGCCAGTCAGGCCGATGGCGCTGCCTGCGTCTGCGGCACGGGCGCCGTCAAGCGATCGAGACGCGCGAGAAACCGGTCGGCATTCTCGTAGCCGACAACGCGCAACACTTCGCGCCCTTGTGTATCGAAGAAGATGATGCCCGGCGGTCCGAAGAGGCCGAAGCGCTTGAGCAGTGCCTGGTCGTCCGAATTGTTGGCGGTCACATCGGCACGCAAGAGTCCCAGCCCCGCGAGGCGCGCCTGCACGCGCGGGTCGCTGAAGGTGAACTTCTCCATTTCCTTGCAGCTCACGCACCAGTCGGCGTAGAAGTCGAGCATCGACGGCTTGCCCGCGGTCTTGAGCGCCGCGTCGAGTTGCGCGGGCGAGCGCACGGGTGCGAAGACCAATGCGTTCGCTTCGCCGGCGCCGGTGGACTGCGCCGCGCCGGCTGCGGCAACATCGCTCGCGCCGCCCGCGCGCGCGGCCAGCACCGCGAGCGGACGCAGCGGATCGGTCGAGCCCGCCGCAAGACCGACGATCAGGGTCGCGGCCCAGATTGCGAACGCCGCGCCGATACCACGCCCGAGGCGCCGCCAGACATTGGCCCCACCTGCGTTCGGTGTAAAGAGGCCAAGCGCGGCGGCCGCGAGCAGCAGCCAGAGTGCGGCGAGCAGCATCTGCGCGGTGGCGCCGAGCACCGGCCAGACGATCCACAGCGCGGCCGCGAGCAGCACGACGCCGAAGAAGACCTTCACGCCGTCCATCCACGCACCCGCACGAGGCAGCAGCGAGCCCGCGCCGAGGCCGAGGATCATCAGCGGAACGCCAAGACCCAGGCCCATCGCAAAGAGCGCCGCGCCGCCGAGCGCGGCGTTGCCCGTGTGCGCGATGAACGCCAGCACCGCGAAGAGCGGCGCGGTCATGCACGCGCCCACCACGAGCGCGGAGAGCGCGCCCATCACCGCGACTGCGGCGAATTTGCCGCCAGAACGGCCCTGGGTGGCGCGCGAGGCGCCGTCCTGCCAGCGCTGCGGCAACGCGATATCGTAGCCGGCAATCAGCATGACGGCGAACGCGGTGAGGAGCACCGCGAACACGCCCAGCACCCACGGGTTCTGCAGCCATGCGCCCAGGCTCTGGCCGACCAGCGCAGCGGCAATGCCCAGCACCGTGTAAACGAGCGCCATGCCGAGCACGTAGACGAACGAGAGCGCGAAGCCGCGCGAGCGCGTGACGCGGGCGCCCTCACCGACGATGATCGCCGAGAGGATCGGGATCATCGGGTATGAGCAGGGCAAGAGGCTCAGCACCATGCCGGCCACGAAGTACAGGCCGACCACGGCGAAAAAGCCGCCGCCTTGCAGCAGCGATTGCGCGTAATCGGCGCTCGTGGCCCGCTCGTACCAGGGCTCCCCCGTGTCGCCTGATGCGGGCGCTGCATTCGTTTGCGGCTCGGGCGCGGGCGGCGGGTTCGCCGCGCCCGGCACGGGGCTCTGGCCGGCCGTAGCGGCCTGCAAAGCCGCGCCGCTCACGTGAAACACGTGTTCCGCAGGCGGATAACAGATGCCCGCATCGGCACAGCCCTGCGATGTCACCGCGAGATCGAACGGACCGCTCGCCTTTTGCACCGGCACGCGGATCGTCAGCTCGCCTCGATAGGTTTCGACATTCTTCTGGAAGGTCGGATCGAACTTGACATGGCCCGGCGGAATCTGTGCCTCGCCGAGCTGCGCCGTGCCGTTGCGCGCGGCGAAGGCGAAGCGCTCGCGGTACATGTAGTAGCCGTCTGCGATCTTGAAATGCACGTCGATCGTGCCTGGCGCTTCGCTCGCGCTGAACGAGAAGGCCTGGTCGGGCGGCAGAAAGTCGTCGGCGGCGGCACGCGCGACCGACGCACCGAACAGCATTGGCAGCAGACAGCAGACGAGCAGGAGAAAGCCGGACAGCGAGGCGTACGGCGCGGCGTGCGAGCGCCGATCGAAGCGGTTAGACATGAAGGGTGCGCTGAGTCTCGGCATTGACCCATTGCCCGTAGGCGTTCGACGCCGTGGCTTGCCACGAGAGAATCTCGGGCGTCTCGTAGGGGTGCTGGGTCTGGATGAACTGTTCGAGCTCGGCCGCGCGGGCGAGGCTCGTCTTGAAGAGCAGCTGGATCTCGTTGCCCGACTCGATGTTGCCCTGCCAGTGATACTGCGAGTGCACCGCGCCAAGGCGTGTCACGCACGCGGCGAGACGCTGCGCGAGCGCCCCGGCGGCGAGCTGTTCGGCAGCGCCCTCGTCGGGCACTGTAGTCAGCATCAGGGTCACATTGAGGGTCACGACGAACTCCGGCGTGGTGCCCGCGTGCGGCAGCAAACGGGCTTCGGGGCAGAACGTAATCGTACCATCGGCGCCGATCGGCTTCTCTCGTGCGCCGTGTGGCAAAAGGGGACCGCACAACCGGCAAACACGGTTCGACGCGCTTTAATCCGCGCCCGAAAACAAAAAAGCCAGGCTAGGCCTGGCTTCTTCGTGTGCCACTCGATCCGGGGATCAAGCGACGGAAGGCTTATTCCGCTTCCTGGACGTTCTCTTCCGCGACTTCCGGACGGTCGAGCAGTTCGACCAGTGCCATCGGTGCGTTGTCGCCAACACGGAAACCGAACTTCAGGATACGCAGGTAGCCGCCCGGACGGTTCGCGAAACGCGGACCGAGCACGTCGAACAGCTTCGTGACCGAGTCACGATCGCGCAGGCGGTTGAACGCCAGACGGCGGTTTGCGAGCGACGGCTTCTTGCCCAGCGTGATGAGGGGCTCGACAACCTTACGGAGTTCCTTCGCCTTCGGCAGCGTCGTCTTGATGACTTCGTGCTCGATGAGCGAATTGGACATGTTACGGAGCATTGCCAGACGGTGGCTGCTCGTGCGGTTCAGTTTCCGCAGACCATGACGGTGACGCATTTCAATTTCCTTGAAACAAAGTTTTGGTCCAGCTCTTCTATCGCCTCGCGGGTTTGGCAACCTCGACGAAGCACGGGCCGGTACGTGAAAAAGGCAAGACGCGGATTTTAAAGGAAAATCCGCGTCCGTGCCACATACATTACTTGTCGAGACCAGCCGGCGGCCAGTTTTCGAGCTTCATGCCGAGCGTGAGACCACGCGAAGCGAGCACTTCCTTGATCTCGTTGAGCGACTTGCGACCCAGGTTCGGGGTCTTGAGCAGCTCGTTCTCGGTGCGCTGGATCAGATCGCCGATGTAGTAGATGTTCTCGGCCTTCAGGCAGTTCGCCGAGCGAACCGTGAGTTCGAGATCGTCCACCGGACGCAGCAGGATCGGGTCGATCTGCGGTGCGCGCGAAGGCGCTTCCGCGGCCGTTTCCGTGCCTTCCAGAGCCGCGAACACCGACAGCTGATCCACGAGAATGCGGGCCGACTGGCGGATCGCTTCCTCAGGCGAAATCACGCCGTTGGTTTCGATGTTCATCACGAGCTTGTCGAGGTCGGTACGCTGTTCGACACGCGCGCTTTCCACGGCGTAGCTCACGCGGCGAACCGGCGAGAACGACGCGTCCAGC
Organism: Paraburkholderia silvatlantica; assembly: GCF_003096715.1. Lineage (GTDB taxonomy): Bacteria > Pseudomonadota > Gammaproteobacteria > Burkholderiales > Burkholderiaceae > Paraburkholderia > Paraburkholderia silvatlantica. The sequence goes on from NZ_QEOL01000041.1 coordinate 9,744, forward strand.
ACGATGCGGCCGATGATCTTGGCCGACTCGTCGCCGTAACGGCGCACGTTGCCCGGCACGTAGCCGCGGCCCTTTTCGATCTTGATCTGCACGTCGAGCTTGCCGCCCTTCGTCAGATGCGCAACCACGTGCTCCGGGTTGATCACTTCGCAGTCGTGCGAGAGTTCGATATCGCCAGCGGTGACGACGCCTTCGCCTTCCTTGCGCAGCGTAACCGTCACTTCGTCACGGTTATGCAGCTTGAAAACGACACCCTTCAGGTTCAGCAGCAGGTTGACCACATCCTCTTGCACACCATCGAGCGTCGAGTATTCGTGCACGACGCCTGCGATCGTCACTTCGGTCGGCGCGTAGCCCACCATCGACGACAGCAGCACGCGCCGGAGCGCGTTACCCAAGGTATGGCCATAACCGCGTTCGAACGGCTCCATGACCACTTTCGCGTGGTTGTCGCCGAGCGATTCCACAGCGATGATCTTGGGTTTCAACAAACTGGTTTGCATAGGTTTTCCTTTTCAATACCCTCGGCTCGTTACACCGATAAGGCTGAGATGGCAACAACCTGAAAAAAACGGCCGAGGTTGCCTCCTGCGCGAAGCACAGAGGTTACCCCGGCCGTCAATCCGATTACCGCGAATACAATTCGACGATCAGGCTTTCGTTGATGTCGCCAGCGATGTCGCTGCGCTCAGGCATGCCCTTGAACGTGCCTTCGAACTTCTTCGCGTCGACCGACACCCAACCCGCCATGCCGCCTTGCTCTGCGAGCGAGAGGGCTTCGACGATACGCGCCTGCTTCTTCGCCTTTTCGCGAATCGCGACGACGTCGCCAGCCTTCACTTGCATCGACGGGATGTTCGCGACGACGCCGTTCAGCGTGAGAGCCTTGTGGCTCACGAGCTGACGCGCTTCAGCGCGGGTCGATGCGAAGCCCATGCGGTACACGACGTTGTCGAGACGCGACTCGAGCAGCTTCAGCAGGTTTTCGCCGGTGTTGCCCTTGATACGGTCAGCTTCCGCGAAGTAGCGGCGGAACTGGCGCTCGAGCACGCCGTAGATACGCTTCACTTTCTGCTTTTCGCGCAGCTGCGTGCCGTAGTCGGACGTACGTGCGCCCGAGGTGCGGCCGTGCTGACCCGGCTTGCTGTCGAGCTTGCACTTGTCGGCGAGCGAGCGGCGTGCGCTCTTCAGGAAGAGGTCGGTGCCTTCACGGCGGGACAGCTTGGCCTTCGGGCCGATATAACGTGCCACGTTGCTTTCCTTCGATAATTGATCACGCGAAACCCCTGGAGGTATCGCGCTAGTCCGGCCCTTTGGACCGAACGGTGGGCTTAGTCAATTCAATAACGCCGAGAGCCTGGGTCGCCGTTTCCGGCGGCTCAGGCGAACGGCTAACGCGACGCCTTAGATACGGCGGCGCTTCGGCGGACGGCAGCCGTTGTGCGGGACCGGCGTCACGTCGGAGATCGCGGTGATCTTGATGCCAAGACCATGCAGCGCGCGCACCGCCGATTCGCGGCCAGGACCGGGGCCCTTGATCCGCACTTCGAGGTTCTTCACGCCGTATTCCATCGCCACGCGGCCAGCCGACTCGGCTGCGACCTGAGCTGCGAAGGGGGTCGACTTACGCGAACCCTTGAAGCCCTGACCGCCCGACGTTGCCCAGGCAAGCGCGTTGCCTTGACGGTCGGTGATCGTGATGATGGTGTTGTTGAACGACGCGTGAACGTGAACCACGCCCTCGGCGACGTTCTTCTTAACCTTCTTGCGAACGCGTTGCGCCGCGGAGTTGTTCGAAGCCTTAGCCATTACGTTTTCCTGTAACTTTCAGTTCCGCTTACTTCTTCAGCGACTGTGCTGCGCGGCGCGGACCCTTACGCGTACGTGCGTTGGTACGCGTACGTTGGCCACGCAGGGGCAGGCCCTTGCGATGGCGCACGCCGCGGTAGCAGCCGAGGTCCATCAGGCGCTTGATGTTCATCGTCACTTCACGGCGGAGATCGCCTTCGACGACAAACTTGCCCACTTCCTCACGCAGCTTTTCCAGATCCGCGTCGTTCAGGTCCTTGACCTTCTTGTTGAACGGCACACCGGCGGCCACGCAGATGTTGCGCGAACGCGTGCGGCCAACACCAAAAATTGCCGTCAGGCCGATTTCGGTGTGCTGGTGGTTCGGGATGTTAACCCCTGCAATACGAGCCATTGTTTTTCCTCAAACAAAAAGCGCAAGCGCGCTAATCAGCCTTGGCGCTGCTTGTGGCGCGGGTCCGAGCTGCAGATCACGCGAACGACGCCGTTGCGCTTGATGATTTTGCAGTTGCGGCAAATGCGCTTTACCGATGCCATCACTTTCATGATATTACCCTTTTTCCTAAATCACTTCGCCCGGAACACGATCCGCGCACGCGACAGATCGTAAGGCGTCAACTCAACCGTCACCTTGTCGCCCGGGAGAATGCGGATGTAGTGCATCCGCATCTTTCCGGAAATATGTCCCAGAACGACATGGCCGTTTTCCAGCTTCACCCGGAAGGTCGCGTTGGGGAGGTTTTCGATAACCTCGCCCTGCATCTGGATTACATCGTCTTTGGCCATAGGTCCTTTTAACGCATCGGGACGCCGCCGCCCTTGAAGTTGGCCTTCTTGAGCAGCGATTCATATTGTTGCGACATCACGTACGACTGCACCTGCGCCATGAAGTCCATTGTGACGACGACAATGATCAGCAGCGACGTTCCACCAAAATAAAACGGCACATTCCAGCGCAGCACCAGAAACTCCGGCAGCAGGCAAACGAACACGATATAGATCGCACCGGCCAGCGTCAGACGCGTGAGGATGCGGTCGATATAGCGTGCCGTCTGATCGCCCGGACGGATGCCAGGTACGAACGCGCCACTCTTTTTCAGGTTGTCGGCCGTTTCCCTGCTGTTGAACACCAGTGCGGTGTAGAAGAAGCAGAAGAACACGATCGCCAACGCATACAGCAACACGTACACGGGCTGGCCAGGCTTGAGGGCTTCGGCCACATTGTGCAGCGTGTCCGCAAACCAGCCGGTTCGCGAACCCGAACTGAACCAGTTCAGGATGGTTGCCGGGAACAGGATGATCGACGACGCGAAGATCGGCGGAATCACACCCGACATGTTCAGCTTGAGCGGCAGGTGGGACGACTGCCCGCCGTAAATCTTGTTACCGACCTGACGCTTCGCATAGTTCACGAGGATCTTGCGCTGGCCGCGTTCGATGAACACCACCAGGTACGTCACGGCTGCGATCAGAACGACCACGATGATCGCCGAGATGATGCTCATCGAGCCGGTGCGAACCAGTTCGAAAAGACCACCGAGCGCATTCGGGAAGCCTGCCGCGATCCCGCCGAAGATGATGATCGAGATACCGTTGCCAAGCCCGCGTTCCGTGATCTGCTCACCAAGCCACATCAGGAACATCGTGCCCGTTACGAGCGTCACGACCGTCGTCAAGCGGAACACCATGCCCGGATCGATCACGAGGCCAGGCTGATTTTCCAGCGCGACCGCGATGCCGAACGCCTGAAACGTCGCCAGCACCACCGTGAAGATCCGCGTGTACTGCGTGATCTTGCGTTGTCCAGCCTGCCCTTCCTTCTTCAGCGCTTCCAGCTGCGGCGAAACGATCGCCATCAGCTGCAGGATGATCGACGCCGAAATATACGGCATGACACCCAGCGCGAAGATCGTGAACCGCGACAGTGCGCCACCCGAGAACATGTTGAACATGCCAAGGATGCCGCCCGACTGGCTCTGAAAGAGCTTCGCCAGCTGGTCCGGATCGATACCCGGAACCGGAATATGCGCGCCGATACGATAAACGACCAACGCCAGCAGCAGGAACACTGCACGCCGGCGCAGGTCGCCGAATTTCGGAGCGCTGCGACCGGTTTTTGCGAGACTCGGGCTGTTAGCCAAGTAGCTTCTCCGATGCAGATGCTAGTGACGGCGGGCAAGCCCGCACGCACCACTCACAATCACTCGGCAAAAGAACCGCCTGCTGCTTCAATCGCAGCACGCGCATTCTTCGTCGCACCCAGACCCTTCACGACGACCTTACGCTTGATCTCGCCGGTGGCGATGATCTTCGCGCTCCTGGTCAGTTCGCCCACGAGGCCTGCCTGCTTGAGAGCCAGCAGATCGATTTCGTCGACCGGCAGCTTCTCGATGTCGGCAAGGCGCACTTCACCGACGAATTCCTTCGTCAGCGAGGTGAAGCCGCGCTTCGGCAGACGACGCTGCAGCGGCATTTGACCGCCTTCGAAGCCAACCTTGTGGAAGCCGCCCGAACGCGATTTCTGACCCTTGTGACCACGGCCAGCGGTCTTGCCGAGGCCGGAGCCGATGCCGCGACCGACGCGACGCTTTGCGTGCTTCGCGCCTTCTGCCGGCTTCAGGTTATTCAATTCCATTTTCAACTCCTGGAGTCCTGGTCGACCGCTTAGCCGATGACCTTGACGAGGTACGAGACCTTGTTGATCATGCCGCGCACAGCCGGCGTGTCCTGCAGCTCGGAAACCGAGTTCAGGCGGCGCAGGCCGAGACCGCGCACGGTGGCACGGTGCGATTCGCGGGTCCCAATCAGGCTCTTGACGAGCTGAACCTTGACAGTTTTATCAGACATGGTGCCCACCCTTAGCCCAGAATGTCTTCGACGGACTTGCCGCGCTTCGCTGCGATGTCAGCCGGGGTCGACTGCTTGCGCAGGCCGTCCAGCGTGGCACGAACGAGGTTGTACGGGTTCGTCGAACCGTGGCTCTTGGCCACGACGTTCTGCACGCCCATCACGTCGAACACTGCGCGCATCGGGCCGCCGGCGATAACACCGGTACCGTCCTTCGCCGGAGCGAGGAGGACCACCGATGCGCCGTGCTTGCCGTGCACTTCGTGTTGCAGGGTGCCGTTCTTCAGGGGCACCTTGAACATGTTGCGGCGAGCCTGTTCCATCGCCTTCTGGACAGCGACCGGCACTTCCTTAGCCTTGCCCTTGCCCATACCGACGCGGCCATCACCGTCGCCAACCACGGTCAGTGCGGCGAAGCCGAGAATACGGCCACCCTTCACGACCTTGGTCACGCGGTTGACCGAAATCATTTTTTCGCGAAGGCCGTCGTCGCGCTCGTCAGCCTGAACTTTCGCTTGCATCTTTGCCATGACGAATTCCTTCCTTAGAACTTGAGCCCGGCTTCGCGCGCAGCATCAGCCAGCGCCTTGACGCGGCCGTGATAGCGGAAACCCGAGCGGTCGAAGGCGACGGATTCGATGCCGGCTGCCTTGGCCTTTTCTGCGATACGCTTGCCGATCAGCGTGGCAGCGGCGACGTTGCCGCCCTTGCCCGACTGGTCAGCCAGTTGCGCACGCACTTCGGCTTCGAGCGTCGACGCGCTGGCCAGCACCTTGGTGCCGCAGGGCGAGAACACTTGCGCATAGATGTGCGTGTTCGTGCGATGCACGGCCAGACGCGCGACCTGCAGCTCAGCGATCTTGAGACGCGTCTGACGAGCGCGGCGCAGGCGAGATTGAGTCTTATCCATGATTGCGCACCCTTACTTCTTCTTCGTTTCTTTGAGGATCACAACCTCGTCGGCGTAACGCACACCCTTGCCCTTGTAGGGCTCAGGCGGGCGATAACCGCGCACTTCTGCAGCGGTTTGGCCGACTTTCTGCTTGTCGATCCCCTTGATCACGATTTCCGTTTGCGACGGGGTTTCGGCCTTCACGCCTTCCGGCATCTGGTGCACCACGGGGTGCGAGAAACCCAGCGACAGGTTCAGCTTGTCGCCTTGCGCTTGAGCACGATAACCGACGCCAACCAGCGTCAGCTTGCGCTCGAAACCCTTCGTCACGCCTTGCACCATGTTCGCGACAATCGCGCGCATCGTGCCCGACATCGCATTGGCTTCGCGGCTTTCATCGGTCGGCTCGAACTTGAGCGTACCGTTGTCGTTCACCACCTTCACGAGGCGGTTCGCAGCTTGCGAAATCGTACCCAGCGGGCCCTTGACGGTAATCTTCTCGTCGCTGAGCGTCGCTTCTGCGCCTTGCAGCGCGATCGGGCTCTTACCTACTCGAGACATGTTTCTTCTCCTTAGGCCTTAAGCGACGTAGCAGATAACTTCGCCGCCGACGCCAGTAGCGCGCGCCTTGCGGTCCGTCATCACACCCTTCGGCGTCGAAACGATCGCCACGCCAAGGCCGTTCATGACCTGGGGGATTTCGTTGCGGCCGCGGTACACGCGCAGACCCGGCTTCGAGACGCGCTCGAGGCGCTCGATAACGGGACGGCCAGCGTAGTACTTCAACGCAATGTTCAATTCCGACTTCGCACCTTCGGTCTTCACCGCGAAGTCGTCGATATAACCTTCGTCCTTCAGAACCTGCGCAATCGCAATCTTCACTTTCGACGAGGGCATAGCAACCGAAACCTTCTCGACCATCTGCGCATTGCGGATGCGAGTCAGCATATCGGCGATAGGATCACTCATGCTCATTTATGTTTCTCCTATTACCAGCTCGCCTTGGTGACGCCAGGGATCTCACCACGGAACGCGATTTCACGAATCTTGTTACGTGCGAGACCGAATTTGCGGAACGTGCCACGCGGACGGCCCGTGATCGCGCAGCGGTTACGCTTGCGGGTCGGGTTCGAGTTGCGGGGCAGTTGTTGCAGTTCGAGGCGAGCTGCGTAGCGCTCTTCTTCCGACTTGCTTTGGTCGTCGATGATCGCCTTCAGCGCTGCGCGCTTCGGCGCAAATTTCGCTGCCAGACGAGCGCGCTTCTTTTCACGTTCGATCAGTGCCAGTTTAGCCACGGTAACCTCAGTTTCTGAACGGGAACTTGAAGCCGGCGAGCAGTGCCTTTGCTTCTTCGTCGGTCTTCGCAGTCGTCGTGATGCTGATGTTCAGCCCACGCAGCGCGTCGATCTTGTCGTAGTCGATTTCGGGGAAAATGATCTGCTCTTTCACACCGATGTTGTAGTTACCACGGCCGTCGAACGCCTTGCCCGACACGCCGCGGAAGTCGCGCACGCGGGGCAGCGCAACCGTCACGAAACGGTCGAGGAATTCGTACATGGCCTGGCCACGCAACGTGACCATCGTGCCGATCGGGTAGCCTTCACGGATCTTGAAGCCGGCGATTGCCTTGCGCGACTTCGTGATGACCGGCTTCTGGCCGGCGATCTTCGTGAGGTCGCCAACGGCGTGCTCGAGGACCTTCTTGTCAGCGACGGCTTCACCGACACCCATGTTCAGGGTGATCTTGGTGAGGCGCGGCACTTCCATGATCGACTTGTAACCGAACTTCTCGATCAGGCCAGGAACGACCTTCTCTTTATAAAATTCTTGCAAACGTGCCATTTTTTACTCCGCAGCGTCAGGCGCTCAGGACAGCACCGGTCGTCTTCAGGAAACGAACCTTCTTGTCCCCTTCGACCTTGATGCCTACGCGCGACGGCTTGCCGTTCGCGTCGACCAGTGCGACGTTCGAGATAGCCAGCGGCATTGCCTTGGCTTCCACGCCACCCGTCGTACCCTTCATGGGGTTCGGCTTCACATGCTTCTTGGCAATGTTGATGCCTTCGACGGTCACGCGCTCTTCGCCCACGGCCAGCACGACACCGCGCTTGCCCTTGTCTTTGCCGGTGATGACGATGACTTCGTCACCCTTGCGAATCTTGTTCATCGCGACTCCTTACAGCACTTCCGGCGCCAGCGAAACGATCTTCATGAATCGTTCGCTACGCAGCTCACGCGTGACCGGCCCGAAGATACGGGTGCCGATCGGCTCAAGCTTGGTATTCAAAAGCACGGCGGCGTTGCCATCGAACTTGATCAGCGAGCCGTCTTGACGGCGCACGCCCTTCGCGGTGCGAACCACAACAGCGTTGTAGATTTCGCCCTTCTTCACGCGCCCACGCGGCGTTGCTTCCTTGACGCTCACCTTGATGATGTCGCCAATGCTGGCATAACGACGCTTCGAGCCGCCGAGCACCTTGATGCACAGGACTTCACGTGCACCCGTGTTGTCGGCCACTTCAAGCCGAGTTTCGGTCTGGATCATGGTTTATCTTTCCCAACTTAATCCGGTTGCGCCACCATGGCACATCCGGTCAGTCTTGGTCCCGTCAGCCGCGCCGCCACTAGAACGACCGCTCAGCTGCTTGGGTAAGAACAGCAGCGACGGCAAACGAAACCGGCCATCGCATTCCGGTGAATCTTGCTAACCCGGACTGGCGCCCGGATCTGCTTCCCCACCTACTTCCACTTGCCGCTTTGCCAACAGCAAGCCCATAAAGAGGGAAGACCGAGACTATAACTCGATAATCTTGGTCTAGCAAGCGAAATCTTTAGCGATTTCAATTACTTCGACACCCCGGGAAGTGGCTCCCCGGGGTGTTGCGCCACTTTTAGATGACGCGTGCTGCTTCGATCAGCTTCGACACGGTCCAGGCCTTCGTCTTCGAGAGAGGACGGGTTTCCTGGATTTCCACGAGGTCGCCCTCGTTGTACGTGTTCGCTTCGTCGTGAGCGTGGTACTTCTTCGACTGCACGACGTACTTGCCGTAGATCGGGTGCTTGACGCGGCGCTCGACCAGGACGGTGACCGTCTTGTCCATCTTGTTGCTGACGACCTTGCCGACCAGCGTCCGCTTAAGCGAGGTTTTCACGCTTTCGTTCATTTCTGGTTCGCCTTCTGAGTCAGGACGGTCCGCACACGTGCGATGTCGCGACGAACCTTCTTCAGCTGGCTCGTGTTCGTGAGCTGCTGGGTCGCGAGTTGCATGCGCAGGCCGAATTGCGCCTTCAAGAGGTCCGACAGCTCTTTGTCGAGCGCGGCCTTGTCTTTCTGAAGAAGTTCAGATGCCTTCATCAATCACTCCTTAGGCGCCGAGCTGGCGAACCATGAAGACCGTCTTCAGCGGCAGCTTGGCTGCAGCCAGACGGAAGGCTTCACGGGCCAGTTCTTCGGACACACCATCCATTTCATACAGCATCTTGCCCGGCTGAATCTCGGCGACGTAGTACTCAGGGTTACCCTTACCGTTACCCATACGCACTTCCGCCGGCTTTTGCGAGATCGGCTTGTCCGGGAAGATACGGATCCAGATGCGGCCGCCACGCTTGATGTGACGCGTCATTGCACGACGCGCCGCTTCAATCTGACGCGCGGTCAGGCGACCACGACCGATAGCCTTCAGACCATATTCACCGAACGAAACGGCGTTGCCGCGCGTTGCGATACCGGTGTTACGACCCTTCTGCTCTTTGCGATACTTCCTGCGTTTCGGTTGCAGCATCGTTATTCTCCACTCTTGCCGTCACCGCCGGCGGCGCCACGGCGCGGTGCGCCACGACGGGCGCCCGGTGCGCCTTCGCCATCACGGCGCGGACGACGATCGCCCGGGCGCGCGTTGCGGCGCGGACGCTTTTCTTCGGCGACTTCTTCCACCACCGGTGCGTCGTTGCGGCCGAGCGTGTCGCCCTTGTAGACCCAAACCTTCACGCCGATGATGCCGTACGTCGTCTTCGCTTCCGAGGTTGCATAGTCGATGTCGGCACGCAGCGTGTGAAGCGGCACTCGACCTTCGCGGTACCACTCGGTACGTGCGATTTCGATACCGTTCAGACGGCCGGCGCTCATGATCTTGATGCCCTGGGCACCCAGACGCATTGCGTTCTGCATCGCGCGCTTCATTGCGCGACGGAACATGATGCGGCGCTCGAGCTGCTGCGTGATCGAATCGGCGATCAGTTGAGCATCGGTTTCCGGCTTGCGGATTTCCTCGATGTTCACGTGAACCGGAACGCCCATGCGCTTCTGGAGTTCGGCCTTGAGGAGTTCGATGTCCTCGCCCTTCTTGCCGATCACCACACCCGGACGCGAGCTGTAAATCGTGATGCGAGCGTTCTTTGCCGGACGCTCGATCACAACACGGCCCACCGAAGCGTTCTTCAGCTTCTTCTTCAGGTATTCACGAACACCGATGTCTTCCTTCAACATCGCCGCGAAATTGTTGTTGTTCGCGTACCAACGCGAAGCCCAATTGCGGCTGACGGCCAAACGGAAGCCAGTCGGATGAATTTTCTGTCCCATCGTATGGCTCCTTAATTCCCGACCGTCACAGTGATGTGACAGGATTGCTTCTCGATGCGGTTGCCGCGGCCCTTGGCGCGCGCGGTGAAACGCTTCAGCGAAGCTGCCTTGTCGACGTAGATGCTCTTGATCTTGAGCTCGTCGATGTCGGCACCTTCGTTGTGTTCCGCGTTTGCGATCGCCGAGAGCACAACCTTTTTCACGATGCCAGCCGCTTTCTTCGGCGAGAACGTCAGAACGTTCAGTGCCTTGTCGACCGGCAGACCGCGGATCTGGTCAGCCACAAGGCGCGTCTTCTGCGCCGAGATGCGGGCACCGCGATGAATTGCCTTCACTTCCATCTTGATTGCCCCTTATTTCTTGGCCTTCTTGTCGGCCGCGTGACCCTTGAACGTACGGGTCAGTGCGAACTCGCCAAGCTTGTGGCCGACCATGTTTTCCGTGACATACACCGGAACGTGTTGACGGCCGTTGTGCACGGCGATCGTCAGGCCGATGAAGTCCGGCAGGATCGTCGAGCGACGCGACCAGGTCTTGATCGGTTTCTTGTCACGCGATGCTGCAGCCGCCTCAACCTTCTTCAGCAAATGGGCGTCGCAGAACGGACCTTTCTTGATAGAACGTGCCATTGCCTACTCCTTAACGCTTGTGACGGCGCTGGACGATCATGCTCGTCGTGCGCTTGTTGCTGCGGGTGCGATAGCCCTTGGTCGGCGTGCCCCACGGGCTCACCGGGTCGCGACCTGCAGCCGTGCGGCCTTCACCACCACCGTGCGGGTGATCGATCGGGTTCATTGCAACACCACGGACCGTCGGGCGGATACCGCGCCAGCGGTTCGCGCCAGCCTTACCGATTTGACGGAGGCTGTGCTCTTCGTTGCCGACTTCACCGATCGTCGCGCGGCATTCGACGTGCACGCGGCGGATTTCGCCCGAACGCAGACGAACCTGCGCGTAGACGCCTTCACGTGCCAGCAGCATTGCCGACGTACCGGCCGAACGCGCCATTTGCGCGCCCTTGCCCGGCAGCATTTCGATGCAGTGGATCGTCGTACCGACCGGAATATTGCGGATCGGCAGCGTGTTGCCTGCACGGATCGGCGCTTCCGAACCCGACATCAGCTGCGCGCCAACCGTCACGCCCTTCGGCGCGATGATGTAGCGGCGCTCGCCGTCTGCGTAAAGAACCAGCGCAATGTTCGCGCTACGGTTCGGGTCATACTCGAGACGCTCCACCTTCGCGGGGATGCCGTCCTTCGTACGACGGAAATCGATCACGCGGTAGTGCTGCTTGTGACCGCCACCCTGATGACGCGTCGTGATGCGGCCGTTGTTGTTACGACCAGCCTTCGAGGACTTCTTTTCGAGCAGCGCTGCAAACGGCGCACCCTTGTGGAGGTCCTTGTTGACGATCTTGACCATCGCGCGGCGACCCGGCGAGGTCGGCTTAACTTTCACGATTGCCATGATTACTTGGCCTCCGCTTCAAAGTTGATTTCCTGGCCGGGCTTCAGGCAGACATACGCCTTCTTCACGTCCTTGCGCTTGCCGTTGAAGCGGCCAAAGCGCTTGGCTTTGCCCTTCTGGACCAGCACGTTGACGGACTCGACTTCCACCTTGAACAGCAGCTCGACAGCAGCCTTGACTTCCTGCTTGTTCGCGTCCGGCGCGACTTCGAAGACGACTTGTTCGTTCTTCTCCGCAACCAGCGTCGCCTTTTCGGAGATCACCGGTGCGAGCAGGACCTGCATCAAACGATGATCGTTCTTGCGAATCTCGCTCATGACAGCAACTCCTCGATCTGGGCGACCGCTGCCTTCGTGATCAGGATCTTCTTGAAGTAGATCAGCGAGAGCGGGTCGGCAAAACGCGGCTCAACGACTGCCACGTGGGGCAGGTTGCGCGACGCGAGATACAGGTTCTCGTCGACCGTGTCGGTGATGACCAGCACGGATTCGAGACCCATGGCCTTGAACTTTTCGGCCAGCAGCTTCGTCTTCGGCGCTTCGAGCGAGAGCTCTTCGACGACCGAGATACGGCCTTCGCGGGCCAGCTGCGAGAAGATCGAGCAGAGACCTGCGCGATGCATCTTCTTGTTGACCTTGTGCGAGAAGTTTTCTTCCGGCGAATTCGGGAAGATGCGACCACCGCCGCGCCACAGCGGGCTCGACGACATACCGGCACGAGCGCGGCCCGTACCCTTCTGACGCCACGGCTTCTTGGTGGTGTGCTTGACCTGTTCGCGGTCCTTCTGCGCGCGGTTACCGCTGCGCGCGTTCGCCTGGTAGGCGATAACGATCTGGTGGATCAGCGCTTCGTTGTAGTCACGGCCGAACACGACGTCCGACGCGTTGACAGCTGCGCCTTCCTGACCATTAGCGTTCAGGAGCTTCAGTTCCATTATTGCGCTCCTTTCTTGGCGCGCGCCTTGACGGCGGGCGTCACGAAAACCTTGCCGCCCTTTGCACCCGGCACGGCACCCTTGACCAGCAGCAGCTTGCGCTCTGCGTCGATACGGGCGATTTCGAGGTTTTGCACCGTCACGGTTTCGTCACCCATGTGACCGGTCATGCGCTTGCCCGGGAACACGCGACCCGGATCCTGCGCCATACCGATCGAGCCCGGCACATTGTGCGAGCGCGAGTTACCGTGCGAAGCACGACCCGAAGCGAAGTTGTAACGCTTGATGGTACCGGCGTAGCCCTTACCGATCGAGGTGCCTTGCACGTCGATCTTCTGGCCTTCTTCGAAGAGTTCCACACCGATCACGGCGCCAGCGGACAGTTCGGCGGCCTTAGCGGCGTCGATCTGGAATTCCTTGAGGATTTCACCGGCTTGAACGCCAGCTTTGGCGAGATGACCTGCGAGCGGCTTCGTCACGCGCGATGCGCGGCGAGTACCGAAAGCAACCTGCACGGCCGTGTAGCCGTCGGTTTCAACAGTCTTGATCTGCGTCACGCGGTTGTCGGACACGTCCAGCACGGTCACGGGAATCGAATCCCCTTCGGCCGTGAAGATACGGGTCATGCCAACCTTGCGACCTACGAGTCCAAGGCTCATCGTTTTCTCCATTCCCGACTGCGATTGGTCGGGGCTAATTTACAAAGTACCGGCATGTTTTCGAGGCGCTTTTGACAGACGGGCTCGAAAGGGACACACCGATTTTTTGCGCAAACGCGCGAAAAGACGTCAAGTATAACGTCCTTCCTCGTTTTCCGCAAGCAATCAAAGACTTAGCGCCACCCGAAGATTCCGGCGGCGCTCGAGACTCTTACTGCAGCTTGATTTCGACGTCCACGCCAGCCGGGAGGTCCAGCTTCATCAGCGCGTCAACGGTCTTGTCCGTCGGGTCGACGATGTCCATCAGGCGCAGGTGCGTACGGATTTCGAGCTGGTCGCGCGACGTCTTGTTGACGTGCGGCGAACGCAGGATGTCGAAACGCTGGATACGCGTCGGCAGCGGCACCGGACCGCGGACGATTGCGCCCGTGCGCTTCGCCGTATCGACGATTTCAGCAGCCGACTGGTCGATCAGACGGTAGTCGAAAGCCTTCAGACGGATACGGATTTTTTGGTTCTGCATGACGATTCCTTGAAAAGAGCGAGGCGGACTTGCGCCGCCAGACGATATAAAGAGCGCAGGACCACCCCGCGGCAAGGCGCCGCGAGGTGGTCCCTGGGTACATCAACTGCTACAGCAAGCCGGGTATTCTACCCGATTTACTCGATGATCTTTGCAACCACGCCGGCGCCGACGGTACGGCCGCCTTCGCGGATCGCGAAGCGCAGACCTTCTTCCATCGCGATCGGCGCGATCAGCTTCACCGTGATCGACACGTTGTCGCCCGGCATCACCATTTCCTTGTCCTTCGGCAGCTCGATCGAGCCCGTCACGTCCGTCGTACGGAAGTAGAACTGCGGACGGTAGTTGTTGAAGAACGGCGTGTGACGGCCGCCTTCGTCCTTGCTCAGCACGTACACTTCAGCCGTGAAGTGCGTGTGCGGCGTGATCGAACCCGGCTTGGCCAGAACCTGGCCACGCTCCACGTCTTCACGCTTCGTGCCGCGCAGCAGGATACCCACGTTGTCGCCCGCCTGACCCTGGTCGAGCAGCTTGCGGAACATTTCCACGCCCGTGCAGGTCGTCTTCACCGTCGGCTTGATACCGACGATTTCGATTTCCTCGCCAACCTTGATGATGCCGCGCTCGACGCGACCCGTCACCACCGTGCCGCGGCCCGAGATCGAGAACACGTCTTCCACCGGCATCAGGAACGCGCCGTCAACCGCACGCTCCGGCGTCGGGATGTACGTGTCCAGTGCGTCGGCCAGGTTCATGATCGCCACTTCACCCAGCTCGCCCTTGTCGCCTTCCAGCGCCAGCTTGGCCGAACCCTTGATGATCGGCGTGTCGTCGCCCGGGAAGTCGTACTTCGACAGCAGCTCGCGCACTTCCATTTCGACCAGCTCGAGCAGCTCGGCGTCGTCCACCATGTCGCACTTGTTCAGGAACACGATGATGTAAGGCACGCCAACCTGACGGGCCAGCAGGATGTGCTCACGCGTTTGCGGCATCGGGCCGTCAGCGGCCGAGCACACCAGGATCGCGCCGTCCATCTGCGCCGCGCCCGTGATCATGTTCTTCACGTAGTCGGCGTGGCCCGGGCAGTCGACGTGTGCGTAGTGGCGGTTAGCCGTTTCGTACTCGACGTGCGCGGTGTTGATGGTAATACCACGTGCCTTTTCTTCCGGCGCTGCGTCGATCTGGTCGTACGCCTTCGCTTCGCCGCCGAACTTCGCGGTCAGAACCGTCGTGATCGCTGCCGTCAGCGTGGTCTTGCCGTGGTCAACGTGACCGATCGTGCCCACGTTCACGTGCGGCTTGGTCCGTTCGAATTTACCTTTTGCCATGTTTCTCTTCTTTCAAAAAAGTGGTGAATCGGTGACTGTGCTACGCGGACCCGGCCCATGCCGGGTCCGCTGCGTGCTCAAATGAGCGCCGATGCTTACTTCGCCTTCGCGCTGATGATCGCGTCGGCCACGTTACGCGGTGCTTCTGCGTAGTGCTTGAATTCCATCGTGTACGTTGCACGACCTTGCGTCAGCGAGCGCAGCGACGTCGAGTAGCCGAACATTTCCGACAGCGGCACTTCGGCGCGAACGATCTTGCCGCCGCCAACCATGTCTTCCATGCCCTGGACGATACCGCGACGGCCCGACAGGTCGCCCATCACGTTGCCCATGTAGTCTTCCGGCGTTTCGACTTCCACAGCCATCATCGGTTCGAGGATGACCGGCTGGGCCTTGCGCATGGCTTCCTTGAACGCCATCGAACCGGCCATGCGGAACGCATTTTCGTTCGAGTCGACGTCGTGGTACGAACCGAACGTCAGGTGAACCTTGACGTCGACGACCGGGAAGCCCGCCAGCACGCCAGCCTTCAGCGTGTCCTGGATACCCTTGTCGACCGCCGGGATGAATTCGCGAGGAATCACACCGCCCTTGATCTCGTCCAGGAACTCGTAGCCCTTGCCCTGCTCGTTCGGCTCGAGCGTGATGACCGCGTGGCCGTACTGGCCGCGACCACCCGACTGCTTGACGAACTTGCCGTCCACGTCCTTCGCCGTTGCGCGGATCGTTTCGCGGTAGGCAACCTGCGGCTTGCCGACGGTCGCTTCCACGTTGAATTCGCGCTTCATGCGGTCGACCAGAATTTCGAGGTGGAGTTCGCCCATGCCCGAAATGATGGTCTGGCCCGATTCCTCGTCCGTCTGGACGCGGAACGACGGGTCTTCCTGCGCCAGGCGGTTCAGGGCGAGGCCCATCTTTTCCTGGTCAGCCTTGGTCTTCGGCTCGACAGCCTGCGAAATCACCGGCTCCGGGAACACCATGCGTTCCAGAACGATCGGGTGCTGCGGGTCGCACAGCGTGTCGCCCGTGGTCGCTTCCTTCAGGCCAACGGCTGCAGCGATGTCGCCGGCACGAACTTCCTTGATTTCTTCACGGTTGTTCGCGTGCATCTGCAGAATACGGCCAAGGCGTTCCTTCTTGCCCTTGGTCGAGTTCAGCACGGTGTCGCCCGAGTTGACGATGCCCGAGTACGCGCGGAAGAAGATCAGCTGGCCGACGAACGGGTCGGTCATGATCTTGAACGCGAGTGCCGAGAACTTCTCTTCGTCCGAAGCCTTACGCTCGGCGGTTTCGCCGTTTTCGAGCTCGCCCTTGACCGGGGGAATGTCCACCGGCGACGGCAGGAAGTCGATCACGGCGTCGAGCATGCGCTGCACGCCCTTGTTCTTGAACGCGGTGCCGCACAGCATCGGCTGGATTTCGCAAGCGATCGTACGGTCGCGCAGCGCCTTGACGACTTCGGCTTCCGAAAGCTCTTCGCCGCCGAGGTACTTTTCCATCAGCTCTTCGCTGGCTTCGGCGGCCGACTCGATCATCTTTTCGCGCCACTCGTTGCACGTGTCAACGAGTTCAGCCGGGATGTCGACGTAGTCGAACTTCGTGCCTTGCGAGGCCTCGTCCCAAATG
Source organism: Paraburkholderia silvatlantica (assembly GCF_003096715.1). Classification (GTDB taxonomy): domain Bacteria; phylum Pseudomonadota; class Gammaproteobacteria; order Burkholderiales; family Burkholderiaceae; genus Paraburkholderia; species Paraburkholderia silvatlantica. Next base: position 26,408 of record NZ_QEOL01000041.1, read on the forward strand.
ATCGCCTTCATCTTCAGGAGGTCGACGACGCCCTTGAAGTTTTCTTCTGCGCCGATCGGCACCACGACCGGAACCGGGTTCGCCTTCAGGCGGTTCTTCAGCTGGTCGTAGACCTTGAAGAAGTTCGCGCCGGTACGGTCCATCTTGTTGACGAACGCGAGACGGGGAACCTTGTACTTGTTCGCCTGACGCCACACCGTTTCCGACTGCGGCTGCACGCCGCCCACTGCGCAGTAGACCATGCACGCGCCGTCGAGCACGCGCATCGAGCGCTCGACTTCAATCGTGAAGTCGACGTGGCCCGGGGTGTCGATGATGTTGATGCGGTGCTCGGGGTAGTTACCGCCCATGCCCTTCCAGAACGCGGTCGTAGCAGCGGACGTGATCGTGATGCCACGCTCCTGTTCCTGCTCCATCCAGTCCATGGTCGCGGCGCCGTCGTGAACTTCACCAATCTTGTGGTTCACGCCGGTGTAAAACAGAATGCGCTCGGTCGTCGTCGTCTTGCCGGCGTCGATGTGAGCGCTAATACCGATGTTACGGTAGCGCTCGATAGGAGTCTTGCGAGCCACTTTGATCCTCTATCGGGAGGTGCGCGCCGGATCGATCCCGACCGGGTTGATCCCAACGCGCCTGAACACAAACGGGCGAGGCGCTCGATAAGCGCACCCGCCCGGAATTTTTTCCGTTTTTGGAGCAAACCCCGGTAGGGGCCTTCTCTTAGAAGCGGAAGTGCGAGAACGCCTTGTTCGCTTCTGCCATCCGGTGAACTTCGTCGCGCTTCTTCATCGCGCCGCCACGGCCTTCGGCCGCTTCGGAGAGTTCACCTGCCAGACGCAGGGCCATCGACTTCTCGCTGCGCTTCTTCGCGGCTTCACGCAGCCAACGCATCGCCAATGCCATACGACGCGAGGGGCGCACTTCGACCGGAACCTGATAGTTCGCACCACCAACGCGGCGGCTCTTCACTTCCACCACCGGCTTCACGTTGTTGAGCGCGACAGTGAACACTTCCAGCGGGTCCTTGCCACCCTTGGTCTGGATCTGTTCGAAAGCGCCGTACACGATACGCTCGGCAACCGACTTCTTGCCGGAGAGCATCAGCACGTTCATGAACTTGGCTACATCAACGTTGCCGAACTTCGGATCCGGCAACACTTCCCGCTTGGGGACTTCGCGACGACGCGGCATGTTTCTTCCTTTAACTTTTCAGTTGAAGCGCGGGTTCAAACCTTGCGCTCCGCGGCCACCAACTAACCCGATTCATCCCGGGTTTTACTTCCCCGGACTTACCAGCCTGGTCGGGTGACCACTTACTCGACAGCACCGGCCAATCCGGCACCTGTCGCTTTTATCGCCGGCACTCCTGCGAGCACGACGACCCGTACAACCCGGCTGCTTACTTCGCAGCCTTCGCGCGCTTCGCGCCGTACTTCGAACGAGCCTGCTTACGATCCTTGACGCCCTGGGTATCCAGCGAGCCACGAACCATGTGGTAACGCACACCCGGCAAGTCCTTCACACGGCCGCCGCGAATCAGCACGACCGAGTGTTCCTGCAGGTTGTGGCCTTCACCACCGATGTACGAAATGACTTCGAAGCCGTTCGTCAGGCGCACCTTGGCGACCTTACGGAGTGCCGAGTTCGGCTTCTTCGGCGTCGTCGTGTACACACGGGTGCACACGCCGCGACGCTGCGGGCAGTCCTGCAGGGCCGGCGACTTGCTCTTCGTAGCTTCCGAAGCGCGGCCTTTGCGAACCAGTTGATTGATGGTTGGCATTGTTTATTCCTGAAATTGAACAAAATCGACGCATTTCTTTCCGGGCAAAGCGGAAAGCCACGCGTATCGAGCTCCGGATTGGGCAATTTGACGTTAGTTTTCGTCAAATTAATTGACGAGCACAGACATCCCAAAGACCGGAACCCAGCATGATATTCCGAAAAGACCAAGCGAGTCAATGGTTTGCGACATTTCGGACGACGGAGGAAGTGACAGCGCCGTGACAATCGGGCCGCGCCCGCAATACCCGGAACGCCCGGCGGGAAACGGCGCGCCTTATTCGTCGCCGACGACCTCGACAAGCTCCTCGCCAAAGCGTTCGAGCTTGCGCGCCCCGATGCCCGGGATGTCGCGCAGCTCGTCCACCGACTCCGGGCCGTTGCGCGCGATTTCCGCCAGCGTGGCATCGTGGAAGATGACGTAGGCCGGCACGCCCTCGCTCTTCGCGGTTTCGGTACGCCACAGACGCAGGCGCTCCCAGCGCGAACGCTGACGCGGGCTCATGCCAAGGGTCGGATCGGCGCGCTCACTCGTGCGGCTCGACGACGTGCGTGTGCGCGTGGGCTTCACGTAACGGCGCATCGTGACACTCTGCTCGCCCTTGAGCACCGGCTTGCTCGCCTCGGTGAGCACGAGCGAGCCGTAGCCGTCGTGGTCGACGGTGAGATAACCGAATGCCACCAGTTGCCGGAAGATCGCGCGCCATTCCGGCTCCGAAAGCGCCGAGCCGATGCCGAAGGTGGAGATCTTCTCGTGCCCGCGCTGCAGGATCTTCTCGTTGCGATTGCCGCGCAGGATGTCGATCAGGTGGCCGGCGCCGAAATTGAAGCCGCTCGCGCGCTGCGCGCGGAACACGCACGAGAGCGCCATTTGAGCCTCGCGCGTGGCGTCCCAGGTGGCGGGCGGCTCGAGGCAGGTATCGCAGTTGCCGCATGGCTTGCTCTCTTCGCCGAAGTACGCGAGCAGGCGCACGCGCCGGCATGTGGCCGCTTCGCACAGGCCGAGCAGCGCGTCGAGCTTGCCTGTTTGCACACGCTTGTGCTGCTCGTCGGCTTCGGACTCGTCGATCATCTTGCGCTGCTGCACCACGTCGCCGAGACCGTAGGCCATCCACGCGTTGGCCGCCAGCCCGTCGCGCCCCGCGCGGCCGGTTTCCTGGTAGTAGCCTTCCACGCTCTTGGGCAAATCCAGATGCGCGACGAAACGCACGTCCGGCTTGTCGATGCCCATGCCGAACGCGATGGTGGCGCACATCACCACCCCCTCCTCGCGCTGGAACAGTTCCTGGTGCTTCTGGCGCACCTCGAATTCCATGCCGGCGTGGTACGGCAGCGCGCGCAACCCCTGCCCTTTCAGCCACTCCGCCGTTTCCTCGACCTTGCGGCGCGAGAGGCAATACACGACGCCGGCATCCGTGGTGCCGTCGGCGCGCGTATGCTCCGCGCGGATGAAGTCGAGCAACTGCGAGCGCGCATTGTCCTTCTCGACGATGCGGTAGCGGATGTTCGGCCGGTCGAAGCTCGAGACGAACACACGGGCGTCGTCGAGTGCGAGACGGTGCGCGATCTCGTTGCGCGTGATGGCGTCGGCCGTTGCCGTGAGCGCGATGCGCGGCACGTTCGGAAAGCGCTCGTGCAGCACCGAAAGCTGGATATATTCGGGCCGGAAGTCGTGGCCCCACTGCGAGACGCAGTGCGCTTCGTCGATCGCGAAGAGACCAATGCGCGTGCGCTCGAGCAGGTCGAGAAAGCGCGGCGTCATGAGGCGCTCGGGCGCGACGTAAAGCAGGTCGAGATCGCCCTCGCGCAGCGCCCGCTCGGTAGCCGCCGCTTCGGCGCCGCTCAGCGTCGAGTTGAGATAAGCGGCGCGCACGCCCACTTCCGTGAGCGCGGCCACCTGGTCCTGCATGAGCGCGATGAGCGGCGACACGACGATGCCGGCACCGAGCCCGGCTTCGTGCCGTACGAGCGCCGGAATCTGGTAACAGAGCGATTTGCCGCCGCCGGTCGGCATGAGCACCAGCGAATCGCCGCCCCCTGCGACGTGCTCGACGATTTCGGCTTGCTGCCCTCTAAACGCGGGATAGCCGAAGACTTCGTTGAGGATTTCGAGGGAACGGGACATGAATGCGGTGAGCGTGCGAAGCTAAGGCGGTGGGCAGGATTTTACCAACCCGGACGAGCCTTAACCGCCGCCACCGTGAAGATTGGCCATTCGGCCAGGAGAAACCGCGCAAGTCGCGCTCGCAGACGGCGAACGCGAACCCAAACGCGAACAACCCGGGCGAAGCGGGTACGTCAGGCAACGAGGCGCCGGCGCACGACCCGAAACGCACCGACGATCGTCACGAGGGCCACGACCGCGGCGGCGATCGCAAATACGCTCGCGCCGAAGAGTACGACGTTGGCGCCGACGAACGTCAGCGAGCCGATCGTGAGCAGCGCGGCGCCGCCCTTGACCCGGCCCGCCAGCAGCATGATGAAACCGATGATCAGGAATGCCCACATCACGAGGAAGGTCGCAAAGAAGTTCGCTGCGGACTGGTTGCTGACGTGATGCAGCAGCTGCGAAAAGCTGGCGACGCACGCCACCAGATTCAGGATGAGACCGACCCCGACCACCCACATGATTACCGCCTCCAGATTCAGATAAATACCGCCGGTGTCGTACGAAAAGACCCGCACAGGCGGACTTGGCGCGCTACGTTAGCACGCCTCACCGACGCGCGCAGCGAGCGGACCGGCACTGCGGCACGAGGCCGCAGGCTTGAGCGAAAAGTGCCAGCGCCAACAAAAAAGCCGCCCGGTGGAAACCAGGCGGCTTTGGCGTGGGCATTCGAGCCCGCAGCGAAAGGCGGCTTGCGCCGCCCCGCGCTTACTCGTCCGTCGTATGCGGCTGTTGCGGCTGCTCGGCGGCCGGGGTTTCCGGCGTACCGAACTCGAACGCTTCTTCCGCTGCGATCTGGTCGAAACGCTCGCGATCCGACGATTCCTTCGCACGGCGCGCCTTGTGGAAGGCGAGACCCGTACCAGCCGGAATCAGACGGCCGACGATCACGTTTTCCTTCAGACCACGCAGATCGTCGCGCTTGCCCATGATCGCCGCTTCGGTCAGCACGCGGGTCGTTTCCTGGAACGATGCCGCCGAGATGAACGAATCGGTCGAGAGCGACGCCTTCGTGATACCGAGCAGCACGTTCTCGTACGTTGCCGGACGCTTGTCTTCCGCGTTCATGCGGTCGTTTTCGTCCAGCATGTCCGAACGCTCAACCTGCTCGCCCGGGATGAAGCGCGTATCACCGTTGTCGGTGATCTGCACACGGCGCAGCATCTGACGCACGATCACTTCGATGTGCTTGTCGTTGATCTTCACGCCCTGCAGACGGTACACGTCCTGCACTTCGTCCACGATGTAGCGCGACAGCGCTTCGATACCCTGCAGACGCAGGATGTCGTGCGGATCGGCCGGGCCGTCCACGATCATTTCGCCCTTGTTGACGACCTGACCGTCGTGGACCAGCACCTGCTTTTCCTTCGCGATCAGGAACTCGTGCTGATTGCCTTCGAGGTCCGTGATAACGAGACGCTGCTTGCCCTTCGTGTCCTTACCGAACGACGTCGTACCCGTGACTTCCGCCAGGATACCTGCGTCCTTCGGCGAACGGGCTTCGAACAGTTCCGCCACACGCGGCAGACCACCGGTAATGTCACGCGTCTTCTGGGCTTCGGTCGGGATACGTGCGAGCACTTCACCGACCTGCACCTGCTGACCGTCCTTCACGGTGATCAGTGCGCCGACCTGGAAGCCGATCTGCACAGAATGCTCCGTGCCCGGGATCTTCACTTCGTCGCCGTTCGCGTCGAGCAGCTTGACCTGCGGACGCACGCTCTTCGCAGCCTGCGAGCCGCGGCGCTTCACGTCGATCACGACGAGGGTCGACAGACCCGTGACGTCGTCGATCTGCTTGGCCACGGTCACGCCTTCCTCGACGTTCTCGAACTTCACCGTACCGCCGTACTCGGTGATGATCGGACGCGTGAGCGGATCCCACGTCGCGAGCTGCGTGCCGGCCTTGATCGCTGCGCCATCGAGCTGCAGCAGCGTCGCGCCGTACGGCACCTTGTGACGCTCGCGCTCGCGGCCGTGATCGTCGGCGATGATGGCTTCGCCCGAACGCGAGATGACGACTTGCTCGCCCTTCGCATTCGTGACGTAACGCATCGTCGCCGTGAAGCGCACGGTACCGTTCGACTTGGCTTCCACCGACGAGGCCACTGCCGCACGCGACGCCGCACCACCGATGTGGAACGTACGCATCGTGAGCTGCGTGCCCGGTTCGCCGATCGACTGTGCCGCGATCACGCCGACGGCTTCGCCGACGTTCACGCGCGAGCCGCGGCCGAGGTCGCGGCCGTAGCACGCGGCGCACAGACCGTAGCGCGTTTCGCAGGTGAGCGGCGTGCGCACGCGCACTTCGTCGATGCCGAGGCTTTCGATCGTTTCGACCGCGTCTTCGTCGAGCAGGTCGCCCGAAGCGTAGATCGTTTCCTGCGTTTCCGGATTGACGACGTCCGCCACCGCGACGCGGCCGAGAATACGGTCGCGCAGCGCCTCGACGACTTCACCGCCTTCCACGAGGGCCTTCATCGCCACGCCGTTCGACGTGCCGCAATCGTCCTCGACGACCACGAGATCCTGCGTCACGTCGACGAGACGACGCGTCAGGTAACCCGAGTTCGCGGTCTTCAGTGCCGTATCAGCCAGACCCTTACGTGCACCGTGGGTCGAGATGAAGTACTGCAACACGTTCAGACCTTCGCGGAAGTTCGCGGTAATCGGCGTTTCGATAATCGAGCCGTCCGGCTTCGCCATCAGGCCGCGCATCCCCGCCAGCTGGCGAATCTGCGTCGCGGAACCCCGCGCGCCCGAGTCGGCCATCATGTAGATCGAGTTGAACGATTCCTGACGCGTTTCTTTGCCGTCGCGGTCGATCACCGGTTCCGTCGAGAGCTGCTCCATCATCGCCTTGCCGACCGCTTCCGACGTATTCGACCAGATGTCGACCACGTTGTTGTAGCGTTCCTGCGCGGTGACGAGACCCGACATGTACTGACGGTCGTACTCCTTCACCTTCTTCGCGGCTTCGCCGACGATGGTTTCCTTCTGCGGCGGCACGAGCATGTCGTCCACACAGATCGAAATACCGGCGCGCGTTGCGAGGCGGAAGCCCGACTGCATCAGCTGGTCGGCGAAGATCACCGTTTCGCGCAGACCGCACTTGCGGAACGCGGTGTTGATCAGACGCGAAATTTCCTTCTTCTTCAGCGGCTTGTTCAGCACCGAGAACGGCAGACCCGGCGGCAGGATTTCCGACAGGATCGAACGGCCAACGGTCGTTGCGTACAGCGAGACCTTCGGCACGAATGCCGGTGCGCCTTCCGATTTGTCCTCGTTGTGGACCATTTCGGTAATCCGCACGTTCACGCGCGAAGCCAGTTCGACTTCCTTGTTCTCGTACGCGCGGAGCACTTCCGACACGCCCGTGAACGTCATGCCTTCGCCCTTGCCGTTGATCGCTTCACGCGTGGCGTAGTACAGGCCCAGCACGATATCCTGCGACGGCACGATCGACGGATCGCCGTTGGCCGGGAACAGGACGTTGTTCGACGCGAGCATGAGCGTACGCGCTTCCATCTGCGCTTCGAGCGACAGCGGAACGTGAACAGCCATCTGGTCGCCGTCGAAGTCGGCGTTGAACGCCGCGCAAACGAGCGGGTGCAGCTGGATTGCCTTGCCTTCGATCAGCACCGGCTCGAAAGCCTGAATGCCGAGACGGTGCAGCGTCGGCGCACGGTTGAGCATGACCGGATGCTCGCGGATCACCTCTTCGAGGATGTCCCACACCACCGGCGTCTGGTTCTCGACTTCCTTCTTCGCAGCCTTGATGGTCGTCGCAACGCCCATCGTTTCCAGCTTGTTGAAGATGAACGGCTTGAAGAGTTCGAGCGCCATCAGCTTCGGCAGACCGCACTGGTGCAGCTTGAGCGTCGGACCCACCACGATGACCGAACGGCCCGAGTAGTCCACGCGCTTGCCCAGCAGGTTCTGACGGAAGCGGCCGCCCTTACCCTTGATCATGTCGGCGAGCGACTTCAGCGGACGCTTGTTGGCGCCCGTCATCGCCTTGCCGCGACGGCCGTTGTCGAGCAGCGAGTCCACGGCTTCCTGGAGCATCCGCTTTTCGTTGCGGACGATGATCTCCGGCGCCTTGAGCTCGAGCAGACGCTTCAGACGGTTGTTACGGTTGATGACACGGCGATACAGATCGTTCAGGTCCGAAGTCGCGAAACGGCCGCCGTCGAGCGGCACCAGCGGACGCAATTCGGGCGGCAGCACCGGCAGCACTTCGAGCACCATCCATTCGGGCTTGATACCCGAACGCTGGAAGGCCTCGAGCACCTTCAGGCGCTTCGCGTACTTCTTGATCTTCGCTTCCGAGCCGGTGTTCTTCAGCTCGGTGCGCAGCGTCTCGACCTGCTCGTCGATGTTGATCGCGCGCAGCAGCTCGCGCACGCCTTCCGCGCCCATCTCGGCACGGAATTCGTCGCCGTATTCCTCGACCTTGTTGTAGTAATCCTCTTCGGTCATGATCTGCCGCGCCTTCAGCGGCGTCATGCCCGGTTCGATCACCACGTATGCCTCGAAGTACAGCACGCGTTCGATGTCGCGCAGCGTCATGTCGAGCACCATGCCCAGACGCGACGGCAGCGACTTCAGGAACCAGATGTGCGCGACCGGCGAGGCCAGCTCGATGTGGCCCATGCGTTCGCGGCGCACCTTCGCGAGCGTCACTTCAACGCCGCACTTCTCGCAGATCACGCCACGGTGCTTCAGGCGCTTGTACTTGCCGCACAGGCACTCGTAGTCCTTGATCGGCCCGAAGATCTTCGCGCAGAACAGACCATCCCGTTCCGGCTTGAAGGTACGGTAGTTGATGGTCTCCGGCTTCTTCACTTCGCCGAACGACCACGAGCGGATCTTGTCCGGCGAGGCCAGACCGATCTTGATCGCGTCAAAAACTTCTTCTTGTTGGACTTGCTTGAATAGATCGAGCAGAGCTTTCATTGCCTTCTCTCCGTAGTCCGATTAGTTGCGGTCGAGGTCGATGTCGATGCCGAGCGAGCGGATTTCCTTCACCAGCACATTGAAGGATTCCGGCATGCCCGCGTCGATCACGTGGTCGCCCTTGACGAGGTTCTCGTACACCTTCGTCCGGCCCGTCACGTCATCGGACTTCACCGTCAACATTTCCTGCAGCACATACGAAGCGCCATACGCTTCGAGCGCCCACACTTCCATTTCACCGAAGCGCTGACCACCGAATTGCGCCTTGCCACCCAGCGGCTGCTGCGTCACGAGCGAGTACGGACCCGTCGAACGCGCGTGCATCTTGTCGTCGACAAGGTGGTGCAGCTTCAGGTAGTGCATGTAGCCCACGGTGACCGTACGCTCGAACATCTCGCCCGTGCGGCCGTCGTACAGACGCACCTGGTTCTTCGAGGGCGTCATGCCGAGGTTCGCCGCGATGTCGTCCGGGAACGCCAGGTCGAGCATCTTCGACATTTCCTCTTCGGTCGCACCGTCGAACACCGGCGTTGCGAACGGCACGCCTTCGCGCAGGTTCTTCGCGAGTTCGAAGATTTCGTCGTCGCTGAAGCTGTCGAGGTCTTCCTTGTGGCCCGATTCGTTGTAGATCTTCGTGAGGAATTCACGCAGCTCCGCAACCTTCGTCTGACGCTGCAGCATTTCGCCGATACGCCAGCCCAGACCCTTCGCGGCCCAACCGAGGTGCACTTCGAGAACCTGGCCCACGTTCATCCGCGACGGCACGCCGAGCGGGTTCAGCACGACGTCTGCCGGACGGCCGTCGGCCATGTACGGCATGTCTTCGATCGGAACGATCTTCGACACCACGCCCTTGTTACCGTGACGGCCTGCCATCTTGTCGCCAGGCTGCAGACGGCGCTTCACCGCGAGGTACACCTTGACCATCTTCAGCACGCCCGGCGGCAGTTCGTCGCCTTGCGTGAGCTTCTTGCGCTTCTCTTCGAAGGCCAGATCGAACTGGTGACGCTTCTCTTCGATCGAGTTCTTGATCGCTTCGAGCTGCGCCGCGGCTTCTTCGTCCGCGAGGCGGATGTCGAACCAGTGGTAGTGATCCAGATCTTCGAGGTACGCGCGCTCGATCTTCGTGCCCTTCGCGAGCTTCTTCGGACCGCCGTTCGCGACCTTGCCGTCGAGCATGCGTGCGAGACGCTGGAACGCGTCGCCTTCCACGATGCGCAGCTGGTCGTTCAGGTCGAGGCGATAGCGCTTCAGTTCATCGTCGATGATCTGTTGTGCGCGCTTGTCGCGCTGGATGCCTTCACGCGTAAACACCTGCACGTCGATGACGGTGCCGCTCATGCCCGAGGGCACGCGCAGCGACGTATCCTTCACGTCCGAAGCCTTCTCGCCGAAGATCGCGCGCAGCAGCTTTTCTTCCGGCGTGAGCTGGGTTTCGCCCTTCGGCGTGACCTTGCCCACGAGCACGTCGCCCGCTTCGACTTCCGCGCCGATGTACACGATGCCCGACTCGTCGAGACGGCCAAGCTGCACTTCCGCGAGGTTCGAAATGTCGCGCGTGATTTCTTCCGGTCCGAGCTTCGTGTCGCGTGCCACGACATTCAGTTCTTCGATGTGGATCGACGTGTAACGGTCGTCCGCCACCACCTTCTCCGAGATCAGGATCGAGTCTTCGAAGTTGTAGCCGTTCCACGGCATGAACGCGATCAGCATGTTCTGGCCGAGCGCGAGCTCGCCCAGATCGGTCGATGCGCCATCGGCCAGCACGTCGCCGCGCGCAACCTTGTCGCCCATCTTCACGATCGGGCGCTGGTTGATGTTCGTGTTCTGGTTCGAACGCGTGTACTTGATGAGGTTGTAGATGTCCACGCCGACTTCACCGGCGACGGCTTCATCGTCGTTCACGCGAATCACGATACGGCCTGCGTCGACGTAGTCGACCACGCCGCCACGCAGCGCCTGAACCGTCGTACCCGAGTCGACCGCAACCGTGCGCTCGATGCCCGTACCGACGACCGGCTTTTCCGGACGCAGGCAAGGCACGGCCTGACGCTGCATGTTCGAGCCCATCAGTGCACGGTTCGCGTCGTCGTGCTCGAGGAACGGGATCAGCGAGGCGGCAACCGAGACGATCTGCGACGGCGCCACGTCCATGTACTGGATGCGGTCCGGCGTGACCATCAGCGTTTCGCCCGCTTCACGCGACGACACCAGTTCGTCGGTCAGCGTACCGTCTTCGGCCACTGCGGCGTTCGCCTGAGCGATCACGTAACGGCCTTCTTCGATCGCCGACAGGTAGTCGATCTGGTCGGTCACCTTGCCGTCAGCCACCTTGCGATACGGCGTTTCGAGGAAGCCGTATTCGTTCAGGTGCGCGTACAGAGCGAGCGAGTTGATCAGACCGATGTTCGGACCTTCCGGCGTCTCGATCGGGCACACGCGGCCATAGTGGGTCGGGTGCACGTCGCGGACTTCGAAGCCTGCGCGCTCACGCGTCAGACCGCCCGGGCCCAGTGCGGAAACACGACGCTTGTGCGTGATTTCCGAGAGCGGGTTGGTCTGGTCCATGAACTGCGACAACTGCGACGAACCGAAGAACTCGCGGATCGCCGACGAAATCGGCTTCGAGTTGATCAGGTCGTGCGGCATCAGGTTTTCGCTTTCGGCCTGGCCGAGGCGTTCCTTCACGGCACGTTCGACGCGCACGAGACCCGCGCGGAACTGGTTTTCCGCGAGTTCGCCCACGCAACGCACGCGACGGTTGCCGAGGTGGTCGATGTCGTCCACTTCGCCCTTGCCGTTGCGCAGCTCGACGAGGATCTTGATGGTCGCGAGGATGTCGTCGTCCTGCAGCGTCATCGGGCCGACGATTTCGTCGCGGCCGACGCGGCGGTTGAACTTCATACGACCCACCTTCGAGAGGTCGTACGCTTCTTCGCTGTAGAACAGGCGGTTGAACAGCGCCTCGACCGCTTCTTCGGTCGGCGGCTCGCCCGGACGCATCATGCGGTAGATCGCAATGCGCGCGGCCATCTTGTCGGCGGTTTCGTCGATACGCAGCGTCGACGAGATGTACGGACCCTGGTCCAGATCGTTCGTGTAGAGCGTCTGGATGTCCTTGATCTTCGCTTCGCGCAGCTTCTCGAGCACGCTTTCGGTGATCTCGTCGTTCGCGTTCGCGATCACTTCGCCCGTGTCGCCGTCGACGACGTTCTTCGCGAGAACGCGGCCGAGCAGATAATCTTCGGGGACCGAAATGTACGTCGTCTTCGCGCTTTCGAGGTCGCGAATGTGCTTCGCGTTGATGCGCTTGTCCTTCTGGACAATGACCTTGCCTTCGCGATCGCTGATGTCGAAGCGCGCGACTTCACCACGCAGACGCTCCGGCACGAACTCCATCTGCGCGCCTTCCGGCATCAGCGTGAAGTTGTCGAACACGAAGAAGTTCGCGAGGATCTGTTCCGGCGTGAGGCCGATCGCCTTCAGCAGGATCGTGACCGGCATCTTGCGGCGACGGTCGACGCGGAAGTACAGCACGTCCTTCGGGTCGAACTCGAAGTCGAGCCACGAACCGCGGTAAGGAATGATACGGGCCGAGAAGAGCAGCTTGCCCGAGCTGTGCGTCTTGCCCTTGTCGTGTTCGAAGAACACGCCAGGCGAGCGGTGCAGCTGCGAGACGATGACACGCTCGGTGCCGTTGATGACGAACGAACCGGTAGGCGTCATGAGCGGAATTTCGCCCATGTACACTTCCTGCTCCTTCACTTCCTTCACGACCGGCTTGCTCGGCGATTCCTTGTCGAGCAGGACGAGACGGACCTTGGCGCGCAGCGCCGAGCAGTACGTCAGGCCGCGTTGCTGGCATTCCTTGATGTTGAATGCCGGCGACGACAGCATGTAGCTGACGAACTCTAGACGAGCAAAGCCGTTATGGGAAACAATAGGGAAAACGGACGAAAACGCTGCCTGCAGACCTTCCGGTTTGCGTTGTGCGGTCGCCGTTTCTGCTTGCAGGAATGTGCTGAATGATTCAAGCTGGGTAGCCAGCAGGAAAGGAACCTGGTGAACGATGGGGCGTTTCGCGAAACTCTTGCGAATACGCTTCTTCTCGGTGAAGGAATAGTGCATACGATCTCCGAATCACGGCGGGTAGGACGACCCGAGTGTTCACCGACTGAGACCCGATGGCTTCGCGAGCCCTGGAAGCTTGGTGGTTGGCCTCTACCAACCGCTGGCTGACGGCAACGGATTTCGGCTTGTCATAACGTGCCCGCTGCCCGACCAAACTTGCCTTCTGCAGTCGCTTCAGAAGACAAAGAGAAGCGTCGTGCGCCCTGATGGAGCCCTTGAGGCCCTCACCCGGCGAAAGACGTTTTTCTTTGGCTTCTGGGTCCCGCATCCCGCCTCCGACTTCTAAAAAATCGAACACAAAAACGCAGAACCCACAAAGCACAAAAAGGCCGGCGGTGTAAAAACCGCCAGCCTTCGCACAGCGCGCTGAAACTTACTTGATTTCAGCCTTCGCGCCGGCTTCTTCCAGCTTCTTCTTCGCTTCTTCAGCAGCAGCCTTGGGCACCGCTTCCTTCACGGGCTTCGGTGCGCCGTCGACCAGGTCCTTCGCTTCCTTCAGGCCGAGACCCGTCAGTTCGCGAACGGCCTTAATGACCGAAACCTTGTTTGCGCCGGCTTCGAGCAGGTTGACCGTGAATTCGGTCTGCTCTTCAGCAGCAGCAGCAGCGCCGCCGCCTGCCGGGCCAGCGACTGCCACAGCAGCTGCCGACACGCCAAACTTCTCTTCGAAAGCCTTGACCAGTTCGTTCAGTTCGAGAACCGACATCGAGCCGACGGCTTCGAGGATGTCTTCTTTTGCGATTGCCATTTGTAATTACTCCAGATTTGAATTCGGAAACAGCTAGCGATCTTTCTCGCTTGCCTGTCGTTATTAAGCAGCTTCGGCTTGCTTCTTTTCCGCCAGCGCGGCCAGAGCGCGCGCCATACCGGAAACCGGAGCCTGCATAACGAACAGCAGCTTCGAGAGCAGTTCTTCGCGGCTCGGGATGTTGGCCAGCGCTTGCACGCCTGCCTTGTCCATCACCTTGCCTTCGTAGGAACCAGCCTTGATGACCAACTTGTCATTGCCCTTCGCGAAGTCATTGACGACCTTCGCAGCAGCAATGGCATCTTCCGAGATGCCGTAGATCAGGGGGCCAGTCATCTGCTCTGCCAGCGGAGCAAACGGGGTACCTTCGACAGCGCGACGCGCCAGCGTGTTCTTCAACACGCGGAGGTACACCTGCTGCTCACGCGCTTTCGCGCGCAGCTTGGTCAGATCGCCAACCGCGATTCCACGATACTCGGCCAACACGACGGTCTGAGCCTTCGCGACTTGCGCGGAGACTTCAGCCACGACGGCCTGCTTATCTTCTTTGTTCAGTGGCACGGTTAACCTCCAGATTCGACACACTTTGCTTTCGCTACATGTGCCGCGTTCAACAACGGCGACCGACCAGTCCGGAGTAACTCAGCTCGCTTCGTCGGGCGTTACCGCCCGCTTCCACTTACTACAGCACTTCAAAACCTTTTCGGGTTCGCCATCTGCGTTGGCTTTACATTAAGGAAACACCCAACTACTGCACTTCCGCCAACGGTCTTTGACAACCGGTTGCGCCGCGCTTGCTGCCGCTGCACAACCGCCCAAAGCCCTTTAAATCCGCGCTGCGATCCGACCCAGCTTCGTTTCGAACTTCAGCGCGGCAAAACTTGTTACGCTGCGAGCGACGTCTGGTCGACGCGAACGCCAACGCCCATCGTGCTCGAGACAGCGATCTTGCGCAGGTACACGCCCTTGCTCGTTGCCGGCTTCGCCTTGGTCAGCGCGTCGAGGAGCGCGTCCAGGTTGGTGCGCAGCGCTGCCGGCTCGAACGATGCACGGCCGATGGTCGCGTGGATGATACCGGCCTTGTCGACACGGAATTGCACCTGACCCGCCTTCGCGTTCTTGACCGCGGTCGCCACGTCCGGCGTCACGGTACCGACCTTCGGGTTCGGCATGAGGCCACGCGGGCCGAGGATCTGACCGAGCGTACCGACGACGCGCATCGTGTCCGGCGAAGCGATCACGATGTCGAAGTTCAGGTTGCCGCCCTTGATCTGCTCGGCGAGGTCTTCCATACCGACGATCTCTGCGCCTGCCGCCTTGGCTTGTTCAGCCTTTTCACCTTGGGCGAAGACTGCAACGCGGACCGACTTGCCGGTACCGGCGGGCAGAACGACCGAGCCGCGAACGACCTGGTCCGACTTCTTCGCATCGATGCCGAGCTGCACGGCAACGTCGATCGACTCGTCGAACTTCGCCGTGGCGCATTCTTTCACGAGCGACAGTGCGTCGCCGATCGGGTACTGCTTTTGGCGGTCGATCTTGGCAGCCAGTGCCTTTTGACGCTTGGAAACCTTAGCCATTTACACGCCCTCCACGACGATGCCCATCGAGCGGGCGCTACCAGCGATCGTGCGAACCGCTGCATCCATATCGGCTGCCGTGAGGTCCGGCATCTTGGTCTTGGCGATTTCCTCGGCTTGCGCGCGGGTGATCGTAGCGACCTTGTCGGTGTGCGGCTTGGCCGAACCCTTGTCGACCTTCGCTGCCTTCTTGATCAGAACCGTAGCCGGCGGCGTCTTCAGGATGAACGTGAAGCTCTTGTCCGCGAATGCCGTGATCACGACCGGAACCGGCAGACCCGGCTCCATGGCTTGAGTCTGCGCGTTGAACGCCTTGCAGAACTCCATGATGTTCAGGCCGCGCTGACCCAGTGCCGGGCCGACCGGCGGCGACGGATTGGCCTTACCTGCAGGAATCTGCAGCTTGATAAAGCCGATGATTTTCTTTGCCATGTTGAAAACCTCTTTGGAACGCGTGAGCGTTCTGGTGAGTGGTAGCGCGCGTTCGCCACAATCTTCGCTGTGCCAACTGCTTTGACGACATTGGCAGCCGACTGGACTACTAGCGCTCCTCTACGGCCATAACGCGGACCGTAAGCGCGGAAAAACGGATCGCACCCGGGGCGCGATCCGTGGATATTCGATTTACAGCTTTTCGACCTGGCCGAATTCGAGTTCGACCGGTGTAGCGCGACCGAAAATGGTGACAGAGACCCGAACGCGCGATTTCTCGTAGTTGACTTCTTCGACGCTGCCGTTGAAGTCCGTGAACGGACCTTCCTTCACGCGGACCATCTCGCCGACTTCGAACAGGGTCTTGGGGCGCGGCTTCTCAACGCCTTCCTGCATCTGCGACATGATCTTTTCGACTTCGCGCGGCGAAATCGGGCTCGGGCGATTGCGCGCCCCGCCGACGAAACCGGTCACCTTTGCCGTGTTCTTCACGAGGTGCCACGTTTCGTCCGTCATTTCCATCTCAACCAGAACATAGCCCGGGAAGAAACGACGTTCGGTCACCGATTTGTGACCACCCTTCACCTCGACCACCTCTTCAGTCGGAACGAGGATCTGGCCAAACTTGTCCTGCATGCCAGCACGTTCGATGCGCTCCTGAAGCGCACGTTGCACGCTCTTCTCCATGCCGGAGTAGGCGTGCACCACATACCAACGTTTTCCGCTCGGGGATGCCGGTGTATCGCTCATATCATTTCCAACCCAGAATCGCCGAGAAAATCACCCACTCGATGGATTTGTCGCAAACCCACAGAATGATGGCCATTGCCAGCACAAAACCGAAGACCACCAGCGTCGTTTGCGTAGCCTCTTTGCGAGTCGGCCAGACGACCTTGCGAACTTCCTTGTACGAGTCTTTGGCAAACGCGATGAAGCTCTTGCCGGGCGCCGAGAGAAGACCGACTACCACCCCCGCGATCACGCCCACTGCGAGCGCCGCACCGCGGACATACCACTCCTGGCTACCGAGCCAGTAGAACCCTACGAACCCGGCCACAACCAACAATACGCCCGCCGCAAGCATCAGCTTGTCGCTGGAAGTATTAACAGTTTCGACGGAAGGATTCGCCATAACACCTTAAAGAACAACGCGCCGAGGCGCGAGAAGTTGGCAGGGGCAGAGGGAATCGAACCCCCAACCTTCGGTTTTGGAGACCGACGCTCTGCCAGTTGAGCTATACCCCTAAACCATTTTGGGGTTGGCGGCATCGCCAACCCCGAAACCACCCAGTCGATCAACGAGACTGGCAAAAACTTACTCGATGATCTTTGCAACCACGCCGGCGCCGACGGTACGGCCGCCTTCGCGGATCGCGAAGCGCAGACCTTCTTCCATCGCGATCGGCGCGATCAGCTTCACCGTGATCGACACGTTGTCGCCCGGCATCACCATTTCCTTGTCCTTCGGCAGCTCGATCGAGCCCGTCACGTCCGTCGTACGGAAGTAGAACTGCGGACGGTAGTTGTTGAAGAACGGCGTGTGACGGCCGCCTTCGTCCTTGCTCAGCACGTACACTTCAGCCGTGAAGTGCGTGTGCGGCGTGATCGAACCCGGCTTGGCCAGAACCTGGCCACGCTCCACGTCTTCACGCTTCGTGCCGCGCAGCAGGATACCCACGTTGTCGCCCGCCTGACCCTGGTCGAGCAGCTTGCGGAACATTTCCACGCCCGTGCAGGTCGTCTTCACCGTCGGCTTGATACCGACGATTTCGATTTCCTCGCCAACCTTGATGATGCCGCGCTCGACGCGACCCGTCACCACCGTGCCGCGGCCCGAGATCGAGAACACGTCTTCCACCGGCATCAGGAACGCGCCGTCAACCGCACGCTCCGGCGTCGGGATGTACGTGTCCAGTGCGTCGGCCAGGTTCATGATCGCCACTTCACCCAGCTCGCCCTTGTCGCCTTCCAGCGCCAGCTTGGCCGAACCCTTGATGATCGGCGTGTCGTCGCCCGGGAAGTCGTACTTCGACAGCAGCTCGCGCACTTCCATTTCGACCAGCTCGAGCAGCTCGGCGTCGTCCACCATGTCGCACTTGTTCAGGAACACGATGATGTAAGGCACGCCAACCTGACGGGCCAGCAGGATGTGCTCACGCGTTTGCGGCATCGGGCCGTCAGCGGCCGAGCACACCAGGATCGCGCCGTCCATCTGCGCCGCGCCCGTGATCATGTTCTTCACGTAGTCGGCGTGGCCCGGGCAGTCGACGTGTGCGTAGTGGCGGTTAGCCGTTTCGTACTCGACGTGCGCGGTGTTGATGGTAATACCACGTGCCTTTTCTTCCGGCGCTGCGTCGATCTGGTCGTACGCCTTCGCTTCGCCGCCGAACTTCGCGGTCAGAACCGTCGTGATCGCTGCCGTCAGCGTGGTCTTGCCGTGGTCAACGTGACCGATCGTGCCCACGTTCACGTGCGGCTTGGTCCG
>NZ_QEOL01000041.1:44782-45595 GCF_003096715.1 Paraburkholderia silvatlantica
CCGAACTTCGCGGTCAGAACCGTCGTGATCGCTGCCGTCAGCGTGGTCTTGCCGTGGTCAACGTGACCGATCGTGCCCACGTTCACGTGCGGCTTGGTCCGCTCAAACTTACCCTTGGCCATTTTCGACTCCTAAGAGGATTTTTCCGTACGTTGCGCGGGGCGCGCAAACAATCACTGGCTTTGCTGCTGCCTGCTCGATGCGAGACTTCTGAGGCCCGCTAGATACCGGCTGGTGCCCATGGGCAGGATCGAACTGCCGACCTCTCCCTTACCAAGGGAGTGCTCTACCACTGAGCCACATGGGCGAAAACTGCTCTGGACCGCTTTATCGCTTCGCTGGAGCGGGTGAAGGGAATCGAACCCTCGTCGTAAGCTTGGAAGGCTTCTGCTCTACCATTGAGCTACACCCGCGAGGTTCGCCGACCATCGCAACCTTACCGCAACCACTAGCGCGATCTTTGCCGGCCCGACACTTACTACAGCTGAATTCTGGTGGAGGAGGTTGGATTCGAACCAACGTAGGCGTAAGCCAACAGATTTACAGTCTGCCCCCTTTAGCCACTCGGGCACCCCTCCGCAGAGAACTGATGATTATGGGGGAACATCCGAATCGTGTCAAGCACTTTGTTCGGCGCCGATCCCACAACGCTCTCACTTATAGGGAGAGCGGAAAAGCAAAAACCCCGGCTTTTTAGGGCCGGGGTCTCGCTTGTAGAGGAGCCTGACGATTACCTACTTTCACACGGGCAATCCGCACTATCATCGGCGTGGAGTCGTTTCACGGTCCTGTTCGGGATGGGAAGGGGTGGGA
>NZ_QEOL01000042.1 GCF_003096715.1 Paraburkholderia silvatlantica
TCATCAGCGGGAACGCCACGAAGTCCCAGCGATTGGGCAGCACGCGCCACGCCGAGGCGTTGGCCGTGCGGTTCAGGTTGAAGCTGAACTCCATTCAGACGCCCTCCGCGCCGGGTTTCGGAAAGGCGGACGACGTGGCGCCCGTGCCGCTGGACAGGCGTTGCACACGCTGCGGGGATGGCGGATCGACAAAGGCAAGGCGCATGGACAGAGAATTTTGTTGGCGTTGATGACACGGCGGCGATGCCGCGGCGGTACGCACCGCCCGCGCCGTCGTTGCAACTGGCGGCTGGCGGCTGGGCTTGCCTCGAGTGAAACGGCACGACACTACTACAACCTTGATGACACTCACAACCGCGCCCCGGCGCGTCGCGAAAGCCAGACCAGACGGGCTTTCGACACGCTTTCGCCGGCCTTCTGGAGACCTTCCGGAACACGCCGCGGGCGGCCTCTGCACGTCATCGTGATGACGCATCGATGACGCCTTGATGACACGACGACGCCGCGCTTTCCCCAACTCCTGCCTCATTCGGGCCGCTAACGCCAGTGGGCGTCGCTTGCGCGCCACATGCCGGCTCTCGCGCGAACTTCGCGCACGACACCGCTCCGGCCACGCTTGCGCCCCGCTCATCGCCGCTCATCGCCGCGTATGGCCGTGCTGACGGCATGCGCCTTGCATGTTGGCGTCCCTCGCTCGCGCTGCCGCCGGCTCGCATCACCTCGCGACCCCGTGTGGACGCTTCGGGAGCGGGTTCGCCAGCCCAGTTCGAGGGGTAAAATCGACACGCTCCGTCAATGGCGCTCCGACACCCAGGGGCGCCAATAACCACACCTCCATACCAGTCACGCACCAGAAGGCCGATGAACAGGAGACTCTTGCGTCAGGCAGCCGGACCCCTCGGGGTCGTGGTGGTCGCGCTCGTCTGCTGGGCGGCGGCCAACTGGCTCGCGGACCGCATGGTCCGCCAGGAGTTCGAGGCCGCGCTCGCCGCACAACGCCAGGTGATGCGCTCGGTGGTGGACAACATGGCCGAAGTGATCGCCAGCGACCTCGCCATGTCGCGCGCCATTCCGGCGACGATGGCCGAAACCCGCGTCGTCCAGCAGGCGCTCACCGGGGCCGCGCATTATGCCGCGTCGAGCGGTTCGACGGAACTGGCGCGGCGCAAGGCGCTGCAAGGCGTGCCGGCGCTCGCCGGGGTCGACCGCTTTCTCCACGACGCCCAGGGCTTCTCCGGGCTCGATGCAATCTGGCTCGTGAACGCGAATGGCATCTGCATCGCGTCGAGCAATGCGCTCGAAAAAATCTCCTACGTCGGCGTGGACATGCGTCCGCGCGCCTATCTGAACGACACGCTGCTCGGGGCGTTCTCCGAAGCCTATGGCGTGGGCACGGCAAGCGGCGAGCCCGGCATTTTCGTCGCTGCACCCGCCTATGACGACGGCCTGCTGGTCGGCGCCGTGGTCGCGAGGGTCAGCATCGCCCGGCTGCGCCACTGGGTCGCTCACCCGGGCACCTTCGTCGCGGACAACAATGGCGTCATCATCATGGCCCATGACAGCGCGCTCGAAGGACGCGCCCTGCCGGGCTCGCACGTGGCCGAA
This sequence comes from Paraburkholderia silvatlantica, assembly GCF_003096715.1. Lineage (GTDB taxonomy): Bacteria > Pseudomonadota > Gammaproteobacteria > Burkholderiales > Burkholderiaceae > Paraburkholderia > Paraburkholderia silvatlantica. Next base: position 1,606 of record NZ_QEOL01000042.1, read on the forward strand.
ATGAACGCGGTAGACCGCGTGAACACCTATCTGCGCGAGCGCTTCGCGCCGCTCGATCTGCGCCCGGCATCGAAGGCCGCGTTGAACGAGGCGCCGTGGGTCCCGCGGGCCGACGCCGCGCAAATGATCGGGTTGCCGGACCAACGCGCGCCTGCCCTCTACGAACAGCGCGGCGGTCTGAACTCCGGGCTCTCGGCGCACCTCGTGGATCCGGTCAATGCGTGGTCCGAGCTGATCGCGAACCATCGGCGCGACCGGCTTCTCATTTTCCTCACGCTCGCGGGCACCGCAGCGCTCGCGGCGGTAATCTCGGTCTCGTGGGTACGCGAGCGGCGTCTGCACCACGCGAGCCGCGATCTCGCCGGGCAGTTGCAGGCCGCGAACGCCCTGCTCGCCGCCGAGGCGCGCCACGACGCCCTGACCGGCGCACTTTCGCGGCGCTACTTCCTCGACCTGCTGCGCCACGAGATCGACACGGCCTATGCGGCAGGCAAACCGCTGTGCATGGCGATTGCCGACCTCGACTACTTCAAGCAGATCAACGACCGCTTCGGCCACCCGGCGGGCGACCGCGCGCTCCAGCATTTCGTGGAGACCTGCCGCGCCGAACTGCGCGCCGACGACGCCGTCGGACGCCTGGGCGGCGAGGAGTTCGGCATCCTGCTTCCCTCGACCTCGCTCGCCACGGGCCTCGTCGTGCTCGACCGCCTGCGCGAGCAGGTAGGCAAACGCATTTGCGTGGAACTGCCCGAGCAAGCGAGCGTGAGCGTGAGCATCGGCGTGACCGAACTTGCGGCCGCGCAGGATCAGCCCGAGCGTCTGATGAGCCGCGCCGACCTCGCGCTCTATATGGCGAAGGCGGCCGGGCGCGACCGTTGCGAGGCCATGACGGCCGAGGGCGTCGTGCCGCCGCGCGCCGCGGCGCCGACCTGGTGAGCGCACAACCCGCTTGCGCGATCAGTCACAGGATGCCCGTGCCAGGCTGCGGGGCTCGCCCGGCTCAACCGGCGAGGCGCGGTATCATGGGGCGAACGGTGCGCGCCAGTCCATAAGGGGCGCATGAGTCAAACCGCGCCACTTCGGTGTTCCGCACAAATCTGGAGGCATGCATGAAGGGAAATCTGGTCATTGTCTGCCGCGATCAGGACGCGCTCGCGTTCGACCAGTTGATGGTCGAGTACGGCGCGTTCCAGACGCGCCTGTCATCGACCGCGTGGTATCTGAAACTCGACGCCACGCCCGAGCTGATTCAGGAAGAGATTCTTGCCCGCCTCGGCAAGTACACCACGCACTACATCTTCGAAGCCGACACCGTGACCTACAACACGGTGGACAACGAGGCCGCCGCCGCACTCGACACGCTCTTCACGGCCTGAGAGACTGCGCCCGACCTCGTCTGGATGAACGCGGCGTCGCTGAGGCGGCGCCTTCGGGCCGAACGTCCGCTCACGCCCATCCGGCCATTCAAACGCGATTTACCAGATCTGCGCCGCCTCGGACACGGTGCGCTCCACCACGTCGAACGCAAACGTCATGCGCACCGCGAGGCCGCCGCTCTCGCCGTTGCCGATCGAGAGTTCGCCGCCCGCGCGGCGCACGAGCCGCTCGACGATCGCGAGGCCGAGGCCGCTGTGGCCGTTGCCGCCGCGCGCAGGATCGAGGCGCACGAACGGCCGGCTCGCCTGCGTCAGATCCTGGTCGGCAATGCCCTTGCCGTGGTCGCGCACGGTGAGCGAAAAACTCGTCGGGCCGCGTCCACTCTCGATCACGACGGGCGGTGCGCCATACGCATGCGCGTTGTCGAGCAGGTTCGAAACCACGCGCTCGAGCGTGGCTGCGGGCAGACGAAACTCCGGACCCGCGCGCAGATGCGTTTCGATCGCAATCGCCTCCCCGCTCGCCGTGCGGTGGTTGCGCGCGATGCGCTCGCACTGGTCGTCGACCTCGACGGGCTCGCTGCGGTCGGCGCCGTCGTGCGCAAATACGAGGAACTGGTCGACGATGTGCGCCATCGACTCGACGTCGCGCACGACGCCGTCGCGCACCTTTTGCTCGTCCATCATTTCGGCGCGCAGGCGCAGCCGGGCAAGCGGCGTCTTGAGATCGTGCGCAACGCCCGCCAGCATGACGGCGCGGTCTTTCTCCGTGCGCTCGACTTGCTTGACCATCTGGTTAAAGCCCAGCGTGAGCTGACGCAGCTCGCGCGGCCCGCGCTCGGGCACGGGCGGCACGGGCTCGCCGCGTCCAAAGCGTCCCACGGCCTGTGCGAGCGCGCTCAGCGGCTGCTGCAGCATCCACGCGCCCACGAGCGCAGCGATGACGGCGGTGGCGAAAATGGTGATGACCCAAGGCAGAAACTTGTCGAGCGGCCGCATGATGCGCAGCGGCTGGCCCGGCAGGACGATCCAGCGGGCGTCCTGCGGCCCGCGCACCCAAAGCGTGGGCGGCCCGCCAGGCAGCCCGATGCGTACGTCGGTGCCAGGCGGCATGCGCTCGCGCACGTCGTCGATGAAACGGCGCAGCGGCTCGGGCATGCGTGCGGTGGCCGGCGGCACGGCGGGACTCGCCGGATCGACGAGTTGCACGCGCGAAGGCAGCGGCTGGTCGGGCTCGCGCTCGACGTGCTGGCGCACGGCGTCGACGAGGAAGGTCGCTTCCTCGACGGCGTAGCGCGTTTGCATCTGATTGTGTTCGACGCGCATGAGCGTGAACCAGGCGACGTGCGACACCAGCAGAACGCCGATGAAGATGACCGCGAGGCGCCCGAACAGTGAATCAACTGGCCGGCGCATGGTTGCCCTGCTCTCCGTCGGGAACGAACACGTAGCCGCGCCCGCGTACGGTCTGAATGAAGCGCGGGGTGGACGGATCGCTCTCGAGAATGCGCCGCAGACGCCACACCTGCACATCGATGCCGCGGTCGGTGCCGTCATACTCGGGGCCGTGCAGCAATTCCAGCAGACGCTCGCGCGTCAGCGTACGCATGGGGTAATTCACGAAGATCTTCAGGAGCGCGAACTCGCTGCCCGACAACATGATGGGCTTGCCTTCCTGCTGCAGCGTGCGCGACTGGAAGTCGAGCGTGAAGCGGCCGAACGCGTACGGCTCGCGCTGCTCGGGCGCCGCTGCCGAAGGCACGGTGCGGCGCCGGCGCAGGACCGCCTGCACGCGCGCGAGCAGCTCGCGCGGGTTGAACGGCTTGCCGAGGTAGTCGTCCGCGCCGAGTTCGAGGCCGACGATGCGGTCCACGTCGTCCGCGCGCGCCGTGAGCATGATCACGGGGATGTCGTCGCCGGCTGCGCGCAGCTTGCGCAGCGCGGTCAGGCCGTCCACGCCCGGCATCATCAGGTCGAGCACGATCAGGTCCGGGCGCTCGCGCTCGAGCCGCCGCTCCAGCGAGCCGGCGTCGTGCAGCACCGAGACTTCCATGCCCTGGCGCGCGAGATAGTCGCGCAGGAGGTCGCGTAGTTCGAGGTCGTCGTCGACGACAAGGATTTGAGTAGCCATGGGATGAAGTGTAGCGCGCGCGCACGGGCCGTTTGCTTACAGCGCTTGCAGCCGGGTTACGAGGTGTTACCGCGAAAGGCCCGTGTAATGTCGCGTAATCTCGGCGACCCGCCGCGTAACACGCCCTGTCTGCCGGGTCGATACGCTGGGGACACCGGTTGCGAGCGCCACGACTTTCGGAAAGCGCCGCGCCAGACCGGATAAAACCCTCATGGATTTGTCAGGAGCATCACCATGTACAAGACGACTTCGCGCCTTCTCGCCATCGCCGCCGCCTCGCTCGCGCTCACCGTGGGCGCCACCGCCGCCAACGCCCAGACCTCGCCCCCGCCCCCCGGCGGCCCCGGCATGATGCACGGCGGTCCGGGCATGCATGGCGGTCCCGGCATGCACGGCGACTTCATGCTCGGCTTCAGGCAACTGCACGACAAGCTGAACCTGAACGCCGCGCAGGAAAAGCAATGGCAGGCCGCACTCGACACGATGAAGCAGAACGGCCAGGCCATGCGCAAGAATCATGAACAGATGAAGCAGCAGTTCGATGCGATGAAGAACCAGCCGATCCTCGACCTGAACGCCATGCACACGGCGCACGAGCAGGTCGAGCAGCAGAACCAGCAGCTGCGCGAGCAAACCACGCAAGCGTGGCTCGCCTTCTACAACGGCCTGAACGACCAGCAGAAGACGACCGTGAGCACGGCGATCAAGGCGCGCTTCGCGAAGATGGAGCAGCGCCACGAGCAGATGCGCGAGCGCTGGGAGCAGCACCACAAGGGCGACGCTTCGGCACCGGCCGCGCAGCAGTAACCGGTACACGCGCGCAATACACGCGACAATGCACACACGACAAAGCGCCGCGGGATTCGCACCCCGCGGCGCTTTTTTCATGGCGCGGGCGGTTGCCGGCCGCCGCCGGTCAACGGCTCAGGCGAGATCGAACAGCAGCACTTCGGCCGCTGCACCCCTCGCGAGCGCGACCTCCGCCTCGGCCTCGATCATTGCGGCATCGCCGGCTTCGAGGCGCTGGCCGTTCACGTCCAGCGCGCCGCGCGCCACATGCAGATAGACGCGCCGCCCGGCGGGCACCGCATACTCGACGCGCTCCTCGCCGTCCACGAGGGCCGCATAGATCGAGGCGTCCGACTGCACGGTCACCGAGCCGTCGCGCCCGTCGGGCGAGGCGACGAGACGCAGCCGCCCACGCTTGTCGGCGTCGTCGAAGCGCTTTTCCTCGTAGCCAGGCGCCCCGCCACGCTCGCGCGGGAGCAGCCAGATCTGCAGCAGGTGTGCTTCCTCTTCCTTCGAGCCGTTGAACTCGCTGTGCATGACGCCAGTGCCGGCGCTCATGCGCTGCACGTCGCCGGGCCGGATGGTCGAGCCGTTGCCCATGCTGTCGCGGTGTGCGAGCGCGCCGGAAAGCACATAGGTCACGATCTCCATGTCGCGGTGGCCGTGCGCGCCGAAGCCCCGGCCGCCCGCGATACGGTCGTCGTTGAGCACTCGCAGCGCGCCATAGTGCATATGCGCTTCGTCGAAATAGTCGGCAAACGAAAAGCTGTGGTACGAGTCGAGCCAGCCGTGGTTGGCGTGGCCGCGTTCGTCGGCGCGTCGGATAGTCAGCATGGCAATCTCCGCTCAATCATGTCGATGTCCGAAGGTAAGGGCGGCGGCCCGCTTGCACAATCCGCAGCGGCGCACCGCATCGTTTCGCCAGCAACATCAATGGCTGCGCTGCCGGCGCCGCCCTGTGCCAGACCCGCACGTCCTCCGGCTTCGGGTAAAATACCGCGCTTTTCGGCCAGCGCGAGCCAGACGGACCGGGGTGGGCACCCCGTGGCGGCCTGTCCCGCCCCGCCAGCGCGCGCTGGTGCTGGCGCGGGGGCCGCAGTGCGTCGCGCTTTCCGACCCGGATTTTTGATCGCCTAGAATGGCGGCCAACGGCCCTGAGCCGGTCCGCCTTGCGTCGGCCGCGCCCCTTACCGCGGCGCGCCGACCGTATCAGCCGCGCATGGGACGGAGTCAGTGCTAAAAGGGCACTCGCTCCGGCTCGACAGGAGAATGATGAAGAAGTTTGCAGTGTGCGTGGCGCTCGCCCTGATCGCGGGCAGCGCCGCCGCCAAAGAGTGGAAAACCGTGCGCATCGGCGTGGATGCCAGCTATGCGCCGTTCGAATCCAAAGCGCCGAACGGACAGATCGTCGGCTTCGATGTCGACCTCACGAAAGCCCTGTGCGCGCGCATGAACGTGAAGTGCGTCTGGGTCGAGAACGACCTCGACGGCATCATCCCGGCGCTCAAGGCCCGCAAGTTCGACGCGATCGTGTCGTCGCTGACCATCACGCCGCAGCGGGCCCGGAGAATCGACTATTCCGCGAAGATGTTCGATGCGCCCGCACGCATGCTCGCGCGCGCAGGCTCGCCGCTTCTGCCCACGCCGGCTTCGCTCAAGGGCAAGAACGTGGGCGTCGAGCAGGGCTCGACCCAGGAAGCGTACGCAAAGGCGCACTGGGCGCCGCAGGGCGTGAACGTGATCTCGTACCAGAATCAGGATCAGGTCTACCAGGATCTGATCGCCGGGCGCCTCGACGCCACGCTGCAAGACGAGGTCCAGGCGGATTTCGGCTTCCTGAAAACGCCGCGCGGCAAGGGCTTCGCGTGGGCCGGCCCGGAAGTCGAAGATCCGGCGACGATCGGCGACGGCACCGCGATCGGCCTGCGCAAGGACGACGCCGACCTCAAGGCGAAGTTCAACACGGCGCTGGCCGCGATTCATGCCGACGGTACGTTCGACAGGATCGCGAAGCAGTACTTCGACTTCGATATCTACAAAGGCAAGTGAACGGGGAAGCACACGCAGGTAAATAAACAACGAGACACCACCGCTCGCGCCTCGCGCCAGGACACGTGAAAGCCGGGGGCTCCCCGATAGACCGCCACCGGGCTTCGTATACAGTCACAGGCGCGCTCACGAGCGCAATCGCATCGGCCGCGCGAACAGGCAAAAACGCGCGGCCATGAACGGATTTGAACCGCGGCAAACAAGCGCCGCGCCTTTCGCGGTGTGGGAAACGCACCGACAAGGACTCGCCCATGTTTCTTCAAGGCTACGGCCCGCTGATCCTCGCCGGCACCTGGCAGACCGTCAAGCTCGCCGTGCTGTCGCTCGCGCTCTCGTTCGTGCTCGGGCTGATCGGCGCGGCGGCCAAGCTCTCCAAAAACCGCGTCGCGCACGGCGCGGGCACGCTCTACACCACGCTCATTCGCGGTGTGCCCGATCTCGTGCTCATGCTGCTGCTCTTCTACAGCATCCAGATCTGGCTGAACGACCTCACCGACATGCTCGGCTGGGATCAGATCGACATCGATCCGTTCCTCGCGGGCGTGGTCGTGCTCGGCTTCATCTATGGCGCGTACTTCACCGAGACGTTCCGCGGCGCGTTCCTCGCGGTGCCGCGCGGCCAGCTCGAAGCGGGCCACGCCTACGGCATGACGAACTGGCAGGTGTTCGCGCGCATCATGTTCCCGCAGATGATGCGCTTCGCGCTGCCCGGCATCGGCAACAACTGGCAGGTGCTCGTGAAGTCCACGGCGCTCGTCTCGATCATCGGCCTCGCCGACGTCGTGAAGGCAAGCCAGGACGCCGGCAAGGGCACGCTGCGCTTCTTCTTCTTCACGCTGCTCGCCGGCGCGATCTATCTCGTCATCACCACGGTCTCCAACTTCGTGCTGATGTATCTCGACAAACGCTACTCCACCGGAGTGCGCAAGGCGGATCTCTGAATCGCACGAGGCCAAGACCATGCAAGACTTCGTCCAACTGATCCAGCAATACTGGCGCAACTACCTCTTCTCCGACGGCTACCATTTCAGCGGCGTGGCCATCACCCTGTGGCTGCTCGTCGTCTCGATCGGACTCGGCTTCTGCCTCTCGGTGCCGCTCGCCGTGGCTCGCGTGTCGAAGAAGAAGTGGCTCGCCGGGCTCGTGTGGCTCTACACGTACATCTTCCGCGGCACGCCGCTCTACGTGCAGTTGCTGCTGTGCTACACGGGCCTCTACAGCCTCGAGATCGTGCGCAACCACGAACTCACCAGCGCGTTCTTCCGCAGCGGCATGAACTGCACGCTGCTTGCGTTCACGCTGAACACCTGCGCGTACACCACTGAAATCTTCGCGGGCGCGATCAAGGCGACACCCTACGGCGAGATCGAGGCCGCGCGCGCTTACGGCATGTCGCAATTCACGCTGTACCGCCGCGTGATCCTGCCTTCGGCGCTGCGCCGCGCCCTGCCCTACTACAGCAACGAAGTCATTCTGATGCTGCACGCAACGACCGTGGCCTTCACGGCTACCGTGCCGGACATCCTGAAGATCGCGCGCGACGTGAACTCGGCGACGTATCAGTCGTTCGGCGCATTCGGCATCGCCGCCCTGCTGTACCTGATCATTTCTTTCACGCTCGTGTGGCTGTTCCGCCGCGCCGAGCACCGCTGGCTCGCCTACCTGCGACCGCAAGGCAAGTGAGCCCCGGGGCGTGTTCACGCCATAAAGGTCAATTGATGAATTCCCAGAAGCAGAAGCTGTTCGTCGACTCCATCCACAAGAAGTACGGCGACAACGAAGTCCTCAAGGGCGTGTCCCTGAAAGCCAATGCAGGCGACGTGATCAGCGTGATCGGCTCGTCCGGTTCGGGCAAGAGCACGATGCTGCGTTGCATCAACTTCCTCGAGCAGCCCAACGAAGGGCGCATCGTGGTGGATGGCGAGGAAGTCGCCACGCGCGCGGACAAGCGCACGGGCGCGCTGCACCCCGCCGACGCGAAGCAGCTCCAGCGCGTGCGCACCAAGCTCGCCATGGTGTTCCAGCACTTCAACCTGTGGTCGCACATGTCGGTGCTCGAAAACGTGATCGAGGCGCCGGTGCACGTGCTGGGTCTGCCGCGCAAGGAAGCCGAAGATCGCGCGCGCACCTATCTGGAGAAGGTCGGGCTCGCGCCGCGCGTGGAAAAGCAGTATCCCTCGCACCTCTCGGGCGGTCAGCAGCAACGCGTGGCGATTGCCCGCGCGCTCGCCATGCACCCCGACGTGATGCTGTTCGACGAGCCGACCTCGGCGCTCGACCCCGAACTCGTGGGCGAAGTGCTCAAGGTCATGCAGAAGCTCGCCGAGGAAGGCCGCACGATGATCGTGGTCACGCACGAAATGGGTTTCGCGCGCAACGTTTCGAACCACGTCATGTTCCTGCACAAGGGACTCGTGGAGGAGGAAGGCCAGCCGGCCGAGGTATTCGCCAATCCGAAAAGCGAGCGCCTGCGCCAGTTTCTTTCAGGCAGCCTCAAGTAAGACGACCCATCGAGTCGCCGCCTTTCGGCGATGTAGTAAAAGTAGTTTTACAAGGCGCTTACGGCGCCTTTTCCTTTTTCGCCTTTTACCCGCGAAAAGCCGCCCGTTTATGCCCAAAAACGGCGTTTTTTGCATTACTCCTTGTGAAATCTCTCGTCAATAGTGGCAATCCTGAACCCGGCCATTCAATCGACGTGAGTCCCTTATTCCGTCAGGCTTCCGACCTATTTGTAGTACCTCTCTGACCACCATCCAGGAAGGCCATATTGCAATTTGACGACACCCTGGGGTGCGAGCACGAATTAGTTCGCCAGCGCGGACCTTTTTTGCTAAATTAGTAACCAAAGTAGCAAAACAAAGTTCATTAAAAGTAGTTTCACTTCAAAAAGAACGGGAGATGCCAGTCAACCAGGGGATCTGCAAGACGACCCAGCCCGGGTTATGCAGCGGCACCAGCCCGTACGCCGGTCCTCGGGGTAATTCTCCCTCACGCGACGATTTCTGTTCGCAGCGCCGCCAAGCGCACGGACGTCTTTCGCAGTACTAAGGTTGACTCTTTGACAGGGTATGGAGGAGAAGATGAAGAAAGCATTACTCGCCGCAGCATTGATGTCGGCTGGCGTGATCGCGCATGCGCAAAGCAGCGTCACGCTCTACGGCCGCCTCGACATCGGTGTGGCCTATATGAACGGCATCGGTGCGGGCACCGGCGCGAACGGTCAGGCCACCCACGGCTCCAGCCAGGTTCAGCTCGAAAGCGGCTACTGGGGCACCAGCCTCTGGGGCATGAAGGGCGTTGAAGACATCGGTGGCGGCAACAAGGTTCTGTTCCACCTGGAAGGCAGCTTCAGCACCGCGAACGGCTCGCTCGGCTCGGCCGGCTCGCTCTGGAATCGCTGGGCGACTGTCGGTATCGCGAACGACCAGTTCGGTACGCTGCTCGCTGGCCGCATGCTGTTCATCTCCAACGGCATTTGGGACTTCGACCCGTTCGGTCAGTCGAACTGGTCGTCGGCTTCGATGGTCCGTGGCCGCAACTGGCCGCAATCGAGCAACAACATTTCGTACCAGTCGCCGAACTGGATGGGCTTCGACGTGTACGGCCAGTACGCGTTCTCGAACGCGACGAACTGGAACGGCAACGGCTCGACGAACCAGGGCCGCGAAGCGGGTCTGCAGCTCACGTACACGAGCTCGCTGTTCCAGATCCGCGGTCTGTATGACGAAATCCGCAATCCGGACAACGGTCAGCTGGGCGGCATCTACAGCCCGCTCGACGGCAGCACGAAGCCGATCGGCGCGACGCAAGCTAACGGCAATGGCGTGTTCGCGTACTCGCGTGACTACATGGCCATGTTCAACGTGTTCCTCGGCGCGTTCAAGATCCAGGGCGGCTACGAAGCCATCCGTTCGTCGGGCATGAACCCTGGCATCATCGGCCAGCCGACCACGCTCGACCACGAATGGGGCGGTGTGACGTGGCAAATGACGCCGGCTGCCGCGCTGATCGCAGCGGTCTACCACGTCAATGCGAACAACGGCGGCGGCAACGCCACGCTGTACACGATCGGCGGCTCGTACAACCTGTCCAAGCGCACGCTGCTCGACATCCAGGCTGGCACGGTGCAGAACAGCAAGACGGCCAACTTCGGTCTGAACGCCAACAACTTCGGTACGGCTGCAAGCACGACCAACCCGCTCCCGGGCCACAGCCAGGTGGGCGTGTACGCAGGTATCCAGCACTCGTTCTAATTCGAAGCGAGTGTAGAAAGAACAGCTACATCGACGTTTTCACGCTGCTGCGAGAGGCGCGTATCGGTGCGATGTCCGAAAGGGTATCGCACCGTTTTTTATGCTGGGGACGGACCGCGCAAGCGGCGCCGTCCCCTTTTCTATTGGTGCATGCGGTGCTGCGTGGACTCCGGGGGCCGGTCGTGCAACGCAGGCGGCCTCAAACCGCCGCTTCGTTTTCCTCGCCCGTGCGGATGCGGATCACGCGCTCCACGTCGGTCACGAAGATCTTGCCGTCGCCGATCTTGCCGGTGCGCGCCGCGCCGACGATCGCGTCGATCACCTGGTCGGCCTGGCCGCTTGCGACCACCACCTCGATCTTCACTTTCGGCAGAAAGTCGACCACGTATTCGGCGCCGCGGTAAAGCTCCGTGTGGCCCTTCTGGCGGCCGAAGCCCTTGACCTCCGTGACGGTCAGGCCCGTGAGGCCCACTTCGGCGAGCGCCTCGCGCACTTCGTCGAGCTTGAACGGTTTGATCACGGCAGTAATGCGTTTCATGGCGAACCTCGTCTCGTTATCGGATTTGTCGGAAATTTCGGAACCTATCGGGATTCTACGCTGTGCGGCCCGGGCTCACGCCGAGGGCTTGCCCGCAGGCGCCGCGCCCGCTTCATCGGGCACGCGCTCCAGATCGGCGAGCCAGACCGCCGACTCCGAATCGCTGGGCGCGCGCCAGTCGCCGCGCGGCGAGAGCGAGCCGCCCGAGCCGATCTTCGGCGCATTCGGAATGCAGGTGCGCTTGAACTGGCTCTGCCGGAAAAAGCGGTCGAGAAAAATTCGCAGATTGCGCTTGATCGACGCGAGATCGTACTGATTGCGCGCGACCTTCGCATTCTCGGGCCATGCGCCCGCTTCGCGGTCACCCCACGCGTGGCGCGCGAGGAACGCGACCTTCGAAGGCGCGAAGCCAAAGCGCAGCGTGTAGTACAGGTTGAAGTCCTGCAACTCGTAGGGGCCGATCGTGCTTTCGGTTTTCTGCTCGGGCGCGCCATCGGACTTGCCGGGGATCAGCTCCGGGCTGATGTCGGTGGCGAGAATCGCTTCGAGCACGTCGCGGCCGCTCTCGCCGTTCTGGCCAATCTGGCCCGTTTCAGCCACCCAGCGCACAAGGTGCGTAATGAGCGTTTTCGGCACGCTCGCATTCACGTTGTAGTGCGACATGTGGTCGCCCACTCCGTATGTGCACCAGCCGAGCGCGAGTTCGGAGAGATCGCCCGTGCCGATCACGATCGCATGGTTGAAGTTGGCGAGGCGGAACAGGTGATTCGTGCGCTCGCCGGCCTGCACGTTTTCAAAAGTGATGTCGTAGGTTGCCTTGCCTTCCGAGTACGGATGGCCGAGGTCTTCGAGCATCTGCATGCAGCTCTGGCGAATGTCGATTTCGCGCGCCGTGCAGCCCACGAGCGCCATCAGTTCGCGCGCCTGGCGCAGCGTGCGCTCGCTCGTGGCGAACCCGGGCATGGTGTACGCGAGGATGTTCGCGCGCGGCAGCCCGAGGCGATCCATCGCCTTCGCGCATACGAGCAATGCATGCGTGGAGTCGAGGCCGCCCGAAACGCCGATCACCACCTTCTGGATGCCCGCCTGCGAAAGCCGCTGCACGAGCGCCTGCACCTGGATGTTGTAGACCTCGTTGCAGCGCTCGTCGCGCCGTTTCGGATCGGCCGGCACATAAGGGAACCGTTCCACGCGGCGCGAGAGCGCGAGCGTATCGCGCTGCCAGGCGCCCTCGCCCGCCAGCTCGCATGCAATCACGCGAAATTTCGCGACTTCATCGGCGTGGCGGCGGATCGAATCGCCGAACGTGGTCTGGCGGATACGCTCCTGCTGCAGCCGCGCGAGATCGACATCGGCGAAGATGAGGTGCGAGTCGTCGGAGAAGCGCTCCGATTGCGCGAGCAGTTCGCCGTTTTCGCACACGAGCGCGTGGCCGTCCCAGGCCATGTCGGTGGTCGATTCGCCCTTGCCCGCCGAGGTGTACAGATACGCGGCGAGACAACGCGCCGACTGCTGCGACACCAGCTGCTGCCGGTAGCCCGCCTTGCCCACCACGACGTTCGACGCCGAAAGATTGACGAGCACGCAAGCGCCCGCGAGCGCCGCAAACGACGACGGCGGAATCGGCACCCAGACGTCCTCGCAGATCTCCACGTGAAAGCGCAGACCCGCGACCTGCGGCACCTCGAACAGCAGGGACGCGCCGAACGGCACGTCCGCGCCGGCAAGGCGCACAGTGTCGGTGCTCGCGCTATCGGCGGCGCTGAACTGGCGCGGCTCGTAGAATTCGCCGTAGTTCGGCAGGAAGCTCTTTGGCACGACGCCCGCCACACGCCCGCCCGCTACGACCGCGGCGCAGTTGAAGAGCGAATGCCCCGCGCGCACCGGCAGACCCACGATCATCACGAGCGGCAGCGCCGCCGACGCTTCGACGATCTGCGCGAGCGCGCGCTCGCAGGCGTCGAGCAATGCTTGCTGATGGAACAGGTCGTCGCAGGTATAGGCCGAAAGCCCGAGCTCGGGGAACGCGACGAGCGCCGCGCCCTGCGCGGCGGCCTCGCGCGCGAGCGCGAGCGTCTGGGCGGCGTTGAATGCGGGATCGGCCACACGGCAGCGCGGCACGCCCACGGCCACGCGCGCAAAGCCGTGCGTATAGAGATTGAAGAAGCGCTCTTTCATTTCGATAACCTTGAGGCGGGCGCGCTGCGCACGAAAGCGCGCGCTCTGACGTTCGGGCTGCTTGATACCGCTTGATACCGCTTGACATCGCTTGATACGGCTCGATGCTGCCCGGCTGACGTGCTGAACGAGACGCGGCGGTCCTCACCCGCCCGGGACGTTTGCTTTACCATGACCGTTTGCCGCGGCAGGCGCTGCTGACCCACCCAAGCCGCATCCCACGCCAACGGGCACGCATGAAACAGGAACATTTCGATTATCGCACGGGCATCCTCGGCTCACCGTCCGAGGTCGACGCCGCCGAATGGAACGCGCTGCTCGCACGCCAGGCGCAGCCCACGCCCTTTTTGCGCCACGAATTTTTCGCAGCGCTCGACGCCACGCGCTGCACCACGCCCAACGAGGGCTGGGCCGCGCAATTCGTCACGCTCACCGACACGCGCACGGGCCGCCTCGCCGCCGCCGCGCCGGTGTATCTCAAGGGCCACTCGTACGGAGAGTACGTGTTCGACTGGGCCTGGGCCGATGCGTACAAGCGCAACGGTCTCGAGTACTACCCGAAGCTGCTGTGCGCCGTGCCGTTCACGCCGGTGCAGGGCACGCGCCTGATCGCCGCCGACGCCACCGCGCGCCGCCATCTGGCCGCCACCTTGCTCGCCTTCGCCGAGCAGGCCGATGTCTCGTCGCTGCACGTGCTCTTTCCGACCGCCGAAGACGCCGAGGCGCTGACCGACCTCGGCATGATGCAGCGCGAAGGCGTGCAGTTTCACTGGCTCAACGACGGCTATCGCGACTTCGAGGACTTCCTTTCCACGCTGGAGCAGAAAAAGCGCAAGAACATCCGCGCGGAGCGTCGCAAGGTGCACGAGGCGGGCGTCACGATGCGGCGTGTGCGCGGCGAAGACATCAGCGACACCGAGTGGCGTTTCTTTAGCCGCTGTTACCGGCAGACCTACCGCGAGCATTTCTCTTCGCCATACCTGAATCTCGACTTCTTCCGCATGATCGGCGAGACGATGCCGGAGAATCTGCTGCTCGTGATCGCCGAGCGCGAAGGCAAGCCGATCGCGAGTTCGCTCGTGGTCTGGCAGCGCGGTGAGCATGGCCGAGGCGGCACGCTCTATGGCCGCTACTGGGGCGCGCTCGAACACGTGCCCTGCCTGCACTTCGAGACCGCTTATTATCAACCGCTCGAATTCTGCATCGAGGAAAAGCTCGACGTGTTCGAAGGCGGCGCGCAAGGCGAACACAAGATGGCGCGCGGTTTCCTGCCCACCGCCACGCGCTCGGCGCACTGGCTCGCCCATCCGGCATTCTCCGATGCCGTCGCGCGCTTTCTCGAAAGCGAGACGAACCATATTCACGCCTACATGCACGAGCTCAATGAGCGCAATCCTTTTCGTGCGTGATTCGCGCGTTGTCATGACTCATCCGTAAAACTCGTGCGCGGTGTGTCCTGAAACACCGTCGCCCATCATGATCATCGCTTCCAGAACTATGCCGTGGTTCCTCTACATGCTCGAATGCGCCGACGGCAGCGTCTACACGGGCATCGCCATCGACGTCGCCGCCCGCTTCGCCCAGCACGCGAGCGGCACGGGCGCGCGCTACACGCGCTCGCGCAAGCCAGTGCAGGTGCTCGCGCAATTCGAGTTCGCCGACCGGGCGTGCGCCTCGAGCGCCGAGTACTGGGTCAAGCGCCTCACCCCGCGCGAAAAGCGCGCGCTCGCGGCCGGCGCGCGCACGCTCGAATCGGTCCTGCCCCCGCCGCCCCCGGATACGCCCCCGGATGTGCCCCCGGAAGCGTCCCCGGATACGCCCCCGGAAGCCGCGGCGCCGGATTGAGCAAACGCCGCGCAGCGATGGGCGTGGACTACGCGCAGGGCTACGGCGTGGGCAAACCCGCGCGGCTCGACATGCTGCGCGGGCCGCAGTTGCGCGACGTCGCCGAAGTGGGTTAGGGCGTGTTCACGCTAATCACAGGCCCTGATCGAGCTTCCATGAAAAAACCGCACGGCCCTCGCGGGCACGTGCGGTTTTCGATCAAACCGGATGCGCGATTTACTTCCTGAAGTTCGCCACGCCTTCGGTGATTTCCTTGTGGGCGGCTTCGATGCCGACCCAGCCTTCGACCTTGACCCACTTGCCCTTTTCGAGCGCCTTGTAGTTCTCGAAGAAGTGCTTGATCTGGTCCTTCAGGTACTCGGGCACGTCGTCGAGCGACTTGAGGTTGGCCGTCATCGGGCAGACCTTGTCGTGCGGGACCGCGATCAGTTTCGCGTCGACGCCCGACTCGTCGGTCATCTGCAGCATGCCGAGCGCGCGCGAGCGCACCACCGAGCCGGCCAGCAGCGGGAACGGCGTGATCACGAGCACATCGACCGGGTCGCCGTCGCCGGAGAGCGTCTGCGGAATGAAGCCGTAGTTCACGGGATAGCGCATGCCCGTGCCGACGAAACGGTCGACGACGAGCAGGCCCAGGTCCTTGTCGGCTTCGTATTTCACCGGATCGCTTTGCGCGGGAATCTCGATGATCACGTTGAAGTCTTGCGGCAGATCCTTGCCGGCGGGGACATTTGCAAAGCTCATGAGCGCTCTCTGTTGAGAAGGGAAAACCGGCGGTTCGCGCGCAAAATCGGCGCAGAACCGGACGTTGGAGGATGGACGCCATTATAGCCAATCGGCCAGGGCGGCCGGCAGTTCGGCCCAGGGCTTTCCCGCACGCAGATGAAGCGCCTGCTGAATTCCTGCGCGTAGCGCCTGCAATTGGCGCGATAATCGACCTGCAGCCGCGGCCCATCGCCGGGCGCTTCGAGACACGCGCCGGCGGCGTTTCCCGTTTTGCGTTCCCTCTCCCTCGTTTCACCCCATTTACGAGGCGCATGCATGGAAGAAGCGAAGCACTTCATCGGCGGCGCATGGCAATCGCCCGCCAGCGGCGAGACGCTCGCCGCGATCGATCCCTCCACCGGCCAGCCCTTCGCGCAGCTTGCGCGCGGCAATGCCGCCGACGTCGACTCGGCTGTCACGGCCGCACGCAAAGCCTTCGAGGGGCCTTGGGGCGCACTGAGCGCCGCCGAGCGCGGGCGCGTGCTGTTCGCGCTCTCGAGCCTCGTCGGCCAGCACAAGGAGGAACTCGCACAACTCGAAGCGCGCGACACCGGCAAGCCGCTCAAGCAGGCGCGCGCCGACGCCGCCGCGCTCGCGCGCTATTTCGAGTTCTACGCCGGCGCCGCCGACAAGCTGCACGGCGAAACGTTGCCCTATCAGAGCGGCTACACGGTGCTCACGGTGCGCGAGCCGCACGGCGTGACGGGCCACATCGTGCCCTGGAACTACCCGATGCAGATCTTCGGCCGCAGCGTGGGCGCGGCGCTCGCCACCGGCAACGCGTGCGTGGTGAAGCCCGCCGAGGACGCCTGCGTGTCGCTGCTGCGCGTGGCCGAACTCGCACGCGTTGCCGGTCTGCCCGCGGGCGCGCTCAACCTCGTCACCGGGCTCGGGCATGAGGCGGGCGCGGCGCTCAGCGCGCATCCCGGCGTGGACCACATCTCGTTCACGGGCTCGCCGCACACGGGCAAGCTCGTCGCGCAGATGGCCGCCGAACACCATGTGCCCGTCACGCTCGAGCTGGGCGGCAAGTCGCCGCAAATCGTCTTCGCCGATGCCGATCTCGACGCCGCGCTGCCCGTGCTCGTCGCCGCAATCGTGCAGAACGCGGGGCAAACCTGTTCGGCGGGCAGCCGCGTGCTGATCGAGCGCGGCGCCTACGAGCCGCTCATCGACCGGCTCGCCGCTTCGTTCGGCAAGCTGCGCGTGGGACCGGCCAGTGCCGATCTCGACTGCGGCCCCCTCATCAACGAGAAGCAGCGCCAGCGCGTGCGCGGCTTTCTCGACGAGGCGGCCGCGAGCCGCATCGCCACGGCGGCAAGCGGCAGGCTCGAAGCCGATGCGCCAAGCGGCGGCTTCTACGAAGTCCCGACGCTCCTGCGCGACGTGCCGCCGCAAAGCCGCCTCGCCCAGGAGGAAGTGTTCGGCCCGGTGCTCGCGGCCATGCCCTTCGAGAGCGAGGAAGAAGCGCTCGCGCTCGCCAACGGCACGCCATATGGCCTCGTCGCCGGCATCTGGACGCGCGACGGCGCGCGCCAGATGCGTCTCGCCCGGCGCGTGCGCGCGGGCCAGGTGTTCATCAACAACTACGGCGCGGGCGGCGGCGTCGAATTGCCGTTCGGCGGCACGCGGCACTCGGGACACGGGCGCGAAAAAGGCTTCGAAGCGCTCTATGGCTTCACGGTGCTCAAGACCATTGCCATCCGGCACGGCTGAACCCTGTCGATAACCATGAACGGAGACACCATGCGACTCAAAGGCAAGACGGCCGTCGTGACCGGCGCCGGTTCGGGCTTCGGCGAAGGCATTGCAAAGACTTATGCGCGCGAAGGCGCGAACGTCGTCATCAACGATCTGAACGGCGACGCCGCCGGGCGCGTGGCGAGCGAGATCGCGCTCGCAGGCGGCAAGGCCATCGCCGTGCAGGGGGACATCACGCGCGAAGCCGACTGGCACGCGCTGCACGAAGCGGCCATCGAAGACTTCGGCAGCGTGCAGATCGTCGTCAACAATGCGGGCACCACGCATCGCAACAAGCCCGTGCTCGAAGTGAGCGAAGCGGAGTTCGACCGCGTGTACGCCGTCAACGTGAAGGGCCTCTACTGGAGCGTGCGCGCGTTCGTGCCGCACTTTCGCGAGCACGGCGGCGGCGCATTCGTCAATATCGCGTCGACTGCGGGCATCCGCCCCCGGCCAGGGCTCGTCTGGTACAACGGCAGCAAGGGCGCGATGATCGTGGCCAGCAAGGCGCTCGCCGCCGAGCTGGGCCCCGACCGGATCCGCGTGAACTGCGTGAATCCCGTGATCGGCGATACGGGGCTCACGGCGGAGTTCATGGGCGTGCCCGACACGCCCGAGAACCGCCAGCGCTTCGTCGCGACCATTCCGCTCGGGCGCTTTTCCACGCCGCAGGACGTGGCCAACGCGTGTCTCTATCTCGCCTCGGATGAGGCGGCGTTCATCACCGGCACCTGCATCGAAGTGGATGGCGGGCGCTGCGTGTAGCTGTCGTGGCTGTCGTGGGCGTTCAACAAGCCCTTGACTGATCGGTGTTTTCCCCGAGATTTGCGTGCCGTCGCGCCGCGGCGGCGCGTATAGAATGATCGTGCTTTCGCGTCGAATACCCGCCATCACGAGGCGGCAATACAACAAGCACGACCGATCTGACTTGGAGACACCATGGCCAGTCCAGCGAATCATCTGCCGCAAGCGGGAGCGGGCGCCCCGCCCTCCGCCTTCGAAGAAGCCACCTACCGCAAAGTCGCGTGGCGCCTCATTCCGCTTCTCATGCTGTGTTACGTGGTCGCGTACCTGGACCGCGTCAACGTGGGCTTCGCCAAGCTGCAGATGAGTTCGGCGCTCAATCTCTCCGATGCGGTTTATGGCTTCGGCGCGGGTATTTTCTTCATCGGCTACTTTCTTTTCGAAGTGCCAAGCAATGTGATCCTGCATCGCGTGGGCGCGCGCGTGTGGATCGCGCGCATCATGGTCACGTGGGGCCTCGTCTCCATCCTGACGATGTTCGTGACCACGCCGACCATGTTCTACGTGATGCGCTTTCTGCTCGGCCTGTGCGAAGCGGGCTTCTTCCCCGGCATCATCCTCTATCTCACCTACTGGTATCCGGCGTACCGCCGCGGGCGCGTAACCACGTGGTTCATGACGGCCATTGCGCTGTCGGGCGTGATCGGCGGTCCGGTCTCGGGCTGGATTCTCAAGTCCTTCGACGGCGCAAACGGCTGGCAAGGCTGGCAGTGGCTGTTCCTGCTCGAAGGGCTGCCTTCGGTGATCGTCGGCGTGCTGGTGTTCTTCGTGCTCGATGACCGCATCGGCAAAGCGAAGTGGCTCACGCAGGAAGAGCGCGCGCTGCTCGAACGCAACATCGCCATGGAGGACGCCACCAAGGAAGACCCGCCGCTCATGACCGTGCTCACGAGCGCGCGCGTGCTGGTGATGAGTCTCACCTACTTCTCCTTCGTGATGGGCCTCTACGGCGTGAGCTTCTGGCTGCCGACCATCATCAAGGCGACGGGCGTGAAGGACGCGCTCACGATCGGCCTGCTTTCCGCGATCCCGTTCGCGGCAGCCGTGATCGGCATGGTGCTCTTCGCGAAGAGCGCCGACCGCTCGCGCGAGCGCCGCTGGCACATCGCGGTTCCCGCCGCCATCGGCGCGCTCGGCCTCGTGCTGTCGGTCACATGGGCGCACGACACCACGCTCGCCATGGCGGCGCTCACCATCGCGACCATGGGCATTCTCACCACGCTGCCGCTGTTCTGGAGCCTGCCCACGGCCTGGCTCGCGGGCACAGGCGCGGCGGCTGGCATCGCGCTCATCAACTCGATCGGCAATCTCGCGGGCTTCCTGAGCCCGTATGCGGTGGGCTGGCTCAAGGAGGCCACGAAGGCCAACGATTCGGGCATGTACATGCTCGCGGCGTTCATGGTCCTGGGCGGTTTGCTCGCGCTTTCGGCACCGGCGAAGCTCGTGAACCGCTAAACGCATGACGGCTTCGGCAAAGACAAACGGCCGCCTGTTTTGCAGGCGGCCGTTTGTCCTTTGCGGCTTCGGATTCGTGGCGAGCGTCTTTACACCACGTTCATCGACAGTGCGCTTTCGCGGTAGTGCGACGCCGCCTTCTCGCCGTCGCCTAGCTGCTCGTGCAGGCGCGCGAGCGCGCGATGCGAGCGGATCTTGAGCGGCTCGTTCTGCGTGGCGTCGGCGGACTTGAGCGCGGCTTCGAGGAACGACTGCGCCTTGCCCCACAGCTGCTGCTTCAGGCACAGGCGGCCCAGCGCGAACAGCAGGTCGCCGTCCTCGGGGCGCTCCTTGCGCCACGCTTCGGCCTTCTGGATGAGCGGCAACGCATCGCTGCCCGCCGTGTCCGGATAGCGGCGCAGCAAGCGCGCGTCCCAGTTCTGCGCGAGCGCTTCCTCGACGATCTTGCGCGCGTCGGCCGGGCGTCCGAGCGCGATCAGCAGTTCGGCGGCGCAGTCGGCAAGGCGCGGCGAGTGACGCTCGACGTTCGAGAGCGACTGCCACAGCTCGAGCAGCGCATCGGCGTTGTGACGGCGGTCGCGCAGCAGATTTTCCGCCGCGAGCTGGCGCAGACGCACGGCCACGGCCGGGTGCAACGCCTCGCGCTTTTCCAGCGTCTTCACGAGCTTGAGCACTTCGCTCCAGTTCTTGAGCTGCTGCTGCGCGCGCAGCGCGATCTGTTGCGCGTGGATGCGGCGGCCGCCCTGCGTGCGCATTTCGGTGAGCGCGGCGAGCGCGCCATCGGCGTCGCGGCCGTCGGCGCGCATGTCGGCAGTCGCCATGAGGCGCGCTTCCTGGAGGTCGGGGTCGTCGACCCGGGTGAGCCATTCGTCGCGGCGCGCGTATTCATGCAGCCGATGCGCAGCCGTCGCGGCGATCAGGCCCGCAGCGCTCGTATTCTTCGCGTCGGCGAGCGAATCGCGCGCGGCTTTCTCGGCACGCGAGAAGCGGCCCGCGTAGAGATTGCCCACGGCGTCGCGCAGCGCCGAGTTCGCCTTCTCGGCACGCATGCGCGCGCGGTAGGCGGCCACGCGGCGCGGCATCGTCACGATATTGCGGGCGAAACGCAGGATCGCGTAAAGCAGCAGGAAGGCCACGACGATGCCGACCACGAACAGGTTGAGCGAGACGTCCACGCGATACGGCGGATAGACGAGCAGCACCTGCCCGGTGTCGAAGCGCCCGACGGTCGCGAGTGCGACGGCAATCGCGAAGAGAAGCGCGAGCCAGAGGAGTCCACGGATCGCCATGTCTTACCCCCGGCTCCGGTATTGCTGGATCGCCTTCAGGCTCGTGTCGAGCGTGGGCAGCGCGACGGCGGCCGAGCCGTCGTTCACTTCCTTGAGCAGCCCGCGCACGGTTTGCGTGTCTTTCGAGGCGCCGTCGAAGTAGCGTGCGAGCGCGGCGTCGGCGGCCGCGAGATCGGACTTGAGCGTTTCCTGGTTGCGCGAGAGCAGCGACAGGCGCGCCGACAGCAGACGCAGCTTCAGGTTCTCGCGCACGAAATAGCCTTGATCGGGCGACACCAGCATGGCGTCCGCGTTGTCGATGCGGCGCACCTGCACGAGGCTCGCGATCTGCTTGCCCACACCGTCGACGAACGTGCCGATCCATACCTTCCATTTCGGCTGGTTAGTCGCGGCGGCAAGCTGGTCGATATCGGCGGGTTGCGCAGCCTCCGGCTTCGTATGCGCGACGATCGCCTCGCCCGAAAGCGGCAGCGAGTCGATCTGGCCGAGCGCGGTGTCGAGCTTGATGGCGAGACCCGTGAGGTCCGTGGACGGTGCGGCCTTGAGCTTGTCGATGTCCTGTGCGATCGCCTTGCGCACGGCGATGGCCTGCGCGTTCTCCGAGGCGGCGAGGCGCGTGTCGGCGCTTTGCAGCGCAAAGAGCGCGAGCTGCGTGTTGCCCGTAAGCTGGAGCTGTTCGCTCGCGCTCGAGAGCATCTGGCCGACTTCGGCGAGCGTCCAGTCGTCGCGGCTCTTCGACAGATCGGCGTATTGCTGCGCGAGCGCCTGCTGCGAATTCTGCGCGTCGGCGATCTTGCCTTCGAGCTGGGCGATCTGCTTGTCGATCTGCTGTGCGCCCGCAACGGCCTGGTCGGCGCGCGCGCGCAGCGCGGCGGTCTGCTGCTCGCTCGCCTGCTGGCGTTCAATGGCCTGCATGCCGAGGCTGTCGACCTTGCGATTGAGGAAATAGCCGCCTGCGCCCGAGCCCGCCGCGACCAGCACCACGACGAGCCACAACAGCGCCGTGCCCGCGCCGCGCCGCCCGTTGCCCGCGCCCGGCGGCGGGGTCAGCGGCGCAGAAGACCCTGCGCCCGACGAAGCATACGACGGCCGCGCCGATGCGCCGCCCGATGCCGACGCGCCCGTCGCGACGGCGCCCTGGTTAACTGTGCTGCTCGAGTTGTTCGAATCTGTCATGCGTGGGTTGGCCGGCGCCTGGGCCGGAGTGTTCTGAACCGGTTGAACAACGGAAGAAGCGAGGCCCAGCAGCGTCTCGACGATGCGTTCGTCGCCCGCGCCGGACACCGTAATCCTATCAAAACCCATTGAGCGCGCCGTCTCGGCGATCCGCGGGTGGGGCGCGACGAGCGGCGCGTGACGCAGCTCGACGATCTCGCCCGCCGTGAGGTGCTCGCGCGCGAGTTCGTCGAGGTTGCGCACGCCCTCGGAGCTCGTGACGAGCCACGCGTGCGGCGCGCCTTCGAGCAACCCATGCACCTGGGTCCAGGCGGCGATGGGCGGCTCGGGCACGACGCGGCGGTAGGCCGCCACGGTCTGCACCTCGGCGCCCGCTTCGCGCAGACGCTCGGCGAGCCACTCGCGGCCGCCGTCGCCGCGCACGATCAGGACGCACTTGCCCGCGAAGGCGTCCACGCCGAAGGTCTTTTCGAGCGCGGCGTAGAGCGATTCCGAATCGAAGCGCGCGGGCTCTTCGTCCCCCGTGCCCGCGGGGCTCACCACGCGATGCTCGGGTGCCGCCACGCCGTGCCGCCCGAGTGCGGCCACGCTCGCCGGGCCAACCACGGCCACGGGCAGCGCGGGCGGCCAGATCGACGAGACCGAGCCGTAGCATGCGAACGCGCGATCGACGGCGTTGGGCGAAACGAACACGACCAGCGCGTAGCGTTCGAGCGCGCCGAGCGCAGCGCGCAGCGGCGCTTCGTCGGTCACGGGCGCAATGGCGATGAGCGGGAAGTCGAACGTGCGCATGCCGTGCCGCGCGAGTTGCGCGGCGAGACCATCCGACTGACCAGCCGGCCGGGTAATGACGACGGTGAATGGATTACCGTCGCCATGGCCACCATGGCCGTTATCGCCGCTTGCCGTCGACGCGCGCTGCGCGCCGGTTGAGGCGCCGCCCGGGCCGCCCCACTCGTCGGGCTGGCCTGCGTTGCCGCGCGGTTGCCAGGGGCCGGCCATCATCTGGAGGCCGGGCCTTTGCCCGCGCCGGTTGGGTTGTGGGTGGCGGCGCGCCTGGCGGGCGCCGCATCGGGACCGTCCGCGGCCTGGGCCGCGTCCGCGAGTGCGCGCACGATCTCGAGCGCGCCCTGCGCGATGAGGTCGTCGGCAACGCGGCGGCCGAGCGCCACCGCATCGTCGATCGTGGCCGCCGCGGCGGCCTCCTGCGCGGCGAGCACGCGGCTCGCGTCAGGGGTGGCGATCGTGCCGCGCAGCGCGAGCTTGCCGTCGCGCCACTGCGCATAGGCCGCCAGCGGCACCGTGCAGCTGCCGCCCAGCGCGCGCGAAACCATGCGCTCGGCTTCGACGGCCTTCGTGGTCGCGTCGTCGTGCAGCGGCGCGAGCCATGCGGCGAGATCGGCGCGATCGGCGCGGATCTCGATGCCGAGCGCGCCCTGGCCCGCCGCCGGCAGGCTGTCCTCGGGCTCGATGAGCGCGCGGATACGCGCGCCGAGGCCCAGGCGCTTCAAGCCCGCGGCCGCGAGAATGATGGCCGCGTAGTCGCCGCGGTCGAGCTTGGAAAGGCGCGTGTCGAGATTGCCGCGCAACGGCTTGACGTCGAGATGCGCATAGCGCGCGCGGATCATCGACTCGCGGCGCAGGCTCGACGTGCCCACCACGCTGCCCGCCGGCAGCACGGCGAGCGAGTCGTAGTCGTTGGAGACGAACGCGTCGCGCGGGTCCTCGCGCTCCATGATGGCCGCGAGCGTAAAGCCTTCGGGCAGCTCCATCGGCACGTCCTTGAGCGAGTGCACGGCGAGATCGGCGCGGCCCTCGGCGAGCGCCTGCTCCAGTTCCTTCACGAAAAGACCCTTGCCGCCCACCTTCGAGAGCGTGCGGTCGAGAATTTGATCGCCGCGTGTCGTCATTCCAACAATTTTTACGTCGCAGGCTGGATATAATTTGTGCAGCGCAGCTTGCACATGCTCGGCCTGCCACATCGCGAGGCGGCTCTCCCGCGAAGCGATCACCAGGGTGCGGGGCATGGGCGCGGATAACGTCTCGGAGTTCATGGCAAGGACATCGAATGACGGGATGAAAAGCAGGATCGGATAACAGGCAATGTTAGCACGCGCCCTTTTTACCGCCTCCCCGCAGGGACAGGCCGGCAAGGCGCGGGCGGCGGCAAGGAAGAGACTCGGGCGTTGCAGCGGCGCTTACCGTACCCATCGTAGGCACACTGGCGCGCCTGGCACGTGCGTGGCATGTAGACGGCCCGCGCAGCCCCGGCCATCGCCGCGGCGCCGCTTCGGCTTGCGTCCGCCTTCGCAGCGGCGCACTCTCCAGCAAGGCCTGCACCCGGCGCACCGCCATTGGCGAGCCGCGCCGCCTCTGCATTATCCGCACGGCTCGCACAGGGTGGCACCTTCCACCCTCCCCAGGTTGCACCCGCAGTACACGGCCCGGCACGCGCCGCGGCCGCGCAGTTGGCAGTTCTCCGACTAACCTGCCCATATCCTGGCAAGCCTCAAGGAAAACATCGTGAAGTCTTCAGGCTCGGCGCGCGCAGAGCGCCGCAACACCGCATCGCAGAACGCATCCTCGAAGGCCGCATCGGCCACGCCGTCCACGAAACCGCCGAAGACGACGAAGACCACGAAATCCACGAAATCCACGGCGGCCAAGCCGGCCGCCCAGGCTGCAAAGGCGGCGAAGACGCCGAAGGCCGAGAAAGTGACGAAGGCCACGCGGGCGGCGAAGGCGCCGAAAGCGGGCGCCGGCGCTTCGCGCAATGGCCGCGCGCGCGACGACAAGGACCAGCCGCTCTTCGAAGACATCCGGTACCTGGGCCGCCTGCTCGGCGAGGTGCTGCGCGAGCAGGAAGGCGACGCCGTGTTCGACATCGTGGAAACCATTCGTCAGACCGCCGTGCGCTTTCGCCGCGAAGACGACAACGCCGACGCGCTCGCCCTGGAAAAGCAGCTGCGCGCGCTCTCGCCCGAGCAGACCGTAAGCGTCGTGCGCGCGTTCAGCTACTTCTCGCATCTCGCGAACATCGCTGAAGACCGCCACCGCAACCGCCGCCGCCGCATTCACGACCTCGCGGGGTCGGCGCCGCAGGCGGGCACCATCGCGCATTCGCTCGAACGTCTCGCGCTTGCGGGCGCGGCCGCGACACCGGTGCTCCAGCAGTTTTTCAACGACGCGCTGATCGTCCCCGTGCTCACCGCGCACCCCACGGAAGTGCAGCGCAAGAGCACGCTCGACTCGCAGCACGACATCGCGCGCCTGCTCGCCGAGCGCGACCAGCCGCTCACGCATCGCGAACTCGAGCACAACGAATCGCTCCTGCGCGCGCGCGTGACCTCGCTCTGGCAAACGCGCATGCTGCGCGAGTCGCGCCTGACCGTCGGCGACGAAATCGAAAACGCGCTTTCGTATTACCACACGACCTTCCTCACCGAGATCCCGGCACTCTACGGCGAGATCGAAACGCAGCTGAAAGAGCACGGCCTTTCGGCGCGCCTGCCCGCTTTCTTCCAGATGGGCAGCTGGATCGGCGGCGACCGCGACGGCAACCCGAACGTCACGGCCGCCACGCTCGAAGAAGCGAGCGAGCGCCAGGCGCAGGTGATCCTGCAGCATTACCTCGACGAAGTGCATCGCCTGGGTGCCGAGCTTTCGGTGTCGAACCTGCTCGCGGGCGCAAGCGCCGAGCTGAAGGCGCTGGCCGAAGCCTCGCCCGATCAGTCGCCGCATCGCGTGGACGAGCCGTATCGCCGCGCGCTGATCGGCGTGTACACGCGCCTTGCCGCCAGCGCGCGCGTGCGTCTGGGCGAAGGCGTGGTGGCCGTGCGCAGCGCGGGCCGCAACGCCGCGCCCGTGCGCGCCACGCCCTACGCCGACGCGGACGAATTCTCGCGCGACCTGCATATCCTGATGGATTCGCTCGCCGAGCATCACGGCGCGTCGCTCGCCACCACGCGGCTTGCGCCGCTCATGCGCGCCGTCGACGTGTTCGGCTTCCATCTCGCCTCGATCGATTTGCGCCAGAGCTCGGACATCCACGAAGCCGTGATTGCGGAGCTGCTCGCGCGCGCCGGTGTCGAGGCCGACTACGCGGCGCTGTCCGAAGAGGACAAGCAGATCGTGCTGCTCGCGCAGCTCGCCGATCCGCGCACGCTGCGCTCGCCGTACCTGGACTATTCCGACCTCGTGAAGAGCGAGCTGGGCGTGCTGGAAATGGCGCGCGTGACGCGCGAGAAGTTCGGCGCGCGCGCGGTGCGCAACTACATCATCTCGCACACCGAAACGGTTTCCGACCTGCTCGAAGTGATGCTGCTGCAGAAGGAAACCGGCCTCATGCGCGGGCGCCTCGGCCACGCGGAGGACCCCGCGAAGGCCGCGCTGATGGTGATCCCGCTCTTCGAGACGATTCCCGACTTGCGCCACGCGCCGGGCATCATGCGCGACCTGCTCGCGCTGCCGGGCATCGACGGCATCGTCGAGCACCAGGGCAACGAGCAGGAGATCATGCTCGGCTACTCGGACAGCAACAAGGACGGCGGCTTCCTCACCTCGAACTGGGAGCTGTACCGCGCGGAGCTGGCGCTCGTCGCGCTCTACAAGCAGCGCGGCATCACGCTGCGCCTGTTCCACGGCCGCGGCGGCACGGTGGGCCGTGGAGGCGGCCCGACCTACAACGCGATCCTCTCGCAGCCGCCGGGCACGGTGGAAGGCCAGATCCGCCTCACGGAACAGGGCGAAGTCATCGCGAGCAAGTTCGGCAATCCGGAGATCGGCCGCCGCAACCTCGAAACGGTGATCGCCGCGACCCTCGAAGCGACGCTGCTGCCGATGGGGGGCGCGAGCAACGCGCCCGACGAACTGCCCGCGTTCGAAGAGACGATGCAGCATCTCTCCGACGCCGCGATGGCCGCGTACCGCTCGCTCGTGTACGAGACGCCCGGCTTCACCGACTACTTCTTCGCCTCGACGCCGATCACGGAAATCGCGGAGCTGAACATCGGCAGCCGCCCGGCCTCGCGCAAGCTGCAGGACCCGAAGAACCGCAAGATCGACGATCTGCGCGCGATTCCGTGGGGCTTCTCGTGGGGCCAATGCCGCCTGCTGCTCACGGGCTGGTACGGCTTTGGCAGCGCGGTGGCCTCGTATCTCGACGACGCGGGCAGCGACGCCGAGCGCGCGCGCCGACTTGCGATGTTCAAGAAGATGTACAAGACCTGGCCGTTCTTCTCGAACCTGCTCTCGAACATGGACATGACGCTCGCGAAGACCGACCTCGCGGTGGCCTCGCGCTACGCGCAGCTTGTCGCGGACAAGAAACTGCGCAAGCTCGTGTTCGAGCGCATCGTGGCCGAATGGGAGCGCACGACGAAGGTGCTCGGCGAGATCACGGGCGCAGCCGGTCGGCTGGCCGATAACCCGCTGCTCGCGCGCTCGATCAAGAACCGCTTCCCGTATCTCGATCCTTTGAATCACTTGCAGGTGGAGCTGATCAAACGCTATCGCG
Source organism: Paraburkholderia silvatlantica (assembly GCF_003096715.1). GTDB lineage: Bacteria > Pseudomonadota > Gammaproteobacteria > Burkholderiales > Burkholderiaceae > Paraburkholderia > Paraburkholderia silvatlantica. The sequence goes on from NZ_QEOL01000042.1 coordinate 29,509, forward strand.
CCGGTGACCCGAGCCCGCGCGTGCGGCGCGGTATTCATCTGACGATCAACGGGATTGCGGCGGGGCTGCGCAATACGGGTTGAGCGTTCGCGCTGGGCTGATGTGCAAACGGCGTCGTGACCTCGCGGGCACGACGCCGTTTTTTGTTGCCGCAGCCTGGCTTCAATCGCGCCGCGTCGCCTCGATCATCAGTGCATCGAGCTTGAACGACAAATCGCTCTGCACATCGAAGTATCCACGCACCTCATCCGGCGCGCGCTCCCACATCGAGCGGATCGCGCTCACGCGCTCGGGCGGCGTACGCATGCGCGCGACCCACGAATCGAAATCGAGCGCGATGCGCCAGCGCTCGCTCACCTTCGCATCGAAGCCGGCGGCGTCGAGCATCGCGAGCCACTCGTCGGCGCGGTAGTCGCGGATGTGCGACGCATCGCGCAACAGTTCGATCGCCTGAATATGCGTGTCGTAAAGCGGATCGTCGATGCCCGCGATATCGATGAACTTCAGCCGCCCGCCCGGCTTGAGCACGCGGTGCACTTCGGCCAGTGCGCGCGGCACATCGCGCCAGTGGTGCGCACTCATGCGGCTCACGGCCCAGTTGAAGCTCGCGTCGGCGAACGGCAGCGCTTCCGCCGCGCCCTGCTGCGTGCGCACGGTCGTCAAGCCGCGCTCCTTCGCGGCGGCCTCGACCGTCGCGAGCATCTGCGGAGCAATGTCGTAGGCCACGACTTCGCGCACGTGCGGCGCGACGGCGAAGCTCGCGTGGCCCGCGCCGCAGCCCATGTCCAGCACCGTCGCATTGCCGCAGGTGGCCGCGAAGGTCGCGGCGAGGTTCTCCAGATCCGCGCCGCTCGCGTGGACCTGGCTCGTGAGGTAGGCGGCGGCGGTCGAGCCGAATGCGTCGGCGACCTGATCGTGATGCTTCATCGCATGCTCCTTTTGCGGGTTCTTATGCAGTGCTCTATGTGGGGCGCGAAGCGTCGAGCGCCGCGCGCCGCGGATTCGGCCATCTCCGGGCTGTCTGACGCGGCGGCCCGTCGCTGCGTCAGACGCTACAATAGAGGCCGTTTTGTACCAGTACAAGTTAAGCGATTATTCTGGTATCGCCGCCACCCGCCCCACGCCCAATGAGCCTCGACACGCCTGCCGCCGCCAGCGGCTCCGCCAAAACCCTCGACGCGACGCCCGCCCGCGCGCTCGGCGAATTCATCCGCGCCCATCGCGAGCGGCTTTCGCCCGCGGAGGTCGGCCTGCCGCCGGGCCCGCGCCGCCGCACGCCGGGCCTGCGACGCGAAGAAGTCGCGCAGTTGTGCGGCGTGAGCCCGACCTGGTACACGTGGATCGAGCAGGGGCGCCCCGTCTCGGCCTCGGCGGACGCGCTCGCGCGCATCGCCGTCGCGCTGCGGCTCTCGCGCGCCGAGCGCGCCTATCTGTTCGAGCTGGCCGCGCAGCGCGACCCCGCCGAACCCGATCCGGCCGCCGCCGCGGACGCGCCGGCCACGCTGCTGCAAACGGTGAAGCTCGTGGACGCCCCCGCCTACGTGCTCGACCGCCAGTGGACCGCGCTCGCCTGGAACGCGCATGCGGCGGACCTCTTCACGGGCTGGCTCGACGGCGGGCACGACCGCAACCTGCTGCGCTTCACGTTCACCGAGCCGCTCGGACGCGAGCTGATCCTGGATTGGGAAACGCGCGCGCGGCGCCTCGCCGCCGAGTTCCGCGCCGACTCCATCCGCCACCTGAACGACGCGCCCACGCGCGCGCTGATCGACTCGCTGATCGCCGCGAGCGACGCGTTCGCGCGCTTCTGGGCCTCGCAGGACGTGTTCGAACGCGAGGGCGGCCGGCGCGAGTTCAACCATCCGCGCCACGGCCGCATCGCCTACGACCAGATCACCTTCAAGCCCGCGCACCGCGAAGATCTCAAGCTCGTGGTGCTGGTGCGGCTCTGAGCGGCGCGGTCCGCCTGGCGGCGTTCTGGCAGACCGCCAATGTTAAAATCGGGATCTTTCCCGCCGTGCCTGACGTAATGCACCGCAATGCGCCGCGCGGCACGCCTTCTCACCGCTTGCTCGTTCACGCCCCATCACCATGACGTCCCAACTGCACAAAAAAGGCGAAGCCTGGTCGGCTCGCTTCTCCGAACCCATGTCGGAGCTGGTCAAGCGCTACACGTCGTCGGTCTTCTTCGACAAGCGCCTTGCGCTCGTCGATATCGAGGGCTCGCTCGCGCACGCGTCGATGCTGGCCGCGCAGAAGATCATCTCCGCCGACGACCTCGCCGCCATCCAGGGCGGCATGGCGAAGATCAAGGGCGAGATCGAGCGCGGTGAATTCGAATGGCTGCTCGACCTCGAAGACGTGCACCTGAACATCGAAGCGCGCCTGACCGCCCTGATCGGCGACGCGGGCAAGCGCCTGCACACGGGCCGCTCGCGCAACGACCAGGTCGCGACCGACATCCGCCTGTGGCTGCGCGGCGAGATCGACCGCATCGGCGGGCTGCTCGGCGGCCTGCGCGGCGCGCTGCTCGACCTCGCTGAACAGCACTCGGGCACGATCATGCCCGGCTTCACGCACCTGCAAGTGGCGCAGCCGGTCACCTTCGGCCATCACCTGCTCGCCTACGTGGAAATGTTCACGCGCGATGCCGAGCGCATGGCGGACTGCCGCAAGCGCGTGAACCGTCTGCCGCTCGGCGCGGCGGCGCTCGCGGGCACGAGCTACCCGATCGACCGCTTCGCCGTGGCGAAGACGCTCGGCTTCGACGGCATCTGCGCAAACTCGCTCGACGCCGTTTCCGACCGCGACTTCGCCATCGAATTCACGGCGGCGGCCGCGCTCGTGATGACGCACGTCTCGCGCTTCTCGGAAGAGCTGGTGCTGTGGATGAGCCCGCGCGTGGGCTTCATCGATCTGGCCGACCGCTTCTGCACGGGCTCGTCGATCATGCCGCAAAAGAAGAACCCGGACGTGCCGGAGCTCGCGCGCGGCAAGACCGGCCGCGTGAACGGCCATCTCATGGCGCTCCTCACGCTCATGAAGGGCCAGCCGCTCGCCTACAACAAGGACAACCAGGAAGACAAGGAGCCCCTGTTCGACACGGTCGATACCGTGGCGGACACGCTGCGCATCTTCGCGGAAATGGTCGCGGGCATCACGGTCAAGGAGCAGGCAATGCGCGCGGCGGCGCTGCAAGGCTTCTCGACGGCCACCGATCTGGCCGACTACCTCGTCAAGAAGGGCCTGCCGTTCCGCGACGCGCACGAAGCCGTGGCGCACGCGGTGCGTATCTGCGTGGACCGCAACTGCGATCTCGCCGACCTCACGCTCGACGAGATGCGCCGCGAACTGCCGGCCGTCTCACACCTGCTGGGCGAGGACGTGTTCGAAGTGCTGACGCTCGAAGGCTCGGTTTCGGCGCGCAACCATCCGGGCGGCACCGCGCCCGAGCAGGTGCGTGCGGCCATCGCGGCGGCGCGCGCAGCGCTCAGGTAAGCGCAGCGTAGCGGGCGCAAAGCGCCCGCACCCCCGCCCCATGATCGTCCGCCCGCATCTCCACTGGTTCCGCATGCTGCTCGCGTGGCGCGGTTCCGTGCTGCCGCAGCTTCTGCCGCGCCTTTTCATCGTGCTGGTCCTCTCGATCATCGCAGTGGCCGCGCACGATCACATCCTCAAGCTCACGGTCAACCTGAGCACCGTGCCGTTCTCGCTGATCGGCATTGCGCTCGCGGTGTTTCTCGGCTTTCGCAACAGCGCGAGCTACGACCGCTACTGGGAAGGCCGCAAGCTCTGGGGGCAAATGCTCAACGAGACGCGCTCGCTGGTGCGGCAAGCGCTGACGCTCCCGCGCGGCGGCGACGAAGCCGCAACGCGCGAGCGGGCGCGGGAACTGGCCGGCCTGCTCGCTGCGCTGCCGCACGCGCTGCGCCATCAACTGCGCCATACCGACCCGCGCGCCGATCTCGAGCCCCGCCTGCCGCCCGCACTGTTCGAGCGCGTGATGGCTTCGCGCTACCGCCCGGCCACGCTCATGCTCTGCGCCTCGGAATGGGTCCGGCGCGAGACGCACGAAAGCCGCCTCGACGGCTACGCGGTGCTCGCGTTCGAGCACAATCTCAATGGCATTTCGGATGTGATCGGCGGGTGCGAACGTATCGTCTCCACGCCGCTGCCGTTCGCCTATACGGTGATGATTCATCGCACCGTCTACTTCTTCTGCGCGATGCTGCCGTTCGGTCTCGTCGACAGCATCGGCGGCTTGACGCCGATCTTCGCCGTGTTCGTGGCCTACGCGTTCATGGCCCACGAGGCGATCGCCTCGCAGCTCGAAGACCCGTTCGGCACCGAAGACAACGACCTCGCGCTCAACCTGATGTCGGCGGGCATCGAGGTCGCGTTGCGCGACCTGATGGGCGAGCCCACGTCGCTGCCGGCGCGCGCACCGGAGCAGTTCATCCTCGACTGAAGGCGTAGCCTCAGTGGTTGTTCACCGTTTCGGCGAGGCGCTTCAAGGTCGCCAGGCGCGCGCCTAGCAGATCGAGCCGCGCGTGCTCGTCGATGAGCGGCGTGGTCGCATCGCGATACGCGCGCCAGTCGCCTTGTGCGCGCGAGACCGTAGGCCGCGCGTGCCTCGGCATGCGCGCATAGAGCTGACGGTAGTAGCGATTGAGGTCGTAGCTCACGTGCTCGCAGCGCGCGTCGGCGCTGCAGACGCGCGCCTTCGGCGTGTCGCCGTCGTACGCGGCCGCCTGGTTGCGCAGCGCGAGCGCGCGCTCGCGCACCGGCTGCAGGCGCATGTCCGCCTCGTACAGCTGGTAGGTGCTGCCGCTCGTGGTGGCGAACGCAGCGCCGAGCATGGTGTCCTCGGCGTCGCGCCAGGCCACCCACTTCTGCTGGCTCAGCTGCCAGCGCTTTTGCTGCGCAGCCGGCAACTTCGCGAGCAGTTGCATGAGCGCGGTGTCGGCGGCCTTGCGCCACGCGGTGCGCGCGTCGTCCATGCACTGGATCTGTCCGGCCGTCGTTGACCGGTCCGCGCGCGCGAGACACGTGCGCATGGCCGTGTCGATCGGATCGGCCGCCGCAACCTCGGCGCGCGCTGCCGGCGCCACGGCGAACAGCACCGTGGCCGCGGACAGCCCCGACACCATCGCAGCAAAATAACGCGCTAGCCGCGCCGATGAACCCCCCAACATTCCCCTCCCTCGCGCGTTCAGTCGCGCACGCAATCCACGAAATACTCGATGCGGCCGTTGATGGTCTCGCCCACGAGCCCGTGGATGTCGGTATGGAAGCCCGGGAAGCGCTCGTTGAACTCGCGCGCGAACTTCAGATAATTCACGATCGTCCTGTTAAAGCGCTCGCCCGGAATCAGCAGCGGAATGCCCGGCGGGTACGGCGTGAGCAGGATCGAGGTGACGCGGCCTTCGAGTTCGTCGACAGGCACGCGGTCGATCTCGCGGTGCGCGAGCTTCGCGAACGCGTCCGAGGGCTTCATGGCGGGCTCCATGCTCGAGAGGTACATCTCGGTCGTGAGGCGCGCGATGTCGTTGGCGCGGTAGACGCTGTGGATCTGCTGGCACAGGTCGCGCAGGCCCACGCGCTCGTACATCGGATGCTGCGCGACGAATTCGGGCAGCACGCGCCACAGCGGCTGGTTGTTGTCGTAGTCGTCCTTGAACTGCTGGAGTTCGGTCACCATCGAGTTCCAGCGGCCCTTCGTGATGCCGATCGTGAACATGATGAAGAACGAGTACAGACCCGTCTTCTCGACGATGATGCCGTGCTCGGCCAGGTACTTCGTCACGATCGCGGCCGGAATGCCGGTCTCGCCGAATTCGCCGTCCACGTCCAGACCCGGCGTGACGATGGTCGCCTTGATCGGATCCAGCATGTTGAAGCCTTCCGCCAGCGCGCCGAAGCCGTGCCAGTGATCGTTCGGGCGCAGCATCCAGTCTTCGCGCGAACCGATGCCTTCTTCGGCCAGTTCGTCCGGCCCCCAGACCTGGAAGAACCAGTCGTCGCCGTATTCGGCGTCCACCTTGCGCATGGCGCGGCGGAAGTCGAGCGCTTCGGCGATGGACTCTTCCACCAGTGCCGGGCCGCCCGGGGCTTCCATCATGGCGGCCGCCACGTCGCACGACGCGATGATCGCGTACTGCGGGCTCGTGGACGTATGCATCAGATACGCCTCGTTGAAGCGGTGGCGGTCGAACGCGCTGTCTTGCGAATCCTGCACGACGATCTGCGAAGCCTGCGAGATGCCGGCGAGCAGCTTGTGCGTGGAGTGCGTCGCGAACACCAGCGCCTTGGTGCGCGGACGGCCCGCGCCGATCGCATGCATGTCCTGGTAAAACGCGTGGAATTCGGCGTGCGGCAGCCAGGCTTCGTCGAAGTGCAGCGTGTCGAGCATGTCGCCGAGCAGATCCTTGATCATCTCGACGTTGTAGATCACGCCGTCATAGGTGCTCTGCGTGATCGTGAGAATGCGCGGCTTGACGTTCGGGTTCTTCTCGAGCGCCTCGCGCGCGAACGGATTCGCGAGGATCTTCTTGCGGATGTTTTCCGGCTTGAACTCGTCGCGCGGAATCGGGCCGATGATGCCGAAGTTGTTGCGCGTAGGCGTGAGGAACACGGGAATCGCACCCGTCATCGTGATCGCGTGCAGGATCGACTTGTGGCAGTTGCGGTCCACCAGCACGATGTCGCCGGGCGCGACCGTTGCGTGCCAGACGATCTTGTTCGACGTGGACGTGCCGTTGGTCACGAAGAACACGTGGTCCGCGCTGAAGATGCGCGCCGCGTTGCGCTCCGAGGCCGCGACCGGGCCGGTGTGATCGAGCAGCTGGCCGAGTTCCTCGACCGCGTTGCAGACGTCGGCGCGCAGCATGTTCTCGCCGAAGAACTGGTGGAACATCTGGCCGAGCGGATTCTTCAGGAACGCGACGCCGCCCGAGTGACCCGGGCAGTGCCACGAGTACGAACCTTCGTCGGCGTACTTGACGAGCTCCTTGAAGAACGGCGGCGCCAGCGCGTCGAGATACACGCGCGCTTCGCGAATGACGTGGCGCGCAACGAACTCCGGCGTGTCCTCGAACATGTGGATGAAGCCGTGCAGCTCGCGCAGGATGTCGTTGGGCAGATGGCGCGAGGTGCGCGTCTCGCCGTACAGGAAGATGGGGATGTCCGAGTTGCGCTTGCGCACCGCCTCCATGAACGCGCGCAGCGCGACGATGGCGGGGGCGTGCTCGGGCGCTTCCTCGTCCGAGCCTTCCACGTAGGGCAGCAGCTCGTCGTCGTCGATCGAGAGGATGAAGCACGCCGCGCGGCTCGACTGCTGCGCGAACGACGTGAGGTCGCCGTAGCTCGTCAGCCCGAGGACTTCCGCGCCCTCTTTCTCGATGGCTTCGGCGAGCGCGCGGATGCCGGAACCCGAGATGTTCTCGGAGCGAAAGTCTTCGTCGATGATGACGACGGGAAAACGAAACTTCATGGGCGATTCTCCAAAAGAAACGACCGCTGCATATGACGCGCAGCGGTCCCCGTATGTCGTTGTGTCCGGTGCCAGGATCTGTTGCGTCAGGTCTTCGGCAGGGTGACGCCGTGCTGGCCTTGATACTTGCCGCCGCGATCCGCGTACGAGACCTCGCAGATCTCATCGCTTTCGAAGAACAGCACTTGCGCCACCCCCTCGTTCGCGTAGATTTTCGCAGGCAAAGGTGTCGTATTTGAGAATTCGAGCGTGACGTACCCTTCCCACTCGGGCTCGAACGGCGTGACGTTCACGATGATCCCGCAGCGCGCGTAGGTGGACTTGCCCAGACACACGGTCAGGACGTTGCGCGGAATGCGGAAATACTCGACCGTGCGCGCCAGCGCGAACGAATTCGGCGGGATGATGCAGACGTCGCCCTTGAAGTCCACGAACGACTTTTCGTCGAAGTTCTTCGGGTCGACGATGGTCGAGTTGATGTTCGTGAAGATCTTGAACTCGTCGGCGCAGCGAATATCGTAGCCGTAGCTCGACGTGCCATAGCTCACGATCTTGCGGCCGTCTTCCGACATACGGACCTGATCGCGCACGAACGGCTCGATCATCTTCTGCTCTTCGGCCATGCGCCGGATCCACCTGTCGGACTTGATTGCCATGTTCGCTACTTGATAACGAGAAAATCGGGTCGGGAAAGCATGCGGACGGACCCACCGGGCGGGCGCCGCGTGCGAAAGGCGCCTATTTTACGCGATGTGGATCGGCATGCCTGGAACTGCGTTTCGCGCGGTTGCAAATGCAACGTCCGGCCATGCTCATTGGGCGCGGATCACCCCGCAGGCGAGCGCCGGGCCGGTGCCGCGCTGCGGGTACGCGTAGGGATCGATGGCGTCCCGGTGCACGATCACCGCGCGCTGCAGCACGGAGCGCACGCCGTCGAGCGAGACGTCGGGGGCGACGATAAAGCCCGACGCCACGCCGTTCGAATCCGCATGGATATTGCCGAGATCGCCTTCCACGCGCGCGCCGGCCTTCAGGCGCTCCGCGGCGGGCGCGAACACGGCGCCGGCGCTCGAGGCGTCGGTGGCGTTGCAGTCGCCGCGCTCGTGCACCTGCAAGGCGTGATCGCTATCGGGCTGCAGGCCCGCAAGGTTGTAGCTCACCTGCACGCCGTCCGAGTGTTCGACGAACGAAACCGTGCCGCGCGCCTGACTGCCGACGGTGGGCAGCAGCTGTGCGGCCGCGCGCTTGTCCTGCTGGCCCATGAAGCTCGTGCAGCCCGCCAGCAGCGTGCAGCCGCAAAGCACGACGAGGGCGATCCTCGAGACGACCTGCGCATTCCCCGCTTGCCTGTCGTGTCCTTTATCCATGCGATCCTCTTGCCGGGCGGCGGCCGCCCCGTTGCTGCCGCCATGCCGGACCCGATGAAGCCCACATGATACCGCGCACGCGGCGCGGCGCGCGCCTATCTGTCCCCATGCGCGGGGCGCCGCGAGCGCGGCGGCGCGCGCCGGACATCAGGTGTTCTGCACGACGATGGTCGGGAACTTCGAGGTCATGTCGCGGGCGCGCTCGGCGATCTGGATCGCCACGCGGCGCGCGATCGCGCGATAGATTGCCGCCACCGGCCCCTCGGGTGCGGCCACCACGGTGGGGTTGCCCGAATCGGCCTGCTCGCGAATGGCGATGTCGAGCGGCAGACTGCCGAGCACTTCCACGCCGTATTCCTTCGCCATGCGCTCGCCGCCGCCCGCGCCGAAAATGTGCTCGGCGTGGCCGCAGTTCGAGCAGATGTGCACGGCCATGTTCTCGACGATGCCGAGAATCGGAATGCCCACCTTCTCGAACATCTTGAGGCCCTTCTTCGCGTCGAGCAGCGCGATGTCCTGCGGCGTCGTGACGATCACGGCGCCTGTGACGGGCACGCGCTGCGAGAGCGTGAGCTGGATGTCGCCGGTGCCCGGCGGCATATCGACCACGAGATAGTCGAGCTCGCGCCAGTTGGTCTGACGCAGCAGCTGCTCGAGCGCGGAGGTCGCCATCGGGCCGCGCCAGACCATCGGGTTGTCCTGCTCGATCAGAAAGCCGATCGAGTTGGCCTGGACGCCGTGGCCTTCGAGCGGATTCATCGACTGGCCGTCGGGCGACTCGGGGCGGCCCTCGATGCCGAGCATCATCGGCAGCGAGGGGCCGTAGATATCCGCGTCGAGCACGCCCACCGAAGCGCCTTCGGCCGCGAGCGCGAGCGCGAGATTCACGGCGGTCGTGCTCTTGCCCACGCCGCCCTTGCCCGAGGCCACGGCGACGATATTCTTCACGTTGGGCAGCAGCTTCACGCCGCGTTGGACCGTATGCGCGGTAATCTCGCTTCTGAGCGCGACGCGGCTCGCCTTCACGCCCGGCACGGCGGCAAGCGCCGCTTCGACCTGCGTGCGCACCGCGTCGAACTGGCTCTTCGCCGGATAGCCGAGCACGATCTCGACATCGACCGTATCGGCTTCGACCGTGACGTTGCGCACGCCCTTGGCCATCGTGTAGGGATGGCCCGTATTCGGATCCGTCAAGGCCGCGAGCGCGGTGTCGACCAAAGCCCGATCTATGCTCATTGAAGCTCCGTGGGAAGAATGCCGGTCTGCGTTAGCGCCTGTCCGAGTGAAGACTGCTCGCCTACGCGCCGGAAATCGAAAAAAATTGTTAAGCTGCATTGCGCAAAATTGCCCGACAGGGCACGCTTCGCGGCAGCATCGATTTTGTGTGCCGACCAGGCGGTCTCGAAGCCGCGACCCAGCGGCTTTTCGCCTGGCGGCGCGAACCTCAGGGCGTCATTGTAGTAGCTGCCGCCGCGCGCCGTTCGAAGACCCTGTTCGCATGCGGGGCCGCAAACGCCGCGGGCAGCGTCCGTTCCACTCAAGAAAGGAAAGCAAATGAACACAAGAATTCTGACTCGTCTGTCCGTCTTCGCCGTTGCCGGCGCGCTCGTCGCCGGCTGCGCGACGCAGCAGGGCACCAACACGGCCCTCGGCACCGGTGTCGGCGCGGGCACGGGCGCGGCGATCGGCGCCATCTTCGGCGGCGGCAAGGGCGCGGCAATCGGCGCGGGTGCGGGCGCGCTGGTCGGCGGCATTACCGGCTACAACTGGCAGAACATCAAGAACAGGCTTTCGGGCTCCACCAAGGGCACGGGCACGCAGATCACCGAGCAACCGGACGGCTCGCTCAAGCTCAACATTCCGAGCAACGTGACCTTCGACACCAGCAGCTACGCGATCAAGCCGTCGTTCGCGCCGGTGCTCGACCAGGTCGCGCAGACGCTCCAGCAGAACCCGGAAGTCGTTGCGCAAGTCGTGGGCCACACGGATAACACCGGCCAGCCCGCGTACAACCAGACGCTGTCGGCCAACCGCGCGCAGAGCGTGGTGAATTACCTCGCCTCGCGCGGCATCCAGATGCAGCGCATGTCGGCCGAAGGCCGCGGCGACACCCAGCCGATCGCCGACAACAGCACGGAAGCCGGCCGCGCCGCGAACCGCCGCGTGGAAATCTATCTGCGCGCCACGGCGCAGCACCAGGGCGGCTAAGCCAGCGACTGCGCAGTAAAAACAGCGACACATCGACGGGACGGCCATCATGCCGTCCCGTTTGCAATTCGGGCGGCCTGAAGACGCGCCCCGAATCCCTTGCTGGACAGCCATCGGACGCCCTCTTCAAAACGCCTGCAGAGAATCGAAAAAATTTTCGAACTCTCGGGAAAGCGTGCTGTCTGTCTTTACGGTACGTGTGCGGCAACGCCGCCGCGTCACCATTCTCCTCTTGTCGTTGTTGCTCCGGGGCCATTCTTGCCCCGGTTTTTTTTGACCCCGATTTGTGCAACACAGCATGGCCGTTGCCCGCGCAGCCCGCGCTCGCTCGAGGCACTGCGCATGCGAGCGTCCACCGACTCCCCGAACGGCGGTGCGCCTGCCCTGCTAAAATCGCGCTTTCCCCCCGCAACATCGGACTTCCCCTCACTTATGTCAGCACCCGCCACCGACCTCGCAGCAGCCGGCGCGCATGCCAATCAAAGCGGCCGCCGCCAGATTCTCGTTACGTCTGCTCTGCCGTATGCCAACGGTCAGATCCACATCGGCCACCTGGTCGAGTACATCCAGACGGACATCTGGGTTCGCGCGCTGCGAATGCATGGCCACGAGGTCTACTACGTCGGTGCCGACGACACGCACGGCACGCCCGTCATGCTGCGCGCGGAAAAGGAAGGCCTCACGCCGCAGCAGCTGATCGCCCGCGTGTGGCAGGAGCACAAGCGCGACTTCGACAGCTTCGGCGTGTCGTTCGACAATTACTACTCGACGGACTCCGAAGAGAACCGCGTGCTCTCCGAGTCGGTGTATCTGGCGCTCAAGGAAGCGGGCTTCATCGAGACGCGCGACATCGAGCAGGCCTACGACCCGGTCAAGAACATGTTCCTGCCGGACCGCTTCATCAAGGGCGAGTGCCCGAAGTGCGGCGCGAAGGATCAATATGGCGACAGTTGCGAAGTGTGCGGCTCGACCTACGCGCCGACCGACCTGAAGAATCCGTACTCGGTGGTCTCGGGCGCAACCCCCATCCGCAAGACCTCGACGCACTATTTCTTCCGGCTCTCCGATGCGCGCTGTGAAGACTTCCTGCGCGGCTGGGTGAGCGGCCTCGCGCAACCGGAAGCGACCAACAAGATGCGCGAGTGGCTGGGCGAATCGGGCGAATCGAAGCTCGCCGACTGGGACATCTCGCGCGACGCACCCTACTTCGGCTTCGAGATTCCGAGCGCGCCCGGCAAGTACTTCTACGTGTGGCTCGACGCGCCGGTCGGCTATTACGCGAGCTTCAAGAACCTGTGCGAGAAGCGCGGGCTCGATTTCGAGGCATGGGTGAAGGCCGGCTCGAAGACCGAGCAGTACCACTTCATCGGCAAGGACATCCTGTATTTCCATACGCTGTTCTGGCCGGCCATGCTGCAGTTCTCGGGCCACCGCACGCCGACCAACGTCTTCGCGCACGGCTTTTTGACCGTGGACGGCGCGAAGATGTCGAAGTCGCGCGGCACGTTCATTACGGCGCAAAGCTATGTGGACACGGGACTGAATCCAGAGTGGCTGCGCTACTACTTCGCCGCGAAGCTCAACAGCACGATGGAAGACCTCGACCTGAACCTCGAAGACTTCCAGGCGCGCGTGAACAGCGACCTCGTCGGCAAGTACATCAACATCGCGAGCCGCGCGGCGGGCTTCCTGATCAAGCGCTTCGACGGCCGCGTGCAGGACAGCGCGATGCATCATCCGCTGCTCGAGCAACTGCGCGCCGCCATTGCGCAAATCGCTGCGCACTACGAAGCACGTGAATACAGCCGCGCACTGCGCCAGACGATGGAGCTCGCCGACGCCGTGAACGGTTACGTCGATACGGCCAAGCCGTGGGAGCAGGCCAGGGATCCGGCCAACCCGGTGGCGCTGCACGAGACCTGTAGCGTGAGCCTCGAAGCGTTCCGCCTGCTTTCGCTCGCCTTGAAGCCGGTGCTGCCCGCGCTCGCAGAAGGCGTCGAACAGTTCCTGGCAATCGAACCGCTGACCTGGGCCGATGCAGGCAAGGCGCTCTCGTCGCAGCAACCGATCAACGCCTACAGGCACCTCATGACGCGCGTCGATCCGAAGCAGATCGAAGCGCTGCTCGCCGCCAATCGCGATTCGCTGCAGGCAACCGAAGCGCCTGCCGCCGCGGCTGCGGAGGCAACCAGGAAGTCGAAGGCTGCCAGGGAAGCGAAGAAACCGGCCGCAGACGAAACGCCGGAAGTCATCTCCATCGACGACTTCGCGAAAATCGACCTGCGCGTGGCGCTGATCGTCGACTGCAACATCGTCGAAGGTTCGGACAAGCTGCTGCAGCTCACGCTCGACGTGGGAGAGGAAAAGACGCGCAATGTGTTCTCCGGTATCCGTTCGGCGTACAAGCCGGAAGACCTCAAGGGCAAGCTCACGGTGATGGTCGCGAACCTCGCACCGCGCAAGATGAAGTTCGGCATGTCCGAAGGCATGGTGCTCGCGGCTTCTGCCGCCGATGAGAAGGCCGAGCCGGGCCTGTACATCCTCGAACCGCATAGCGGCGCGAAACCGGGCATGCGGGTCAGGTAAAGACCGCTCGCTTGCCGATGTCGTAACGCCCCTTACGAGGGTAATGCCGTTCAGTTAAGCCTGAACGGCATTTTTTGTTTGTGCGGCAGGAAGTGGTGATAAACGACGCGCCGAGCTGTTAACCTGGCGCAGCGATGCTATCCAGCCACCTGACTTTTCTGCCTGACGCACAGCAACCGGCCGATCTGGGTCGGCTGGCCGAGCATCTGCCTTCTGGGGTGCCCGAAGTTACCTCGCCTGCTTCTGCGCAGGTCTTGTCAGGTTGTCCGCGAAGCGACGAATCAAGCCGCCCTTCCCAGCCAAATTGGGGCCAGATTCACGTGCGCAAGTAGACTGCTCAGAGCAGCGGCAAACCGTAACGGATGCGCCGCGCGTTGTCCTATCTTCACATCTATTAAGAACCGAACATATGAAATGATAAAAGGCCGCTAGCGTGCGCATCAAAATATAAAATCAAAAACCGAAGATCGCGCCGATTGAATCGCAGCCACGTAAGCCGACGCGTGGAGGCTTTATGGACTTTCTTAAGTACATCACTAACCCGTATGCGCTTATCGCATATGCGTTGTTGATTGCGTATTCACTTGCCAAAGGTCAACGAGTTCTGGCCTATTTCTCGTTTGCACTCGCCGCAATCGCCGCATTGGCGATGCTGTTCCGCGTTGTTGTCCCAGCCCCGGTCAATCCGGCTCAAGCCGCTACCCAGCCTGCACCCCGCCCACCACCTTCCGTAATGGCTCCCGCCGTAGCTTTCGAAGACGGTGATGGATTTAAATTCCAGTATCCGAACGAGCTTTTTAGTTTCACCAAAATGCCTGGCTTCAAAGAGGGTTCGGGATATAACGCCACCTCCGCATTCGAGGGTGGCAGCTTTTCAGTTTGGAAGAAGGAAACCAGCCCTGAGTCCACTAGCAAAATTTTGGAAATTTGGCGTGCCTCCTGCCTCCAAGGAACCGATCCCTATAAAGTTATAAAATCCGATTGGGTGGTGCTATCGTGCGTTGAAGCAACGTCACCTGACACCATTCTGTATCGAGAACAGATCAAGGGCAGCGACTACGATGCGCTCTTTATCCTCTCTTATCCAGCTAAGGACAGAGTCTATTGGGATCAAGTCGCCACGCTGATTGAATCTACATTCAGCCTCAAATGACAGACTGGCCCGTCTACGCTTTCGCGAGCAATCCGCACTGCCCTTGGATGGCGAAGGGTACGCGTTGGCCGCTTCAGGTCCAATCCGGGGATGAGCGCGACCAGGATTCCCTACAGGTGACAGCCGATTAATAACAGACCGAGCACGCAAAGGGCGGCGCTCAAAAAGATCGAAGCCACGATAACGGCGGGTAGCGGAATCATGTTGATTAAGCGAATTCTTACATGACTCCATGTTATGCCCGTTGACTTTCCGGTACTGTCAACAAGTGTCAGAGACGCCATGTCAGCCTTCGTGTCCGCGCCAAAGGTTGTACAGTCACGCCCACAACAAACTGCGCGGCCGTCTACATCGCTTCTTCACACACGGAGCAAGCTACCGCCCCCGAGGCGAGCCCAGCAAGCTACCGCCGAAAGTATTGCGTGACGACGGGCTTCGCGACCGCCTGCGCAAGAAACTCGACCGCACTGGACAGATTCACGCCGCCACAAATAAAAAACACCCACAAGTGACTACGAAGTCGGGTCTGAAAAATTCGAAGGGCCCTGTGCAGCAAGGATTTGAAGCCGAAAGTGGTTGATGCATTTGCAGGATCCTGGCAGATTATGGGGAGT
>NZ_QEOL01000043.1 GCF_003096715.1 Paraburkholderia silvatlantica
TTATGAAGACTCTTTATCGCTTCGTCAACCCCTTTTTTTCGCTCACCGCTTAAAAAGGCTGCTGACTTCGCAAACCGCCGGTTCCCGCGGCGGCCTTCGCTGCACCAACGTCAGAGACATCGAACGGCGAAGGGGGCGAATCTTAGCGCCCCCGCCTGCGCTGTGCAAGGGGGTGGCGGGAAATAATTTCGATCGCCGTTCCCGGCGATCGAATCTCCCAGGTATTTACTTGTTCTTGAATACGGGCTTGCGCTTCTCGACGAAGGCCGCCATCCCTTCCTTTTGATCTTCCGAAGCGAAGAGCGAATGGAACAGGCGGCGCTCGAAGTGCACCCCTTCAGCAAGTGTCGTCTCGTAGGCGCGATTCACCGACTCCTTCGCCATCATCACGGCCGGCAACGAGAATTCGCAGATGGTCGCCGCCGCGGCCAGCGTTTCGTTCAGCAGCTCTGCCGCGGGAATCACTCGCGACACGAGCCCGGCGCGCTCCGCCTCTTCCGCACCCATCATCCGTGCGGTCAAGCACAGGTCCATCGCCTTCGCTTTCGACACCGCACGCGGCAGGCGCTGCGTACCACCCGCCCCTGGAATCACACCCAGCTTGATTTCGGGCTGGCCGAACTTCGCCGTATCGGCGGCGAAGATCATGTCGCACATCATGGCCAGTTCGCAGCCACCACCAAGCGCGAAGCCTGCAACCGCCGCGATGATCGGCTTGCGAATCGAGCGGATCGTTTCCCAGTTGCGCGTGATGTAATCGCCTTTGTACACATCCATGAAGGTGTAGCTCGCCATCATCCCGATGTCCGCGCCGGCCGCGAACGCCTTTTCGCTGCCCGTGATGACGATCGCACCCACGCCCTCATCGGAATCGAACGCCTTGAGCGCTGCACCCAGTTCGTCCATGAGCGCGTCGTTCAGTGCGTTGAGCGCCTTTGGCCGGTTCAGCGTGATCAGTCCGACCTTGCCACGCGTCTCGACCAGGATGTTTTCGTACCCCATAACTCCTCCTTTCATCAAAAGAAAGTCCTAAAAAAATTCTTTTACGCCGAACTTTGACTAATGCTAACATTTGCCAACCAACCGGTCGGTCAATTAATTGGCACGGGCCCTGTCCAACCTCTCAATCAACGTTGAGCCATGACACATTCGCTGTTCGCCAAGCATGAGGGTGCGCTTCAAAAAGCGCTTGCCGCCATCGAGACCCGCGGCTACTGGAGCCCGTTCGCCGAAATGCCTAGCCCCAAAGTGTACGGGGAAACCGCTAGCGCCGATGGCGAAGCCGCGTTCAAGGCTCACCTGAATCGGACCTTCGAACTCGACCAGCCGTCGACGGGCGAAACCGTCGGCAGCGAAGCCTCACCGTTCGGCTTCGCGCTCGGCGCGCGCTATCCGAAGTCGACGCCGGACCAGTTGATCGAAGCCGCGCAGCAAGCGCAGCGCGACTGGCGCGCCGCTGGCCCGCAGGCTTGGGCAGGCGTGAGCCTCGAGATCCTCGAGCGCCTGAACCGCGCGAGCTTCGAGATCGCGTTCAGTGTGATGCACACGACCGGCCAGGCGTTCATGATGGCCTTCCAGGCCGGCGGCCCGCACGCTCAGGACCGCGCGCTCGAAGCCGTCGCGTACGCATACGACCAGCTGCGCCGCATTCCCGCCGATGCGCACTGGGAAAAGCCGCAGGGCAAAAACCCGCCCCTCGCGATGCAAAAGCGTTTCACCATCGTGCCGCGCGGTACCGGCCTCGTGCTCGGCTGCTGCACGTTCCCGACCTGGAACGGCTACCCCGGCCTTTTCGCCGATCTGGCGACGGGCAACACGGTCATCGTCAAGCCGCACCCGGGCGCGATCCTGCCGCTCGCGATCACTGTGCGCATTGCGCGTGAGGTGCTGCGCGAAGCCGGCTTCGATCCGAACGTCGTGACGCTGCTCGCCACCGATCCCAACGATGGCGCACTCGTGCAGCAGCTCGCACTGCGCCCCGAAATCAAGCTGATCGACTTCACGGGCAGCACGCAAAATGGCGACTGGCTCGAACGCAATGCGCACCAGGCGCAGGTCTATACCGAAAAGGCCGGCGTCAACCAGATCGTGATCGACTCCGCGGAAGACCTGAAGGCCGTCGCCCGCAACATCGCGTTCTCGCTCTCCCTTTACTCGGGCCAGATGTGCACGGCCCCGCAGAACATCTATGTGCCGCGCGACGGCATCCGCACCGCTGAGGGCCAGGTGAGCTTCGAGGCCGTCGCTCAGGCGATTGCCGGCGCCGTGCAGAAGTTCGTCGCCGATCCGGCGCGCGCCGTCGAAGTGCTCGGCGCGATCCAGAACGAAGGCGTGACGGCTCGCATCGATGAAGCCCGCAAGCTCGGCACCGTGCTCGCCGATAGCCAGACGCTCGAACACCCCCAGTTCGCCGGCGCACGCGTACGCACGCCGCTCGTGCTCTCGCTCGACGCAGCCCGCGACGCCGCCCAGTTCACGCGCGAATGGTTCGGCCCGATCTCGTTCGTGATCGCCACGGATTCGACTGCCCAGTCGCTCAAGCTGGCAGGCGAGACCGCGCGTGATCACGGCGCGCTCACCCTTTCCGCCTATAGCACGGACGACGCCGTGATCGAAGCTGCACACGAAGCCGCCATCACCGGCGGCGTGGCGCTCTCGATCAACCTCACGGGCAGCGTGTTCGTGAACCAGTCGGCGGCGTTCTCGGACTTCCACGGCACCGGCGCGAACCCCGCGGCGAACGCCGCGCTCGCCGACGCCGCCTTCGTGGCGAACCGCTTCCGCGTGGTTCAGAGCCGCGTTCATGTTGAACCGAAAGCAGCTCCCGCGGTAGCTGGCTGAACGGCCTATGCCGTTCGGCCGAATGGCGCCCGACTGCCCATCCCTCTAGCATGCAAGGCGTGAGTGCACTTCTGCGCTCGCGCCCCAGGAATCCGAGATGACCGAAGCCTATATCTGCGACGCGATTCGCACCCCATTCGGCCGCTATGGCGGCGCCCTCAAGGACGTTCGCGCGGACGACCTCGCCGCGGTGCCCATCCGCGCGCTCGTCGAGCGCAATCCCGGCGTGGACTGGCGCACGCTCGACGACGTGCTCTACGGCTGCGCCAACCAGGCCGGCGAAGACAACCGCAACGTCGCGCGGATGGCCGCGCTGCTCGCGGGCCTGCCGACCGACGCGCCGGGCGGCACGCTCAACCGCCTGTGCGGCTCGGGCCTCGACGCCGTCGGCAGTGCGGCGCGCGCCATCAAGGCGGGCGAAGCGCGCCTCATGATCGCGGGCGGCGTGGAAAGCATGACGCGCGCGCCGTTCGTCATGGGCAAGGCGGCTTCGGCGTTTTCGCGGGAAGCGGCCACCTATGACACGACCATCGGCTGGCGTTTCGTCAACAAGCTGATGAAGCAGCAGTACGGCGTCGATTCGATGCCGGAAACGGCGGAAAACGTCGCGGAAGAATTCAGCATCAGTCGCGCCGATCAGGACGCATTCGCGCTGCGCAGCCAGCAGAAAGCGGCACGCGCGCAGAAGGACGGCACGCTTGCGCAGGAAATCGTCGCGGTCGAGATTGCGCAAAAGAAGGGTGACCCGGTACACGTCACGCTCGATGAGCACCCGCGCGAGACTTCGCTCGAATCGCTCGGCAAGCTCAAGGGCGTCGTGAAGCCGGACGGCACGGTCACGGCGGGCAACGCCTCTGGCGTCAACGACGGCGCCTGCGCCCTGCTGCTCGCCAATGAGGAAGCCGCGAGGCAATACGGCCTGCGCCGCCGCGCGCGCGTGCTCGGCATGGCCACGGCCGGCGTCGCGCCGCGCATCATGGGCATCGGCCCGGCGCCCGCGACGCAAAAACTGCTCAAGCAGCTCGGCATGACGCTGGATCAGTTCGACGTGATCGAGCTCAACGAGGCGTTCGCCTCGCAAGGCCTCGCCGTGCTGCGAGCACTCGGCATTGCCGACGACGATCCGCGCGTGAATCCGAATGGCGGCGCGATTGCGCTGGGCCACCCGCTCGGCGCTTCGGGTGCGCGTCTCGTGACGACTGCGGTCCATCAGCTGGAGCGTACGAACGGACGCTTTGCGCTTTGTACGATGTGCATCGGCGTCGGCCAGGGCATCGCGCTCGCTATCGAACGCGTCGAGGCATAACACGCGCAGTATCGACCGGCCGCCGGGCGATGCGTCCGGCGGCCTCAGGCAGCTTTGCATGGGACCAGAGTAAGTGCTCTGCACGGGTCCGGAGTAAGTGCTGAAGCACAAACTCCGGCCGACAGCTGAAGCGCTAACCCGGGTCGACAGCTTTGCATGGGGCCGCACTAAACGCTAAGCGCCAAGCGCGGCCGACAAGGAGACAACCGATGCCCTACGATGCGATCCGCGTCGAAATCGACGCATCCACCCGCGTGGCCACAATCACGCTGAACCGCCCGGACAAGCTCAACAGCTTTACGCGCGCCATGCACCGCGAGCTTGCCGCAGCGCTCGACGAGGTCGCCGCGGCCGGCGCGCGCGCCCTCGTGCTGACGGGTGCGGGCCGCGGTTTCTGCGCGGGCCAGGATCTCGCCGATCTCGACTTCACGCCGGGTGCGATGACCGATCTCGGCGACCTCATCGATGAGCATTTCAATCCGCTGATCAAGCGCCTGCAGACGCTGCCGATGCCCGTGATCGCCGCCGTCAACGGCACTGCGGCCGGCGCCGGCGCCAATCTCGCCCTCGCCTGCGACCTCGTGCTCGCCGCACGATCCGCAAGCTTCATCCAGGCGTTCGTAAAGATCGGCCTCGTGCCCGATTCTGGCGGTACGTGGTTCCTGCCCAGGCGCGTGGGCATGGCGCGCGCGCTCGGACTCGCCATGACTGGCGAAAAACTGGGCGCGGAAAAGGCGGAGAGCTGGGGCCTCGTCTGGCAAGTGACCGACGACGCGGAACTCGCACAAACGGCCGGCGCGCTCGCCGCACGCCTCGCGCAGCAACCCACGCGCGCGATCGTCGCTACGCGCGAAGCGCTGCGCGCATCGGCCACGAACTCGCTCGACCAGCAACTCGATCTCGAACGCGACCTGCAGCGCGAACTGGGCGCTTCGTACGATTACGCAGAAGGCGTGCAGGCCTTCATCGAAAAACGCGCACCGCACTTCGAGGGCCGCTGAGATGTCCACCCAAGTCTCGCAACTGCCAGAGGACGACAGCCTGCCGCCTGACGAACTTGCTCGCGCGGCCGCGCAAGCGATGTACGAAGCCGACGGCTGCACGCGCGCACTCGGAATGGAACTCCTCGAAGTGCGCGCCGGCTACGCGCGCCTCTCCATGACCGTGCGGCCCGAGTTTCTCAACGGCCATCAGACCTGCCACGGCGGGATGATTTTCTCGCTCGCGGATTCGGCGTTCGCCTTCGCGTGCAATTCATACAACGTCAACACCGTAGCGGCCGGCTGCTCGATCGAGTTCCTGCGTCCAGTCCTGCGCGACGAGGTGTTGACCGCCGAAGCCGTCGAACAGGTGCTATCGGGGCGCAACGGGGTCTACGACATCCGAGTGACGAACCGGGCAGGCGAAACCGTCGCGCTGTTCCGAGGCAAGTCCGCGCAGATTCGCGGCAACGTCATTCCAGTCGCAACGTGAAGCGGGTTTCCCCTTCTCGATTCCCTACGCGTCACGAGTCACGTTCTTAAGATCCAGGAGACACTCATGAGTACCACGCTGCCGCTCGAACCCATCGAAAAGGCGAGCCGCGACGAGCTTGCTGCGCTGCAACTCGAGCGCCTGAAATGGTCGCTAAACCACGCTTATGAGAATTCGCCGGTCTATCGCCGCAAATTCGACGAAGCAGGCGTGCATCCGTCCCAGGTGCAGTCGCTCGCCGACCTCGCGCGCTTCCCGTTCACCACGAAGAAGGATCTGCGCGACAACTATCCCTTCGGCATGTTCGCGGTGCCGCAAGACCAGATTTCGCGCATCCATGCGTCGTCAGGTACGACGGGCAAGCCTACCGTGGTGGCTTACACGGCGCGCGACATCGACACCTGGGCGAACCTCGTCGCGCGTTCGGTGCGCGCAGCGGGCGCACGGCGCGGCGACAAGGTGCACATCAGTTACGGCTATGGACTCTTTACGGGCGGCCTTGGCGCGCACTATGGCGCGGAACGTGCGGGTCTCACCGTCATTCCGTTCGGCGGCGGCCAGACCGAGAAGCAGGTCCAACTGATCCAGGACTTCCGCCCCGACATCATCATGGTCACGCCGAGCTACATGCTCGCTATCGCCGACGAAATGGAGCGCCAGGGCATCGATCCGGCCACCTGTTCGCTGCGCATCGGCATCTTTGGCGCGGAGCCGTGGACCAACGACATGCGCAAGGCCATCGAGCAGCGCATGGGCATCACGGCCGTCGACATCTACGGCCTTTCGGAAGTGATGGGCCCGGGCGTCGCCTCGGAATGCGCGGAAACGAAAGACGGCCCGACGATCTGGGAAGACCACTTCTACCCCGAGGTCATCGACCCGGAAACCGGCGAAGTGCTGCCCGACGGGGAATTCGGCGAGCTCGTCTTCACCTCGCTCACCAAGGAAGCGCTGCCCATCATCCGTTACCGCACGCGCGACCTCACGCGTCTCTTGCCGGGTACGGCGCGCACCATGCGCCGCATGGAAAAGATCACGGGCCGCTCGGACGACATGCTGATCATCCGCGGCGTGAACGTGTTTCCCACGCAGATCGAGGAACTGCTGCTCAGGCAGCCGGCGCTCGCGCCGCACTATCAGATCGTCCTGACGAAGGAAGGTCCGATGGACGTGATGTCGCTCAACTGCGAACCGTGCCCGGAAACCGCGCCCGACTATGGCGCGCTCGACGCAGCCAGCAAGGCGCTCGCCTACGACATCAAGGCGCTGATCGGCGTGACGTGCAAAGTGAACGTGCTCGAAGTGAACGGCATCGAGCGCTCGGTTGGCAAGGCAAAGCGAGTCATCGACAAGCGGCCGAAGTAAACCGCGGCTCGCAACGCGCAGCAAGAGAGAAAGCCGGCAAGCACCGGCTTTCTCTCTTCACGTGTGCAGCGCAAGCGCCACCCCGATCACGAGTTCGGGAACAGCAGCCACATGCGTCCGCCCTGTTTCATCTTGCCGGCCAGATCTCCGGCGTCGTCGCCCAGGCCCCAGAAGTAGTCGGCGCGCACCCCGCCCTTGATCGCCGTGCCCGTGTCCTGCGCGAACACGAGCCGGTTGAGCGGCGTATTCGTGAGCGGGCGCGTGGTCTGGAGAAATACCGGCGTGCCAAGCGGGATCGACGACGGATCGACGGCAATCGAGCGTTCCGGCGTGAGCGGCACGCCGAGCGCACCGATCGGGCCGTCCGCGCCGCCCTGCGCGTCGCCTTCGGAGCCCGCCATCTCGCGGAAAAACACGAAACGCGGATTGGTGTCGAGGAGCGCGTCCACGCGCGTCGGGTTCTCGCGTGCCCATGCCTTGATGCCCTGCATGGTCGCCTGCGCGGGCGTGAGTTCGCCGTGGTCGAGCAGCCAGCGCCCGATCGACTTGTACGGCTGGTTGTTGGTGCCGCCAAAGCCCACGCGCATCACGCTGCCGTCTTCCATCACGATGCGCCCGGAGCCCTGCACCTGCAGGAAGAACGCTTCGATCGGATCGTCCACCCAGACGAGTTCGTTGCCGCCCAGCACGCCCGAACGTTCGAGCTGCGCGCGCGGCGGCATCGCGGCGCCCGGACGATAACCGGACGGCCAGCGATACAGCGCGGTCTGATAGATGCCGTGACGCGTGCGCGAACCGCGCAGCAGCGGTTCGTAGTAGCCGGTCACGAGGCCGTCGAGCGTGCCGTCGTTGTTGGCGAACTGATAGGGCGTGAAATACGTTTCGAAGAATGCGCGTGCGCTCGAGGCGTCCAGATCGTCGAGCTGCGAGGCCGCAGAGCACGCGCGCTGCCAGCGAGGATCGCGCGCGAGGCGCGTGCAGTTCGCGCGCAGCGCCGCGGTCACGCCGATCAGCGAGTCATCCTGCCAGCCCTGCACCTGCTGCCAGGCGACCGGGGTGAGACGTTGCGCGGCGAGCTGCGAGGGCAGCGTGGGCGTGCCCTTGGGCGGCACATTGTGCACGTAGCCGGGGCCGCCGCATGCGGCAAGCAAAGCCGCCAGCGAAGCCGCGCCCAACCAGCCGCCTAACCGGACACTCGTGCGGCCACCCCAGCGGCCGCCCCCACGCCGAAGCGCCGCCCCCACGAGATATCGCACCTTTGTGAATCCCGGCATCACCGGGACATCGAGCCCCGAATCGACGTCAAAATCACGCCTACAATATTGGCTCTCGATGGATGCCGCCATGTCAGAACTGCTCGACGAATACCCGATGCTCATGTTTGGTCTGGAAGCGCTCCTTGCGCTGTTCCTGCTGATTTTCATCGTTGTGTGGACCGCGTCGGGCAGGAAAAAACAAGCCTCGCGCGACGATCGGCGTCAGGACTAGCAGACCCCGAATTCTCGCGCCGGTTCAATGCAGCGTGCGTGGCATGCGCAGCACGAACTCGGGCACGCTCGCCTCGAAGCGCTCGGCATCCTCGGCCACACAGAAGTACTCCCCACGCATGGTGCCCACCGGCGTTGCGATCACGGCCCAGCTCGTGTACTCGAACTGCTCGCCCGGCTTCAGAAGCGGCTGATGGCCGACTACCCCGAGCCCCTTCACTTCCTGCACGTAATTTTCGCTGTCGGTGATCACCCAGTGGCGCGCGATCAGCTGGGCGCTCACCTGACCGGTATTGCGAATGGTCAGCGTGTACGCGAAGGCATATTGCCGGCGCTCCGGATCCGATTCTTCGGGCAGGTAGCGCACCTGCGACGTCACGCTGAATTCGTACTGGCTCATCCTTGTTCCAATCGCCCGTGCGCGGCTGCTGAGTCCGTTGACCGAGACGCCCGCGCAGCAAGGCGCTCGCGAGCGCGCCGCGAGGCGCGGCACATGGTTTGGCATTCTGCTTCATGCAGCGGGCGCTCGCAACCCGACGCCGCCCGTGGCGCCAGCCACGGCAGTGGCAAGGATCGGCTCTCCCACTGACGGTAAAATACGGTTTTTCCGACAGTTTCCCGATTGCCGCCATGACGCAATTCCGCATCGCCCCCAGCATCCTCTCTGCCGACTTCGCGCGTCTTGGCGAAGAAGTCCGCAACGTCGTCGCTGCCGGCGCCGACTGGATCCACTTCGACGTGATGGACAACCATTACGTGCCGAACCTCACCATCGGCCCGCTGGTGTGCGAGGCGATCCGCCCGCACGTGAGCGTGCCCATCGACGTGCATCTGATGGTCCGCCCGGTCGACCGCATCGTGCCCGACTTCGCCAAGGCCGGCGCGAACCTCATCAGCTTTCACCCGGAAGGCTCGGATCACATCGACCGCACGCTCTCGCTGATCCGTGACCACGGCTGCAAGGCGGGCCTCGTGTTCAACCCGGCTACGCCGCTGAACTACCTCGACCACGTGATGGACAAGCTCGATCTCGTGCTCGTCATGTCGGTGAATCCGGGATTCGGCGGCCAGTCGTTCATTCCCGAGGCGCTCAACAAGCTGCGCGAGGCGCGCGCGAAGATCGACGCCTACACGGCCCGCACGGGCCGCGAAATCCACCTCGAAGTGGACGGCGGCGTGAAGGTCGACAATATCGCCGAAATCGCGGCGGCTGGTGCGGACACTTTCGTGGCGGGCTCGGCGATCTTCGGCAAGCCGGACTACAAGACCGTGATCGACGAGATGCGCGCGCAGCTCGCAAGCGTCACCCACACTGCGAACGCAAAATGAGCGCTCCTATCAAGTCCACTGCGAAGTCCACCGCGAAGTTCACCGCGCCGCGCATCGAAGCGGCGCTGATCGACCTCGACGGCACCATGGTCGACACTGCCGACGACTTCGCCGCCGGCGTGAACGGCATGCTCGCGCAACTCGACGCCGAGGAAACCACGCGCGAGGAGGTGATGGGCTACGTGGGCAAGGGCTCGGAGCACCTGATCCGCAGCGTACTCGCGCCGCGCTTTCCCGCGGAGAACGTCGAGGCGCGCTTCGACGAAGCGCTCGCGCTCTACCAGGATGAGTACGCGAAGATCAACGGCCGGCACACGCATCTATACCCGGACGTCGAGGCGGGTCTCGCTGCGCTGCGCGACCAGGGCATCAAGCTCGCGTGCGTGACCAACAAGCCGCACCGCTTCGCCGTCGAGCTTCTGCAGCAATACGGCCTCGCGCAGTATTTCGAAGTGGTGCTCGGCGGCGACAGCCTGGCGAAGAAGAAACCCGACCCGCTGCCGATGCTCACGGCCTGCGAGCGCCTGGGCGTGAAGCCCGCGGCGGCCGTGGCGATCGGCGATTCGGAGAACGACGCGATTGCGGGCCGGGCGGCCGGCATGGCCACGCTCACGGTGCCCTACGGCTACAACCACGGCCAACCTGTACAAAAAATTGAATCGGATGGTATAGTTGCCTCGCTGCTCGAAGCCGCCAAGGCGGTCGCAGCGCACAATGACCTGACTTAAGTTCTCAACTGAACGTCAACTATCCTCATGTTTCTGAATAAAAAACGGAGTCTGAGCACGATCGACCGGGGAGCCTGGCCCTGGCGTCGCTGGTCGCGCTAACCTCACCCGAGGTTCGCTGAAGCCTGTCTTCAGCACCGTTTTTTACTTCGCTGCGCACTCGCGCGTGTCTCGACTCTAAACTGTTGCGGTAACCCGTCGGCTGGTCCGGCCGTTGGCTTTCGTTGTCCTTGCGTGTCGTTTCGCCGTTCGCGGCGAGGTGCGCAAGGCGCGAGCGGCTACGCCTCACCCTCCGTCGATGTACTGCACGCCGGCCCGGCAAGCGCTGCATCGCGAGCGCGAACACGGACCGCACGAGCGAGCGCCAGCGGCCATCAAGCACTCAAAAACTAACGCCTCGCGCTCACCGCGCGCCCCGTTTTGAGCCGCACCGGGCCCGCACCCGCCGCGACTGGCAGCACGAACAGGATCGGAACATGACCGAACTCGAATTTCAGTCCCTCGCCAACGAGGGCTACAACCGCATCCCGCTGATCGCCGAAGCACTGGCCGATCTCGAAACGCCGCTCTCGCTGTATCTGAAGCTCGCGCAGCCCGAGCGCGGCGGCGCCAATTCTTTCCTGCTGGAGTCCGTGGTGGGCGGCGAGCGCTTCGGGCGCTACTCGTTCATCGGCCTGCCGGCGCGCTCGCTGATCCGCACGCGCAACGGCGTTTCGGAGGTCGTGCGCGACGGCCAGGTCGTCGAGACGCACGACAGCGATCCGCTCGATTTCATCGCGAAATACCAGGCACGCTTCAAGGTCGCGCAGCGTCCGGGCTTGCCGCGCTTCTGCGGCGGGCTCGCGGGCTACTTCGGCTACGACGCGGTGCGTTACATCGAGAAAAAGCTCGCCGATACCTGCCCGGCCGACGACCTCGGCCTGCCCGACATCCAGTTGCTGCTGACCGAAGAAGTCGCGGTCATCGACAATCTCGCGGGCAAGCTGTATCTCATCGTCTACGCCGATCCGCAAACGCCCGAGGCCTACACCAGGGCGAAGCACCGTCTGCGCGAGCTCAAGCAGCGCCTGCGCACCACGGTGCAGCCGCCGGTGACTTCGGCGAGCGTGCGCACCGAAACGTTCCGCGAATTCAAAAAGGACGATTACCTCGCCGCCGTGCGCAAGGCGAAGGAATACATCGCCGCTGGCGAGTTGATGCAGGTGCAGGTCGGCCAGCGCCTCACCAAGCCGTATCGCGACAATCCGCTGTCGCTCTACCGTGCGCTGCGCTCGCTCAATCCGTCGCCGTACATGTACTACTACAACTTCGGCGAATTCCACGTGGTGGGCGCGTCGCCGGAAATTCTCGTGCGCCAGGAAAAGCGCGGCGAGGACCGCATCGTGACGATCCGTCCGCTCGCCGGCACGCGAGCGCGCGGCAACACGCCCGAGCGCGACGCCGAGCTCGCGACCGAACTGCTCAACGACCCGAAGGAAATCGCCGAGCACGTCATGCTGATCGACCTCGCGCGCAACGACGTGGGCCGCATCGCCGAGATCGGCTCGGTGGCCGTCACCGACAAGATGATCATCGAGAAGTACTCGCACGTGCAGCACATCGTGAGTTCGGTGGAGGGCAAGCTCAAGCCCGGCATGAACAATTTCGACGTCCTGCGCGCCACGTTCCCGGCCGGCACGCTCTCGGGCGCGCCGAAGGTTCGCGCCATGGAACTGATCGACGAACTGGAGCCGGTGAAGCGCGGGCTTTACGGCGGCGCAGTCGGCTATCTTTCGTTCAACGGCGAGATGGACCTGGCCATCGCAATCCGCACCGGCCTCATCCACAACGGCAATCTGTATGTGCAGGCCGCCGCGGGCGTGGTGGCGGATTCGGTGCCCGAGTCCGAATGGCAGGAAACCGAGAACAAGGCGCGCGCGGTGCTGCGCGCCGCCGAGCAGGTCCAGGACGGCCTCGACAGCGACTTCTGAGCGGAGAAAAGACCATGTTGCTCATGATCGACAACTACGATTCGTTTACCTACAACATCGTCCAGTACTTCGGCGAACTCGGCGAAGACGTTCACACGTACCGCAACGACGAAATCACCCTCGACGAAATCGCGCAGCTCAACCCCGCGCGCATCTGCCTCTCGCCCGGTCCGAGCAACCCGCAGCACGCGGGCATCACGCTCGCCGTGCTGCGCGAATTCGCCGGCAAGACGCCGATTCTCGGCGTGTGCCTCGGCCATCAGGCGATTGGCGAAGCGTTCGGCGGGCGCGTCGTGCGTGCGAAGACCATCATGCACGGCAAGGTGAGCCAGATCGAAACCGACTGCAAGGGCGTGTTCGCCGACCTGCCGAGGCACTTCAACGTCACGCGTTATCACTCGCTCGCGATCGAGCGCGAGTCGCTGCCCGACTGCCTCGAAGTCTCGGCCTGGACCGACGACGGCGAAATCATGGGCGTGCGTCACCGCGAGCTTGCGGTGGAAGGCGTGCAGTTCCATCCGGAATCGATCCTTTCGGAGCACGGCCACGCCCTCTTCGAGAATTTCCTGAAGCAAACCAGGCGCGCTTGACCCGGAGGCGACCATCATGATTACCCCGCAGGAAGCGCTCCAGCGCACGATCGAGCACCGCGAGATTTTTCACGACGAGATGCTCCACCTCATGCGCCTCATCATGCGCGGCGAGCTTTCGCCCGTGCTGTCGGCCGCCATCATCACCGGCCTGCGCGTGAAGAAGGAAACCATCGGCGAGATCACCGCCGCCGCGACGGTGATGCGCGAGTTCGCGAATCACGTCGAGGTGAAAGACAACTCGAACTTCATCGACATCGTCGGCACCGGCGGCGACGGCTCGCACACCTTCAATATCTCCACGGCTTCGATGTTCGTGGCCGCGGCAGCCGGCGCGAAGGTCGCCAAGCACGGCAACCGGGGCGTCTCCAGCAAGTCGGGCAGCGCGGACGTGCTCGAGGCGCTCGGCGTGAACATCGATCTGCAGCCGGACCAGGTGGCCGCCTCGATCGCCGAAACGGGCATGGGCTTCATGTTCGCGCCCAATCATCATCCCGCGATGAAGAACATCGCCGCCGTGCGCCGCGAACTGGGCGTACGCACGATCTTCAACATCCTGGGGCCGCTCACGAATCCGGCCGGCGCGCCCAATCAGCTGATGGGCGTGTTTCATCCGGACCTCGTCGGCATTCAGGTTCGCGTGATGGAGCGGCTTGGCGCAAAACACGTGTGCGTCGTGTACGGCAAGGACGGCATGGACGAAGTCTCGCTCGGTGCGGCCACGCTCGTCGGCGAACTGAAGGACGGCCAGATTCGCGAGTACGAGATCCATCCCGAAGACTTTGGCATGCAGATGGTCTCGAACCGCTCGCTCAAGGTCGAAAACGCCGACGAGTCGAAAGCGATGCTGCTCGGCGCGCTCTCGAACGAGGCCGGAACCGCGCGCGAGATCGTCGCGCTGAATGCGGGCACGGCGCTCTACTCGGCGAACGTGGCGAACTCGATCGAAGAAGGCATCCGGCTTGCGCGCGAAACCCTCGCCAGCGGCCGCGCACGCGCCAAAGTCGACGAACTGGTACGCTTCACGCAACAGTTCAAACGCTGATCCCGCACCGTTTTTTGCCTCCGAACATCATGAGTGACATCCTCGAAAAGATCATTGCGGTCAAGCGCGAAGAAGTGCGCGCCGCCGAGCAGAGCGCCCCGCTCGAAGAACTGCGCCTGCAGGCCAGCACGCGTGACCTGCGCGATTTCGTCGGCGCCTTGCGCGCGAAGCACGACAACGGTCAGGCCGCCGTGATCGCCGAAGTGAAGAAGGCAAGTCCGTCGAAGGGCGTGCTGCGCGAAGACTTCCAGCCCGCCGAAATCGCGCGCTCGTACGCCGAGGGCGGCGCGGCCTGCCTCTCCGTGCTGACCGACGTGCAGTTCTTCCAGGGCAGCGCCGCGTACCTCGAAGCCGCGCGCGCCGCGTGCAGCCTGCCGGTGCTGCGCAAGGACTTCATCGTCGACCCGTACCAGGTCGTCGAAGCCCGCGCGATGGGCGCCGACGCGATCCTGCTGATCGCCGCCGCGCTCCAGCCCGGCGCAATGCGCGACCTCGAGGCGCTGGCGCATTCGCTCGGTCTCGCGGTGCTCGTCGAAGTGCACGGCCGCGATGAACTCACGCACGCGCTCACGCTGAAGACGCCGCTCATCGGCATCAACAATCGTAATCTGCGTACGTTCGAAACGACGCTGGACACGACCATCGGCATGCTCGACGACGTGCCTGAAGACCGCATCGTCGTGACCGAGTCGGGCATCCTCTCGCGTGCGGACGTCGAGAAAATGCGCGCGCTTTCCGTGCACACGTTCCTCGTGGGCGAGGCGTTCATGCGCGCCGGGCAGCCGGGCGCGGAACTCGCCCGCATGTTCTTCTGATCGCGCGCAGCCATGGGTATCGAACGCGAAATCAAGCTCGCGCTGCCGCGCGACCAGGTGGACGCGGCCCTGCGTCTCTTCGAGACGCGCGCCGGCAAGCCGGGTCGCGCCATCAGGCTCGAAAACATCTACTTCGACACGCCGGCGCTTGCGCTCGCGCGCGCCAGGAGCGCGCTGCGCCTGCGCCGTGCGCCCGAGGGGTGGCTGCAGACGTTCAAGACGGTGGGCATGGCGCAAAACGGGCTGCACGCGCGCCACGAGTGGGAAATGCCAGTGGCGGGCGAAGCGCTCGAAATCGACAGGCTGCTGCACGAGTGCGATGAAGCCGGCGTTTCGACGGCGCTCTCGGACGCCGCCGCGGACCTGATCCCGCTCTTTCGCACCGACTTCACGCGCACGCTGTGGACGCTCGAAGTCGACGGCGCGCGAGTCGAAGCGGCCATCGATCAGGGCGAAGTCACCGCCGAAGTGAACGGCGAGACGCGGCGCACGCCTATCTGCGAAATCGAACTCGAACTGAAGTCGGGCGACGAAGCGGCCTTGCACTCGCTCGCGGCGGAACTCGCGCAGGCGCTGCCAGGCCTCGCACCGGACGACGTCAGCAAGGCCCAGCGCGGATACAGGCTGCGCGAAGGCTGAGAACGACGCGGCGCGGCTTCGGAGTGCCCGCGCCAATGCGCCCATCACCCGGGAAGAGCGCAAAAATGGCGCTGTTAGTTGCAACATGGGCACCGATGGCGTAAAAGGCCGCTCTACGGCGCTCGCGCCGGATTGAATCGGCGCGCAATTGCTGCGACACTTGCCGCCCATGACTTCCACGAAACGCCCGCGCGTCGCGATGCCGGTGCAAACCTCGCTGTTCGACGACGATCTGTCCGGCCCGCCGCAAGCCACGCTCGACGAGCCGCCGCCGCCCGAATTCGACCCGCGCCAGATCACGATTTTCTCGTTGTTCGAAGCCGACGAATTCCCGGCGCCCGAGCGCACGCACGCCGTTATGTCCGCCCCCGCCATGCCCCACGAACCCGCCAGGCCGCAAGCCGCCGTCGACACCACGCGCCTCGAAGACCAGTTCGACGCGCTGCCCGCCGCCTGGCGCGAGCTGCTCGCGCCGTTCATCGCGAGCGACGCCTACGCGCCGTTGTGCCGCTTCGTCGACGACGAGCGCGCCGCCGGCAAGACCGTCTATCCCGCCGACGTGTTCCGCGCGCTGCGCCTCACCTCGCCCGACGACGTAAAGGTCGTGATCCTCGGCCAGGACCCGTACCACGGCGAAGATCGAGGCACGCCGCAGGCGCACGGCCTGGCGTTCTCGGTGCCGCCCTCGGTGCGCCCGCCGCCTTCGCTGCGCAACATCTTCAAGGAGATCGCGGCGAGCCTCGGCATTCAGGCGCCGACGCACGGCTGTCTCGACGCCTGGGCGCGCCAGGGCGTGCTGCTGCTGAACACGGTGCTGACCGTCGAGCGCGCGAGCGCCGCGAGCCACGCGAAGCGCGGCTGGGAGCGCTGCACCGACACGCTGATCCAGCAACTCGCCGCGCGCCACGAGCACCTCGTGTTCATGCTGTGGGGTGCGCACGCGCAGAACAAGCGTGCGCTGCTCTCGGGTGCGCATTGCGTGCTGGAAGCGCCGCATCCGTCGCCGCTTTCCGCGCATCGCGGCTTTCTCGGCTGCGGGCATTTCGCGCAGGCCAACGACTATCTGCAGGCGCACGGCCGCCAGCCGATCGACTGGCGTTTGCCGGAGGAAGGCCTCGTGCTCGCCTGAACCGCCTGGGCGTCGCGACGCGACGCTCACATGAAAAACGCCACGAGATCGCTCTCGTGGCGTTTTTGCTTTTTACCGCCAAAAATCGCGCGCTTTACGCTGCTGCGATCGCCTCACGCGCGAGCGCGAGCGCTGCGCTTGCCGCGTCCGGGCCCATGTTCAGGCCTTCGGCGTAGATGAAGTTCACGTCGGTCATGCCGAGGAAGCCGAGGAACGACTTCAGGTACGGCGTCTGGCTGTCGTGCGCGGTGCCTTGATACTTGCCGCCGCGCGCCGAAACGACATACACCTTCTTGCCGTTCACAAGACCTTCGGGACCGTTCGCGGTGTAGCGGAACGTGATGCCGGCACGCGCGATCCAGTCGAAGTAGGTCTTGAGTTGCGACGAGATGCCGAAGTTGTACATCGGCGCACCGATCACGATGATGTCCGCTGCCTGCAGTTCCGCGATCAGCGCTTCGCTGCGTGCGGCGATGGCTTGCTGCTCCGGCGTGCGCTGCTCGGCCGGCGTGAAGAACGCGCCGAGCACGGCGTCGTCGAGGTGCGGCAGCGGATCGGCTTGCAGGTTACGCGTGACGACTTGCGCGCCCGGATTCGATTGTTGCAGCCTGGCCGTCAATTCGTTGACGAGCAGCGTCGACTGGGCGCCTTGCGAGCGGGCGGCGGAATTGATTTGCAGGATCGTGGTCATGGTGGCTCCTTCGGGTCTCGGTTGCGCAACGTTGCGCGAGTGAAGGCATTGTGTTTTTTTACCGCCCCCCGAAAAAGTAGTCCGCCGATGACGGATTGTTGCAACGATAGAACAATCGCAGGCATGAAAAAGCGGCGTGGGATCCATCGCCCCACGCCGCTTCTGGTGCCTCGTGCCGCCGAGCCCCGCCCAGCGGTCTATGCCGCCAGCCAGCGCTCGCGCAATGAGCGCGCGGGCGCACGCTTGTCCGAGGCGGCGAGCTTGTAGCGCGCGACTTCGGGCGCGTCGAGGGTCAGACGCGCCACGCGAAGCTCGTCGCGGCGGAACGCGTGGATTTCGACCTTCGTGCCCGGCTGGTAGCGCGCGAGCAGCGCGTCGAGATTCGAGCCCGTCACACGCAGGCCGTCGAGCGCAACGAGCGCGTCGCCAGCCGAAAGCCCAGCCTTCTGGGCCGCGCCACCTTCGTAGACCACGGCAAGCGTCGCTTCGGCGCCGCCGCGCAGCCGCGCGCCGAGCGACGGCTTCGCGCCGCGCTCGGGCTCCCCGTCGAGCGTCACGCCGAACGGCTCGAACAGCGCCGCGAGCGGCAGGTCGCGCGTGCCGCGCACGGCGTCGCCAAAGAGCGCGCCCAGTTCCACCCCCGTCGCCTCGGCAATCAGCGCTTCGACATCGTCCTCGCCCACGCCCACCGGCTTGCCGCGATAGAAGTCGCGCCCGTAGCGCTGCCACAGAAGGCGCATGACGTCGTCGAGCGACTTGCGGCCGTTCGTCTGCGCGCGAATCGCGAGGTCGAACGACAGTGCCACGAGCGAGCCCTTGGTGTAGTAGCTCACGATCGCATTCGATGCGTTCTCGTCCTGGCGGTAGTACTTCACCCACGCGTCGAACGAGCTTTCCGCGACGCTCTGCTTCAGGCGCCCCGCTCCGCGCAGCACACCGGCGATCGTCTTGCCGAGCAGACCGAAGTATTCGTCTGCGGAAATGAGACCGCTGCGCACGAGCATGAGATCGTCGTAGTACGACGTGAAGCCCTCGAACAGCCACAGCAGCGACGTATAGTCCTCGCGCGCGAGGTCATACGGCACGAACGCGGCCGGCTTGATGCGCTTCACGTTCCACGTGTGGAAGTATTCGTGGCTGCACAGGCCGAGATAGGTGCGATAGCCTTCCGACGTCTCCGGCTTGCCCTTCACCGGCAGGTCGGTGCGATTGCAGATCAGCGCCGTCGATGCGCGGTGCTCGAGCCCGCCGTAACCGTCGCTCACGGCCTGCGTCATGAACACGTAGCGCTCCATCGGCGCGCGCTTCGTGCGCGGCTCGAAAAGCGCGATCTGCGCCTCGCAGATTTTCTTCAGGTCGGCGGCGAGACGCTCGGTGTCGAGGCCGACCACGCGGCCCGCGATCACGATGTCGTGCGGCACGCCGTGCGCCTTGAAGCTCGCGAGCGTGAACTCGCCGAGCGTGACCGGGTGATCGATCAGCTCGTCGTAATTCGTGGCCGTGTACTCGCCGAAACCGTAACGCTTGGTGCCGCGCGCTTCCGTGAGCGCCGTGCCCACGCGCCAGTGGCGGTACGCGTGTCCGTCCGGACGCTGAATATCGACCGCGTGCTGCGCCTCCTCATGGCCGAGCGCCGCGAGAAACACGCTCGTGCCGTTGAAGAAGCCCACCGTGTCGTCGAGATGCGCCGCGCGCACCGACAGGTCCCACGCGTAGACCTCGTAGCGCAGCGTGAGCGCGCCCTTCACGGGCGCGGCCTGCCACGAATGCTTGTCGGTCTTCGTCACGCGCACCTTGCGGCCCGCGTCGCTGAAGGCGCGCAGCGTGACGATGTTGCGCGCGAACTCGCGCACCATGTAGCTGCCCGGAATCCACACGGGCAGCATGAAGCGTTGGCCGTCCGGCGCGGGGTCTTCCACGGTGAGCGTCACCTCGAACAGATGCGCGGCGGGATGCTTCGGGACGATGGTGTATCGGATCGGCTTCATCGGCGGGATCGGTGAGTAAGTCGGTCAGCAGACGCTGCCATGCAATTTCAGTATGCCCGGCAGACACAGCCGGAGAAAAAGCGCCGGAGAAAAAGCGCGGGACAAAAAGCGCCGGGCAAAAAAGCACCGGCCGCGAAAGCGGCCGGCGGGTTCGGGGGTGGCGTCAGTGAGCGCCGTTCAGTCCGCGTTCGAGCCGGTCGGCGCTGACTGCGCCCGGCAGGCGCGTGCCGTCGGCGAGGATCACGGTGGGCGTGCCGGTCACGTTCATCTTCTGGCCGAGCGCGAGATTGCTGTCGATGGCGGCCGTGTCGCACGTGCCGGCCGCCGTGGGCGCCTTGCGGTCCACCATCCACGACTCCCATGCCTTCGCGCGGTCGGACGAGCACCAGATCTGCCTGGCCTTCGCCGTCGAATCCGGCGAGAGCACCGGATACAGGAACGTGTAGACCGTCACGTTGTCCACGGACTTCAGCGTGTTTTCGAGCTGATGGCAGTACGGGCAGTTCGGGTCGGAGAACACGGCCATCTTGCGCTTGCCGTCGCCCTTCACGACTTTGACCGCGTTCTCGAGCGGCAGCTTCGCGAAATCGACCTTGTTGATTTCGTTCAGGCGCGCCTCGGTGAGATTGCGGTGCGCCTTGGTGTCGATGAGTTCGCCGTTGAGCACGTAGTCGCCGCTGGCGTCGCTGTAGACGATTTGCGTGCCGAGGTTGATCTCGTAAAGGCCCGGCATGGGCGCTTTGGTGATGCCCTTGATGTCGCTGGCGTCGATGCCGAGGCGCGTCTGCAGCGCCGACCTGATCTTGTCGGTGGTCTGGTCGGCCTGGGCCGAGCAGCCGAGCGCCGAGGTGGCTACCGCGATCACGAGCGCGGCGAATCGAATACGCGTTTGCATGGGATGCATTCCTGATTCGGGCGCGCCGCGCAGGGGCGATGCGCGCAGAGTTCCGTTGAATGGCCGGGGCGGCATGCGCTGCGGGCGCGGCCTATACGCCCATTCTAAGCTGCACCGGCCTCGAGCGACCGAAATGCCTGCCGGAGCAGGCGAGCCTGTCGATACTAGCCGAGCGCCGAGGCCACGAGCCAGCGCTTGAGCAGCGGCTGCGCGCCCACGAATGCCATACCGGTATTGCGCACCGCGCGCGCGAGCGTGCCAGGCAACGAGAAGAGCCGCTGCAGGCCGTCGGTGGCCACGACGAGCTTCTGGATGTCCTCGCGGCGGCCGCGTTCATAGCGGCGCAGCAGCACGATGTCGCCGAGATCGCGGAACGCCTCTTTCTTCGTGACGACGTCGACGAGCGCGGCGACGTCGCGCAAGCCGAGGTTCACGCCCTGGCCCGCAAGCGGGTGAATCAGATGCGCGGCGTCGCCGACCAGGGCGACGCGCGGCGCGACGAGCCGGTCGACGGTTTGCAGTGACAGAGGAAAGCCGCGCGCAGGCGTGACGCATTCGAGCACGCCCAACTGGCTTTGCGAGACGCGCTCGACTTCAGCGGCAAGCTGCGCCGGTTCGAGCTTGAGCAGTTCGTCGGCATGTTCGGTCTGTGCCGACCAGACGAGCGACACGTGCCGGTCCGGCAGCGGCAGCAAGGCGACGATCTCGCCCTCGCGGAACCACTGGTACGCCGTTTCGCCGTGCGGCTTTTCCGCGCGGAAATTGGCGACCACGCCGGTTTGCCGGTAATCGCGCCGCTCGACCGTCGAGCCGATCTGCGCACGCACCCACGAATGCGCGCCGTCCGCGCCGATCGCGAGGTCGGCTTCGATCGTGCGGCCATTGGCGAGGCCGATCACGGCCGCGTCGGGTTTCACGTCGAGCGTCTGTGCACGCGTGTCGATCCACGCGAGATTGGGCTGGAAGTGCAGCGCGGCGTCGAGCGCGCGCTCGACGACCGACGACTCGGCAATCCACGCAAGCTGGGCAACCGACGCCTGATAGGCCGAGAAGTGCAGTTCCGCCGCGGCGTCGCCGAACACGCGCATGTCGTAGACGGGCGTGAGGCGCGAAGCGTCGGCGGCCTGCCAGACCCGCAGCCGCTCGAACAGCGCCTGCGAGCTGCGCGAAAAGGCGTACACGCGCGCGTCGAACACGGCGCCCGCGGGCAGCGGCGCGCACGGCTGCGCGAGCAGCGCCACGCGCAGGCCGCTCTGGGTCAGCGCGAGCGCCGCCGACTTGCCGACGAGCCCGCCGCCGATCACGGCGACATCAAAGGTCTGGTTGCTTGCAGTCATGCGCGCATTATAGCCGCGGGTGCCTGTGCGGCCGGGCCGGACGGGCGCGGTGTTGCGGCGCAGCAAGACGTTGCGGGAAAACGGCCGGGGAGCGCGGCGACGCCTGCGGCTAACCCTCACCCGGACGAGGTTACAATTACGGTTTTCGTGACGCCCCGTCACGTCCCCCGACGTGCCACCTGCGCCGCCCCGCCCGCCGCTTGCGCTTTCGCGAGACGCCCGGCCCGGGCCTTCGCGCGCGGCGAGCCGCACGTCACCACCCTGACATGCAGAGATTTACATGAGCCTCCAATGCGGCATCGTCGGCTTGCCTAACGTCGGCAAGTCCACCCTCTTCAACGCGCTGACCAAGGCGGGCATCGCGGCCGAAAACTATCCGTTCTGCACGATCGAGCCCAACGTCGGCGTGGTGGAAGTGCCGGATCAGCGCCTGAAGGCGCTTTCCGAAATCGTCAAACCCGAACGCGTCGTGCCGGCCGTGGTCGAATTCGTCGACATCGCGGGTCTGGTCGCGGGCGCGAGCAAGGGCGAAGGCCTCGGCAACCAGTTCCTCGCGAACATCCGCGAAACGGATGCGATTACGCACGTCGTGCGCTGCTTCGAGGATGAAAACGTGATCCACGTCGCGGGCAGGATCGATCCGCTCGCCGACATCGAAGTCATCAATACCGAACTGGCGCTCGCCGACCTCGGCACCGTCGAGAAGGCGCTCACGCGCTACTCGAAGGCCGCCAGGTCGGGCAACGACAAGGAAGCCGCGAAGCTCGTGGCGGTGCTCGAAAAGGTGCGCGCGCAACTCGATCAGGCGAAGCCCGTGCGCGGGCTCGCGCTGAGCGAGGACGAGCAGGCGCTGATCAAGCCGTTCTGCCTCATCACCGCGAAGAAGACCATGTACGTCGCGAACGTGAAGGAAGACGGGTTCGAGAACAACCCGCATCTGGAAGCCGTGCGCCAGTACGCTGCAGCCGAAAATTCGCCGGTCGTGGCCGTGTGCGCCGCCATCGAAGCGGAAATCGCCGACCTCGAAGACGAAGACAAGATCGCGTTCCTCGCCGACATGGGCATGGACGAGCCGGGCCTCGACCGCGTGATCCGCGCGGGCTACAAGCTGCTCGGCCTGCAGACGTACTTCACGGCGGGCGTGAAGGAAGTGCGCGCGTGGACGATCCATGTCGGCGATACGGCCCCGCAAGCCGCGGGCGTGATCCACACCGACTTCGAGCGCGGCTTCATCCGCGCGCAGACCATCGCGTTCGACGACTTCATCCAGTACAAGGGCGAGACCGGTGCGAAGGAAGCCGGCAAGATGCGCGCCGAAGGCAAGGAATATGTCGTGCACGACGGCGACGTGATGAACTTCCTGTTCAACGTTTAAGCGACACCTTTTTCTTCCCGTTTCCAAAAGACACTCTCATGGCCCAATACGTCTTCACCATGAACCGGGTCGGCAAGATCGTGCCGCCCAAGCGCCAGATCCTGAAGGACATCTCGCTGTCGTTCTTCCCCGGCGCGAAGATCGGCCTGCTCGGCCTGAACGGCTCGGGCAAGTCCACGCTCATCAAGATCATGGCCGGCGTCGACAAGGACATCGAAGGCGAAGCCACGCCGATGCCGAATCTGAACATCGGCTACCTGCCGCAGGAGCCGCAGCTCGATCCGGAAAAGACCGTGCGCGAAGCGGTCGAGGAAGGTCTGGGCGACGTGTTCAACGCGCAGAAGAAGCTCGACGAGATCTACGCCGCCTACGCGGAACCGGACGCCGACTTCGACGCGCTGGCCGCCGAGCAGGCGAAGTATGAAGCAATCCTCGCGACGACCGACGGCAGCGCGGAACAGCAGATCGAAATCGCCGCCGACGCACTGCGCCTGCCGGCCTGGGATGCGAAGATCGGCAATCTCTCGGGCGGTGAAAAGCGCCGCGTCGCGCTGTGCAAGCTGCTGCTCGAAAAGCCCGACATGCTGCTGCTCGACGAGCCGACCAACCACCTCGACGCCGAATCGGTCGAGTGGCTCGAGCAGTTCCTCACACGCTTCCCGGGCACCGTGGTCGCCGTGACCCACGACCGCTACTTCCTCGACAACGCCGCCGAGTGGATTCTCGAACTCGACCGCGGCCACGGCATTCCCTGGAAGGGCAACTACTCCAGCTGGCTCGACCAGAAGGAAGAGCGCCTGAAGCAGGAAGAAGCGTCGGAATCCGCTCGCCAGAAGGCGATCAAGAAGGAGCTGGAGTGGGTGCGCCAGAACCCGAAGGGCCGCCAGGCGAAGTCGAAGGCGCGTATCGCGCGCTTCGAGGAACTGTCGAGCTCGGAATACCAGAAGCGCAATGAAACGCAGGAAATCTTCATTCCGGCGGGCGAGCGTCTGGGCAACGAAGTCATCGAGTTCAAGAACGTCAGCAAGTCTTATGGCGATCGTCTGCTCATCGACAACCTGAGCTTCAAGATTCCCGCAGGCGCGATCGTCGGCATCATCGGGCCGAACGGCGCCGGCAAATCCACGTTGTTCCGCATGCTCACGGGCAAGGAGCAGCCGGATTCGGGCGAAATCGTGCAGGGCCCGACCGTCAAGCTCGCTTACGTGGACCAGAGCCGCGACGCGCTGGCCGCCGACAAGACGGTGTTCGAAGAGATCTCGGGCGGCGCGGACGTGCTGACCGTGGGCAAGTACGAAACGCCGTCGCGCGCGTATATCGGCCGCTTCAACTTCAAGGGCGGCGATCAGCAGAAGATCGTCGGCAACCTCTCGGGTGGCGAGCGTGGCCGTCTGCATCTGGCCAAGACGCTGATCTCGGGCGGCAACGTCCTGCTGCTCGACGAACCGTCTAACGATCTGGACGTCGAAACGCTGCGCGCACTCGAAGACGCCCTGCTCGAATTCGCGGGCTCGGTGATGGTGATTTCGCACGATCGCTGGTTCCTCGACCGTATCGCCACCCACATCCTCGCGTTCGAAGGCGACTCGCAGGTCACGTTCTTCGACGGCAACTACCAGGAGTACGAGGCCGACAAGATCAAGCGTCTCGGCGAGGAAGCCGCACGTCCGAAGCGTCTGCGCTACAAGCCGATCAGCCGCTAGGCAGGCGGGATCGATAGCAAACAACGGCGGCCCGCGGGCCGCCGTTGTCGTTCTGGCATTTGCCCGGCAGCGCGCGCGGCATGGCGGTTGCTCGAAAGCCGCTACGTTCAGGGTCACCTGGGGCCTGATCGGGCCCTGCTCCCGCGAGGAATTCCGTATGGCGATGCCGCTGCGCAACCGTGTTCCCCTCATCGTGGCGAGCGTCGTCGCGCTGCTCGCGCTCGCGGCGCTCGGCACGCTCTATGCGCTGCAGCGCGAGGCGAAGACGTACGTGGAGCGCGCACTCGCGCCTGTCGGCATGGCCGCGAGCGTAAAAGTGGCGTTCAATCTCTCATCCGTCGAACTCACCGACGTGCGCCTGAAGCCGCCGCCCAACTGGCCCGCCGCCGACACGCTGCGCGCCGCGCGCATCACGATCACGCCCGATTTGCGCGCGCTGATCTCGCACCGCGTGCATGTTCGCGACGTCACCGTGAGCGATTTCACGATGACGGTGCTGCGCCGGGAAAGCGGCTCGATCCTGCTCCTGCCGAATCTGCGCGAAGCGATGGAGCAAGGCGCCGCGCCCAGGAGCGGCACGCAGGGCGCAAGCAACCTGCCGCAGGAAAAGATCATCGACCATATCGGCTTCGAAAACGGCACATTCGACTTTTACGACCGGTCGATCAGCAATCCGCCATGGCGCGTCACGGTGAACCGCGCGCAGGCGAGCGTCGACAATGTCCAGTTGCCTGCGCTCACGGAGCCCACTCGCGTTTCGGTCACCGGCAACGTCGTCGGTCCGGAGCACACGGGACGCGTCGCGTTCGACGGCTGGATCCAGATCGCGAGCAAGGACTCGCAACTCCACACGACGCTGCGCGGCGTGGATGTGCGCACGATCGATCCCTATCTGCTCAGAAAGGCCGGCGCGAAGGCCAATGTAACGGGCGGCACGCTCGACCTCGACCTCGCCTCGACCGTACGCGGCTATCACCTGCACGCGCCGGGCTCGGTCACGCTGCGCAACCTGCAACTCGCGGAAAGCGGCGACGCGGTGGACACCTTCCTGTCGATCCCGACGCGCGCCGCCGTGGCCGCATTGAAGGCGCGCAAGGGCGAGATCACGCTGCATTTCGTGCTCGACGGCAACCTGCGCGACCCGAAGTTCAAGCTCAACGAAAACCTGATGACGGAGCTGCGCGCAGGGTTTGCGCAGGCGCTCGGCGTGAGCGCGGAAGGTGTGGCGAAGGGCGCCGGGCAAACCGCGAAGGGTATCGCCGACGCGCTGCGCAGTTTGCTGCAGCCGGTGGCGCCGGCGCCCGCTTCGAAGTAGCGCGCGGAGCGCCGACTGAGCCTGCCTGGTTGAGCCTGCCTGGTTGAGTCTGCCTGGTTGAGTCTGCGTGGTTGAGCCTGGTTGAGCCTGGTTAGACCGGCAGGCCGAGTTCGCGCAGCTTCGCGTCGGTGGCGGCGTTGCTCGTGTGGTGCACGCCATGCCAGCCGAGTGCCGTGGCCGCTTCGGCGTTGTGCGCGTTGTCGTCGATGAAAACGAGTTCTTCCGGCCTCACGCCCGGCAACTGTGCCTCGATGCGGCGGAACATCTCGTGGAAGATCGCCGGATCGGGCTTCACGAGCTTCACGTGGCCCGAGACGACGATATCGCGGCAGCGCCGCAGGATGCCGAAGCGCTCCCACGCCCACGGAAACGTCTCGGCCGACCAGTTCGTGAGTCCGAAGATCGGCATACCCGCCGCCTCGAGGCGCTCGAACGTCGCCACACCGCCGGCGAGCAAGCCGCCGATCATCTCGTGCCAGCGCTCGTAGAACGCGCGAATGAGCGCTTCGTGCCCGGGAAACGCCGCGACGAGTTCCTCCGTGCCCACGGCGATGGGCTCGCCGCCGTCCTGGCGGATCACCCAGTCCATCTTGCAGACGTGCGTGAGAAA
Organism: Paraburkholderia silvatlantica; assembly: GCF_003096715.1. Taxonomy (GTDB): domain Bacteria; phylum Pseudomonadota; class Gammaproteobacteria; order Burkholderiales; family Burkholderiaceae; genus Paraburkholderia; species Paraburkholderia silvatlantica. Next base: position 26,632 of record NZ_QEOL01000043.1, read on the forward strand.
CCAGCGGCGCTCGTCGTCGTTGGAAATCAGCTTGCGATAGAGATACTCGGGACTCCAGTCCACGAGCACCCCGCCGAAATCGAACACCACTGCCTTGATCGTCATGCGCGTCTCGCTCCGCTTGATCGCTATCGGGATGCCGGGGAAATCAGATCGGCTGCGTGCGCTTTTCGAGCCACGCGAGCGCATCGCCGCTCACTTGCGGCGCCACGCGCACGCGCACCGTCTGGTGGTACGCATTGAGCCACTCGCGCTCGTCCGCGCGCAGGAGCGCGAGATCGACGCAGCGCGTGTCGATCGGGCAGAGCGTGAGCGTCTCGAAGCTGAGGAACTCGCCGAATTCGGTGGTTTCGTCGCGCTGGTTGAACACCAGATTCTCGATACGCACGCCCCACTTGCCCGGCCGGTAGATGCCCGGCTCGACCGAGGTGATCATGCCTTCTTCCATCGCGGTCCAGGGTTCGGCCGGCGCATAGTGCGAAATGACCTGCGGACCTTCGTGCACGTTCAGGAAGTAGCCCACGCCGTGGCCCGTGCCGTGGCCGTAATCGGCGCCCGCTTCCCAGATCGGCGCGCGCGCAATGGCGTCGAGCATCGGCGAGCGGATGCCGCGCGGGAACTTCGCGCGCGAGAGCGCCATCATGCCTTTGAGCACGAGCGTGAAGTCGCGCTTTTGCTCCGCACTCGGCGTGCCCACGGGGACGACGCGCGTGATGTCGGTGGTGCCGTCGAGGTACTGGCCGCCCGAGTCGATGAGCAGCAGCCCATTGCCCTCGATCACGCTATGCGACTCGGGCGTGGCGCGGTAGTGCGGCATGGCGCCGTTCGCGTTGAAGCCCGCGATGGTCGAGAACGAGAGCGACTTGAAGCCCGCACGTCGCGCACGCGCGGCGGAAAGCTTTTCGTCGATGGTCAGCTCGGTGATCCTCTCGCGGCCAAGCGCCGCCTCGAACCACGCGAAGAACTCGGCAAGCGCCGCCCCGTCCTGCTCCATGGTCGCGCGCACGTGGCCGGCTTCGGCGGCGGTTTTGCGCGACTTGAAGAACGTGCTCGGATTCACCGACTCCACGAGCTTGACCGCCGACGACACCGCCTGCAGCAGCCCGTACGTCACGCGGCGCGGATCGACGAGCAGCGCGGCCTTCGCGGGCAACGCCGCGAGTGCGGCGGCGGCCTCTGCATACGGCGCGACGCGCACCTTGTCTTTCGCGAGCGACTGCACGAGCGCCTCGCTCACCTTGCCGTCGGCGACGAAGAGCGTCGCGTCGTCCGGCCCGATCAGCGCGTGCGCGACGAACACCGGGTTGTAGTTCACGTCCGCCCCGCGCAGGTTAAAGAGCCAGGCGAGGTCGTCGAGCGTGGAGATGAAGTGCCACTGCGCGCCCTTCTCCCGCATCGCGCGGCGCACCTGGTCGAGCTTGCCGGTGCGGCTCGTGTCGGCGTGCGGCGCAACGTGCTCGTACACGGGCTCGAGCGGCAGCGACGGGCGGCCTTGCCAGACGTCGTCGAGCAGATCGAGGTCCGTGCGCAGTGCGACGTCGCGCGCCTTGAGCGCCTCGGCCAGCGCGCGCGCCGAGGCGACGCCGAGCACGGCGCCATCCACGGCCACTGCGCCGCCCGCGCTCACGTTCTGCGCGAGCCAGTCGATGTGCGGCGCACTCTGCTGGCCGCCCATCATCTTCATGAGCTCGATGCCGGTGCCGCTCAGTTGCTGCTCGGCCTGCACCCAGTAGCGGCTGTCCACCCACACGCCCGCGAAGTCCTTCGTCACCACGAGCGTGCCCACCGAGCCGGTGAAGCCCGAAAGCCACTCGCGCCCCTGCCAGCGGCGCGGCAGGTACTCGGACAGATGCGGATCGGCGGAAGGCACGAGGGTGGCATCCACGCCGGCGCGCGTCATCGCGGCGCGCAGGGCGGCAATGCGTTCGGGAATCGAGGAGGTTTCGGGGAGTCGGGCGTTCATGTTTTCACCTGCGAAGAATTCGAAGCGGAAGATCTGGGTTCGGCCAAAGGCGGCGCCACGGGGGGCGGGCAGCGCGCGACTAGCTGCGCCGCGCGCGCAGCGCGACGCACACGCCCACGAAACCGAGCGCGAGCGCCGTGCAAAGCGGCCACTGGAGCAACTCGCCATCGTGGAAGAGACCGGTCGCACTGCCCGCCGCGTTCGCGAGCGCCGCGCCGAGCACGCCGGCCACGACCGCCGGCGCGAGTCCGTGACGTGCGGCGCGGCGCAAGGGATGGAGCCACCACCCCGCACAGCCCACCGCCAAACCGAGAATGACGATACCGGCCCAGCCCATTAAAGACTTGTCCTATAGGTTTTCGGATTAGCCCGCCAGGACCGCCGAAGCACGAGAGCCAGCATGGGTAGCCTGATTAGTCTCTATTCAAACTGGAAAACGGTCGGCTCGGCGCTTCCCGCGTAGCGGTTGAGTGTAGGGGGCGGGATTGCACAAGGCAAGCGCATCCAGGCGGCTTCCACGCACTTCCCGCTTGGCGCACAACCGCCCGAAACCGGGTGGAATCTGGACCGCGACGTTCGGTCGCGCACCCTCGACACGCACGCTTGCGGCTGCGCAGCAAATTGCAGCCCGGGCCCGAGCATGGCTGGCGTTCGACTACCTTGTACGGCTTTGGCTACCCGCTCGAATGGCTCCCCTATCACCCACCGGAGTGTCGGACTCTGTCGGCGCGAATGTCGGATGCAAGGAAAAGTTATAATATCCGCCTAAATCTCGCCCCCATGGTATGCAGCTTCTAACGATCGGAATCAATCACCACACCGCGCCCGTCGCCTTGCGCGAACGCGTGGCGTTTCCGCTCGAACAGATCAAGCCCGCGCTCGCGCTGTTCAAGGAAGCGTGGTCCGGCAAGCGCTCGCTGAGCGCGCCGGAAGCCGCCATTCTCTCCACCTGCAACCGCACCGAGCTCTACTGCGCGACCGACGCGCAAAGCTCGCGCGACGCCGCCGTGAGCTGGCTTTCGCACTACCACGGCCTCCGCGAAGAGGAGCTTGCGCCGCACGTCTATACGCTGCCGCAGTCCGAAGCGGTGCGTCATGCGTTCCGGGTGGCATCGGGGCTCGATTCGATGGTGCTGGGCGAGACGCAGATCGTCGGCCAGATGAAGACCGCGGTACGCACCGCGACTGAGGCCGGCGCGCTCGGCACCTATTTGAACCAGTTGTTCCAGCGCACCTTCGCCGTGGCGAAGGAAGTGCGCAGCACGACCGAAATCGGCGCGCAGTCGGTTTCGATGGCCGCCGCCGCCGTGCGCCTCGCGCAGCGTATCTTCGACAAGATCGCCAACCAGCGCGTGCTCTTCATCGGCGCGGGCGAGATGATCGAGCTGTGCGCCGCGCACTTCGCCGCGCAGCAGCCGCGCGAGCTCGTGGTCGCCAACCGCACCGCCGAGCGCGGGCGCTACGTTGCGGAACGCTTCGGCGGCCGCTCCATTGCGCTCTCCGATCTGCCCGCGCGCATGCACGAATTCGACATCGTCGTCTCGTGCACGGCGTCCACGCTGCCTATCATCGGTCTCGGCGCGGTGGAGCGCGCGGTGAAGGCGCGCCGTCACCGCCCCATTTTCATGGTCGACCTCGCGGTGCCCCGCGACATCGAGCCCGAAGTCGCCCAGCTCGAAGACGTCTTCCTCTATACCGTCGACGATCTCGGCACGATCGTGCGCGAAGGCAATGCCTCGCGCCAGGCCGCCGTCGCGCAGGCCGAGACGATCATCGAGTCGCGCGTGGCGAACTTCATGCAGTGGCTCGACTCGCGCAGCATCGTGCCGGTCATCCGCCACATGCATACCCAGGCCGACGCGCTGCGGCGCGCCGAGCTCGAACGCGCCCGCAAGATGCTCGCGCGCGGAGACGACCCGTCGGCCGTGCTCGAAGCGCTGTCGCAATCGCTCACCAACAAGCTGATCCACGGCCCGACGCATGCGCTCAACACGTCGAGCGGCGATCAGCGCGACTCGCTCATCGAACTGATGGGCGGCTTTTACCGCCACGGCCAGCCGTCGAAAGTAGACGCCGCCGCGCAGGCCGCGGCGGACGTCAGTGCGTCGCCGCGCTCAGCCGGCACTTCCGATTCGTCCAACTCGTCCAACTCGTCCAACTCGTCCGATTCGTCCGATTCGTCCGGTAATTCGGACCGTTAGCGACGTTCGCGCTCGGGCGCGCGCCATGCGTGCCCTGCACGACCGGGCCGCACGCCCGCTTCTTCTCTCTCGCAGTCCTATCCGGAGCCCGCTCCGCACCGCCCGATGAAAACGAGCATGCAATCGAAGCTCGACCAGCTGACTACGCGCCTGGCCGAGCTGAACGACCTGTTGAGCCGTCCCGAAGTGACCTCGAACCGCGACCAGTACCGCAAGCTCACGCGCGAGCATGCGGAACTGGGGCCCGTGGTCGAGCACTACGGGCAGTGGCGTCAGGCCAAAGACGACGAGGCCGCGGCGAAAGACCTGCTCTCCGACGCCTCGATGCGCGACTTCGCCGAAGAAGAGGTCAAAGCCGCGCGCGAGCGCATGGCGCAGCTGCAGCATGAATTGCAGATGATGCTGCTGCCAAAGGATCCCAACGACGACCGCAACGTTTTCCTCGAAATCCGCGCGGGCACGGGTGGCGACGAGTCGGCCCTGTTCGCGGGCGACCTGCTGCGCATGTACCTGCGCTACGCGGAGCGCAACCGCTGGCAGACCGAGATGATGTCGGCGAGCGAGTCGGATCTGGGCGGCTACAAGGAAGTGATCGTGCGCATTGCAGGCGAGGCGGCATACTCGAAGCTCAAGTTCGAGTCGGGCGGCCACCGCGTGCAGCGCGTGCCCGCCACTGAAACGCAGGGCCGCATCCACACGTCGGCCTGCACGGTCGCGGTGATGCCGGAAGCCGACGAAATCGGCGAAGTGGAGATCAATCCCGCCGACCTGCGCATCGACACCTTCCGTGCCTCGGGCGCGGGCGGCCAACACATCAACAAGACCGATTCGGCCGTGCGCGTGACGCACCTTCCGACCGGCATCGTCGTGGAGTGCCAGGACGACCGCTCGCAGCACAAGAACAAGGACCGTGCGCTCAAGGTGCTCGCCGCGCGCATCAAGGACAAGCAGTACCAGGAGCAGCACGCCAGGGAAGCGGCCACGCGCAAGAGCCTCGTGGGCTCGGGCGACCGCTCGGAGCGCATCCGCACTTACAACTTCCCGCAGGGGCGGCTCACCGATCACCGCATCAATCTCACGCTCTATCGCCTCGAAGCGATCATGGATGGCGACCTCGACGAACTGATCGGCGCGCTCGTCTCCGAGCACCAGGCCGAGCAGCTCGCTTCGCTCGGCGACGCGGATTGAGCACGCATTCGACATGAGCGAAGCCCTCACCGCCGAGGCGCTGCTGCGCGCCACGCCGCTACCCGCGCTCGAAGCGCGCATTCTGCTGATGTACGTGCTCGGCTGGCGCCGCACCGAACTCATCACGCGCGGCGACGAGGCGCTCGACGCAGCCCGCGTAGACGCCTACCGTGCGCTCGAAGCGCGCCGCGTGCGTGGCGAGCCGATCGCGCAGCTCGTGGGCGCGCGCGAGTTCTACGGCCTCGACTTCGACGTGACGCCCGACGTGCTGATTCCGCGCCCCGATACCGAACTGCTCGTGGAAACCGCGCTCGCGGCACTCGAAGGCATCGCCCAGCCGCGCGTGCTCGACCTCGGCACCGGCAGCGGCGCGATTGCCGTGGCGATCGCCTCGGCACGGCCCGATGCGCGCGTCTGGGCCGTCGATCGCTCAGCGGCCGCGCTCGAGGTGGCTGCGCGCAACGCCGCGAAGCTGCTCGACGCGCAGCGCCCCGGCGGCCCGCTCGCGTTCGTGGCGGGCAGCTGGTACGACACGCTCGATGCGGCGCTGCGATTCGAGGCGATCGTGAGCAATCCGCCGTATATCGCGAGCGGCGATCCGCATCTGGAACAGGGCGACTTGCGCTTCGAGCCGCGCGGCGCGCTCACCGACGAAGCCGACGGCCTCGCCGCTTTGCGCGCAATCGTCGCGGGCGCCCCTGCCCGGCTCGCACCGGGCGGCGTGCTCTGGATGGAGCACGGCTACGACCAGGCGGCCGCCGTCCGGGCGTTGCTCGAAGACGCCGGTTTCAAGGACGTGCGCTCCGAGCGCGATCTGGCCGGGATCGAGCGCATCGGCGGCGGCTGCCTGCCTCAGCCGGCCGGCCAGGAGCGCTCCCGGTAACGCCGGGCTCGCACGGGCGAAATCCGCTATCATTTCATCCTGCATTCCAACGTATTCAGCATCAATTCAATCGCAAGGTCAGTCATGGACACCCAACAACGCATCAAGCAGATCGTCGACGAAAACGCCGTCGTCCTCTTCATGAAGGGCAACGCGCAGTTCCCGATGTGCGGCTTCTCCGGTCGCGCGGTGCAGATCCTGAAAGCCTGCGGCGTCGATCAGTTCAAGACCGTCAACGTGCTCGAGGACGACGCGGTCCGCCAGGGCATCAAGGAATTCTCGAACTGGCCGACCATCCCGCAGCTCTACGTGAAGGGCGAGTTCGTCGGCGGCTCGGACATCATGATGGAGATGTACCAGAACGGCGAACTGCAGCAGCTTTTCGCCGCGGCGTAATCGCCGGTTACGGGACGGCATCGGGCGCACGACGGTGCGCCTGTTCCGTACCGGGCGCCCGGTACGTTAGGCCGGCGCTTTTTCACGAGGCGCCTTCGCTTCGAACTCCCCCCGCCTTCCGCTCCGACCCCCGCCTGACGTGAATACCGCCTTCCCCGCTCCGCCCACCATCGCACAACTGCCGCAACGCCGGCTGATCGTCGCGATCACCGGGGCCACGGGCGCGATCTACGGCGTGCGCACGCTCGACCTGCTGCGGCGGCTCGGCGGCGTCGAAACGCATCTGCTCGTCTCCGCAGCGGGCTGGCTCAACATCCAGCACGAACTGCAGTTGAGCAAGGACGATCTGCACGCACGCGCCGATGTCGTGCATTCCGTGCGCGACGTCGGCGCGACCATCGCTTCGGGCTCGTTCGCGACCGACGGCATGATCGTCGCGCCCTGCTCGATGAAGACGCTCGCGAGCGTCGCCCACGGTCTCTCCGACAACCTGATCGCGCGCGCCGCCGACGTCACGCTCAAGGAGCGCCGCCGTCTCGTGCTGCTCGTGCGCGAAACGCCGTTCAATCTCGCGCATCTGCGCAACATGACGGCCGTGACCGAAATGGGCGGCGTGATCTTCCCGCCGCTGCCGGCCTTCTACAACCAGCCGGCTTCGATCGACGAGATGGTCGATCATACGGTCGCGCGCGTGCTCGACCTGTTCGCGCTCGGACCCGCGCTCTCGCCCGCCTGGCCGGGGCTGCGCGGCACCGACGAATAAGTGCCGGGCGCACAGTCACGCGCCGCGCCGATTATCAATATCGGCGACACAATCAATTCCCTTTCGCCCCGTTTAATTCAAGACGGTAGGGTCTTATATTGATCGCAATACGATACTTTCGGGCCGCCCCGGCGCGGCCCGCCGACGATCATGACCACCCGCACGCCTACCCTTTTCCTTTCGCACGGCGCTCCCACGCTGCCGATCGACCCATCGCTGCCTTCCGGCGGCTTCACCGTGCTTTCGGAGCATTTGCCGCGTCCGCAGTCGGTGCTCATGCTCTCGGCGCATTGGGGCACGATGCGCCCCGCAGTGAGCACCGCCACGCAGCCTGAGACGATCCACGACTTCTACGGCTTTCCGCGCGCGCTTTACGAAATCCAGTACCCCGCGCCGGGTGCGCCGAAAATGGCGCAGCGCGCAGCGGCGCTGCTGCGCGAGCAAGGCGTTCCCGTCGATGAAGAGGCGCATGGCCTCGACCACGGCGCATGGGTGCCCATGCTGCTGATGTTCCCCGACGCGGACGTGCCCGTCGCCCAGCTTTCGATCCAGCCGCGCGCCAACGCCGCCCATCACTTCGCGCTTGGCCGTGCGCTACGCTCGCTGCGCGACGAAGGTGTGATGGTGATCGGCTCGGGCCAGATCACGCATAACCTGCGCGAGGCCGACTTCTCGGCGCGTCCGGAGGACGCCGATCCGCGCGTGGCCGAGTTCACGCAATGGTTCGAGAATCACCTCGCCGCGCGCGACATCGACGCGTTGCTCGACTACCGCCAGCGCGCCCCGCATGCGGTGCTCATGCACCCGACCGACGAGCACCTGCTGCCCGTCTTCGCGGCGCTCGGCGCAGCCGACGACGACTACACGCTCGGTGTGCAGTCGCTTGGCACCTACCAGCGCGCGCTCGCGATGACGAACTACGTGTTCGGCAGCGCGGTGCAGTAACGCCGCAGCGAACGGCCACACTGGCTCCGCCTTGGCGCAAAAGGCAAGAAAGCCCGCCTGAATTGCTTCAGGCGGGCTTTGTGTTTTGTACGACGCGAGTTGACGCTTGGTGCGGCGCTTAGTGCCGCTTGGTGCCGCTTGGTGCCGCTTGGTGCCGCTTAGTGCGTTAGTGCGCGCCGATGCCTTCGAGCACCTCGTCGTGCTCTTCGCGTTCCGCGAGGTACGGCGAGCGGTAGCCCGAATTCACGCCCCAGTAATAGAACACGAGTGAGACCAGCGCGACGACCAGCATGTCCCAGCCGTAGGGAAGCAGACCGCTGCCGCCGAACTGCCTGCTGCCGACGAGCGAAAGGAGCGCCATGAT
>NZ_QEOL01000044.1 GCF_003096715.1 Paraburkholderia silvatlantica
GGGATATGCGTGCTCGCCAGACGCCCGAAGCCCGTATTGATGCCGTAGGCGGGCTCGCCCTTCGCCGTGATCTCGGCAACGGCGCGTGCGCCCGCATCGATGGCGGCGAAGCTGGCCGGATCGAGCTCGAGCCGCACTGCCTCGCGCGCGATCTGGCGCAGTTGGGGCAGGGTCAGATGGCCGGGAGTCAGTTTGATGTTCATTGCAGCGTCAAAGTTGTCTGGACAAGGTCGAATCAGATTACCGAAGCGATCTTGTCTATACAAGTTCAATCTGCTTCACGTATACCCGAACCCCAACTTTTCGATGCCTGAAGTACGTCAGATTTCGGCGGCAGCACAGTGAAATCCCCAAGTGGTAACACCGATTGCCGGTCTTTTCGACGCATCGATAATTGTATAGACAATTTACCAGGCCGAGCCTCGACATCGATCTCGGCAACGAAGATGCCGACCTCAAGGCGAAGATCGACAAGACGATCGCAGAGGAAGGCCGCACGATGATCGTCGTCACGCACGAAATGGGCGTTTCGCGGCCTCCGCGAGCAAATCGCAGTGAGCGACGCCTGGCAGGCCCAACCAATCGAAAGCCAAACGTCGGCCATCGCTCGCCGTTGAGCCTAAACTACCGGCATGCAGCCCACTCCAGACGAATGCATGCCAGCCAGCGCAGCCCTCCACGTCGATGCGCCTGCGCTCAACAACGCGCATCCGGAGCCGCCCGAGGCCGAACCCCTCCTGGACCCGGCCCTGCTGCGCCGTCTGTTACGCGCGAAAGACCGCATGGACGCCGCCTCTCACGAAGCCTGGCCCGTCAAGCGCCTGGCCGAGGTCAGCGGCATTTCCGAAGCGCATTTCGCGCGCTCCTTCAAGCGCGCCTTCGGCCTCCCGCCGCATCGCTACCTGCTCACGCGACGCATCGAGCAGGCCACCACCCTGCTGCGCGACACCGATCTCGACATCACGGATATCGCCTTCGCCACCGGCTGGGAGAGTCTTGGTACCTTTGGCCGCACGTTTCGCGACGTGACTGGCTCGAGCCCCAGCGCCCTGCGCGTTCGGGCGCGGGCCGACCTGCCCGGGATCGACCGCGTGCCCGCTTGCGTGCTGAAAGCCGCGCAGCGCCCCGACCTCACCACAGCAGTTTTGGAGAAGCGGCGGCGTGCGGGCAACGCTAAAGTGCGGCCCTGAAGTGCGGTCACTAGTCAGGGAGGTGTCATGAATCAGGGTATCAATGTAGTGGGCCTGTACGTCGACGACCAGGACGAAGCGCTCAAGTTCTACGTCGACAAACTCGGATTCCGCGTGCATACCGACGTACGCAATGGTGCGTATCGCTGGCTCACGGTCCAGCACCCGCAGCAGCCATCGTTCCAGCTCGGACTCTTCCTGCCCGGGCCGCCCGTTCACGACGAGGCCACTGCGCAAACGCTGCGCGCCATGGTCGCCAAGGGCGCCATGCCGCCCCTCGTGCTCGCCGTGGCGGACTGCCGCGCGAGCTATGAGCGCCTGAAGGGCCTGGGCGTGGAATTCACCCAGGAGCCGGTCGACCGCTACGGCAGCGTCGACGCGGGTTTCCGCGATCCTGCCGGCAACGGCTGGAAGATGATCCAGGCGCCAAAGCAGTCATAGCGGCTATGCATGCGCGGCTTCAAAGGCGATGGCTTCGGCAGCGTCTTCGATCACCAGAACGCCTCGTCCGCCACGAAGCGGCGGCTGCGCTTCACGGTGGCAATTTGATGACAATTCAATGACTGATCGCGTGCCGGAAATTCATGCACGCACAGGGAGGCGGTCAGGGCGTGGCGTCCCAGCCGTGTGACGCGAGGATCTTGTCGAGCAGAAAACGCAGCGCAACGCGCTCGGCCTCGTTCAGCCCGTGGTAAAGGTCGCTGTCGCGCTTGTCCAGGGTCGGGCCGATCTTCCTGAAAATCTTGCGGCCTTCGGCGGTAAGCGAAATGATGACGCTGCGCCCGTCCTTGTCGTTGCCCGTGCGCGCGAGGATCTCCTTCGAGAGCATGGCTTCGACTGTGCGGCTCGCCTGACTCTTGTCGAGGTTGGCACGCCGCGAGATGTCCATCACGGTCTGCGGACCGAACGTGCCGATCGCGGCGATGATGCTCGCCTCCGGATACGGCACACCCAGCTTGTCGCGCGACATCTCGCTGCTCATGCGGTCGGCGATCTTGGTCAATGCCTTCAGCCGATAGGTCAGCGAGGCGTCTGCGCCTGGCTCATTCGTGCTTGCCATATGCCCACTCGAGAATTGGATCCGGAAACCCGCGAAAGAAACCCGGGTATGTTGCCCTGATCCTGCCCGTGAGGTCAACTGTGGGGCACACACATGCCAGAAGCGGGCGAGTCGGGCGCCGTCCGCTTCAATACGGTGCACGCAGCGTGTGAAGGCGCAATACACGGCGTCGATGGCCATAACTATTTTCATCACTCGCTTTCATCGTGGCCGCTTATACTGCACGCGTTCAACGCGCGAAGATGGCCATGAGCAAACGAATGACTGTCCGGCAATCGCCGGTGCACGGAAAAGGCGTCTATGCGCTGCGCCCCCTGCGGGCCGGCGAGCGCATCTTCGAATACAAAGGCAAGATCATGAGCTGGCGCAGCGCGGCCCGGCGTTATCGTCTGCGTGAAGACGGCGCGCATACGTTTCTCTTCGGCCTTTCCGATGGCCGCGTGATCGACGGCGGCCAGGGCGGCAACTGGGCGCGCTGGCTCAATCATGCATGCCAGGCGAACTGCGAAACCATCGAAATCGACGGCCACGTGTTCATCGACGCGTGCCGCGACATCCTGCCGGGCGAAGAGCTATTCATCGACTACGCGCTCGAACTGCCCGACGACGCCTGCGAAGACAGCCTGCGCGAATACGCCTGCCGCTGCGGTGCGCCGGCGTGCCGCGGAACGATGCTCGCCGGCGCCGCTGTTCGCGCGGACGCCGGCATCAGCAGTGTCGTCAGCGTTGGCAGCCTGCTTTAGGCTGCATCTGCACAAGGACAAGGCTGTTCGCGCCGTCGTTCGTGTCGAAGCCGCCCGCTTCGTTCGAGAAGGCGTAGCGCACGCCGAACTTCGCGCTGCCGTAGTTCGCGCTCGCGTACTTGACCGCGTTGTTCGCGCGAAACGAGTTGTTGAGGTCGTCGTTGTCATACCGGCGGGCCTCAAAGATTGTTGCCGCCCGGACGACGCGAAACAATTGCTTCGTACCGCATTGTGAGCGCTCAAAAGCGCCGCCATCTCTAAGCACTTAGCAATCCGACGCAGTCCACCACGAACAATGTTTTGGAGAAACCTGCCTGGCGAGCGATCGCTGTTGCAGCGGAACAACTTGCAGTGGAAACGAATTGGTTTGTTACCCGTATTTCCACAAGGCACAAAGCCAAATCGCAGCTCAATTGCTACGAATTTATGAAATATTTCTTTTGTGTTCAGCAGTATTTTTTTCAGGCCGAACTGGCTTCTGTCCCGGACCCGACTATAGACTGAGGCCGCGTCTCCCTCTCATGCCATCGAGTCCACCTTATGAAGAAGATCTCCATTGCCGTCGCCGTTTGCGCAGCATCTGCTGCGTCCGCTGCAAACGCACAGAGCTCGGTTACCCTCTACGGTCTGATCGACGCCGGCATCGCATATACGAACAACGTTCAGAACGGTGCCCCCGGCCACGGTAGCGCGCGCGTCGCACTCGCAAGCGGCAATATCAGCGGCAGCCGCTTCGGCCTGCGCGGCAGCGAGGACCTGGGCGGCGGCCTGCATGCTATCTTCGTGCTCGAAAACGGTTTCAACGTCAACAACGGCACGCTCGGCCAGGGTGGCCGCATGTTCGGCCGTCAAGCATTTGTCGGCGTGAGTGGCGATCAGTACGGCACCTTGACGATGGGTCGTCAGTATGACTCGATGGTCGACTTCGTCTCGCCGCTGTCCGGCACGGCAGGCACGTTCGGCGACGCGGGCTTCGCGCACGTGTACGACAACGACAACCTTCAACATACTGTGCGTTTCAGCAACTCGGTGAAGTTCGCCAGCATCGACTACGCCGGCTTCAAGTTCGGCGGCATGTACGCGTTCAGCAACAGCACGAGTTTCGCCGTCGACCGTGCATACAGCGCCGGTGCGAGCTACAACAACGGCCCGCTGCGCTTCGCAGCGGCCTACCTCCAGATCAACGGCTCGGCGGCGGCGAGTAGCCCCGCAGGAACAGCAAATCAGAACGTTGCGGCTGACCCCAGCGAGTTCAAGTCGACCGCGGGCGGCGGCAACTTGACGGCGGATGTGCAGCGAACGGTCGGTGCAGGGGTCGGCTATACGTTCGGCCCGGCGGCGGTCAACTTCGTCTACACGCACAGCCAGTATCAGAACACGTCGGCCTTCGGCCTGAACCCGGCGAGCGGTTCAACTCACTTCGACAACTATGAACTGAACGTCAAGTACGCACTGACGCCGGCGCTGTCTCTCGGCCTCATGGATACTTTCACGGACGGTCATCTGAACGGTGTGAGCAAGTCGAACGTCAGCTCCGATCCGAAGTGGAATCAGGTCAACGCGATTGCGCGCTACTCGCTGTCGAAGCGCACGGAAGTGTACGGTGAAGCGATGTACCAGCGCGCAATCGGTCACAACAACGTCGCAGCGTTGTATAACGCCGGCGGTTTCTCGGCGACGGGCAATCAGGTGATGGCCGCCGTCGGCATGCTGACCCGCTTCTAAGGGACGTTGAGTGGCGCCGTGACGCTACCCCGCCTGCGCGACGCGGAAACTCGCCACTTGCCGCTCCAGTTCGCGGGACTGCTGTTCGAGCGCTTGCGCGGCTGCGCTCGCCTCTTCGACGAGCGCAGCGTTCTGCTGCGTGATTGCATCCATGAGATTGATTGCGACATCGACCTGCTCGATGCCTGCACGCTGCTCCCCGGCGCAGGACACGATGTCGCCCATCATGGCCGCGAAACGCGCCGCCGCATGAGAGATACGTCCCATCGACTGCTCGGCCTCGACGACCATCGTCGTGCCGTCCGACGCCGCGCGCACTGCATCATTGACCAGATCGGCGATTTCCTTCGCCGCCGCCGTCACATGGTGCGCCAGCGAACGCACCTCCGTGGCAACCACGGCGAAGCCGCGCCCATGCATGCCTGCGCGCGCCGCTTCGACCGCCGCGTTCAGCGCAAGGATGTTGGTTTGAAAAGCAATGCCTTCGATGATGCCTGTGATGTCCGCAATTCTGTGCGCGCTCGATTCGATGTGCTCCATCGAGCCGCTCACCCGCGCAATCGCCCTGCTGCCATCGCCCGCCGCCTTCGCCGCTTCATCGGCAATCACATGGGCCTCCTGGGCTCGTGCCGCGTTCTGGCGGACCGTCTCCGTCAGTTCCGTCATGCTCGCGGCAGTTTGCTCGAGCGAGGCCGCCTGCTCCTCCGTGCGCGACGACAGATCGAGCGTGCCTGCCGCTATCTCACGGGTCGCGGTACCAATCGATTGGCTGCTCGACCGCACAGCGGTAACAGTCTGCGCGAGCCGTCTCTGCATGTCGCGCAGCCCGTCGAGCAGGAGACCCATTTCGTCGGCGCGATGGCTTGCAAACGTACGCTGCAAGTCGCCTGCCGCAATTGCCTCGAAGTGTGTCAGTGCCTCGTTGAGCGGCATCATGATCGCTCGGCGCAAGGCTACCCAGCTGAAGACCGCAGCGGCAATGCCGAATAGAGTCATTGTCACCGACACCGTGAAAAACAGGCGAAAATAGCGTTCAGCGGCGTCGTAGCTACGTTCCGCGTTCGCGTAGAGGGTTCGCTTCAACGCGTCGTTCGCTTCGCTCATCGCGTTGAAGAGCGGGCTCAGTTGCACCGTGCCGATACGTTGTGCGCCGTCGCGGTCGCCGGCTTTCAGTGCATCGATGAAGGCATTCATCGCCTCACGCATCGGCGCGCGCCGCTGGGTCGCAGCCTCGATCAACGGCGCTTCGCCGGGTTCATGGGGTTCGTCGACGAATGCACGCCATTCTTCGTCCGATTGTCTGAAGAATTCACTCGCATGCGAGATCTGCTCCCGCGCGTGCGGCCCGTCGGGCTGTGCCATCGCACCGCCGAGGACGAGACGTGTACGTCCGATCAACAGTTCCGCGTTGCCGATGTGCACGGCGGCCGTCAGCTTGTTTTGGTAAGTGTCCTGATTCGCGCGATTCGCGCGCCAGGCGCCGGCGAGACCAAGCGCCCCAATGCCGGTCATGATTGCTGCAAGCAGCACGATCGTGAGCGCGAGCCGTGCCTGAAGCGACATCGCCTTCGCGCGGACAGTACGCAGACCGGTATACGGCTTAAAGCTCTCGCCTACGGAATCGGGAAAGTCAGCAGCGAAATGAGGCGTCATGGCGCAACTCGTAATCGTGGTCGGGAATCAGGCAATCGCGTCGCTTACAGCCACGGCGAACCTTCGAGATGTCCGGATTCGAACGCGCGAATCGCGTCAGCCAGTTCAAGCGTCGCCCCGGTCTCATCGAGCCCTGCAAGCAGCAGCGCCTTGAGCGCAGGCGCAATCTCGAAGCTCCAGCGCTCGCCATCGGGCGCGGTTACGGTTTGCGCGCCCAGATCGACGCGTAGCCGATAACCGGGCGTCGCGTCCACCGCGCTCATCAACCGGCCGATCGACGCCGCTTCGAGCCGCACCGGCAAAATGCCGTTCTTGCAGCAGTTGTTGAAAAAAATGTCTGCGAAACTCTCGGCCACGAGCACCCGAAAACCGTACTGATGCAGCGCCCAAGGTGCGTGTTCGCGCGAACTGCCGCAGCCGAAATTGCGGCGCGCAAGCAGCACCGAGGCGCCCGCATAACGCGGCATATTCAGCACGAACGAGTCTTTCGGTACCCGTTCATCGACGGGCTTGCCGTAGTAGCCGGGATCCTCGTAGCGCCATTCGTCGAACAGGTACGGCCCGAAACCCGTGCGCGCAATCGATTTCATGAACTGCCTGGGGATGATCGCGTCAGTGTCCACATTGTCGCGATCGAGCGGCACGACAAGGCCCGCGTGAGAGACGAAGGGCTCCATCATTGACCTCCCGTTACCTTCACGATCTTTCTGACGTCGACAAAGCGACCCGCAAGCGCGGCAGCGGCCGCCATCGCCGGACTCACAAGATGTGAGCGTCCGCCCGCGCCCTGGCGCCCTTCGAAATTGCGATTCGACGTGGAGGCGACACGCTCGCCGGGTTCCAGCCGGTCGGCGTTCATCGCAAGGCACATCGAACAACCCGGCTCGCGCCATTCGAAGCCTGCGTCGATGAATACCTCATGAAGTCCCAGCGCTTGCGCCTCGCGTTTGACCTGTTGCGAACCCGGCACCGCGAGCGCGAGTCGCACGTTCGGTGCAATACGACCGCCCGCCGTGCGGAGAACGTCGGCGGCCGCGCGGAGGTCTTCGAGACGCCCGTTCGTACACGAGCCAATGAACACCTTATCGATTGCAATCGCCTCGATCGGCGTGAGTGCCTGCAGGTCCATGTACTCGAGTGCACGCTTGTACGACGCGCGCCGTCCCGCATCCTCCATGTCCGTCGGATCGGGCACACGTCCGTGAATCGCCGTGACCATCTCGGGCGATGTACCCCATGTCACCTGCGGCGCGAGCGCCGAGACGTCGAGGCTGTGCTCGGTGTCGAAGCGCGCGTCGTCGTCCGAGCGCAGGTTGCGCCAGACGCAAGCCGCGCGGTCCCAGGCCTCACCACGGGGCGCTCGCTCGCGTGTGCGGCAATAGTCGAGCGTGGTATCGTCCACGGCAATCAGACCGGCCCGTGCGCCCGCTTCGATCGACATATTGCAGAGCGTCATGCGTCCTTCCATCGACAACGCCCGTACCACGGGACCCGCGAATTCGATCGCGTAGCCAGTCGCGCCAGCGGTTCCAAGCATGCCGATCACGGCAAGCGCGAGGTCTTTTGCCGAACAACCCACAGGCAGTACACCGTTCAACGTCACGCGCATCGTGCGGCTGCGCCGCGTGACAAGCGTTTGCGTGGCTAGCACGTGCTCGATTTCCGAAGTCCCGATGCCGAACGCGAGCGCCCCGAGCGCGCCATGCGTGCTGGTATGCGAGTCGCCGCAGACGATCGTCATGCCCGGCAACGTGGCGCCAAGCTCCGGCGCGACGACGTGTACGATGCCTTGACGCACGTCCTCCATGCCATAGTGGGCGATGTCGTTGCGCTGACAATTCTCGCGCAGCGCATCCACCTGAATACGGGAAATGGAGTCGACGATACCGAGGTCGCGCGCCGTCGTCGGCACGTTGTGGTCGGCCACCGCGAGGTTCGCGCGCGGACGCCACACGGGCCGCCGCTCGTGCCGCAGCGATTCAAACGCCTGCGGACTCGTCACCTCGTTCAGCAGATGACGGTCGATGTAGAGCAACGTCGTACCGTCCGCGTCCGTGCGCACCGCGTGCGAATCGAAGATCTTTTCGTAGAGGGTTTTGCTCATTGGACTGGCGGTTATGTATCTTAGGATGTCGAATTATCCAGCGCCGTGTGACTTCGATTCGACATCGGCGCCACACTTCCCGTCGCGAACGCAACGGGAAGCTACAAGGAAGAACGATTACGAGTCGTGAAGCAGCGAACGCTGCATCTGTTCGGCGGTCCCTTCGGGTGCCACGACAGGCGCCGCTTGTTCGCTGAACCGTGCGCGATAGAGTAGCGCAAGGACCGTCGAGAACACAGCAGCAACCAGAAACAACAGGGAAGCCAGGTAAAAAAGCTCCGTGATCGGCAGGTGCATCGAGAGCAGAACGCCGCCGATCACCGGCCCCGAAACAGAACCGATTTTGCCCACCGATATCGCGCTCCCCACGCCCGCCGAACGGAACGAGGTGGGATAGATCATGCCCGCGACCGCATACAGCCCGTATTGGGCGCCGACCACGCAAAAGCCGGTGGCGAACACGGCGAGCATCAGCCAGCCTTGCGACGAACCGTGGCCCAGCAGCGCCACGACCGGGAAGCCGATGACCGGCAGTGAAATGATGGCGAGCACGCCGTGCTTGTCGACAAAGCGGCACAAAATCAGGCCTCCGATCACGCCGCCCACCGAGAACATCATCGTGATGAGCCCCGCGCCGCGCGGATCGATGCCCATGCCTTCCATCAGGATCGGCAGCCAGTTCTGCAGGAAGTAAAGCGCCATCGAGTTGGCGATGAATACGATCCACAGCAGCGGCGTAATGACCGCAAGACCATCGGAAAAGATCAGCTTCAGTACGAAGCGCTGTTTCTCGCGCACTTCGCCTGCCACGAAATGCGCGTCAGCGGGAATGTCCAACTCGGGACGCAGACGCGCCATCAGGCGGCGCAACATCTGCGGATTGCGCTGACGAATCACGAGCAGCTTCGCCGATTCGGGCAATGTGAAGATCAATAGCAGCGCGACGAGCAGCGACCCGCCGCCGCCCACGGCGAACATCACCGGCCAACCGAAGCGATGAATCAGCGCCGACGAAACCAGGC
Source organism: Paraburkholderia silvatlantica (assembly GCF_003096715.1). Classification (GTDB taxonomy): domain Bacteria; phylum Pseudomonadota; class Gammaproteobacteria; order Burkholderiales; family Burkholderiaceae; genus Paraburkholderia; species Paraburkholderia silvatlantica. The sequence continues at coordinate 9,498 of NZ_QEOL01000044.1, forward strand.
CGCCCGATCCCGCGCCAATCGAAAAACCGGAGAACATCAGCGTGACCCACGTCGCGCGAAGGCGTTTGGGCGCATATTCGGCAACGAGAGCAACCGAGTTCGGCACCACGCCGCCCATGCCGATGCCAGCAAGAAATCGCAGCAGCATCAGTTCCTGCAGCGACGTCGCCCACACCGAGGCATACGTCAGCAGACCGAAGAACAAACTGCCGATGATGATCGCCTTCTTGCGGCCGAGACGGTCGCCGAGATAGCCGAAAATGAACGAACCGATCAGCGTGCCGAACAGCCCCGCGCCGAATACGGTGCCAAAGCCACTGCGCGCGACGTGCCAGTCCTTGATGATGGCCGGCGCCGCGAACGAAACGGCCGTTTGATCGTAGCCGTCCATCAGCATGATCAGGAAACACCAGAACAGCAGGCCGACGGCGAAGCGTCCCGTTTTCTGCTCTTCTACCAGTGTCGCGATGTTGAAAGTCCGGTCTGCTTGCATGTGTGTCCCATTTACCTCACGTGGACGAGCGCGCCGTCAGGCGCGCCCGCTCGCGCTGTTGCATTATTCCTCATGGCGGCGCCACGGCCGGAGCCACAATATAAGTGGCGGTCCCGTGCGGCTCAATCAAAAATTCGCGATGAAGAGATCGAAATATGTGAATAATCCGCTTTGCGCTCGCTATATTACGTTCTCATTTCATCGCACGATCGCACCTCCGACTCATCAGAACATATGATTGATACCGATGCGCGCAACAGTCTGGCTGCCCGTCGTCGAGGGCTGATAGCCGAACTGCGCGGCGCGCGCGCCGGGGCCCGAGGCGCGTTGCAGGCCGACACCCGCATACACCTGCGTGCTCTTCGAGAGATAGTCAGTCGCGAACAGGTTGTACTGATTGATGACGAGGCCCTGAAACAGCGAGTGGTCCCATGAAAGACCAAGAATGTATGCGCCGTTGCCGGTCAGGTCGGTGTTTACGCCGACTTGATAATTGTTCAGCGTCGCAGCGCCTTTGCTGTTCTCGAGCTTCACGCCTGAATATGTGACGTGAGGCGTAAACCTGCCGATCGCAAGCGAACCGCCTGCGGCGAGTGTGCTGTAACGGCTCGCGTTGAACATCGTGCCCTGTTTCAACCGCTGGCCGAGCAGCGAAGGCAGGCTGAAGGTGCCGAAGATGTCTGCCGTACGGTTGTGAGACATCGTGTACGCCACGCCGAGCATCACCGGTCCGTTCAGGTACTGGGCGCCGAAGCTGTACTGGCGCCCCGCGCTGAAATCGCCCGGCTGGTTGCCGAACGCGTTCATGACGCCGGCCTGGAAGCCGTGGAAGTCGATCGTCTCGTACTTCACGGCGTTGTTCAGCGCGTGTGTATTCGCGAGGCCGTCCAGGTTGCCCGGCGTATAGAAGGACGAGATGCCCGGTACCGAGTTGTTCAGTCGGCCCACGTACTGATAGACAAAGTCGTTGATGTTGCCCAAGCTCAGCGAGCCCCAGCGGTCGTTCGAAAGGCCCACATAGGCGTCGCGATTGAAGAAGCTGGTCGGGTTGATCTGCGCACCCGTGTTGGTCAGAAACCCGGATTCGAGCCGCGCAAACGCCGTGTTGCCTCCGCCCAGGTCCTCCTTGATCAACAGCCCCCAGCGATCCGGCGTCCGCTTGCCGGACGATACCTGAAACAGCTGCTTGCCCTGCGAGTTGGACACGAAGTCCACGCCGACGTCGATGCTGCCATACAGGGTCACTGACGACTGCGCCCAGACTGGGCCAGCCAGGATCGCGGCGCAACCGCCGACGAGCAAACAAGTTCTCAACACGTGTCTCCAATGTTTTTATCGTTCGCCGGTCACCCATCAGCGCCGGCGCCGTGCATCGCGCAGTCCCTTCTGGCCGCTCCTTGACGCGCCCTTCTTTGATGCCGGACAAAGTTTAGCGACTTCAATTCACGTTTTGAATCGCGAATTGTTTATCAACCAATAGAACATTTCGAATACTCAGCCAGGGTATTTACCCACCAGGTCTAAAAAACTTCATAAGGCAGCCGAAATAATTAATCAACGTGCTACCATCCGCGATACTCAGAGCCAGTTACCGTTTAAACGGAGAGCACGAATGCATTTCAGCGCAGTACCGCCCCGTCGCATGATCGTGGGCATCAGCGGCGCCTCGGGTGTCGTCTATGGTGTCCGACTGCTGCAGTTGCTCAGGCAGCTCGACATCGAGTCGCATCTGGTCATGAGCCGCTCCGCGCAGGTCACGCTCGCGCACGAATCGCAATTCAGCGTCGCCGACGTGCGTGCACTCGCCACCGTGACCTATCCGAACACGGACATCGGCGCGGCCATTTCAAGCGGATCGTTCCCCGTTATGGGCATGATCGTCGCGCCCTGTTCGATCCGCACGCTCTCGGAAATCGCCACGGGTGTGACGAGCGGCCTGCTCTCGCGCGCAGCCGACGTCACGCTCAAGGAGCGCCGTCGACTCGTGCTGATGGTGCGTGAAACTCCGCTGCATCTCGGTCACCTGCGCAGCATGACCAGCGTGACGGAAGCCGGCGCGATCGTCTACCCGCCCGTGCCGGCATTCTACGCGAACCCGGAATCGCTCGACGAGATGGTCGATCACACGCTCGGCCGGGTGCTCGATCTCTTTGGCATCGAGACCCCGGTCGTGCATCGCTGGGGCATGTGAGATTTATCCGCGCATTAACAAAATTCACTGATAAGACGTTCGAATTCTTTTGCTTCTTTAGCCGTTGACGTTCATTTAAAGTGGTTCCGTTCTAAAACAGAACCCCATTTAAAAGATTTATCGATAAATTGATAAATCTTCTCGATAAGAGAAGCGTCATTACCGAAGAGGTCGAATGAAGATCGTCATTGCAGGGGCCGGAATCGGCGGCCTGACGGCGGGAGCCGCGTTGTTGCGAAAAGGCTTCGACGTCACCATCCTTGAACAGGCCAAAGCATTGGGGGAGATCGGCGCGGGCGTGCAGTTGAGCCCGAACGCCACGCGAGTGCTCTATCAGATTGGCGTTGGCGAACGCCTCGAAGGCTTGGCATGCGAGCCGCCCGGCAAGCGGGTGCGCCTCTGGAACAGCGGTCAGACCTGGCCGCTCTTCGATCTCGGCGCAGCCTCGCGCGAAGTATATGGGTTCCCGTATCTGACCGTACACCGCGCCGATCTCCACGAAGCCCTCGTCGATGCGGTGCGCGCGTTTCGCGCCGATGCCATCAAACTCGATCATAAGGTCGAGTCGATCGTGCAGAAGGACAGTAAGGTCGAAGTGCAGACCGTCTCGGGCGCGACGTTCGAGGCTGACCTGCTGATTGGCGCGGATGGCGTGCATTCCCGCGTGCGCCGCGCGCTGTTCGGCGCGGACGAGCCCGTCTATTCGGGCGTGATGGCCTGGCGTGGCGTGATCGACGCTGCGAAACTGCCTGAGCATCTACGAACGCCGTACGGCACCAATTGGGTCGGACCCGGCGCGCACGTCATCCACTATCCGCTGCGCGGCAACAAGCTGATCAACTTCGTGGGCGCGGTCGAGCGCGACGGTTGGCAGGTCGAGTCCTGGTCGGAGCGCGGCACCCTCGAAGAATGTCTCGCCGACTTCGCGGGCTGGCACGAGGACGTGCGCACCATGATCTCCGCGATCGACGTGCCGTACAAATGGGCGCTCATGATCCGCGAGCCGATGACGCGCTGGAGTTCCGGCAACGCGACGCTGCTCGGCGACGCCTGCCATCCCACCCTGCCCTTCCTCGCACAAGGCGCGGGCATGGCGCTCGAAGACGGCTATCTGATCGCGCGCTGCCTCGGGCGTTACCAGGACGACCTGCCGCGCGCGCTGGACCGCTACGAATCGCTACGCCTCGAACGGACCTCGCGCATCGTGCGCGGCTCGGCTGCCAATACGCAACGCTTCCACAATCCCGCGCTCGCGCACGCCGAAGGTGCCGCCGAGTACGTGGATCGCGAGTGGAGCGAGGAGCGCGTGAAGGAACGCTACAACTGGCTGTTCGAATACGACGTCGACACCGTCGAAGTCTAAAGCGCGCACCCCAACACTTCCCGCGCATCAAGGAGACATAGTATGTCCGAATCCCTGCCGCCGGTGCTTGGCCTGCATCACTTCGCATGGCGTTGCCGCAATGCCGAGGAAACGCGCCACTTCTACGAGGACATTCTCGGCCTGCCGCTGGTTCATCTGATCCGGCTCGACCGCGTGCCGAGCACAGGCGAGTACTGCCCGTATGTACACCTGTTCTTCGAAATGGCCGACGGCTCGAACATCGCGTTCTTCGACCTGGGCGACGACACGGCCGCCGAGCCGTCGCCGAACACCCCGCCGTGGGTCAATCACATCGCGCTGCGCCTTGCCACGCTCGATGAACTGGAAACGATGAAGCGGCGCCTCGTCGATCACGGTATCGAAGTGCTCGGCGTGACCGACCATCACTTCGTGCGCTCGATCTACTTCTTCGACCCCAACGGCTTCCGGCTCGAACTGACGGTTCCCGTCGCGCCGGCGGAAACGCTCGAAACGTACAGGAAGCAGGCACGTCCCGCACTCGAAGCGTGGACTCAAGAACGCGTGAAAGCCGTACCGGAGGCGCCCGCCGCATGAACCTGCTTAACCCTACACACGACCCGGCACGCCGCAGCTGGATCGAATCGGCGAACCGGCCCGAGACGGACTTCCCGATCCAGAACCTGCCGTTCGGCACTTTCGAGCGCGATGGCGTCATACGCACAGGCGTCGCGATTGGCGAACACGCCGTGGACTTACGGGAGCTGCTCGACAGTGGCCTGCTCACGCCGGTCAGCGATGCGGCGTTCGCGTGCGAAGCGGCCGATGGCGGGCTCCATCGTCTGATGTCGATGCCGCCGCGCTATGCAAGCGCATTGCGCGCCGCGCTCTCCGACCTGCTCAAGAGCGACGCGCCGCAACGCGCACGCATGCAGCAACATGCCGACGATCTGCTGCCGCGCATCGACACGCTTGAGCTGCGCCTGCCCTGCGAGGTCGGCGACTACACCGACTTCCTGACCTCGCTGCATCACACGGAACGCCACGGCCGTTACAAGGGTCTCGCCGATCCGCTGCCGCCCGCGTTCAAGTCGTTGCCGATCGCCTATCACGGCCGCGCTTCGTCGCTGCGCGTGAGTGGCGGCGAGGTTCGCCGACCGCACGGCCAGTATCGCGATGCGAACGGCGAGATCGTGTTCGGCCCGGCGCCCGCGCTCGATTTCGAGCTGGAACTAGCGGCCTGGATCGGCGAAGGCAACTCGCTCACGCAACCGATTGCTGTCGACGATGCTTGCGCACATATCTTTGGTTACTCGCTGCTCAATGACTGGTCCGCGAAAAGTATTCAGTGGTTCGAACAGGTCCTCGGGCCGTTCCTCGGCAAGAGCTTTCATTCGAGCTTGTCGCCGTGGATCGTAACCTCGGAAGCGCTCGCGCCGTTCCGCAAGGCGCCCGTTGCGCGCGCGGAGAATGATCCGCCGCTCATGGCCCATCTGCATGGTGTGCGTGATCAACAGGAAGGCGGGCTCCATCTGGAGCTGTACGCGCATCTGTCAACGCAAAAACTGCGCGACAGCGGCGCAATCGCTACGCGAATCACGCATACGCATCTGGACAATCTGTACTGGACATTCGCACAGATGGTCGCGCATCACACGAGCAACGGCTGCAATCTGCGAACGGGCGATTTGCTTGGCAGCGGCACGATTTCCGGCGCGGATGATGCCGCACGCGCCTGCATCACGGAACTGACGAATGCAGGCCGCGATCCGTTGCGCTTGCCCAACGGCGAAACGCGCACCGCGCTCGAGGACGGCGACGAAATCGTGCTGACCGCTCGTGCCACCAAGGCGGGCGCCGTCTCGATCGGCTTCGGCGAATGTCGTGGCCGCGTCGCGCCGGCGCTCGCGTTTGCAACGCACGAATCGGAGAAGGCAGCATGACGCAATCGCTAAACGGTTACGTCCAGGTCGGTCACGGTCCGCGCAAAGTCCTTGCGATGAACGGCTGGTTCGGCAGCGCGGACGACTGGCAAGCGCTCGTGCCCGCGCTCGACACCGATACTTTTACCTACGTCTTCTTCGACTATCGCGGCTATGGCCGCTCACGCGACCGGGACGGGGCATTCACGTTTGAAGAAGCGGCGACTGACGTGCTCGCGCTTGCCGACCACCTTGGCTGGGACACCTTCAGCCTCATCGGGCATTCGATGGGTGGCGTCGCGATCCAGCGCGTGCTGCTCGCCGCGCCCAAGCGTATCGAGCGCATGGCCGGCGTGTGCGCCGTGCCCGCGTGCGGCTCGCGCATGGACGAGACACGTCTCGCTGCGTTTCGCGCCACGGTCGACGACGTCGAGCGGCGTGCCGCGATCATCGCCTTTTCGACCGGCAATCGCCTGACGCCGCGTTGGAGCATGCACATCGCGCACGAATCGCAGCGTCTCGCGCGCGCCGACGCGTTCGCAGGTTATCTGCCGAACTGGGCGGCCAACGATTTTTCCGCGCAGATCGAAGGCAACGCCACACCGGTGAAGCTCTTCATCGGAGAACACGATCCGACCATCACGGCGGATCTCATGAGCCGCACCTGGCTCGCCTGGTACCCGAATTCGACGCTGCAAACGCTCGCGAACGCGGGGCATTACCCGATGTACGAGGTGCCGGTCGCGCTCGCGACCGCGCTGGAAAACTGGCTGAAAGAAGCCTGACGAACGCCATGCGCGCCGAGGCCCGGCGCGTACGGAGCAGGAGACGACATGTACGAAACCACCTACCTTCGGGCACTATCGCTCGAAGACGCGCTCGCATGGCTGCGCGAGCATGAGGACGCCCGCCCGCTCTCGGGCGGCATGACACTCATCCCCACGCTCAAGCAGCGGCTCGCCGCGCCTTCGCATCTGATCGACCTCACGCGCATCGAGGCAATGCGCGGTGTGAGCGTCGAAGGTGGCGTGCTGCGCGTCGGCGCGCTCACCCGGCACGCGGAGGTCGCGGCTTCGCCAGTGGTCGCTGCGGCAATTCCCGCGCTCGCGCAACTCGCGAACGTGATTGCCGATCCGCAGGTGCGCAATCGCGGGACCATGGGCGGCTCGGTCGCGAACAACGATCCCGCCGCCGACTACCCGAGCGCGGTGCTCGCACTCAACGCGCAAGTCATCACTTCGCAACGGCGCATCGCCGCCGATGACTATTTCGTCGACACATTCGAAACGGCGCTCGAACCGGACGAGCTCGTTATCGGCTTCGACTATCCGATCCCGCTGCGCGCGGCCTATGCCAAGTTCCGCCAGCCCGCTTCGGGTTATGCCGTGGTCGGCGTGTTCGTCGCGCAATTCGCCGATGCGATTCGTGTGGCCGTCACGGGCGCGGGCGCCTCGGTCTTCCGCTGGTTCGATGCGGAAATCGCACTCGCTGCCGATCTGTCCGAAGCCGCACTCGCCCCTCTGAAGATGGATGCCGACGCGCTGCCCGACGACGACAACGGCTCATCCGCCTACCGCGCCCACTTGATCGAAACCTACACGCGCCGCGCAGTGCACGCGCTGCTGGCGCAGCCGCTGCGCCAGACTGCTTAACCCAGTTTCAACCGTTTTCAGGAGACACACGAATGGAGTTCACCGGATCGCAGACTATCGCCGCCACGCGTGAGCAGGTATGGGAAGGCTTGAATGATCCAGCGGTGCTGCAGGCATGCGTACCGGGCTGCGAGGAATTCATTGGCGAAAGCGACGAAGCGTACAAAGCCGTGGTGGTTGCCAAGGTCGGCCCCGTAAAGGCGCGTTTCAAGGGCACGCTCGTGATTTCGGATCGCGACGGCCCGAATGGCTACAAGATCCTGGGCCAGGGCGAAGGCGGCATCGCCGGCTTCGGCAAGATGAACGCGAAGGTCACGCTCACCGAGGCCGAGGAAGGCGGCACGCTTCTCACGTATGTTGCGGACGCGCAGGTGGGCGGCAAACTCGCTCAAATCGGTTCGCGCCTTGTCACCTCGGTCGCGAACAAGCTCGCGGCGGAGTTCTTCACGCGCTTTAACGCGGCGATGAGCACCCCGGCGAACGCCGACGCTGTCGCTTCGAAGTAAGCGCGCGTGGATGACGATCGAACCAGCAACGATAGGTGAATCATGGCTGAAGTCCAATTGCGGGTGAACGGCGTCGACGTGCAGCGCGTCGTGCCCGACCACACCCTGCTCGTCGAATTCTTGCGCGAAACGCTGCGCCTCACCGGAACTCACGTCGGCTGCGACACAAGCCAGTGCGGCGCATGCACGGTTCATCTCGACGGCGTATCGGTGAAGTCATGCACGGTGCTGGCCGCTCAGGCGAGCGGCGGCGCGGTTACGACAATCGAGGGACTGCGTGAAAACGAAGACGCACCGCTCCATCCGGTGCAGAACGCCTTCGTGCAATGCCACGGCTTGCAGTGCGGATTTTGTACGCCTGGCATGATCATGTCGGTGGGCTTCCATCTTCGCGACACGCCAAAGCTCGACGACGCGAGCATCTGCCACGCGCTCGAAGGCAACATCTGCCGTTGCACGGGCTACGTGAATATCATCGAGGCGGTGCGCCACGCTGCCCATGAGATGTATCCGGCGCTCGCCCAGCGCGCAACGGAGGAGGTCAAGCCATGATCGGCCAACCGCTTCCGCGCCTCGAAGATCGGCGCTTCGTGACCGGCAACGGTCAATATACCGACGACCTGCAAGTCGAAGGCCAGCTCTACGCGGCCTTTTTGCGCTCGCCGCACGCACACGCCGCGCTGCTCTCGGTCGACGTTGCGGCCGCGCGCGAGGCGCCCGGCGTCATAGCAGTGCTCGTGGGGCAGGATTATCTCGACGACGGTTATCAAGGCGTCGATCACGTGCCCAACCCTGTCGATGCCGTCGACGCCACCAGGAAGGCGTTCCTCACGTCGCTCACCGGCGAGATCTTCAATCAGCTGCATATTCCGCTGCCTATCGACCGCGTGCGCTACGTGGGCGAGCCCATTGCCATGGTGATCGCGGAAACGCCGCTCGCCGCGCGCAATGCGAGTGAGATGATTGAAGTCGACTACGACGTGCTCGACGCCGTAGTCAACGCCGCCGACGCCATGCAGGAAGGCGCGCCGCAACTGTGGGACGGCGCCGCGCACAACCTCTGCTTCCAGACGCAGATCGGCGAGCGCAACGCAGCGCGCAGCATCGTCGCCGAGGCCCCGCTCGTGCTCACACGCGAGTTTCATCACAGCCGCGTCGTGAACTGCCAGATGGAGCCGCGCAGCGCGATCGGAACTTACGACGATACGACCGGCGTCTATACGCTGATTTCGGGCAGCCAGGGCGCGGTGCGCCAGAAGCTGTGCCTCGCCGCTGCGCTCAAGGTGCCGCCCTCGCAAGTGCGTGTGGTGTGTCCCGACACGGGTGGCGGTTTCGGCCCGCGTTCGTTCATCTATGTCGAGCAGCTCGCCGTCGTCTGGGCCGCGCGCCGCCTCGGCCGCGCCGTCAAATGGACGAGCGACCGCAGCGAAGCGTTCCTGTCCGACTATCAGGGCCGCGACCAGATCATCCGTGCTACGTTCGGCTTCTCGAAGGACGGCCGCATTCTGGCCATCGACAACGAATGGATCGGCAACGTCGGCGCCCATACCGTGTCGTACGTGCCGATGTCGAACGGCACGCGCATCATGACGACCGTCTACGACGTGCCCGTCGCCGCCGTTCACATCAGCGCGGTGCTGACGAACACCGTGCCGACCGCGCCGTATCGCGGTGCGGGGCGCCCGGAGGCGCACCACGTGATGGAGCGGATGCTCGACCTCGCGGCGGCCGAACTCGGTCTCGACCGCGCGGAAATTCGCCGCCGCAACATCGTCGCGCACGAGAAGCTGCCGTACCGCAGCCCGATGGGCCTGACGTACGACAGCGGAGCATTCGCTCGCAACATGGCGCGCGCACTCGAACTCGCCGAGTGGGACAGCTTTGAGGAACGCCGCGCCGCCGCGCGTGCGAACGGCAAGCTGCGCGGGATTGGCGTGGCGAACTACATCGAGTCGCCGGTCGGCGCGCCGCGCGAGCGCATCGAGCTAACGGTGCTGCCTGAAGGCCGCGTCGATATCGTGTCCGGCACACAGTCCACCGGCCAGGGCCATGAAACGACGTTTGCGCAGGTCATCGCCCAGCATCTCGGTGTGACGATTGCCTCGATCACACTGCGTACAGGCGACACCGCGTTCGTCAGCGTGGGCGGCGGCAGCCATTCGGACCGGTCGATGCGTCTCGGAGGCATGTTGCTCGTCGATACCGCCGCCCAGATCGTCGCGACCGGCAAGCAGGTTGCGGCCTCGCTGTTCGACGTGTCGCCGCAGCGCGTCACGTTCGCCGGCGGCGAGTTCGCAGACACAGGCTCGGAGCGTCGCATCGGACTGTTCGACGTCGCCGCGCACATCGCGCGCGATGGCCTGCCTGGCGACCCGACGCAGCGCAAGCTGTACGCCGAGGCCGAGGTCAACACACGCGTGCCCGCCCACCCGACTGGCGCTGCGATATGCGAACTCGAAGTCGATCCGGACACCGGCGTGGTCACGCTCGTCAACTACACGTCCGTTGACGACGTCGGCCAGCCGATCAATCCGCTGATCGTCGAAGGCCAGGTGCACGGCGGTCTCGCGCAGGGCATTGGCCAGGCGCTCTCGGAAACCTGTTATCTCGACCGCGAGACGGGGCAGGTGCTGACCGGTTCTTACATGGATTACGGCATGCCGCGCGCCGGCGTGATTCCCGCACTCAACCTCGAACTCACGGAAGACCCCACCCACGGCAATCCGCTACGCGTGAAAGGCGGCGGCGAGAGCGGCATCACGCCGGCCACGGCGACGATCTTCAACGCACTCGCCGACGCCCTCAAGGCATTCGGCACCGACGAGCTTGCGATGCCTGCCACGCCGAAGGTGGTGTGGGAATACATCCACCGCGACGCGGCTTGACCGATTGCACTCACACGCCTGTACGAAGGAGACAAGTATGCCCAGCCCTCATGTTGCGGTCGAACGCAACGGCCCGCTCGTCGACATCGAGCTCAATCGTCCCGAGAACGGCAACCTGATCGACGCCGCAATGAGCGAATCGATCATCGACACCGTCACCACGCTCGATGATGACGTCAAGCTCGTGCGCATCCTCTCGAGCGGCCCCGACTTCTGCAAGGGCCGCCAGTCGCCGATGCCGCCGAAGGACGCGAAGCCGTCGGCAGAAACCCTGCGCCGCGTCGTCACGGCGCCGCCGCTCGCGCTCTACGACGCGCTCAAGGCCGTGCGTGTGCCGGTGGTGTCGGTCGTGCGCGGAGAGGCACTCGGGGTAGGCTGCGCGCTCGCCGGCGTCTGTGACATCGCGCTCGCATCGGACGACGCTGTGTTCCAGATCCACGAAATGGAACGCGACATTCCACCGACGCTCGTGATGTCCGCGCTCATCGGCCGCGTGCCCGTGAAGACCGTCGCGCATATGGTGCTGAGCCGCCAGAAGCTTTCGGCAACCGAGGCGTTGCATGCGGGGCTCGTCAGCCGCGTCGTGCCCGCTGCAAGCCTCAACGCCGAAGCGGACGCGCTCGCGGATACGCTGCTTGGCTGCAGCGCGGTCACGCTGCGCGCGGTCAAGCAGTTCCTGCATCTCGCGCCCGAAATGCCGGCGAGCGGCGCGAGCGGCTTCGCTGCGCATCTTGCGGCCACGGCGCTGTCCGCACGCTTCTGACTTCGCCTCTCGCGTCGTTTCCAGCATGACAAACACTGCGCAGTTCCAATGCGCGAGGAACCCAGATTGAGACCCAAGACCGCCATTCCCTCCACCGCTGAAGGCGCGAGCGCGCCCGACCTCGAACGCTTCCGCCTGCGCCGCTTCCTCGAATCGCTCGACGAAACCGAACTTGAACGCCACGAAGAAAGTGTCGAACTGGCTGACGTCGCCGCGCTCATGGAAGGCAACCCGCGCGCCGTATGGTTTGCCCGTCCGTCCGGCGGCGCGATCTCGCTCGCGGGCAGCGTCGCAGCGAGCCGCTCGCGGCTTGCTCTCGCGTTCGGCACGACGCCGCAGAGCCTGCTCGATACCGTGCGCGAACGGTTGCGCGTGAAGGGTAAGCTCGTGGAAGTGAGCCGTGAGGAAGCACCCGTGCAGCAAGTCGTGCTGACCGGCGACGCGTGCGACTTCACCGCCCTGCCCGTGCATCTCCAGCACGATCTGGACGGTGCGCCGTATATCTCCGCGTCTATCGACTTCGCCGTCGATCCCGACACGGGCTGGACTAACGTCGGCATTCGCCGCCTGATGCTGCGCGGCCGTCGCACGGCCGGCATCGATCTAGTCGCGCCTTCGGACCTGCGCGCCATTGCAATCGGTCATGCCAAACGAGGCGAGCGCACGCCGATCGCCTTCGCTGTCGGCACGCATCCGGTCGACCACGTCGGCGCCACCATGCGCATTCCCGCCGATGAGCTGGAGCTGGTCGCGTCGCTGCGCGGCGAAGCGATGGGCGTAGTCAAGTGCATAACGAACGACCTGCTCGTCCCTGCCGACGCCGAATTCATCCTCGAAGGCTATCTCGACGAGCGCGGCCACGCCGAACCCGAAGGCCCATACGGAGAGTTTCTCGGCTACTACGGCGGCGTGAAAACCAATCCGCTATTCCATCTGACGGCGATCACCCACCGGCGCGACGCCGTGTTCCAGACCTGCACGATCGGCGGCCGCTCGATGGCGTGCACCGACACCGCGCAGCTCGCCGCGCTGCGCACCGAAGTGACGGTGTGGCGCGCGCTGGAAACGGCTGTGCGCGAGGTGAAGGCCGTCTATGCGAACCCGGCGACGGGCGGCATGTTCAATGTGCGTATCGCCATGCAGCAGCGCGTGCCGGGCGAGGCGCGCAACGCCATTGCGGCCGTATTCGCCTCGCTCGCGAACGTCAAGCACGTTTTCGTCGTCGATCCCGACATCGACGTCTTCTCCGACGAGCAGATGGACTGGGCGCTCGCCACGCGCTTTCAGGCGGACCGCGACCTCGTGCTTCAGGACAGCCTGCGCGCGATGCCGCTGGACCCGTCGCTGCTTGGCGCGGCGAAAACGGCGAAGGCCGGTTTCGATCTCACGCTGCCCCTGCTGTCGCCCGGCGCCGAGCGCGATCTCGAGCATCGCGTGCCGACGCCGCCCGTCTATCGCGGCGCGCGTTTCGACTCGCTCGAAGCGGCCCTGGAACACGGGCCGAAGCGCTTCTCGGAGCTGATGGCCGCGACCGGCACGCGCGACGGCCGCGATGTGGTGCGCTGGCTCGAAGACGTCGCGCAACGCCGCACGCTGGCACGTGACGAAGAAGGCCGTTACGCATTCGCGTGAGGCCTCCTTTGCGCGCGACTGCCGCGCACGCCCTTCCGGACGTGCGGCAGTCGCCGTGGCAGACGGGATAGAATCGAGCTTGCCCCGAGCCCGAACTCCAGCACCATCCACGTAGAGCCGTCGTCGATGAATCTGTCCCTAAAACAACTCAAGGTTTTCCTCGGCGTCGCGAACGCATCGAGCTTCACGAAGACCGCGCAGAGCATGCATCTGAGCCAGGCGGCGCTCTCCGCAATCATCCGCGAACTCGAAACGCAATTGAATTGCCGGCTGCTGGAACGCACCACACGCACGGTTTCCCTCACCGACGCCGGGCGAGTGTTCTACCCCACGGCCATGGCTATCGTCGAGTCGCTCGAAAAGTCGGTGATCGAACTCAACGAACTCGGCCGCCAAAAGCAGTCGTCGCTGCTGATCGGCTGCACGCCGATGATCGCCGCGAGCCTCATGCCGCCCGTGCTCACGCGCTTTGCCGAAGTCTACCCGGCTTCGCATATCGAACTCGTGGACCGGAACCCGACCGAGCTGCTCCAGATGGTCGAGGAAGGTCATCTCGACGCCGCGTTCGGCGTTTTCTTCTCGCAGATTTCCGGCATCGACCGCGTGCCGCTCTTTCCCACGCGCCTCGTAGCCGTGTCCAGTACCGACGAAGGCGCGCCGCGCCGGGGCTCGGGCATTCGCTGGACGGCGCTCGAAAACCAGCCGCTCATCACGCTGCCAAAGGACAATCCGCTGCAGCGGCTCATCGAGGCAACGCTGTCGAAGGAAGATGTGACCGTGAGCCGCCGCATCGTCGTCGGTCACCTGCAAACGGCCATCGCGATGGCGCAGGAAGGCCTCGGCACGGCGGTCATGCCGCAGTTCTGCGAGCACATCTGCTACCGCTATCGCGTACGTATCGACGCGCTGCGCCCCGAAGTGCCGCTCTCGTTCTATCGCATCACGCGCACCGGGCGCGACACGATGGCCACGCTCGACCAGTTCACCACGTTGTTCACCGCGGCCGCGAAGGAAGATCCGACGGGTCTCATCGATATCGAAGAAGACTGAGGCGCCCGTGCCTCATGAATCACGCGAAGCAAAGCGACCCGGCCGAAGCGGCGATTTCGCGCGCGGCCTTCGCGCCTTCCACCTGCAGAAGGGTCGGCAGCGAGACGCCGTTCTTCGCGGCTGTGACTTCTGCGAGGATCGAAATGGCAATTTCCGGCGGTGTGCGGCTGCCAATGTAGATACCCACCGGTCCGTGAAGACGCGCGAGCTCGGCGTCGCCCAGATCGAATTCCCTGAGCCGCTCGCGCCGCGCCGCGTTGTTGCGCCGCGAACCCAGCGCGCCCACGTAAAACGCGGGCGTTTTGAGCGCCTCCATCAGCGCGAGGTCGTCAAGTTTGGGGTCGTGCGTGAGCGCGATGACGGCGCAACGCTCGTCGAGGCGCATGTCGAGCACGGTGTCATCCGGCATGGTGCGCACGAGCGCAGTGCCAGGCACATCCCAGACGTCCGTGTATTCCTCGCGCGGATCGCAAACCGTCACGTGATAGTCGAGACCGGTCGCAATCGGACATAGATAGCGCGAGAGCTGCCCCGCGCCGATCACAAGCATGCGGTAACGCGGGCCGTGAATTGTGATGAAGCGCTTACCGTCGAACAGCACGCCTTCAGTTGCACGTGCCGCTGTCAGTGTGGCTGAGCCGCTCGCCATATCTAGCGTGCGGGCCACCAGTTCGCCCGCCTCCACGCGCTGGCACAGCGCAGCGATGCCCCCGGCGTCTTCGGTGCCGGCCAGAGGCTCCAGCACGAGTTCAATGGTGCCGCCGCATGGCAGTCCGAAGCGATGTGCCTCATCGGCGCTGATGCCGTAACGGACCGACTGCGGCCGCCCCTGAATCACGCCATGCTGACGCACGCCTTCGATCAGATCGTCTTCGATGCAGCCGCCCGACACGGAGCCGCTCACCACGCCGTCGTCGCGCACGACGAGCATCGAGCCTTCCGGCCGGGGCGACGAGCCCCACGTTTTCACTACTGTCACGAGCAACACGCGGTGCCCTGCGCCGAGCCAGCGCGTGCATGCGCCGAGCACTTCCAGATTGACGCTGTCCATCATCGCCTCCTGCTTGCCACGCCTCATCAGCCCGCGCCGGAGCGCGATGCAAAGAAGCAATAGCAATCCGAACGCGATACAGATACCGGCACGACACGGCCGGCCTGCGCGAGTAGTGTAAACAAGCACCCCTGAGCGGGGAATCAGCGATTCTTTATCGATTCATCAAGACCGCCGATCAATGGGCGAATGGGCGAATGGGCGGCCTGTCCGGCCATGCCATGACGCGAGCAGTCGCTGCACTCCTTGTTATTTCGCTCGGTTGCGCCATCCGGTTACAGCTCTCAGCTTCTTTTTCGGAACGAACTTACGCGGCAACTCGTGCCGGCAATTTTCTTTTCATCACTGCGCGCTCAACGCAAGCTCAAGCAGAAAAATTCCCAATCGATGTAACCGGCGCCCGGCATCCCGCGAATTAGCGTGTGTATCCGCGACGGATACTTCCATCCCAACTACTGGAGAACACTCATGTCCGCAAAGACTACTGTCAGTTCCGCCCTTCTCGCCGGCGCCGTTGCAAGCCTGCTCGCTTCGGTCGCTCACGCCGCGCCGCTCACGAAGGCGGAAGAAAGCGCCGCCATCGCCGCGCATAAGGAAAAGTGCTACGGCGTCGCACTGAAGGGACAAAACGACTGCGCCGCGGGTCCCGGCACGACCTGCCAGGGTACGTCGGCGATGGATTTCCAGGGCAACTCGTGGAAATTCGTCCAGGGCGGCACGTGCACGAGCATCCAGGTGCCGGGCGGCGGTCACGGCTCGCTTACGCCGATCAAGTCCTGACCACGACGAGAGAAAAAGCGGGACGGCCATGAACGCTTCCACTCGATCAGCAGCGGCCCATTTGTCCGGCCGTCCCGGCCACGCAACGCCCGGTACGGCCTGGCTCGCTGGCACCAGCTTCAAGCACGAACACCTCACGGCGATCCTCGACGACGGGCTGCAAGACAGCTTCTTTGAAGTGCACGCCGAGAACTATATGGGCGCGGGCGGCGCGCCTCACCGCGCCCTGAAAGCGATTCGCGAGCGCTATCCGGTTTCGCTGCACGGTGTGTGCATGTCGATCGGCGGCCCGGGTGAACTGGACACCCTCCATCTCGCGCGTTTTCGCGAGCTGGTCATGCGCTACGAACCCGCGCTCGTCTCCGAGCATCTCGCGTGGTCGTCGCACGGCGGCACATTCTTCAACGACCTGCTGCCGCTGCCATACACAAAGGCGACGCTCGATAAAGTCTGCCAGCACATCGATCAGGTGCAGGAAGCCATTGGACGCACGATGCTGCTCGAGAATCCGTCGACGTACGTGGCCTTTGCCTCGTCTACGATGAGCGAGACGCAATTCATCCGCGCTGTCGCCCAGCGCACGGGCTGCGGGCTGCTGCTTGACGTCAACAACGTCTTCGTTTCGGCGACAAACCACGGCTATTCGGCGAGCACTTACCTGGCGGACTTCCCGCTCGAACACGTTGGCGAGATTCACCTGGCCGGTCATAGCGACCAGCAGGACGACGAGCTCGCACCTTTGCTCATCGACAGCCACGACCGCGAAGTCGCCGCCCCAGTTTGGGCGCTCTACCGCGACGTAATCGCGCGTACCGGACCGCTGCCGACGTTGATCGAATGGGATAGCCAGTTGCCTTCATGGCCGGAACTGCGCGCTCAAGCGCACGCTGCCCGGCAGATTATGGCCGGGTGCGCGTCCCAATTCGAACCGGGATCCGATGTACCTCCTCCTGCGCGAGCCTGCCATGGTGCATGAACAACACGGGAGCGACTACGCTTCCCGTTTTGCGCCGGGACTGATGAATCCCGACCTGGCCGCGCCAGAAGGTGTCGTGGCGACATACGGAAAAGGCGTCGTCAGACGCTACAACGTCTATCGCAACAACGTCACGGTTAGCCTCATCGACGCGCTAGCCGCAATCTATCCGGCCGTGCAGCGCATCACGGGTATCGAGTTTTTCCGCGCGATGGCGCGGTTTCACGTGCGCGCCACGCCGCCGGCTTCGCCATTGCTCTTCGAGTACGGCCGCGATTTTCCATCGTTCATTGAAAGATACGAGTACGCGCGCGATATGCCCTGGCTCGCCGATACAGCACGCATCGAGCGTGCATGGCTTGATGCGTATCACGCTGCGGATGTCGCGCCGCTCGAGGCCGACGCGTTCGCGAGTATCGACTCAGGTTCTCTCGCGCACGTTCGCTTCGTCGCACATCCCGCCGCACGCATCGTGCGCTCGCGTTATCCAGCCGTCGCAATCTTCGCCATGAACCGGGCGGACGCCCCCATCACTGCGTTGCGTTCGAGCGATGCTGAAGACGCGCTTGTTACGCGGCCGGACGGCGATGTGATCGTCTCGCGGCTGCCAGCAGGCGGTGCCGCGTTTCTTGCCGCGCTGATTGAAGGCGTGCCACTCGGCGCCGCCGCACAGGCAGCCTTCGAGGAGACCGACGCCTTCGACCTGTCGGCCAACCTCGTCGCGATGATTGCGTCCGGCGTATTCACCGCAGTTCAACTGGGAGTGATCAAATGACTCCGCAAGACTCCAGGCTGCCCTTCCCGGCAAACCTCGCGCACACAATCGGGCGTGCACGGCGCTTCATCGAACGGCTCGCGCAGCCGACGCTTGTGCAGCTCGTGTTGCGCTTCGCACTGGCCGTGCCGTTCTGGAAATCCGGCATCCTCAAATGGCACGGATTCCTGCAGCTCAACGACACGGCCATCTATCTCTTCACGGACGAGTTCAAGCTCCATCTGCCGGGCGGCCCGTATCCGTTTCCCGCACCGGCCGTGTTTGCGTTCCTGTCCGCCTGTGGCGAAGTGTCGTTCCCGGTGCTGCTCGTGCTCGGACTCGGCACGCGCTTCGCCGCCGCGGGCTTGCTGCTGATGACCTGTATCATCGAGCTGACCGTGCCGGACGGTTGGCCTATCCACATCACGTGGGCGGCCATGGCGCTCGGTATTGCCGCATGGGGTCCTGGCGCAATATCGATCGACTACCTGCTTGGGGACCGCGCGCACCGGTCATGAAGACGCGAGATCTGGTCAGTCAGCTTGCGAGCGAGGCCTCGCCCGTCGAGCATGACGCAGTGCCGAGGCTGCTCAACCGCGCGCTGATCCGTGGCCTGGCCGGTAGCGCAGCCCTGCTTGTCGCGCTATACGGCGTGCGTAGCGACATGCCCGAGCTGATTCTCACGACAATGTTCTGGGTGCGGCTCGCATTCCCGCTCGCCGTCGTCGCTACCGCCATGAAGCTCGCGGAACGACTCGGCCGTCCCGGCGCACCGATCAAACTCGCCTCGTTCGCTGTGGCACTGCCTATCGCAACGATGCTGTTCTCCGCAGGCAGCATCCTGCTGGCAACGCCACCCGGCTATCGTCTTCAATTGATGCTTGGTACGACGTGGCGCACGACGACGGCAAGCATCGTGTTGCTGTCGCTTCCTTCGCTTGCGGCAATGATGCTCGCGATGAAGCAACTCGCGCCGACACATCTCGCACTGGCCGGCGCGGGCTCAGGCCTTTTGGCCGGAGCACAGGGTTTGCTCGTCTACTCGCTGTATTGTTCGGAGATGGCAATACCGTTTTGGGGGGTCTGGTACGTGCTTGCAATCATCGTCACGACCGCCGTTGGCGCGGTCATCGCGCCGCGCTGTCTACGCTGGTAACACGCATAGCGACGTTGATCGGTGCAGCAGTACGACGATGCGGCCGGCGTTGAGTCATCATCGCCAGTGCCGTCTCGAGCTTGCTAGTCACGTTCAGGTAACCATTCCGACGATGGAACATCTCCGTGTCAGGCACCTGCGCTGCAGAGTATCAAGGCGCAGCCTCAAGGAAACCAAGATAGCTATAAGTTGCTTCCGGGTCGGTGCTTGCAAAGATACACCGGGCATCGATTGAATTGAGCGTCTCAACACTCCTTCGCTGGTTGGAAACGAAAGTCCACTGGCTCGCCGAAGTTTCGCCGGCCACGCGAGCCCGGGATTCCTCCATTGCGTTCAACGCCGCGTCCCTATCGACCTTGAAAACCGAGAATCCTTCATTCGCGAGAGCACAGTGCCTCAGTCCCAACGCGTTGCATATGTCGTCCTTTCTGGGAGCGTCCACAATGTCTGCCAGGCGCGCCTGCTTTATCAGCTCAACGGTGGCCGCGTCCATCAATCGTCCACTGGCCAGGTAGAGCGGCTTTTCAGCGGTCCACGCGTCTGGTGGACAAGATTTCGTCGAAGGAACCAACTCGAGCGACGGGTTTACCTCAGCCGGGTAAATGCGGCAGACTCTGGGCCGTTTCTCGTATGCACCGCATCGCATATCGTCGAGGAGATTCGGGCATGGCCCGTTGAACGAGGCCACGAAAGTCGCGATGATGCGTATAGGAAGATCTCCGCACATAGCGGGGAACGATCGGCCCCTTTTGTGTGCGGCCTGCAAATTGTCGCCTGGAGGTTCGCCTGGCCACGGGATTGCTTCTACGAATATCTCAAGCTCACCATCGTCCATCAACCAGCTTTCCGCCTCACTCAGGCTTAGTGGAAGCCGCAGATCATGACAGCATTTTCCGCAAAGTGTGCATGAGAAGTGAATCGACTTGGAATCCATCCTGGGAACCCTGATTGAGCAATTTTGCTTAAAGGCTTTATACGCTTGTCAGCGGCTAAACGCCCGCTGCGTCGACAGCAAGTTCGCTGCGAACAGAGTTCTGGTTACACCCGGTTCAAAAAATCGCTTAGCGTGGCTTGTTCAGCAATGCGTACACGGGTCGCAACAAGCCGTCGAGCAACTCGCGCTCTGGTCTGGCGCGCGCGAGGACCCGAATTCCAAGCAACATGCTCAAAAGCGTCCGGGCAATATCGTCCGCCGATTGCTGATCCGATATCTCGCCGCTGCGCTGCCCGGCCAGAACACAGCGTCGAAAAAACGCCTCGACTTGCACGAGCACGCCGGCAATTGTCTCTTGAAACTCCGGGTCGTGTGGCGCAACCTCGAGAGCGGAATTGACGAGCAGGCACCCCTTCCGATCCTTATCGGAGATCGAGCGCTCGACAATCTCCTGGAAGAACGAAGTGATCGCATCCTTCGGTGGCAGATGTTCGAAGCGGGATACCCGATCGCCGAAGCTCTGTGCAACATAATGCGCCAGCGCCTTTCGAAAGAGTGATCGCTTGTCCCCGAATGCGTTGTAGAGACTCGCTCCCGTGATACCCATGCTCTGCGCGAGCTCCCGCACCGATGTCGCTTCGTATCCGTGAACCCAGAAGCGGTGAACCGCTGCGTCAAGCACGGCATGTTCGTCAAACTCGCGCGGTCGAGCCATTTTGTCCTCTTCTCACCTCTGATGGCCCATCGGCCGAAATTGCATGTACGACATCGTTCGGCTATTCTAAAGCAGTTGCTCTAAAATCAGTTTCTCCGACTGGCAAGCCGAATCTCGATGTGCAAACCAACCGTACTTATCCTGACAGCCCGCGTAATTGTATTGAAAGGCCATGATCCACTTCTACTTTCACCCAACACCTAATCCGGCAAAAATCGCGCTTTTCCTCGAAGAAACCGGGCTCGCATACGAACTGCGGCCTGTCGATACCAAGAAGGGGCATCGGTCATAGCCTGGGCGACGAACCCAGCAGGTCTGATGGACAGCGGAAATCCCAACGGGCTTCGCACTCACTGTCACAGAACCACTGTCATGAAAATCACCCAGCAGCGAGTCCTGATTACCGGCGGCTCAAGTGGCATCGGCCTGCCCGGCGGAATTGATATCCTGGTGAGCAACGTAAAGGCAGGAAACCGCGAAGACCCGGGCGCGCTGGCGCGCCGTTTCTCCGCTCTCAAACCCCAGTTCGCGCAAGCCGTTCGCGATCACTCAGCGTTGTAGCGCTGGAGAAGACTTTTGTACAACGCGGAACATCGTCTGAAAGCCGCCTTCAAGGCCAGCCTCGAAGGCGACGCAGATGCCTATCGAGACTTTCTCGCTGAGTTGACACGTCATCTTCGCGCTTATTTGCGCAAGCGACTTCCTCACTTTCATGACGATGTCGAGGATTTGGTCCAGGAGATTCTCCTGGCCGTGCATAATGCGCGTCATACATACAGGCTTGGTGAGCCGCTGACGGCGTGGGTACACGCAATTGCGCGTTACAAGCTGATGGACTTCTTCCGGGCACGCGCACGAAAGGATGCCCTGACCGATTCGATCGACGACCACGCGGATATTTTCGCGGCTGCCGACGATGAGCCTGCCGACGCGCGGCGAGATATCGGCAAGTTGCTCGCGGACCTGCCAACCAGGCAAAAAATGTCGATTTTGCATGTCAAGCTACAAGGACTGTCTGTCGCGGAGGCAGCACGCTTGACTGGACTTTCGGAATCCGCCGTGAAGGTCAGCGTCCACAGAGGCTTGAAAACGCTTGCAGCCAGAGTGAGAGGCACCGTTTGAACACCGAAGAACTTGTCACCCTTCTCGCAACGCGGGCAGATCCCGTCGACCCAGGCATAGCGGCGCGCCGGTTCGCCCTGGCGCTACTCGTCGCAGCGCTCGGGTCATTACTGCTGATGAAGGGCGTATATGGTCTGCGTCCCGACTTGTCGTTTGCGGCGCAGACCGGGCTCTTCTGGGCGAAGTTCGCTCTACCTGCCTGCATCTCGATCGGCGCACTCGCCGCTACCAGCCGTCTCTCGCGGCCCGGCGTTAAAGCGGGTAGAGCATGGTGGGTCGTCGGCGCACCCGTCGTACTGGTCTGGGTTGCGGGAGCATTGCTGGTAGGCGCCGCCGCTCCAGAGGACCGCTCGTCGCTAATCCTGGGAATTTCCTGGCGGTCGTGTCCGTTCAACATCTTGCTGCTCTCGATCCCGGGATTCGTGACGGTATTCCTTGCTGTAAAGGGACTCGGACCGACCAACCTGCGATTGGCCGGCGCTGCCGCCGCTTTACTGGCTAGCTCCATCGCCACGATGGTGTATTGCTTTCACTGCCCGGAGATGAGCCCTGCCTTCTGGAGCATCTGGTACATAGCGGGAATGGGTCTTGTCTCAGCAATAGGTGCGATGGCCGGGCCAAAACTTTTGCGCTGGTAGCTGCATAATGCGGTGACGGAATCTCGTATCCTGCAGCATCTCGTAGCGGCACTGTCCGGCAACGGACTGGGAGTTCACGACGCAAACCGGCCGTTACCGCAACTCCCTTACAATGACGTTTTGCACAGCGACTCGAATGCGCCTGTATTTTATGTCATATAGTGATCTTTTCCCGTCTGGACCTCGAAGAATGCGGGCAGGCCTATGACACCGAAACCCCGGAAAGTGACCGAAAAGGTGACGAGGGCCGACCTCGAGGAGCTTTCGGAGTTCCGGTATCGTCTCAGGCGATTTTTGCGGGTGTCGGAGGAAATCACGCACGCGGAGGGCGTGACGCCGCTTCAGTACATGCTGATGCTGCATACACGCGCCTTCCCCGACCGCGACTGGGCTACCGTAGGCGAGATCGCGGAACGGCTGCAGGCGTCGTCGCATGGCACCGTGGCGCTCGTCACGCGTTGCGAGGCGGCCGGACTTGTAGTCCGCGTGCCCAGCGCCCACGACCGCCGTGAGGTGCAGGTACACCTCACACAGGAAGGCGAACGCTGCCTGCTGAGGCTCGCCGCGTTGCACAAGTCGGAGGTGCAGTCTTTTGGCTGGGCATTCAGGGAGGAGAGAGAATAGCGCCCGCCATGGCCGGTCCCGCTCGATCCTCGCCGGTGAAGGCGCAAGACCACACTGGCCAGCCGGCTAGTGGCGATAGACCAGGTCGGCGCGCCGGTTCTGGGCCCACGACGCCTCATCGTGCCCCTGGGCGACCGGCTTCTCCTTGCCAAGGCTCACCGCTTCGAGCTGGGAGTCAGGCACACCGAGCGTCTCGAGTTCGTGCAATACAGCCTCCGAGCGGCGCTGGCCGAGCGCAAGGTTGTACTCATCCGTGCCCCGTTCATCCGTGTTGCCCTGAATCAGCACATGCTGCGCCGGATGGCTTCGCAAATAGTCGGCGTGCGCGTGCAGCAACTGTAGATAGTCGCCCTTGACCGTGTAGCTGTCGAAATCGAAGTACACGCTGCGCTTCGCCAGCGGACTGTTCGGATTATTGAGCTCGTCCATTGTCGAGGTCGATCCGGTGACCGGCTGCGAGGTGGCTGCGTTCATGTTCGCCATGCCGGACGATTCAGGCGCCTTCGTTGCCGAGTGACAACCCGCCAGCAGCGCAAGCAGCAGGATGGCGATAAACGATCGATTCAGGCTCATGACGGGCTCCGGAACCAGGTTGAAGCGCGAAGCATCAATACTCGGATTTCGCGGTCCAGTCTAGACATAAATTTCCTGGACCGCCACCGTATTTCGCCCCCGGCAACGCCGCGACGCCTTGTATTCACCCAGGCAGCCTTCAGGTTCAACGGTTTAAGTTTCGCTTAAGTTTTCCCGGCTAAATTTGGCGAAATGTCATGCCGTGACCTATCATTGCAGTATGCTTTCAGTGAGCAGTGTGCGTGATCCCATGACATTGTTGTGTCCTCAGCTTGTCGGACGGAAACGTCCGGTTGCCGTCCGTGGCAGGAGCGGCAACTCATTTCACCCAGCGTCCGCTGGGTTTTTTTTTGATCGTTCATATGCGCGCAACGTCCACCTCGCCCACATCCCGCTCACGCATGAGCGCGCCCGAGTTGCGCGCGACCGTCTCGCTCGCGGCGATCTTCGCGCTGCGCATGCTCGGTCTCTTCATGATCATGCCGGTGT
>NZ_QEOL01000045.1 GCF_003096715.1 Paraburkholderia silvatlantica
ATGGGGGTAAGAGTCTTCGCAAAACGCATGGTGTTTCCTTTGTCGGCAAGCATGGGTTCACTGCTGTGGCGTGCATACCGGCCAGGCTCGCCCGCATCTCTCGCTGCAAGCGCGAGCCAGGCGGCCGGTTCACGGCTCTTGTTTGTATTGCGTGTGGGCTCCTTGTAAACAGGCGTGGTGTCGACCGAATCGCTCCGAATGGTTAAGCGCCGGGGCGATTGCCAGAGGCGACTGAAGGCGAATGTAGGAAGCCAATAACGGTCCGTCTTGACCGTTTTCGACGCCAACCGCGCGCATTTCTGCATAGTGCGGCGTGCGCGGCCCGCGTGGCGAGCCCTGCGTCCGGCGGCCGCGCCCGCCGCGTCGATTCCGCCCGGGTCTGGAAAAGTGCATTCCAGAAATGGCACTTAGTCGCAAAATTTCGATGTTTGAAACTCCCCTCCTGCAATGCAACACGCTTATCGGCCTCCGGTTCGACCGGCTGGGCGCATAAGCGGAACGGGGGCGGCGAATGCCGCGATTTCGCATCGACGGGAGAACAGAATTGAATGCAAAGCTGGGGGGATGCCTGCTCGTGACACTGATCGGCAGCAGTGCGGCCTACGCGCAGAGCAGTGTCACGCTCTATGGGAAGATCGAAGACGGGCTCAACTTCACGAGCAACGCGCGGGGCAACTCGGCGTGGCAGCTGGAGAGCGGCTACGACTACGGGAGCCGTTGGGGCTTGAAAGGCACGGAAGATCTCGGTGGCGGCGTGCGCGCGCAGTTCCAGCTGGAAAATGGCTTCGACGTGAACACGGGCCATAACGGGCAGGGTGGCCGCCAGTTCGGCCGCCAGGCCTGGGTCGGCCTTTCGTCCGATCGATTCGGCGCGCTGACGCTTGGCCGCCAGTACGATCCGAGCGTGGACATGTTCTCGCCGATGACGGCCAACGGCAACTGGACCGGCTACATCTTTGCGCACCCGTACGACAACGACAACACCGACTACTCGTTCCGGGTCAACAACTCGGTCAAGTACGTGTCGCCCACGTATCGCGGCTTCACGGGCGAAGCGATGTATGGTTTCAGCAACGAGGCTGGCGGATTTTCGAATAACCGCCTTTATGGCTTCGGCGCGCAATACGTCAATGGCGGTCTTTCGCTCGCCGCTTCGTACCTGAAGATGAACAATGCGACCAGCGCAACGACCGCGGACGCGAATCCGTCGGGCGCCGTCACGAGCGACAACACGTTCAACGCGAGATCGCAACAGAATATCGGCGTGGGCGTGAACTACACGTTCTCCAACTGGCTGCTCGGTTTCGCGTATTCGCACGTGGATGTCTACGATCCCACCGCCAACGCTTACTTCACCTCCGATGGCGGCAACACGCAGCCGGCCGGCGGCGTATGGCACGCGTGGAAGTTCGACAACTTCGAAGTGAGCGCGCTGTACCACTTCACGCACGCGCTCTACCTGGGTGGCGCTTACACGTACACGCAGGCTCACTTGACAGCGAGCACCGGCAGCTACAATCCGAAGTGGCATCAACTGAGCCTGAAGCTCAATTACGACCTTTCGGCGCGTACGTCCGTGTATCTCGAAGGTGCGTACCAGCGGGCCGTGTCCGCGAACACGGGCACGCAGTTCGACTACGCGAACATTCCCGGCTCGGCGGACGTCTCTTCGGGGCAGAACCAGATGCTGTATCGCATCGCGCTGATTCACGGCTTCTAAAGCGCGGCTCCCCGCTTCTCGCACGGTTCTTTACACGGGGCCGTGCGAGCCAGATCGCCTGCATCGCTTTCGATCGGAAAAGAGCCTGATTGCCTCCTGTCTGTCGTGCCGACAGGCTGCGTGCTTCGCCAGCGCCAACGTCCAGTGACGGCGCATGTGCAACGAACGAAGGAAGCGGCTGGAGTGGCTCCGCACGCAGACCTCACGCGCCCACATCAATCAGGCACATCGGCCCCACCCGTCGCGGCGGCAATCGCGTCGTCGCCTTCTGCCCAGCCTCCGCCCAGCGCGAGATACAGCTTGACCGTGGCCAGCGCAGCGTCCGTTTGCGCCTGCGCCAGCGCGTCCTCGCGCTGCAACGCGTCGATACGCGCATTGAGCACGTCCTCGAGCGTGCGCTGTCCGCCTTCGTACAACTGCCGTGCGCTCTGCGCATTGCGCCGCGCGAGGTCGAGCGACGCGTCGAGCCGCGCGCTGCGCGCGTCGAAGCCGTGGCGCAGACCGTACGCGTCATCCACTTCTTCGAGCGTTTGAAGCAGCGCCTTGTCATGCTGCGCGAGCGCCGCCTGCAAGCGCGCATCGTTCGCGGCGACGTTGGCGCGCAGGCGTCCCGCATTGAAGATCGGCAGATCCGCGCCCACGCCGATGAGCCCCCCGGCGCCCGACAAGCCCGGCAATCCGTCGAGATGGATATGGCCGTCGAGGCCGATGAACGAGAGATAGAAGCGCGGAAAGAGATCGGCCTTCGCGCTGCCGAGCCGGGCCGCCTGCGCGCGCACGAGCGCCGCGCTCGCCCGCACGTCGGGACGGCGTTCGAGCACGGAAGACGGCACCTCGCCTGCGGGCAGGGCCGGAACTTCCAGTGCACCGGGCGTGCCGAGCGGCATGGCGTCTTGCGCGGCGCGGCCCGTGAGTACCGCAAGACGCCGTTCGCGCACGGCGATCTCGCTCACGAGGAGCGGCCGCTGCGCTTCCTGGCGGGCGATCTGGTCGTCCACGCGGCCCAGGTCGTAGCGCGTCGCCTGACCGGCCGCGAAGCGCGCGCCGGCGTAGTTTCGCAGTGCGCGCAGCGTGTCGAGACTGCGATCGAGCACCGCGAGCCGCCGTTGCAGCCCGCGCGCCGCGAGGTAGTTTTGCGCGACTTCGCCGGCGATCGCGATGCGTGCCCCGCGCAGTTGCTCCTGCGCCGCGTCGGCCATCGCGGAGGCGGCTTCGGCGTCGCTCGCGCGGCGTCCGAACACGTCCACTTCCCAAATCGCGCTCACGCCGCCCGCCCACGCATCGAGGTCCGGCGAATCGTCGGGGGCGCTGGACGGATCGCGCAGATTGCCGAACCCGTGCGCGGCTCCCGCCTGCGCGGACAGCGAAGGGTAGCGCGCCGAATCGGCCATCGCGGCGATCGCGCGCGCCTCGCGCACGCGCGCCTGCGCTGTGCGCAGGTCGTCGTTCGCGCGCAGGGCGGCCTCGACATAGGCGCTCAACTCGGGGTCTTGCCACGTCCGCCACCAGTTCGAGAGATCGGCTGAAGCATCGTGCGCGGGCGGCACTTGCGAGAATGCGGCGGGAACGTCGCGCTGCGGCGGCACGTCCACCTCGACGAGCGAGGTGCAGCCCGCAAGCGCAGCGGCGAGGCACAGCGCGCAGGCGTGCAGGGTCATGGAAGGGGGCGAGGGATGACGTGGATGGATCATCGCGGTTCAGCCTTGTTGCGCGAGCATGGAGCGAAAGCGTGCGAGCGCGAGCAGCAGAAAAAGGGCGCCCGCGGCGCTCACGCCCGTGAGCTGCGGCCACACGATGTCGAGGCCTGCGCCCCGAAACAGGATGGCCTGGGTCAACGACACGAACTGGGTGGTCGGAAGCAGCTTCACGAACGGCTGCATCGCGACCGGCATGCTTTGCACCGGCGTGGCTGCGCCGGAGAGCAGATACGCGACCGCGTAGGTCGGCACCGCAAGCAGTCCGAACTGGGGCATGGCGGGCGCGAGCGTGGCGAGCCACATGCCGAGCGCCGTGACGGAAAAGAGGTACAGCGCGGTGCTGAGCGCGAAAAGCCCGAGCGAGCCCTGTAGCGGCACGCGCAGCCACAGATTGACGACGAGCACGAGCGAGAGCAGCGACACGACAAAAATGACGAGTCCGTTCGCGAGGATCTTCGCGACGGCGATCTCGCTTGCGCGCACGGGCATCACGAGCAGATGCTCGATCGTGCCGTGCTCGCGCTCGCGGATCACGGCCGCGCCTACGAGAATGATCGAGAGCACCGTGATGTTCACGACGATCTGCATGCTGGAGGTGAACCAGTACGATTCGGTGTTCGGGTTGAACAGCACATGCACCACCGCGTGCGCGGGCAATTGCGCCTGCGCGTTGCGGGTGTGCAGGAACGCGAGCGTTTCGGCGACGAAGATCTGCTGGAGATACGCGGTGCCGAGCCCCGCCTGGGTCATCGCCGTCGCATCGACGAGCACCTGCACGCTCGGCGCGCGGCCAGCAAGCACGTCGGCTTCGAAGCGCGGCGGAATTTCGATCGCGAAGATGTAGGTGCCGCGATCGAGCGCCGCGTCGA
This sequence comes from Paraburkholderia silvatlantica, assembly GCF_003096715.1. GTDB lineage: Bacteria > Pseudomonadota > Gammaproteobacteria > Burkholderiales > Burkholderiaceae > Paraburkholderia > Paraburkholderia silvatlantica. The sequence goes on from NZ_QEOL01000045.1 coordinate 4,287, forward strand.
TGTCGCGCCGCTCGACGTCCACGGGCGGCTTGAAGTAGGGCGGCTGGATCGCCGCGCGCAGTTGCCGCGAAAGCTCCGAATGGTCGGCGTCGACGATGGCGACCGACGCGTTCGAGACTTCGGCCTTGATGCCTTTGGCGACCGAGTACACGGCGAACGTAAAGGCGAACACGATCAGCGCCATCAGCGTGGCGTCGCCGAACAGGCTGAAGATCTCCTTGTGCGCAAGCCGGGCGACGTTTCTGAACCATTGCAGCATCGACTATGCCTCCTGCTTCGGCAGCAGGCACCACGCGCCGAACAGATAGGCAAGCGCGAAGCCGAGCAGTGCAACATACATCGTGCCGAAGCTCGCCATGCCAAGCCCTTTCGTGAAGCTGCCGAGGCTCACGAGCTGGAACCACGAAGAGGGAAAGCCGACGCCGGCCCAGTAGCTGGTGCCAGTGAGCGTGGAAACCGGGTAGAGCAGCCCCGAGAAGTTCACGGAGGGAATGAGGCAGAGAATCGCCGTGCCGAAGATCGCTGCGACCTGCGAGCGAACGAACGTCGAAACGAGCAGGCCCAGCCCCGTGGCGGCCAGAACGAACAGCAGCGCGCCGATGGACAGCGCGACGAAGGAGCCCTTGAGCGGCACGCGCAGCACCGTCACGGTCAGCACGACCAGCAGCAGATAGCTCAGCATCGCGAGCGCCGCATACGGTATCTGCTTGCCGAGCAGATACTCCCCCACGCTCGCAGGCGAAGCGTAGAGGTTCGTGATCGAGCCCATTTCCTTTTCCCGCACGACGCCGAGCGCGGTCAGCATGGTGGGAATGAGGATCAGCGCGAGCATGATGATGCCCGGCGTGATGGCGTAGATGCTTCGGAACGTTTCGTTGTAGACGAAACGGGTTTCGACGCTCATCGGCAGCGCGGGCTGCGCGACGGGCGCGCGCGCCATCTGCGTGCTCACGTAGCGCAGCAGCACGGCGTTCACGTAGGTGTCGATCGTCGCGCCCGGAAACGGGCTCGATCCGTCCACGTAGAAGGCGAGTTCCGGGCGGCGGCCGGCCAGCAGGTCGCGGCCGAAGTCCGGTGGAATCTCGACCACCAGCTGCGCGTCGGCGGCCTGCAAGAGGCGTCCCGCGTCGTCGTCGCTGCGCGCCTCGCCGGACGGCACGAAATAGTGCGAGCCCGCGAACTGTTCGACTAGTTCGCGGCTCGCCACGGTGCGATCGCGGTCGAGTGTAGCGAAGCGCACGTTGTCCACGTCGAACGAGACGCTCCATGCAGCGGCGAGCAGCAGCACGATCGGGCCTAGCAGCGCGAACGCGAGACGCAGCCGGTCGCGCGCGAGTTCGAGCGTTTCGCGGCGCGTGAATGCCCAGATGCGCGCGAGCGGCGGCACGGCGGCAAGCGCGCCGGCCATCATGGACGCGCGCCGGGGCGCTTTGGCCGCCTTCCCTGCATCGGGGATCGGCGCGCACGCAGCGGCGCCCTTCGCCATGCCGTTGGATTGCGCTTCGTCGCGCTGCGCGTCTTCGAGCCAGGCGACGAACGCATCTTCCAGCGTCGCCGCGTGGCGCGCCTCGCGCAGCGCCTCGGGCGTGCCGACCGCGAGCACGCGTCCGCGATGCATGAATGAGATGCGATCGCAGCGAGCGGCTTCGTTCATGAAGTGCGTGGAGATGAAAATGGTCACGTGCGCTTCGCGCGACAGCCTGGCCAGATGCCGCCAGAACATGTCGCGCGCACCGGGATCGACGCCCGAAGTAGGCTCGTCGAGAATCAGCACTTCCGGCCCGTGCAGGCAGGCGGCGGCCAGTTGCAGCCGCTGGCGGATGCCGAGCGAAAGGCCGGCCGGGCGCTCATCGCCATACGGCGCGAGTTCGAAGTCCTCGAGCGAGCGAGCGACTGCGCCTTGCGCGCGCTCGCCCTCCATGCGGTAGAGCTTCGCGTGCAGTTCGAGGTTCTGGCGCACGCTCAGCTCCTCGTACAGCGAGAACGACTGCGACATGTAGCCCACTTTCACGCGCGTGCTCATGTCGGTGGCCTTCACGGGCTTGCCGAGCAATGTGGCCGTGCCTTCGGTCGCGTCCAGCAGGCCGGTCAGCATTTTCATCGTAGTCGTCTTGCCGCAGCCATTCGAGCCGAGAAAGCCGAAAATTTCGGCGCGCTCGATGCGAAAGCTCACGTGATCGACGGCGACGAACGAGCCGAAGCGCCGCGTGAGCCCGACAGCCTCGATCGCGGGGGGGCCCGCAACGGGCTCGCGCGGCGCAATGACCAGCTTGCCCGCATCCCCGCGCTTTTGCTGCGGCAGGAGCGCGACATAGGCGGCTTCGAGGTTCGGTGTCCCCGCGCGGCGCAGCACCGCTTCCGTGCTGTCGCTCACCAGCACGCGGCCGTCGTCCATTGCGACCAGATGCTCGAAGCGCTGGGCCTCTTCCATGTAGGCCGTCGCCACGATCACGCTCATCCCCGCGTGCTCGCGCCGCAGGTCGTCGACGAGGGTCCAGAACTGCCGGCGCGACAGCGGGTCGACGCCCGTGGTCGGCTCGTCGAGAATCAGCAGGTCGGGGTTGTGCACGAGCGCGCAGCACAGGCCCAGCTTCTGCTTCATGCCGCCGGACAGCTTGCCGGCGGGCCGGCCGGGGAAGGGAGCGAGGCCCGTCGCGTCGAGCAGCCGGGCGATGCGACGGGCGCGCTCGGCCTCGGCGAGTCCGAACAGCCGTGCGAAGAAGTCTACGTTTTCGTAGACCGAAAGAGTCGGATAGAGATTGCGCCCCAGCCCTTGCGGCATGAACGCAACGCGCGGCAGCACGCGCTCGCGCGCATCGCGCACGCGCAGGTCCGCGCCGAGCACGCTCACTTCGCCGTGCTGTACGCGCTTGACCCCGGCGATGAGACCGAGCAGCGTGGATTTGCCCACGCCGTCCGGGCCGATCAGGCCGATCGTGGTGCGCGCGGGCAGGACCAGCGAGACGCCGTCGAGCGCACGCGTTGCACCGTACTGGTGCGAAACGCCTGCGATGCGGATCGCTTCGCCATCCTTACGAAGCTCTGCGACTTCGTCCACAAGCGCCATCGACTAGCTCCCGCGTACGGCGAGCGCTTCGGGCCACGGGCGCGCCGGATCGACGCGCACATAGCCTTCGCCCGTCATTCCGCCCTTCAGCCGCGAGGCCAGCTTGCGCGCAACGTCGAGCGGCAATTGGAGCTTCACGCGGTACATGAGCTTCGCGCGCTCACTATCGGTTTCGACATACTTGGGCGTGAACTGCGCGTCGTCCGACACATAGCCGATGCGCGCGGCAATGGGCTCGCGAGGGAACGCGTCGAGCACGATGCGGGCGTCCGCGCCGATGGCGAGCTTGCCCGCCTGCGGGCCGGGCAGAAAAATCGTGAAGTAGATGTCGTCGGGATTGAGCATCGACACCACGCGGCCGCCGGCCGGGAGCACCGTGCCGACCTCGACCACGCGATATTCGACGCGCCCCGCGAGCGGGGCGCGCACGGTCGTGTCGTTGAGCACGGCTTGCAGCCGTGCGATCTGGGCATCGGCTTCCGCAATGGCGGACTGCGCTTCGGCGCGCGCCGCGCGCGCGGCGCTTTCGCCCGCCCGCGCACCATCCAGCGCGAGGCGGCGGCGATCGCGCTCGACCGGCGAAATCTGTGCGGCGTCGAACAGTCTGGTTGCCTGCGAAGACTCGAGTTGCGCGAGGCGCACCTGCGCGCCGCTTGCGTCGAGCTGCGCGGCGGCGCGGGTGGCGGCGCCCGCCGCGCGCTCGCGGGCGGCTTTCGCCGCGTCGAGTTGGGCGCGCAACTCGTCGTTGTCCTGACGGGCAACGACGTCGCCCGCTGCGAGCACGTCACCCTCATGCACCGGCAGATCGACGATACGGCCGCCGTACTTCACCGCCACATCGACGCGCGCGAGTTCGAGCCGACCGTTTGCGTGCGCAACGTTATCCGGCAGACCCCGCCCCTGGTTGCGCTGCCAGACGACTGCCGCGCCGATCGCCGCAACGATCGCGACTGCCGCGAGCGTCCAGCCAAGCTTCTTGTCCATCAACTACCCTGCGTAGCGTGTTGAATGTGCCCCATGACATTCGAGCCATGAATATACGCGGGCCGCCGATTTCATGGCGCGCGAATGGCCGGCGGTGGGCGCGTGAGGCATGGCCGGCCATTCGGTGTGCTGTCGATCGCCCGCCGCCTTGCTAAACCAGCCCCGCCGCCTCGCGTAGCTTGCCGCCGTCGAGGAGTTCGATTGCGCGCGGACCTCTGCGCAGAATCGCACCTTCCGCTTCGAGCGCATTGAGCGCACGGCTCACCGTTTCGATGGTCAGGCCGAGATAGTCGGCCATGTCGCGACGGCCCATCGGCAGCGTGAATTCGTCTTTGCCGCCGCCGGATTGCGCGCCCACGTGCTCGACCCACAACAGGAAGCCCGCGAGCCGCGCGCTGGCATGCTGCTTCGAGACGGTGATGGCATGACTCTGCGACGAGCGCAGTTCATGACATAGTTTGCACAACAAGCCGAGGTTCAGGCGCGGATCGCGTTCGAGTATCGCCTCCAATGCCTTGACGGGAATCTGGTACGCAAGCAGGGGCGTGAGTGCCTGCGCGGTCGCGACATAGTGGCCGTCGACGCTGAGCCCGAGCAGATCGCGTGGAAACAAGAACGCCGTGACGTGGCGGTCGCCGTTCGGCTGCAACTGAAACGTCTTGGCGACGCCGCTGATCACGTTGTAGACGAACTTTGCCTCGCCGCCCTCGGCGTACAGCATCGCGTTGCGGCGCACGCTCACGAGTTGCGAAATGGCCATCAGCGCGTCCTGGTCCGTGGCGGAGAGCAACTCGACCGCCGCTCCGTCCCCGACCTTCTGGAACGGCGCCGCATAAATGGACGGCCGGTAGCGAGACGGGGGCGCCACCGGCGTCTGCGCATCGTTTTGCTCCGCGATTTTCTTTTCGAACACGTTCATGACCCGCCTCTTTCCCTTTTCCTTGTTCTCATCCGGCGCGCGGCACGCCGGTTGCGTCGTCCACGATGCCCGGCTCGCCTGTCTGCACCGATGTTCCCGCCGTGCCCGCGGCGAGGCGTGCGATGTCTGCAAGCGCGCCGATCGACGCGCGTCGGCCGGTGCGGCGCGCGAAATCGCTGGCGGCCTCGACCTTCGGTCCCATGGACCCGGCCGCGAAATCGTACGCCGCGAGCGCGTCCGGATGCGCTCGGCGCACGCGGCGCACGTGCGGCGTGCCCCAGTCCAGATAAACGCCGTCTACGTCCGTCGCGATCACGAACAGATCCGCTTCGATCGCGCGGGCCAGCAGCGCCGCGCTGCGATCCTTGTCGACGACGGCCTCCACGCCATCATATTGTCCGCCCGGCGTGCGGACCACGGGCACCCCGCCGCCGCCCGCACAGATCACAATCGAACCTTGTGCGAGCAGCGCCCGCACCGCATCGAGCTGGAGAAACCGCTGCGGCGCGGGGCTCGGCACCACGCGCCGAAAACCGTTGCCGTCCGCGGCGACGCTCCAGCCGTGCGCCTGCGCGGCGGCGCTCGCCTCGTCATGCGTGAGTATCGCGCCAACGGGCTTATCCGGCCGCGCGAACGCGGCGTCGGCGCGGTCCACTTCGACCATCGTCAGCAGGGTCGCGCACGCGCGCGGCTCGTGCATCTGGTTGCGCAGCTCAAGTTCGATCAGATAACCGATCATGCCTTCGGTTTGCGCGTCGAGCACGTCGAGCGAAAAACGCTGCGCCGGCGGCGCGCTTGCGCCGAGCGCGGCCAGCAGCCCGACTTGCGGGCCGTTGCCATGCACGATCACGAGTTCGTTGCCCGGCGCGACGCGAGCGAGCTGCGCTGCCGCGTCGCGCACGTTGCGGCGCTGCGTCTGCGGCGTCATCGCCTCGCCGCGCCTGAGCAGCGCATTGCCCCCGAGGGCGACCACGATGCGCATGCCGTTCCCCTCAGAGCGCAAGCGTCGCGACCAGCACGGCCTTGATCGTATGCAGACGGTTCTCGGCCTGCTCGAACACGATCGATGCCTCCGACTCGAACACCTCGTCGGTCACTTCCACGCCATCATGCAGCCCATAGCGCTCGGCGAGTTCTTTGCCGACTTCGGTATGCGAGTCGTGAAACGCAGGCAGGCAGTGCATGAACTTCGCGCGCGGATTGCCGGTTTTCGCGAGCAACGCGGCGTTCACCTGATAAGGCAGCAGTGCGTTGATGCGCTCGCCCCACTTTTCCGGCGGCTCGCCCATCGACACCCATACGTCGGTATAGACGAAGTCCGCGCCCTTGACCGCCTCGCCGGGCTCGTCGGTGAGCGTCAGGCGCGCGCCCGTTTTCGCGGCGATCTCGCGGCATTGCGCGATCAGTTCGTCGCGCGGCCAGAGGTTGCGCGGCGCGCACAGCCGCACGTCCATGCCGAGCTTCGCGCCTACGGTCAGCAGCGAATTGCCCGTGTTGTTGCGCGCGTCGCCGATATAGCAGTACGCGATTTCGTGGAGCGGCTTGTCGCTGTGTTCGCTCATCGTCAGGATATCGGCGAGCATTTGCGTCGGGTGGAACTCGTCGGTGAGGCCGTTGTAGACGGGCACGCCCGCATACTTTGCCAGTTCCTCGACGACTTCCTGGGCGTAGCCGCGATACTCGATCGCGTCGTACATGCGGCCCAGCACGCGTGCGGTGTCCTTCATCGACTCCTTGTGGCCGATCTGCGAGCCGGCCGGGTCGATGTAGGTGACGTGCGCGCCCTGATCGTGTGCGGCCACTTCGAACGCGCAACGCGTGCGTGTCGAGGTCTTTTCGAAGATCAGCGCGATGTTCCTGCCCGTGAGGCGCGGCGTTTCGGTGCCCGCATAGCGGGCGCGCTTGAGGTCGCGGGAGAGATCGAGCAGATAGCGGATCTGGCGCGGCGTGTAGTCGATGAGCGTCAGGTAGCTGCGATTGTGTACGTTGAACATGGTGACGGTTTTTCGTGAAGGGGTACGCGGCTCAGAGGGCGATGGGGTCGCGCTCGATCGGGCAACTGAGGCAATGGCTGCCGCCGCGCCCGCGCCCTAGTTCGCCACCCGGGATCTCGATGACTTCGATGCCGGCCTGGCGCATCTTGCGGTTCGTCCACGTATTGCGGTCGTAGGCAAGCACCACGCGGCGATCGAGCGCCAGCACGTTGTTGCCGTCGTCCCATTGCTCGCGCTCGCTTTCATAGCTGTCGCCGCCCGTGGTCAGCACGCGCAGCGAACCCACGCCGAGCGCATTCGCCACGACTTCGAGGAACTTGCCGTCGTGGCGCTCGTAGCGGATCTGGCCGAGCGTATCGCCGGCGTAGAGGCTCGTGCAGCGGATCTCGTCGGCAATGCCCGGATAGATGCTCACGAAATCGGCGTCGAGGAACGAGAACACCGTGTCGAGATGCATGTTCGCCCGCGCCCTGGGCATCTGGCAGGCGATCACGCGCCTCGCGCCATGGCCCGCGAACAGTGCGCGCGCGACCTGGGTGACCGCCTGCGGGCTGGAGCGCTCGCCCATGCCGATCAGCACGACGCCGTTGCCGATCGGCATGACGTCGCCGCCTTCGAGCGTTTGCACGCCGTGATCGCGGTCGGGGTCGCCCCACCATGTGCGCACCTTGCCCGCGAAGCGCGGATGGAACGTGTAGACCGCCGCGAGCAGCAGCGTTTCCTTGCGGCGCGCGGGCCAGAACATCGGGTTCAGTGTGACGCCGCCGTAGATCCACGCGCTCGTGTCGCGCTGGAAGATCAGGTTGACGAGCGGCGGAATCACGAAGTCGGAGCGTTCTAGATAGCCGCCAAAAAGCCCCCGCGCGTCGAACGGCAGATCGGATTTCGCCACGCCGCCGATCAGCGCGTCGGCAAGACGTTGTGCAGGCAGCGACTCAAGCCAGAGCCGCAACTCGCGCAGCATGCCCGTGCCGACTTCTTCCTCGGTGATGCGGCGGTCGAGAATCCAGTCGCGCGCGTTCGGGTCGAGGCAGACCTCGGCGAGCAGATGATGGAATTCGAGCACTTCGACGTCGCGTTCGCGCAGCACGCGCACGAATGCATGATGATCTTCGATGGCCCGGTCGACCCAGATCACGTCGTCGAACAGCAGCGCGCCGCAATTGCCGGGAGTGAGCCGGCGGTGCGCGAGGCCGGGCGCGCACACCATCACGGTGCGCAGCTTGCCGGCTTCCGAATGAACGCCGAAAGGCATGATCAGTTCTCCTGTGCGAGGTTATTCGATGACGACGTAGGTATAGAGGCGCGTGCGCCCGTCGTCGCCTGTTTGACGGTAGATGCCCTGGATTTCGTTCTCGAAGCCCGGAAAGCGGTTGCCGCCTTCCTCGAACACGCGGAAATAGTCAAGCATCGGCTGGGCGCGCGCGTCGTAGCGCTCGCCGGGCACGACCACGCCGATGCCGGGCGGGTAGACGAGCGCGAGCGTCGCCGCGATGCGCCCGCCAATCTGCTCGATGGGCAACAGTTCGACGTCGTTGCGCACGAGCGCGTGCATTGCGTCCTGCGGCGGCATGGCGGGTTGCGGAAAATGCTCGGCGCGAAATTGCTCGCGCTGAAGGGCGCTCACGTTGCATTCGCGATAGAACGCATGCATCTGCGCGCACAGGTCGCGCAGGCCGACACCCGCGTAGCGCTCGCGATGCGCGGCCACGAACGTGGGCATCGCGACGTCGAGCGGCGCGTTGTCGTCGTGTAGCTGCTTGAAGCGCACGAGCGCGGAGAGCAGCGTGCCCGCTTTCGACGATTCGAGGCCGGGCGTGAGCAGGAAGAGGATGCTGTTCAGATCGTTCTTCTCGGGCACGATACGCTGGCCGCGCAGGAACTCGGCCAGGACCGGCGCGGGAATGCCGTGCTCCGCGTATTGCCCGCTCGCGCGGTCGAAGCCGGGCGTGAGCAGGGTCAGCTTGTTGGGATCGGTCATCGCGTAGCCGGGCGCGAGCGGGCCGAAGCCGTGCCACGCGGCGTTCGGCGCGAGTTCCCAGCAGCGCGGGTTCGAGGCCAGTTCGTCGGTCGGCAGATCCTCCCAGCGTCGCGGTGCGTCGTCTGCGTTCGCGGGGTCCGGCGAGCACCCCTGCGCGAATCCGGGTGCGAACTCGGGCACGAACGGATCGAAAAACCAGCGCCGTGCGGGGTCGGTTTCCGTGGCCGCGTACTCGTCGCGCAGCGCGCGGATTTTCTTGCGGAGTTCGATGCCGAGCCGGATCGTGTCGTCCCACAGCACTTCGCCGGAACGCCCGCGCATCATCTGCGCGCCCACGTCGAGCGAAGCAAAGAGCGGATAGAACGGCGACGTCGACGAATGCTGCATGAACATCTCGTTGAAGCGCCAGTGATTGATCTGGCGGCGCTGGCCGTTCAGGTGCGAGTCCTTGATGTGGATTTGCGAGGCTTGCGAGAAGCCTGCGAGCTGCTTGTGCGTCGATTGCGTCGCGATGATGCCGGGCGCGTTCGAGTCGAGCCCGTCCACGCCCATCGCAAAGCGGCCGCGAAAGAGCGGATGAAACTTCATGAAGCCCGCCCACGCTTCGTCGAACACGATGTAGTCGCAAAGCGGCCCGAGCTTCTCGACGATCAGGCGCGCGTCATAGATCGTTCCGTCGTATGTGCATTGCTCGATCACGGCGACACGGAAGGGGCGCGCCCGCGAGGCCGCCTGCGTGTCGCTCACGAGCGGATGGCGGCGGATCGACTCGCGAATCGCGGCTTCGTCGAGCGCGGCGAAGTCGATCGGTCCGATCAGGCCGTGCGCGTTGCGCGTGGTCGGCAGATAGACGGGAATGCCGCCGGCCAGCAACAGCGCGCCGTGGTGTGCGGCCTTGTGGTTGTTGCGATCGAACAGCACGAGGTCGCCTGGCGCGACGAGGGCGCTCAACGCGATCTTGTTCGACGTGGACGTGCCGTTGAGCACGAAGTAGGTCCGCTCGGCGCCGAAGATGCGCGCGGCTGCCTTCTGCGCCGCGAGCGCCGGGCCCTCGTGCACGAGCAGGTCGCCGAGGCTCACCACGGAGTTGTCCAGGTCGTTGCGAAACACGGCTTCGCCCAGATGCTTGACGAACGCGCGGCCGATCGGACTTTTCTGGTAGAACACGCCGCCGTTGTGGCCGGGGCAGGTCCACATCTGGTTGGCTTCGCCCGCGTAGTCGACCATCGCGCCGAAAAACGGCGTCTTGAGCGAAAGGGCATAGTTGTGCAGATGCCCCACGAGATTGCGCGCGACAAACTCGGGCGTGTCCTCTTCGACGAACACGTAGCCGCTCACGAGGCTCAGCACGTGCACCGGAATCTCTTCGAGCAGATGGCGCTCGGCGAGGATGAACACCGGCACGTCCAGGCCGCGCTCGCGCACGAACTGCACGAACGCCTCGACTTCGTTTTCGGGCTCGGCCACGGACCATTCGATGACGATGCAACCGATCGCCGCGTCGCCGCGCACGGCGCAGCGGGCGTCGGCCGTCGTCGCCATCTGCGCGACCTCGTAGCCTTGCCGCGTCAGTTCGGCAACGATGCGGCCGATGCGCGACTGGGCAAACGTATTGGGCTGCGGCGCGGCGCAGCAGAACAGGAAGCCGAATAATCTATCGTACGACATGAAGTCACCTCGTCAGGATACCGATCGAAATCAGCCGACGGAAACGATACCTTTGGCAAACAGCACGAACGCGACGATCGCCGCGACGACCAGCACGACCACGGCCACGCGCTCGCGCGCGGTGAACACGGGCGCGTGCGGGTCCTTTTCGCGCTGCGCATACCAGAACACGGGAATGCCGGCCACGAAGAAGATCGTCGACATCAGCAGATAGGTCGGGCCGGCGGCATACAGGAGCCAGGCGGAATACGCCGTGCCAAGCACGCCGGTCCACAGCGACGCGCGCTTGCCTTCGCCTGCGTGGATCTGGAAGCTCTTTTGCGTCGCGCATTTCCAGAGGAAGCCGGTGCTCGCGAGATAGGGCGGCAGGATCATCACGCCCGCAACGCTGATGAGCCACATCCATGCGTCGTGCGCGAACAGCACGACGAACATCATCGCCTGCATGACGGCGCTGGAGAGCCACAACGACGGCGCGGCCGCGTGATGGCGGTTCTCATGCGAGAGCAGGCGCGGGAAGATGTTGTCCTTCGCGGCAGCGAACGGCAGTTCCGCGACGAGCACGGTCCACGCGAGCCAGCAGCTCAGTACCGAGAACAGCAGCGCGACGACCACGAAAATCGCACCCCAGTGCCCGACCAGGTGTTGCAGCACGTACGCAGACGAAGGGTTCTGCAATCCGGCGAGCGTTTTCTGCGGCATGACACTGAAGGGCAGCGCCGAAAGCAGGAAATACAGCGTCGTGCACACCGCAAGGCCGATGAAGGTCGCCGTGCCCACCTGATGCTGATTACGTGCGCGATCCGAAACGACCACCGCGCCTTCGATGCCGATGAACACCCACAGCGTGACCATCATCGTGCTCTTGACCTGCGCGAGCGTGCCGCCCAGGTGCTGCTGCTGGCCCCATATGTCGAACGTAAACTGGCCTTTCTGGAAGAACAGCGCGATCACGACGATCGCCACCGAAAGCGTGACAATGTTCACCACGCTCGCCATCGAATTCAGAATGGCGGTGCGCTTTACGCCCGAGAGCACCATGAAGTGCATGGCCCAGATCAGCAGGGAGCCGCCCAGTATCGACTGCCAGTTCTTGCCGTCGAGCGAGGGAAAAAAGTAGCCGAGCGTTTGCATGATGAGCACCGCGAACGCGACGTTGCCGAACGCGGAGCTCAGCCAGTAGCCCCATGCCATCTCGAATCCCGCGAACTTGCCGAAGCCTTCGCGCGCGTACGAGTAGATGCCTGCGGTCAGGTCCGGCCGCTGGTCGGCGAGTGTGCGAAACGAGTTCGCGAGAAAGAACATGCCGACGAGCGTGACGAGCCACGCGATGGCGATCGCGCCGAGGCCCGCGCCCGCCGCCATGTTCTGCGGCAGATTGAAGGCGCCGCCGCCGATCATGGAGCCCACGACGATGCCGCTCAGCAGCACGACGCCGAGCTTGCGCGAGTCCGGGCCGCCGCCCCCGGCGGCGGGGCCGGGCGGCTGCGAGGGCGCGGTCAGGCCAGTTTTTTCCGCGATTGGTTGGCTCATTTTCGTTCTCCGGGAAAGGGGGCCGGCGGCTTGGCGCCGCCGCTCGGCTACAACGCGTGTGAGAAGGGTGCGAGAAGGGTGCGTTCCGTCGAATCAGTTGCGGTTGGGCGAAGCGCCGGACGTCACGACGCTCAGCCGGTACGCGCCGTTTTCGACTTCGACGCCGTGAATGTCGTGAGTGAAGCCCGGAAAAGCGCGATCGAACGCTTCGAGCGCCTTGAGGTACGCGAGCGCGGGGCCATCGTCCGCGCCAGCGTTCTCGCCCGGCATGAGCAGCGGAATGCCCGGCGGGTAGGGCACCACGCCCGTGGCGAGCGTGCGGCCCGCGAGCGCGTCGAGCGCGACTGTTTCGATGCAGCCCTTGACCAGTTGCTCGTACGCCTCGGCCGGGCTCATGTCGGGCACGGGCAAATCCGCGAACGCATGCGCGAGCCGGTCCGTCGAGCGCAGATCGCGCATCGTTTCGAACATCGCGGCGGCGAGATCGCGCAGGCCGAGACCGGCGTAACGCGTGGGATGCTCGCGTACGAGCGCGGGCAATGCTTGTTCAAGCGGCGCGTTGCTTGCGTAGTCGCGGTGGAATTCGAGCAGCGCATTGACGAGCGTGCCCCACTTGCCCTTGGTCACGCCAATCGAGAACAGGAACAGGATCGTGAAGTCGGTCGTCTTTTCGACGACGATGCCGCGCGCGTCCAGGTAGCTCGTGACGACGGATGCGGGAATACCGGTTTCGGCCAACGCGCCGGACGTCTGCACGCCCGGCGTGACGATCGACACCTTGATCGGATCGAGCATGCAATAGCCGGGGTCGAGCCCGTCGAAGCCGTGCCACGCTTCGCCCGGCTCCAGCGTCCAGCACGACGCGTCGGTGCCGAGCCGCTCCGGGTCTGCGAGATGAAACGGCACGCTGCCGCCTTCGGCTTCGGCGTCCCTGATCGATTCGGGCTGCCAGGCATTGAAGAACCAGTCGCCGCGCTCGGCAAACTCCGTGTGCAGGCGAGACATCATCTGCCGGAATGCGATCGCCTCGTGAATCGACTCCGAGGTCAATGCGTGGCCGCCGGGGCCGTCCATCATCGCAGCGCTCACGTCGTTCGAGGCGATGATCGCATACTGCGGCGAGGTCGAGGCGTACATCATGAACGCCTCGTTAAAGCGCGCATGCTCGATCGGGCGGCGGCCGTCGCGCACGTGGATCATCGAAGCCTGGGAGAGTGCGGCGAGCAGCTTGTGCGTCGATTGCGTCGAGAACACTGTGGGGCGCGAAGCGTCGTGAGCGCCCGGCTCGCCGTGCATCGCGAAGCGGCGCGCGTAGATCGGGTTGAAGCGCGCGTAGCCGTACCACGCCTCGTCGAAGTGCAGCCGGTCCACGCGCTCGCCGAGCAGTTCCTCGACGCGGGCGATGTCGTAACACAGGCCGTCGTAGGTGGAATTGGTGACGATTGCGTGCACGGGCGTCGGGTCGACGCCGTCACGCACGAGCGGATTGGCGGCGATGGCCGCTTCGAGCGCGGCCGCCGCGAGCCGTGCGGGCGGGATCGGCCCGATGATGCCGTAGCGGTTGCGCGTGGGGAGCAGCCAGGTCGGTATCGCGCCGGAAAGCGTCATCGCGTGTTCGACGGACTTGTGGCAATTGCGGTCGCACAGCGCGACCTGGCCGCGCGTGACGCTCGCCATGAGGATCACGCGATTGGACGTGGAGGAGCCGTTGGTCACGTAGTAGGTGCGATGCGCGCCGAACACGCGCGCCGCGTAGCGCTCGCCTTCGCCTATCGGGCCGGAGTGATCCAGCAGCGAGCCAAGTTCGCCCACCGAGATCGACAGGTCCGAGCGAAACAGTTCCTCGCCGAAAAAGCTGAAGAACGCGCGGCCGACCGGCGACTTGAGGAACGCGGTGCCGCCCGTGTGGCCGGGCGTATGCCAGGAGTATTCGTAGACCTGGGAGAACGCGACGAGCGCGCGGAACATGGGCGGGAGCACGCGCTCGCGGTAGCGGCGGATCGCCGCGAGAACCCGCCCGCCGATGAAATCGGGCGAATCCTCGTGCAGCCAGATGAAATCGTCGACTTTCTCCATCGCTTCAGCCGGGATGGCCGAGGCTGCCTGACGGCTCGCGAGCAGGAAAACCGGCAAGTGCGCGTTGCGCAAGCGCGCTTCGCCAAGCACGCTTATGGCACCTGCGTGCGTGGGGTCGTCGTGCAGATCCCAGTCGAGCAGCAGGCACTGGATCGAAGCGTCGGCGGCGAGCGTTGCGCGGGCGTCCTCGGCGCCGCGCGAGCGGACGACGTCGATCTGGCGGCTGGCGAGATCCTCGTCGAGCATGCGCTCGGCGCGGCCTGCGGCGGTGGACTCGGCGAATTCGCCGCTGACGAACAGCGCGCGCATGGGGAAGCGGTCGGTGATCGTGCGGATCATGGGCGGATCCCGGAAGACGGGTGGTCGAACGAAGGGCGTCGCGCGGACTGCCGCGCGCGGGCGGCGCAGCGGGGCGCGAAGGCAGGCGTGGACGAAGAGGGCCCGGTGCGAGGCCGGACGGTTAGCGAGGCGACCGCCGCGGTGGTGCGTGAACCCATGTACGAAGCGCTCCCCATCCTTTTTGCGCGCGCGGCAGGAACGCGCAGACACACGATGCCGGCTTGCGCTGGCGAATCGTGGGTCTGCCATGGCGAGTCACGACGCGGCGAAATGCTTGATTTGGTCGATCGAAGGTTCGATCGGATCGCATCTGCGGTGCAGCCTCCGGCCGGGGCGTGAAACGACCGGCCGTCCGGCGGTATGGCGACTGCTGCACCGGTGGGAGAACTGACAGCGCAAAGGCACCGGAATCTTAGTCCCCGGGGGCGGCTGCGAGCATTGATTGAAATCAAAAGAAGCCTACAGCCATGTAGGGGGTATTCGCAGTCGGTGTAGGTGGTCGGCCGCCCATTGCCTGGTGCTTGTTGCTGATTGGCTGGAGGCGATAGCGGAGGGGCAAACGCGCTATGAGCCGGCGAACGCCGGAATTTGTCGTGTGGCGCGGTCGGGATCAATGCAGCGCCGGCACATGATCGTCTTTGCACCCCCACCGCAACTTTCCGGATGCTTGCGGGCGTATCCCGATGTTGCAGCCGGTTTCACTGCGCCGGAGCGACATGTCGAGCAGATCGGCGACGGCGACGATATCGCGATTCGTTATGGGCGCCTGGTGGACGTGTCGCTCATTGCGAGGAAACTGTCCGGGACCGGATTCGTGTTCGCCCAGGCGCGCGGTTATCAAATTGTAATCAGGGTGTCGGGGAGGACCCGCTAAAACCGCCGCGCCTCATACGCCTCGCCCACCACCGCTGTTTCATCCGACGCATCGCGCAGATCGTCGAGATCACGGCCGCGCGTCTCCGGCGTGGAAAACGTCGTCACCACACCGATCACGCTGAGGATCACCACATACGCCGCCAGCGGAATCCACGCGAGAACGGTGCCTTGCGCGCCACCCCAGCGCAGGGTCGCCCACGCGATGATGGACGCGCCGATGAGCGGCGCGACGCCCCCCGCGATAACGGCCGACACTTCACGTCCCACGGCGACACCGGCGTAGCGGTGCTGTGCGCCGAACAGCTCGGGAAGCAGCGCGCCCTGGGTGGCGAACATGCCCCAGACCCCGGCCAGCGTGACGCAAAGCATCGCGATGCTCGCGCTCGCGTTGCCGAGACTCAGCACCCACCAGGTCGGAAAGGCCAGCACGAGTTGATACAACGCGAAGGCGCGATAAACGGGAACGCGACCGTACCGGTCGCTCAGCATGCCCGCGAGCGGAATGACGACGGCGCCCGATACGCCCGCGAGGAGCAGCGCGACCGGCCCGATCGGCCCTTTGAGGCCGGTGGCCGTCGCCATGTAGCTGATGGCGAGCGACTGGTAGATCGACGATCCGCCGTTCTCGGCCATGCGCAGGCCGATGACCTTGAACAGCGTCGGCTTCGCATGCGTGACGAGATGCTTCAACGGGCTGTCGTTGACCTGCTTGCGCGCTTCGAGTCGCGCGAACGACGGCGACTCCTTGAGCTTCAGACGTATCCAGATCGCCACCGCGATGATGACGGCGCTCAGCAGGAACGGCACGCGCCAGAGCCAGCTTTGCGAAATGTCCTCCACGCGCACCAGCGCGAAGTAGATCGCGGCCGCCATCACCGTGCCGAGCAGTACGCCCATGAATGGCAGCGCCGCGAAGTATCCGCGGCGTTTCGCGGGTGCGTATTCGGCCATCAGCACGGCGGCCCCGGCTTGCTCCGCACCTGCGCCGAGCCCTTGCAACAGGCGGCAGCCCACCAGCAGGACGGGCGCCCAGACCCCGGCGCTCGCATAAGTGGGCAGCAGGCCGATCAGCGTGCTTGCCACGCCCATGAGCAGGATCGTCGCCATCAGGACGAACTTGCGGCCGTAGCGATCGCCGAGCGTGCCGAAGACGATGCCGCCCACAGGGCGGATCGCAAAGCCGAGGAAGTAGGCGCCGAAGCTCGCGATCAGGCCCATGGCGGGATCGCTCGACGGGAAGAACAGCGGCCCGAAGATCAGCGCCGACGCGAGGTTGTACAGCGCGAAGTCGTAGTATTCGAGCGCGCTGCCGAGGGACGCCGCCCACGCCGCGCGGTACAGGTCGGCGGTCGCGACCGCGTGCCGGGCCGAGCCCGTGTTGCCGGGGCCGGCGCTCGGAGCGGCGGCGGTGGGGTGGGGGTGTTTCATCTCGTCTCCTCCAGATTGGGTACCGCTGCGGGTCGGCTCGCGATGCGCCCTTGTCTTGATGCAAGGTGCGCAATCTCCGGCCCGTTTTCCGGCTTCGTTACGGTGCGCGCCGGTTAGCCGACGCGGGCAATTTCGTCGAGCAAGGCCGTGCTCATGGCGTCGAGGGGCGCCGCCTTGCCCGTGTACAGCTCGACCTGTCCGCAGAATTGATGCAACAGCATGCGCGTGCCGTCGACCACCCGGCAGCCGAGGGCGGCGGCGTCGCGTATGAGCTTCGTGCGCACGGGAATGAAGGCGGCGTCCATCACGAACAGATGCGGCGCAAGCTGTTGCGCGCGCAACGGATTGACGTCCGGGGCGCGAAAGCCCGCCGTCGTCGCATTGACCACGCCGTCGAAGGCGGCCGGATCGAACGCGCCCAGGTCGCCGCCAAATGCGAGGCCGAAGTCGTCGGCCAATGCCTGACCGCGCGACTCGGTGCGATTGAATACGCTCGCCCGGGCTCCCGCGCGTTGCATGCCCCAGGCGATGGCGCGTGCGGCGCCGCCCGCGCCGAGCAGCGCAATGCGGCGGCCATCGAGCGGCGTGGCCTCTTCGAGCGCGCGCACCGCGCCCACGCAGTCCGTGTTGTAGCCGGTGAGGCGGCCGTCGCGATTGTCGATCGTGTTGACCGCGCCAATCGCGCGTGCGGTTTCGTCGAGCGCGTCGAGATAAGGAATGACGGCCTGTTTGTGCGGCATCGTGACGTTCAGTCCGCGAATGCCGAGCGTACGCATGGCATTGACCGCACCGGCGATGTCCTCCACGCCGAAGCTCACGAACGTATAGTCCACGCCGAGCACCCGGTACGCGGCGTTGTGCACCTTGACGTTGAACGTGAACGGCTGGCCGGCGAGCGAGCCGCAAAGGGTGGGAATCGAGTGAGGCATGATCGTTGGATGTTGACGATAAAAACGAATGTGCGGCAGGTGGTGATTTCAGCGCGGCATCGTGCGTAGCGACGACGGGCCGCCGCTTAACGCGATCCGCTCGCCGGTGTCGCGCAGATGCGTGCGCGGTGAACTCACACCACGCTGGTCAGGCCGCCGTCGACAAAGAGCGTTTGCCCGTTGACGAAGTCCGATGCCGACGACGCCAGAAACACCGCGGCCCCGCACAGTTCCTCCACGCGGCCCCAACGCCCCGCCGGCGTGCGCTTGCTAATCCAGTTCGAGAACTCGGGGTCGTCGACGAGCGCGCGGTTCAGATCGGTCGCGAAGTAGCCGGGCGCAAGCGCGTTGGCCTGAATGCCGCGGCCGGCCCAATCCGCGCACATGCCCTTGGTGAGCATGCGGATTGCGCCTTTGGAGGCCGCATAGGGCGCAATGCCGGGCCGCGCCAGTTCGCCTTGCACCGAGCAGATGTTGATGATCTTCCCGCGCCCGCGCGCGAGCATGTGCCGCGCGAGCGCCTGCGACACATGGAACGCGCCGTCGAGATTCACGCGCAACAACGCGTTCCAGTCGTCGGCTTCGAACGTTTCGAGCGGCGCCCGGCGCTGGACGCCGGCGTTGTTCACGAGAATATCGATGGCGCCGATGCGCGCCTCGGCCGCGTCGATCGCGGCGTTGACCTCTTCGCGCTTCGTCACATCAAAAACCGCGATATCCGCGTCGAAGCCTGCCTCGCGCAGTTGCGCGGCGACGGCGGCGGCCTTGTGCTCGTTGCGGTCGTTGATGACGACAGCCGCGCCGGCGCCCGCCAGTCCGCGTGCGAGTGCGAGCCCGATGCCGCGGCCGGAGCCGGTGATCAGGGCGCGCCGTCCGCTCAGGCTGAAGAGTTGCAATGCTTCGTTCATGGTTCCCGGCGCTCGCCATGCGCGCCTGTGTTGTCTCCGTTACGCGTAGTTCACTCGAAGCGCCGCCATCGCGCCAATGGTCTTTCGTGACACTGTTATCATGATTCGTGATAACCAATCGTGATAACGATTCGTGCCAAAAGCCGGCAGGAGTGAACATGGAACTGAAGCATCTGCGGGCCTTTGTCGTGCTCGCCGAGGAACTGCATTTCGGCAGGGCCGCGCAGCGGCTGTGCATCGTGCAGTCCGCGTTGAGCATGCAGATCAAGGCGCTGGAAGACGAGCTCGACGTGCGGCTGCTGGAGCGCGACCGGCACAAGGTCGCGTTGAGCGAAACGGGCAGGTTCTTTCTGCCGGAAGCCCGCGCCACGCTGCATCAGGCGCAGCGCGCCGAGCAGACCGCGCGGCTTTCGGCGCGCGGGGAAATCGGCACGCTGCGGATCGCCTTCGTCTCGTCGGTCTTGCCCAAGCTCTTGCCCACCCTCATTCGCACCATGCACGAGCGCTACCCGCTCGTGACGCTCGAACTGAAGGACATGCCCACGCCGGACCAGATCGCCGCCCTGCACGACAACAAGCTCGACTTCGGCCTGATACGCCTGCCCGTGGCGAGTGCCGGGCTTGAAATTCGCACGGTTCTCGAGGAGCCCTTCGTCGTGGCGTTGCCGGAGGCGCATCCGCTTGCCGCGCAAGCGCTGATCCGGCCGGCGGATCTGCGAGGCTGTCCCGCGTTCGTGCTGGCGCGCAGGTACGCGCCCGGCTTTCATGATGAATTGCTCGTCGCGCTCAAGCGCGGGGGCGTCGATCTCGAGATCGCCCAGGAACTGGGCGAATTCACGACCATGCTCGCGTTGGTCGCGGCGGGCATGGGCATCGGCATGATTCCGTCCGAGGCCGCCTCGGCCTTGCCGCCCAAAGTCGTGGCCCGTGCGCTCGATCTGCGCGATCACCGCACCGGCATCGGGCTCGCGTACACCGGCCTCGACAATCCCGCGAAGCGCGCGTTGCTCGGCGTGATGGCGGCATGCTTCGGCGGCGCAGCGGGGAAATAGCCACTGGCACCTGAGCGCTGGCACGAACGGCGAAATCAGACCAATGTTTGACGAATTACGTGGTTTCGAACCTTTTCAGGCAACCGCTATAGTGGGGGCCAGTCGCGCACGAGGCGGATGCCGTCGAGCCCCGCCTACCAGGTCGCAGGCATCGAGCGATCACCGACCGGCGCAAGAACAAGCCGCCCTCATTGCAGGCTGACAGCGAGGTTGAGCAGGACGAAAGGATAGGCGTCGAAATGCGTGACGCCGCTCACGTTCAGCGCGATCCAGATCGCGACGACGATGGTTTGCGCGAGCAGAAACGTCGCGCCGAACGACGCCGTGTCATTTGCGATCGTCGCCGCGCATCAACTCCTCGGGTGTCGCAACATGACTGCGATAGCCCGCGCGATTCTTGTCGATTGCGGCATCGACATCATTTTGATCGGCTATCATCCGGGAAAACCCGCATCGTGTGCTGGGCGTCGCACCCTCGACGCCGCCTGCGCGCGGCCGGGAAGCACGCCTCGCCGGGCGCACGCCAGGCCGGAGATCCCGGCACGAGTGCGCCTGAGGCGTCCACTCAACGCCGGGCTGTTGCGCCCGGACATCGGCACGTGGCCACAAGCCGGCTGCCGACATGCACGGATATCGTCGACCATGATCGCCGCCGCCTGCTCACGCGCGTTCAATCGCGCCCAGGTCCACGACCCCGAATTCGCGCGCCTGCGCGCGGCCGCGCGCTCGACGCTCGCTTGCCTGCTGACGGCGGGCCTTGGCGTGGCGTGGGCGCTCCAGCATCACGACACGCCGACACTCGCCGTCCCTGGCGCGTTGTTCGGGATGATCGCGCCGCTATTTCTGCGCGAAGCGCGTGTGTCGGGCTGGCTCGTTTCGCTGCTCATTCTCTACTTCTGCGCCTTCGCATCGTTTGCGGGCGCCGCCGAAGTCGCCTCGCAACCCGCGCTGCGCGTAACCGGCTCGCTGCTGGTCGTGTTCGTGGGCATGCTGTGCCAGACGCTCGGTGCGCGAGCCGTGGGCGCGGCGCTGATCACGCTGGTCTGCTTTTACCTCGGCCTCTATCTGCATCCTTCCCACGCGCGGCTCATGCAAATGCTGGTCGTGATGACGATTGCGCCGCTCATCGTCGTGTTCGTCGGGCGCGTCGTCATTCCGGTGGAGCGCGTCGGCGCGCCGTTGCCGTCGTTCATGCAGGCGTTGCCCCACAGCGTTGCGGCGGCGAAGGCATGGACCGGCGCGGCCATGCGTTATCTCGCGGACCTTATCGTGAGCGGGCGGCCGACCGGGCGACTGACCTGGCAACCACTCGCGACCATGTTCGCGCACCGGCTTCACCGGCTCGCATGGCGGCCTGCGCTGGTGGCCACGCTCGCTGCGCTGCTCGCCATGCTGGCGGGCGGCGAGTTGTCGGAGGACCGGTCGATGTGGGCCGTCATCACCACGTTCGTCGTTTTTCTCGGGACCACGTCGCATCAAGGCACGCGCACGCGCGTCATGAAGCGGATTGCGGGCACGTTGACCGGCGCGGCGGCCAGCGTGCTGGTCGTGACCGTATGCGGGCAAGAGCCCTGGGTGCTCGTGGCCGCGATGGCCTTGTCGGTTTTCGGCTGGGCCTATTACATTCTTCACGCGTATGCGCGCGGTGTGTTCTTTATCACCATGCTAGTGGGCCTTGTTTATGGGCAGCTCGGTTTCGCCATCATGCCGCTCGCGAAACTGCGTATCGAGGAAGTCTTTGCCGGATGCCTGATTTCGCTCGCCGTGGCCGTGTTGCTGATGCCGTCCGCGAACGCCCGCGCAGTGGCCGTGCTGGAACGCGAGTGACATGCGGCGCTTCCTGAATATGCCCGGCATGGGTGCAAGGCTGGCCGCACGTCCGTTCGCCAGAATGCGCAACCTGGTATTTACATCGCGAGTTTTCACAACTCAGGGAAAATAAAACTTGCTTCCACCTGATCGCTAGATACGGATTCCAGAAATTCCCAGCGTGGAAGGGAATTAAGAAATTGGCTTCTCCCGAGGGCTCGTTAAGATTTCCGGGTGCCGACACACGAACCGCGTTTCGCTTGCCGGCCCTCGACATCCTTCATTCCCGACTCTCGCGATGGCTGACCCGAATCTCGATTCTGACCGCTTTCCCCCGTCGCTGTGGGCGGCCACGACCGCTGCGGCGGTATCGACCGCGCCGCTGCCGCCCGGCATGCACTTCGCGGACCTGCTCGTCATCGGCGCGGGTTTCACTGGCATGAGCGCCGCGTTGCGCGCGGCCGAACGCGGCAGCCGGGTGGTCGTGCTCGAAGCCGCCGAAATTGGCTGGGGCGCTTCCGGGCGCAACAACGGGCAGGTGATTCCCGCCATGACGCGAGCCGATCCCGATGCGATCGTCGCGGAATATGGCGTGGAGAAGGGTGAGGCGCTAGTCTCGCTGATCGGCGAATCGGCCAATACCGTGTTCGATCTGGCGCGGCGGCACCGCATGGAATGCGGCGCGGTACAGGCCGGCTGGATACAGCCCGCCCACCGGGCAAGCCGTCTTGGCCTTGCGCGCTCGCGTGTCGAGCAATGGCGGCGGCGCGGCGTCGAGGCGGAACTGCTCGGCCGTGACCGCACCGCAGAACTGACCGGCTCGTCGTTCTGGTACGGCGGCTGGCAGAACATGACCGGCGGCCACCTGAACCCGCTTGCATTTGTACGGGGGCTCGCGCGCGCAGCACAGGATGCGGGCGCCTGCATCCACACGCGCACGCCGGTTTCCTCGCTCACGCGCCAGGGCGCGCACTGGGTGGCGGCGCACGGCGACGCGCGCGTGCAGGCCCGGCGGGTGCTGATCGCGACGCACAGCTATACGGGGCGGCCGGCGCGCGCGCCGTGGCCTGGCATCGCGGACGCGCTGCTGCCGATGCGCTCGTACCAGATGGCGACGCAACCGTTGCCGGCGCACCTGCGCGCCTCGATCCTCCCGCACGACCACGCGATGTCCGACACGCAGTCCGACCTTCACTTCGCGCGCTTCGACCGCAACGGGCGGCTTGTGACGGGTGGCGCGCTCGTCGTGCCGTTCGGCTACAAGGACCGGTTGCGGCGACGCATAGGCGCACGAGTGCGGCGCATGTTCCCGCAACTGGACGGCCTGCCGCTGCGTTTCGAGTACCTGTGGCACGGCGATTTCGCGGTGACACCCGATCGCATGCCTCGCTTTGCGAAACTCGACGACGGGCTCTACACCTGGTACGGCTGCAATGGGCGCGGCGTCGCGCTTTCGACGGCCGTGGGCGCCGAACTGGCGGATGTTGCGCTAAGCGGCGACGAGCGCGGCTCGCGGCTGCCGTTTTCCACGCTGCGGCCCATTGCGGCCCATGCGATCGTCGAGCGACTCGCGATCGGCGCGATGCTTTATTACCGCTGGAAAGACCGGCGCGACTAGGAGCTTTCGATGGCACGGCACTTGTCTGGAATCGACCATTTCGTCATTGCGGTGCGCGACCTCGACGCCGCCCGCGACGACTTCACGCGAATGGGTTTTGCGCTCACGCCTCGCGGCTATCACACGATGGGCTCCGAGAACCATTGCGCGATGTTCGGCGGCGATTATCTCGAACTGCTCACGGTGCGCCGCCCGCACCCCGTGACGGCGTTCTTCTCCGGTTTTCTCGAGCACGGCGACGGCGCGGCCGCCATGGTCGTCGCGACCGACGATGCGCAGGCGCTGCATCGCGACTGGCGCGCCGCCGGCATTCCGGTCGAGGCGCCCGCGAGCTTTTCGCGGCCCGTGCCGACCGCGCAGGGCAGTGCGGACGCGAGCTTTCGCATCACGCAGGTCGATGTGGCGTATACGCCCGGCGGCCGCGTGTTTGCGTGCGAGCACCTCACGCCCGAACTCGTCTACCAGCCAGGGCAGACGGTGCATCCGAACGGCGTGACGGGTCTTGCTGGCGTGACGATTTCGATTCCACCCGCGCAGCTGGAGATGGCCACGGACCGCTACGAGCGCGTGCTTGCGGCGAGCGCGACCGGACTTGGCGAGACGGGCCGCCTGATTCGCTGCGGCAAGGTCGACGTACGGCTGGACCGCGCCGCGCCCGCCGCTGTTTCACGCGCGCTGCCATGCTTTTCCGCGCTCACGTTTACGGTCGAATCGCTCGAAGCCCTCGCGGACGTGCTGCACCGTGGCGGCGTCAGGGCTCAGCGAAGCGGGGAGGCCGTGTACGTCGAAGGAGCGCCCGCGCACGGCGTAACGTTACGTTTTGTCGAGGGATCACGCCCCGCGGCTTCATGAACGCCGGCTGAACCATCGCTCGACCCGCCACGTATCGAGTGGCACGACCTCATGACAAGGAGGTCGTGTGCCTGGAATGAAGGCGCAGTTCCTGGCCGGCGGAGGCGTTGCCGACGTCAATTTCCTGAAGCTGGCCGGACCGGCGGCCGAAGGCGCGATGGCCTGGGAAAACGGGCCGTCGCTTCAAAGCCTGCCCGGCGGCAACGGTTTCGCGAACCATTACAAGGCGCGCTTCGGCGGCTCAATGGCGTGACGGGCGCGATTTCGTTCGCGCAGAACGGCGACCGCAATCATGCCGTCTGTACGCTGTATCAGGTGAGCGACGGCGCGTGGAAGCCGGCGACAAGTTCCTCGCGCTGAGCGTCGTGTGCCAGGGGCGCGTCAAGCCGTGCGGGGACGAACGGCACCGCTGCGAAAAAGACCCAGACCGTCGCGGTCCGGGCAAGACCGGGGCGCGGGGCGCGCGCTCCGGCCGGAGGTTCCGCCAGGAACCGGCGCTTCATGCGCGCTCGGCCTGGCTTGCGGCTTGCCCGCAGACTCGCAGGCCGCGCGGCAATTACTGGCCGAAGTAGACCGGCTTCATGCCGTCATCCGAGGGGCGCACGACGGCGGGCGCACCCGAT
>NZ_QEOL01000046.1 GCF_003096715.1 Paraburkholderia silvatlantica
GCCCGTGTGAAAGTAGGTAATCGTCAGGCTCCCTATGCTGTACCGTCCAGAACCCCGGTCTCTCCTGAAGAGAACCGGGGTTCTGGCGTTTGGGCGCAGGCTACGAGCAAAACCGCAACGCTGGTTTCCCTGGCGAATCTTGCCCTTCGCGCAAATCGGCTTGTTGCGCAAAAGAGATGTGTGCCTGTCCGGTAATCGCCGCTAGTTCCCTCCGGCTTTACATGTCCAATCGCTTTAAACCAATTTCCGGCTTGCGCAAGCAACGCACTGCCGCTACCGCAGCCGCGTTGCTCCCGTAGACGACCATGTTGCTAATGCGCTCGATGGAAACCACCGTGTGAAAGAGAGTCGGCGCATCCACGCTAATACTTCCGGTCACCTTGCCTTTCCCGAATCCCAAAACAAAAAGCCCGTCACATACGTGACGGGCTTTTTCATTTCATTTCACTACCAAAGCGCAGCAATAAAACCGCTTAGCGCTCCAGGAACGGCCGCAGCTTGTCCGCGCGGCTCGGGTGCATCAGCTTGCGCATTGCCTTGCTCTCGATCTGGCGGATACGCTCGCGCGTCACGTCGAACTGCTTGCCCACTTCTTCGAGCGTGTGGTCCGAAGTCGTGTCGATGCCGTAGCGCATGCGCAGCACCTTCGCTTCGCGCGGCGAGAGCGCCTTGAGCGCCTCGTCGATGGCTGCGCGCATGTTCGCGTGGATCGCGGCATCAGCCGGCGAGGCCGAACCGGCGTCCTCGATCATGTCGCCGAGCGTCGCGTCGCCGTCGTCGCCCACCGGGCTTTCGAGCGAGACCGGTTGCTTGGCGATCTTGAGGATGCCACGCACCTTCTCCTCGGTCATGCCCATACGCGCGGCGAGGTCCGCCGGATGCGCTTCCATGCCCGTTTGCTGGAGGATCTCGCGCGAAATGCGGTTGAGCTTGTTGATCGTCTCGATCATGTGCACCGGCACGCGGATCGTGCGCGCCTGGTCGGCGAGCGCACGCGTCACGGCCTGACGCACCCACCACGTTGCGTACGTCGAGAACTTCCAGCCGCGGCGATATTCGAACTTGTCCACCGCCTTCATCAGGCCGATGTTGCCTTCCTGGATCAGGTCGAGGAACTGCATGCCGCGGTTCACGTACTTTTTCGCGATCGAGATCACGAGACGCAGGTTGGCCTTGACCATCTCGCCCTTCGCCTGACGCATCTTCGATTCGGCGACGGTCATGCGGCGATTGATTGCCTTGATCTGCTGCAGCGACAGCGATGCGGCCGCTTCGATCTCGGCAAGCTTGCGCTGCTCTGCCTGGATAGCCGGCAGGCTGCGCTCGATCGCGGGACCGTACTTGCTCGACGCGGCTGCAGCGCGCACGCCCCAGTCCAGATCGGTCTCGTGGCCCGGGAACTGCTCGACGAAGGCTTCGCGCGGCATGCCACAGCGATCGACGACGATGGAGAGCACATTGCGCTCGATCGCGCGAATCTGTGCGACCTGATCGTGCAGCAGCGAGCACAGGCGGTCGATCGTGCGGGCCGTGAAGCGGATCGGCGCGAGTTCCGTCTGGATGTCGGCGCAGATCTTCATTTCCGAGGCCGTAGCGCGCGCATTGGCGTCCGTCGTGCAGGCCATCTGTTCGAACAGCGTGCGAACGCGCGCGAAGATCGCGAGGCTGTCTGCCTTCAGCTGCGCGAGCAGGGCTTCGTTCGCCTTGCTGTTGTCGCCGTCGCTGTCTTCGTCGTCGCCCGAGTCGTCCGAGTCTTCATCGTCCGATGCCTGCGCTTCGACTTCTTCGTCCGCGTCTGCGTCGGCCGAGGCCGGTTCCTGCGCGGCTTCGTCGCTGCCGATGCCGTCGACGAGTTCGTCGATGCGCATCTCGTCAGCCGCGACGCGGTCGGCGTCGGCGAGGATGGTCGCGACGATCGACGGACATGCCGCGATCGCCTGGATCATTTCCTGGAGGCCGTCTTCGATGCGCTTCGCCACTTCGATTTCGCCGGCGCGCGTAAGCAGCTCGCTCGAGCCCATTTCGCGCATGTACATGCGCACGGGGTCGGTCGTGCGGCCGAATTCGGAGTCGACGGTCGAGAGCGCGACTTCGACTTCTTCGTCGGCTTCGTCGTCGGCCTGCTGGTCGGCACGGGAATCTTCGTTCAGGAGCAGCGTGTCGGCGTCGGGCGCCTGCTCGTACACCTGCACGCCCATGTCGTTGAACGTGGCGACGATCGTTTCCAGCGCGGCCGTCTGCGCGAAGTTGTCGGGCAGATGGTCGTTGATGTCCGCGTGGGTCAGATAACCGCGTTCGCGGCCGAGCTTGATGAGCGCCCGCATTTGATGCTGGCGTTTTTCGAGTTGCGAGCCTGCGTCCATGGGCGTCGTATCGCCGGTCTTGTCTTTGGACGAGCGGCGTGCGGGGCGGGCAGACGAGGTCAGCGCGTCGTCCCGGTCATGGCTTGTCAATACATTCTCCTCGAAGGGATAGCCCGACAAGGGCAAAAAGGGTCACGCGCCAGCGGCGTGGCGTCCTGGCGATGACGAAATTGCAGGGGAGTGGGCGGGGGCGCATGCCGGTCCCGCCAAGCGAGCGCCAAACGTCTGAAGACGTGGCAGCCTGGATTTTCGTGCAATGCAGAAAGACCGCGTATGGTAGTGCGTTACGGCATGCGAGGCAACCTGAATCGTCGTGTTTGCGGCACATTGCCCGCTTTCAGGGTCATATCGCTCGATAGCGCTCCACCTTACATAATTCCTACATGAGTCCCTTAGACCATTTTTCAAGCGAAAAGTTCACGTATTTGTCGCTTGCCTGGTATATGGCTCGCTGTTATTTCCCCGCCAAATCCCCGTTGTCTGCTCGCCATGCGTGGCGGCGCTCACGCACGAATCGCGACAATCCGCTGAACGCGTTTGCCGGAGGAGCGGTTGACTGTCGCCTCGTCGAGCACGATGCTCGTGCCCTCGAGTGCGCCGGTGACGAGCGCCGGATCGAAGGCACTATATAGACGTCCCGCTGCGTCGCGCGCGCTGTCGCCATGGGTCACGCGCCAGCTCAGATAAAGCGCGCCACCGGGTTTGAGCAGTTCCACGAGGCGGCGGCAGGCCGCGCCGATCTGCGCGACGGGCAAATGCATGATCACGGTCTCGCAGAGGACGTTGTCAAAGCTCGCGGCGGGCACACCCTTCAGTTCAGGCAACGTGGCGAGACTGAAGGCGTACTGCGGATGTTCTACGGCGGCCCTGGCGATCAGACCCTCCGACGCGTCGTAGCCCGTCGTGGGATAACCATGGGCATTCAGCCACGCTACGTCGCGGCCCGAACCGCAGCCGATGTCCACCGTCCTTCCTTGAGGCCGGAAATACTCAATGAGACGCGCATAGAGGTCGTCGGGCGCTGGCTGGTTCGCCCATTCCGCGGCGTAGCCTGCGGCGCCACTCGTGTACGTCTCGATCGTCATGGAGTCCATATGGGGCTCTCTGTTCGTGTGACAAGAGGAAAGGACGCTTCGAGACTAGCCGATCCACGCGACGGCAGGCTATGGCCGCTGCCACGCTCGCCTGTGGCAAGGCGCTCGCCGTACGCAGCGTCAGGGCGGGAATTCGTCGTATTGGGGCAGCGAGTCGGCGATCTCGAACCACGGCGCTTTCGAGCGCACGAAGATATGGCCGGCGGGCCGGATGTCCGGTGGATCGGTCAGCGTGCCGAGCGTCACGTGAACATACGCTCCTTCGCGCACGACCGAATAGAGCAGCGAGCCGCAGCGGCCGCAATGGATGTCGTGGGCGGCCTGCGGATCGCCGTAGACCAGCGTCTGCCCTTCGCCTTCTGTGAGTCGCAGGGCCTCGCTTTCGATGCCCGCAAACGGCTTGAACGCGGATCCCGTAGCGCGGCGGCACTGCGAGCAGTGGCAATTGAAGGCGTAGCGGAATGCATTGGCGACCGCGTAGCGCACGGCGCCACAAAGGCACTGGCCGCGCAGCGTGGCGGGAGCATTCGTGCGGGTGGGAGCAGTATCGGCGGACATGATGGACGCGGTGCTCTCGCGGCAAGTGTCGAACGTTGCGCACGGGCGGCTGCCGTGTGTGCCCTCACATCATACGTTTGAGCCACTCGCGGCGCAGGAAAACGCAAAGGTCACCAAATATGGGGATTGGACGGACAGTCGTGGCCTCCGTACGGTTCGCGGCGCCCCTATAGCCCCGAAATGCACAGCGAATTTCCCATAGATGGTTACCTTTCGCGTCCTCGTGCACGATGCACCGCCTAAACCCACCGAGGCGAATCTACGCGCCCCGCTCCCTCAACTCCTTCAATCCCTTGATGACGACGAGCAGCGCGCGGCCGTGCTCTTCCGAGCCGTCCCACGCCTCGACGATCGCATTGCGCAGCAGTTCGTTGTAGGCGGCCGCGTACCGGCTGGACGGTGGCGCCTTCACACCATAGAAACTGCATAGCTTGTTGAATGACGCACTCCGGCGTACCCGCCGCCCGTTCGACGTGCGAAGACGCGAGACAGTAGGCTGGCTAACCCCGGAAAGCCGCGCAATTTCGCTGGCAGAGCGTGAATCGTCCGATAACCGCCGCAGCAGTTCCTGCACTGGAAAATAGGTATCTGGGGCTTCCATGTCATGCATTATACCTATACAGTAACGGTTATTGAATTGCTCGCCAAAATCGGCGGGCGGCTGCATTCCGAGGAAGTCGATGGCACTAAAACACCTACCGCCCACGTTTTGCTGGTCCCGCATCGGGCCAGAGGCCGGCATGGATCTCCCCACACTGATCCTGCGCAAGGAGTGGGAGCGTCGGCAGGGCGGCGGGCGGTTCCTGTGGGGCATCGGCCAGTCGCTCGGCAACAGCGCCCAGGTCGCCGCGCTGCGCACGGGCTCGCTTCTTGCCCTGTTCTCGCCGGCGGCGAGCCGCCCGCGCACCATGCAAGACAAGCGCGGCAAACGTGCCGGCGCGGTCGTCTGGAATGCGTGGGTCGATGCGAGCGGCCAGGTGCGCCAGCTTCCGCAGCATGTGTTCGTCACGAGCAGCGCTACGCTGCCCTCGGGCGCTGCGCGCGAGCATCACTACGCGCTCGTGTGCGTCTCGCCAACCGAACTGAGCATCGGCAGCTCGCTGCGCGTGGTTCCGGAAAGGCTGCGCAGCGTCAGCACGGCGAAGCCGCCAGGCCGCTCGCCGGGTACGGTAGTGGTGGATTGCGTCGAGCGCGCCGCCCAGGCGGGCGGCAAAAGCCATCCGCTCGTGTTCACGGCGGAGCTGGAGGCGCCGTACTTCGTGCGGCTCACGCAGCCCACGCTCGTCAAGGCGCGCGACCTCGCGGCAATTCACGAGGCGTCGCGCATGGGCGACTTCGACACCTACGCAGATCTCACCAAACGCGTGCGCAGCGAGGCCTGCGCGCAGCAGGCGCGCGGCGTCACGCGCGATCTCTTTGACGTGCCGCCTGCCGAGCATACGGCGTCTTCACGGCCTGGCGGCGCAAGAACGCACCACGTCTCCCGGGCGGGCGACTGGACGCAGCTCACAATGGAACTCTTCCATGGCGATTCACATCCGTTCACAAGAGGCCGAGGCCGCGCAACGCTTTTTTGAGGCGAGCCGCAACGTCGACCGGGCATTTCGCGCCCTGCGCGCCGAGGCCCGCGACCACGTCGCCGCGCCGCTCGCCTATGGCGTCGCGCAATCGCGGCTCGACCACGCGCTCGACGAACTGGCGCGTGCCGAAGCGTTGTTCGATTCGGCGACTGCAGTCCAGGTGCGCAAGTTGAAGGAAGATCAGGATCACTGAGGAACTGGCGCGATGACCCGCGAAGCGGCACGCTCCGGCACGGGTCCCGCTACGCTGGCCTATATCGACGAGGCACTGCAGGCCGCGTCGGTGCACGGCGAGGCGCTCGTTGAGGCGCTCGTCAGCCTGAGCGCGCCGCCGGGCCGGGTTCGCGTGCTCACTCAGCCCTTTTCCCCCTCCACCGGCAGCTCCAGCAGGGCTGCCACGAGTGGCCAGCGCTTTGCGGCCGCTTGCCAGGCGTCCTCGGCTTGAACGTCCAGATAGCGGTCGCGGTCCACGCCCTCGACGAGACGCGCGAGCGCGTCGATATCGCTTGGCAGCGCGGGACCACTGCGCGAACGCCGGCCTGCCCCCCACGGGCGCCTCGCCATTATTTGCCCTCCACCCACACGCCGTCGGGCGTATGGATCACATAGCCGGTTGGCGTCGTCATTGTCACCGTGCCTTCGTTTTCGCCGACCATGCGCGTTTGCGGCAGGTTGTTCGCATACTGCGCGAGCGGCGGCGCGCCGGTGGCGAACGGGCTGTGCGCCACGAGATTCGACAGCAGCTGCGCGAGCGCGAGATAGCTCGTAGGCGTGTCGATCGTCGTCACGCCGCCGGTGTGCTCGCTGCCGGCCGGCAGACCCACCACCTTCACGCCCACGGGCACGTGGATGATGTTCGGCGTGGGGATCTCGCGCATGCCGGCAATCTGGTTCTCTTCACCGCGCAGCGCCGCGCCGTGCTCGGGCACGAACACGATGACGGCGCGCCGACCCGATTGCGCGACGAGATTGATCAGCCTGTCGACGTCGCCGAGCAGATTCTGCAGGCGGATCGGGTACGACTGCAGGCTCGTGAGATTGGTGTTTGGAGGCGGCAGGCGGTTGCCGTCGTGCATCGAGACCGTGTTGTAGTAGAGCGCGACCGGTCCGCCGCCCGCCGCAATGCGCTGCTTGTACCAGCGCGCGAGCACGTCGTAGTCGCCGACCAGCGGGGAGCCGTCGAACTCTTTCATCGCTTCCGGCAGGCCGTCGTTCGAAGGAATCGTCACGCCCGGCACGCCGATTTCACTGGTCACCGTGCTGCGGAAATTGTCGAAGCGGCCGTTGTGGTTGAGCAGCGCCTGCGGCGTATAGCCTGCCTGTGCGAGCTGCGCGAACAGGTGGCACTCGGGCGGCGCGGGGTCGTAGAGGGCCTTGTGCGGCTCCTGCCCGCAGCTCGCGCGCAGCACGCGGATCGCGGCGGGGCCGCTATAGCTCGCGGCGGAACTGAAGTTCTGGAAGATGTAGTCGAAGCGCGAGAAGAGCGGGTTGTTGCGCATCTTCACGAGATCCATGTCGTCCCACGAGAGCGAGCAGATGTGCACCACGATGATGTCGAACTGCGCGTTCGCATCGGTGGTGAGCGGCGTGAAGCTTACGTGCCGGCCTTCCTCGTTGGCGCGGAACGCCGCGAGCTGCTGGTCGTAGCTGCCCGACTGCTCGTCGCGCTTCTTGCCCGTGCCGCTGTCCTCGTCGCCGTTGCTGGCGAGCGACGCGTTGGCGGTGGCGTTCGCCACGAACGTCCCCACGCCCTGCCAGACCGGCATGACGACGAGCGCGATCAGCACGAGCGTCGTCACGCGCACCCAGCGGTTGACGAGGAAGTAGAGCAGCACGGCGATCACCGCCGACACGACCATCGAAAGCGAAATCACGCGCCGCGTGAGCTCGAACATGTACGAGGGCGTGAAGGTGAGGAGCACGGGGATCTGCGAGATCGCCCGGCCGATGTCGGGCATGCTCGACTCGTGGTACGCAATGGCGATGCCCACGACCACGGCGAGCACATTGCGTGCGATACGCAGCCACCTGAGGTGCAGCGGCACGAGCAGCAGAATGACGAAGGCGAAGTTCATCCACCACTCGGGCTTGAGCGTGCCGATCGAGTAGAGATACAGCTTGGCGAGGAAGTAGAGATTCCAGAGACCCATAGTGTTTCGCGTTCCAGGGGGTAGCGGCTTGATATGGCAGTTGCGGTGATCAGGGCTGGCGGACCTGGCCGGCCCGGCGTCGCGTGAAGAAGGTTTCCAGCGCATCGAAGAACGCGTCGATGAGGCGCAGGTAGCCTTGCCAGCTCAGCTCGATCAACTGCATGAGGCCGTGCAGCGGCGCGACGGAGGGCGGCACGTCCTCCCACTCGAGCCAGGCATCGGCGCGGCCGAACGTGCATTCCACGAGCTTGCGCTCCGTTTCCATTGTCATGCTGGTAAAGCGCACGCCGAGGCGCCGGTCGGCGAGCCGCGCGACCACGGCGGGGAAGTCGTGCTCCAGCACGCCGCGTGCGAGCGTCACGTTGATGCGCTCGCCGGGCTCGAGCTTCGCTACGGCGTCGGCGGGCAGCATGAGGCCGAGGCCGCCCATCGAATAGTTCTCGGTCTTGCAGGCGAGCGTGCGGCCGTCGGGCAGCGTGAGCATGGCGGGCACGCGCAGCGGAATGCGGTGCGCCACGCGCACCTGCTTCGCCTCCTTGGCCACGCCGAGCGCGAGCCCGAGAATGGTGAGATTCACGCCGGCCCAGAAGAGGTTCATGAACACGGTGGCGGGCTCCTCGGACCGCCAGATCGTGAGGCGGCCGATGCCGGCGAGCACGGAGCACACGTTGATCGCGAGCAGCACGAGATAGGGCTTCGAAATCGTCCAGTCGAGATACTCGTGCTCGATATGGCCGCCCTTCGAGGTCACGTTGAACTTGCCGAGCTTCGGATTGATGAGCGCCATGGTGGTGGGCAGCACGATGTACCACGCGAGCACGGACTCATAGGCTTCGGCCCAGAACGAGTGCCGGTAGCGTCCCTGGATGCGCGAGTTGGCAATCGCGGCAATCACGAGATACGGCACCACGTAGGCGAGGATCACGGGCGCGGGCGTGTTGATCACGTGCAGTCCGAAATACAGGTACGCGCCCGGCATCACGAGAAAGATGAGCCGCGGGAAGCCGTAGAAGAAGTGCAGCATGGCGTTGCTGTAGCACATGCGCTGGAAGAACGAGAGCCCCTTGCCGATCCACGGATTGTCGACGCGGAAGATTTGCGTCATGCCGCGTGCCCAGCGGATGCGCTGGCCGATGTGGTCGGCGAGGCTATCGGTGGCGAGGCCCGCTGCCTGCACGGTGCGCAGATAGGCCGACGTATAGCCGTGGCGATGCAGCCGCAGCGAGGTGTGGGCGTCTTCGGTCACGGTCTCGGTCGCGATGCCGCCAATGTGCTCGAGCGCCGAGCGCTTGATGACCGCGCACGAGCCGCAGAAAAACGTGGCGTCCCAGAAGTCGTTGCCGTCCTGGATCAGCCCGTAGAAGAGGCTGCCTTCGTTGGGCACGCGGTGGAACGTGTCGAAGTTGCGCTCGAACGGATCGGGCGAGAAGAAGTGGTGCGGCGTTTGCACCATCGCGCATTTTTTATCGGCGAGAAAGACGCCCACGGTCGTTTGCAGGAAGGAGCGCGTGGGAATGTGGTCGCAGTCGAAAATCGCGATGTACTCGCCCTGCGTGAGCGGCATCGCGTGATTGATGTTGCCGGCCTTCGCATGGGTGTGCTCGGTGCGCACGATATAGCCCACGCCTGCTTCCTCGGCGAAGCGGCGGAATTCGTCGCGCGTGCCGTCGTCGAGGATGTAGACGCGCAGCTTGTCGCGCGGCCAGTCGATCGAGCTTGCCGCGAACACGGTTGGCCGCACCACCGAAAGCGGCTCGTTGTAGGTCGGAATGTAGAGGTCGACGGTCGGCCAGTCGGCGGGGTCGTCGGGCAGCGGCTGCGGCTTGCGGCGCAGCGGCCAGGCGGTCTGCACGTAGCCGAAGATCAGCACGATCCACGTGTAAAGCTCGGCCGCGTAGAGGATGTAGCCGACGATGGCCTCGGCGGGGCTCGAAAGATGCAGCGTTTGCGTGCTGCGCCACCAGACGTAGCGGCCCGTCATGAGGATCGAAAGCATCACCATGAGCATGGTGGCGAGGCGCCCCGGCAGGCGGCGCGCGATCATCACCACGACGTACACGAGCAGGAACAGCAGCACCTGGCCTGCGAACGGCAGCGGCGTCGTGCACACGGCGATGGCTGCGACGAACGCGAGCCACAGGAGGCACTGGCGCAGAAAGGGCACGCTGTCGAGCGCCGCCGAAAGCTTTTCGAGCTGCTGCTCGATGCCTTCCCACGGCACGCCGGGCAGGCGCGCGCCGACTGCGGCGCGCGCGCGCGAGGCGCGGCGATAGACGGGTTCGAGCCGCCTGTCGAGCCATGCGCGCAGCGCGAAGCGATGGTGCCGCTGCGGCGCCTTGTGGAGCTTGCGCAGATCGGCGGCGAGACGCTGACGCGCGCGCCGCGGGCGCAGGAAGATGCGCAGGAGCCACGCGCCGACGCTGCGGTCGCGGCCCATGTTCAGCCGCTGGCCGATGTCCTTGCCGAGCCGCGCGAAGGCGAGTGCGGGCACGTCGCGCTGGCCTTCGCGCGGCGGCCGGAAGAAGGCGCGCAGCAGCCATTGGGCAAGCGGCGCGTCGGGCGCGAGATTGAGCCCGGGCGCGCTCAAGCGGCGCAGTGAGGCCCAGAACGCCGTCCACACGGCGACGATGCGCTCGCGGATCATGGCGCGCTCCCGCGCGCAACGTGTTGCGCGAGCAGTTCCTCGGGTGCGTCGAGGCTCGCGCCCGTGCTCCAGTACGAGAGCCACGAGGCGATGCCGTGAAGGTCGTGCGCGGCCTGCGAGCTGGGCGCGCTCAGGCAGAAGTTCTCGCCGGCGGCGAGCGCGGCGGGCACGCCGGTGTCCGCATGCACGAGATACGGGAGCATGGCGGCGCCGAGGCGCGCGCGCAGCAGTGAAACGACGTCGTTATGCAGCTGGCGCGCCGGCACGACCGCATTGGCGACGAACACGCTGCGCTTGTGTGCGCGCACGAGCGCGGCGATCAGGCGCGGCAGCGTCGCGCACGCTGTGGCGCAGGGCGTGAGGACGCCGAGCACGAGGTCGGCGGCCTCGATTGCCTGGCGCGCGTGCGCCGAGGGCCACGTGCTGGCATCGACGAGTGCGATCGTATGCGCCGGCAGGTCCACGCGCGCGAGCAGTTCGCGCAGCCAGCCGGGGCGCGCGTCGAGCAGGGCGCTGGCATCGTCGTCGCCGTCGTCGCGCGGGTCGCCGGATGCATTGCCGTCAGCGAGGCTGCCCCACGGCAGCACGAGCACGCCGTCGTCGCTTTGCAGCGCGGCGCGCGACCAGGCGTCGTTGGCGCCGGGGCCGCCTGCCAGATGCGTGACGAGCCCTTCGCGCGCACTCTCGCGCAGCCCGAAATGTAGCGCCAGCACGTTGCGCGGGTCGCATTCCGCGGCGAGCGCAACATGTTCGCGCGCCGCCAGCAAGCCGGCGAGCGCGGCGGTGAGGGTGGTGCGGCCCGCACCGCCCACGCTGGAGACGATGGCGATGGTTTTCATCGGCGCGGCCCCGTCTGGCTAAAGCGGCGCTGGCCGCGAATCAGCAGGGCGTCGACCTGCGGCGGGAGCTGCAGCGGGCGCGAGCGTGCGGGGCGCAGCCACATGGGCAAGAAGCGCGTAAGACGCAGGCGCCAGCCGATCCAGTAGAGCGGCACGGCGAGTATCAAGCCCCAGACGAAGTAACCGAGGAAGAGGTTCATGTCGCGCTCCTATGCTTTGAGCGGCAGCGGCGCGCGCTGCGGCGCGGCGCGCGGTTTCGCGTGGTCGGTGCGCGCGGCGGCGTCGAGCGCGGGCAACAGGTCGCCGTTTATGGGAGCGAGGTTGACCGGCACTGCGGGTTCCGGCGCCGCGCTTTCGGTCGTGGCCGCCATGGCTGCGTCCGGCGCGATTGCGGCAGCCGCCACCGGCGGCGCGGTCTGGCCGTTGGCCTGCACCGGGACGGCCGCGATCGCGGCGGGCTGCCCCTCGTTGATCGCGAGCCAGCCCGAATAGTCGGGCGGCGGCGCGGTGTC
Source organism: Paraburkholderia silvatlantica (assembly GCF_003096715.1). Lineage (GTDB taxonomy): Bacteria > Pseudomonadota > Gammaproteobacteria > Burkholderiales > Burkholderiaceae > Paraburkholderia > Paraburkholderia silvatlantica. The sequence goes on from NZ_QEOL01000046.1 coordinate 11,741, forward strand.
GATTTCCTCGCTGAGCCCGGCCAGCGCCTCGGTGATCGCGCGGCCGTCGCCGTAGCGCTCCTCACCCTGGAACAACTCCGCGAGCGGCCGCTGGAACACGCGCTGGCACACGGCGTCGGCGTCGCTCATGCGGCACGCGAAGAAGAACACGTAGAGGCTGTCGCCGCTCGCCGTCACGATGTCGCCCGCGCGGCGCAGATGGCACGCCTTGAGCGCATCCACGTGCGCGACTTCCGGCATCAGCGCGAGGCGGATCAGCACGCTCGGCAGCTGGATCACGCGGCTGCGCTCCACTGCCGCGCCTACGAGTTCGACGAAGTGCGCCGCGCCCACGTAGCCGCTTTCCTCGCCATGCACCACGGCGGCGAGCGCCGCACGGTAGTCGGCGGGCATGGGCCGCGAATACACCTGGCCCTGCAGACTGTCGACGATGGCCTCGACCTGGGCGAGCGGCGTCTGCCTCGCGATCACGCGGTTCGCGCCGAGGTTGAGCATGAGCGACTCGTAGCGCATGGCCACGGCGTCCTCGCGCACGATGATCTTGAGCGCTTCGCCGCACTGCAGGCGCAGCGTATGCACCTGCTCCGCGAGCGTTTCGAGGTCGCGGTTCACGCTGAAATCGAGAATTACCGTGGCCGCGACCGAGGTGCGTGCAGCGGCCACTGCGGCCTCGTTGTTATCGACGATCTGCCAGGCCGGCGGCAGTACGCGCTCGTGCAGCATCGCGTCGCGCGAAACGATCACGCGGCCTTCGTCGGGCGCGAGCAGGCCCGCCTCGCCGATCTCGGTTTCGAAGGTGCCGCCGGAAACCGTGAGCCGGTGGTCGGCGGCGGAAAAGCGCAGCGGCACGCTCTGGCTGCCGTGCACGGCAGCGGCCGTGCGCCAGAACGCGACTTCCCAGTGATACTGCCCCTGCACCTGGTGCAATTGCGCGGCGCCCGCGAAGCGCGCCTGGAAGGCGTCCAGCTCGGGATGCTCCCGATCGTCGCCGAGGCCGGGCGGCGCCGCCACCATCAGCACGCCGTAACGATGCTGCGCGCACCAGCCCGCGAGCTGCGCACCCTGAGCTGCGAGCACGGTGGAGTCCTGCCAGTTGAAGAACGCCTCCGCCCCTTCGATGAAGAACTGGCTTTCGGGCGCGGCGCACTGCTCGGCCAGCGCGTTGAGCGCTTCGATCAGCACCTGCGCGCCGTCGCGTTCGGGGAGCGGGCGCAGCGCGCATACGTTTGCCCACGCATGCGTCGAACCGCTCCTGTCGAGATCGACGCCATGCTCGCGCAGCGCAGCCGCGAGGCTCGCGCCGTCGCGCGTGGAAAGGACGGTGGCGGGACCCGTGAGCGCGGCGGCGGCGGTTTGCCAGAAGAGCGCGTCGCGCGCGGGGGAGGCGCTCGCGTAGACCACGTGCACCCGGCCCGCGCCGAGCGAGGCGAGCGAGGCCGGCAGGCCGTCGATCGCGAGCGGCTCGTGGCGCGCGAGCCGCGAGAACAGCGAGCGGCGCGTATCGCGCCCGGCGCCGGCGGGTGCAGCGGGAAGGGTGGCGGGATCGTTCATCTCATCGCTCGTCTTGCTCGTCTCGCGGATTGCATCGTCGCGGGTGTCGTCTTCATCATGTGCGCTCGTTCAGTGGCCACGTCAGTAAGCCGAATAAGGGACGACCGGCCGCGGCGGGAACGGCACCGGGCCCTTTTGCGGCGAGAAGAAGTAGCGCATGTAAAGCACGCCTACGTTCGGCGCATAGTCGCGCGAACGGTCGAGCCGGAAGCGCCCGCCCACCACGAAGTGAGGCGTCACGCGATACTCGGCCGCCGCTTCGACCGCATAGCTGAAGCCGCCGCCCGAGCCGCCGCCAAAGAACGGCGAGCCGAGGTCGTTGGCGTTCATGAACGCGAGCGCCTGGGCCTGCAGGCCTGGGCGCGTGGGGTAGAACGGCGACTGGTTCTCGTTCGTGAACGACATGCCCACCGATCCGTCGATCTCCCAGGAAAGCTTCTTGTAGCGTCCGGTCCAGTCGAGCGGAATGCTGACCGAAAAATAGCTTTGCGGGCTGTAGTAGCCGCCGTTACCGAACGTGTAGTTGTGTTCGTTCTTCGAGTACTTCCAGTAATTGAGCGTGAGGCCGCTCGACACGATCTGGTCGGGCCGCCTGAACACCGACCAGTCGTAGCCGCTGCGAATCTTGAACTCCTGGTTGGTCTCCACGTTGGTGCCGGTCAGCAGGCCGAAACCCACACTGGTGAAGATCGTGCCGGGCCCGAAGTCCTGCGCGCCGCGCACGGTGAAGCCGTTGCGCACCACGCCGCCCCACTTCTCGCCAGTGACCGGATCGATGCCGCCCGCATACGAAACCAGGCTGGCGGTCACAGGCCGGCGCGAGACGTCGAGCGAGAGCGACGAACCGCCCTGGAAGTCGTGCCGGTACTGAATGCCGCCCAGCACGCTCGTGATCGGAAAGCCTGCGGGCGTGCTGCCGATATCGGCGCGCCAGCTATTGTTCGCACCGCTGAACTCGTAACCCGCCGCGAGCGCGACGCCCGTCGCGGTCTCGTTGACGGGGCCGAGCCCGGCGTTGCCGAGCGCGGCGATCTTGCCGTACTGGTACGCGATGCCGAGGTCGTTGCCGGGCAGCGTGCCCGCATTCAGATAGACCGTGTCGGCATGGAAGAAATAGTGGCCCGTATAGCCATCAGGAATGCGAACGTATAGCGGGACTTCGGTCGCGTGCAGCTCGGAAATGCCGGGGTCGCCCGAAAGGTTCGACTGATACCAGCCGGTCGCGACCTGCCCCTGCTTGCGGTCTTCCAGGCTTTGCAGCGCGCGGCCTGCCGACGTCGTGCCGTCGGCGTCGGGCTGCGTGCCTTGCGCCACTTCCTGCGTGCGCGAGGCGCGATAGAGGCTCGCGGCTTCGTTGTAGTTGCCGCGCGCCTGGGCCACGCGCCCCGCCTGGATCGTGACGTCCGGGTTGTCAGGATACTGCTCGCGCAACGGATCGACCACGGCGGAAGCCTCGTCGTTCAGCCCGAGCGCGGTGAAGCGCCGCGCCACGGCAAGGCGCGTGTCGATGTCGTTCTCCGCGGTGTCGGCCAGCACTGCGCGCACCATGTCGGCGGCCTCCCGGTCTCGGCCCATGCGCTCCAGCATACGCGCAACGGCGAGGCGTGCGTCGGCGTCGTCCGGTTGCGTCACGAGTACCTTTTGCGCGGAGGCCATCGCGCCCCTGTAGTCGCCCTTTGCTTCGCGCAGATCGACGTCTTCGAGCAACCAGCGCTTCGTCGTCTTGAGGCGGTCGGGCACGGCGTCGAGCGTATGGCGCGCGCCCGTCAGGTCGCCCGCCTCGATCTGGCGACCGGTTTCGCGCGCGACGAGGCGTAGCTCCTGATCGTCGAGGTTGGCCTTCTGGTCGTCGGTGAGGCCGGGCTGGTCGCGCGTTGCGTCGATCCAGTTCGCCCACGCGTCGTCGCGGTTGGCCGCCGCCAGCAACTCGCCGTAGCGCACGCGCGCGCCGTTCGCCGCCGGGTCGTCGGGGTGCGCCGCGAGCCAGTCCTGCACGAGCTTCAGGCCCCGGTCCGGCTCGCCTGTCGCGATCCACTCGCGCCCGACCGTGGCGAGCATCTGCGGGTCGTTGGCCGCGTTCGCGTCGGCGGCGGCGGAATCGAGCAGCGCGCGCGCCTCGTCTTCCTTGCCCTGAGCGATGAGCTGACGGGCCTGCGCGATCTTCTTCTGCGCGGCGAGATTGCCCATCAGCTCGCGCATGCCTTCGCTGCGCCCGGCTGCGGGCACGGCGTCGAGTTGCGCGGCCGCCGCATCGACATCGTCCACGGAATTCAGATAGAGCGCCGTGGCGTAGCGCATGTCGGGCGCCTGCGAGACCTTCAGGCCGTCTTCCATGACCTGGCGGCCCAGCGCGGGCAGGCCCAGATCGCGGTATTGGCGCGCGAGCCGGAAGCGCGTCCAGGCATCGTCGGGCGTGAGGCGCACGGCTTCTTCGAGCTTCGCGATAGCCGGGCTCTTGCGGTTGTCTGCGAGCAGCTGGTCCGCCTGGATCGAGAGCAGCTCGGCGCGCAGCTGCTTTTGCGCGGCGCCGGAACCGCTCACGCGCGGCGCCGTGGCCGCGATGAGCGGCTCGATCTCGCTTGCGCGGCCCGTCTCGCGCAACACGCTCACGAGACCGCGCAGCGCGTCCATGTCGGGCTTAGGCGCGTTCACGAGCGGACGCAGCACGGCTTCGGCTTCGGGCCACTTCTTCTGCGCGATGAGCGCGCTGCCGAGGATATCGCTGGCGGTTGGGTTGCCAGGGTCGAGCTTGAGCGCCTCGCGCGCGAGCGTTTCGGCTTCTTCGGGCTTGCCTTGCGAATTCGCCTCGCGCGCCTTCGCAATGGTGCCCCAGATGGTGGCCGTCTTTTCGAGGCTGCGCCACTTGCCGGCATTATCGGGGTCGAGCTCGAGGGCGCGTGCGAACAGTTCGCGCGCCTCGTCGTGGCGGCCTTCGCGCAGCCGCACGAGGCCGAGCGCGCCGATGGTTTCGCCGTCGTTGGGGTTCGCGCGCTGCGCGCTTTGCAGCGAGGTTTCGGCATCCTTGAGATCGCCACGATCGAGTTGCGCAAGGCCGCGCGCGCGATCGGCGGCGCCGGGCCCGGAGGGGCGCGCCCGCGCCTGGCTGGACGCTCGTGCGTTGCCTGCGGCCGTGGCCGGGGGCGCGCTAATGACGGCCGACGGGTTCTGCGCCAGGGCTTGCGCCTGCGCCTCGCCCTTCGCGCCAAGCTTCTTGCCGAGATCGGCGACAGTCTGCTTCGCGTCGGAGTCGTCGGGCACCTCCTGCAGATAGCGCAGATACCACACGTAATAGGCGGGATCGTCGTGCCCGGCGCTCGCGAGCGCGCGCCGCCACAGTTCGAGCGCGAACGCACGGTTGCTGTCCTGCCGCTGGTACACGTGGTAGATGAGGTTGAGGCCTTCCATGCGCGTGTCGGCGCGGTCCGTGAGCAGGTCGCCGAGGATCAGCGCGAGGCGGGGATCGTTCGGATCCTGCTTCACGCGCGTGCGCAATTCGCCGATCGCCTGCGCGCGGCCCGCGGTCGTGCCGGCCAGGATGCGGTAGTAGTCACCCGCCAGCTCGCCCGCGGGCGCGCCGTTCGGAAAGAGCTTGAGCAGGCGCGCCGAGGCTTCCTCGCTCTTGCCGGCGGCCGAGAGCAGGCGGATCTGCGCCATCTCCATCTTGCCGCTCGTGGCGACGCGGTAGGCGTCGTCGAGCGCTTTCGTTGCGTTCGCATTCGGCGCGATTTTCTTGAGCTGCGCGAGGATTTTCGCGGCCTCGGCCGGGCGATTCGAGCGCAGCTCGATTTCGCCGAGCAATGCGAGCGCCTCGGGCTGCTGCGGGTCGAACAGCAGCGCTTTTTGCACGAGCCCGCGTGCGATATCCGGACGATTCTTGCCTTCCCACATGCGCGCGGCCGAGAGCAGCTGCGCGGCCTGGGCGGCGGGCGTGGCGGCGTTGGCCGCGGGTTGCGGGCCTGCCTGCGCCGAGGCCGGATACGGCGAGGCCGTGAAGAGCAGCGCGACGATTGGCGCGAGTTTGGGGGCGAATTTCGGTACGAAAGGCGGTGCGATGTTCGGCAACAAGCGTTGCGGCATGGCTGAAACCGCCTCGCCTCGCAATGCGCGCGCTGCCGCACGCGCCTCACGGCGCGTGCGGCGCACATGGGCGGCGCGGCGGGCAGACGCGAGAGCGTTCAGCGCGGCGTGGGGCATGCGCTCGTCCATGCTGGGGCAACGCGGCCTTGCGCGTCGAAATGGTAGAGCCCGTCGAGGTAGCCGAGCCCGAACAGCATCAGCACGCTGCTGTAGTAGCCAGGCGGCGACTTCTGCGCGAGCGTGCGGCTGCGCCCGGCCTGGGCGTTTGCGAGATCGCTGCGGCCGAGCGTCGCCAGATACGGCGCGACTGCGGCGGAAAAGCCGCCGTTGCCCTCGTTCGGTCCCGGTGTGCCCGTGGTCGTGTCGACGCGCTCGGGCGCAAAGCCATGCGCGCCGACGAAGTCGGCGAGCGGCTTGAAGGTGGCGAGCGTGCTGGCGCGCAGCGGGTCGTCGCCCGCGAGCATGCCGGCCCACAGGTACACGCGGATCGCGTTGTAGGCGCCTTCGGCGTGCGTTTGCGCGTCGGGGGCGAAGCCGCCTTTCGCGTGATATTCCACCCAGTCGGGCGAGTAGCCCTTGGGCGCGGTCTCGTTCACGAGTCTCGCCGACGAGGCGAGCAGCGCCTTCCATTCGCCCGCCTGCGGCAGCGCGAGCATGAAGCGCCGCATGACCTGCAGCGGCACGTAGCTCGGGTTCAGGCGCCAGCCGTCCTTGCCGATCGTAAAGCCCACGGGGCCCGGCAGCACCGTGCGGCCAAGACCCGGCAGCACGGCGGTTTCCTCGCGCACGATGTTGCGGGCCATCACCGTGCCGAGCGCGGTGTAGCGGCGCTCGTTCCAGAGACGTCCGGCTTCGAGCAGCGTGTAGGCGATCCAGAGGTCGGCGTCGCTGGCGGGGTTGCTGTCGATCACGCCCCACTGCGCCTCGCCGGCATGCGAGGCGGCTGGCGTGCCAGACGCTGTTGACGCCGCAACCGGCTTGCCGTCATCGCCGATGTCGCGCCGCCCCCAGATCCATGCGGGCAGATGCGAGGCGAGGTCGCCTTGCGCGAGGTTGTTTTCGGTCCACGTGAGGACCTTGTCGAAGCTCGCCCGGTCGTTCGCGACCAGCGCGAAAAAGAGTGCGTAGGACTGTCCTTCGGAAACGGTCACCTGGCGCGGCGTGCTTGCGTCGATCACGCGGCCGTCGGCGCTCAGCAGCGTGCTGCGAAACGCGTTCCATGCGGGCCAGGCGCAGCCCGCCGCCGGGCTGGCGGATTGTGTGGCGCCGGCATTTGCCGCTGGCGCAGCCGCGTGCGTTGCCGCAGCCGGCATCAGCAGGGCCAGTGCTGCGAGCGGCACGGACGGCACGTGCGGCGCGCAGGCGAGCGCGAGCGCCGCGAGCCAGCGCATGAGCCCGGGCGCAGGCCGTGGCGCCAAAGCGGGCGCGAGCGTAGCCGGGCCCGGGCGCATCGTCAGGTCCCGGAGCGGCGGGAAGCCATGCGGCCGAGCGCCCAGAACACGGTGAGCGCAACGATCAGGCCGGCCAGGATGCCCGCGAGCGCCATCAGCGCCGGGTAGCGCGAGATAAACACCCAGGCGCGCGCATACCACGGCAGATCGCCGACGAAATAGCGCGCGCCCACGCGCAGGCTCTCGACCTGGCCGTAGCGCACGAGCGTGAGGTCGCCGTGCATCTGCGAGACCTTGCCGCCGTCCTGCAGCGCATCGAGCACGTCGCCGAGCTGCGCCGACGAGGTGGTGGCGAGCGCCACCACGCTTCTGCCCGACTTCAGCGGAGACTCGAAGCCGATCAGCGCCGCCATCGGTCCGCCGAGCGTGACGATCGAGCGGCCCGACGGTGTCGGGTCCTCGTCCTCGGTGCCGCCAAGCCAGCCGGGCCAGCCGCTGCGCTGGTCGCGCGTGGTCACCGCGGTCCTGCCGCGCTCGATGAGAAGCGGCAGATCCTTGCCCCACTTCTCGAGCAGTTGCGCGCCAGAACCCGAGCCGATCACGAGCAGGTCGCGCTCGCGCACGGTATCCACCTGGCTTGCGGGCACGATCGTCAGTCGCAGCGACGGCAGGCCGGTCCACTGGCCCATGTGGCCGAGCAGCGTGAGCACTGCTTCCTGGTCCTTCGTGTCGGGTTCGTCCGGAATCACGAGGGCCGTGTCCGAAAGGTCGGCCATGCGCGTGAACGGAAAACCGCTGTTCGCGAAGAAGGCGAGATTGGGCAGCGCCGTGTAGTGCGCGAAGCCGCTGAAGTCGATGAGCGAGTCGGGATCGACAGCCGCGCGCGCGACATCATTGGCGGTGGTGGCGCACAGCCCCGTCTTTTGCGAATCGATATGAAACTGGAACTGGAACTGGTTGTCGCTGCCCACGCGGAACGCGGGGATCTCCAGACTCGTTGCGGCGCGCGTGTCGGAGCCCGAGAGCAGCGGCACGTTGATGCGCGCTTCGTCGGAGGCGCGCGTGACGGGCCGCAGACGCTGCGAGCGCACGAGCTGGTCGTTGATGCTCACGTTGAGCACCGAGTCGTTCCACGCGGAAGGCGCCGTGTAGCGATAGCGGATGTCGAGCGGCACGTTGCCCCGCGCCCACGCATAGAGGTCGGCGGGCACGCGCAGATTCACGCGGATCGCGGGCGGGTTGTAGCCCGACACCTGGAGCTGCTGCGGGTCCGTCACCAGTTCGCGGAACAGTACGGGGCGGTCGATGGGCACCCAGTTCGGCGCGTCGTAGGGCTTGCGTGCCGGTCCGGGATCGACCGATTTCACCATCACGCTGCTGCCGGCCATGCCGGCCTGCCCGAGCGCAACCGCGTAGGCGGCGTTCAGGAGTTCCTCGGGCGTGCGGCCCGCGAGCACGAGGAGCTTGCGGCCCGACTGCGCATCGGCGGCCGGGTTCGCCATGACCGAGACTGCGGGGCCTTTGATCTCCGGCAGGTTCAGCCCCTCGGGGACCTGGCCCGGCAGCACGAGCGCGACGGCGTTGGCGTCGGGCGGCACCGTGCGCGTGACCGGGAAGCGCGAGCCGCGATAGCTCGCGAGCGCACCGAGCCACGATGCGACGATGCCCGCCGAACGCAGCACGGGCACGCCAGCGTTGGCGGCGAGTACGAAGGGCACGCGCACGAGCCGGTTGTCGTGGCGGTCGAAGAACGGCACGGGCAGGAGGCCGACGCTGTCGGGCAGGACAATGGCCGCCGTGTTGAGCGTGAGCGACGTCTCGGGACTCACGTCGGCCCAGAGGCTCGAATGATAGGCATCCTCGCAGTGATCGAGCGTGTAGTGAGCGATCATCTGCACGGTGATGCGGTTGTAGTCGGTGAAAAGGCGCGGGTCGAGATCGATCTCGCTCGCGACGAGCTGTCCGGCCGTCTCCTTCACGAGCGGAATCGTCGCGACGACTTCACCGTTCACAAACACCCTGAGATGCGAAAGCGACCAGATCAGCGAGGGCGAGTAGGTGTAGACGAGCTTGAGCTTCGCGCCGGTCACCACTTCGTCGGTGCGCACGTCGACGTTCATGCTGGCGGTGGGATCGAGCCCGCGCAGCGCGATCGGCCCGTACGCACCCATCTGGCGCAGCGTGAACGTGCGCGTGCGCGGCTGCCCGAGCGGCGTCGACGCAGCAGGCTCGGGAATGACGGCGCCGGGGGCCGTCTGGATGACAACGGGCCCCGTGACGGCGGCGGAAGCCGTGGCCGGAGCAGAGGCCGCAACGGGCGCCGGGCCGGATACATCGCCTGCTCCCGGCGCGGCCGCCCTGGTCGTCTGCGTTGCGGCGACAGCCGACTTGTCCACCGCGAAAAGGCTCGCCCCCAGCAGCAATCCGGCAACGAGCGCGCCCAGCCCTACTTGAACGGAGAGTCGCATCGCAACAGCCCTTTGTTTTCTTCGCAGTGGCTTTCTTTATCCTGCAAAGACAGCGGCCATGGATATTGGCGGCGTAGTGCCGCCAGGCGTTATCTCGAAACAGCGTCAATCTGTCGTGGAGTGTAGCGGAGAGCCCAGTGTCGCGCGCTATGCATGCACGTGTTTATGCCCGTTGCGTAAAGCGCGCAGAAGACGGGCTGGCGCGGCCTGGCGAGCCGTTTGACAGTGGGCCGCGCGGGTTGGGCCGGCGGCTCGGAGCGCCCGGCAATTCCTGCGCGCGCAACAAAGCGCGCCCGCGTTGCGCTTGCGCAACGCGGGCGCCGGAGATAGCGCAACGAAAACCAGCCTTCCCGTTCCTTCAATTAATAAGGATAGGGAATCGATTGAGCACGCAACGATCTCGCGCTTTTGCAGTCCTGCGAGCGGGCGAGGTAATCTCGAAGCGCATTGCGCGCTTCGAGGAAAAGCTGGCTAAAGAATGCGGTCCAATGCCTTCGCGAAGCGGGACACCGTGCCTTCGATGTCATGCAGCTTTTCGAGGCCGAACAATCCGATGCGGAAGGTATTGAAGTCCTCAGGCTCGTCGCATTGCAGGGGAACGCCTGCTGCGATCTGCAGGCCGGCGTCGGCGAACTTCTTGCCGGATCGTATGCCGTCGTCGTCCGAATAGCTGACTACGACGCCCGGCGCCTCGAAACCTTCGGCGGCCACGCTTCGGAAACCCTTGCTGACGAGCAGCGAGCGAATGCGCCTGCCGAGTTCGAGCTGCTCCGCCATGACCTTGTCGAAGCCGTATGCCTCGGTTTCCTTGATCACGTCGCGCAGCGTCGCGAGACTGTCCGTGGGCATGGTTGCGTGGTAAGCGAATCCGCCGTTCTCGTAGGCTTGCATGATCTGCAGCCATTTGCGCAGATCGCAGGCGAAGCTGGTGCTCGTCGTTGCGTCGATTCGTTCGCGGGCGAGCGGGCCGAGCATGACGAGCGCGCAACAAGGCGAGGCGCTCCACCCCTTTTGCGGTGCGCTGATCAGGATATCGACGCCGCTGGCCTCCATGTCGACCCAGACCGTGCCGGAGGCGATGCAGTCGAGTACGAACATGCCGCCCGCGGCATGCACGGCGTCGGCCACCGCGCGCAGATACGCATCGGGCAGCATCATTCCGGATGCGGTTTCGACATGTGGCGCAAAGACCAGATCAGGCTTGTTTTCCTTGATCGCCGCGACGACTTCGTCGATCGGGGGCGGTGCATAGGCGGCCTGTCTGCCGTGTTCGACCGGACGCGCCTTCAAGACGATCGATTCGGCAGGAATGCTGCCCATGTCGAAAATCTGCGACCAGCGGAAACTGAACCAGCCATTGCGAATGACGAGGCACTTCCTGTTTGTCGCGAACTGCCGGGCAACGGCTTCCATGCCGAAAGTCCCGCTGCCCGGGACGACCACGACCGAATTCGCGTTGTAGACTTTTTTCAGGGAGCGGGAGATATCTCGCATGACGCCTTGAAAGCGCTGCGACATGTGATTGATCGAGCGGTCGGTGTAAACCACTGAATATTCGAGGAGTCCCTCGCGGTCGACATTGGGAAGTAAACCTGGCACGCTCGCCTCCGATAAAGGATGAACAGGTGAGCAGCATTTGCGCTTTCGATCCTGCTGCACCCGTGCATATGGGTTTTTTGCCGCGACGAAAATAGATTCTAACGAAAGCCGTCCGCCGGCTGGTGCCTATTTTTCCGTGCGATCTTGCGCAACCGCGAAGCTCCTGATGGCGCATGGCAATGGTGCGATGCGGAAGAACCGGAGTCGCGCTCACTTGCGCGCGGGCGGCTGCGGATCAGGGCGCCGAAGCCGTCTCTTCGCGCTCAACCCACTCGGCTGCGCAAGGTGTTCGTTTGAAGCCGTCCTGTCGATGGAGGCGGGGGCGTCTTAGAGTGGCTAACACAACCTGGACATGAAGCCATGAAGGCCATATCCTGGGGGCATGGCCAGACGAAAAATCAGTAACGAGCTATGGGCGGCA
>NZ_QEOL01000047.1 GCF_003096715.1 Paraburkholderia silvatlantica
ACTCCGAAGGGCCCTTCCTTCATCTCTGGTAAAGCACCGCAAGCATCGGTCATCTGACGCTCGCGTTCTTGGCACACCCCACTCGATTGTCAATCGGTGACCGAAACCTTTGTGTTGACAGGCGCTCCCTCCGGGAGGGTGGCGACGATACCGCCAGCGGTGCCGAAAAACCCAGTCGGCAGTTGCCAGCTTTGGACAGAATACATCGGAGCATTCAAAGCGCATTGTCGTTTAATCATCGCGAATATCCGACATCAGTATGAGACTTATGTGGCGATACCGTCATCGATGCCGTCAGCCAAATACCAACGCGATCCTCACAAAGCTTGAAAAAGCCACACTGCGGTCGCGTTTTCGCGCAGAAAGGATACAACGCACGCCCCAACTTTTGGTAGGGGAATGTTCGTGACCGCTCGACAGGAAAATGTTGCGCAACCGCGCCGCGAAGGTATCCCCAAATCGGGCGGCGCGAACGATTCCATGACAGCGCGAAGTTCTGCACGTGCCCACGACGCACCGCAGCGGTTTGCGCGAATCGCGCTAAGTTATGCCGCCTGCAGACTCAGCAGCACCGATCGAACGGCATCGGTGACACCATCGAGCGCATCATCACGCCTCAGCGCCAACACAGCTGAAGGCACATCGAACATAAATTCGCCGAATTATCGAAGCCAACAAGCGGACGACCCTGCACGCGCTCGGTTCGGTTGAACCACGACACCTACTCCAAGGTCGGCAGACTCACATGTTTTTCACGACGCGAGACGATGAATCTGTCTGCCTTGTACACGCCGTCGATTGTTTCGGCCAGCGCGATGTCATAGATATCGCCCCGGTTGCCGATTGACGGCTCGATGCTCACTTTGGCCAGCGGCCCGCTGTAGCGAATGCTGGCGTATTGCCCCTGTCGGAATGGTGAATCACCAGTGCGCGGCCAGGGCGCTGCTCGGTCCCGCACCCCATAGAGATCGACCTCGTCAGTCACGCACGCACGCATCGAATTTAGTGTAGCGGTTTGCCAGTGCCGAATGATGTAAAGATCCGCTGCAATTCGCTTGCGGTCCGCAGGTATATCTAGGTCGACGATGTCACCGCCCATGCCCGCGTTCGCCACGCGGCATCTGCACCCGCCCGCTGAACACCGGTCAACAAAGAGGTCGAAGCGGGATCACAGCTCGTCAATCGAGACCTTCAGGTTTTCCGTGGGATGCCCATAATCAGATCGGAAGCAGTGTACCGACATGGCACCATGGAATGGCCCCCCCGGCGTCCCTTATGCTGCACGCGAGATGATATCGGACCTGTGTAGCTCAACCCGCAAATTCGGGGGCCGGACACCGGTAGCCAGCCACCTGTCGGGTGCGTTAACAGAGGATCCAGCACATGCCGGCAAAAAAGACCACTCCAGTTGAAGACCAACTGGGTGAAGACCAACTGGGAAAACTTCGCCATATCGATGCCTGTCGCGTTCACAACCTGTCGAGTTTCCGACGCGAGGGCCAAGGCTATGTGTTCACGGCATACTTTCTTCCTGTTGTTGATCTCACGAAGCCAGTTTGGGAACAAGTGAATGGGGTTGATATATTTCGAGGCGAACGTGTCGGTGGCTTTGGTTTAAAGCTCAATGCCGGAAGCTTACCTTGCATCGCCTACAACCTCGTTTTCGCGAAGGCCAAGCAACGCGCCGAGATTCATCTCGCTGCGCCAGCAAGCTTTACCGTCGATCTTTCAACCCAGCATTATGCCCCGGGAACCGTAATCCCGGCGTCCACCTTTGGTCCACTCTACCAGCTCACCCAATCCGAACTTCTCAAATTGAAAGCCGAGGACTCGGACGGACCGATTGATCTATACATTCCAACCATTGAAGTCCCGGCGCGCATAACGCACCACAAGTTCGCTGATCGCCTGGGCATTCGGCGGGGCAGTTTCCCAGTGATGCCAATAGAGGTTGACTTCCACCTTATGCTGGGGCGCGAGGCGCACCAGCTTACCCGCTTCGATTAGCGACCTGGCTTGCAGGCAGGGAACGAGTCCATACCCTATCCCCTTCTCGATCGCAGCCAGCAATGCCGACGGCGACGGAAAGTAATGCGTCGCGTAGTTTCTTACCTCAAGTTCCAGAAGTCGTTCGAGAAACTGCGCGTGCAATCCATCCTTCCGGTTATAGAGCACGGCAGGCGCGGCAAGGACGCCATGCAACCCCAGGCCTTGCGGGAAAAACTTTGCGGCGAACTCAACGTTCGCTACACACTCATACTCCATCATGCCAATGGGTTCAGCGAGAAACCCAGTCGGGGGATTGCCGGAGGTCGAAACACAACCCATCGCCTCTCCCTTGGTCAGGAGTGGTAGCGTGTAATCCTGATCGTCAACGATCAGTTCGAGAGCTACGTTTCTTTCCGCGATTTTCCAGGCGACAGCCTCGAACCACGTTGCGAGGGAATCCGCATTCACAGCGATAGCCACGCGTGGGTGCATGCCGTCCATTGGTTTAATCTGCTGCTGCGTTTCCGCCTCGAGTATCTTGAGCACACGGATATGCCGCAGCAGGACCTCGCCTGCTGGCGTGGGGACATTTCCATCTCGTACAACCAGTGGAGTACCGAACTCCTCCTCAAGTGCCTTGAGCCTGAGAGACACCGCACCACGAGTGATATTCAACAACATGGCGGCACGTCCGAAATGCCGCGTCTCCACAATGGCGGAAAATGCCTCCAACTGTTGTCGATCAAAATTCATGACCAGATCTTGCGCGCTCGTTATGCGCGCTCCATCACGGAAAGCGCGACCGTCTTCTGCAGCTCCAGCACGGCGAGGCGTTTGGTCAACGCGGCGCGGACCGACTCGTAAGCCGACCTTCCGAGCACTACCCGGAACGGCGGAGACGGACTGTCGATCGCTGCAAGCAGCGTATCGACCGTTTTGCCGGCATCGGCCAATTCGAAATAACCCGCGTCGATCGTGCGCCGCAGTTCGCGCACCGGCGTGCTGTCGTACGCGTCGAGCGGCGCCGCTCGATCCAGTCCCGCACCGAAGTTGGTGCGCGTCGGCCCTGGCTCCACGATCACGAAGTCGATGCCGAACGCTGCCACCTCCTGCGTGACGGCTTCGACGAAGCCCTCGATGCCCCACTTCGTCGCGTGATAGGCGCTGAAACCTGGATAGGTGATCTGCCCCCCTTCCGACGACACCTGCACGATGCGTCCGCCGCCCTGCAAACGCAAACGCGCGATGGCGGCGCGAATCAGTTGGATCGAGCCGGTCAGGTTGGTGGCGATTTGCCGTTCGATCTGCGCGTCGCTCAATTCCTCCGCCGCGCCGAACAAGCCGTAACCCGCATTGCTGACGACGACGTCGATCCGTTCGCGGGCCGCGAAAGCATCTGCGACCGCGGCCCGGATCGCATCGGAATCGGTCACATCGCACGCGACGATTTTCAGGCGCTCGCCGTGTTGCGTCTTCAGATCATCAAGCGCGCCGGGTTTGCGCAGCGTCGCCACCACAGCGTCGCCGCGCGCCAGCAAGCGCTCGGTTAGTCCGCGCCCGAGCCCGCTCGAAGCACCTGTAATCAGCCAGTTTTTCGTCATTGCTCTCTCCGTTAAACGAGTCCGCGATCCATGCCAAGGCGATATGATTGGTGTGAGAACCACCGTCAATTGGCATGAGCCGTTGAAGGAGCGACAGCGGCCCACGTTTTCGCTCTTCGTTGGTGCCGGCAATTGACGTTCGCCTAGCCCCAGGTCATGCGCCGATGTCTATCCGGTCGTTGCCACCATACGGCAACTTGTTAGGGATCTCACCGAGCTTGTCCCCGAGAATACGCCGCACCGCCACGTAGAACACAGGGATCAGCAGCAAACCGAGGACGGTCGCGAACAACATCCCGCCTATTACCCCTGTACCGATTTCGTGCCGGGATGACGCTCCCGCTCCGGTAGAAATCACGAGTGGGAAAACCCCGAGGATGAAGGCCATCGATGTCATCAGGATCGGGCGCAGCCGCAACTTTCCGGCCGCCAACACAGCGTCGTATAAAGTCATGCCCCTGGCCTGCCCATCGACGGCGAATTCGACAATGAGAATCGCATTCTTTGCCGCAAGACCAATCACGGTCACCAGACCAATCTTGAAGTAAATGTCATTTGGAATGCCACGTAGCAGACAGAAGGTTAGCATCCCGAGCATACCGAGCGGAACCACGAGCAGAACGGCCACCGGTATCGACCAGCTCTCATAGAGCGCCGCGAGGCACAGGAATACCACGACGATCGACAGAATCATCAGCAATGTCGCCGAATTGCCAGAGAGAACTTCCTGATAGGACTGACCGGTCCAGTCCGCGGCGAAGCCCGGTGGCAGCTGAGTATCGACAATATGCTGCAGTGCCTGCATGGCCTGCCCGGTCGAATAGCCAGGCGCGGGATTGCCCACAATCTCAATGGCCGAATACCCGTTATAACGCGGCAATGCGACGGGACCAACATCCCAATGTGTTTTCACCACGCTCGACAACGGAACCATGTTGTACGGACTCAGCGAACTATTGGTCGCCGTCGGGTTGACCTGGGTCAGGTACCCGCTGGTGTTGGTGGTTTCGCCCGAAGTACTGGTGGCACCGGTTGACGCGCTGCTGATCCCGCTGGGCGTGTAGATATGCTGGAACGCGTCGATCCCCATCCGGTACGGTGCGTCGGCCTGCAAATACACGCGCTTGACACGACCCGCATAGGTGAACTGATTCACATAGTACGGAGCCAGCTCCATCTGGATCGCGTTATAGACATCGGTCAGGGAGAGCCCCATTGCTTGCGCCTGCACGCGATCGACGGACATCTCCAGTTGCTGTGCATCGGGAAGCGAATTGGGCCGAATGCCATACAGCGTCGTATTTTTTGCGGCATTACCAAGCAGAACGCGTCCGGCCTGCGCCAGTTCCGCGCGCGACTGACCTGCACGAGCTTGCAGGTACATGTCGATTCCGCCGAACTGGCTCAATCCGCGGATGGTGGGAAGATCGACGACGAAGACGCGCGCGTCCTGGAGTCCATGCAATATGCGGTTCGCCTGCGGAATGAGCTGCATCGCGCTCTCGGAGCGCTTGTCCCAGTCGGTCAACTGGATAAACGCCATCCCCACGTTTTCGCTACTGCCCACGAAGCTGTAGCCCTCCACCTGGTAAACACCAGCGATGTCGCTGCCAATCGGGCTATGTTTGAGCCTGTCCGACATCTCGTCCATGATTTCTTCGGTGCGCTGGAGCGTGGCGCCAGTTGGCAGATTGACGAGTGCAAGTATGAAACCCTGATCCTCATCCGGCACGAAGCTGGTCGGCAGATGCACATACAGAAACCCAGCCAGCACGGAGAGCAATACAAACACCACCATCCAGCGCGGCGCGTGACGTACCGCACCGCCGATCTGGCGCGTGTAACGCTCGTTGATCCCAGCAAGCCCCTTGTCGAACCAGCGGAAAATGAAGTTCTTTTTCGCTTCGTGCGTCGGCTTGAGAATCGCCGCGCAGAGCGCCGGCGTGAACGACATGGCAAGGAACGCCGACACCAACATCGAAACCGCAATAGTCAACGCAAACTGAGCGTAGATGATGCCGGTGGCACCCGGCTGTAACGCCGACGGAATGAACACGGCGGCCAACACCACGGTAATCGCGAGAATGGCACCGGTAATCTGCCCCATCGCCTTGCGCGTAGCCTCTTTGGGTTCGAGATGTTCCTCGCTCATGATGCGCTCGACGTTCTCGATCACGACAATCGCATCATCCACCACAATGCCGATTGCCAGCACCATCCCGAACAGGGTCAGCTGATTGAGTGTGAAGTGCAGCACCGAGAGGCCGATAAAGGTACCCAGCAGCGCCACAGGGATCACGAGCGTCGGAATAATGGTGGCGCGCAGGTTCTGCAGGAAGATCAGCATCACCACAAAGACGAGCGCAATCGCCTCCAGCAGCGTGCGCACCACATCGGCGATCGAAGCCGAAATAAACGGCGTCGTGTCATAAGGCACATTCCAGGTTACGCCAGCCGGAAGATCCTTGGCGAGGATAGCCATTTCGGCCTTCACCTCTTTGGCCACCGCAAGCGCATTGGCGCCCGGCAGCAGATAGACACCCAATCCGCCTGCCGCTTTTCCCTTATAGACAGAGGCCGAGCCGTAGCTTTGCGCACCGAAAGTGATGCGTGCAACATCGCTTAACCTGACCACGGTGCCGTTGCTGTTGGTCAACAGGATGATGTCGCGAAACTGCTTCAGCGAAGAGAAGAGCGTGTCACCGGATACCGAAGCAGTAAACACCTGCCCCTTCACGGCCGGATCGGCCCCGAGCGAGCCCGTGGCGAACTGCGCGTTCTGCGCGCTTACCGCATTGAGAACCTGGGTGGTCGACAGACCATACCCTTGCAACTTGTCCGGATTCAGCCAGATGCGCACTGCGTATTCCGAGCCCAGCGACAACGTGTTACCCACGCCATTGACCCGTGCGATCACTGGCTGGATCTGCGACGCAATGATGTCGTTCAGGCGCGCCGCGTCGATAGCGGGGTTGCTCGACTGCAGCGAGAGGAACATCAGAATGTCGGGACTCGCCTTAGCGACGACGACACCCTGCTGTGTCACCTGTGCAGGCAGCAGCGGCTGGGCCAGATTGACCTTGTTCTGCACCTGCACTTCCGCGATATCCGGATTGGTGCCGGTCTCGAAACTCAACGTGATCGTGACGGTGCCGTTGGAGTTGGACGCGGAGCTGAAATACAGCAGGTTGTCGATGCCTGTGAGCTGTTGCTCGATCACCTGGGTGACGGTCGATTCCATGGTCGCGGCGTTCGCACCAGGATACGTGGCGGTAATGGTGACTTCGGGCGGCGCGACATCCGGATACGAATCGATACCAAGATGCAACATCGAAATCACGCCGATGATACAGATCAGGATCGGGATCACCCACGCGAAGACGGGGCGATCGATAAAAAATCGAGGCATGGGACAGCTTCCTTAGTGTGCGTTGACGGCAGTCCGGCTACCTGCAGCCAATGCTGATCTGTCTTGCGGCGCGGCCACCGACGGCGCATGCCATAGATGAGACTTGACAGGATCGCCCTCGTGCAGGCCTTGCAGACCAGAGACGATCACCTGATCGCCGGCCGTAAGGCCTCTGTTGATGATCCAGTTGGTCCCGAAGCTGTCGTTGACGGCCACATCCTCGCGCGCCACCTTGCCGCTTGCATCGGTAACGAATACATAAGCGCCTACGGTGTCGCGCTGAAGCGACTCCTGTGGCACCAGGAACACGTTGCGCTGCTGGCCCAATGTCAGTTTCAATGTCACATACATGCCCGGGAGCAACGTGCGCTGCGGGTTTGGTACCAGTGCACGCAGATTGACGGCACCCGTAGTGGCATTCACGGAGACGTCGGAAAAGTCGAGGGTGCCCAGTTGAGCGTACGCGCTGCCGTCGGGCAGAGTGATCTGCGCGGTCGTCATGTCTGGCTGGGAGAGCGCGACGTCGCCGCGGGCACTTGCTTCTCGCAGCATCAGCAGATCCGCCGCGCTCATGGTGAAGTTCACGTAGAGCTGATCGATGTCGTTCACGGTGGTAAGCAAGGTGCCGCCGGAGCCGGCATCGGCGGTACTGCTACCCACGACGGCGCCGACGGTCACCTGCTGCTGACCGGCAATGCCGCCGATCGGCGAGGTCACCTTGGTATAGCCGAGATTTACCTTCGCGCTTTCCACCATCGCCTCATCGGCCTTGACTTTAGCCGCGTCACTGCGCACTGTCGCATCGGCGTTGTCGACTGTCTGTTGCGACACGGAGCCGACCGGCAGCAGCTTGTGATAACGCGCCGCGTTGACCTTGTCGTTCATCCAGGTCGCCTGATCTTCGCCGAGGATGCCGAGGTCGTTGTTGAGCTGCGCCTGATAGTACGCAGGATCGATCTCGAAGAGTACCTGGCCGGCCTTGACGTCGCTACCTTCCTTATAGACCCGTTTGGTCAGGACACCGGACACGCGCGCCGTGACGTTGGCGCTGAGATACGGCGCAAGACGTCCGACCAGATCGCGCGTCAGGGCAACGCTCTGCGGTTGGACGGTGATCACGCCGACCTGCGGCGGCGGAGGTGCCAAGCTGCGACTGGATTTTCCGCAGCCGGAAAGCGCTGACAGTATGAAAAGGGCAACGCACAGCAACACTAGTGACTTCACGAAGACTCCAATTTTTCCCGATTCCCGACGCAACCGGCTATCGCTGGACTCGACGCTTCGCCCCCCAAAGCGGCTATGTACAAGGCGATCTGTCATTGCGACCTCTCTCCCGATTTTTGATCCGCAGATTGCTGCGCAGCATTTGCACTGATGCTGACTGCCGCACCCCTGGCGTCATCCCACTGCCATCCGCCGCCAAGATTCTTGACCAGCGTGACGCTGCTCTCAGTCAATGCCGCCTGCGTATCTTTCAGGCTCTGCCCGGCCTGCAGCAACGTGATCTCCTGGGTCAACAGGGCCTGTTCGCTTGTCGTGCCGGCCCGCGTCTGGGCCTGCTGGCTGGAGAAGAGCCGCTGGTTGCGCTCGTAGATGTTCGCGTACGCCTGCTCCTGCTCACACAGGTGCTTGTAAGACGATAAGCTATCCTCAACGCTCTGGAAGGCCGAGAGCACGGTTCCGCGATATATGGCGACCTGTTCGTCGTAGGTGGCCTCGGCCTCGTGGACGGCCGCCGAGCGCGCGCCGCCATCGAAGATCGTGGCGGCGAGATCCGGTCCGAGTGTCCAGAAGCGGTTCGGCACCGAAAACAGGTTCGCCAGCGCGTTATGCTCGAAGCCGCCTTGCGCCGACAGCGTGAGGGTCGGGAAGAACGCGGCCTTTGCTACACCGATCCTGGCGTTGGCCGCGGCGGCCGTGCGCTCCGCACTCACGACGTCATAGCGCCGCTCCAGAAGTTGCGACGGGAATCCCAGTGGCACGGCGGGCGTCGCGAAGACATAGCCGGGCTGCGGCGGCAGGGCGAAGCTGGCCGGCGACGTACCGGTCAGCACTGCGATGGCATGCTCGTCCTGCTCGCGTGAAGTCTCCGTGGCTTGCAGGTCAGCGATCACGAGTTCGAGCGTGTCCTGCGCGTCGAGGACTTCGTCGTTTGACACTGTTCCCTGTACGAAGCCAGCGCGGTCCATCTCCAGAATCCGGGCGTCGATGCCCTGCTGCTGCTTCAGGGAAGCGATGTCGACATCGGCCTGACGCAGCGAGAAATAGTCCACCGCGACACTGGCGGCGATCGAGAGGCGTTCGCCGGCGAGCTGGGCGTCGCTTGCCTGAGCGCTGGCTTTGGCCGACTCGATCTGGCGTCGGACACTGCCCCACAGGTCGACCTCCCAGCTAGCGGAAGCGCTGACACTCGCGAGATTGCTCGTGTACGGCTGGCCCGTGACGCTCCCGACCGCGGCCGTGCGCGAGCGCGATCCGGAGGCGTCCACCCCGACTGTCGGGAAGAGGCTCGCGACATTGGCATCGATCGTGGCCCTGGCGAGCCGGTATGCGGCTTCCGCAGAGGCGATCGACTGGTTGGCCCTGAGCGCCTGATTCACGAGGCCCGACAGCGTGTCGTCGTGATAGTCGAGCCACCAGGTACTCGAAATGGCGCCCTGCAGGTTCACCTGAGCCCGCTGCCAGTCCGTGCCTTCCTTAAAGGTAGCGGGGATGTCCTGGACTGGCTTGTGATAGTTGGGACCGACGGCGCAGGCTGCCACGCATAGCGTGGCAGCGAACAAGCTGCCAAGCCGCAGGGTCCGTGTTGTCCGCGGTACACCCCGGCGGCTCGCCGTGGAATCGATAAACGACATCCTCATGTCACGCTTCCCTCTCTCTTTACAATGCAGCCGCCAGGTATCGCGCTCAGTCGATACCGTCGTAACCCATCAGTTCGAGATGCAGCTGAACGAACCACCTATGCTCGCAGTAGAGCTTGATCGATGTCCCGTCTTCGCCCGGGCCATGCAGCCGGACATGACCAGTCGCATAGGCAGCCCGGAACGCCCGTAGGCCGAACAACCGTAGCGCGAGTGTGACCGCCAGCGCGAGCAGCACTAACGCGGCCCGAACGTTCGTCGGGGGTTCGCCTGCGTCGAACAGATCAAACATCACGTAGAGAGCACATCCGGGAACGGCCGCGATCAGCAGGGAAACAGCGAGCAGCACGAAATGCGCGCGCACGCTCGTCGCAAGACTCCGCTTCATCGGGAACGCTGCAGAGGCTGACGGATGGCATAGGGGATGATTGTCCGGCGCATTGTCGTCAGCGCAGTCGCCAGCGCCATGCCGTATGGCAGGAAAGGAATTGCCTTCAAGTCGATTCCTAAGATCGGGCGAAAAGTGGCACGACTTTACGAGCATTCGACTTACTGCTCACTTACCAGTGATGCCGGCTCGGACGACCGACTTGGATCGGGCCGGTAAGTGTCGGGTAAGCCTGTCGAACTGACAATTGAATGGCCGTCGTGGAGTTGTCCGGTCTCCCGAACCAGACTAATTGGTCTGTTGAAGCCGTGCTAACGGAGCTGCACGTCCCATGCCCACTCGCATACTTGTCGTCGACGCTGACGCCGGACTGCGCGATCCGGCAAACCGCTATCTCTCCAACCAGAGCTTCGAGATCTCCATATTGCGCGACGCGGGTTCTTTACAGCATCGGCTCAGGCGCAATCGTCCCGACCTCGTTGTGCTGGATGTGATGACGCCCGGCGTCGGCGCCCTGACGGCACTACGTAACCTGCGCGCAGCGGACGATGACATTGTTGTCGTTATTCTGGCCGCCCGCGTGGACGTAGAGGACAGAATCGTGGGACCGAACCCCGTGCGAACGATTACCTCGGCAAACCCTGGAATCCCCCCGAGCTGCTGGCGCGCATTCAGTCTGTGCTGGGTCGCTGCACGGGGCAACCGCCTGCCACGAAGCCTCACACGCAGGCACGCGTGGTTTTCGGTCGCTTCGTGCTGGGTCTCTTAGTGCGCACGCCAACTCACGAAGACAGCTCTTTCAGACTGTCCGGGCGCGAGTTCGCGTTGGTCGAAACTTCGCCACTGCGTAGCTGCACGCATGCACCCGGGAACAATTCATCGGGCTGATACACCTCCGGAGATGCCTGCCGCCCGAGGCTCGTTCAAACGGTATGTGGCCGCAACCACGTGTTCGTTCCAGACGGCAAACAGAGGCTGAGTTTCCCATGAACCTTCCACCGAGACGACCATCCAGTCAGGAATTCGACATCGACTTCCGAATCAGGCCATCGGCAAATTTCGGCCATCCGGATATCCCCAGTTTGCAGACACTTATTGAGGAGAGGCCGCGGACGAGACAATCTGAGACAACTTTTAAACAGACTTAAACGCGACGCGTTTTTACACTGTCTTTGCCGTGGCGCATTACTTTTACGCGGCTATAAACCCATAGGACCGTACACATGAAAAATCGATTCTTCACCTTATCGACCGCCGCTACCGCACTGGTTTGTGCTGCCTGCCCGGCATTTGCGGGCGTAGCCGTCGGCGTTTCCGTCGGCGCACCCGTTGCCGTAGTTCCGGCTTATGTGCCACCGCCTCCCGCGGTGGTGGTGGCGGCGCCTGCTTATGCCCCGCCTCCCCGCCCCGTAGTGGTCGCAGCGCCGGTGGTCGCGCCTGCAGGGGTCGCGGTGGTTGCCGTGCACGGTGGGCACTATAACGGCGGTTACGCGTATTCCGGTGGTCATCCTGGCGCTTACCCATATCACGGTGGCGGCTCTTATCATGGTGGAGGCAATGGTGGCGGCTCTTATCACGGCGGGAACTAGCAGCCCCGGCACGCACAGCAACCACGCTTCCATCGACGCCGAATCCGGGCTTTGCAACGTACCGGCCAGCAGTGCCCACATCATGCCAAATGTCGTTCCCAGGGTCACCGATACCCGGCAAGGCCGCATTATCGTTCTCGACGACGAAGCGGTCATCCGTAACATGCTCCAGCGATACCTCGTCTCACATGGCTTTGAAGTGCGTGCGGTGCGCAACGGCATGCAGCTCGCGACGACTCTCGAACGTCACTCATACGATCTGCTGATTCTCGACGTTATGATGCCGGACGAGGATGGGCTGTCGATATGCAAGCGGCTGCGCGCACAGGGCGAAACACTGCCGATCCTGATGCTGACTGCTCGCGGTGATCCCGTCGACCGCGTAATCGGCCTTGAGCTCGGCGCGGACGATTATCTGACGAAGCCATTTCTGCCGAACGAGTTGCTGGCGCGCGTGCGTGCAATACTGCGCCGCCGTGATCTGTTGATGCGCCAGTTAAACGCAATCGACGGAGCGATGCCGGGAAGCGAGACAGCCGTACTGCGCTTCGGTCCGTTCAGGCTCGATGTCGGACGGCAGACGCTACATCGTGATGACAATCTCAAGGTCGAGATCGGCAACGCGGAAATGCGCCTGCTGTGCGCACTCGCGCTCACGCCCAATCGCCCGGTAAGCCGCGCGAAGCTGATTGAACGAGCCAGAGGGCCGGACTCCGACGCGTCCGGACGCATCGTCGATATGCAGGTGTGGCGAATCCGCCAGATTATTGAGATCGATGCATCGTCTCCAAGCAGTATCCGCACGGTATGGGGCGTCGGATATATGCTTGTCGCGGAGTTTGATGCATGAGCAGATTGTGGCCAAGCTCGCTGCTAGGACGCAACCTTCTGCTGCTCGTGCTTCTCGTCGTCGCCAGCGACATTTCTACCTTCACGATATTTTTCGCCTTCATCCAGCTCCCACGCATCGACGAGGCCGCGGCGCTGTTTGCATCGCAGACAAATCAGGTCGCGCGCTTGCTAAGCGTTCTCCCACCCGAGATCCGGTACAGCGAGCTCGTCGCCACCAACGGCGGCAAGCAGGCGCCGCCCGCAGACACGGACACGCTTACGCACAGTTTTTCGGCTCACCGGTTCCTGCAAACCCTCACGCAACATTTGCCACCAGGTACGCGAGTCAGTTTGGACGGCGGCAAAGACAGTCGCCAAATATGGATTCAGCTCCGGATCAACGACCAGCTTGAGTGGATAATGTTGCCAGTCCCCGCCGAGATCAATCACCAACTACCCTGGAGTGTAATTGCTCAACTGTTCACGATCGCGGCATTCCCCGCACTCGGCGCATGGCTCATCCAGCGGTACACAGTGGTGCGACTGCAACGCCTCGCGCGTGCGGCGACAACGGTCACACATGGTGGGTGGCCTGAACCGGTGCCCGTCGACGGACCGGTCGAATTTATTACCGTAGCCAGCACGTTCAACCAGATGGTCGCGTCACTCGCGGAGATGGACGCGACGCGCACGGAGATGCTTGCCGGCATTTCGCACGACATCCGCACGCCGCTCACAAAACTGCGGATGGCGATTGCGGCGCCGGAGGCGTTTGAGGCCCCATCTGCGAGCGCAGAACACTTCATCGCGGAGATTGACGTGATTGTGGAACAGTTCATCGATTTCGCGCGAAGCCGGGACAGTGAGCCGGTTGTGCCAGGGGATCTCAACGCGCTGGTCGATCAGCTTGCAGCGGATTATGTTGGCCTTGGATACATCTTCCAGACATCACTGGCACCATTGCCAGTGGTCAAATTCCGGCCGGTCGGCATGCAGAGGGTACTGATGAATCTGATGCACAACGCAGTCATTCATGGTCGAATCGGCCTCGCCGTGCGCACATGGACGGAGCCGGGGTATGTCGTGCTCAGCGTGGAAGACGAGGGGCCGGGAGTGCCAGAAGCGCAACTGCCATTGCTCAAACAGCCGTTCCGGCGTATTCCCTCACCGGGTAGGGCGGGCGGTACCGGACTGGGCCTCGCGATTGCCGAGCGGATAATCCGTTGGCACGGAGGCAAGCTGGATCTGAGCCTGCGAGCAGAAGGCGGCCTCGCGGCGACGCTGCGTCTTCCCCTTAAATGACCTGTGTCCGGAGGCCGACTCCATTGGGGCTTGTACCCGCTGGAACGCCACCTCTTCATGGCGCACGCTCATTACCGTCATTACGCTGTTGGGGCACAACGACTTAGGGACGGTCTGCAAAAGTCCTGGCGTCGAAGTCTGGTTGGCCTATCCTGGAAGAACGCGAATTGAAGGAGTTCCTCCATGACACAGCTCGGTCTTGGCCTGGATCTTTCGACGAAACGCACGCGCAAGCGGGAATTTCTCGATGAGATGAGGCGCGTCGTGCCATGGTCGAGGTTGATTGCGTTGATCGAACCGCACTATCCGACGGGTAAGACTGGAAGGCCGCCGTTTCCGGTTGCGACGATGCTGCAGATTCATTTCATGCAGCAGTGGTTTGGGCTTTCGGATCCGGCGATGGAAGAGGCACTTTATGACGTACCGCTGTACCGTGAGTTTGCGGGGCTGGACGACGGTATGGCGCGTTTGCCGGACGAGAGCACGATTCTGCGGTTCCGTCACCTTCTCGAAACGCATGGTCTGGCCGCGCAGATGCTCGCCCTGGTCAATGAGATCCTGAGTGAAAAAGGCTTGATGTTGAAGGCAGGGTCAGCGGTCGACGCGACCTTGATTAGTGCACCCAGTTCGACAAAGAACGGCTCTGGCAAACGGGACCCGGAGATGCATCAGACGAAGAAAGGGAATCAATGGTACTTCGGGATGAAAGCTCACATCGGCGTAGACGCAGAGTCGGGTCTGGTCCACACCGTGATTGGTACGGCGGCCAACGTGCACGACATCAATGCGGCCGAAACGTTGTTGCACGGCCAGGAAAAGGATGTGTACGCTGACGCCGGATATCAGGGTATCGAAAAGCGCTATCAGGCGAACCCGGTACGCTGGCATGTCGCGATGCGACCGGGTAAGCGTCGACAACTGGACCTGACCAATCGTCTGGACGCGATATACAACCAGATTGAGCGCCTGAAGGCTGGCGTGCGCGCCAAGGTTGAACATCCGTTTCGCGTGCTCAAGCAGCAGTTTGGTTATACGAAGACCCGCTACCGAGGTTTGATGAAGAACACCGCGCAGATCATGACACTGTTTGCGCTGGGTAACCTCTGGATGGCGCGTAAGGCTTTAAGCAAAGCGTGAAACGCCCGGGGGCATCAGGCCGTGAGTCTCGGCAAACGAAAGCCATCATGCTTCAAAAGTCGGACGACCAACCTGATAGCAGGCTCTGCAGCCAATACGCCCGACGAGATAAAAGATCGGCGCTCCGAGAACGTGTTGTGCAGACCTTCCTTAGTTCGCAGGCGGCAATCACTTAACTTATCGGAGAAAAGAGTCAGATCAAAGGTAGCATCTTTTGTCTACGGAGTCTTGTCGCTCTGAATCGCCGCAAAAAATTCAACCAGAATGCTCGCCACCAGCTTTGGCTTTCCATTCAGATCTTCGTTCCATGGCGACGAGTGGTCGGCTCCAGCTAGTTCGATACATTCGCAATAAGGTAATGTCGCCCTCAATGCAACGAGTGCCTTCTTAAGATAGTCCGGACTCCTGCTTCCACCGATCAGTAGCACTGGGGTACTCACTGCGCGAAGATCGTGTAGATGCTGATTCATGCCTGACACAACATTGAAGTCGTAACGCATCGCGGGAATCAACTCCCTTAACGATGCATACGAAGTCGACCGACGATCATCGACGCGCAACGCGCGTGCCGCAATGAGCCGAAGAAGCCGATGTGGCATAAACTGCAAAATCCGGGGTCCCAAACCGACGATGCGCATCGCCGTGGCGAGCGCGTCTTCCAGTCGTTCGAGTTCAACCTGCGTATTAAAGCGCGCGACGAGGTGTGTCGCCATCCCATCCAGATAGAACGGTGGCTCGTACACTGCTGCGCGTTCGACCGGTATGCCTCTTCGGAGGCTTTCAAGAACTATCATCGCGCCGGAACTTAACCCAAAAAGGAATTGAGCGCCCGTATGCTCGATAAGGACGCGAATGTCGTCGACATCTTTTTGAATCGAGTGTTGCGCGTCGTACGGACGCGGGCTCAATCCACGTCCGCGCCGATCCGGCACATGGACGGTGAATTTGTCGGACATCGCGAGAGCGAGCTGATGGTAATTCCGTGCGGTCCCCATCGCGCCCTGAACAAGGACGACACCGGGTCCATCGCCAAATGACTCGTATCCGGTTGACGTACCGTCGGACGACGTCACCCGCCCATTTACAATCGATGTTTCTAATCGCATAGCTGCTTTTCATATATCCGACGCGGATCACATGCCGGAGGAAAGTTCTGTCGTTTCCTAAGATTTCCATTCTCAGACGCCGGACGATCGCGGACGACCGAGCTTCACCATCTGCCGAAACATGAATTGCGGCGCAACGCGGCTGGCGATTTTCAGCACATTGCTCAGGCCCGGACGAACTTCCTGTTTCCCAGTTTCGATACCGTCGATGGTGTGTTTTACGAGCACACTGACGTCCATACCTTTCTCCCCTTTCATTTCCTCGGCGAACTCGCCCCGGAACAACGGTGTCTCCGTGGCGGGAGGGGCCAATTCGACGATTGACACGAAGGAGCCTTCCAGTTGCGCCCTCAGACACCGTGTATATGCGTGGATCGCAGCTTTGGACGCGCTGTAGATGGGAGCCGCCGGAAAAGGAACAAACGCGAGGCCAGACGACACATTCACAATCAAGCTGCCCTTCCGACGCAAGAGTAGAGGAAGAAATGTTTGGACCATCCAAATGGTGCCGTTCAGATTCCCGTTGATCTCGGCCGTCAGATCGTTCAATTGATACTGCTGATCAAGCTTGATATTGCGCATCGCGCCCGCGTTGTTCACAAGGGTGTCTAACAGAGGAAAACTGACTGACACCTTTTGGAAAAGCAACTCGATACTCGCTGGATCACTAACGTCGCTTTCGAAAGTGTGGAGACCTGGTACGGCTTGTCGTGCGGCTTCCAGCCTGTCACGATTGCGTCCGGTGACTATCACGCTGTTATCCCGCGCGATTAGTTGCTTCGCCAGCTCGAGGCCTATTCCACTGCTTCCCCCCGTAATCAGTACGGTCCTTCCAATCAGTTTCACCCGTCATCTCCGGTTGATTTGAGCACGGACGTAGTTTGACGTGCATACTTTCAAAGAGGAAGAAGGCACCCGAAAGTCAGATACTTACCAAACGGAGAGTGTGAACATGGGGCGAGTTCCGGCATTTACCAAGGAACAAGTTGCAGCCGCGCAGTACTACGCCAGCCTTACACCGCCGATTGACCTCGATCCGCGGATTGGCTCCCTGGTCAGGGATCTAATAGGTCGCGTTGCCGACAAATGGACGATGTTGATTCTCGACGTCCTCGCGGAAGATTCGCCGCTGCGTTTCAGCCGCCTCGGCGAACGGGTCGAAGGTATCAGTCAGAAGATGCTCACCCAGACCTTGCGCGCGATGGAGCGCGACGGGCTAATCGTGCGCACTGTGTATCCGGTCGTGCCACCGAAGGTGGAGTACAAGCTTACAGACCTGGGAATCACTTTGGGCGCAGCGTTTTGCGGCGTATGGGTTTGGGCCGCCAACAATCTGGATGCGGTCGAAAAGGCACGCAACGCCTTTGACGATGGAGCGACGCAATGAACGGTACGCGTCGATGATCGATCACCGCTTCATTGCCTACTGGTGTTTTAAATTTACCTGGTGAGCGTCGCCAGGCTGCTCGAAGGAGAACGCGAAGACGCAGGAAGTGGTGGAGTCTCCTGCGCGTTGGTCCCGAGACGACGTTGACGCCCCGGCCGGCCTGCCGTCTATGGCAATCGTCGCGAGAGGCTCGCTCGTCTCTGGGCTTACCGACCAACCTCACTTCGCAAGGTGCTGCGCGATGAAAAGCGCTGCCCGGTCGAGCGCGTAGTCGGCTTCGTCGAGCATGCCGGTGAACGCCTGGAAGACATGCGGCACATCGGCGGTGACGTCGAGGATCACGTCGACTTCAGCGTCGCGGGCGCGTGCCGCGAGACGCACGGAGTCGTCGAGCAGAAGCTCGTTCGTGCCTACCTGAAGCAAGATGGGCGGAAAGCAGCTCAGGTCGGCGTGCACCGCGGGGGCGAGCAATGGACTTTCCGGTTTCTGGCCCGCGAGGTACATGGCACCGGTGTGTCCCATGCCTTCGTGCGTGGAGGGTGGATCAACACCTTCGTTTGTGATCATCGTCGCTCCGTGTCGGGTATGGTCCAGCCCCGGAGAAAACGCGACGAGTGTGGCAGGTCGCGGCACTGCGGCGTCGCGGGCTAACGGCGCACGGTAAGAGTGCTGATCGACTAGCCATCAGTATATTTTCGCCTGCAAGGACTTATCACGACCAGCGAGAGCGGACCAGCATTATCGGCTGCGAAGGCAACCGCTTCGTTGGCATCGTCCAAAGAAAATTCGGTCACGTTGAACTTCGTCAGGCTGACCAGCCCGGCACGAATCATTGAAACCATTTGTGGGATCGCCACACGCGGGTACATCCATTGACCTCGAAGCGTGACTTCATTGTGCATAAGCCAGGCATATGGCAGTGAAGGCTCGTCCTCTCCGGTCTTCCGGACGCCACCCATTAGCACCAGGCGGCTACCACGCCTCAGTGCCTTCGCGCCCGCCAGCACCTGTGACGCGGACGCCCCACGGGGCAGTATGTCCAACGCGAGGTCTATCTCCCCTTCCGCGAGTTCGCAGATTCGTCGTGTATCGTCTACGTCTCCTGTCACACGTACGCAACTCACTCGCAGACCGAGCTGACGAGGCAGTTCATCGAGCTTCTGCTGATTGCGACCAGCGGCCACAACTTTTGCCGCACCCATAGCGAGCGCCGCGACGACTCCGGCGCTGCCGAATCCCCCCGTTTCCCCGTTAACAAGCACAGTATCGCCAGGCTGCAGCTCTCCAGCGAGCAGACCGCCGAACGGCACCAGCAATTGGCTCAACGCGCACCACTTCCCAGCATCGCGCTCTTCCAGATCGCCAATAGCCGTGACATTCTCGGTCGGCACCAGCATCTGCGTCGCAAAGGAACCGTGGTGATAGAAGCGATGCAGCGAAAGAGCCGCCGGATTACGTGCGGTCCATCCTTGCAGAATCGTGTCCGGGTTAATGGCATTGTCACGCGCGCGAATGGTCGGGTCACAGTAGACCCAGTCGCCAACTGCGAGCCGTGTGGAATCCGGACCCACCGCACGCACCCGGCCTATAGCGCCAGCGCCCGGCACGAGCGGAGGCTCCAGCAGGTAATTCCGGGCGCCGGAGAAGACGCCGTGTGCATAGCTCGCCACTCCTGCCGCAACGACGTCAACGATGACTTCGCCTGTTCCAATAACCGGATCGGGTAATGTTTCGATGGAGAGCGGAGTACCGAATGCGTTGAGAAGAGCAGCTTTCATTGGAGCCTCGCTGTATGTCAGGTGAAGTTCACTAGAGTTGTTTGAGGCTGAACGTGAATCTTGGAAATACGTCCGCTCACGCGTGCCTTCTGCGCCACAGCCGCGGATCAGTCTGGCCTCAAGACGCAAACTCGTGCTGGAAATGAATCCACTGCACCGATTGGACCCGGCGCAAACGCCTCCATTTGTCATCACGATCGACTTCGGCAGCACATGATGCAATGTGCCAGCATTACCGAAACGGAGTTTCTGCGAGCTACCTCAGTCGCCACCTGCACCAGATCTGGCGTATCGTTGCAAACCGTTCACTGATCGTGGCACGACGTGGCACGGAAATCACGTGCCGGATATCTGGATTGTTCTGCAGTGCGCCAGCGGTCCCATCGAACACCAGCACGTCGATTTGCGCGCCGGGCCAATGCAGCTTCAATGAACGTACCGCAGGGGTGCTCAGCAATACGTCACCGATCCGGCCCGTGCATATCACAGGAATCGCGCGAGGAGCCAGCGGTTCGACAAAGAGCGTGGTCATAACCAGACAGTGAACCGCGTCCCAATCGAAAGTGAGCTCACTGTCAGGCGCCAATCGTGCACCGCTGCAATTTCCTTGCATATTGCCAATCCCAGCCCCGCGCCATCGTGCCTTGCATCGGGCGCGCGCCAGAATCGCTTGAACAGAAACGGAAGATGATCCTTCCGGATGCCAGGTCCTTCGTCAGAAATCTCGATCGATATCCCGTCAATCGTCAACAACACGATGCCGTGGACAGGGGACGCGTTGATCGCGTTTTCGACGATATTCTTGAGAAGGATGAACAACGCGCTTTTGTCCGCCCAGATCGACGGTGCCGTGTCGCGCTCATCCACACGTAACGTCACCTGCTTTGCATCGGCCTTGCGAGCCAGATACGCAACGACATCCTGCGCCACGTCGACAATGTTGACTTCGCCGAAGTCAAAATTCTGTGCTTCGCTGACTTCGGCCAGATGTAGCAGCTGTCGCACCTGCCTCGACATCAGGTCGATTTCGCGGAACAAAAGATCTCTTTCCTTGATCTCCGGCTGCAACTCGATCTGCCCGCGGATCAACGTCAGCGGCGTTTGAAACTCATGCGCGGCAGCCGCAAGAAATTGCTGCTGAACCAGAAAGCCGTTCTCGAGCCGTCCAAGCGCCTCGTTGAAGGCATTGATCAACGGCTTGATCTCACTTGGCACACCATGGGTCGAAAGGCGCGTTTTCAGATGACGCGGCGTTATCTGCGCCGCCGCGTCAGACGCGTCCCTCAACGGCTTGAGCATGCGGCGGATCGTAAACAACAGCACAATGCCGAATATGGCAATTGCAACAAAAAAAATGACCCTGACCGTCGCCGGAATGGGTTTGACCTTTGAACTGACCAGTACGTCTATGAACCTGGCACTCGTCGCGGTCTGCACATAGAACTCGGATTGTCCCCGCAATACCCTGCGCGTCGCGATCGAAAACCGCCGTCCATCGACGTCCGCGTGGGCTATCTTGCCAACGTCGGCAGAAAGGTCGCCCGTCAACCACGGACCGTCTTTTTTTGCTCCAGCCGATGCCAGCAGGACGTGACCCTGCGCGTCCAGTACACGATATTTGAGTTCGGTTGGCGCAACCTGAAACAGCCATGCTTCCTGATCGGGAAGCTCCACATCGCGGGGAAAGCCCGAGTCGTCGAACCTGATTGAATCAATCACCCTGGCGAGACTCTCCATCTCTTCAAGTCGACCCACAGTCTGCTCCGGGTAGTGATCGAGAACATGGATAACCATCCCGGCAAGCACGGTCAGGGCGGCTGCGAGCGCGACAACGGTCGTCACCCATAGCCGGGCCGACAGACTTCGAATCCAGTGATTGAACATGACGGCTCCCAGGTTGAAGCGCGGGTGGAATGCTGCACGACGTCGGAATACTCATTTCGGATGCATCGTAGGCGACATTGACGGTCGCTCCTGCGGGTCCAGGGGTGCGAGAGCACCGCCGCGTCCGCACAGAAAACATAACTCGGTGCGTGTATTGTTCCTGGTGGCACTTCGGTTGCATTCCCCAATAAGTCAGTGACCAGGGTGGAGCTGACTTTATCGGAGCTCGACTTACCAGTTACTTACCGAATTGAAATCGACTATGAACAACGCGGCTCTACGCAACCGTGCTATAGGTCTCGGGTCGCGCAGATTGTACCGATGGAACGCGCAATGAATCCGCAGGAGGCACATGCAGTTTTGTAGTCTGGTAGCAACCGGAGGCGAAAGATTCCCTCCGCTGCGCCTCACCCTCGACAAGGCACTCCAGTCTGACTGCAATGGGGACCGGTCGTTATCAACGGCGAGCGTACCTGGCTGCAGTCCGCACAACTCCAACTCAGCCGCCGAGAAGGTGCCGGAAGCGTTCACGCAAGGCAACCTACTGCAGCTTGCCATTCGCAGTGAGGAGGATCTCCGACGAACACCACATCGTCAGGCATCGACCACTTCGCAATTTTCCGTTCGAAGGATTCAGGATCTGTTGCGCTGTGACTGATGTGCCCTGTCGCCGAAGTGCTACAAGTACATGGCGCTCGTCCCATTTGGAACCTGCGCAGGCGATGCATGAGGCACTACCAATGTCCGGATGGCGCGACGCGATATTCCCCGGTTCAACGGATTGAAATCCATTCGCCGCCCGATTTGGTTATGTTCTTGCTGCGGTCCATGAACGGCATGTAACCGTCAGCACCGGTGATAGCGACCTTGCCTGTTGCAAATCAACCAATTTTCAATGCAGACGTTTGGGCACTAAAATGACGATCGACGACCCCGTGACCACGCGCCATCAAATCCCCCGCCGATCGTCGATCCCAAGGAAATCCAGACTGACAGGTCGGCTCCGGAAGAGACAACATTGAACAAGACAATAACGGCTGCAAGAACCAGGGAAAGTCGCGCGCCCGTTCGCAATGATCCAGAGAATGCCGTCGCAGTTGCGCAGGCCGGTGCGCGCATTGACGCGCTGAACGGATCAATGCGCCTTAGGGGGTGGGTTGCCCTGATCGCGGTGGGTGGCTTCTTCGAGGTCTACGACCTTGCCCTGACAGCCCTGCTCTCGTCCGGGCTTAGGTGGGAGCCGCCCTGTGCTTCGATCGGGCGTGCTAGTAACGATAGACGAAATAAACGTAGCCAATTATTTGGTTCACTACCTTGATGTCCTTGAAAGCAGCCAGGTTCGCTCCACGCTTATCGATCGTAACCGTCTCGGGTACGCAGTTCTGGGCAATCGCCTTTTCGAAATACCGCCGTGCTGCAGCCTTGTCCCGGTGTGCACGCAGCAGGAAATCGACAGTGTTGCCTTCCGGGTCGACGGCATGTGAGATTGACCCAGAAAAACGGACACCTATTCTTTTGAGAAGGAGGTGCCGGAAATGGGCAAGCATCGTACCCCATACCCTGCGGAATTCCGGGC
>NZ_QEOL01000048.1 GCF_003096715.1 Paraburkholderia silvatlantica
AGCTCAGCCGCACGGATCAATCCATCGTTCGCCCCGGCCAGGACCTGTGGCCGGTTGCCAAGCTGGTCAACGAGTACGTTGGAATGGAAATGCTCACGCATGGTGAAGAACCCGTCTGTCACGCCAGCTCCCACGACCGAGGCGAGGCCCTTGATCGTGTTAAACCAGGCAGAAGCAAACGGCCCCTCGGCGGGCGCCAGCCCGTTGGTCGCCAGCACGAGAATGGGAATCACCGACATCGGCTGTGCGAATATCTGGATGATCTGCAGGACGTAAAAGTTCTCGCGCGTCCAGTCCGATGTGAGATTGCTACCGATGCCGCACGTCAACACAATGAGGCCGATCCCCGTGGCAAGAATCCAGCGGCAGTCAATCGCACGTACGTTACACAAGGCCGCGACGATGGGAAGCGCCAGCAGTTGCGGCAGCGCTACGCATAACGAAAGAGGCGCGCTCTGCAAGGGCCGATAACCCTTCACTTCCGCAAGGTAGGCCGCCGGGATACCGGCGACTGCAACAAAGATCAGCAGTACGCCACCAAGCGTAATAAGCGCATGGGTCAGATTCATGCGCGCCAGCAACTGGATCTTGAAGAACGGCAACGGGTGAAACCATTCGTTCACCAGAAACAGCACGAGCAGGATCGCCGAAGCGACAAACAACAGGCAGATCAACGGAGAGTCCGTCCAACCCAGCCGAGTCCCCTGGCCCAGCGCCGCAATGAGCATTCCGACCGCAGGAAAGCCAAGGACCAGGCCGCGCCAATCGAACTGGCGGCATCGCTCGAGCCGCAGGGGATCCTGCGGAAGTCCCCATGCAATCATGAGTATCGACAGCAAGCCGAGGGGCGCGATCTCCCAGAACAGGAATCGCCAGCCAACGTATTCTGTCCACAATGCCGCGAGCGGTGTACCAAGATTTGGCGCGAAGGTTGCCGTGAGCGCATAGGCACCAAGCCCGTAGATCTTGATTCCCGGCGGCAGGAATCGCAGCGCAACCGTCATCAGCATCGGTGGCAGACACCCACCGGCGAATCCCTGCAATGCGCGCAACGTGAAGAGTGCCGCCGTGGAAGGGGCAAATGGAAAGATGAGCCCCAGCACGGCAAACGCGGCGACCGCACCAATCGTAAAACGCCTGAGTGAAAACGTCGTCGCGCACCACGGCGCGAACATCATCGCCGTAACCTGTGTTACCTGATAGAGCGTGGACAGCCATGACGCATCGTCGTAACTGATCCCCATGGCGCCACGCACATCGGCCATCGCGATTTCGGTCACGTGATCGTTCAGTTGGGCGATCACGACGGCCAGGAGAACCCCCGCCATGCCCACGAGGATTCGTGCACCAAATGCGGGTGGCGCAGCACCACCGGCAGGGGCCGTCGGCGCGGACGCGGCCGGCGCGGGCGAAAGCGCGACGCTACTCACGTGCGCCTCCACGCCTGGCCCACGCATACGCAGCGTGTGGAGGCCACGACAGCGTCAACTGATATCGGAAAAGTCTTCACCGTTTCACCTTCCACAGACGACATCGAATGCGGTCAGTCTAGATACGGTGGATCAATCCGAAAATTGAAATCTTTGCACTCCTGCCGTGCGTCTGACGCACTTATCTAGAGAACATCATCGCGCCGGGTATAGCACCGGCCTCTCCGGAGCAGAGTTCGCGAACGATACGCCGGAGCCATTGATGCGCACTGTCGCTCTGAAATCGGGGATGCCATGCCTGAACCACCACCACCGTTTCCAGCGGAAGTGGCAACTCAAAATGACGCGCCCGCACGCCCATCCGCCGTACGGCCCATGCAACGTGCTCGGGCACGGTCAGGATCAGGTCTGAACTCCCGAGCATGAAAACGCCAGAATGAAATGTGGGAGCCACCAGCGACACACGCCTGGAAAGACCAAGACGCTGCAGGGCGGCGTCAATCGGGCCGCTTGCACGTCCACGGCGGGAGACACTGATCTGGTCGTATCTCGCGAAACGTTCCGGGGTGATTTCGTGTTCGAAGATGGGATGCTCATCGCGCGCCATCCCAACGAATTTCGTCGTGAAAAGCGACTGGACATGTACGTCCGTCCCCATCGGACGCATGGCGCTGATATACAGATCGACCTTGCCGTCCTCCAGCACCGTGTCTTCCGTTTCCCGCTCCGGCGAGAAACGCAACAGCACATGCGGCGCTTCGGCACATACCCGTTCCATCAACGCCTGACCGAATGCGCTAATGAAGACATCGTTCGCGTGCAGATTGAAATTCCGTTTGAGGGAGGACAGGTCAACCTCCCGCTCAGGCTCGAGCAGCCGGCGGGCGCCCTGCACCGCCTGACGGACCTGCTCGCGCAGTGCGAGTGCACGCGGCGTGGGCACCATCTTGCGCCCAACCTTCACAAAAATAGGGTCGTCAATGGTTTCACGAATGCGTGCCAGGGTGCGACTCATTGCGGGCGCGCTCAGATTCATACGGCGTGCCGCGGACACGACGGAACCCTCTTCGAGCAATACGTCGAGCGCGAACAGAAGATTAAGGTCAGGTGATTGCATGACGGCAAAGTATAGTTACTTCTATCAGCGCCTGCGTCGGACATATCGTGCGTCAGACGCACTGCACAAGTGCATCGTACGACATTTTCCGAAGTTCTCTCGACGGGCACAATCGAAGCTCCACTCCCCTTTCGCGCTCTGCCATGTTCTACGATCTGCTCATCCCGCTGGACGGAACTGCGCAGGCTGACCGTGTTGTACAGCTTGCCGCACGGGCCGCCATTGCAGGCCAGTCCCGGTTGCACGTCATGTGTGTGGTCGATCCGGCCTATCTGACGTCCCCGGAGGATTCCCATGGCATTGAGCCCGACGGATTGACCTACCCTCGCGCGAATGAGCAATCGGAACGCGCGGGCCAGATTGTTGCGGGGGCCGTCGAAACGCTCAAACGCATGGGATTCGAAGTGGAAGGCCATCTCTTCGGCGGTGACCCGTTCGATGCGATCGTCAAAAACGCGACTCGCCTTCGCGCCGACCTGATCATCATGGGCCACCGCCATCTGTCGAGGCTGCAACGTCTGACAGCCCCGTCCACGGCAGACAAGGTCCTCGAGCGTGCACCCTGCCCGGTTCTTGTTGAAACATCCCCCGATTTGTAAGCCTGCGCAGCAGGCGCCGTGATCCTTCTCATCTGTGTGGAGTTATCTTTTCAGGAAGTAGACGTTATGACAGCGTTTGTCGTCGTGGAAATGGCGGATAAAGACAACAAGAAGCGAGAGCACTATAGCGCGGTCGCGGGGCCCTCCGTTGCCAGCCATGGCGGTCACGTACTCGCGCGCGGTCCCGCCGCATATCTACACATGGGGGACAATTTCACCCACGCGCTGATCATCCAGTTTCCGAGCGCGGAGGCGGCACGCCAGTGGTACGACAGCCCGGAATACGCGGAGGCGCATGCAATCCGCAACGAAGCATTCGACAGCCGCTTTCTGCTAATCGGCTGAATTGGCGTCGGTATCATTTCAGCCATGGTGCGGACTGCGCTGACCTTGCAGGCCCGCTAGATGGTTCACCGTTGCCCTGCGGTATTGATGGCAGTCCCGATCAGTTCACGCAACCATTGATGCGACGGGTCGCGATGCAGGCGCTCGTGCCACAGCATGACCATCTCATATCCAGGAACGTCGACGGGCGCCTGTACCACCTTTAGTCCAGCATCAGCGCTGACCAGGCGCGAAGGCAGCATCGCCACCAGATCGGTGCGCGACAGCACGTCCCTGACGAAAGTGAAATGCGGCACCGAGAGCATGACGCGTCTGTGCAGGCCTGTTTGCGCCAACGCGGCATCGGTCACGCCCGCGAATCCGCCTCCGTCTGGCGACACGACGACATGATCGAGTTTGCAGAACTGCTCCACCGTGATACGTCGCTTGAGCCGCGGATGATCGGGCCGCCCGACAAGGACATAATGCTCCTTGAACAACGTCCTGCGGCGCAGCCCTTCAGGCGCCTCTTCGGCCGTGTGAAACGCAAGATCGAGCTCGCCAAGTTCACATTGCCTTGCGATGAGCCGGGGCGCGACCTGCACAACGCTGAGTCGGGCGTTGGGCGCTGATTCGCGCAGCAGGGGAAGTGCGGGAAGCAGGACCGTCGCCTCGCTGTAATCTGTCGCCGCAATCTTCCAGGTAAGGATTGCGCTGGATGGGTCAAAAGGCTGCTGGGGTGACATGACCTCATTCAGTGCCTCAAGCGCCACGGCAAGCGGCTCCCGCAACGATTCCGCCCGCGCGGTGGGTCGCATACCGCGAGGCCCGGGCAACAGCAAAGGATCCTTGAACACGTCCCTGAGCTTTGCCAACTGAACGCTGACTGACGGCTGGGAAAGATGGAGCCGCTCTGCCGCGCGACTGACGTTGTGCTCCGCGAGTAACACGCTGAGCGTACGCAGGAGATTCAGGTCGAGATTTTTCAGATTGTCCACGGCTATAGCAGGTATCGCATAAAGTCATTTCCAATATACCTGATCCGTGATTAGCCTGATTGCTCCACCATCAATGAGATGAAAGATGAAAGTCCTTATCGTGTACGCTCACCCTGAGCCGAAATCCCTCAACGGCGCACTACGCGACGTTGCCGTCCAGGAGCTCGAAGCACAGGGACACGAGGTTCGCGTATCGGATCTGTATGCCATGAACTGGAGATCCGAGGTTAGCCGCTCCGATTTCCCGACGCTCGACCAGGATTCCCGCCTGCGCGTTGCCAATGCATCGACCCAGGGGTTCAATGCGAACGCCCTGACGGAAGATGTCCAGGCTGAACAGGAGAAGCTGCTCTGGGCGGACACGCTGATCCTGCAGTTTCCCCTCTGGTGGTTCACAATGCCTGCCATCCTCAAGGGATGGGTAGACCGCGTGTACGCATGCGGCTTTGCGTATGGTACTGGCGAGCATAGCGACAAACGCTGGGGCGATCGCTACGGCGAGGGCAAACTCGAAGGAAAGCGGGCGATGCTCATCGTGACCGCTGGTGGCTGGGAGGAGCATTATTCGGCCCGTGGCATCAACGGACCGATCGATGATCTGCTTTTCCCGATCAACCACGGCATCCTGTTTTATCCAGGCTACACCGTCCTCCCCCCGTTTGTGGCCTACCGGGTTGACCGCCTTGACGACGCAGGTTTCCTTGCTGTGTCCAGCCGCCTGCGCGAGCGGATGCGAACGATTGCGACGACCGCACCGATCCCCTACCGTCGCCAGAACTTTGGCGACTATGTGATCCCGACGATGCAGCTGCGCCCCGAACTGGAGGCACCCGGCGCCACCGGCTTCTCCATCCATCAAGGAGAAGCCGCCTAGTGCCTGCAAAAGGTACCTCACGCCGCAACCAGGAACCTGTCCGGTTTAGCCACATGGGCAGGTTCTTTGGTCAAAGACAGCGGATAGGCGAGTTCACGTAGGTGGCAAGTGCCTTCGAATACCCATCAACACGTATGAGCACCGTCTACGCAGGGATCACTCCATTCGCCGTCGTGTCCAGCGCACTTTTCCGATTCGACTTACTTCCCCTGATATGAGTCCGTTCAGGATCGTTTTCGCAGCCGCCGTCGTACTTGGCTCCATGTTTCTCAGCTCTTGCTCTGCCACGAGCGAATCAGTTTCGCCAACAAGCGACGACTCCGCACATAACGCTGCGCTATTACGCTATGTGCGCGGATACTGATAGGCGGATGATTTAGCTCGCATGCGTTCGTCACGCGTACGAACCGGAACGGGACTTCGAGCTGGTACACGGGGCGAATCGTGCGCTGGCCGGATTCCTTCCTGCAAAAGCGGCCTTGAATAGCCCATGTTCATTGTCCTTCTCAACTACATTCAACCGCTGTCAGCCATAGAGGTTCACCTCGACGAGCATCGCCGTTTCCTCGACGGTCGCCATGCAACAGGTCACTTTCTAGCTTCGGGCCCGCAGTTACCGCGGACTGGCGGTGTGATCCTTGCTAAAGCTGCGAGCCTGAGGGAACTCTGCGACGTTCTCTTGGAAGACTCGTTCTATCAGGAGCACGTCGTCAGCTACGGGGTTATCGAATTTGAGCCCACTAAATTTGGTACGGGGCTAGAGGCGCTTCTTGCGACACCGCCCGTGGAATAAATGACGACGCAGAAGGAGCGGGGATTAACGCGTATAGGCAGTCCGCAGTTGCCACCCTGCAGATCCTGGTTGCGATGATGCGGGTACTGGAATCCTGCGTGGAAGCCTGGTGCCGCCGCCCGACTGTTCGAGAGAGCTAAGCTGGCATCTTGCTCGATAACTGCATGAACGGCGGATGATGCCTGATTGCGCACCAGGAGTTGTGGGGCAGGAGGCGGTCGGCACGGTACCAGAGTTGCGGTTCGGCGTGTATCGTCCGTATATTCTCCACATCGAGATTGCGGCGCTCGTTGTTATTGTTGATCTCGAATCAAGACATCTTTGCCGGCTTGAAGCTTTTTCCCCGCACAGCAAACCCTTACATTTCCGGGGTGCTCCTCCTCGGTAATCCCCCATGCCCCACAGCCATCGAGCTTGGATCTGGACTCCGGGCGCCGGCCTGGACGGTCTTCAGCTTATCCGCAAACCGCTGTCCCAACCCGGCCCCGGTCAAGTACTGGTCGCCAATCGCGCAATCGCCCTCAACCCGGTTGACTGGAAGATCTGCGAATTGGGCCATAGCGACTGGCACCAAGGCACTGTCCCCGGCGTCGATGGCGCCGGCACTATCGCCTCCATCGGGGAAGACGTCGACCTGCGACTGGGCACCCGCGTTGCCTACCACCAGTCACTATCCAGAGATGGCAGCTTCGCCGAGTATTCCCTACTC
Source organism: Paraburkholderia silvatlantica (assembly GCF_003096715.1). GTDB lineage: Bacteria > Pseudomonadota > Gammaproteobacteria > Burkholderiales > Burkholderiaceae > Paraburkholderia > Paraburkholderia silvatlantica. The sequence continues at coordinate 6,845 of NZ_QEOL01000048.1, forward strand.
GACGCTAGCCTGTTGATGCACCTTCCCGGCAACCTTGAGTACGCTGCGGCTGCTGCCGTGCCGTGCCCAGCCCTCACCGCCTGGCAGGCCCTGGCCAAGGTCGCCGTCGGAGCCTCCACCGACGTGCTGGTGACCGGCGCTGGTGGAGCGGTCGGCTTCTACCTCGCCCAGCTCGCGGTGCAGCGAGGCCTGCGGGTATGGGCTACGGCGGGCGAAAAACATCACGCCCGCCTCAAGCAACTGGGCGTAGTCAAGGTGTTTGACTACCAGGCCAGCGACTGGCCGGCGAGATTGCAGGCCGCCCTCGGCGATCGCCCGCTGCATGCCCTGTTCGATACCGTCAGTGCCGCCCACGCGTCAAACCTAGCTCCCCTGCTGGGTTACAACGGACATCTGGTATGCATCCAGGACCGCCAGGAAACAGCACCGCTGGCCGCCTTTAGCACGGCGATATCGCTTCATGAAGTGGCGCTCAACAGCATTCATACTCGTGGCCGCCTGCTGGATCGCCAAGCGTTGAAAGTCGATGGGGAAATCCTGCTGCAAATGGTCGCCGATGGCCGGCTGCTGGCGCCGGAGCGCCTGAATTTTGTGTTCGAGGCACTGCCAGAGGCGTTGCGCCAACTCAAGGACGGTAGCTCGTCCGGCAAATGGGTGACGTCGCTGGATTGATCGTCGCCATCTATGGAAACAGCCCCCTGTCACGGAGAGAGTCGAATCCAATCTTATGTGGCGGAGAATTGCAGACCGCAGGCCGACAGCGGACGGCTGCATCGGCGAGCTCGTTGTGGATTTTGGTGAATGTGGCTAACCGGATCGGCAAGGAGATCACGGACATTGGCATTCACGCCCCCCGAACTGGCGCTTCCGCTGGGGCTGGTGTCAACTTTGGATTCAACCGGTCGCTGCAACACACTAGGCAGTATGACTTCACGTGAGGTAGACGGCTGGCCTGCCGTGAGGAATCAAACGCGGGTTAGCATTACTGCCAGAGCCGCACGGTGTGGACGGTGCCACACCCGGCGATTTACCGCACGGAGGCCAGCATGGAACACGATAGCACGCTATACGTCGGCCTGGACGTTCACAAGGACTCGATCACGATCGCATACGCGCCGGCTCGGGCGAGGTCGAACTGCTTGGCAGGATCGGGACGACGCAGACCGACATCGATCGCCTGTGCAAACGCCTGCAGTCCAAAGCACGCCGCATACGCGTCGTCTACGAAGCGGGTCCGTGCGGTTACGGGCTCTACCGTCAGCTCGTGCAGAAGGGCTTTGACTGCATGGTGTGCGCACCGTCACTGATTCCCAGAAAGCCCGGCGAGCGCATCAAGACTGACCGGCGCGACGCCATAAAACTCGTGCGGTTGCTCCGCACCGGCGACCTGTCGGCCGTCTACGTGCCCACCGTAGACGATGAGGCGTTCCGCGATCTGGCACGTGCGTGGGTAAGCGCCAAAGACGATATGAAGCGTGCACGACAACGCCTGAAGGCCTTCCTGCTCTCACATGGTGTGCGCTATGTGGGCCGTGCCGACCGGGGGGCCGCGCACCGTCGCTGGGTAAGCGCGTTTTCATTCGACAACCTTTGGCAGCAACTCGCGCTCGACGAGCTTCGGCGCACGATTGAGGACCGCCTCGCGCAATGCGAGCGTCTTGAATCCGCCCTGCGCGAGGCGGTCCTCAACTGGCGCTTCTATCCGGCGGTCCTCGGCCTGCAGGCCATGCGCGGTGTGCAGTTCACTACGGCCGTGGGCATGCTCGCCGAGCTAGGCGATCTCTCACGCTTCGCGCACCCGCGCCAGCTGATGGCCTGGCTCGGCGTTACCCCGTCAGAACATTCCTCCGGCAACAAACGGCGCCAAGGCAGCATCACCAAGACGGGTAACAGCTATGCAAGAAAGTTGTTAGTCGAGGCTGCCTGGAGCTACCGGCACCCGGCACGTGTGAGCCCCGAGATTCAGCGGCGACATGAAGGCATCCCCAAGCCCATCATCGATCGCGCCTGGGACGCGCAGGTGCGACTGTGCCGGCGTTATCGCAAGCTCATCGCCCGTGGCAAGGAGAAGAACATCGCGGTGGTCGCCGTCGCCCGCGAACTCAGCGGGTTCATCTGGGACATCAGTCAACTGGCGATGTCGCTCGCTGTACCGCGCGAGGTGCACACGGCGTAATGCAACACCTGAACCCGCTTGACCTCACCCTAACCACTGGAGGAAGAGTTTCCTGAAGGCGGCGTAGCCCGGCATGCGAGTAACCCGCGCGTGGACTACGCAACGGACAACATCCGATTTGCGGCACTAGATAGCGGCAGGCTCGTTGGACGGACCTCTGTAATGCGGTAGCCAACCCGCGAATATCAGTGTGATCCACCGTCGAGATTTACTGCTACGTCGCCCTCAGGAAATTCACACGGCATGTCCTCGGGAAGCTGAAAACCGATCCCCATTGACTCGTGAAGTCATATCAGTCCATTGAACCAATGAAGGCGTGCGCGGTTGATCTTGCTGCTCGACGAAGGGACCTCGCGCGCAGCGATCATGGCGGAATTGCGTTGCGATTCGCGCTTCATTACAACGTGGCAAATGCGTTTCAACAGTGAGCGTTTGGCCGGCCTGTACGGCAGACATCCAGGCCGGGCGCCGCGACCTGACCTGGCGGGCCTTGAAGCGAGAGTGCTCGACTACACGCTGCGACGTAAGCCGTCCGACGGCTCGACGCACTGGAGCAGTCGCAAACTGGCGGCACAGTTGGGCATGACCTTCATGACGGTGCAACGTATCTGGCGCAAGCACGACATTCGGCCACATCGTCTCGATACCCACATGGTGTCCAACGATCCCGACTTCGAGGCGAAGGCAGCCGACGTGATCGGGTTGTACCTCAATCCGCCGTTGCATGCCGTGGTGTGCTGCGTGGACGAGAAGACAGCCATCCAGGCACTGGATCGCAAGGACCGGATGTTGCCGCTTTCGCCCGGGCGCGCCGAGAGCCATGGCTTTGAATACAAACGCAACGGCACCCTGAGCCTGTTCGCCGCATTGAATGTCGCCACCGGTGAAGTGCTGGGCAAAACCGCGCCACGCCATACCAGCGCCCAGTTTGTTGCGTTCCTCACCGAGGTCGTATCGGTCCAGCCGCGAGGAAAGGAGATTCACGTGATCTGCGACAACGTGAGCAGCCACAAAACCAACGCCGTTCAAACATTTCTGGCTGACCTCATCCGAAGGTCTCGATACATTACACCCCCACGTATTCGTCATGGCTGAATCAAGTCGAGAACTGGTTTGCCCGCATCCAGCGCGACGTCATTGCACGTGGCGTATTTACCAGCACCAAGGATCTCGACAAAAAGCTCATGCGCTATATACGTCAATACAACAAGCAGGCGCTTCCGCTGAAATGGAAGTACTCCGATCCATCGCGGCGAATCCGGTGCAATTCATCCGGTTCAACGGACTAGGCATCGAAACTCGGTTTTTCGGCAGAGCAGGCGGAAGCGGCCTATCTCCAAGAATTTCAACCCTTCTTCACGATTTTTCGCGAAGGTGTCCGAGTACTGTTACAGCGAACGACACGTTTGGCAGGCAGCGTGCGCGGTCCGCAAAACTATCGACATGAGAGAAATATCGAGATTCAAAAATCAGAGCAACCTGTCGGGCCGTGATCACGCCCGCGCAAACCACGGACTGCTTCCCGAATCTTGGCGGGCCTATTCGGATGACCTGATCGACATCTCACTATCTGACGAGATCCTTGACCTCTATCTCGATCGCACTGATGTCGCGTTCCGCGTTGGCATGCTGTCACAACTGTCTCGGCTTCAATTTCGGGCGCGCAGCACCCGTCTGTCCGCTTAAGAAGACCGGTCGCATCGTCGACCGTATGGTCTGGATAACTTACTGACTAACAATGGCGAGACGGTCCGTCGCACGGCGCTTGCAAGTATGGGTCTGCCCGCCTCGGCGACTGTCACGTGCACCAGCATATTGACCAAGGTTACCTGGTCGAAGTGTTGCGCGCCACCGGTCATAGCGACGAGGAACGGGTTCATGCTCTTTTCTCTGTGGGCAGCGCATGCCCCAGCGGATACGCTTGGTTCTCAATTTCATGGTGCCGCTCCTTCAGCTCTCCATGCGCGGCGAGCGATAAGTCGCCAAATTCACCGAGGAGCTTCAGCTCGCCGATGGCAAAGCAAGGACACGCCGGCAATTGCCGCGAAGCCAACCTCAACGGGCGCAGCTGCTAGTCAGCCGCGCCCGTGCGCTTATCAGGCTCGAACAGCCTGATCGAAGCGATCGGCATTCGTCACTTTATTCCAGGCCGCCACGAAATCCGTGACGAACTGCTCCTGCGCGTCACGCTCGCCATAGACTTCGGCAAGCGCTCGCAGCTGCGAATTCGAGCCAAAGACGAGGTCGACCCGTGTTGCGCTCCAGCGCAGTTCACCCGTCCTACGGTCTCGCCCCTCATAGACGTTCCGTTGGCCGGGGGTCGCCTCCCAGACCGTACTCATGTCGAGAAGGTTGACGAAGAATTCATTCGTTAACTCGCCCGGCCGGCGAGTGAGGACGCCATGGGGAGAATTCGCGAAATTGGCCCCAAGGACGCGCAGGCCGCCAACCAGAACCGTCATTTCCGGCGCGGTCAACCCCAGAAGCTGCGCCCTCTCGACCAGCGATTGCTCGCCCGGGATTGCGTTATCGGCGCCAACATAATTGCGGAAGCCGTCGGCCAATGGTTCGAGTACCGAAAAGGAAGAGATATCGGTCTGCTCCTGCACAGCGTCAGTCCGCCCCGGGACAAACGGAACGGCAACACCATAACCGGCCTTCTTCGCGGCCAACTCGATCGCCGCCGCACCTCCGAGCACAATCAGATCAGCCAGGGACACCTTCTTGGTGCCCGACTGTGCGCCGTTGAACGCGCTCACGATTGCCTCGAGTGCGCTGAGGACCTTCGTCAGCTCTTCGGGCTCGTTGACCGCCCAGTCTTTCTGCGGTGCGAGGCGAAGCCGCGCGCCGTTCGCGCCGCCACGCTTGTCGGTGGTGCGAAAGGTTGACGCCGCGGCCCACGCGGTGGATACAAGCTGCGCAACCGTGAGCCCGGACTTGAGAATATCGGCCTTGAGTACCTCGATATCGGCCGCATCGATCGGCGCATGATGAGCTGTCGGGATCGGGTCCTGCCAGATCAGTTCCTCGGCCGGCACCTCCGGTCCGAGATAGCGAGCGCGCGGCCCCATGTCGCGATGAGTCAGCTTAAACCAGGCTCGGGCAAATGCGTCGGCGAACGCATCGGGCTGCTCAAGGAAGCGCCGTGCGATCTTCTCATAGGCCGGGTCGAACCGCAGCGCGAGGTCGGTAGTCAGCATCGCCGGCGCACGACGCTTGGTCACGTCATGCGCGTCCGGCACAGTGCCCGCTCCCGCTCCTTCCTTCGGGCGCCATTGATGTGCGCCGGCTGGGCTCTTGGTGAGTTCCCATTCGTATCCGAACAGGTTCGTCAGAAAGCCCATGCTCCATTGCGTGGGCGTGGAAGTCCAGGTGACTTCGAGCCCGCTGGTGATGGCGTCGCCTCCCTTGCCGGTGCCAAAGCTGCTACTCCAGCCCAGGCCCTGATTCTCGATCGCGGCTCCCTCAGGCTCGGCCCCCAGATGGCTGGCCGGACCCGCCCCGTGCGTCTTGCCGAAGCTATGCCCACCGGCGATGAGGGCTACGGTTTCTTCGTCGTTCATCGCCATGCGGCCGAAGGTTTCGCGAATATCGTGAGCCGCGGCGACCGGATCCGGGATGCCTTCCGGTCCTTCTGGATTGACGTAGACCAGACCCATGGTCGTCGCGCCGAGCGGCGCCTCGAGATTACGGTCGCCTGAATACCGCTTATCGGTTGCCATCCAGTCGGCTTCGGAACCCCAATAAGTATATTCATCGGGCTCCCACACGTCTTCGCGTCCGCCCCCAAAACCGAAAGTCTGGAAGCCCATCGATTCGAGCGCGACGTTTCCGGTTAGGATGAGCAGGTCGGCCCAGGAGATGCGGCGACCATATTTCTGCTTGATGGGCCACAGCAGGCGACGCGCCTTGTCGAGACTTACATTGTCCGGCCAGCTGTTGAGCGGCGCGAAGCGCTGCTGACCGGTTCCGCCGCCGCCGCGTCCATCGCCGGTGCGATAGGTGCCAGCGCTGTGCCAAGCCATGCGGATGAACAATCCGCCATAGTGACCGAAATCCGCCGGCCACCACTCCTGGGAGTTGGTCATCAGCGCACGCAGATCCGACTTCAGTCCCTCATAGTCCAGCTTCGCGAACTCCTCAGCGTAGTTGAAAGCAGCGCCACGCGGATTGGAGAGCGACGAGTTTTGATGAAGGACCTTGAGGTTGAGCTGATTGGGCCACCAGTCACGGAGCGACTTGCTGCCCAGAACGACGTGCGAATGGGCTACCGGACACTTCCCGGCATCATTAGTATTCCTATCCATAACATTCCTTTTTCAGGCTGGGAAAGTCCGCGGAGACACACAATGGTGGCGGACACAACAATCGGTTAAGCGAAACGAAGGCCCCGCTTTAGTCAGCGCGCCTCGAGCGAGCGCCCCTTCGAGGCGAAAGAACTCCGCGTTCGGCGTAGTAAAGAAGCAAAGCGATCGCCCTGCCTCGAAATCATCGATATGGACGACCGTAGACCCGTCCGCTTCTTGCCAGGAGATGGTGCAGGTCTTGCCGTGAAGATGGCGCCATGTGAAATCGACGGTGGCACGATTTCCCTTGAGCGCGCCTTCGGCGATCTCATTAGTGAACGCCCATCGGATCTGTAGACATTCGTCGCAGTAAGACCCTCATAGGTCACGACAAATGCTCTTCCGGAAAACTCAAGGACATCCATGTTCATATCGTTTCGTCTTGCGATGTGGCCCAGCTAAAATTGCTACGAACTACTCATTGATACGAATTTCGCGTGCGGTCAGGCGACTGACTTTGCAGGTCGATTGGCGTCGACATCCTGAGAACGGCGATACGCTCCACATTTCCTGCGAAGCCAAATTCTGAATAAGCTGCGCCTGGCCGAGAAGGCTGTGTCCTGGTCCATCCGTGCGAAGGACCACCACTTCAAGTCGCAGATGGAGCAGACGTACGGGAATTTTGAATTCCAAACGGACTGCCTGCCCGTTCGGTCAGGCAGTCCTCGTCAATCAGGCTCACCTAAGTATCAGAGTCTGTATCCGCCGCTTGCGTCGATCACCTGACCGGTAGTCCATTGCGATCCTGAGCTCGCCAGAAAAGCGATCACACCCGCGATGTCCTCAGGCAGACCGACGCGCCCCAGAGGGCTCGCCGCTTTCATCATCGCCTGACCGTCATCGGTGCGCAGCCAGCTGGCGTTCATATCTGTATCGACCGGGCCTGGTGCGACGGCATTGACGATGATCCCGCGCGGGGCAAGCTCCATCGCCCAATGTCTGGTCAGGGCGTCGATGGCCGCCTTCGCCGCAGCATAAGCCGAGAACGGGACGAAGCCGTTGGCCGTCTCGAACACACGGCTCGACAAAACGCTCGACAGATTGATGATCCGCGCGCCGCTGCCCATCCGACTCAGCGCTGCCTGCGTGGTAAAGAAAACCGCCTTCACGTTCAGGGTAAATTGCCTGTCGAACAGGTCCGAAGTCGTTTCCGCGATCGGGGCACCATCGGCCACGCCTGCGTTGTTGACCAACACGTTAAGAACACTGCTGCGCCCGTGACGAGCAAGCCCCGCGTCAACCGCATCGAACATCTGCGACACACCCACAGGCGAAGTCAGGTCGGCTGAAACTGCAAATCCATCCGATCCGCCTTTCTTGATCACGTCGAGAGTCGCATTGGCAGCCTTCTGATCAGCCCGATAATGTACGATTACGAAGTAGCCGAGCCGAGCGAGCTCGAGGGCGGTGGCTCGTCCGATACTGCGTGAGCCGCCAGTGACCAGAGCCACCTTGCTTGTGTTGACGTTCATTGCCTTCTCCTGAAAATTGATTGCCGCCAAGGGTGGGGAGCCGACCGTTTCACGGTCGGCGACGCTCGGTAGCATCTCAGCGGGCTCATCGTATATGGATGTGCAACGTCCAATAAATACAGAATTCCTCACGACATTTGTGCGAAACGTGCATCAATGAACCACGACCATCTCCGCTTGCTGGTCGAGATCGCTCAGCAGGGAAGTTTCTCGAGCGTTGCCAAATCACGGGATCTGGATCCGTCCTCGGTCTCGAGGATTGTGCACAGCGTTGAGCGCGAGCTGGGAGTAAGACTCTTTCAGCGATCCACACGGCATGTCAGCCTAACCGAAGCAGGAAGCGCCTATCTGGAACGAGTTTCACACCTGCTCGACGAGCTAGATTCCGCAAGTGATGCATTGAAATCGCTTGAGCATCATCCGTCCGGCGTTCTGCGCGTGACGGCGTCCGTCGCATTCGGCCAGATTTGCTTATTGCCGCTGATCCCGGAGTTCACGCGCCTCTATCCGGACGTCCAGCTTGAGTTGGTCTTCACCGACTTCAATCTCGACCTGGTAGCAGATCGTATCGACTTGGCATTGCGCTTGAGCCCCCACATGTCGCAGGGCGCCGTCCGCCTGAAATGGTTTGACGCATCCTACAAGGTCTGCGCCAGCCCTGACTATCTCGACCGCAATAGCCCCGTCCGCGAACCCAGCGATCTGGAAAGCCACAAATGCGTCCTCTTCGGACACCCACAGCCTCAATCCGATTGGGTCGTTCGCATGCCTTCTGGTTTGGTGAGGAGCATGGTCGTTGACGCTGCGATTACGGCGTCAAACGGGTTGGCGCAACGCGCTCTCGCGCTCGCTGGACTTGGTCCTGCCCTCATGCCAGGTTGGCTGTGCGCCTCTCATGTTGCCGTGGGACAATTGGTCGAGCTACTGCCCGACCATGCGATCACCCCTGCCCACTTTGAAGGCACAGCGTGGCTTCTTTATCCAAACCGGACGTACCTGCCCGCGAGGGCGCGCGCGCTTATTGATTTTCTCCGCGCGCGTACCCGGCTGGACTGGACATCCGCATGCGCCGATCGCGCCGAGGCCAGCGGCGCAGAGGGCGAAGGCAAAGCTGAATAAACCCACCGTCCATGACTGTCGCGCGTTATAGCGTGAGCATGTAACGGCCAAAGCGAAAAACGATGAAGCAACTGACACTGGCGATGGCTGTGGATCAATGCGCGGGATTCGGGGCGCAGCGCAAACCCACGCGGCGCGAAGCGTTTCTCGATGAGATGAACACGATCGTGCCGTGGGCGCAGCTGTGCGCAGTGGTAGAGCCGTTTTATCCGAAACGCGGCAATGGTCGCCCGCCGATTGCGCTGGAGCGCATGCTGCGGATCCATTTTGTGCAGCACTGGTTCAACCTTGCCGACCTCGCATGCGAAGAAGCGCTGTATGACAGCCTCAGCCTGCGTCACTTCGTTGGCATTGACCTTGGCAGCGAAACGGTGCCGGACGCCACCACGTTGCTCAAATTCCGGCACCTGTTGGAAGAACACAAACTGGGCGAGCGAATCTTCGCAGAAGTGGGCCAAGTACTGCAGGCGCGGGGAGCAAAGCTCACGAGCAGCACCATTGTCGACGCCACACTAATTGGTGCCCCCTCGTCGACGAAGAACAAGGCGAAGGCGCGTGACCCCGAAATGCATCAGACGCGCAAAGGGCAGCAGTGGCATTTCGGCATGAAACTCCATATCGGCGTGGACAGTCAGAGCGGGCTGGCTCATCGCGCGGCCGTAACCGCCGCGAATGTGCATGATAAGCATCCCTTGCCACAGTTGCTGCACGGTGAGGAGCAACGCGTGTACGGTGACAGTGCGTACGCGAGCCAGAAAGCGCTGATCCATGGGAAGGCACCGAAAGCGCGCGACTTCACCAACAAGCGCACGCGCTACAAGGGCATCGTCGACGAGGTGGCACGTCGCAAGAACCGCAACAAGTCGAAGATCCGTGCCCGGGTCGAGCATGTGTTTGCGGTCGTAAAGCGGCTGTGAGGTTTCACGAAGGTTCGTTATCGCGGTCTGGCGAAGAACGCCAATCGCGCCTTCGTTGCACTCGCGCTGGCCAATTTGTACATGTAGCGAGGTCGCTCGACGGCACAGATGCGCCCGTATGTCACACGGAAGGGGACTGAGAGGCACGAGCGTGCCAGCCGTCATCGGAGGGTCATTGCGCAAGCCCATGTCTGGGTCTTGCCTCCTGGTTCTTCCGCTCCAGCCAGCTGCGCTCGCTTTCAGTTGGCGGCGCCCCGTCCATCCCGCCCATTCGGGCTTGCCGCGGTGCTTCCCCGTCCGTGCTTCCTGGACAACTGCTGTTGACGGATCCGCACGGCCCCGGGAAGCAAAAAACCCGGCCGAAGCCGGGTTCGCTGGCGCTTCCCTTGCATGGTCCGCGCAGTTCAGCGAGTCCGCGCGTCGATTTCCGAGCGCAGACGCGCCTCCTGCTCCTGAAGCTCAGACGTAAAAGCCTCGCCGAAATCGGCGGCCTCGAAGAAAGGCCGGATTTCAATCTCCGACTCGCCGGTCATCGGGTTCGGACAGCGACGGACCCATTCGACCGCCTCGTCCATTGACTCGACTTGCCAGATCCAGTACCCGGCAATGAGTTCCTTCACTTCAGCAAACGGACCGTCAACCACGGTCCGATCCTTCCCGGAAAACTTCACGCGAATGCCTTTCGAGCTCGGCTTCAGCCCATCACCGCCCTGCATGACACCGGCCTTGACCAGTTCCTCGTTGTACCGGCCCATTGCCGTGAGAAGTTCCGTGCCGGGCATTTGCCCCGCTTCGGATTCGGGTGTTGCCTTGATGATGACCATCACTCACATTGCTCGCTCCTAAAAATACGATGCATGTCAGTTCCCGTTGAAAGGCAATCTCTGCCTCCAGTACCACGACGTTTGATTGCCCGGGAAATCGACAGGTCGCATCTTAATTTTTTACCCTTTCAGGTCGGGACACCGCCAGGGATCGGCCTGATGACGGGGCGAGGCGACACGGCTCGCGCACAGACTCGCCCGCGGATGAGTTCACTGAAAACGCTTTCCGCGCCCTGTGTCCAGTCGTGAATGCGACTCCTGATTCAGGAGTGGTCAACCAGGAAGCGCTGACTCAACGGACTGTCAATCGCCTACGCCCGCGCTGTGCCCAGCCCGGAGACGAACACCCGCAGGGCGATCGCGATGTCCTCCGGCGCTGCCATTAGCCTGCCGCCCAGCGCAATCGTGGCCATGCCTTGCACCAGCGAGCGGCACGCGAGCGTTGCAGCGACTGCATGCGCGGGCACTATCCCGGCCACGCGCCTTGCCAGCACCTCATAGGTTCCCCGTACTGCATCCGCGCTTGCGTGGCCGTAGTCATCGCTATACATCAACCGGAACAGGGCAGGATTTGCCCGGGCGAAGTCGACATAGGCCATGCCCTGGGCAAACAGTGCTTCACGCGCATCGTCCCGGTCATCAGCGATCCTCAGGACGCGCCCCAGGCGTCGAAAACCGTGATCGGCGACAGCGGCCAGCAAGCCTGCCTTGTCAGGAAAATGCCGATAGGGCGCCATGGCCGACACCCCCGCGGCCCTTGCCACCGCACGCAGGCTCGGCTCCGCCCCGGCCGCGAGAATCCCGAGTGCTGCAGCGATTAACGTCTCTCGAAGTGCGGTTTCCGCTTTCACTTGACCGGATCCTATTCATGATGTGAATATTCTAGTTTACAGTGTAATCAATCCTGCAGGATTTGGCCATCTCCACCGCAGGCTGGAGGCACGGCCGGGATGGCGCCCAGGCTGGGCAGACGACCCAGCCCCGTTTGCATCGGCGCGGGCGTTCGTCCCCGGCGCGCCTCCGCGCGGGGAGTCAACCGCACTCACCAGGAGCCTCATATGTCGACCGTATCTACCGTACTCGGCCCCATTCATGTTGACGATCAGGGAAGCGCCTGCGGTGAACCTGTTGCGCTGCTCTGGCCCAGCCTCTTTACCGATCACCAGATGTGGGGGCATCAGGTCGCCGCCTTGCGGACCGCCGGCTGGCGCACGTTGGCAGTGGACCCGCCTGGTCACGGACTGAGTCCGGGCCCGGGACGGACATTCACGATGGACGAATGCGCCGAGGCAGTTGTCCAGGTGCTCGACGCGATGGGCGTGTTCACGCCGGTCGTCCTGTTCGGCGCGTCCTGGGGTGGGATTGTGGCGCCTCGCGCTGCGTTGCGCATACCTGATCGCGTCAAAGGCCTGGTGCTGTTCAATACCACGGCGGAACGACCGACCTGGTTCAGTCGTGCGAATTGCACGCTGCTCACCCTGCTGCTTGCGCTGCCGATACTCGACAGGATGGTCGATCACATGATCATGTCACGCAATCTCGCGCCCGCGACGAGAGTTCATCAGCCGCAACTTGGGGCGAATCTCGCATCCCGGTTTCGATCCTGGGACCGCAACGCGGTCATCAATACCGTTCGTTCGGTCCTCGTGGATCGCGACGGCGCACTCGACAGGCTATCCAGTCTGAAGGTGCCTGTGCTCATCGTGTCCGGCGAGCAGGACACCGTTCTGCCATCAATCTTCAGCCGCCGGATCGCGCAGACGATACCGAATGCACGTCATGTCGAAGTCTCAGGTGCTGCACATCTCGTGGCGTTGGAACAGCCCCTGGTTGCCAATACGCTCATTCTCGATTTCAAAGGCTAGCTCTGATCGCATCCATCCTCCTGGCGGGATCGGTCACCGGCAATCCTGCCTTCCCGAATCCGGGTGCACCTCGTGCCCTGGTCGGTACGGCTCATGGCGTGTACGCGGTCACCCGCCACCCGATGCTGTGGTCGTTTACAATCTGGGCAGGCGTGCACATCCTCGTCCACCCGACTGCCGGGACCTTCATCGTCACGTCGGCGATCATGCTCCTCTCCCTCGTCAGGGCACCTTGCAGGACCGGAAGAAGGCACGGTTACAGCCGGACGTCTGGCTCTCCTGGGAGCGACAGACGAGCTACGTCCCATTTGGCGCGATCATTGCCGGACGTGCACGGCCTGGAGGATTCGGCCGGGTTCCGTGCAACACAGCGCCGGGAAACGTGTCAACATGGGTATCGGCGGTCTGGCCACGCCGCACGGACGTCAGCTGGGTCTCCTGGAAATTGGCGACGACATAGGCCTTCTGCAATGGAACCGCGGCAAGCATGGGGGTGCCCGCAGTCACATACGCCCCAAGGCGCACCGAGCGCCGGCCAACCATGCCATCGACTGGCGCAACGATGCGTGTCCATGAAAGATTCAGGCGAGCCGTATCGAGTGCCGCCGACGCCTGTCCCGGCGCCGCCTGGGCGCGATCCCTGATGGACGACCTGATTGTCCTCCACCAGCAGCTCCGTGATCTGCCCGGCCACACGCGGCGCAACGACCGTGTAGTCGGCAGTCACATACGCGTCATTGGTGGTTTCTGATGACGAAGACCGACCCAGAACCGCAATCGCAGCCGATACGGCAGCAACAAT
>NZ_QEOL01000049.1 GCF_003096715.1 Paraburkholderia silvatlantica
GCGGCCTGCTGCTTCAGGCGGATCGCGGCCGACAGCCCGGCCGGGCCGCCGCCGACGATCACCACGTCGTATTCCATCGACTCGCGTGGGCCGTATTGCTCTAAAAGACTTGCGGGGGTCATCAATGCTCCTCTTGCCATTAGAATGCTTTTTTCGGGTTCGTATTGTCGGGTAACGTTCCCCGTGCCGCAACCCAACAGGCTAACATTAGCACGACCGTTCTATTCTATGGCGTCGGGTTTGGCGTGCCGCTCACGCCGTGTTCTGGCGCTTATACACTTCTGAACAGGAACCGGAAATGGGCCGTTCGATCAATCTGGAAGGCAAGGTTGCGATGATCACGGGGGCCTCCAGCGGGCTCGGCAAGCGCTTCGCCCAGGTGCTCTCGCAGGCGGGCGCAAAAGTCGTGCTGGCAAGCCGCCGCGTGGAGCGGCTCAAGGAGTTGCGTGCCGAAATCGAGGCGAACGGGGGCGCGGCTCACGTCGTTTCGCTCGACGTGACCGACTACCAGAGCATCCGCTCGGCGGTTGCGCACGCGGAAACCGAGGCGGGGACCATCGACATCCTCGTCAACAATTCGGGCGTCTCCACGACCCAAAAGCTCGCGGACGTCACGCCTGCCGACTTCGAATACGTGTTCGACACCAACACGCGCGGGGCCTTTTTCGTGGCCCAGGAGGTCGCCAAACGCATGATCATGCGCGGCAACGGCGGCGGCCCGAAGCCGGCGTACCGCATCATCAATATTGCTTCGGTGGCGGGCCTGCGCGTGTTGCCGCAGATCGGCCTGTACGCGATCAGCAAGGCCGCGGTCGTGCATATGACGAAGGCGATGGCGCTCGAGTGGGGCCGCCACGGCATCAACGTGAACGCGATCTGCCCGGGCTACATCGACACCGAGATCAACCACCACCACTGGTCGACGGAGCAGGGGCAAAAGCTCGTCTCGATGCTGCCGCGCCACCGCGTGGGCAAACCCGAAGACCTGGACGGCCTGCTGCTGCTGCTCGCCGCCGACGAGTCGTCGTTCATCAACGGTTCGATCATCACCGCCGACGACGGCTTCGGGCTCACCTGAACTGAGGCGAGTCCGGCCGCCGGCCGGCATGCCGTTTTTTCGCAACAAGACGAAGTAGAAGTGCAATGAGCGACTACCACCCCGTATTTGAAATGACCATGCCGATCCGTTGGGGCGACATGGACGCGTTCGGCCATGTGAACAACACGGTCTACTTCCGCTACATGGAGCAGGTGCGGATTTCCTGGTTCGAGCATCTGGGCGTGGCCGCGGAGAGCGGCGACGGGCAGGGGCCCGTGATCGTCAACGCCTCGATGGAATTCCTCAAGCAGCTGCATTACCCCGGCGACATCGTCTGCACGATGACGGTCGGCCAGCCGGGCCGCAGCAGCTTCGATACCGGTTTCGAACTGCGCCGCGCCGACGAGCCCGATACGCTCTACGCACGCGGCAACGCGCGCTGTGTGTGGATCGACTACGCGGCAGGCAAATCGGTGCCGATTCCCGGCATGCTGCGCGCCACCATCGAGCATGCGGGACTCGTCAAGTCCAACCGGGTAGGCTGAGCGCCGATGTGCCGCGCGCTGCGAGGCAGCGAGCCCTTACTGGCCGAGCAGCCGCTGCAGCAGCTCGGTGGCGTTGCCGGTGTCGTACTTGCGCATGAGGCGCGCGCGATAGACATCGACGGTGCGCGGGCTGATCTCGAGAATTCTGCCGATTTGCTTGCTGGTCTTGCCGGTGACAAGCTGCGCGGCGATCTCGCGCTCGCGCGGCGTGAGTTCGATGGCCACGCGCCGTGTCGCGCTCAGGTCTTCAAACGTCCAGACGCCCGCCGCGTGCGGCTCCGCGCGATCGAGCGAGCGCCCCGTGACGTGGCACCAGAAGAGTTCGCCATTGGCGCGCTTCATGATGCGGTCGTCGGCGTAACTGCCTTGCGCCGTCATGATGGGCGGAATGCGTGCGCCAATGCGCTCGAATTCGTCCGCTGAAGGGTAGAGCACCTGGAACGACTGGCCGATCAGCGCCTCGCGTGCGCAGCCGAAGATGGCGGCGACCTGGTCGTTGCAATCGACGATGGTGCGCTCGCGCGCAAGCACGAGGCCGATGGGCGCGAGATGGAATGCGGTCTGGTAGTCGAGAGCGGAGCGTTCGACGCTTTGGGTGGGAGCAGCCATGGCGTGCGGGTATTGCTTTATGTAGTTTTGCGTATTGTGCCGCAACAGGGGGCCAGCGTACGCTTTGCACCCATCGGAGGGGCAGTTTTCGAGGCTCGCGCGGCTCGTTTGGCCCCGCGCGCGCTGCCCGGCCGGGCTGCCGGCTTCACGGCAACGCCACCGGGGCATGACTAGAATTGAACATCCGGACGCGCTCGACGTCCGCGCGACAAACCGGATTGGCGGATTTCCATTCGAGGAAGGGACACACTGATGAACAAGGTCTATCAAAGCGCGGCTGCCGCGCTCGAGGGCATCGTCAAGGACGGCCAGACATTCGCGGTTGGCGGCTTTGGTCTGTGCGGCATCCCCGAAGCCCTGATCGGCGCATTGCGCGATACGGGCGTGAAGGGCATCACCTGCATCAGCAACAATGCGGGCGTGGACGGCTTCGGCCTCGGCCTGCTGCTGGAGACGCGCCAGATCAAGAAAATGATCTCGTCCTATGTCGGCGAGAACAAGGAATTCGAGCGCCAGTATCTGTCGGGCGAGCTCGAACTCGAATTCACGCCGCAAGGCACGCTGGCCGAAAAGCTGCGCGCGGGCGGCGCCGGCATTCCGGCGTTCTTCACGAATACCGGCTTCGGCACGCTGATCGCCGAAGGTAAGGAAACGCGCCAGTTCGGCGACAAGCACTACGTGCTCGAGCATTCGCTCACGGCAGACGTCGCGCTCGTGAAGGCGTGGAAGGCCGACAAGTCGGGCAACCTGATCTATCGCCGCACGGCCCGCAACTTCAACCCGATGTGCGCGATGGCCGGCAGGATCACGGTGGCGGAAGTGGAGGAGATCGTCGAGAACGGCGAGCTCGATCCGGACGCCATCCACACGCCGGGTATCTTCGTGCAGCGCATCGTGCTCAACGCACACCCGGAAAAGCGCATCGAACAACGTACCGTGCGCGCCGCATCGAGCAACCCGGCGGGCAACTGAGGAAGGAGACCGACCATGGCATGGAATCGTGACGAAATGGCCGCGCGCGCGGCGAAAGAACTGCAGGACGGCTTCTACGTGAACCTCGGCATTGGCCTGCCCACGCTGGTTGCCAACCACGTGCCCGCGGGCATGGAAGTGTGGCTGCAGTCGGAAAACGGCCTGCTCGGCATCGGCCCCTTCCCGACCGAGGACGAAGTGGACGCCGACATGATCAACGCCGGCAAGCAGACCGTGACGACGCTGGCGGGCTCGTCGATTTTTTCGTCGGCGGACTCGTTCGCGATGATTCGCGGCGGCCACATCAACCTCGCGATCCTCGGCGCCATGCAGGTGAGCGAGAAGGGCGACCTGGCCAACTGGATGATCCCCGGCAAGATGATCAAGGGCATGGGCGGCGCGATGGACCTCGTGGCGGGCGTTGGCCGCGTGGTCGTGCTGATGGAGCACGTCGCGAAGGGCGACCAGCACAAGATTCTCGAAGCCTGCACGCTGCCGCTCACGGGTGTCGGCGTGGTCGATCTCATCATCACCGACCTCGGCGTATTGGAAGTGAGCGACGCGGGTCTGAAGGTGACCGAACTCGCACCGGGCGTGACGGTGGACGAGATCAAGGCGAAGACCGGCGCGCCGCTCGATGTGAGCGCCGTGGGCTGAACGTCGTAGCGTAAGCACGATTTGCGGCGGGCGGGACTTCGGTCTCGCCCGTTGCGTTTTTGCGTACGGTTTGCGCGCGGCTTGACCGACGATGCCGTGCGGCAAAGCCGTTTACAATCGGCCGAAAGCCTTGATGCGCCTTCGAGCGAGGATTCCGCGATGACCGAGTCGACCGCAGTGCCGCGCCAGCAATACGTCCAGTGTCTCAGTCCCGCGGGTCTGCACCGCATCGCGTACACCGAATGGGGCGACCCCGCCAACCCGCGCGTACTCGTGTGCGTGCACGGACTCACGCGCTCGGGGCGCGACTTCGACCGTTTTGCTGCTGCGATGGCCGACGAATACCGCGTCGTGTGCCCGGACGTGGCCGGGCGCGGTCTCTCGTCGTGGTTGCTCGACCCGCGCGGCTACGCTGTCGCGCAGTACGTGGCGGACATGGTCACCTTGATCGCGCGCACGGGCGTGGAAAAGGTGGACTGGTTCGGCACCTCGATGGGCGGCCTGATCGGCATGGCGCTCGCGGGGCTGCCGGGCACGCCCATTGGCCGCCTGCTGCTCAACGACATCGGGCCGCATATCGAACCTGCGTCGCTCGCACGCATCGGCGAGTACGTGGGGCTTGGCGGGTCTTTCGCTACGCTTCAGGAAGGCATCGACAATGCGGCGCTTCTCGCGGCCTCGTTCGGGCCGCTGAGCGCCGAGGACTGGCGCGAGATCAATACGCCGTTGCTGCATGAAGCAGACGGCCAGTGGCGCTACCGGTACGACCCGCGCATTGCGGAACCCTTCAAGTCGATCACGCCCGAGCAGAACGAAGCGGGCGAGCAGTTCCTGTGGCGCTCGCTCGCTGCGTTCGAAGGGTTTGTGCTCGTCGTGCGCGGCGCGCTTTCGGACCTGCTTTCGCGTGAAACGGTCGCGAAGATGGTCGCGACCGGGCGCCATGTGTCGAGCGTCGAAATCGAAGGCGCAGGGCACGCGCCGGCCTTCCTCGCGCCCGACCAGATCGCGATCGCACGCCGATTCTTCGACGGCGAGGCCCTTCGCGCGTCATAATATGAGATTGGCCGGCATATTCCGGTGTGCGCAGATGCACGCTGTAACGTGCCAGCCCGGAAGTCGACCGGTTTTCACTTCTCACAGGAATTCTCATGGCAGTCATTCGTCACCACGTTGGCCCGCGTCTTTCGGAAACCGCCATTCACAATGGCACCGTCTACCTGGCTGGCCAGATCGCCGAAGACACCAGGCAGGACATCGGCGGGCAGATGCGCGAGGTGCTCGGCCACATCGACCGCCTGCTGGGCGAGGCGAACAGCGACAAGTCGCTGCTTCTCTCGGTGCAGATCTATATCGCCGACATGAAGGATTTCCCCGGCATGAACGCCGAGTGGGACAAGTGGGTCGCGCAAGGCGCGACGCCGCCGCGCGCGACGGTCGAAGCGAAGCTCGCGAATCCGGAATGCCTCGTCGAGGTCGTCGTGGTGGCTGCGCAGCGTGATTGAGCACGATTGAGCGCGAGTCGTTCAGTCGGCGCAGCTGGTTTGATCCTTTTCGTTGTCGCCCGTCCGGCAAGCCGGCGGGCATCGTCTCATGAGTAGCGACACCGTTCCTCCCGCTCCTGCGGTTTCCGCCGATACCGGCGTGCTGCCGTCGCTCGACGACGCGCTGGCGTTCGTGCGCGAGCACGCCGGTGACGCACGTCTTTCCACGGGCGAGCCGCTCATCGAGCATGCGCGGGGCACGGCATCCATCATGAGCCGGCTCAACGTCGATCCGCCTGCGGTGCTCGCCGCGGCGCTTTTCAATCTCGCGCCGCATCTCGACGATCCGGAAGGCGCGCTCGAAGCGCGTTTCGGCGCGGAGGTCGCGAAGCTCGTGTTCGACGTGCGCAAGCTGTTGCGGCTTGGCACCGTGAGCCTGCGCGCGGCGCATCAGGCCGTGCCCGAAGCGGGCCGCGAAGGGCGCGACGCCCAGGCCGCGCGGCGTGCGCAGGTCGAGTCGCTGCGCAAGATGCTGCTGGCGTTTGCGCAGGACATCCGCGTCGTGCTGATCCGGCTCGCGTCGCGCCTGCAGTCGCTGCGCTTTTATGCGGCGGCGAAAATCACGCCGGCGCCCGAGATCGCGCACGAGACGCTCGAAATCTACGCGCCGCTCGCCAACCGGCTGGGCATCTGGCAACTGAAGTGGGAACTCGAAGACCTCGCGTTCCGCTTCCAGGAGCCCGATACCTACAAGCGCATCGCGAAGCTGCTCGACGAAAAGCGCGTGGAGCGCGAGACCTACGTGTCCGAGGCGATCGCGCGGCTGCAAAGCGAGCTTGCGGCGGCGCATATCCAGGCCGAGGTGAGCGGGCGGCCCAAGCACATCTACAGCATCTGGAAGAAGATGCGCGGCAAGGAGATCGACTTCTCCGAGCTTTACGACGTGCGCGCGTTCCGCGTGATCGTGCCCGACATCAAGGATTGCTACACGGTGCTCGGCATCGTGCACAACCTTTGGCAACCGGTGCCGAAGGAGTTCGACGACTACATCTCGCGGCCCAAGCCCAACGGGTATCGCTCGTTGCACACGGTCGTGATCGGCGACGACGGCCGCGCGTTCGAAGTGCAGATCCGCACGCAGGAGATGCATCAGTTCGCCGAATACGGCGTCGCCGCGCACTGGCGCTACAAGGAAGCCGGTGCGAAGGGCTACGGCGGCCAGTTCAGCGCGAGCAGCAGCTACGACGAGAAGATCGCGTGGCTGCGCCAGCTGCTCGCCTGGAAGGACGATGTGTCGGATGGGCGTCAGCCGTGGGAGCAGTTGCGCCAGGCCACGCTCGACGACGACCACATCTACGTCCTCACGCCCCAGGCGCGCGTGATTGCGTTGCCGCAGGGCGCAACGCCGCTCGACTTCGCCTATCACCTGCACAGCGAACTGGGGCATCGCTGCCGGGGCGCGCGCGTGGACGGTGCGATGGTGCCGCTCAACACCCAGCTTCGCAACGGCCAGACAGTCGAAATCGTCTCGGTGAAAGAGGGCGGCCCGTCGCGCGACTGGCTCAATCCGCAGCTCGGTTATCTGCATAGCCCGCGTGCGCGCCAGAAGGTGCGTGCATGGTTCAACGCGATCGAGGCGCAGGAAAACATCGCCAACGGCCGCGCGATGGTGGAAAAGACGCTGCAGCGCGAGGGCCGCACGTCGGTCAGTCTCGACCAGCTCGCGGCGAAGCTCGGCTTCAGGTCGCCCGACGACCTCTTCAGTGTGGTCGGCAAGGAAGAGTTCAGCCTGCGCAACGTCGAGCACGCGCTGCACGACGCGCCCGCCGCCGCGCCCGAAGAGGAAACGCCCGAGCAGCTCACCAAGCGCGCGAGCGGCGCGAACGTCGCGCACGGCGGGTCGTCGGGCGTGCTCGTGGTCGGTGTGGATGCGCTGCTTACCCAGCTCGCGCGCTGCTGCCGGCCCGCGCCGCCCGACGCGATCAGCGGTTTCGTCACGCGCGGCAAGGGCATGTCGATCCATCGCAGCGACTGCCCGACGTTCCGGCGCATGGCCAGCCGCGCGCCCGAGCGCGTGCTGCACACCACGTGGTCCGCCGACGTGATGGGCGGGCGCGGCCAGTCGGTCTACCCGGTCGATATCTCGATCGAGGCCACCGACCGCCAGGGCTTGCTGCGCGACATCTCCGAAGTGTTCGCGCGCGAGAAGATGAACGTGATCGGCGTGAAGACGCAGTCGCGCCGCAATGCGGCGTACATGCAGTTCACGGTGGAAGTGTCGAATTCGGCACAGATCCAGCGCGCGTGTGTGCTGCTGGGCGAGGTGGGCGGCGTGCAGCGGGCATCGCGCAGGGGCTGAGGGGATAAAGGCGGTGGACAAACGCGGCGGACAAAGATTGCCGCGCTGCAAAAAATGCTTGCCAAGTCTGCGGCTGCTTCATATAATCTTTCTTCTTCAGGCTCGTAGCTCAGCTGGTTAGAGCACCACCTTGACATGGTGGGGGTCGTTGGTTCGAGTCCAATCGAGCCTACCAACGGAATCGAGGCTGCGGCGGTTGTTTCGCCGAGGCTTCAAGTGCAGGAAAAAGCGCTCTGCGCTCAAGGCGACTACGGTTATGACACCGCGAACGTTTACCGAAACTGTTTCGGAGCGACGCTAGTCGAGGACCTCTTTCGCCCCTGCAGTCTGGTTTGAAAAGTGAATGCGGCCCCTCGAAAGCGGGGCCGCATTTTTTTTCGCTGCGAAGTTTTCCGCGGTCTGTTCCCACGAACAATACGATGTGCCCTCGCGGCACTTCTGGAGAAAAACATGGTTGCGATACGTCTGCCCGACGGTTCGGTTCGACAGTACGATCATCCCGTCACGGTCGCCGAAGTGGCGGCTTCGATTGGCCCCGGCCTCGCCAAGGCGGCGCTCGGCGGCAAGCTCGACGGCGAACTGGTCGACACGTCGACGCTGATCGATCGTGACGCATCGCTCGCCATCGTCACGGACAAGGATGCCGACGGCCTCGACATCATCCGTCACTCCACGGCGCACTTGCTCGCGTACGCGGTGAAGGAGCTGTATCCGGAGGCGCAGGTCACGATCGGGCCGGTCATCGACAACGGTTTCTATTACGACTTCGCCTACAACCGTCCCTTCACGCCCGAAGATCTCGAAAAGATCGAAAAGCGCATGCAGGAACTCGCGAAGAAGGACGAGCCGGTGTCGCGCCGCGTCGTCACGCGCGGCGAAGCCGTCGACTACTTCAAGAGCATCGGCGAGAAGTACAAGGCCGAGATCATCGAGTCGATTCCGGGCGCGGAAGAGATCAAGCTGTACTCGCACGGCGGCTTCACGGACCTGTGCCGCGGCCCCCACGTGCCGTCCACGGGCAAGCTCAAGGTCTTCAAGCTCATGAAGGTCGCGGGCGCCTACTGGCGCGGCGACTCGAAGAACGAGCAGCTGCAGCGCATCTACGGCACGGCCTGGACGAAGAAGGAAGACCAGGACCAGTACCTTCACATGCTCGAAGAGGCCGAAAAGCGCGACCACCGCAAGCTCGGCAAGCAGCTCGACCTGTTCCACATGCAGGACGAGTCGCCGGGCATGGTGTTCTGGCACCCGAAGGGCTGGACGCTCTGGCAGCAGGTCGAGCAGTACATGCGCGGCCGCCTGCGCGTGGCCGGCTACGACGAAATCAAGACGCCGATGATCATGGACCGCTCGCTCTGGGAAGCGTCGGGTCACTGGCAGAACTATCGTGAAAACATGTTCACGACGGAGTCGGAAAAGCGCGACTACGCGATCAAGCCGATGAACTGCCCGGGCCACGTCCAGGTGTTCAACCACGGCCTGCGCTCGTATCGCGATCTGCCCCTGCGTTACGCGGAATTCGGCTCGTGCCACCGCAACGAGGCTTCGGGTGCGCTGCACGGCCTCATGCGCGTGCGCGGCTTCGTCCAGGACGATGCGCACATTTTCTGTACGGAAGACCAGATCATCAGCGAGTCGATCGCCTTCAACACGCTGGCGATGAGCATCTACAAGGATTTCGGGTTCGATCACATCGACATCAAGCTTTCGCTGCGCCCGGATTCGCGCGCGGGGACGGATGAAACGTGGGATCGGGCCGAGCAGGGCCTGCGCGAGGCGCTTACGGCCTGCGGCCTGCAGTGGGAAGAACTGCCGGGCGAGGGCGCGTTCTACGGTCCGAAGGTCGAGTACCACATCAAGGACGCGCTGGGCCGCTCGTGGCAGTGCGGCACGCTGCAGCTCGACATGGTCCTGCCGGAGCGCCTTGGCGCGGAGTACGTGGCCGAAGACAACAGCCGCCGCCGCCCGATCATGCTGCACCGCGCCATCCTCGGTTCGATGGAGCGTTTCCTCGGGATTCTGATCGAGCACCATGCCGGCGCCATGCCGCCATGGCTCGCTCCGGTGCAGGCCGTTGTGATGAATATCGCGGAAAGTCAGGCCGAATACGCCGCAAATCTGGTCCAATCGTTGCAAAAACAAGGGCTTAGAGTCGTGGCCGATTTGCGCAACGAGAAAATTAGCTATAAAATACGCGAGCACACGCTTGAGAAGGTCCCGTACCTGCTTGTCGTCGGCGACAAGGAGCGTGAAGCGCAAACGGTAGCCGTGCGTGCCCGTGGCGGTGTCGATCTGGGTGTCATGCCCGTCGAGGCCTTTACCGCGCGTCTTGCGGAAGACGTCAAGACGTTCAAGTAAGCCACTGCGGCAGCGCGGCTCGTTTTTTTAATTTTTAGAGGAAACGTAACATCGCTACGGATAAGTCGCATCGCATCAACGGTGAAATCACTGCACCCGAGGTGCGTCTCGTCGGAATCGAGAACGAGCCGCTTGGCATCGTAAAGCTGGCCGATGCGTTCCGCATGTCGGAACAGCAGGATGTCGATCTGGTTGAAATTGCTCCTCAGGCGGTGCCTCCCGTATGCCGCTTGATGGATTACGGCAAGTTCAAGTACCAGGAGTCGAAGAAGCAGCACGAGGCCAAGCTCAAGCAGAAGGTCATCCAGGTCAAGGAAGTCAAGTTCCGCCCGGGTACCGACGACGGCGATTACAACGTCAAGCTGCGCAATCTCATCCGCTTCCTCGATGAAGGCGACAAGACGAAGATCACGTTGCGTTTCCGCGGCCGCGAAATGGCCCACCAGGAAATCGGTATGCGCATGCTCGAACGTCTGCGCACCGACCTCGAAGAAGTCGGTCAGGTCGAGCAAATGCCGAAGATGGAAGGGCGCCAGATGATCATGGTGCTCTCGCCCAGGAAGAAGAAGTAATTGGCGTGCCGCGCGGCGCAGTCTGCGCGGCAGTCAAAGTCAGTTTTCAATGATGTCTTCGGCGCCGTGGTGCGCGGAAGACGGCAAGCAGGTTCCGGAACGGCGCCCGCGCGCTGCACGTGAAGTGCGGCAAACGGGCGCTTTTCCTGAAAGCGGCGGCGAGCTTGTTTTTCAAAAGCCAGCCAGTCGCCAAAACAAGTGGAGTGGGTTTCGAAGGGCGGAGTCCCGGCAAGGTGTGCGAACACTGCGCCAACCGCACACCCACGTCCATCAAATAATGGAGTTGTCTGTCATGCCGAAGATGAAGACCAAGAAGAGCGCTGCAAAGCGCTTCGTGGTTCGTCCGGGCGGTACCGTCAAGCGCGGTCAAGCCTTCAAGCGTCACATCCTGACCAAGAAGACCACCAAGAACAAGCGTCATCTGCGTGGTGCAACGGCCGTTCACGATTCCGATCTGAACTCCGTGCGCGCAATGCTGCCGTTCGCGTAATCCTCAACCGATAACTCATAGGAGCGAAACATGCCTCGAGTCAAACGTGGGGTTACCGCACGGGCCCGCCACAAGAAGATCATCAACCTGGCCAAGGGTTACCGCGGCCGTCGCAATAACGTCTATCGCATCGCCAAGCAGGCGGTCATGCGCGCGGGCCAGTACGCCTACCGCGACCGCCGCAACAAGAAGCGTGTGTTCCGCGCACTGTGGATCACGCGTATCAACGCGGCGGTGCGTCAGCACGACATGACCTACAGCGTGTTCATCAACGGCCTGAAGAAGGCTTCGATCGAACTCGACCGCAAGGTTCTGGCTGACATGGCTGTGTTCGACAAGGCTGCATTTGCTGCGATCGTCAAGCAGGTGAAGGCCGCCGTCGCTGCCTGATAGCAGGTATTGCGCAGGTTCGTTGCAGCAGACATTCCGGTAGTCCCGGTGATGCTGCAACAAAAACGGGGCTCCTCACCGAGCCCCGTTTTTGTTGGTAATTACGCTTCCTGCGCCGCTTCATGGAGTGTCTTCGCACCGTCATTGCCAGGCGTCATCATGGCGTGCCGCGAGCGCGGAGAGGCTCCAAGTCTCAAACTCTGACGCTGAAAAGATGGGATCAATGGATCTGGACCAGATTGTCGCCGACGCGCAAAGCGCGTTCGCTGGCGCCCCCGACGTCAACACGCTTGAAAACGAAAAGGCCCGCTTTCTCGGCAAGTCCGGCGCGCTGACCGAACTGCTCAAGGGCCTCGGCAAGCTCGACGCGCAAGCGCGCAAGACCGAAGGCGCACGCATCAACGCCGTCAAGCAGCAAGTGGAAGCTGCGCTTAATGCGCGCCGCCAGGCGCTCGCGGACGCGCTGCTGAACCAGCGTCTCGCCGCCGAGGCGATCGACGTCACGCTGCCGGGCCGCGGCCCGGGCACGGGCAGCCTGCACCCCGTGATGCAGACGTGGGAACGCGTCGAGCGCATTTTCGGCTCGATCGGCTTCGACGTGGCCGACGGTCCCGAGATCGAAACCGACTGGTACAACTTCACCTCGCTCAACAGCCCGGAAAACCATCCGGCGCGTTCCATGCAGGACACGTTCTACGTGGACGGCAAGGACGCCGACGGCCGTCAGCTTTTGTTGCGCACGCACACGAGCCCGATGCAGGTGCGCTACGCGCGCACGCACACGCCGCCCATCAAGGTGATCGTGCCGGGCCGGACGTATCGCGTGGACAGCGACGCCACGCACTCGCCGATGTTCAACCAGGTCGAAGGCCTGTGGATCGAGGAGAACATCAGCTTCGCAGACCTGAAGGGTGTCTACACCGACTTCCTCAAGAAGTTCTTCGAACGTGACGACATTCAGGTGCGCTTCCGCCCGTCGTACTTCCCGTTCACGGAGCCGTCGGCCGAAATCGACATGATGTTCGAGCAGGGCAAGAACGCCGGCAAGTGGCTCGAGATCTCGGGCTCGGGCCAGGTGCATCCGACCGTGATCCGCAACATGGGCCTCGACCCGGAGCGCTATATCGGCTTTGCGTTCGGCAGCGGCCTCGAACGCCTGACGATGCTGCGTTATGGCGTGCAGGACCTGCGCCTGTTCTTCGAGGGCGATCTGCGCTTCTTGCGTCAGTTCGCGTAACGCGGCGACGCATTCGCTTGCAGCGCGCGAGGCGGACGCGGCACCTGAAGAGGGTGCGCGAGAACCCGCCTCAAGCGACGGTCACAATCTGTCTGGAACGTAAAACCACATGCTATTCCCCGAATCCTGGCTGAGAAGCTTTGTCGATCCGAAGCTCACGACCGATGAACTGGCCCACGCGCTCACCATGGCCGGCCTCGAAGTCGAAGGCCTGAGCCCGGCGGCGCCGCCCACCACGAAGATCGTCGTGGGCCGCGTGCTCGAAGTCGTGAAGCACCCGGACGCGGACAAGCTCAACGTCACGCAGGTCGATGCCGGCACCGGCGCGACGCTGCAGATCGTCTGCGGCGCGCCCAACGTCGCGCCCGGCATCAAGGTGCCCGTGGCGCTCGTGGGCGCCGAGCTGCCGCCCGCAGAAGAGGGCGGCAAGCCTTTCGCGATCAAGCTCTCGAAGCTGCGTGGCGTGGAAAGCCAGGGCATGCTGTGCTCGGCGCGCGAACTGAAGCTCTCGGAAGACCATAGCGGTCTGATGATCCTGCCGGAAGATACGCCGGTCGGCCAGGACATCCGCGAAGCGCTGAACCTCGACGACACCCTCTTCGAAATCAAGCTCACGCCGAACAAGGCCGATTGCCTTTCGGTCTACGGCATTGCGCGCGAAACGGCTGCGATCACCGGCGCGCCGCTGCAGGCGCCCGTGTATCCGAAGGTCGAAGTCAAGCTCGACGGACCGAACGCCCGGCTGCCCGTGAAGATCTCGGCGCCGGACCTGTGCGGCCGTTTCTCGGGCCGCGTGATCCGCGGCGTGAACGCGCGCGCGAAAACGCCGATGTGGATGGTCGAGCGCCTCGAGCGTTCGGGCCAGCGCAGCATCTCGGCGCTCGTCGACATTTCGAACTACGTCATGCTCGAACTCGGCCGCCCATCGCACGTGTTCGATCTCGACAAGATCCACGGCGCGATGGACGTGCGCTGGGGCAAGAAGGGCGAGACGCTCAAGCTGCTCAACGGCAATACCGTGGAAGTCGATGAAACCGTCGGCGTGATCGCCGACGACCGCGAGATCGAAAGCCTCGCGGGCATCATGGGCGGCGACAGCACGGCCGTGACGCTCGACACCACGAACATCTATCTCGAAGCCGCATTCTGGTGGCCGGACAGCATTCGCGGCCGCTCGCGCCGCTACAACTTCTCGACCGATGCAGGCCATCGCTTCGAACGCGGCGTGGACTGGTCGACGACGGTCGAGCACATCGAGCGCATCACGCAGCTGATCCTCGATATCTGCGGCGGTTCAGCCGGCCCGATCGACGATCAAACGGTGAACGTGCCCAAGCGCGAGCCGGTGACGATGCGCGTGGCGCGCGCGAACCGCATCATCGGCGTGAAGATCGGCGCCGACGAGATCGCGCAGATTTTCACGCGCCTCGGTCTCACGTTCACGCGCAGCGTCGACAATGCGGGCGGCGAGAGCTTCAGCGTCACGCCGCCGCCGTACCGCTTCGACATCGAGATCGAAGAGGACCTGATCGAAGAAGTCGCGCGTATCTATGGCGTCGAAAAGATTCCGGCATTGCCGCCTGTTGCCCGCAGCGAAATGCGCGCGACCCACGAAACGCGCCGTTCGATCCACGCCATCCGCCACGCGCTCGCCGCACGCGACTACGCCGAGACGATCAACTTCAGCTTCGTCGATGCCGAATGGGAACAGGATTTCGCGGGCAACGCGAATCCCGTGAAGCTGCTGAACCCGATCGCGAGCCAGCTCTCGGTCATGCGCACGACGCTGTTCGGCAGCCTCATCAACGTGCTGCGTCACAATCTGAATCGCCGTGCCGACCGTGTGCGCGTGTTCGAGGCGGGCCGCGTGTTCCTGCACGATCCGTCGATCAAGGCGAGCGAAATGACGGTGGAAGGTTTCGCACAACCGAAGATGATCGGCGCGCTCGCGTACGGTCCCGCGCTCGATGAGCAGTGGGGCGCGCAAACGCGCGGCGTGGACTTCTTCGACGTGAAGGGCGACCTCGAAGCATTGTTCGCACCGCTCGGCGCCGCGAAAACGCCGCGCTTCGTGAAGGCAGAACACCCGGCGCTGCACCCGGGACGTAGCGCGCGCATCGAAGTGGATGGCCGTGCCGTGGGCTGGATTGGCGAGCTGCATCCGCGCTGGATGCAG
Source organism: Paraburkholderia silvatlantica (assembly GCF_003096715.1). Taxonomy (GTDB): domain Bacteria; phylum Pseudomonadota; class Gammaproteobacteria; order Burkholderiales; family Burkholderiaceae; genus Paraburkholderia; species Paraburkholderia silvatlantica. Next base: position 14,886 of record NZ_QEOL01000049.1, read on the forward strand.
AAGTACGACCTGCCGCACGCACCGATGCTCTTCGAGGTCGAAGCCGACGCACTGATGGCGCGCGAGCTGCCCACGCCTGGCGAAGTCTCGAAATTTCCGCCGGTCCGCCGCGACATCGCTCTTGTCGTCGATCAAAAGATCGAGGTGCAAGCGTTGCTCGACGAGTTCCAGAAGGGCATGCAAGACGAGGCTTGCCGGATTGTGCAGAGGGTTGCGCTCTTCGATGAATTTCGTGCAAAATCAAATACTTCCGGACTTGGCGCGGACGAGAAAAGCCTTGCCTTCCGGGTGACCCTGCAAGATACTGGCGGAACCCTTCAGGACGAAACGGTCGATGCGGCCATCAAGTCCCTGGTGGATCGCCTGGCTCGAGTGTATGGCGCCCGGTTGCGCGGATAAGCTCCTTGGCTCATCACGTACCGACATCGGCTTCCGGTTTGCGAGGTAGCAAGTCAACCCCGCAACCGGCAGCGCGCCATCTCATAGATAGATGAACGAAATGAACTCGAGTGATTTCGAAGCCCTACTTGCGGCACAGCGTAGCGCCATGATTCGCGACATTCCTGCCTCGTCGGCAAGCGCCACGAACGACACGCCCACGCTGACGAAAGCCGAACTCGCTGAGCTGCTGTTCGACAACGTCGGTCTGAACAAACGCGAAGCGAAAGACATGGTCGAAGCCTTCTTCGAAGTGATTCGCGACGCGCTTGAAAGCGGCGACAGCGTGAAGCTGTCCGGCTTCGGCAATTTTCAGTTGCGCGACAAGCCGCAACGACCCGGCCGTAACCCGAAGACGGGCGAGGCGATACCCATCGCCGCGCGTCGCGTGGTGACGTTCCATGCGAGCCAGAAGCTGAAGGCGCTCGTGGAGAGCGGCGCCGAGGCGAGCTTCCCGCGTTGATGCGTTGAGGCTGTTTGCCCGCGGCGGTGGCAATATGGCGGGCATGAACGAATAAGTAGAAATAGCGGACTTCAAGGACCCAGGCGGCGACGCCTCATTGCGCAACCACCACGACGGCAAACCGGCGATGACATCGACAAGCGAAAAGGTCGTCTTGCCTCCCATACCCGCCAAGCGCTACTTCACCATTGGCGAGGTGAGCGAGTTGTGCGGCGTGAAGCCTCACGTGCTGCGGTATTGGGAGCAGGAGTTCACGCAGTTGAAGCCGGTGAAGCGGCGCGGCAATCGTCGCTATTACCAGCATCACGAGGTATTGCTGATCCGTCGCATTCGCGAACTGCTTTACGAGCAGGGCTTCACGATCAACGGCGCGCGCAACCGGCTCGATTCGCATGGCGCGGCGGCCGACGAAGCCGGGCAGCCGGAAGCCGCGGGTACGCCGGTTTCCGAAGGCACGACAGCGCTCGTGGATGTCGATCAGCTGCGCAAGGAATTGCTGCACGTGCTCGATGCGCTCGGGCGCTGACGCACGTCTCTGAACGCATGCAAGTGAGTCGTTCACGAATTACGCGCGAAGCGGTTCTAATTGGAGAAACTCTCTGTTATACTTTCTAGCTCTCGGGGCGTAGCGCAGCCTGGTAGCGTACCTGCATGGGGTGCAGGTGGTCGGAGGTTCAAATCCTCTCGCCCCGACCAAGAAAATCAAAGGGTTACGGACGGCAGTCCGTAACCCTTTGTCGTTTTAGGATTTTTTACCCCACTTTTTACCCCACCGCCTTCGCCTTCACTTTTGCATAACGGATGCGGTCAGCGGGTGTGATAGCGACGGGGCGCTACCGACTACGGGCGAGTCGGCCTCATTGCTCTGCGTTGGTCGCGAGCTAGAAATCATTTCTCGCTGTTCGGCGCGACGCGTAGCAGCACACAAGTTGTTTTCGCAACCTGTGTGTGATCGTTCGAATTCTCCGTCTCCGCTAGAAAGGTGGGGGATCCCCGCAGAGTCTAGGCTCTGCGGGGTTTTGTTTTTATACGACCTACAAAACAACCATCAAATGACAGGTGGCTTCCGGCGGATTGCTGAGGTATTGCCACCGGCACCACACGAGACGAGCAGGATCGCCATTGAGTGCTGCACGGTTCGAGACCGGCAAACGGCCAGGGTATCGCTTGCGTCGCAGTTTGGGCGGTGGAAGTAGCGGTTCGATCCGTGCCCACAGATCGTCATCGATGATTGGTGCGGGTGTTCCTTGATCCATTGTCCTAGGCGTCAAAGGTCGCGGGCAACGAACTCTTTGTGTAGAGCGACGTCAAGGCAGCCTAGTCGCCGGTGCGAGCTTCCCAGCCCAGCATTGCCACTTCAGCCACGTCTTCCAGTTCGGTGCGACTCGCGCCGTCGCGGGCAAGGATCGACATGCCGTTCTGCACGGTCTGTATGAAGCGGGCAATCACGTGGACATCGGTTGAGGCCGGCAGCTCGCCCTCGACCATCGCACGACTCAGATGAGACGCCCCGGACGTGCGTGCCGTGGCCGGTGCCATCGTCACGCTCGACCGCGAAGGCGAGGCCGTGATTCATCGCGGCCTGCTGCGCGAGGCCGAAGCGAAGGCACTGCGGACGCTGGAAAAGCTGCGGCAGGGTTTCGGCGCAGGCGAAGGCACGAACGACGAGGAAGGCCACGACGACAAAGCGTCCAAGGCCGCGAGCCTGTCCGACCGGCTGGCGCAGCGGTTGTCGTGCGAGCGCATCCACGCCGCACGTCGCGCAACATCCGGCGATGCTTTCCCCCGTCCAGGCATCTTGCCTTGAACGCGCCCGGCCGGTGGCCGTGGCCCCGTACCGCACCGATCATCACCTGGCTGTCGCCCAGGGCCAAGCCACACCCGACCGCGATCCGCGCGAGGTGGTGGCTGCACACGTCCGGCGGCTCGAAGCCCTGCGCCGTGCCGGCATCGTGGAGCGCGAGGCGGATGGAGTCTGGCGCGTCCCCGGCGACCTGGCCGAACAGGGTCGCCAATACGATGCGCAGCGGCTTGCCGGCGGTGTAGCGGGTGGAGCTGAAATCGCACCTGCCGATCGAGCAGCAGGCCCGTGTGATCGGCGCCACCTGGCTCGATCAGCAGTTGATTGGCGGCGGTAAAGGGCTGAGCGAGCTGGGCTTTGGGGCTGAGGTCAAGGACTCGCTGCGCGAGCGGCCGACTTCCTGGCTAAACAGGGATTAGTCGAGCACCGCGGGCAGCGTGTCGTCTTCGCGCGCAACCTGCTGGCGACGCTGCGCGGGCGTGAGTTGGCGCAGGCTGCGAAGGACATTGCTATCGGAACTGGCCTGAAACATCGGCGGGTGGCCGATGGGCAGCGTGTAGCCGGCATCTATCGGCGCAGCGTCATGCTCGCCAGCGGGCGTTACGCCATGCTCGACGACGGCATGGGATTCAGCCTAGTGCCATGGAAGCCAGTGATCGAACAACGGCTGGGGCAGCAACTCGCCGCGACAGTGCAAGGCAGTCATGTGTCTTGGGCGCTGAGTCGCCGGCGTGGGCTTGAACCTGGCTAAGAGCCGCTAACACAAGTCATCAACGAAGCGCGAACAGATAACGGCGGCGGCAAGGGAGAGCAAAGCGAGATGAATGTCGAGACGACGCTCGAAACGGATGCGCAGTTTGCCGAAACCAGCAAACCAGGCATGAGTACGCTC
>NZ_QEOL01000050.1 GCF_003096715.1 Paraburkholderia silvatlantica
TGCCTCATTCGCCAACATAAAACCGCGTGACCGGCCTCTCCCTGACCTCCAGCGTCGGACCGTAGCCCCTACCGCGCGAGCGGTTTAGTCCGTCGACCCGCAACAGACAGTCAACCAATCCGCCACGGATGACCGGTTCCAGCTCCAGAGTGGATTTCCGGCATCCGTCGTTGGAATTCGCGCAACCGTACCGTCATTCAACACGATGAAGTTGCCGGACAAGATCCAGGAATAACTCAAGCGCGCGCGTTATTGGTCGAGAAATTTCGATAATCGCGCTAATCGTGTTTTCATAGACTGGACCGGATGACACCTCCGCGAGTGCGTGCCGTTTCGCGAACGACGCAGCGTAAGACTGCGGCAGCAGGCCAACATAGTGCCCGGACAGCACGAGCATCGCAACCGCCTCGAGCCCGGACGCCGACGGTCCGCGCCGCATCCGCAGAGTGTTGAGCGCCTCGTGCACGAACGGCTGCTCGCGATAGACGAGCGGTAGCTTCGGTGCATCGCGCAACTTGCGACGTGCCACGTAGAGTGCCTGCCGCTCGATGAAGAGCGGCAGGTAGTGGAAGGCCGCCTCGCGCCGGTACATGCCTCGAATTGCAACCTGCACGCGGCGCTCCCGCAATGCCAGGTCGAGTTCGTTGAAGGTCATCACGCGCAACTCGACGCTCACGTCGGGCGCCTGCTCCTTCAGCGCGGCGAGCACCTCCGGCAAATGACAGCCTTTGTCGCTGGCGATGTGCTCGACCATCCCGATCGACAGCGTGCCGGACAATACTCCGCGCACCGCGTCGATTTCGGGCTGAATCCGTTCCAGCGAGCGGATCGCGTCGCGCGCGAGATCGAGGGCGACCTTTCCCGCGTGCGTCAGCACGAATCCGGATGGGCCGCGCTCGCACAGTCGGGCGCCGAGCGTCTCCTCGACTTCGCGGATGTGACGGCTGATCGACGCCTTCGACATGTTCAGCTGTTTCTCCGCCGCCGCGAAGCCATTGGCCTGCGCGACGGCGCAGAAGATGCGCAGCGACCGCAGATCGCGCTCGCTGAATTCGGGTCGGGTCACCTGGGCGGCTCCTGAAGTGGGACGAACGGCCGGGGCGGGTGCGTCTAAAAGGTTTCATTTTCTGGAACCATACCGATAAAAAAATCATTTTTCACTCTTTTTATAGCGACATACATTCGGTCGCTAGCCGAATCGCGCAAAGCCGTGGCGTTCACGGCGTGCCGGTCCGTCACCCACACGGCAACCCGACCCGAACGCGGAGAGAGCAATGAGAAAACTGACCCGACGATCCTTTATCCAGAGCACGCTCGCATCGGGCGCGGCACTGGCGCTGCCGAGCCTTGCGTTTGCCGAGGGCGGCACGCTCGCGGACATCAAGAAGCGCGGCACCCTGGTGGTCGGCACCGAGGCCGCGTACGAGCCGTTCGAATTCGTCGAAAACGGGCAGATCGTCGGATACGGGCACGATGTGCTCGAGTTGATGGTGGCGAAACTCGGCGTGAAACTCGAGCAGATGAACCTGCCGTTCCAGGGCCTGCTTCCGGGCCTGATGTCGCACAAGTTCGATTTCGTCGCGACCAGTGTCGGCATCACGCCGGAACGCGCCAAACGCTTTGCGTTCAGCGAACCAGTCGGCGTGGTGCGCTCGGAGCTGATGGTACGCGCCGACGATACGTCGATCAAGCAGGATCTCGACATCGGCGGCAAGACGATCGGCACGCAGATGGGCTCGTCGTCGCAGCCCGTCGCCGACGAGTTCGAGAAGGAGCTGAAGGCGAAGACTGGCAAGGGTTATGCGGGCACCAAGCTGTTCCAGGCGTATCCGGACGTGTCGAACGCGCTCGCGAACAGGACCATCGACGTCGCGCTGATGCCGTCGAACATCGCGGCCGTGCAGATGAAGCGGCAGCCGAACGCGTTCCGCATCGTCGGCACGATCGGTCAGCCGAAGCTGCTCGCGTGGGTTGCCAACCCGAACGATCTCGAGATCCGCAAGTTCATCAACGATTCGCTCGATGAATTCCGCACGAACGGCAAGCTCGCCGCTTTGCAGACGAAATGGTTCGGCGCGCCGATGGACACGCCGCGCGCGAACTATCTGCCGGCCGGCGCCATCTGACGCGCACCGTCATGCTCGACTGGATCGACAGCGGCGGCGTGATCGCGCCATTTCTTGACGGCGTCGTGTCGGGGACGGCGCTTACGCTAGCCGCTTCGGCCTGTGCGTTCGCCATCGGACTCGTGCTCGGCATCATCCTGCTGCTCGCGCGCGTCTCGCAGTTCGGCCCGCTGCGCGCGCTGGTGGTGCTATGGGTGAGCCTGATTCGTGGCACGCCGGCGTTGATTCACATGCTGATCGCTTATTACATGGTGCCCGCACTGCTCGACATTTCGATCTCGCCGGTCACCGCGGGTATCGCTGCGCTCGCGTGCAATACCAGCGCGTACATCGTCGAAATCCTGCGCGGGTCGCTCGGCACGATCTCGTGGGGACAACGCGCGGCCGGGTACGCGATGGGCATGCGCACCGCCCAGGTGTGGCGCCACGTGCTGCTGCCGCAGATGATCTATCGCGCGATTCCGCCGCTCACCAGCGAGTTCACGCTGCTGCTGAAAGCGTCGTCGCTGATGTCGATCATCGCGGTGCCGGAACTCGCGACGGTCGCGCGCAATGCCACGCTGCAAACCGACTTGCCGCTGCAGGTCTTCACGATCACTGCGGCGGTCTACTTCCTGATCCTGTTCTGTATTTCGGCCGTTTCGCGACTCTGCGAGCGCCGCATCGCGAGGATGCTGCCTCATGGCCATTGATATTTCGATCGTGCGCGAAGCGGTGCCGGTGCTGCTCGACGGACTTCGTGTCACAGCGCTGGTCAGCGCGATCGGCATCCCGCTCGGCGCTGTCGCGGGAATCGTCGCCGCGTACGCCGCACAATCGCGCACGCTCCTGAAGTCGGTGGCGCTCGCCTACGTCGAACTGGTGCGCAACGTTCCCTACCTGATTCTCGTCTACCTGTCGTTCTTCGGCCTGCCGAAGCTCGGCATGGGCGCGTCGGCGATGACCGTGGCGATCGGCTGCACCGCGTTCTATACGGGCGGCTACTTCTGCGAAATCCTGCGAGCGGCGTTGCGCAGCGTACCGCGCGGGCAGACCCAGGCGTCGTTCTCCCTTGGCATGACGTTCTGGCAGACACAGCGCCACGTGATTGCGCCGCAACTGTTTGGTTACCTCACGCCGCCAACCACGAGCCTCGTGATCATGATGTTCAAGGACTCGGCCATTTTCTCGGTCATGAGCCTGCCGGAGATGACCTACCAGAGCAATCTGCTCACCGCCAACACTTTCGCGTACGTCGAAGTGCTCGGCACGACGGCATTGATCTACTGGATCTGCAGCGTTCTGCTGGCCGGCATCGGCCGCCGTCTGGAGATCGCGATCGGACGGCGCACGCCCCACGTCTGACGCAGATCCCGCCATTTCCCTGGAGATATTCGCATGCCCCAATACACTGTAGCGCCGCGCACCGGCCATCCCACGCTGCTCTACTCGGAACTCGATCTGGACATCGACAACCTGAAGGCCGACATCGCCGTGCTCGGCATGCCGTACGGCGCACCGTATTCGCCGTCCGATTTCAGCAACGACCAGACCAACGCGCCGTCGGCGATCCGCCAGGCGACCGACCGCGTCGTGCGCAGGCCTGAGCATTACGACTTCGATATCGACGGTCCGCTGCTGCAAGGCCGCGACGACGTGCGTTTCGTCGATTGCGGTGACATCATTCCCGATCTGACGAGGCCGGGTGAGCACTACGCGCGCGCCGAGGCTGCGGTTCGCCGCATCGTCGCCGGCGGCGCGATGCCGATCGTGCTCGGCGGCGATCACGGCATCACGACGCCGATCCTGCGCGGACTCGATGCCAGAGGTCCGATCACACTCGTGCACATCGACGCCCATCTCGACTGGCGCGACGATGTCAACGGCGTTCGCGAAGGCCTGTCGAGCCCGATCCGCCGCGCGTCGGAAATGGCGCACGTCGACCGCATCATCCAGATCGGCTTGCGCGCGCAAGGCAGCGGTCGTCCCGAGGAACTCGTCGCCGCGCGCGCGTATGGCTCGGAACTCGTCACGGCGTACGAACTGCACGATATCGGCATGGATGCAGTGCTCGCGCGCATACCCGACGGCGGCAACTATTATCTGACGATCGACGCCGACGGCCTCGATCCTTCAGTGATGCCGGCCGTCGCGGGTCCGGCGCCGGGCGGCGTGACCTTCGTGCAGGCGCGCAAGCTGATCCACGGGCTGGTGAAAAAGGGCCGCGTGGTCGGCATGGACATCGTCGAAATCCAGCCGGAAAAGGACGACGCGAATCTGATTTCGTGCGTGACTGCGGGGCGCCTGATTCTCAACCTGATCGGCGCGTCGATTCGCGCGGGATATTTCGACAAATGAACGCGAATCGGGCTGTCATCGATATCCGCGGCATCGACAAGTGGTACGGCAACCATCACGTGCTCAAGCAGTGCTCGACACACGTGAACAAGGGCGAGATCGTCGTCGTATGCGGGCCGTCGGGTTCGGGCAAATCTACGCTGATCAAGACCGTCAATGCACTGGAGCCGTTCCAGAACGGCGACATCGTCGTCGACGGCACGTCGCTCCGCGCGAAGTCGACCAACCTGCCGAAACTGCGCAGCCGCGTCGGCATGGTGTTCCAGCACTTCGAGCTGTTTCCGCATCTGGACCTGACGCGCAATCTCACGCTCGCGCAGCGCATCGTGCTCGGTCGCGACGAAGGCTGCGCACGTACGAAGGCGCGTGAACTGCTTGATCGTGTCGGTCTGTCGGCGCATGCGCACAAGTACCCGGCGCAGTTGTCGGGCGGCCAGCAACAGCGCGTTGCGATTGCGCGCGCGTTGTCGATGGATCCGATGGCGATGCTGTTCGACGAACCGACCTCGGCGCTCGACCCGGAGATGGTCAACGAAGTGCTCGACGTGATGGTCGAACTCGCGCGCGAAGGCATGACCATGATGGTGGTCACGCATGAGATGGGCTTTGCGAAGCGCGTCGCGCATCGCGTGGTCTTCATGGAAGACGGCGCGATCATCGAAGACAGTCCGACTGACGTGTTCTTTCAGGACGCCGCGAGCGCCGCCGCGAAACGCTTTCTTTCCAGAATCCTTCATCACTGAACCTTCGAATCATCCCGACATGACGACTCATACCCGCATCCGCAAATTCAACACTCGCGAGACGTATCCGGAACAGAAGCTGGACAACGACCTGTGCCAGGCGGTGATTGCCGGTAACACGGTGTACCTGCGCGGCCAGATCGGCCAGGATCTCGACACGCGCGAATCGGTTGGCATTGGCGATGTCGTCGCACAAACCGAGAAGGCGATGTCGAACGTGAAGATGCTGCTCGACGAATGCGGCAGCAAGCTCGAAGATATCTGCAAGGTCACGGTCTACATCATCGATCCACGCTACCGCGAAGCCGTCTATAACGTGATGGGCCGCTGGCTCAAGGGCGTTTTTCCGGTGTCAACCGGCATCGTCGTGCAGGCGCTCGCACGTCCCGAGTGGGTCGTCGAGATCGACGTGATCGCGGTTAAACCGGACGCGTAATCATGCCGCTCAGCCGAAGCGCCGAACTGCTGAAAACGCTGATTGCGTTCCCGACCATCTCGCGCACGCCGAATCTCGCGCTGATCGAGCACGTCGCCGGACTGCTGGGCGCGGCGGGCATCAGCAGCACGATCGTCAGGAACGACGCGGGCACCTGTGCGAACCTGTTCGCAAGCACGGGACCGGCGGACGTACCTGGTGTGATGCTATCGGGACACACGGACGTCGTGCCTGTCGAAGGACAGCCGTGGACGATGCCTCCCTTCGAGGCCACGCCCCGTGACGGGCGGCTTTACGGCCGCGGCACTGCCGACATGAAGGGCTTCGTCGCCTGCGCGGTCATTGCAATGATCGATGCGGCGGCGCGGACATTGAAGAAGCCCTTGCAGCTAGCGCTGTCGTATGACGAGGAGATCGGCTGCGTCGGCGTGCGGCGGCTGATCGATGTGCTGGAGACGGCCCCGGTGCGGCCGGAACTGTGCATCATAGGCGAACCGACGATGATGCAGATCGCAACCGGCCACAAAGGCAAGGCTGCGTATCGCGCGGTCTGCCGCGCAGAGGAAGGCCATTCGGCGCTTGCACCGAAGTATCTGAATGCAATCCATGTCGCCGCTGACTGGATCGCGGGCATTCGCGCGGCGCAGCAGCATCTCGCCGAAAGCGGCGCGCACGACGACGGTTACGACGTGCCGTATTCGACGATTCACGTCGGGACGATTCATGGCGGCAAGGCGCTCAACATCGTACCGAACGCATGCACGCTCGAATTCGAAATCCGCACGCTCGCGAGCGATAACGCCGACGCAATACTCGTAGACATCCGCTCGCGGGCCTCGATCGCAAGCGCCTCGGCTTTTCACGGGAAAGTGCATCTGCCTGCCGTCGAGGAAATCAATACCTATCCCGGCCTGGACACGCATGTCGCGAGCGATGCCGTGAGGTTTCTCGAAACCCTGCTGCCACCAGACACGCAGAAGCGCAAGGTTGCGTTCGGCACCGAAGGGGGCCTATTTTCGACGCGACTGTCGGTGCCGACAGTCGTCTGCGGCCCGGGTGACATAGGCGTCGCGCACAAGCCCGACGAATACGTCGCATTGGCGCAGTTGGATGCATGCGACAACTTTCTCGCCCAGCTAACGAGCTGCTTGCAGTAAGTCCCGATTTCCTGGGCAGCGGCCCATGCAAAGTTGGCGCGTGGGAGATGTGCAATGCCGCGCCGTAAGCGAACGACCGCATCTGATGTGGAACCAACGTCTGAGCGACCTACTCACGAGGCTGGCTAATGACGGCTCCTGGCGTGCGACGTGAAAAGGCGGCGCTTTTCCAGTGGGTGAAAGCCCCACCCGGCAACCGCTCCACCCGGACGCAACCGGGGCAATCGTGGAGGTAACGAAGCGGGTGAAGCCTTCGGTGAAGCGTGTCACGAAATACGGTGACAGCGTGAGTGTGCAGGCCGTAACGCGGGTGAGCGCCGGGCAAGCCTCGAAAACGTCGATGCGCAGGCAGGCCGACCCGAGGCCATGTCGGAGAAGGCTGATACGGCTGCACACTGCGGAAATTGCGCTGTGAAGGTGCCCCTCGCGTCGACAGTCCTCCATGCACGGCAAAGGGACGCTCGCGGCTGCGTGGCTCGTCGAGCGGGGTCGGCGCGTGATCCGCTCGGGGTATCAGATGGCTGCGCCGCTTTGAGTGTCGGGCGGCTGAGGCTTTGCCACCCTCACGACCCCGCCGCCGTCTGCGTCTTCCACGTCTCGACCGGCAGTTTCCAGAGCGGCGGCATCTGCGAAAACGGCGGCACGGTATGGACGAGCCGCGCCAGCGCGAGGCGGCTGTCCGTGCCGATCTTGCTGAAAATGGCCTTCAAGTGCGCCTTGACCGTATCCAGACTGACGCCCATCGCAACTGCGATGGCCTCGTTGGATTTGCCTTGGGCGATCCATACGGCCACCTCCACCTGACGCTGCGTTAGCTCGGGAAACGCATAGTGCAGACGGTCCGCCGCGGAGAGCTTGTCCACCGTGCACCGCTGCGCCTGGCGATACGCGCGCAGCACGTGCGCACGATAGGCTTGCAGCCGGTCGCGTTCGGCGTCGTTATAGGGCGCGCGGCCCACGACCCGGTGGGCACTGAGGTTCAGTGCGTATTCGCCGTGCTGGATCACGACGTCCATGATGCGGCGCGCACGCGACGGCAGGAACACTTCACGCGCCATCGGCAGCGCCATGAATTCTTCGTCGGTGAAGATATCGGACTCGCGCACGGCGCGCTCGCCAAAGAAGGCCGGATCTTTCTGCCAGAAAGGATGACTGCCCGCGTGGCGCGCATACAGCTCGAAGGCCTCCTTGCGCCGGGCGGGATCGTCCTCGACCGACAGCAACGCTCTCAACTCCCCGCTGCGGTAGTGCACCTCCGTCCAGCCGACCACGTCGGAATCGGTCAGCCGGGCCACACTCTCGAACAAGATGCCCGGCAGCGTAATCAGGTCCGGTTCGGCTTCGTAGAGCCGCACGATTTCATGCAGGAGAGCGGGGTCGTCGGTGTGCATATCACTCGTTCGAGTAATGGAATCTTCTGAGGATAAATCTTACATTGAGCCTCTGATCTGCGTGGCGCCGCACGCCCGCAAGGACCGCGTCGTACAAGGGTTCGAAGAATAATCAACCGGGGAATCAAAATAATGAATCACGCATATCGCGTTGTCTGGAACGCGAGCCTGGGTGGATGGCAGGCCGTGTCGGAGTTGGCACGTTCGGCCGCGAAGGGGATTTCGGCAAAACGGGGTGGCGCCCGAAAGCGCGTCGTCGGGACCGGGGCGGCATTGACAGCGTTGTCACTCACGCTCGCCGCGACGGGGGCGCACGCCGACAATCTGCTCGTCGGCACAGGCGGCGCCGGCGGCGGTAACGGCGGAACGGGCAGCATCGGAGGAGGAGGTGGTGGGCCGGCCTTTTTTCTCGCGGGCGGCGGCGGCCTCGGCGGTCTCCCGGGAGTCACGCAGACGGTCGTCAGTCCGGTCAGCGGCGGCAGCATCGGGCCGTCCTACGATTACGTCGTGATCGGTGGCGGCGGTGGCGGCGGCGGCGGATCGGGCGGCGTCAACGGCGCGATGGGCGGCACGGGGGAACTCGATCTCACCGGCACGACGCTCAACGTCGGCAACAACCTCTACGTCGGCGGAGCCGGTGGCGGCGGTGGTGCCGGAAACAGCTTCGGCGATCGCGGCGGCAATGGCGGAAACGGCGGAAACGGGACGCTCACGCTGACCGGCGGGGCGACCGTCGCGGTCGGCGGGCAGCTCGAGATCGGCGGCGTCGGAGGCGCGGGTGGCGCCTGCGGCTGTTCGGGAAATGGCGGCGCGGGCGGTGCCGGCGTGCTGAACCTCGGCGACGGCGGCACGCTGAACCTGACCAGCGGCACGTTCATCATCGGCGGTGGCAGCGCGCTCAATATCGGCAACGCCACCGCCGACGGCGCGACGGCCGGCGCCATCGTCGGCCTTGCCGGCAGCGTCACCAACAATGGCTCGATCAACTTCAACCAGTCCGATGCGTCCTATACGTTCTCGAACGTGATCGCCGGCGCCGGCACGGTCACGCAGAGCGGCAGCGGCACGACCATCCTGACCGCGGCCAACACCTACTCGGGTGGCACGACCGTCAACGCCGGGCTCATCCATTTCAGCAACGGCGGCAATCTCGGAACGGGCAATGTCACGTTGAACGGCGGCGGCCTGCAGTGGGCCGCCGGAAACACGACCGACATTTCCAGCCGCCTCAATGCGCTGGGCGCGTACGGCGGCACGTTCGACACTAACGGCAACGACGTGACGATGGCGAGCGGCATCGGCGGGGTGGGCGGCGTGACGAAAGCGGGCGCAGGCACGCTGACGCTCACCGCCGCCAACAGCTACAGCGGCGCCACGACGATCAGTGGCGGCACGCTGGCGCTGGGCGGCGCGGGCAGCATTGCGTCCTCGAGTGGCGTGATCGACAACGGCACGTTCGATATTTCGGGCACAACGAACGGCGCCGCCATCGCGAACCTGAGTGGCACGGGCATCGCGACACTCGGCGCAAAGACGCTGACGCTGACTGCCGCGAGCGGCACCTTCGACGGCACGATCGGCGGAACGGGCGCGCTCGTCAGGCAGGGCTCGGGCACGTGGACGCTCACGGGCGCCAACAGCTACAGCGGCGCCACGACGATCAGTGGCGGCACGCTGGCACTGGGCGGCACGGGCAGCATCGCGTCCTCGAGTGGCGTGATCGACAACGGCACGTTCGATATTTCGGGCACAACGAACGGCGCCGCCATTGCGAACCTGAGTGGCACCGGCGTCGCGACGCTCGGCGCAAAGACGCTGACGCTGACTGCCGCGAGCGGCACCTTCGACGGCACGATCGGCGGAACGGGCACGCTCGTCAGGCAGGGCTCGGGCACGTGGACGCTCACGGGCGCCAACAGCTACAGCGGCGCCACGACGATCAGTGGCGGCACGCTGGCGCTGGGCGGCGCGGGCAGCATCGCGTCCTCGAGTGGCGTGATCGACAACGGCACGTTCGATATTTCGGGCACAACGAACGGCGCCGCCATCGCGAACCTGAGTGGCACCGGCATCGCGACGCTCGGCGCAAAGACGCTGACGCTGACTGCCGCGAGCGGCACCTTCGACGGCACGATCGGCGGAACGGGCGCGCTCGTCAGGCAGGGCTCGGGCACGTGGACGCTCACGGGCGCCAACAGCTACAGCGGCGCCACGACGATCAGTGGCGGCACGCTGGCGCTGGGCGGCGCGGGCAGCATTGCGTCCTCGAGTGGCGTGATCGACAACGGCACGTTCGATATTTCGGGCACAGCGAACGGCGCCGCCATCGCGAACCTGAGCGGCACGGGCATCGCGGCGCTCGGCGCAAAGACGCTGACGCTGACTGCTGCGAACGGCACTTTCAGCGGCACGATCGCGGGCACGGGCACACTCGTGAAGCAAGGCAGCGGCCTGCTGACCCTCGACGGCAATAGCGCGGCGTTCGCGGGCAACACGACCGTCTCGGGCGGCGCGCTCGAAGTGGGCGACGCCGATTCACCGACGGCCGCGCTCGGCGGCAACGTCAACGTCGCCGCCGCCGGCACACTGCGCGGCCACGGCACCGTGCTCGGCGACGTGGTCAACGGCGGCACGGTCGCGCCGGGCGGCTCAATCGGCACGCTGAGCGTCGGCGGCAACTACGCGCAGGCGAGCAACGCGACACTCGCGATCGAGGTCAGCCCGAGCGGCGCGTCGGCGCTGAATGTCGGCGGCAGCGCTACGCTGAACGGCGTGCTCGCCATCACCTACGGTCCGGGCACGTATGCGGCGAAGTCGTACACGCTAGTGTCGGCGGCGAAGGGCATCAGCGGCACGTTCGGCAGCGTGACGAGCGCCAAGGTGTCTTACCTCGGCACGCTGACGCCTTCGGTCGCCTATGGTGCGAACGAGGTCGAACTCACGCTCGCGGCCGCAGCGCCGCCGCCGTCGGACCCCGTCACGCCGTCCGCGCCTGTCGTCGTGGCGCCCGTCGACACGAGCATCTACGCCGCAGTCGGCACATCGACGATACTCGGCGCACAGGCGCAAGGCGCGGCGCTGCTCGAGCGGCTGGGCAGCGGTTGGGCGGCTGCGTCAGCGACGCCCCGTGGCTGGATCACGGCGACGGGCAGCCACACGAATGTCGGCGGCACGAACGGCGAGCCCGGCTTTCAGAGCAACCGCTACGGCTTCCTCGCGGGGCTCGAGCGGAAGTACGGCGAATACGACGCGGGCGTGGCCGTGGGCTACGACCACGCGGACATCGACGAAGCGGTGACGACTGACTTGGGCACCACCGATACGCTGCGTGCCGCGCTTTACGGCCGCCGCCGCGTGGGGCCGGTCGATCTCGGCGCGACGCTGGGCGCGGGGCTGGACTTCCTCTCGCAGAAGCGCCCGTTCGGGCCGCTGGGCACCGCCGAGGGCGACCATATGGGCCAGGAGTTCAACGTGGGCGGTCAGGCGAGCCTGCCGATGACGTTCGGCGACGTGCGGATCACACCGCGCGTCGGCCTGCGCTACGCCTATTTCCATGCGAACGGCTTTGACGAGAGCGGCGCGGGCGGACAGGATTTAGTTGTCGGCACGGACAATGTGCGCAGCCTCCAGCCCTACGTGGCCGTGACGGTCGACAAGGCGTTCGGCGACGCGTTGCGGCCCGTGAACGCCGAGCTGCGCATCGGCTATGCGCACGAACTGCTCGATGCGAACCGCACGCTGAGCGTGACGTCGCTCGATGGCACGGTGTTCGCGGCGCCGGGCACGAGCCTGCCGCGCGGGTACCTGAGCGCCGGCGCGAGCGTGACGCTGCATCCGGCGAAGCACCTCGACGTATCGCTTGGCTACGACGCGGTGATCAACACGACGCACGTGTCGGCGCAACAGGGCAGCTTGCAGGTCGGATACCGGTTCTGAGGGTCGGCTGACGCGAACCGCGTGGACGTTCGGCAGACCCGCTGCATGCCGGCACGCGAAAGTCCGATGTCCAGGTGGATGCGACGTTCGAATGTCCACGCGAAGTCGCAGGCCACCGTCCGCTTATGGCCGTTGAAATCGAAGGTGGTTGGAGGACACCCTGACGCACGTCGGCCTCGAACTTCAGTACACGACCACGACCCATCCCCGTCATTCGTCTAAAGGACAGGGCTAACCGGCCAGTGGGTCACGGAAGCTATCGCTACATCGTCGACTGCGACTGGCGCGTTATGCTTCCATCCGCACCCATCTTTTCGGACCTTCCGTGGGAAGCGAAACGGCACGCAGAGGTGATCGACTCTGGTGGATGCGTACGGCCGGTTCAACGGACATGAAGATATTCCCGAGAGGCAACCGGCAGCTTCTATCGTATCCACGGTTGCATCTGAGCGCCAGACTTGCAGCAAGAACATTCGGACCATAGACCGCAACGTTTCGTCGGGGTCGCCAAAACCGCAAGCTATACTGATGCGCTCGCCTGAAGCAACCTTCGAAGCGGGCGTATTCTCACTTCCACGAACGAAAGGACCAGCACGGCATGCAAGAGACGTCTCACTCTTTCGTTGGCCGCATCCGGGATAGCCTGGAAGACCTTCCCAGTAAAGAGCGCCGTCTCGCGGATTTCGTTCTGGATTTCCCCGGCGATCTTGCCAGTTATACAGCGAGCGAACTGGCTGTGCTGGCGGACGTGTCAAATTCAACCGTCAGCCGGTTCATCCGCCGCTTGGGTTATGAAAGCTTTGACGAAGCACGCCGACAGGTCCGCGCCGAGAAAGAAACGGGCTCGCCGCTCTTCCTATCCGAAGCCCACGCCACAAGCGAATCCGCGTCCCTTGACGGTCATCTTCAGCAAAGTCAGCGCAACCTGACCGCGACATTTGCAGCCACATCGGGTGCCCGGATTGCCGAAGTTGCTCAGGGCATCGCAGGTGCCAATCGCGTGCTCGTCGTGGGCTACCGCAGTAGCCATGCTTTCGCTGTCTACTTTCGCTGGCAGATCATCCAGGTCGCAGAAAATACCCTGGCGATTCCAGGCGCCGGCGAGACCATCGGCGAATATCTCGCGGGGCTTAATCCCGGCGATTTCCTCGTCGTGTTCGGCATGCGCCGGCGGGTCCAGCAGCTCGCCGCCGTTATCGCCTTTGCCGCCAAAGCCGGCGCGAAGATTCTTTACATCACCGACTCCCAGTCTCCGCCGCACCCCAAGGCGACGTGGACGATTCATTGTGTAACCACGGGTCCCGGACCGCTGGACAATCACGTTGCGGTAATGGCCCTGTGTGATGTGCTGGCCACCCGAGTCATGGATCTGAAAGGCGCAACCGGCAGAAAGCGGCTTGCCGCGATTGAGGTCGCACACGAGGCTGTCGATGAAATGGCGAGCCGTCCGCGGTAATCACGCCACCCAGTAAGAAAAATATTTTTCATATTCGGAGATCCCTTTGCGCAACCGACATCAAAAATCGGATGCACAAAAACGCTCGAAGGAGTGCAAAATTCCATGATTTACGCGCGTTCATTGGGAATTTCTGCACCAGAAAACTCTGCTGTCGCACCAGAAAAAAGTATTTTCAATGTGAAAAAGATTTTTCTTTTAATTTGAAAAATGAAAAGTTACAGTCGCTTCTGCTGACGGCGCGCCGAGGTGGTTCGCCCAGTCTCTCAGGAGCAATGCAATGGCCGGCGCGCATTTTGTCCCTTCATCAGAAAGCACATCGCAAACCGCTGCGCTGGACCAGGCGCTGAACCGGATCGGGTTCACTTCGGCCCATCGCACGATCCTCCTGCTGATCATTCTGGGCGGGCTGTTTGACGCGTTTGAGCAAAACTCCATCGGTATCGTTGGGCCGGTCTTGCGCCAAAGCTGGGGGCTCACCGCCACCCAGATTGGTCTGCTCAATACCGCCACCTTTGCGTTCGCGGCACTTGGTCGGTTGCTCTCCGGATTGATCGGAGACCGGTATGGGCGACGCGTGATGCTGGTGACGGACCTCCTGCTATTCACGCTGGGCGCTATCATTTGCGCGCTGGCGCCGAACTTCGCGATTCTTCTGATCGGCAGAGCAATCGTTGGCTTTGGACTCGGCGGAGAGATGTCGATTGCCGTGACCATGCTGGCGGAATTCTGCTCCACGCGGAGTCGCGGCGCCGTGGTCGGTTTGCTGAATGTTGGCGCGGGGGGGCTTGGAAATTTCCTTGCTCCCGCGTTTGGTCTGCTGGTTTTCTCCGTTTTTTCAGGGCCGGACAGATGGCGCTGGCTGTTTGCATGTCTGGTTTTACCCGCGCTGCTCGGCGTGTTCTATCGTCGCATCGTGCCCGAAACCCCGCGCTTCCTTCTGTCGCGTGGAGACGTCGCGCAGACCAATCTCGTGCTGTCGAAACTCGCTTCCGGGAAGCTGAGTGGCACGCCCCGATCGATCCACGAGTACGTGACTCCCTCCGATTCCGCGGCGCCACTTCAGAACCCGCTTCAGTTCGCTGAAATATTCAGCGGTGCGCTTCTCAGGCGCACTGTCGTGGCGGCTCTGGCGGTATGGATGACCTATGGTGCGCAGATCTCGGTACTGACCTTGATGCCGACTATCCTGGTAGCTCAGGGTTATACGATCACGAAGAGCCTGGCGTTCACCATGGTGATGCAAGGTGGCAGCCTGCTCGGTGCGCTCGCAGCATCAATCTTTGGCTCCCGGTTGCCACGCAGAACCGTGCTGTTCAGCGGCGCGATTCTCGCCTGCCTGGCCGCGCTCTCATTCGGCTTTCTAGCTCATACGGTTGCACTGATCATGCTGTGCGGCGCTGTATTCCAGTTCTTTGTCCTGCTTCTGAACACCACCATCTGGATCTACGCGCCGGAACTCTATCCAACGCGTGTGAGAGCGTTCGGCACATCTTTCATCCTCGCGATCGGGACATTGGCAGGCGCCATCATGCCACTCGTTTCAGGCCGACTATTCGACGGATACGGCATTGTCGGTGTGTTTGGTCTGATCGCGGTTATGTATTCGGTCTTCGCTGCATGTGCACTGCTGGGGCCTGAAACGTTCGGCAAGTCGCTGGAAAACGTAGCCACAAGCGTTGAAGAAAACGTGCAGCCACGCAACGCGGCCACTGGCCTTTCGTGATCGCATACATATCGAAGCGCTAACATGTCCCACGTCCTTCTGCTGAACCCGAATGTCTCCGTCACCACCACCACAATGATGGTCGAGATAGCCCAGATGTGCGCTCCGCCGGGAGTTGTCGTTATGGGGGCCACCATTGAATCCGGCGTTTCGATGATCACGACGGCAGCGGAACTGAGCGCCGCGGCACACGAGGTAATAGCGTACTGGCGCCGTCAATCCGCGAAGCCGTCTGGCGTTATCGTAGGCGCGTTTGGAGACCCTGGTCTCGAACAACTGCGGGCGATGGCCGCGATACCCTGCGTCGGCCTCTGCGAGGCATCCATGCTCGAAGCCTCGACGGGAGGCCGTCGTTTTGGCATCGCGACGGTCACGCACGACCTTGTTGTTTCGATCAACCAGCGTGCAGTCGCCCTGAACATCAATGAACTGTATGCAGGTATCCGACTCACGCACGGCGATCCTGTCCAGTTGGCCAGTCGACCGGAAGAACTTATCGAGTCTCTGGCCACAGCGGTAGAACAGTCGATCACGCTGGATGGAGCGGAGGCGGTCATTATCGGAGGTGGGCCACTTGGGCAGGCAGCACTGGCACTGGCGGGGCGCTTCAGCGTTCCGATTATTGCCCCCGTGCCGGCTGCGATGCGGCAGTTACTACGCCTGATTCAAGAGCAGAATCAGTAAGGACTATATCAGCGGTCGATGAGTCCCGTGAACCTGCGGGAGCCTGGTTTTTCATCAACGCTATCAGACGATTATTGATTAGAACTACAAATCAACAATCGGGTTTTTGAACTATCAAAATCTTCAGGAAAGAGTTGCCATGTCTGTCACTAGGGAAATGGCAACGCGTCATCGCACGTCCTCAACTTAAGGGATAAGACCATGAAACGAGCTATTTTTATACTTGCCGCCGGAATCGGCGTTCCTGGAATCAGCTTCGCACAAAACAGCGTGACCCTGTATGGCGCGATTGATAATGGCCTCACCTATGTGAACAATGCCGGTGGCAAGACGTTGATTAAAGCTGCTAGCGGCGCTGACATTGGAAGTCGGTGGGGCCTGCTCGGCACGGAAGATCTTGGCGGCGGACTCAAGACGATATTCCGCCTGGAAAACGGCTTCAATTCGTTCAATGGATCGTTGGGACAGGGAGGGCTGCTGTTTGGGCGGCAGGCCTACGTTGGGCTTTCCTCGTCAGATGGATGGGGAACGGTGACAATGGGCCGCCAGTACGATCTGATTGTTGACTATATTGGACCTTCGACGTTGAATCTCCAGAACTGGGGGGCGTACTCGTCCCACGCCAATGATATCGACAACACGAACGACGCCTTTCGCGTCAACAATTCGGTTAAATATAAAAGCCCGACCTATGCAGGGCTTACGTTCAGCGCAATGTATGCGTTTGGTGGGATTGCTGGCTCGTTCGGACGCAACAGCACGACTGCCGCTGGTGCGAGCTACGTGAACGGCAACCTGTATGTGGCCGCGGCCTATTTCTTTGCCAAAGATCCGGGTACGCAGTTCCCCGACGGCAACTTCGTCGCCAATCATTCGACAAACGCCGGTGTATTTGGTTATGTGGGGCAACCAGCCAATCAACAGATTATTGGTGTGGGCGGGACATACAAGCTGAACGCTGCTACGTTCGGGCTGAACTACACGAACACGCATTTCGACGATGCTAACGGCACAACAAGTTCAGTGTCGTTCGACAGCTATGAGGCATGGATGCAATACAACCTGACGCCGGCGCTTCTGGTCGGCGGCGGCTACAATTTTGTTGACGGCAAAGTCAATTACAGCGGTCAGCGGCCGAAATATCATCAAGTCGACGTGGTCGCAAGCTATGCGTTGTCAAAACGAACAGATATCGCCTTTCAGGCAACCTATCAACGAGCGGCAGGCGGAGCGTATGCCGATATCGACAGCGCGGTAGTCGGCGCTCAATCAAGTACAAATACCCAGGTCGCGCTTCACGCAGGATTGCGGGTCAGGTTCTGAGCTTTTATTCCTCGACAATTCAAAGGGCAACGGGCGACGGCTCGCCCATCAGACTTCCGGATGATCCGCCGTCGCAGAACTCGTGGCCACGTGTCTCGATAAGACGACGTCTGCTTTCAGAGGCAAAGGGGGCCTTTGAATGTCCGAGTTGAACCGCAATCGAGTGGCTGTAGCTGGCCGACCAGCGCCCCATGACAGGGCGCGGCGATCGTCTTGGGCACGGCTCTCATGCAAAAGGCATAACCCGACCCGAAGGCGACACTTGGTTCAGCATAAAAGCGGCCGCTCAAGACGCTCCAGGTACTGTTGCGCTGTTATAGCGTCTTTGCCATGCACGTGGCCGATGCGGGACAGAGAGATGCAAATTGCGAAGTGGACTGGATTCGGCTCGGCGCCACCGTCCTCTCGAAATTCTGATATCCCATGGCTGCAAAAAATTCGACTGCCGTTGTCGTCAGCAAGAACAGGCGACGCACGCCGCTGTCAGTTGCATCCCGCTCCACCGTTGCCACGAGTGTGCGACCAAGGCCGTCCCGTCGTGCACGACGGACTAAACCGCTCGCGCGGTAGGGGCTACGGTCCGACGCTGGAGGTCAGGGAGAGGCCGGTCACGCGGTTTTATGTTGGCGAATGAGGCA
>NZ_QEOL01000051.1 GCF_003096715.1 Paraburkholderia silvatlantica
GGCCGCCCAGGGCGTGGATCTGCGCGCGCCGCACCACACGAGCCCGGCGCTCGCGCACGTGATGCAGTCGGTGCGCGCCGAGGTGCCGCACTACGGCCTCGACCGCTACTTCGCGCCGGATATCGAAGCGATTACGCGTCTCGTGCAGAATGGTGTGATCGCTTCGCACAGCCCGTTTGCGTTCGAGTCCGAGGCGCAGTAACGCACAATCACGCACAATCACGCGCAAGCAGACGCCAAGCCAAGGCACGGGCCAACGCGATGAACGCTCCCGCATACCAGGGCATCAAGGACTTCGTCCTCGCGCGCATTCACGCCGGCGAGTGGAGCGAGGGCGACCAGGTGCCTTCGGAGAACGAACTGGCGCGCGAGTTCAAGGTCGCGCGCATGACCGTGAACCGGGCGTTGCGCGAACTCACCGCGGAACAGGTGCTCACGCGCGTGCAGGGCGCGGGCACCTTCGTCGCGCGGCCCAAGTACGAATCGACGCTCGTCGCCATTCGCAGCATCTCCGACGAAATCCTCGCGCGCGGGCACCGTTACCGCGCCGAGGTGCTCGAGATCGGCGTGTATCCCGCCGATGAGGCGCTTGCCGTCGAAATGGGGCTCGCGGCGAACGACAAGGTGTTCACCTCGCGCGTGCTCCACTTCGAGAACGACGAGCCCGTGCAGCTCGAAGAGCGCTGGGTCAATCCCGCCGTCGCGCCCGATTACGCAGCGCAGGATTTCACGCACATCACGCCGAATCAGTACCTCGTGCATGTCGCGCCGCTGCAGGGCGTGGAGTACCGCATCGAGGCGCTCGCCCCCGAGGCGCAGACGCGCGCGCACCTCGCCATGGGCGAGGCCGAGCCGTGTCTCGTGCTGCACCGGCGCACGCGCTCGCGCGGGCTCGTCGCATCGGTGGCCAATCTCTGGCATCCGGGCAGCCGCTACCGCTTTACCGGGCATTTTTGAGGGGGCCGCGCAGGTCGGGCCGCGCAGGTCGGGCCGCGCAGTTGGGACCCTCCAGATCCCCCGGTGTCGCTCGTCACCCTTTCCTCAGTCTTATCCCTGTGCGTGGCCGGCGGTCGTCGGCATGCGTCTTGCTGCCTTTATGGATTGCGGACCGAATTTCCAATTGCGGCGCGCGGACGGGGCCGGACGGCCCGGGAAAGCGCGCAGGGTGCGCCGCAGCCCGTATCATTGGCAGATGACGCGAACGAAGGAGGAGCTCCGCAATGGACGATGCCAACGCCACGCTCATGCCGATGTGGCGGGCCAATCTGGCGCTGCTCACGCGCGAGGTCGGGTCGGCCACCCGGCTCGCGCGCATGATGACGTTTTCCGCGAGCTACATGAAGCTGATCGTGTCGGGCCAGCGCGACTTCAGCGCGGAGTTCGTGCGCGGCGTGGAGGCCGTCACGGGCCTGCCCGAGGGCTGGATGGACGTGAAGCACGATAGCGCCGACGTGCCCGACGAGACGCGCGAAGCGATCGCGAGCGAGACGCCGCGCGCGCGCTTTCGCGGCACTGCGCACCCGGTGCGCAAGGCGCCTGTGCTGCGCGTCGAGCCGATCTTCGGCCAGGGCGCGAAGCGCGAGGAAGTGACGGCTGCGCCCGAGGCGCACCGGCGTCTCGCGGGCACGCGCAAGATCCGCGATCTCGCCGCGCAGGACGTGCGCAAGCTCGAGCGCTACCTGAGCGTGCCGCCGGTCGAGCCCGCGGTGCTGCGCTCGCGCATCGAAGACGTGATCAACTACGCCGACCCCGACGAGCGCGTGCGCGCCGATCTCGAAGGCCGCCTCGAGCAGATCGAGAAGCATCGCGAAATGCTGCTGCGGCATGTTTCGCGTCTCTACGCGCTGCTTTCGCGGCTCGGCGACGACTGATTCGTTGCCCGAATCGTCGTCGCGAGATCATCGCTCCTGGACGCGCAGCTCCGTGAGGATCTGCTCAGCGAGAAAGTCGCACGGCGGACGGTTCGAGCGCGCGCTGCGCGCGAGCACCACTTCCAGTTCGGGCAGTACCGGGAGGCCGTGCTGGCGGCCGAGCGTGACGAACGTTTCGGGCACCGCGCAGCGCGCGAGCGGCGCGATGGCGAGACCCGCGGCCACCATGCTGCACAGGCCCATCAGGCTCGGGCTTTCATACGATGTGCGATAGGCGATCCTCGCGCGCTCCAGCGCCTGGATCGCGTTCGTGTGCGCGACGCTGCCGCCGCCGAAGAGGGCGACCGGCAGCGGCCGCTCGCGCCAGATCTCACGCCCGCTCGCTGCGCTCACCGCCGCGGGGGGCGCGGCCCACACCATCGGCTCGAAGCGGATGAACTCGCCCGCGAGGCCTCGCGTACGCGTGATGCAGGCGAGGTCGATCTTGTTGTCCTTCAGCAGCGGCAGGAGCGCGCTGCTCGGCAGCCCGATCACCTGGATCTCCACCTTCGGCCAGTTCGCCGAGAACTTGCGCAGCACCGGCGGCATGAGTGAGGACGCGTAGTCGTCGGGCACGCCGATCGACACGCGCCCCGTCACTTCCGGGTGCGCGAGCGAGGCCCACGCTTCGTCGCGCAACGCGAGCATGCGCCGCGCGTAGGCGATGAGCGTCTGACCGTCCGGCGTGGGCGTGACGCTGCGCGGCGCGCGGATGAAGAGCGGCTTGCCGATGGATGCCTCGAGCGCGCGAATCTGCATGCTGAGCGCGGCCTGCGAGCGGTGCACGAGCGCGGCGCCGCGCACGAAGCTGCCGGCGTCGGCGACGGCCACCACCATGGCGAGCACGTCGAGGTCGAGGGTCTTCATCGGTATAAGAAAAATTGATCGAAGGCTTCAATATAACGCGTTTGTCTGAACGCGGCGACGCGTCGATACTGGGGCCGTACCGACCCCGTACCGACCCCGTATCGACCCTTCACGCAGTGATTCGCTCCCGGAGAAACCCATGTTGATGTCGCCGCCCGTCGATTTGACCTACGAACGATTCCAGCAACTGAACCTGCGGCTCGACATGTCGCGCGGCAAGCCTTCGCCCGAACAGCTCGATCTCTCGCAGGCGCTCATCGACGAAGCCGCCCGGGCGGGCTATCTGGCGCGCGATGGCTTCGATTGCCGCAACTACGGCCTGCCGGGCGGCCTGCCCGAGGCGCGCGAGCTGGGCGCCGGGTTGCTCGGCGTGCCGGCCGCACAGGTGATCGCGGCGGGCAATTCGAGCCTCGAATTGATGCACGACGCGCTGACTTTCGCGCTGCTGCACGGCGTGCCGGTGGGCGAGGGCGCGGACGTCGGCGCGCCGTGGCGGGCGCAAGGCGAGATCGCATTCCTGTGTCCGGTGCCGGGCTACGACCGCCACTTCGCGATCTGCGAGGCGCTCGGCGTGCGCATGATCGCCGTGCCGATGCGCGAGGACGGCCCCGACATGGACCGCGTGGAAGCGCTCGTGCGCGGCGATGCGTCGATCAAGGGCATGTGGTGCGTGCCGCTCTACAGCAACCCGACGGGCGCGATCTGGTCCGACGAGGTGATCCGGCGCCTCGCGGCCATGCCCGCCGCGCCCGACTTCAGGCTCTTCTGGGACGACGCCTACCGTTTCCACCACCTGAGCGACGAAGCGCACACGACGCTCGACGTATTCGCAGCCTGTGCGGCGGCGGGCCACGCCGGGCGCGCGCTGATGTTCGCATCGCTGTCGAAGGTGACGTTCGGCGGCGGCGCGCTCGCGTGGCTCGCCGCCGCGCCGCGCAACGTGGCCTGGTGGCAGAAGCACTCGGCCGTGCGCACCATCGGGCCGGACAAGCTCAACCAGTTGCGCCACGTGCGCTTTCTGCGCGACCGCGCGACGCTTACCGGGCTGATGGCGCGCCATCGCGCGCTGCTCAAGCCGAAGTTCGATGCGGTCGACGAGGTGTTCCGCGCGCGCCTCGCCGGCGTGCACGGCGTGAGCTGGAACGTGCCGCGCGGCGGCTATTTCATCAGCCTTTATGCGCCCGAGGGCTGCGCGCGCCGCACCGTCGAACTTGCGGCAGCGGCGGGACTCGTCCTCACGCCCGCGGGCGCCGCGTTCCCGTATGGCGTCGATCCACACGACAGCCATTTGCGGATAGCGCCGTCGTTTCCGGCGCTCGACGAGGTGCGCCTTGCCGCCGAGGGCATCGCGCTGTCGCTGCTGCGCACCATCGAGGAGCGGCGGGGATAGCGGCCAGGGCCGGTTCGGCGGCGCTCGCGTCGATGTGCTACAACGGCAGACGTAGCCCGCCAACGTAGCCAACTTCCTGCGAGGTTGCCGTGCAAGGTCTCGCCGTTTCACTGCAACGCGCGCTCGCCGAGCGCGCGCGCGAAGGCCGCGCCGATGGCGGCCGCGCGCCAACGGCGCGCCCGCTCGCGGCGGGCGCCGGCTGGTCGGTCGACGATGTCGTCTGCACGCTTGGACCCGGCGACCGGCCCTACGAGGAGCGCCACACGAGCGCGTGTCTCGCCATCGTGGCGGCCGGCGTGTTCGGCTACCGCAGCGGCAACGCGCGCGCGCTGATGATGCCCGGCGCACTCATGCTCGGGGAAACCGGCGCCTGTTTCGAATGCGGCCACCGCCACGCGGCGGGCGACCGCTGCGTCTCGTTCCACTACGAGCCCGCCTGGCTCGACGAGCAGGCCGCAGCCGCGGGCCTCGCGCCCGGCGCGCGCCGCTGGCGGGCCGCCCGGGTGCCGCCGGTGCGCGCGCTCGCGCCGCTCGTGGCGCATGCTTGCGCCGATGTGCTCGCGCAGGAGCGGCGGCGTCACGCGCCCGGCCTGGGCGCCGCCGCCTGGGATGAAATCGCACTGGAACTGGCGCTCGCGACCTTGCGTGTGGTCGCGCGCGGCAAGGACGCGGCGACGCCTGCCACGCCGGGCGCCGCCGCGGCTGCCCGCGTGGTCGCGACGCTGCGCCTGATCGACGAAACGCCCGACGATGCGCATACGCTCGCCAGCCTCGCGAGCGCGGCGGGCGTGAGCGAGTTCTATTTTCTGCGCACCTTCTCGGCGCTTGCCGGCGTGACCCCGCATCAATATCTGCTGCGCTCGCGGTTGCGTGCCGCCGCACTGCGTCTTGCCGCCGACGACGAAGCGAAGATCGTCGACGTTGCGCTCGCGAGCGGCTTCAACGATCTGTCGAACTTCAACGCGGCGTTTCGCGCGGAGTTCGGCGCGAGTCCCCGCGCATGGCGTGCCGCGCAGCGCGAGCGCCATCTCGCGCAGACGTCGTGGCCGAACGCAGCGCTTGCGGCGGCGCACGCCTGAGGCGCCCATGACGCGAGGCGAGGGGATCGTGCGCGCCGCCCGGTGCGTCGCGCCGTGCCTTGCGTCGATCCTGGCGTTGAACCTGACGTTGATCGTAGCGTTGATCCTGACCATCGCGAGCAGCCCTGCCCGCGCCGAGGCGAGCGATCGAAGCCCCGACAGCGCCGCGCGCGTCGAGACCGCCGATAGCGCCGCGCAAACCGACATCCCGCCGTACACGCTCGAGCGCGACGTGCATCTGTTCGTCGTGCAGCAGGACGGCTCGGTCGTCGAGGACGACGACACCGTGCTGCGGGCCAACACCGCCGCCGGCGTGGACGAGATCGCCCAGCGCTACGTCTGGTTCAATAAGGATATCGAAACGATCACGCAACTCTCGGCCGAAACCATCGACCCGGACGGCAGTGCGCACGCGGTCGGCGCGAGCGGCATTCGCGACGTGCAGGAGCCGCGCTCGGCGGGCGCGCCCACGTTCGAGGACGGCGTGCTGCGCACGGTGATCTTTCCGGGCGTCCAGGCCGGATCGCGCGTGCATCTGCATTTCGCCAAACGCCGCGCGAAGGCGCTCGAAGCAGGCACGTTCTCGTACTTCGTCGAGCCGACCGGCGAACCCGTCGAGGTTCAGCGTCTGATCTTCGATTTGCCCGCGAACGTGCCGCTCCACGCCGACGCGCGCGGCTACACGGCGCTCGCCCCCGAGACGGCGAACGGCCGTACCCGCTACGCGTTCGACTACCGGCACGGCCCCTATGCGCCGCTCGAGGCGGGGGCGGTGGCCTACGTGAACTGGGGCGACCGGCTGATGGTGTCGACGGAGCCCGACTTCGCCGCGTTCGCCGCGCGTTACCGCGAAGCCGCCGCCGATCCCACCTCGACCGATCCGGCCATCGCAGCGCTTGCGCAGGCGCTCACGGCGGGCGTGACCGACCCGCGCGACAAGGCGCGCCGCATTTACGACTGGATGCGCTTCAATATCCGCTATGTCGCGCTCTTTCTTGGCGAGACCGCGGCGGTGCCGCATCGCTCGACCGACATCCTGCGCAACCGCTACGGCGACTGCAAGGACCACGTGGCGCTCTTCAGCGCGCTGCTCGCGGCGGTGGGCCTACGCGCCGAGCCCGTGCTGCTCAATCTCGGCCCCGTCTATACGCTGCCCGATGTGCCGGGCTATGGCGCGCATGCGATCAACCATGCGATCGCGTGGCTGCCCGACCTTGGCGTCTATGCGGACACCTCGTCGGGCGGTTACGCGTTCGGCTACCTGCCGCCGGGCGCGATGGACCGGCCCGTGCTGCTCGTCGACGACGGCGTGCTCTCGCGAACGCCCGCGACCGGGCGGCGCGAGCGCACGGCACGCCTCGCGCTCGACGTGGACGCGAGCGGCGACGCGGCCTACCGCTACTACGTGGAAGACGAAGGCGCGGGCGCGGAGCCCGAGCGCAACACGTTTCGCCGCGCGACGCACGCGCAGGCCCGGCAACTCGCGGCGCAGCGCCTGCGGCTCACCGGACTCGCCGGCACCGCGCACGTGAGCACGAGCACGACCCAGGCAACCGATGGACCGTTTTCGGTGACGATGGCGGGCACGCTCGATCACGTGGTCTGGCGCGACGGCGCGACCGCCATTGCCGCCACGAGCAGCTTCACGGGCGGCATTGCCACGCAGATCGACAGCTGGCTTGCACAGCCGCGCCGCACGCAGCCTTGGGCGTGCATCGGCGGGGCGTTCACGGAGAGCGCGCAGATCGTGCTGCCCGCGTTCGCGCGCGTGACCGACGTGCCGCAAGACACACAAGTGAGCGACGCGTTTCTCGACTACACGTCGCACTATGTATTCGACGCGCGCTCGCGCACGCTGCAGATCGAGCGGCGGCTAACGGCGCATTTTGGCCACCAGATGTGCACGGCCGACGAATTCGCGCAGATGCGCGACGCGCTCGTGAGCATCGAGCGCGACACGCACGCGCAGATCGTCGTGCGCGCGGCGAGCGCGCCGCAGCAACCGTGAGCGGCGCTCAGCCGCCGCGCGTCGTTACCGGCACCCACATGCCTTTCTTGACCTGCCAGAGCGTGGAGGCGCCGTTCTTGCGCGAGCCGTCCGGCTCGAAGGCGATGCGGCCCGTCACGCCGTCGAAGGCGAGCGCCTTGAGCGCGCTGCGGTAGACCTCGGGGTTCGCCGATTTTGCGTTGACCATCGCGTGAATCGCGGCCCACGCCGCGTCGTAGCCGAACGGCGCGTAAGCGAGCACGTCCGTGCCGAAGCGGGCTTTATAGGCCTGCTCGAAACGCGGGCCCTCCGGCAGTTGCGCGAGCGGGCGGCCGTACTCCCAGGCCATCGCGCCTTCGGCGGCTGCGCCCGCGCCCTGGGTGAAGTCGGTGTTCGC
This sequence comes from Paraburkholderia silvatlantica, assembly GCF_003096715.1. Classification (GTDB taxonomy): domain Bacteria; phylum Pseudomonadota; class Gammaproteobacteria; order Burkholderiales; family Burkholderiaceae; genus Paraburkholderia; species Paraburkholderia silvatlantica. The sequence continues at coordinate 7,631 of NZ_QEOL01000051.1, forward strand.
CACGCCGCCGCCGCCCACGAACTGCGCGTTCATGCTGCGCGTCTTCATCTGCTTCGCGAGCGCCGCGCCCTGGTGCGCGAGGCCGCCGAAGTAGAGCAGATCGGCGTCGGCGGCCTTGATTTTCGCAAGCTGCGGACCGAAGTCGCTCGCGACGCTTTCCGCGAATTCGCGCGCGACCACGTTGCCGCCATGCTCGCGCACCGCGCGCTCGAAGACGTCGGCTTCGCCCTGACCGAAGGCGGTGCGGTCGTCGATGATGGCCACGCGTTTGGCCTTCATCACGTCCACGGCCCACGCGCCGGCGATGCCTGCGTTCTGCGCGTCGTTTGCAATCACCATGAAGGTATTGGCGAAGCCTTGCGACGTGATGACGGGGTTGGTGGCGGCGGGGCTGATCATCGGAATGCCGGCGCTCTCGTAGACGCGCGAGGCCGGAATGGCCGAGCCCGAATTGAAGTGGCCGACCACGGCGTTGACCCCCTGATTCGCCAGCGTCGCGGCGGCCTGGACACCGAGGCGCGGGTCGCTGCGGTCGTCGATGGGCACGAGTTCGAAGTGCGCCGTCTGTTCGCCGATCTTGAGGTTTTGCGCGTTCGCTTCGTCGAGCGCGAGCTGCACGCCGTTTTGCAGATCGCGGCCGTAATTGGCGTAGTCGCCCGAAAGCGGCGAGACGAAGCCGATGCGCACGTCGAGCGGGCCGGCGGCGAGTGCGCTGTGGCTTGCGCCGAGCGTCGAGACGGCGGCCAGCGCGCCGATCAGGAGCCCAGCCGCAAGCTTGCCGGACGCGAGGCGCTGGCGCCACGCACGGCGCGGCGCGGCCAATGCGCAGGCGCCATCGGTTCTGGGCGTGGCGGCGAGACTCATCGTGACTCCTTGCGCGACAGCGGCGCGGTGTTCTTGTGTGCGTTTTGTCCGGGTACGCCGCGTCGCGTGCCGGCGTGGCGCGGATGCGGGGCGTTTCGTCTTCGGGTCTTGCGTCTTGCGGTTTGCGGCTGAGGCGTGCCGGGACGTGCTGTGCGGCGGCCAGGCGTGGGTGGGCTACTCGCCTCTTTGCAGCTCGAAGAGCGCGTCGCGCAGCCGCCCGAGCGGCGCCATGGTGTCGGCGCTCGCCCAGCCTTCGAGGTCGTCGAGCGCGCGGTTGCAGCCGTCGAGCACCACGTCGAGATCGACGGGAATGCCGTTGGCGAGCGCGAAGCGAATCGTCGCTTCGAAGCGTTCGCATTCGTCGTCGCCGTACGAGATGTCGAGCGTGTCGGCAATGGTCTGGGCGATGTCGCTGCGTTCGCGGTCGCTCTCGTCGACGAAGTCGATGATGCCGCGCGCGACATCGGGCGCATGGTACAGCGCGATGTCGAGCCACACGGCGGCGTCGAAGCCGCTTTCGTGACTCTGTTGCTCGAAGTATTCGATGGCTTCCTGCTCGTGGGTCTCACCGGCGTCGACGGCGAGGCATAGCTGCTCGAAATACTCTTCCTGTTCGCTGCGGATTGAATCGGACATCGGTCATTCTCTAAGGACGGTGGGCGCCGCGGCCGTGTTTTGCCGCCGCGAGTCATGCGGACGGCATTATAGGCCGCGCGCGCCCCTGCCTGGTCTAGGCGGCGTCCGCCGCCCAGGCGTCGAACCATTCCCGCGGGCGCGCGATCTGGTCCTGCGCCGCGACGATTTCCAGCTCGTAACGGCCGGCGTCGTATGTCGCCTTCACCACGGCGTTCACGGCCGCGAGCGTGTGTTCGAACGCGCGGCGCAGCGAGTCGCCGAGCATCAGGCGCGCGACGAACACCGCGCTCGTCACGTCGCCCACGCCCACCGGCTGGCGCGCGAACGGGTAGAGCGGGCGCTGGCCGAGCCACGCTTCATGCTCGGTCACGACGAGCATGTTGAAGCGGTCGGCAGGGCTGTTGCGGTCGAGCAGATGCTTGACGAGGACTAGCTTCGGGCCGCGGCGCAACAGTTCGCGGCACGCGAGCACGGCTTCTTCCGCAGTCTCGATCTCGCGGCCCACGAGTCGTTGCAGCTCGGTGTGGTTGGGTATCATCGCGTCGGCGACCTCGGGCATGTTGCGCACGAGGAACGCCTGGATGCCGGGCTCGACGCGGCAGCCGTCCCCGGCGCCCGGCGTGCCCATCACCGGGTCGCAAAAATAGCGCGCCTGGGGATTGGCGGCCTTCACGGCGCGCACCACGTCGATCACGGCCTGGGCCTGCTCGGGGGCGCCGAGATAGCCGGACAGCACGGCATCGCAGCGCGGCAGCACGCCGATCGCGCCAATGCCTTCGACGAGATCCACGATCTCGTCCGAGCCGACGGTGGCGCCGGTCCAGTGGCCATATTGCGTGTGATTCGAGAACTGCACCGTGTTGAGCGGCCAGACATTCACGCCGAGGCGGCGCATGGGAAACACCGCGGCGCTGTTGCCCGCGTGACCGAACACGACGTGCGACTGGATACTCAAAACGTTTTTCATGGCCGGTCCAGATTTCGTTATGGCTTGCGGCGCTTCGAGCAGCGCGCCTTTGCGCAGGTGCAGCAACGATAACCGAATTCGCTGCGCCTGGTCGATGGACGCGTGGGCGCGGAGTTGCGCGCGCGCCGGCTTCCACCGCCTGGAATTCGCCTGGGCAAGCTTAAGCCACGACGCTTTGACCGGCCAGCTCGCGATAGAGCGCCATGTAGCGTTGCGCCGACGCCGCCCAGCCGAAGTCCTGCTGCATCGCACGCGTGCGCGTCTCGCGCCAGTCGCGGCTGCGTCCATAGAGTGCGAAGGCGCGGCGGATCGCGGCCGTGAGCGCGTCGGGCTCGAAGCGCTCGAACACGAAGCCGGTGGCGAGACCGTCGGCGAGATTTTCCAGCGAGGCGTCGACCACCGTATCGGCGAGTCCGCCCACGCGGTGCACGAGCGGCAGCGCGCCATAAGCGAGCGCATAGAGCTGCGTGAGACCGCACGGCTCGAAGCGCGAGGGGACCATCATCACGTCGGCGCCCGCAACGATCTCGTGCGCGAGCGTCTCGTCGAAGCCCAGCTCCACGGCCACCGATTCGGGATGCTGGTGCGCGGCGCGCGCGTAGCCCTGTTCGAGGCTGGCGTCGCCGGTGCCGAGCACGACGAGCTGCCCGCCGCGCGCGACGATCTCGGGCAGCGCCGCGAGCAGCAGGTCGAGGCCCTTTTGCTCGGTGAGCCGGCTCACCACGCCGAACACCGGGGCGTCGTGCTTCTGCGCGAGCTTCAGGCGCGTCTGCAGCGCGGCCTTGCAGCGCATCTTGCCGCTTTGCCGTGTGGCCGAATAGCGCGTGGCGATGGCCGCGTCGCTCGACGGATTCCAGACGGCGTAGTCCACGCCATTGAGAATGCCGACGAGGTCGTGCGTGCGTCCGCGCAGCAGCGCCTCGAGGCCGCCGCCCTGGGCGACCGTCTGAATCTCGCGCGCGTAGGTCGGGCTCACCGTCGTGATCTTGTCGGCGAAATAGAGGCCGGCTTTCAGAAACGAAAGCTGGCCGTAGAACTCCACCCCATGCATGTCGAAGAAGTCGCGCGGCAGGCCGAGCGAGTCGAACTGCTGTGCGGGGAAGATGCCCTGGTAAGCGAGGTTGTGAACCGTGAAGACCGAGCGCGCGCCGCCGGGCGGCATGCTCGTGCCGCGCTCGCGTGCCGCCGCGCGCAGATAGGCCGGCGCGAGCCCCGCATGCCAGTCGTGCGCCTGCACGATGGCGGGCGCCCAGTCGGCATCGAGGTGCAGCGCGAGCTGCGCGGCGGTCCAGCCGAGCAGCGCGAAACGCTGCGCGTTGTCGCCGTAAGGCACGTGTTCGGCGTCGAGGTAGGGGTTGCCGGGACGCGCGTAGAACGCGTCGGCGCGGATCATGTAGACGGCCAGCTCGCTGCCGGGCAGACGCCCGAGTTCCAGCGTCGCCTCGGGCGCGCCGAAAGTGCGCCCGAGGCGCGCGACGGGGCGCAGGTCCTCGAGGCCCGCCGCCACGCTCGCGAAGCCCGGCAGCAGCAGGCGGGCGTCGGCGCCCTGTTCGATCAGCGCGGCGGGCAGGGCGGCGGTGACGTCGGCGAGGCCGCCGGTCTTCAGGAGCGGATACAGCTCGCTGGCTACGTGCAGGACGCGAATGGTCATCGTGAGTCAGTCCTCTCGGTGTTCGGGTTGCTTGCGGGTTGGCGCGCGCTCGAGCCAGGCCGGTTCCAGCGGACCGGCTTCGCGCGGCGCACGGTCAGGGCCTGTTATTAGCGTGAAATTAGCGTGAACAGGCCCTAGCCTGGCAGCTTCGCCAGCGCCTCGCTCGTGACCAGCACGACGCCGCTCTCGGTGCGATAAAAGCGCTCGGCGTCGCGCGTGGCGTCTTCGCCGATCACAGTGCCGTTGGGAATCGTGCAGCCGCGGTCCACGACGACCTTGCGCAGCCGGCAACTCGTGCCCACCGTCACCTCCGGCAACAAGACTGCCTCGGCGATGTTGCAGAACGACCGCACGACGACATTCGACGAGAGCACCGAGCGCGAAATCTGCGAACCCGAGATCACGCTGCCGCCGCACACGATCAGGTTGGTGCCCGAGCCCTGCAGGCCGTTGAGGTCGCGCACGAACTTGGCGGGCGGCAACTGTTCCTGGTAGGTCCAGATCGGCCAGTTGCGGTCGTAGAGATCGAGCGCGGGGATGGTCGAGGCGAGGTCGAGGTTGGCGGACCAGTAGGCGTCGACCGTGCCCACGTCGCGCCAGTAGGGTTCGGCGGCCGGGTCCGACGACACGCAGGACATGCTGAACGGATGCGCGATCGCATGGCCGTCGCTCACCACGCGCGGAATGATGTCCTTGCCGAAGTCGTGGTCGGTGGCCGAGCGCGAGATGTTCTCTTCGAGCAGATGGACGAGGTAGTTCGTGTCGAACACGTAGATGCCCATGCTCGCGAGCGCGATGTCGGGGCGGCCGGGCATGGCGGGCGGGTCGTCGGGCTTTTCGACGAAGCCGGTCACGCGGCGCGACTCGTCCACGGCCATCACGCCGAACGCGCGCGCTTCGAGGCGCGGCACCTCGATGCAGCCCACCGTGCAGTCGGCGCCGCTTGCCGCATGGTCGGCGATCATGCGCGTGTAGTCCATCTTGTAGATGTGGTCGCCGGCCAGCACCACCACGTACTTCGGGCTGATCGAGCGGATGATGTCGAGGTTCTGGTACACGGCGTCGGCGGTGCCGCGGTACCAGTGGGCGCCTTCAACGCGCTGCTGCGCGGGCCACAGGTCGAGGAATTCGTTGAACTCGCCGCGCAGGAAGCCCCAGCCGCGCTGCAGGTGGCGCAAGAGCGAGTGCGCCTTGTATTGCGTGACGACCGCGATGCGGCGGATGCCCGAATTCAGGCAGTTCGACAGGGCGAAATCGATGATGCGGTACTTGCCGCCGAAGTACACGGCCGGCTTGACGCGCTTGTTGGTGAGCGGCCCGAGGCGTGTGCCGCGGCCGCCAGCAAGCACGATGGCGAGGGTGGTGCGTTGCAGATCGTTGAGGCTTGCCGGAGTTTGCATGGTCGTCTCCTTGTTGTGCCCCCGGTACGGCCGCCGCGGCCCGCCTCGTCGTGCCCGGGCCGGTGCGGTGTTTCTCTCGCGTACTTGCCGCGTCCCTGATGCGGCGCGTGCCGCGGTGCAACACGCGTGCGTCTCCCGCGTCGCGGACGTCTCGTGCGTCCTGTATTGATTGTTCTAGCACCGAATGCAGCGTAGCGCGAATTGCCCGTGCCCTGGGCCGGACATGCGCGCCGCATTCGTGCGAGGTGTGGGTGAGCCGCAAATGGCATGCCGCGCACGTCCGCGGGGCGAGAAAGCGAACATGAGCGGACATGAGCGGGGCGGGGCCGCTAGAATCGCAGGCTGTACCGGCGCCCATTCGCCGTTCTGGTTTCTGTCCGATCTTTCGCCCGATCTGCCTTCGATGAGCGCCATCCTGAACCCCTCGCTTGCCCGTCTTGCTCCCGTCGTTGCCGCACTGAGCGCGGCGGCGCTCTGTCATGTCGCTCTCGCTGCCGACCCTGAGGCGAGCGGGGCCGCGCCGTTGCCGGCGTCGTCGACACAAGCCGCGAACGAGACGCCCGACGGCCCCGCGTATGGTCCCGAGCTGCAGGGCTTCGAGTATCCGCATCCTGTGCATGACTTTGCGTTCGTTTCGCAGGGCCAAACGCTGCATATGGCGTACATGGACGTGCAGCCCGCGAAACCGAACGGACGCACCGTGGTCCTGCTGCATGGCAAGAACTTCTGCTCGGCGACGTGGGACGCCACCATCCGCGAGTTGCACGCCGCGGGCTATCGCGTGATCGCGCCGGACCAGATCGGCTTCTGCAAATCGAGCAAGCCCGTCTCGTACCAGTTCAGCTTCCAGCAGCTCGCGCGCAACACGCATGCGCTGCTCGCGGCGCTCGGCGTACATGACGCGACGATCGTCGGCCATTCGACGGGCGGCATGCTGGCGGTGCGCTACGCGCTCATGTTTCCGCGCGAAACGGAGCAGCTCGTGCTCGTGAACCCGATCGGGCTCGAAGACTGGAAGGCGAAGGGCGTGCCGTCGATTTCAGTGGACGACTGGTACGCGCGCGAGCTCAAGACGAACGCCGACGGCATTCGCCGCTACGAGCAGGCCACCTATTACGCGGGCCAGTGGCGGCCGGCCTACGAGCCGTGGGTGCAGATGCTGGCGGGCATGTATCGCGGGCCGGGCAAGGCGCAGGTGGCGTGGGACTCCGCGCTGCTCTACGACATGATCTACACGCAGCCGGTGATTTACGAGCTCGGCCAGTTGCCGATGCCGACGCTGCTGCTCATCGGCGACAAGGACACGACCGCCATCGGCAAGGATCTCGCGCCGCCCGAGGTGCGCGCGCAGCTCGGGCACTATCCGGTGCTAGCCAAAGCCGCGCAGCGCGCCATGCCTCACGCGACGCTCGTGGAGTTCGCCGATCTCGGGCACGCGCCGCAGATGCAGGATCCGCAGGCATTTCATGCCGCTCTGCTCAAGGGCCTCGACGCCCTGAACGCCTCGCATTGAAGGCGCGTTCCGAGGTGGCGGGCAGCCACGGGCGCGCTTACCGTCCCGCGGCGGCTTCCTTCAACGCTTCGCGCGCTTGCGCCGCCATCTCGAACGAACGCAGGCGCGCCGCGTGGTCGTAGATCTGCGCGGTGATGATGAGCTCGTCCGCGCCGGTCTGCTCGATGACCGAGGCGAGGCCCGCGCGCACGGTTGCCTCGTCGCCCACGACGGAGCAGGCGAGCGAGTGCGACACGCCGGCGAGTTCGAACTCGTTCGCCGCGATAGTCTCGACCGGCGGCGGCAACTGCCCCGGCGTGCCGCGCCGCAGATTCACGAACTGCTGCTGCAGCGAGGTGAAGAGAAAGCGCGCTTCTTCGTTGGTGGGCGCACCGAACACGTTCACGCCGACCATCGCATGCGGCCTCGCGAGCACCGCCGACGGACGGAACTGCGAGCGGTACAGACGCAGCGCCGTGAGCAGATGGTCGGGCGCGAAGTGCGAGGCGAACGCGAACGGCAGACCCATCGCCGCTGCGAGCTGTGCACCGTAGAGGCTCGAGCCGAGGATATAGAGCGGTACGTTCAAGCCCGCGCCGGGCACCGCGCGCACGCGCTGGCCGTCCACGGGCGCGGCGAAATAGCGCTGCAGCTCGGCCACGTCGTCGGGGAAGCTGTCGGCGCTGCCCTGCAGGTCGCGGCGCAGCGCGCGCGCCGTGGTCTGGTCGGTGCCGGGCGCGCGCCCGAGGCCGAGGTCGATGCGGCCGGGGTAGAGCGCTTCGAGCGTGCCGAACTGCTCGGCAATCACGAGCGGCGCGTGGTTCGGCAGCATGATCCCGCCCGAGCCCACGCGGATGGTCTGCGTGCCGCCCGCCACGTAGCCGATCACCACCGAAGTCGCCGCGCTGGCGATACCTGTCATGTTGTGATGCTCGGCCAGCCAGAAGCGGTGGTAGCCGAGACGCTCGGCGTGCCGGGCGAGATCGAGCGTGTTGCGCAGCGCGGCGCCGGCATGGGAGCCCGCCGGGATGGGCGAGAGATCGAGTACGGAGAAGAGGGTCATGGACTAGCGTGGGGCCGGGTATGGAGAGCACGACGCGCGTGCCGTGCGCCGGTTGCCCGACGCGAGGCCGCAAGGCAGTCGCAAGGTGCGGCCATTGTGCCAAACCCCTTTCGATCGTGCTGGCGGCCTTCTGGAACCCATGCCGCCCGCGTGGGTTCCGATGCGCCGGATTGCCGTCACGCTCAATCGGTTTGAATATTAACGAGAACTACTGTTGTTTAAACGCAAGGGGCGCGGCTTTCAATGCAAAATATTAAAGAATCATTTCTATAGGCTTACCGAATTTTTTCAGGGCGGAAAAGCGCTGGAGGGCGGCTGTTTAATCGCTGAAATAGTTACCCTTTTGCAACCTTGGCAACGCATTTTCGCGCGTCCGTCGGAAGCAACTGACTGAGCTTGCTGATACAATTTTCGGCGTCGAATCGGGGATCGACCATGTCCAGCGGTTTCATACGATGGTTTATCTCCATTCGTTGTTCAATTGCCTTGCATCGTGCAAACCGGCATCCATTGTCCGGTTTCCAGCTTCGAATCCGTAATGCAGCTACGATGCGCGGCTTATTTCTGGAATTTTCAGGGCAGGGAAATGGTAGGTGGTGAAACGCGAATTCCGCTCGGGGCACCGCAGGCGCTTCTCCCCGTGCGCTCAGCCCGCGGCGAGCGCGGCTTGGCCCATATGACCCGGCAAGGCTGCGCGTCATGACGGTGTCGCAGGTTTTCGCCATGCCGGCGCCCTGGCCCGTGCTCGTCTGGGTGGTGGTCGCGCTGTGCGGCGTGGCCGCTTTCTACGGTCTCGTCGCCGCGTTGACGATGCCGCGCCTCGGTTCGGCCGCGCTCGTGCGCGAGGCTGCGCGCCGCGCGCGCCGTGCGCAACCGCAGCCCGTGAGCGTGCTCAAGCCCTTGTGCGGCGCCGAGCCGCGCCTCTACGAAAATCTCGCGACCTTCTGTGAGCAGCGGCATCCGCGTTTTCAGTTGCTGTTCGGCGTGTCGTCGCCGGCGGATCCGGCCATTGCTGTGGTGCGCCGGCTGCAGGCGGCGTATCCCGGCCACGACATCGAGCTCGTGATCGACCCGCGCGTGCACGGCAGCAATCTCAAGGTAAGCAACCTCATCAATCTGGCGGCGCGCGCGCGCTACGACGCGATCGTCGTGGCCGACAGCGATATCGCCGTCGAGCCCGACTATCTGGAGATCGTCACCGCGCCGCTCGCCGACCCGGACGTGGGTGTCGTGACCTGCCTCTACAGCGCCCGCAGCATCGGCGGTTTCTGGCCCCGCGTGGGCGCGCTCTTTATCAACGAGTGGTTCGCGCCTTCGGTGCGCGTGGCGCATTCCACGGGCTCGCGCGCGTTCGGCTTTGGCGCGACGCTCGCGCTTTCCCGTGCGACGCTCGAGCGCATCGGCGGTTTCGCCGCACTCAAGGACTGCCTCGCCGACGACTATCTGCTCGCCCGCTACGCGCGCGATCACGGCCTCGCCACAGTGCTCGCGCCGGTGGTGGTCGCCACCGACGTGATCGAGCCGACCTTCGGCTCGCTCTGGCTGCGCGAGACGCGCTGGCTGCGCACCATCCGCTCGGTGAATCCGGCGGGCTTCGCTTCACTGTTCATTACGTTTGCCACGCCGTGGCTCGTGCTGGGGGCGCTGTTCTACGGCCTGCTCGCGGCGGGCGCTGGCATCGGCGCGTGCGCGACGACGCGCGCGGCGCTGGCGGCGCTCGCCACGGCCACGATGGCGGGTATCATTGCGCGTTTGATACTGCACGCGCGAGCGAGCGGAAGCTGGCGCGGGTTCTGGCGCGATTTACCGCTCGTGCCGCTGCGCGACGTGCTGCTGGCTCTGCAGTGGCTTTCCGCCGCGTTCGGCTCGCACGTGATCTGGCGCGGCGTGCGTGTGAGCGTCGCCAATCCCGAGGCCGAAACGCCCTCCGCCATGGCGAGGCCCGCGAGCGCGCAGCGGCCTGCCGTCGAAGGATCGGACGCTCGCTGAGCGCGTCGCTTTTGTATCGCGCCTTTATACCGCGCTTTTTTATCGCGCTTTTTGCCGAATTGTCACCTCAATCATCACCCGACACAGTACGGGTACCCGGAGTACTCATCGCATGAAAACGCTGTTTCTGCAGGCCCCGTCGTATGACGGCTTCGACGGTGGCGCGGGCTCGCGCTACCAGGCAAAGCGCGAGATCCGCTCGTTCTG
>NZ_QEOL01000052.1 GCF_003096715.1 Paraburkholderia silvatlantica
TACGAGTTCGTGAAGAACGAGGACGGCAGCGACCGTCTGCAGATCAACGCGCAGAACTGCGTGCACTGCAAGACCTGCGATATCAAGGACCCGACTCAGAACATCGTGTGGGTCACGCCGGAAGGCGGCGGCGGGCCGAACTATCCGAACATGTAAGCACCGGCCGGCGCGTTTGCGCCACTCTCCGATGCGGTTTGTGGCAGGCAGGGCGTGGTGCGCCCTCCTGCCATTTTTTACGTCCGCAAATACCAGTACATGCCGTCGTCGTGCAGCTCGTGTTTGACCTCGCCGCGATACATCAGACAGTTCAGGCACGCCACGCTCTCGCCAGCCGCCGCGAGGCTCATCCGCCCGAGACCATCTTCTCCGATGCGCCGCGCGAACAGTGCACCGATATGCTGGCGAAAGCGGTCGAAGCGCGCGCCATTGGATGCGGCCTCGGGCGTGTTCTCGTCTTCGGTGCGTTCAGTCATGTTTCGGGGCGCAAAGGGAAATGGGGAGCGCAAACTTTCCTGCGCTGCTGCATACCTGTTTACCTTTGTTTCCGCTTGTTGCGTCTCGTTGCGGCCTGTTTCGCTTTGTTGCCGGATGACGACGTCCTATGACGTAGCATCGCAACTCAACGTCGATATTTATTGCGATGCAGCAAAATGATGCCTACACTGACTAACGTCTGCCGGCTGCCTCGACGCATTCGCAAAGGAGGGCGTGACATGACGAATCGATCTACCACATTGCATGCATCCCCGAAGCTGCACGTTTTCGAACAGGAAGGAGGGTGGCATTGGGGCATCACCATCCCTCGCAGTGCGGGTAGCGGCTTCAAGCTCATCGCATACAGCGAAACAACCTTCAACGGCGAGAGCGAAGCGCTGCGTGATGGCAGCCGCGCGCTCGAAAATCTTCCGGAAGACGCGGCACTCGCGTTCGCACCCTGAAACGCCACGCATTAACGACCAGCACGTCTACGAAGTCTCTTTACGGCACATGCAGTAGATAAATATCTGCGTGGTGCCACCCGGCGTGTGATGCGCCTGGTCCAGCACGGTGGCGTTGCGATAGCCGTCCGCTACGAGGTCGTCGACGAATGTCGAGGCCCCGCCGCCCACGTCGATGATGGCCGCCTCCCTCGACAAACCCGCCTGACGAAGAAGCATCACCGACTGGAGCGCAGGCTCCTGAAACCAGCTTACGCGGATCGGCGTTTTTGTCGTGCAGACGCGATTCCAGTGATTCCGCGACTGCATAAACCTCCTGCCTCGTTACTCGCAAAGCTCGATGTCCAAAGGCGTGCGCGCGCTCGTTTCCTTGAGCAATGCGTGAGGACCGATGGCCGCTCGCGGCGCGTTTTCCGGGTGGAGAGTTTGTCATGATAAACGAGCTATTTCGATAAGATTAGTTATCTTGATGCACGCATCACGTGGAAATCGTTCGGTAAACCCGACCTGTCACTCCACCGGCACGGATATGGCGGGCAACATGCAGTTGACCTGAAGGAACGCGGCCCGTCGGCCGTCCCTTGTTGCGGATTGGATATGGACCCCAGCGCCATCCGGCGCTGCAAGGGCACTCACCTTCTCCTGAAGTTTCGAATTTATTAGATGGATTTTGACGACTTGGCCTTATAACGTACGTTCATTACCACAGGCAATTTGAGGGGTGGCATGAGTTCGAAAGCCAAAGAAGGAGATCAGTTTTCTACGCTCGATAGCCGCACCTACACCGGCAGCGACATGCTGTCGTCCTCCTTACGTCCGTGGCGGGGAACGCTCGACAGCGAGGAAGCTCTGCGCACGGGACAGCCCGCCGACAGTCAGGGCGCGGTCCAACCGGGAAGCCGGGCGTCCGAGCGCAGCCCGCTCTCCGGGAATGGGGTCTCTCATCGGTTCGGCCAGTATCCGGTGGCTGCGTGGTACCAGCCGAAAATCGACATGGCGACTGGACGGGTTGTTGGGCTGGAGGCGTTGGCACGTGTGATCGACCCCGCGCGAGGTGCACTTTCGCCGTGTGAACTGCTGCGCGGAGCCACGGCTGGCACCCTGGAGGATTTGACCATCGAAATACTCTCCCAGGCAGTGGCCACGCAACGCCGTTTGCACTCCGCAGGACATACCCTCGACATCGCTGTCAACGTAACGGCGACGCTAATAGAGCGTCATGACATGCGTAACCGTTTGCTCGAGTGCGTTCGCGAAGGCGGGGGTGACGCCTCACGCATCGTGCTCGAAATTGTCGAGACCGAGCAGGCCTGCGACCTCACCGCGCTCATCCGTGGTGTTGAGGCGTTGTGTGCGCAAGGTTTCAGATTCGCTGCTGACGACTTCGGTACTGGGTACAACACGTTGCTTCGTCTTATCCAGATCTCATTCACCGAGCTCAAGGTTGATCGGGCCTTCGTGCGAAATGCGGGTTCGGATCCGCACGTACGGGGAGCACTCGAAGCGTGCGTACTGCTTGGCAAGCGTTTTGGACTGGTCGTTACCGCCGAAGGTGTGGAAACCTGCGCCGATCTTGAAATCACACAAGATTTTGGCTGCGACTACGCACAGGGATACCTGATATCCCGCCCACTGTCCGCCCACGCCATCAGGGAATTCCTGTTGCGCTGGCAGCCCAATTCGTAAGCCGTCGTATGGCCCGCGCTTGACGTTACAAGCGTGATCGGCGAATTCCTGCGTGATCCATTTCGGTTATCACTGGTCCATCCTCGCAAGACCATCGTGTTCGGAGTCACACGAATTCCTCCGGCTGCGGAGCGACATAAAGCCGCACTCGTTATTCTAAGTTATTAGATGTCGAATGCCGGCGAGATTCGAGATAATAAAAACAATCTCTCAGGAATTTAACAAAAAACGACGGTATTCGGTTGAAGTTAATATTTCACATATTTAAATTTAAATATCGTTAACGACGACCGGTTATTGTTTATTGGTTATTGCGTTGAATGAAAATCCCGATACTCATCGGTATTTTTGTGGTGGTGTATCCAGTAACTCTAACTCTTGTTTATATGGAGCAAATCATGAAGCAAATCATGCGGCCTCTCTTTGTTGCTGCGCTTCTGGGATCGGTCGCAATGGGGGCTCATGCGGCCGATGGCACGATTACCATCACGGGCAGCGTGACTTCCCAGACGTGCACGATCAACGGTGGCGCACCTGACTTTACTGTCGCGTTGCCGACGGTAGCTGCAGCGACACTTCAAACGGCAGGCGCCACTGCGGGCCGTACGCCGTTCACGATTTCCCTCACCGGCTGCAGCATGAGTACCGGCACCGTCCATACGTTCTTCGAACAAGGCTCGACCATCAATGCCAGTACCGGCAACCTGAAACTCAACGCGGGCGGAGCGAGCAATGTGGAGATCCAGTTGCTCAATGGCGGCGACGCCTCGGTCATTGCATTGAATCAGCCCGATGCGCAACAGAACTCGGCGCCTGCGTCGATCTCTGATGGATCCGCTCAACTCAGCTACTACGCGCAGTACGTGGCGACAGGTGCCGCGGGAGCCGGTTCGGCGAATTCGAGTGTGATGTACACGATGTCCTATCAGTGACGTCTCCTGGCTGCAGGTGGGAGACCGGAGCTTCCCTTGCAGTCCTGATTTCTCCCCGCTTCGTTGTCTCCGGCCGAGGGTCAAAATCATGCGCGCAGTACTGAGGGTTCAAAGTCTGCTCCGCAACGGCTTCATTGCAGCGGCATGCGTTCTTGCGTCTTATGCTCACGCGTCCGTCGTTGTGGTGGGAACGCGGGTCATCTACAACCAGGATGACCCGGAGGTGACGGTCAAGCTGACCAATCAGGGCGGGTCGCCGGGGCTCGTTCAGGTCTGGATCGACAAGGGCGATCCGAAGGCTGAGCCATCGTCGATCAAGGTGCCGTTCATCGTAACTCCCCCCGTTTCACGTATTGATCCCGGCAAGGGGCAAACACTTCGCATCATCCATATGGGTGCGCCGGAAATCAAGGATCGGGAGTCGGTCTATTGGTTGAATGTGCTGGAAATTCCGCCAGTGGCAAAAGAACAGGATGCCAACCGTTTGCAGTTCGCGTTTCGCACGCGTATCAAGCTCTTCTATCGTCCCGCGGGTCTGCCCGGATCGCCGGAGCAGGCACCCGTCGGGATTACCTGGCGCATGACTCAATCGAACGGCTCCCCCAGTTTGCGTGCGTTTAACCCCAGCGCATACAGCGTGTCGTTTTCACGGCTCGACGTCTCGGACGGGCGTGAGACCGCTTCATTCACCGATGGCGGCATGTTGGCGCCAGGCGAAACACGGCAGTTCCCCTTGACCGGTGCGCGCGCCATTTCGGAGTCAGCCACGGTGCACTACGAGTTCATCAACGACTACGGCGGCCTTGCAAAGGGGGACGCCTCGCTGAAGTAACTACGCAGAACCGCAGATCCCCGGAAATTTAATGTGCTGACTCCGTCTCGCTGGCAGGCCGCAACGGCTTGCCGGGGGGAGGGTTTGTCTATCGAAACGAGTGAGTGGTATGAGGCGGTGTCAATCACGAACGCACTACAAGTTGAAGCTTCGCCCTCTGTGCGCGGTGGTTCTCGCCTGCTTTGCAGCAGTGGGGGCCGCCGCGGCGGAACCGGGTGACGGGATAGTGACATTCAACAGCGTGTTCCTGCGCCAGCTCGGTAATACGGGTATCGACTTGACGCAATTCAGCAAGGGAAACGCCGCTCTCCCAGGGGACTACCTTGCCGACACCTATGTCAACCAGGCCTGGGTGGGGCGCATCAGGATCAGCCTGAAGCAGGCACAATCCGGGCGTGTGGAAACGTGCATGGATCGTGAGCTGCTTGAACGTGCCGGCATCGATCTGGGCAAACTCCCGGCGTCGGCCCTCGAACTGCTCGAAAAATCCAGCCAAGACAGCGAACTGTGCGTGACGTTGCCGCAACTCGTGGACGATGCGACGGCCACGTTTGACAACGGCGAGCAGCGTCTTGATTTGAGCATCCCGCAGGCCATGCTGAATCGTCGCGCGCGCGGTTACGTCGACCCGCAGTTCTGGGACAACGGTGTAACGTCGGCGCTCGTACAGTACAACAGCAACTTTTATCGAAACAGCGGCAGCTTTGGTGCGAGCACCCAAGCCTACCTCGGCTTGACCGTCGGTCTGAATGTCGGCCCGTGGCGTTTCCGGCATACCGGCAATCTGAACAGCAGCACTCGCGCAGGCACCGCCTATCAGGCGGTACAAACGTCGTTGCAGCGCTCGATCGTCCCGCTCAAGAGCCAGTTCACGGAAGGCGACGCTTTTACCGATGGCGCGATGTTCGACAGTGTGGGCTTCCGAGGCATGTCACTGGCGAGCGACGATCGCATGTATCCCGAGTCGCAGCGCGGCTACGCACCTGTCATTCGTGGTGTTGCGCGAAGCAACGCACTGGTTCAGGTTCTGCAGAACGGCAACGTCCTCTACGAAACCAACGTCGCGCCAGGCCCGTTTGACATCGACGATCTCTATCCGACCGGCTATGGAGGAAATCTCCAGGTTGTCGTGACCGAGGCAGATGGTACGAAGTCGACCACGCTCGTGCCGTACGCGGCTGCGCCCAATGCGCTGCGCCCGGGCCTCACGCGTTACAACGTGACGGCGGGCGAATATCGCAGCGCACTAGTGGACAGCCACCCGCTGCTTTTTCAGGCAACAGTGCAGCACGGCTTCACGAACCTGATCACAGGCTATGGCGGTGTGGCCTACACGACAGGGTACGTTGCTGTCATGGCCGGCACTGCGCTCAACACGCCGGTGGGCGCGTTCGGCATCGATATCGCCCACGCCCGTACGACACTCGGTGATCACTCCACGCACAGCGGACAGAGTCTGCGGATCAGCTACAGCAAGTATTTTGCCCCGACGGATACCAACGTGTCCGTGGCTGCGTATCAGTATTCCAGCGGTGGCTATCTTGGACTGGCCGACGCAATTGCTACCCGCTCAACCGGCTATTCACAAAATGGCGAAGTGGCGGGTGCCCGGCAACGAAACAGTCTGCAGATTACATTGAACCAGGCGTTACCCGAGGGCTGGGGATCGGTTTATTTCACTGGTACCGGGCAGAACTACTGGAATAAAAAGGGCGCTGAGGCTCAATTCTCGGCGGGTTATAACAACACGTTCCGCAGAATCAGCTATGGCGTGATGTTTGGCCGTCAATACGATCTGACGTCCGGACACTGGGACAACCGCGTGATGGTGACGGCATCCATCCCGCTCGGTACGAAACCGCGCTCACCCATGCTTTCCACGAACATGCAGCGAAGCTCGAGGGGTGGAGAAAACGTCCAGACAATGGTTTCCGGGTCGTTGGGCGAGGACAGCGCATTCAACTACGGCATTAGTGCAGGCTACAGCAACAGCGGTACAACGGGCAGCGCGACAGGCGGCGCCAATGTGTCTTACCGCTCGCCAGTCGCAGCGGTCACGGCCAATGTATCGACCGGCAGCGGCTACACGCAGTACGGTGCAGGTTTGTCGGGCAGCGTTGTTGCCTATCGTGGCGGCATCGCGACCTCGCCGTTGACCGGCGACACGATGGCGGTCGTCGAGGCGAAGGACGCCGGTGGCGCCCGCGTCACCACCCAGAGCGGCGTGCGTATCGACCGGTGGGGACACGCACTGGTGCCGGGCCTGACTCCATTTTCCCGCAACGAGATCGGCATCGATCCCAAGGGGTTGCCGGTTAGCGTCGAATTCAAGTCGACGTCGCAGCCGGCCGTGCCGACTGCCGGTGCGGTCGTCGTGACGCATTTCGAGACCTCCAATCCGGGACGGTCAGTGATATTCAACGTGACGGTAGACGGCAGCGAACCCGTGCCTTTCGGCGCGGACGTGCGCGATGAATCTGGCCAGAGCGTGGGCACCGTCGCACAGGGTGGACATGCGATCGTTCGCGGCCTGAAGGCGGCAACGGGAGAACTGGTGGTTCAGTGGGGTAGCGAGCCCCGCCAGATGTGCCGTCTGGAGTACGAGCTTGCCGACGCGAAGAACACCAAGGCTGCGACCTGGGCGAATGTGGATGCGATCTGCCGTGCCGCTGGTAGACCGGGCTTGCCGGCAACGCAGGCGAGTTCCAGCTCCCAGCCGCTGAGATGAAGGGGAGGCGGCATGTCGGCAAGTCATTCAGGCAGAGATTTTCTGGAGCAGAGCGTGACAATAATCCGGAGAGGGAAATGTATTCAGTAATGGAATCGATCAGGCGATTTGCAGGAAGACTGACGATCGCGTTCAGTGCGGCCATCCTGCTCGTGCTTCCCGGTGTCGCAAGTGCCGCATGGGCCACGAACAACATCACCATTAGCACGTTAGGAACGCAGACGTTCAATAATGGCAATGCCGACCAGAACCATGCCGGAACAGCCATTGGGAACTGGACGTCCACGATGACGGCCACTGTCTGGAGCGGCGGCGCATTGGACTACTTCAGTGGCTACACATGGGCGATGGCGTCGCAGAGTGCGATCGCGGGGGTGACCTATACAGATTCCAGCTCTGGCCAGTCGTATCCGGTCTACCCAACCGGGGTGCCCAATATCGGCGTGGTAGTCGGCATCGCCGATGCAGGCGTGAGCACCTTAAAGCCCTTCACTGCAGCATGGACCCAGGTCTGGACGGGATCTGCCTGGGGCAGTGTTGGCTTCGGCACGCGCGCACGGCTCGTCGCGACCGGCCCACTTAGGGCGGGGACGTATACCATCCCGGCCCAGATCGTCGCCTCGCTCAAGGCGACATCAGACGCCGCCGGCACTTCGCTCACGGGCTCCGTTGCAACCTTAAGTATCTCCGGAGCGACGGTAACGGTCACTGCACAAAGCTGTGTGGTGACGGCGGGGAAAAATCAGGTCGTTACCTTGCCAACGGTTTCAGTGGGCAATTTTCATGGCGTTGGATCGAGTCCGTCTGCAGCGAACTCCTTCAATATGCAGTTGAGCTGTCCAGCCGGGATTGCGCTCTATGCCACAATGACAGATGCGACAACGCCGGGCAACACCGGAAACTATCTGACATTGTCTCCAGCAACAACAAGCGCGACAGGAGTTGGCGTACAGATCTATGCCAATGGCTCGACCTCCCCGGTATCGTTTGGCCCAGATTCCTCTTACCCAGGCAACACGAACCAGTGGTACGTGGGTGGAAGTGCGAGTTCGCCGTCGACGGCATATAACATTCCGTTCACGGTGCGATACGTGCAGACAGCGGCAACAATGACTGCGGGAAGCGTCGAAGCGCTGGCAACGATCACATTTTCATATCAGTGATCAGTTGGGCGTCGTTAAGTTGATCAATGCGTGATATGCATGAAAATTGATAAGGACTACGATTTGTACTCCGGCACGTCCTGTCTGCCGGCGTCAATATCGAAGAACATGATTCACATCTATCGCATAATTCTATTTAATTAGATAGGCATCGAGCCGATCACTCCTCATACTTTCGGCATGGCAGCAGCATGTCCAAGCGAGGTTCCGGAAAGTGATCATTCATGAAACCCATAGTCAGGCGCCGACGGATCAAGGCAGTGCGATTTTCCTCACGACGCCCTCCGTTCCTGGCGATATCGCGGATCTGAGCGAGCAGGAATGGCGCAAGGTGGAGCCCGTTCTGAAGGCATATTATGCGCGCACTTCGTTGCAGGGTCGTCCTTCTGTCAGTCGGCGATCGGTATTAAATGCAGTGTTGTGGAAGATATTGAGCGGTCAAAAGTGGCAGTGCCTTCCGCGGCGTTTCCCGTCGTATCAGACCTGTCATCGTTATTTCCTTCAATGGTACTACTCCGGCCTGCTGCGGAAGATTGTTGCGCTCTATGGTGCTCATGGGGACCAACTCTATTGGCGTGCCTTACACGCGGCTGCTTCATCAATTCACCATCAACAATCGAAAATCCGGATTTTTACAGATGGCGAATTGAGAAATTCTATTTAATGAGATAGGCGTCGATGCGATTGCTCACCATACTCTAGACATTGCATTAGCGTGTTCCAATTTACGCACTATTTAGTGCGCCAGACATTAATTGATTGCCTTGGCGCGCGCCTCCGCAATTGACCTTGTGCGTGGATGTATCCGGGAGGTGGCCTACCATGACATTTAGCTTGATCCAGTTGACCGGGATGATTGTAATATTTTTCTCAGCTTTCGCGTTGGGTGCGATAGCGAGGAGGGGGCGCAGTCGATCGGCTGATTTTGGCCACGATGGTTGTGCGAGCTTCGGCGGCTGTGCCGAGGACACGAATAATCCGGCCGCAGAAGCCTTGCGCATCATGCGTCTACGTGACGTGATTCGTGTTCGGTGCTCATATAGGACTGGCGACGGACGCGGCTTCCTGGTGCGTTGCTACAATACGACCTGTCCCCATATCAAGATTACAGCGCATCGATGATGCTTCCAGGCAGGGCGCATGTTCCCGGCGCGACGTAAAAGGCGCAGTGCTGTTGGCGAGGCGCAGCGTATCAGAGAAGATTTTGTCGAAAATGTTTGAGGATCGTCCTTCTCGAAGATGTGATGGGCTGCACAAGTGTGTGCTTGTTTGGTTACACTCGTGACGATGGGTTTGGAGCGCTTCCCGGCGGGCGCGGCGTCGGCCGGTCCGCGTCCAATGTTTGCGCGAACTGGTGAGGTTCGCCGACGTCCATGAGAGCCAGTTGCGCACGTCGGCTCCGAATATGGTTCAGGCGGGTCTGCAATTCACGACTCCGCCTGACTATGTCCAAGCGTGAGTTCGCGGCACCCGCTCGGTCAGGCCGACGGGTCGCCTTAGTCCTCTGATGCTATGTTTCGAGTCGCACTTGCGTCAACCTCGGGAGTCGGAATGACAAAAGACCTTCAGCGGATTCGTGTGGCCATTGCCGACGATCATCCCATTATCCTGCTTGCCGTGAAGGACTGCCTGGAGCAAACGCTCGGCTATCAGGTTGCGATTCAGGAAACCTCGGGGCAGGGTCTGCTTGGCGCCCTCGGCAGTCAGCCTGTGTCGCTGATCGTGACCGACTTCTCAATGCAACACGACGACCAGCACGACGGCCTTCGTCTGATTACGCAATTGCGGCGGCAGTATGAGCATATCCCTATAGTCGTGTTCACGATGGTAACGAATCCGGGCGTGCTTGCGCAGTTGTGCCGCGTCGGCGTGGCTGGCCTGATCGGCAAGGATGAAGAAATGGCCGAGCTCGGGCGTGTTTGCCAGCGTGTCATGACGGGGGGCGTGCGTCCATGTCTGTCGCCAAGCGTCGAAAAACGGCTTGCTGAATCCAGTACAACAAGAAATGAGATCGCCGACTTTCAGATGCTTTCGCAAAAGGAGCTCGAAGTTGTGCGGATGTTTTGCAGCGGTCTGTCATTGACCGATATTGCGAAGCGACAGAATCGTACGTTGGGAACGATTGCGACACAAAAGCGCTCGGCGATGCGCAAGCTCAATGTGGACAACAACATGGATCTCGTGAACTGCGCGCGGGAGCAGGGGCTGATCTGATGCAGCGCTTGATCAATGATCTTGGCGAATCGCCGCTCAGAAAGCTCTATTCACTCGAATCCAACCTCAAACGCGAGCGCAGTGTCTTTGCGATCGTCATTGCGTTGCTGGCGTGTGTAGTACTTGGCATCGCTGCGATGAGCGTGGTCGGTCTGTTTCAAGGCACATTTCGTCAGGAAGAGCAGGCGGCACGCACGCATGAAAATAACGTGACCGATATCTTGTTGCAGCGGCGCATGATGCTGACTACAGCAAGTCTTGTCCTTCAAATGCACATGAGCAGCGCCTTGCCGGCGTCCCCAGTCACGCCGCCGAACGTTTGCACTCCGTTGTTTTCACATGATTCAGACAACATTATTCTGCGAGAGAGCTGCAATTACTCCGTGCAGGTGCTCAGCAATTCGGCGCAGACACCCAGCATGGCAATGGTGCTCGCCGACGGAAGTGCCGCGGTTGGTCATTTGTTCCCTGCGGAGGAGGCGCGCCTGTTAGGCGCGACCACGCCGGCTGGTCTCGCGCATGCCGTGCTGGACCGTTTCAGGCAGCGGGGCGTGGACCCGCTCTACGCGGCGCGCAAACAGCAGATTTTGTGGATTGCCGTGCCCTCAACCTCGGCGGACGGGGCGGCGCGGCTGATGGGTGCTTCAGTCGTCATGGCGGGCGATCGTGTCCATGCGATTGTGATGACAAGCATCGACGTGCGCAACCTCGTTTTGCCGGTTGAGCGGCGCGGGTTGGTTCAGCAGCCGGTCCTGATCGATGTGGATGGTACGGCCTTGTCCGAGACGGGGCGGCTGGATCAGATTCGCAAGATCGATGACGCACTTTATGCCCGGCAAGACGGGCTCTATCACTGGGTTTCCGGTTTCGGTTGGGCACTGCGTCGTCCGCCGTTCTTCGCGAACGTTGGGCACATGCTTTATCTGCTGCCATTCAGCCTGCAATTGCGCGCGGTCCGTTTGGATCTCTGGCTGATTGGGGGCATGACGCTTTTGCTCATCGTGATGCTCGGCGTGGCGTTCCGCTACTGGAATTACAAATTCCTGACGCGCATTTATTCCGAGGTATCGCGCGCGCTTGATAGTGAGATACTCAACCATTTGCTGGTCCACGCGACGCCGGTCGGGCTTTGCGTCGTTAGCCGGCCATCGCTGGAAATCGTCGTTGCGAACCCGCTCACTCGAGCCCTGCTTGGATTGCGGATCGCGGATCGTCATTTGCCTGCCGTATTGCGGGACTCGTTCGAAAAGACGTTAGCGGAAAGCGGCGGTGAGGGGGCGAGCGACCGTATTTGGCAGTTCACGTGCGCGTTGGCGGCAGAGGGTCAGCCGCCGGTGCACGTCGAAGTCACTGGCGCGCCGGCGAGACTGGATAATCGCGAGGTGTTTTTTTGCGCAATCAACGATATGACGGCGCGCTACCAGGCGGAAACGTTACTCAGAGAGGCTAAATTGACGAGCGAAGCCGCGGCCAGGGCGAAAGTCGCGTTCTTCGCGTCAATGAGCCACGAAATTCGCACGCCGCTCGCTTCGCTCGTGGGGAATATCGAACTGGTCGCTCGCGGGCAACTCGCACCGGAACAGCGCGCGCGCGTCTGGGCTATGCAGAGTTCGGCTACGGGACTGCTGCAGGTCGTGAATGACGTGCTCGATTTCTCCAAGATCGATGTCGGTGAATTGACGCTGATGGAGGAGTGGGCCGACCCGGTAGATTTGCTTGATCGCCTGGCGCTTTCGTATGCACCGCTTGCGAGGCAACAAGGGTTGCGCTTCTATACCGTGTTCGAACGGAACATTCCCCCCCGGCTTCGGCTGGATCCGATTCGTCTCTCGCAGATCGTCAACAATCTGCTCGGCAACGCGGTGAAGTTCACGCCGTCCGGCAAGATCGTGCTGCGTGTCTCATGGCGTGACAGTCAGCTCGAAATCAGCGTGATCGATTCGGGCGTTGGTGTCACGGAGGAACTAAAACGCCGCCTCTTCCAGCCGTTCATGCAGGGGGACAACCACCGGCTTGCCAAGGCGCGGGGAACGGGGCTGGGCCTATCGATCTGCGCGCGCCTGTGCGATCTGATGAAAGGGCAGATCTCGCTGAATAGCACAGTTGGCGTCGGGACGCGCATAACCGTGAGATTGCCGCTCGAAGTCTCAAATGCCCGACCCGCCGTGCAGCCCGGTCCGCTGCCTTACCATCGGCCGCTGCTGCTTGCTCGGGCGCAGGAGAATATCGAACGCCTGAGCTATCTGTTTGACCCCGCGCTGACTGTGATCGCGGCGGCTGCGACGTGCACCGACATGACCTCCGCGAGCGACCACGATCTTGTGATTGCTACGGACGAGATTTCGGCAGACGAAGTTCAGCGCTGCCTGGGCGAGGCGCACGCCGTTCTGTGGGCAACGGACGACGGGCCGCTAGTGCCCCGCCGTCGAGCAAGCGAGGGCGTCGAGGTCTCGATACATAGCCTGACCGGGCTGAGAGCCGCGGCGGAAATGCTTGCACGTGAATGCACGGCCGCGGAAACGAACGTGCTTGCGCGCGCGGACACTGAGTCGCAAACGATCGCGCTGATTGCCGAGGACAACGTGCTTAATCGCAGTCTGTTGCACGACCAGCTCACAACGCTTGGTGTGCGCGCCCTGGTTGCCCGTAACGGCGAGGAGGCACTAGCTCTGGTAGAGAAGGAGCATGTCGACGTCGTGCTGACCGATATCGACATGCCGGTCATGGACGGCTATCAGCTTCTCGGCGAATTGCGCAGACGAGGCATGAGATTGCCCGTGTACGCGGTCAGTGCGAGCGCGCGCCCAGAAGACATTGCGGAGGGGTATTCGCGGGGATTTACGGATTATCTGACGAAGCCAGTTCCGCTCGACAAGCTCGAGATGCTGGCATCCACATGGAAGCGCAATCGCGCGGATGCCGATGTGCAGGAGGCCAAAGAGTATGCGATGCCAGAGTTTCCGAGCGTGCCGATCTCCTATGCGGTCGCGTTTTTGCAGCAGGCGGATCGCCACGTCCAGCAGTTTGAGGATATTTTGGAAGGGCGTGCGCTAGGTCATCTGCGCGAGTGCCTCCACAGCCTGGCCGGTGGGCTCGCGGTGCTCGGGCCTTCGGAGCTTTACGAGCAATGCCAGGAACTCAGGTTGCTCGCGCGTGAATCGGACTCGTGGTCCGAGGAGTTGGAGTTGCAGTCCACGGCTATACGCGACCAGTTGCGGAAAATGGCCGAACAGGTGCGAGCGCGTCGACCCGAGCGTAACGCGGTGTGACCTCTAAATGGCTTGGGCAATGTTGAGCACTTTTCATTGGGGGGCGCAATGAACGAGGAGTCGGCGTCGTTCAGGTTCTGAATCCTTTCCGGGGTGAGCGTATGAGACGACTTGCGATAGCGGACTTCTTCGTCAGGGTGGTCACTCTGATGTTAGTCTTGATCGCTTGCCTGTGGTTATATTTTCATTTCGTGTACGGTCAGGATGAGCTTTGGCAGGGGAACATTAACTTGTCGGCCGAAGTTCTTCCGTACCACGACGATTTGAAATTGCTCGTCGTACATGTGCGGACGAAGAATCCGCGTGACGTCCAGTTCGAATTGAATAAGGAAGAAATGGACTCGTTCGAATTGCGGGCGCGAGAGTTGCCGCTGAACGGCGACGAAGGCAAGGTCTTCAACGAAGAGGAGGGGAGGCTGATCGCGCGCGCGGATTTGCTGCAACTTGCAGGAGGCGGCTACATTTTCCTGCCGAAGGCGGAGATGGACGACATGCAAGTGTTCGTGGTGCGCTCGGGATCATGGATCTCGCTTACGGCGGAAATGAAGAGCAAGACCGGCCAGTCTTATGTCAAGGAGAATGACGCTTCGATGGTCGTCTATGTGAAGGCCGATACGGGTAATAGTGTTGTGCGCGCACGTTAATGTCTATTTCCCGTCGAACCGCTAAGAAACGGTTCAAAAAGCATCCAGCGACATGCTGATTTTTTCGGGCGTTGTCAACTTGGCTTGCCGTGTGCGGCCAGATACTTCGGCAGCACCGGCGCTCCTGCATCGCGCATCCATCGACGCACCGTTTCCTTTGCCAGCCAGATGCCGTGGCATTCAGCCAGCTTCTCGCAGGCCAGCGTCGGCCCGAAATCGGCGTAACGTTCGCGGATGATCGACAGCGCCCGGTTGGCTGTTGCGGCATCCAGACGGTTGTTGCTGGGCCTCGAACGCTTGCGTGACGCGAGGCCCTGCGGCCCATGCTCGCGCAGTCGCGCCACCAGCCGCCGGATCTGCCGGGTCGTCAGCCCGAGACGTTCGGCGGCGCGACCGGGCTTCAGGCCCGAATCCACGACGGCCTGGATTACCTTCAAACGATCGAGTTCTCGCATGCTCAATGTCACCAGTGCGCTTCGGTGCATGGACGGCTCCATGGTCTTGCAGGAAACCGACAAGCTTACCGAGGTAGAAACGCGACATTTCTTATATGGTCGCCTCCCATTTGCAAGGTGTTTGTGTGTGGCGAGGAGGGTGGTTGCGGACTTATATCCGGACTCGATCGCGGGCATGCCCGCCGGCCCCGATGGATTTCGCCGCAAAGGTCCTAATCTAAAAGGCGGACTCGAGGTCCGAGAAATGTCTCAGGCTTGCCTTTGCGCGGTCCAACCTGTCTTGCCATCGTTCAATACACCTGTGCAACCGTGAATGGGGTTACTGGTTTTGAGCCGTTATCACTGCGCTGGCACTGCCTCGTACGTTCGACCATATGCCAGCAGCGCCCAGATTGTTCGCGCCATCTTGTTGGCGAGCGCAACAGCAACGACGTTCGTTGGACGCCTGGACAGCATCTGGCGCAAACGCTCCGGCAGATGTCTTGCGCTCACGATGACCGATCGCGCGCCGTGGATCAGCAGCGTTCGCAGATACACGTCACCGCGCTGATATGACTCCCGGTGTCAAGCGGAATCGGTTTTCAAGATCTACTCCATGGGTAGGGCAAATTTCCTGAGGGCGGCGTAGCAGTAAATCTCGAC
>NZ_QEOL01000053.1 GCF_003096715.1 Paraburkholderia silvatlantica
GCTGTAAATTTTTAAAGAGCATTCGCGAAACCCGCCGGAGAACTGCGTTACCACCACCCGGCGCTTTCTACGTTGCTGCGTCAGCAGCAGAGAAAGGAGATTATGAAGACTCTTTATCGCTTCGTCAACCCCTTTTTTTCGCTCACCGCTTAAAAAGGCTGCTGACTTCGCAAACCGCCGGTTCCCGCGGCGGCCTTCGCTGCCCGGACGTCAGGGACATCGAACGGCGAAGGGGGCGAATCTTAGCGCCTCGATCGCGAGTCCGCAAGCCCTTTTCCATCGACTCAACTGAAAGAGGCGCACTGCACCTCTTTTCACTGAACAGCATTCGCGCTCACGACTTCGGATCAACCGACGGCGGGTCGAACATCGCCTTGCACGGCGGCGAGAGTTCATCGTAGTGCTGCTTCAAGCACGCCTCGATCTTCTCCTTGCTCGGAATCGCTCTTGCGCAGAAGCGGAACGCATCTCCACGGCAGGCGTGTTCCTGCTCTTCGCGCGATTCGCCACTGCTCGCAATCGCGAAAGTCAGGCCGACCAGTAACGCTCCCGCTTTCATCATGCGATCGAACGGTTTCCTCATGGCGTTCTCCTCGTGAAGCGTGGTCCGACGCGACCCCTGCAAAGGCTATTCCCGGCACGCCGCTTGCAGCGCTTCCCTCACCTGCCATGATGAGGCGCTGCTCTTGCGCAGCGGAACGCCATGAACCCACCGATCATCCGGATCCTCGCGCTTTGCGCGCCGATTGTCATACCAGGCATCCCCCTGGCCGCTCACGCGGACGATAGCGCAAGCCCCTGCGCGGCGCTCAAGCGCATCGTCGCGGCAGCACCGCAGCATTTCGCGTCACTCAGTCCTGACGACGGGCGCGCCGTCGCGCAACCCTATGGCGACGACGCGCAGTGCGTAACGAGCGGCGGGAGTTTTCAATGCGTCTGGAGCGCGCGCGACGCAGGATCGGGGACGAACGCACTCGAAGGAGTAGGCGCCGACATTGCCTCGTGCCTGCCCGACGCAACGCATGACGTGAACTCGCCTGGCCGCCAACATTTCTATCTGGGGCAGCGCGGCAGCCGGACCGAGATCACCGCGCAGACTGATGGCTCGGCGCGCGTGAAGCTGAGCGTTTCGCATCAATAGGCATGCCATCGGCCAAACGCGCCCGGAAACCGGCAGCTCGAGACATCACCCACTAGTTTCTTCGGGGCGCCCACCGCGGCCGCGGTTACTGCGCTAAGAAGAGCCCGCGGCCGCACGCCGCCGCGTCGCGCTCGCAGCCCGCGCGGCGCCATGGCGGCGGCCGGTGAGCACAGTCTGCACGATCACTGCAGCGAGCAGGAATGCACCGCTCGCAAGGTTCTGATAGTAAGGGCTCAGCGTGCCGACCTGATTGATCACATTGTCGATGACACCGAGAAGGAGCACGCCGGCCAGCGGTCCGGCCATCGTCCCCACGCCGCCCGTGAGCAACACGCCGCCGATCACGGCCGCGGCGATCGACTGTAGTTCGTAGCCGGTCCCTGCCCCCGACAAGCCCGAGTCCAGGTGCGACGCCAGCAGCGCCCCCGAGAGACCGGCGAGTGCGCCGGATAGTCCATAGGCGAGCATCTTCACGCGCTCCACGCGCACGCCCAGCATGCGCGCTGCCTCTTCGTTGCCGCCGATCGCGAAGATCGCTGCGCCAAAGCGCGTGTGATTGAGCAGCACGCCACCGAGCGCATAGACGGCCACCAGCACCCAAATGAGATTGTTGACACCAAACACCGAACCATTGGCGATGCGCGCGAAGAAACCCGGATTGGCAATCAGCAGATCCTGGCTCGCGAGCACAAGCGCGAGCCCCTTGAGCCCAAGCAGCGCCGCAAGCGTGACGATGAACGGCGCCATGCGCGCGCGGGCGATCAGCACGCCGTTCACCAGACCGACGACGAAACCCGCAGCCACGGGCGCGAGCATCGCGGCGCCCCAGCCATAGGGCGCGGCATAGGCGGCCAGTACCGTGCCGAGTCCGACCATCGACCCGACCGAAAGATCGAAGCCGCCGAGGATGATGACAATGCTCTGCCCCACCGCGACGAGCCCGAGAAATGCGCCGTTCGAGGCGATGTCCGCGAGGTTCGCGGGGCGCAGGAAGTCGGGAAACACCATGCCGGCTACGAGCGCGACGACCACGAGCATCGCGATCGCCCCGCGCGACTGCACGAGCGCGATCACTTGCGCGCGCCGACCGGCACCCGGCGCAGCGGCAGTTTGAGCGTCCGCTGGTTTATCCGTTTGCATCGCGTCAGCCTCCCGAGCGTTGCAGATACAGCGCGACGACGATGAACACCGCCTTGAGGATCTGCGCGTAGGTGAAGCTGATGTTGTTCATGATGAAACTCGCGTCGAGCACCTGGAGCAGCAGCACGCCGAACACCGCGCCGACAATCGAGATGCGTCCGCCCGAAAGCGGCGTGCCTCCGATGACCGAGGCAGCAATCGCATCGAGCTCGAAGTTCACACCCACATAGTTGGGATCCGCCGCGCCAAGTCGCGACGACGCGAACACGCCGGCGAGTCCGGCGAGCGTGCCGCTCACTGCGTAGACGAGAAAGAGCGTGCGCCGCACGGGAATGCCCGCGAGAAAAGCGGCGCCGCGGCTCGCACCCACGAGAATCGCATAGCGCCCGAAGGTCGTGCGCCGCACCACGAACGCCACCACGACCGCGAGCCCAAGCGCGATCAGCATGACGACGGGCAGCGGGCCGAGCGCGCCAGCGCCGAGCAAATCGAACGCGGGCGTGTCGGGCAGATTCACGCGCGAGCCGCCGAGCAGTGCCTGCGCGAGCCCGCGCGCGGCGACCAGCAAGGCGAGGCTCGAGATCAGCGGATCGATGGCGAGCAGCCCCACGAGGAACCCGTTGCACAAGCCGGCTACGGCGCCCACTGCGACCGCGCCCACGAGCGCCGCGCCCACGCCATACGGCAGGAACACGGCAATCGACGCGCTGGCGAGCGCCATCACCGATCCGACGGAGAGATCGATGCCGCGCGTCGCAATCGCGAGATTCTGGCCCAGCGCAATCAGCACGATCGGCGCCGCTTCGAACAGCAGGCTGCGCGCCGCGAAGGGATTCGAGAAGCCGGGCGTCACGGCGAGGTTGAACGCGACGAGCGCGGCAAGCGCGAAGTACACGCTTTGCTCGCGCAGCACGGTGCGCCAGGTTTGCGCGCGCGCTGCGGCGCCGGAGGCAGGCGAGACAGAACGGCTCGAGGAGTTCGAAGGATTCGAGGGGCTCAAGCTTGCCTCGTTCGATTCAAGGTTGGTCGCCATCGGAGCGGTTGTCGTGGATTGTGGCGGGTTTGGCGCGGGCTCGCTCACGCGGTGCCGCCAAGGTGGCCGTCGCTATCGCCGGGTACGGCGCCGGCCAGCACGGCGAGCACGTCGTCAGGGTGCGCGCCGACGGTCGGCATGCCGCCCTTGGTCGCGCCTTCATTGAGTACGACGAGGCGGTCGGTCAGCGCAAGCAGTTCCTCCATCTCCGACGACGTGACCACCACCGCGAGCCCCTCCTGCGCAAGCTCCTGCACGACGCGATGCACCTCCTCCTTCGCGCCGACGTCGATGCCGCGCGTGGGATCGTCGAGCAGCAGCACCGTTGGACGGGTCGACAGACAGCGCGCGATCAGCACCTTTTGCTGGTTGCCGCCCGAGAGCGTCGTGACGAGCGCGCCGGGACCGGCTGTCTTGATGCCGAGCCGCTCGATCGACTCCCGCACCACTTGCGCTTCCTTCGCACGCGAGATGAAGCCGAAGCGCGAAATGCGCGGCAACAGGCTCGCGACGATGTTCTCGCGCACCGTGAGACGCGCAAAGATGCCTTCCGCGCGGCGGTCTTCGGAAAGGAAGGCGAGCCCGCGCGCGATCGAGCGCGCCGGATTTGCGTGTGTGAGCGCGCGGCCGGCGATGTCGACCTCGCCGCCATCGGCCTTCTGCGCGCCGAAGATCGTCTTGAATGTTTCCGTGCGGCCCGAACCGAGCAGGCCGGCCAGGCCGACGATCTCCCCGCGGGCCGCGCGCAGCGACACGTCGCGCACGCGGTTGCCCCACTGCAAATGATCGACGGCCAGCGCGGGTGTCGCGTTGGCATCGGCATCGGCGCTGCCCGAGCGTCCGGCCCACGCATGCTCGCCCACGCTTTCGCGGCCCAGCATGGCTGCAATCAACGCCGCGCGCGGCAGTTCTTCAGGCGTACCCGTGCGCACGACCGCGCCGTCACGCATCACCGTGAAGCGATCGCACAGCCGGTAGCATTCGGACAGCCGATGACTCACGAACAGCAGCGCAATGCCCTCGGCGCGCAGGCGATCGACGACGTCGAACAGCACGTCCACTTCCGCTCCGCTCAGGGCCGAAGTCGGCTCGTCGAGAATCAGCACGCGCGCGCCCAGCGAAACGCCGCGCGCGATCGCCACCATCTGTTGCGCGCCGAGCCCGAGCGAACCGAGACGCGCGGCCGGGTCGACCGCGAGCCGGTAGCGCTGCACGATCCCGGCGGCGCGCTCGAGCATGCGCTTTCTGTCGATCAGGATCCCGAATCGTTTTGGTTCGTGGCACAGAAAGATGTTATCGGCCACGCTGCGCTCCGGTATCAGGTTGATTTCCTGATACACGGCGCACACGCCCGCACCCTGCGCGGCGCGCGGACTGTCGAACGCGACGTCCGCGCCGTCGAGTGTGAGCGCGCCCGAATCGGGCGAATGAAAGCCCGTGAGGACCTTGATCAGCGTGGACTTGCCCGCGCCGTTCTCGCCCACGAGGCCGTGCACCTCGCCCGCGCGCAGCGTGAGCGAGACGTCGCGCAGCGCGCGCACCACGCCGAAGGTCTTCGAAACGCCGTGCGTTTCGAGCACGGCGCGTGCGGTGGTCACGGCGGAACCGGCGCGGTCACTGCGATTGGCAGGGTCGCTCGTCGTCATCGTGCGCGCGCGGCTCAGTAGACCTTGCCCTGCGCGAGCGAGGGCTGCGCGTTGTTCCGGTCGAAGAGCGCGTCGTCCATGATCTGCTTTTGCGGCACCGGCTTGCCCGCGAGATAGTCTTCCAGCGACTTGAAGGCGAGCGGACCGAAGCGCGGGTTCGTTTCGACGTCGGCGGCAACGATGCCGTTCGAGATATCCGAGACGATCTCCTTCGTGCCGTCGATCGAAACGATCTTTACGCCGTTGAGCTTGCCGGCCTGGCGCAACGCCTTGATCGCGCCGACCGTCATCGTGTCGGCGTGGGTGTAGACGGCGTTGACGTCCGGATGCGCGAGCAGGATCTGCTCCATCACTTTCTGCGCTTCGGTCGTCGACCAGTTCGCGGTTTGCGCAGCGATGATCTTCATGCCGGGATAGGGCTTGAGGCCGTTCGCGAAGCCGTCCGTGCGCTGGCTTTCCACCGTGTTGCCGTAGCCGCCCTGGATCTCCGCGATGATCGCGTTGCCGCCCGTGGCGTCGGCCAGCGCCTTCGCCGCGCGCTCGCCCTGCTTGTAGAAGTCGGAGCCGAGGAACGTGATGAAGTCGTCGCACACCGTGCCCGCCGTCTGCCGGTCGATCGTCACGACGGGAATGCCCTTCGCACGCGCCTGGGCGAGCGCGGGCTGCAGGCCCGTGGAATCGTTGGGCGCAATGATGAGCGCCTCGGCGCCCTGGTTGATCATGCTTTCGATGTCGGCAACCTGCTTGGCCTGGTTGGCGTTCGCGTTCGTATAGAGCAGGCGCTTCACGCCCGCTTCCTTCGCCGCAGCGCGAACCGAGGCGGTTTCAGTCGCCCGGAACGGGTTCTGTTCATTCTCCGATTGCGAGAACCCCACCACCATGTCGCTCAGCTTCTTGCCGCCGGGCTTGGGATTCGTGCAGCTCTCGCTGGAATTCGACTGGACTTTCTGCGCGCCGGCATTGGACTGCGCGTAAGCGCTCGCGGCGAACGCGCTCGCGAAGCAAAAACCGGCGGCGATGAGGGCGGACTGGATTCGTTGATGACGCATGGCTGTCTCCTTTGTCGGCCAGAGCGCATGCCGCGGCACGGACGCTGGTCCCACGCAAAGCGATGAATGACATCGGCGGCGCGGGCCGTCGGCCCCACCGCGGTTCTTGTTGTCTTTCCTGATTCATCCAGCACGGCGCGCGACGCGCCGCACAGAATAATTACGGCCACCTCTTCTACTAATATTACCAGTCAATTTTCGGAGATATTAATGAGGGTATTCACGGGGGAAGCGGGGTCTGGCGCGCACACCGAGGTCCGTTCGATGAGCGGCCCGTCGAGCTTGACGGTGCGGTGGCGCACCGGCGCGCCGGCGCTGCGGTTCTGTTCTTCCTGCAGCAGCGTCTCGACGGCCCAGCGCCCGAGCTCGTAGTTGGGCAGCACGACAGTGGTGAGCGGCGGGTGGGTGTGGCGCGCGATTTCCTGGTCGTCGTAGCCCATCACCGAAACGTCTTCAGGCACGCGCAGCCCGAGTTGCTTGAGCGCTTCGATCGCGCCGATCGCCGTCAGGTCGTTGGCGCAGAAGATCGCCGTGGGCGGATTCGGTTCGCGCATCAGCGAGAGCGTGAGCTCGAAACCCTTGCCCGAACTCCAGTCGCCATCGCGCACGAGGCGCTCGTCGAACAGCAGGTCCGCGGTCGCAAGCGCCTGGCGATAGCCCTTGAGACGGTCTTTCGCGGCGTCCTGCCAGGTTTCGCCGTTGATGAACCCGATGCGCCGGTGCCCCGCTTCGATCAGATATTCGGTTGCCGTATGACCGCCCGCCACTTCGGCCGGCACGACCGAAGAGAGCGCGTGATCGGAGGCGTAACAGTTGAGCAGCACGGCCGGCACCTTCAGCAGCGCGGGCGGCACCGTGACCTTACGTGTGTATACGGTCGCGTAGATCGCGCCGAGCACGTTCGGCATGGCGAGTGTCTGCAGTACCTGCTGCTCCATCTGGGCGTTGCCATGCGTCGAGAACACCGCGAGCAGACAGCCGTTGTTCCAGGCGGCGTCGCGCGCGCCGTCGATGCTCACGACCGGATGCGGACTCGTCGAGACTTCGTCGGCGAGATAGACGATGAGATTGCGCTCGCCTGCCGGAGCGGGCGTCTGCACCGCACGGATCGGCAACTGGTAGCCAAGCGACTGCGCGACTTCGTGCACCTTCAGGCGCGTCGCTTCAGAAAGCTTGGCGCCGACCGCGCCGTTGAGCACGAGGGAAACCGTCGATTGCGACACGCCTGCGGCCTTCGCGATGTCGGTCATGGTCGGGCGGCGTTGCGTCGATTTTTTCATCGGATCTGAGGGGGGACTGCGGGAGGGCTGCGCGGCGCGGCGGCGCGCGCTCGGAGCCGTGCTGTTGGCCCGAAGCGTAACACTAATAATTTGGGCCATCAATTGGCGTATGTCACCATTTTTTTGTTTCATCATCAGCGATTTCAGCGGCTATATTATTTTTTATTAGTAATAAAGCAAGACACCGGAGAACGCTCATTTGACTGCCCGACCGACATCCTCGTCGCCCCCGGAAATCGCCTTCGACGCCGCCGCGCTCGATGACGGCCAGCTCGTCACGCTCGCCCACGGCGATGCGCGCGTGCTCGTCGCGCCGACCGTCGGCGGCTCGATCGCCGCGTTCTACGACGTTGCCGGCAAGACCCCGGCGTCACACTGGCTGCGTCCCGCCACGCGCGCCGCCATCGAGGCGCGCGATCCGCTCGGCATGGCGAGCTTTCCGCTGATGCCGTACTGCAACCGCATCCGCGACGGGCGATTCCGCTTCGAAGGCGAGATGATCGACTTGCCAAGCGGCACCGGCGCGCTGCGCCACGCGCTGCACGGTCACGCATGGCGGCGGCCCTGGACGGTGGAGGCGCAAACGGCCGACACGCTCACGCTGCACTTCCTGCATGAGCCGAACGCGCCACATGAAGCGCACGAAATCCACGCATCACGCAAGGCCGATGCACACGTCGGCACAGGCTGGCCGTTTCGCTATGAAGCGCGCCAGTACCTCGCGCTCGACGAGAGCGGCCTCACCGTGCGCCTGTGGGCCCGCAACCTGGCCGCGCGGCCCATGCCGTTTGGTCTCGGCCATCACCCGTACTATCCGCGTCCGCCCGGCACGCGTATCGCCGCGCGCGTGCGCGCCATGTGGGAAATCGACACGGAAGTGCTGCCGGTCTCGCTCAGCGCCCACCCTGCCGTCGACGCACTGCAGGCCGGCCTGATCGTCGACGACTTCGATCTCGACAACAACTTCTCCGGCTGGCGCCACGAGGCGGTCATCGAGTGGCCGCACGAAGGCCGTCGTCTCGCGCTGCGAGCGAGCACCCCGCTCGACTTCTTCGTGATCTTCTGTCCGCCAGGCCTGCCGTACTTCTGCGCGGAGCCCGTCAGCAACACGACGGACTGGCTCAATCTGTGTCACGAAGGAACCGTGCAGCGCATCGACGTGGGCGGCACCGTCCTCGCTCCCGGCGAAACGCTCGAAGCCCAGCTTGCCTGGCAGCCCGAGCGGACCTGAAGCCGCCAGTCGCTACATGCCCGCGCCGCCTGGCCCACCCGTGCGCACGCCCGCCAACGGCGCGCCGTAGCCGCCCGCCTCGGCGTTGTTCGGGTGGCCGTTCGCGAGCTGGCCGCGCGGATCGGTGGGGCCGACCGGCATCTCGCCGGCCTGGCGATTGCCGTGGGTCGGGTATTCGCTGCCGGGCTGGGCGCCCGGCATGAGCGCGAGGCTATTTTGCGGCGCGCGCAGATCGTCATTCGGCGCGAGTTGGGCAAAAACCTGGCCGGGCGCACCTGCCAGCATCGCGCCTGCCATGAGGCACGGCACGGCCGCGTGGGCGAAGAAAGGCTTCATCTGGAACTCCTTGTCGCGCAACGCGACACGCTTGCAGCACGCGCGTGCTCGCCGTGCTGC
This sequence comes from Paraburkholderia silvatlantica, assembly GCF_003096715.1. Lineage (GTDB taxonomy): Bacteria > Pseudomonadota > Gammaproteobacteria > Burkholderiales > Burkholderiaceae > Paraburkholderia > Paraburkholderia silvatlantica. The sequence continues at coordinate 8,917 of NZ_QEOL01000053.1, forward strand.
TCTCAGGCCGGCAGACAGCCGCCCGTCGCACCCGATGATGATCTCCAGCAAACACCGCGCTGCGGTTACTATTCCAGGTTGTAAGGCAAACCAGAAAAAAGCGGCTCGCCACGGCGAGCCGATACAACGACACCCTCAGTCGACAGGAGACAAAACCATGGGCCAGCCGCGTGCCGTCGACGTCCAGACCTTCATCAACGAGCATCCGTTTTCGCCGTTCCAGTGGTTCATTTTCGCGACGTGCTTCGTCATCGTCCTGCTCGACGGTTTCGATACCGCCGCGATCGGCTTCATCGCGCCTTCGCTGCTCGGCGAATGGGGCATCCCCAAGCCCGCGCTCGCGCCCGTGCTGAGTGCGGCGCTCTTCGGCCTCGCTTGCGGCGCACTCGCGTCCGGACCGCTCTCCGACCGCCTCGGGCGACGCGCCATGCTGGTCGGCGCGGTGCTGCTGTTCGGCGTGGCCTGCCTCGGTTCGGCGTTCTCCACCAGCATCGGCGAGCTCACGTGGCTGCGCTTCATCACGGGTGTCGGCCTCGGCGCCGCCATGCCGAATGCGGTCACGATGATGGGCGAATTCTGCCCCGACCGGAACCGCGCCACCGTGATCAATCTGATGTTCTGCGGCTTTCCGCTCGGCGCGGCCTGCGGCGGCTTTCTCGCGGCGTGGATGATTCCGCACTTCGGCTGGCGCAGCGTGCTCGTGCTCGGCGGCGTGACGCCGCTCGTGCTTGCCGTGCCGCTGTTCCTGCGCATGCCGGAATCGGTGCGCTACATGGTGGCGAATCAACTGAGCGTCGAGCGTATTCGCGCCGCGCTCGCGCGCATCTCGCCCGACGCCGCCAACGCGCAGGTGTTCACGATGACGGAGCACGCCCCGCAGACGCGGAGCAAGGGGCTCGGCGTCGTGCTCTCGCCGATGTACCTCGTCGGCTCCGTGATGCTGTGGGTCGCGTATTTCATGGGGCTCGTGATCTTCTACGCGTCGATCAACTGGATGCCCCTCCTGCTCAAGGACTCCGGCCTCACAGCGTCGAGCGCCACGCTGATTTCGGCGCTCTTCCCGCTCGGCGGTGTGGGCGCGGTGCTGAGCGGCATGCTGATGGACCGCTTCAACGCGAACCGCATCATCGCCGCGTGCTACGTACTCACCGCGCTTTCGGTGTGGCTCATCGGCCAGGCGGCCGGCAACGTGGCCCTGCTCGTGCTCGTGGTGTTCGTGGCCGGCGTGCTGATGAACACGGCGCAATCGTCGATGCCCGCGCTCGCCGCCGCGTTCTACCCCACCCAGGGACGCGGCACCGGCGTGGCCTGGATGCTCGGCATCGGGCGCTTCGGCGGCATTGCGGGCTCGTTCCTCGTGGCCGAACTCGCGCGCCGGCACTTCACGTTTGCAGGCATCTTCGCGACAGTTGCCGTCGCCGGTCTCATTGCCGGCGCGGCGCTGCTCATCAAGCAGGCCGCGCGGCCGCAGGCGAGCGGATCGCCGGCGGCCAGGACCGAGTCGTTCGGGCACTGAGGTCCGCCGGAGTGTCGGGGATTGCGCCGCGCCGCAGGCGACAGGGCGGCGCAATCGGCAATGCGGTCAGCCGCCGAGCGCGCCGAGATCGAGCCTGTGCGAATGGCCGATCCACACGGCAGCGTCGCGATGATCGCGCAGGGCATTGCTGGTGTTCGGATGCACGAATACGTCGAGCGCGCCGTGATTGAGCGTGAGCCATTCGACGACCGTCGTGAAATGCTCTCGCGCAATGACGAGCTGATACGACCACATCGGATGCGGCCCAACCGGGCGCTCGTGAAAGCGCCCGATCTGCACGATCTCGCCAAAGCGGGCTTCGATCGCCTCGCGCAAGGTCCATGCGGCGTCGCGCGTCGCCGCGTCGAAATAGACGTGGGCGTGCCAGCTCGTGATATCGGCGGGATCGAGGTCGTTCATGGCGGAAGCAGGAATGCGGTAAGGGTTCGAGCCGACATTGTCCATCGAATGCCCGCGCCGCGCAGGCGAACCCATCACGTCGGGTTTCAGTGCGCGCCGTTTGAATACGTGTCGCCTACCATCAGCCGCACGATCTCGTCGCCGTCGGTTTCGGCCACGCGCCGCTCGCCCGCTACTTCGCCGCGCCGCAGCACGACGATGCGCTCGGCCACGGAGAAGATATCGTGCAGGTTGTGCGAGATGAGAATCACGGCCACGCCCTGCGCCTTGAGCCCGCGGATCAGCTCCATCACCTTGCGTTGCTCGGGCACGCCGAGCGCCGCGGTGGGCTCGTCCATGATGAGCACGCGCGCGTTCCAGTAAATCGCGCGGCCGATGGCAATGGCCTGGCGCTGGCCGCCCGAGAGCATTTTCACGGGGCCCGTGAGCTTGCGCGGCGGAATCACGATATCGAGCCGCTCGAGCACTTCGCGCGCCACCCGCGCCATATGCGGCCGGTCGATCACCTGGAGGCCGAATAGCCGTCGCACGGGCTCGCGGCCGAGGAAGATGTTGCTGCCCACGTCGAGATTGTCGGCGAGCGCGAGATCCTGATAGATGGTTTCGATGCCCTGCGAGCGCGCATCCTGCGGATCGCGCAGCTGAAGCGGACGCCCATCGAAATGCAGATCGCCCGCATCGGCGCGATAAACGCCCGAGAGGATCTTGATGAGCGTGGACTTGCCCGCACCGTTGTCGCCCGCGAGCGCGAGCACTTCGCCCGGCATCAGCCGCAACGACACGCCCTTGAGCGCCTCCACGCCGCCAAACCGGATCGAGACGTCACGCGCCTCCAGAATCGGCGTGTCGCTCGCGCCGCTCATTGCGCGCCTCCGAGCCGATCCTTGTACTGGTCGATCAGCACCGAAAGAATGATGACAATGCCGACCACGATGAATTGCCAGAACGCGTTGACGTCGATGAACACGAGCCCGAATTCGATCACGGCGATGATGAGCGCGCCGATCAGCGTGCCGACGACGTTGCCGGTGCCGCCAAAGAGACTCGCGCCGCCGATCACGACCGCCGCGATCGAATCGAGCAGCATGGGCTCGCCCGCATTGGCCGCGCCCGCGGCAAAGCGCGCCGTGTAGACGATGCCGCCCACCGCCGCGAAAGCCGCCGCGATCAGATAGATCGCGAACAGATGACGGCGCACGTTGATGCCTGCGCGCACCGCCGACTGCGGATTGCCGCCTATCGCATAGGTGTACTGACCGAAGCGCGTTTGCGAGAGCACGAAGTGCATGATGACGAGCAGCACGGCCGTGAGAATCACGGGCGTCCAGCCGCCGCCGAGCCACGCGAGCCCGGGATTGTTGACGGAGACGGTCATGCCGCTGCCCGCGGCGAGAAAGCCCACGCCGCGGGCGACCCCATACATGCCGAGTGTGCCGATGAAAGCGGGCACCCCCAGGCGCGCAATCAATACGCCGTTCACGAAGCCTGGAATCAGGCACACGAGAACCGTGAGAGGAATCGACATCAGCAGGATCCACGGCGATTCGCCGCCGGGAATCGTGAACTGTGCGACGCACACCGCCGCGAGCCCCATCACGAAGCCCACCGAAAGGTCGATGCCGGCGGTGATGATCACGAAGGTCTGACCGATGGCCAGCAACAGCGGTGCGCTCGCGGCAAGCCCGATCGACTGCAGGTTGTAAGCGTTGAACACGAACGACCGATGCGCCGAGATGCGCGCCCACGCCTCGAAAAAGACGAGCAGCGTGCCGAGAAAGAGCCACGGCCAGACCTTGCTGACGAGCGCGAGCCTGTCGAGTCGTTTGTCGTTCATGTGGCCCTGTTCGCGTGGCTTAGTTCGAATAGATATACTGCTTCGTCTCCGGCTTGTCGATGTTCGACTTGTCAAGCACCACGAAGCCCGTGCCCTTGTAGGTGGGAATCTTCTTGCCGTGGATGGCGTCCGCGGCGAACTTCACTGCGTCATAGCCCATTTCGTCGGGAAGCTGCGCAATGGCGATATCGACGAGGCCGCTTCTGATCTGCTCGTCGATGCCCGGCACGGCGTCGAACACGACGACCTTCACCACGCCCTGCTTGCCCGCGTTCTTCACGCCTTGCGCCGCGCCTGCGCCCGAAAACGTGTTGGCGCCGAATACGCCCGCGAGGTCGGGATTGCGCGCGAGCACCGCTGCCACGTGCGAGGCGGCGCGATTGGCATCGTCCTCGTTGTACTGCGTCTCGAGCACCTTGATGTTGGGGTGCTTCTTCATCTCTTCCATGAAACCTTGCGCGCGCGCGTCGGTGCTGGAGATGCCCGGTTTGTTGTTCTCGCAATAGACGGTGCCCTTGTCGCCGATCGCCTTGGCGAGTGCCCGCGCCGCCACTCGGCCGCCTTCCAGGTTGTCCGAAGCGATATAGGAAAGCGGGAAGTCGGCGTCGCCCTTGCCGGTTTGATAGCGGCCATCGCCGATATAGGTATCGACGGTGATGACCTTGATGCCGGCGTCGGCGGCTTCCTTGAGCGGACCGATGAGCTGCTGCTTGTCGACGGGCGAGACGAGCAGCACGTCGGGACGCTTCGCGATGAAGGCCTTGAGGATCGGCACCTGCTCCGTGGTGTTCCAGGCTTTCGGCACCTGGAACAGCAACTGGATGTTGTCTTCCTTCGCCGCGCGCTCTGCGCCGCGATGCATCGTGAAGTAGAAGGGATCGGTGACGCCGGGCAGCAGCGCGACGACGGGATGCGCCGCATCCGCGTGCGCCACGCCGGGCAGCGCGCCGGCGACCATTGTGGAAAGAGCCATCAGACAGCCAAGAGCGATGCGCAACATGTTTGTCTTCCTCCAGGTGAGTCCGACGCACGGCGCCCAATCTTCCCGAGGCGACCAGGCCCGGCAGCAGTGGCTCAGTATACTGACGCGCACTGCTGCCGGGCCTGGTGTTTTCCTGCACTCGCTTCGCTCTTTATGCGCTTCAGATGCAGGTTTCCCGATTGGTGGGACGACTGACTATTTTCATTGCAGGAACAACCGGTACGCCGGATTGCTCGTCTCTTCCCAGTGCGGATAGCCGAGCGAGGCGAGGAAGCGGCGGAACTCGGCGTCTTCGGCCGCGGG
>NZ_QEOL01000054.1 GCF_003096715.1 Paraburkholderia silvatlantica
TCACGCAAGCGGACCAGTCGAAGCTGCGCGCAGCGGGCTACGACGCGCCGTTCCTGACGGTGCAGGAAGGGGTGGATCGTTACGTGCGTTGGCTTGCGCAGTAGCGAGCCTGATTTGCGTTGCTGCGCAGCGTCGCACGTAGGCTAGTTAAATAACAGGCAATTAAGTTGCCGAAAGAAGTGTCGGAGAGGCTGATGCAATCGGACAATTTGTTCGAAACGGTTGATACTCGTCATGGGCGGGTAACACTATTCGCTAACGATACGGGGGCTATCAGCGATTCGTTACGTCTGTATGGCGAATGGGCGCAAAACGAATTAAGTTTCATGTTGTCAATGGTGCATCCAGGCGACACAGTTATAGACGTTGGTGGCTATATTGGTACGCATACCCTAGCGTTCGCCCGTCATGTGGGGGAGCATGGACATGTCGTTACAATCGAGGCGCAGGCACGCAGCTTTGAATTGCTGAGCCGAAACATCCAGGATAACGGCCTCACGAACGTCAGGGCCGAAAACGCGATCGCTTCCGAGGTGGGGAAGGAAGAGCATATTCCCGCGATCGATATCGAAACGCCGGCGAGCTACGGCAGCGCATCGTTGCGGGACGTATTCGTACCGGGGGCGGGGCATCAAGAGTCCAGCGGCGCAGCGGAATTCTGGGTGAAGTCGATCGCCCTCGACGAACTGCCTGTCGCTTCCTGTGCGCTGGTCAAGATCGACGTGGAGGGTATGGAGGACATGGTCTTGCGCGGCGCTGGGGAATTGATTCGCCGCCATGAACCTGCGATTTATGCGGAGTGTAACTCGCTCGAAGACGGTCTGCGCTGTTTCAGGTTGTTGAGGGAGTACGGATATCGGGTCCGGGCACATGTTGTACTGGCGTTCAACGAGGATAATTTTCTGCACTGCAGCCGGAACGTTTTCATGGGAGCACGGGAAGTCGCGCTTGTGGGAACGTCCGAGGCGTCCGATCCGCTCGAAGGTTACTCAGTTCGTCCTTGTGAACTGCTGCTCGATATTGAGACCGCAGACGACCTGGCGCTTGCACTGCTGAATAAGCCGCAGTATGACCATGAGGTACTGCGCGCCAGCGCGGCCGCGCGCTCAGGTGGCGTCGCAGCGCTGGACGCTGCTGTCGCATTGAGGGAGTCGGTCCGCCCGGCAGCAGAGAAGGAAGAGCGAATTGTGCGGGATTTGAAAGAGCAGCACGCGCAGGAACTCGACCAGCGTGAACGCAAGATTGCTGAGATGGCGGAAGAGAACAGCAGACTACGTGCTGAGGTGGTCCAGCTCCGCGCAGAAGTCGTTCACGCGACGGAGTCGGAGCGTTCGGCACGGGAAGCTTCGGCGGAACTGACGAGGACTGTCGAGCAGGTCCGACAGTCGCTAAGTTGGCGCCTAACGGCACCACTTCGCGCGTTAAGCAAAAAGAATACAGATCGCTGACCGAATGTGGTCGCGGATCGAAAGATACACCGGGGCCTTCGGGTTGGTAGGAACGTTTTTGAGGCGATGAAAGGATGAGAATCGTTATCGGTCTGGTAGAGCATATCGGCGACATCGTCGCGTGTGAGCCGGTTGCCCGCTATCTGAAGATGAAATACCCCGACAGCACCGTGGCATGGGTTGTCAACAAAGTGTATCGCGAGCTTATTGATTCGAATCCTTACGTCGATGAGACGGTGGCCGTCGATTGCCTGACAGACTGGATCAAGATCTCCCGGCATGGGGGGTACGATAAGGTCGTCGATCTGCACGTCAATTACCGGATCTGTTCGCATTGTCGGGTTCCGTTGATCAAGGAGCAGGGCAATCCATTCATTAACGCCTACGAATGGCTGGACTATGGCGCGTTGCTCGAAGCGTTCACGATGGGCGCCGGGCTGCCGAAGCTTTCCGCGCCCCCGCGGCTTTACATCGACGACGCAAACCGCCGTGCGGTTGACTCGCTGGAACTTCCGGAGCAGTACTGCGTGATTCACCGCGAGTCGAACAATGTCGACAAAGACTGGACTAGTGAAAACTGGCAGGCTTTGGCGCGCTGGATTGCGACGGAACTGAAACTGCCGATCGTGGAGATCGGAGTGAGCAAGGAAGGCGAACCTTCGCCGTTGGCCGCACTGGCTATCGATCTGAGGAGCCGTACGAGCATTCTCGCAACCGCGGAGATTATTCGTCGCGCACGCTTCTTTATCGGCGTCGACAGCGGCCCGTCGCATCTCGCGAACGCGGTATGCACGCCTGGCGTCGTCTTGCTCGGCCGCATGGGTGCGTTTCGTCAATACACGCCCTATACGGGCCTTTACGGCAGCGACGCGCCGGAGGTCAAACTCGCCCGCAACCTGCTCGGCCCCGCGCGCGAGTTGCCGGTCCAGGATGTCATCGAGGCCACGCACTATGTAGCCAATATTCTCAACGGACGAGGGGAGGGCACAGTGAGCAGCCCGGCGCCCAAGGCGCTGCCAAAGGCGATCGCCTTTGACGATACGGACATCGCGCTGTTGCGTCAGTCTTCCCTTTACGATCCGGCCTGGTACCTGTTGCACCACCCGGACGTCGAGATGTCAAAAATGGATCCGGCCGAGCACTACCTGACCATCGGCGGTGCGCTTGGGTACCGTCCCGGTCCAGATTTCGATGCCAAGCAGTACCTTAAGCGCAATGGGGATGTGGCCGCTTCGGGCATGAACCCGGTGCTACATTACATACGTTTCGGCGAACTCGAAGGTCGCGCTGGCGCGGTGCAGACACAGCCGGCAGGGAGGCAGCACGACCTCAAGCTTGAGGGCAGCGGCCGTTCGCTATACGCGGATCCTCCGCGCCTGTCGGACGCGCTGGAGCAGCCCTCCATCGCGCTGTCGTCGCGGGAGGCCCAGGTGCCGGATGCCGAACTGCCTCGTACGTTCGCGTTCTATCTGCCGCAATTCCACCCGATTCCCGAGAACAATTGGGCACATGGCCCCGGCTTTACCGAGTGGAACAACGTCATCAAGGCAAAGCCGCTCTTCAAGGGTCATTACCAGCCGAAGATTCCCGGTGAACTTGGCTATTACGATTTGCGCTCGTTCGACGTCATGCGCCAGCAGGTCGAACTGGCGACGGAGTACGGCATTTCAGGCCTGTGCTTCTACTATTACTATTTTCACGGCAAGAAGCTGCTTTACAAGCCGATCGAGAATTACATCAATTCCGATCTGAAAATGCCGTTTTTCTTCCTTTGGGCAAATGAGAACTGGAGCAAGCGCTGGGATGGCGGCGACAACGAGGTCATCATCGCGCAGCAGCACTCGAAGGAAGATGACGTTGCTTTCATCCGGGAACTGATGCCCGTTTTTGAGGACGACCGTTACACGAAAGTGAACGGCAGGCCGGTGCTGTGCATTTACAAGGCACATTTGTTCCCAGACATTCTCAGCACTACCGAGATCTGGCGTGACGAGATGGTCCGCCGCGGATTCCCCGGAATCTATCTGGTGATGGTCGACGACTGGACGCCTGAGCCGCCACAACCGCGACAACTCGGCTTCGATGCGAGCTACGAGATTCCTTCGAACGTGGTGCCTTCCGACGTGCTTAGCCGTGAGACCGACTCGCTCGACCTCCCGGAGAATTTCACCGGTCGGATCGTCGACTACGACAGATTTGCGCGATTCCACATGAGTCGGCCGGCGCCGGAGTACCGCCGGTGGCGCACCGTGATGCTGCCTTGGGACAATACCCCGCGCTATGGTTCGCGGGCGCTTGTACACGTCAATACGGAAGGCGACTCTTACCGGTTGTGGCTCGCACAGGCATTGCTCGACACCTACAGGCGCTACCCCGCTGAGGAGCGGATTGTGTTCCTCCATTCGTGGAACGAATGGTGCGAAGGAACCTACCTTGAGCCGGACGGTCGGCGTGGGCGACGCTATCTTGAAGAAACGCGTGACGCGATCGCCGACGTGAAGAACGTTCTCGCGCTGCAAGGCAGCGAGGAGTACGCGCGCGCGTTGGCGTTGCTCGAGCGGGTCCAGCGTGTGAAGGACGAGGGCGCGTACCGGATTCTCCAGGCTGCGCGTGCGCAATCCGGCATACTGTGGCGGGAGCGGGAGGAGTTGCGTACCGAGCTTGCGACCGCACGAGCGGCGAAAGAGAGTGAGGATGCTGCTCGTTCGGCAAAAGAGAGCGATGCCGCTCGTTCGGCGAAAGAGAACGAGGATACCGCTCGTTCGGCGAAAGAGAGCGATGAACCGGTCAATTCGGGGAGGCCCGCGTTAGGAACAGTAAAGCACCGGTTACGCCGGATAATTACCGACCGACGTTGACGATGCTGCGGCGCGCAAGGTCGCCTGTGAGCAAGGCGGCTTTGGGTGCCCGGCGTTCCTGCAGTGACGCTCGGAACAGAATGACCGACGTATGGGGCCTGGCCGTACCACGGCTCGCACGTGAAATGCGCCCTCGGGCGAGCCCGGAAAACCGGCTGAACGACACCGGCGGTGCGTTGCTTTGACGTAGCGGCGCGCTTTGCACTTGCTTGTTGACCCAGCCCCTGACTTTCTTCCTTTCCAGATGAGCGTGACGACTTCCCCTGCGACGTCCGTTGGCATCGCAATGTGTACATGCAACGGTATCGCGTTCCTGGATGCGCAACTGCGGTCTTTCACCGATCAATCGCGCCTGCCGGATCAGATCGTTGTGAGCGATGACCGCTCCGACGACGGCACCTGGGAACATCTTGTCGAGTGGAGTGAACGTGTACGCTCGTCTACGGGCATACGGGTCGCGCTGCTGCGCAATGAGAAGCGGTTAGGTGTGGCGCGCAACTTCGAACAAGCAATACGCGCGCTCGATACCAGCATTATCTTTCTTGCCGATCAGGATGACGTTTGGGCGCATGACAAGATCGCTGTCATGGCCTCCTACCTGGAGACACACTCTGGGGCACTTCTCGCGCATTCCGATGCGATCTTGATTGACGAGGATGACCGGGATCTCGGACAAACGCTATTCCAGTCGCTGTATCTCTCATCTGCAGAACGCGCGCTCGTTCAGCAGCAGCGCTTCTTCGAAGTCTATTGCCGCCGCAATCTCGTGACGGGGACGGCCACTGCATTCCGGTGCGAACTGCTTGCCTTGGCGTTGCCTTTCCCTTCCGAATGGCTCCATGACGAGTGGCTCGCGGCCTGTGCAGCGGCGTGGAAAGCGGTCGCGATGTTGCCGGAAAATCTAGTCCGCTATCGGCAACATGGCCGCAATGCAATTGGCGTCCCAACGGGGAGGATTTCATGGCTCGCCGCTTATGTGCGGCGTGCGATTGCGTTGCCGCGCGACCGGTATCTTGAGCGCAAGGTCTCACGATTCGGGGTATTGCACCAGCGACTGGTCGAAACACAGTTTGCTCGCGCTGACGCGTTGGTGATTTTAACCGAAGCCGAGCAGCACTTTATCCGCCGGAGCGGGTTCCCGCGCAATCCGATACAACGGGTTGTTTCGATCATGAGAGAGGCGCGCACCAGGAGTTACCAACGCTTTGCCGACGGTGTGGCTGGCATGGTGCGCGACCTTATTAACCGCTAGTGTGGCGAGCGGGAAAGTCGTATTACTCGCTGTTTTGCGAGCATGCACTCCAACGAGGTCCTGAACGTGCAATTGGCGGTATTTGCTAAAATTCGCCTTTCTCGGCCATAAATCTCATGAAAAATAGCAGATTGCTCATCGCAGGGATCCTTGCGCTTCAGGCTCTTGTGGCTTGGTCACGCGTTCACTCATCTGCATTTTTCCTTGATGATTTTCTAAATTTCGAGCTCTTTCGGGAATACGGCGGCATAACTCTCCGGTACCTCGTGCGGGACGTGTTTGGCCAGGTCGCACCAGGCTACCGGTTGGTGCAAGGTGCTTTCTTTGATCTGTTCGGCATGCGGTATGGCTACGCAATGACGATCTTGATCGGCCTGTCCATGCTTTCGACATGGCTCATGTATGTCATGCTCCGTCGTTTTGGATGCAGGAATTGGGCGATATTCTGCGGCCTCGTTATCTATGTCATGGCGCCGCAGTTGACCGCCTCTCAGGTCTGGTGGAGCGCTGCCGTTCATACGCTGTTCTCTACCGCATTCGTTCTGGCATCGGCTGTTTGTCTGGCTGGGCCCGATGGCCGCGGGCCCTCAGGAGGCGGACGTATCATGTCCGTTGCCTACTTCGCGATGGCCCTTCTGTTCACGGCAAAGGTGGTATTCACGTTAATCTTTTTGGCTGGAATCGTCCTTTACACGCAAAGGGAAGTGTCAGTCCGAGAAGCATTGACTTATGCGATACGCGTATTTGTGCCGTTCCTTGTCCCTCTCGTTCCGTACGCATGGATGGTCATCAGATTCTCGCCTGCTCCGGGAGGATCGGTAGCAACGTACAAGCTAGGCAGCATTGCGCCGTATGCATGGACGCAGATTGGGGATACCACGCTTGCCGCAATGTTTGGATTGGGGAGTCACGGGATTGCCATGCCCGCGGCAGGTCTGATTCCGGCCATTCTTGTGCTGTGCATCATGATTGCAGCCGCAAGAAAAGAACGGGCCATACTGCTGGTTTGGGGCGGTGTTGTTGGCTACATCGTAGCGTCGACAGCGTTGATCGCAATCGAGCGTGCCGCTGTATTCCCAGAAGGCGCCTACCAAGCACGATACTGCGTAGAGAACATCACGTTCCTCGTGATTGCCTGCGTTGTCGCCTTATCGAGAATCGAACTCGGAAACTCTGGGCGTTGGGTTGCCGTGCCCGCTGCAATCGTAATTGCTAGCAATCTTCAGGTGCAAAGCGCCAGGGCCGCGCCAGATAGGATGATCGCCTTCGCCCGTCAGTACGTGAACAACCTGCAAGTTTCATTGGACGAAGCGAAAGATGTTCCCGACGTCGTCATTTTGGATTCGGTTGTGCCTGACGATCTGATGCCAGCGTGGATGGAGCACTATCGGCGCACAGATATGTTTTTGCCACTCTTTACTTCTTGCTACCTGATCGCCGGCCCTGAGCGCGCCACCTATCGGGTGGATGGGGTGGGGCGGCTCGAGAAGATTAACCGGTAGGCTGTCTGCCGAGGTAATGGCTGGCCTTAGTTGAAGCGCTACCTTCGCTCGTCGTTGGGGGCGAGGCGGTGCGCCAAGAAATGCCCCTCGCGTCACCGACGTACGATGTGCCTGTGTTGACTGAGGTCAGCCCCATCTGTCATCTGCCAAAGTGAATCCGAGCCGATTGGCCTTCCATTTCATTGGCTGTGTTCGCACTTGCATGCGATCCCGCTTAGACCGTTTCCCGTTGGCAAAGAAGGCGGCTCACTGAGCAAACTGCCCGCTAGGTGTCACATTGGCTGCACAACCGTGCATCTCCCTTAATCTATAATGACCCTTCCTTACCGCGGAGGAAGGTTATGTCGCTTTTGAACGCCGCTCGGAAGTTTTTGAAAGACGATGCTCCTGTAACGGATTCGAAATCAGATTGGAAGGCGCAGCGAAAGTTTTCGCATCCGGAGCGATACACGAAGAACTATGCGAAGTACGTTGCCTTGGGCGGGCTGGTAAAGCCGGAAGAGGATGCCGCGAGGTTTGCAAACGGCCTGGATTCCCACAACGGCGACATGGCCCGGTTTTATTCGCTCTGTCTTATCTCCGACCTGGTAGCCAAGCAAAAGGTACCGGGTGATTTCGCCGAGTTGGGTGTATGGCAGGGTAATACCGCCGAACTCCTGGCCGCCTTCGCGCGTCGTCAGCAACGAACGCTCTACCTGCTCGATACCTTCGAAGGTTTCCCCGAAGAAGATCTCGACCATGACGAAAAGCACCTGTCCGGGATTTTCAAAGATACGAGCTTTGAAGCTGTAAAACGACGCGTTGGTGAGGAGCGGACCGTATTCGTGAAGGGTCACTTTCCTGAAACGGCAACGCAATTGCCTGACGACGGCCAATACGCCATCGTGCACATCGACTGCGATCTATACGTTCCGATGGTTGCGGCTTTGGAGTATTTTTATCCTCGCATGTCGCCGGGCGGCTTCATCCTCATGCATGACTATGGAAGTCTCTGTTGGGATGGGGCGGAGAAGGCTGTCGATGAATTCTTCTCCGATAAGGCCGAGGGCGTCATGCCATTGCCGGATCTCTGCAGTACTGTTGTCATGCGGAAGAACAAGAAAGCTCTCTACCGATAAATTCCAATATGCGCACGTATTCCATGCAGCACTGGGAGTGATCACAGCTACCTGTTGTACTGCCCACTCCAATCGCCTTTGAATCGTAAACAATATCTTGCGCCTAGCGGGCGCAATTCAGGCAGGAATTTGAATATTTCGTTACCGTGAAGGGCCGCCGCCTACCTGGCCCAAATCAGCAATGGTGCCGGCTGGCTTAAGGCATCTCGTTATACAGAAGTATCGTACCCGTCGCGCAGGATCTGGATGGTGATCACCGCATCCATGACGCGCTGCATGCCAATCCACAGTGT
>NZ_QEOL01000055.1 GCF_003096715.1 Paraburkholderia silvatlantica
CCACCAACGGGTCAATCACCGGTAACGTGACCGATAACGCCACGCTCGCCTTCGATCCCGCTTCCGGTACGACGATGACCGAATCCGGCGTGATCACGGGCGCGGGAAACGTGCAGCAAACTGGCGCGGGCACCACGAACCTGACCAGCAACAGTGGCGCGTTTTCAGGTGCGGCCAGCGCCACGAGCGGCTCGCTGCTGGTGAGCGGTACCCTTGGCAACGGGAGCAGCACGTTCACTGTCTCATCAGGCGGCACGCTCGGCGGCGGTGGCACCCTTGGCGGCAACGTCAGCGTTGCAGAGGGCGTTCTGGCGCCGGGCAACACCGCCCTCGGCGGCGGACCCGGCACACTGACCATCACCGGTAACCTCGGGCTGTCCGCGTTGTCGACGCTCGACTATCACTTTGGCCAAGCCAATGTGGTCGGCGGCCCGTTCAACGACCTGATGGCGGTCGGTGGGAACCTGACGCTGGCCGGCACGCTGAACGTCTCATCGCCGGTCGCCAGTTTCGATCCGGGGATCTACCGGATCATCAGCTATGGCGGCGCGCTGATCAATAACGGTCTCCAGCTCGGCTCGCTGCCCGCCAGCGTCACGGCCTCGGTTCAGACTTCGATAGCCGCAGAGGTGAACCTGGTCAACTCCACTGGCGTCTCCACCAACTTCTGGGACGGAGGCGGCAACGGAAAGAATGACAGCATCATCGAAGGCGGCAGCGGCACGTGGCAATCTCCCGCCGGCAACGACAACTGGACGGGCTCCAATGGTGCTTTCAACGTGCCGTACACGAGCGGTTCGTTTGCGATCTTCGCCGCCGCCGCCGGGACGGTGAGCGTCGACGACACGCCCGGCAACGTCGTCTCCGGCGGCATGCAGTTCGCGACCAGCGGCTACCTGATCCAGGGCTCCCCGATCACGATGGCGGCGGGCCGCAACCTGATCCGCGTCGGAGACGGCACCGCAGCCGGAGCCAGCTATACAGACACGATCTCGGCGCAACTGACCGGCAGCGGCGGCATCGACAAGGCCGACCTCGGCACCCTGGTCCTGGCCGGCGCGAATACCTACACCGGCGGCACGACGATCAGCGCCGGCACGCTGCGGCTCAGCGGTGCCGGCACGCTCGGTGCGACTTCGGGCGCGACGACGGTATCGGTGGGCACGCTCGACCTGGGCGGCACGAAGCAGACGCAGGATCGCGGCCTGACGCTGGTGAGCGGCGCGGTGAACAACGGCAGCCTGTCGTCGTCGACAGGCTTCGCGCTGCAGGCGGGCAGTGTCAGCGCGTCGCTCGCGGGAAGCGGCGCACTCGCCAAGACGGGACCGGGCGTGGCGACGCTGACCGGCGACAACGCATACACCGGCGCAACGACGATCAGCGGCGGCACGCTGGCGATCGGCAAAGGCGGCTCCGTCGGGGCTAGCAGCAGCGTGACGCTCTCCGCCGCGGGCGCGACGTTGGACCTCACCGCCGCCGGCGATCAGACGATCAAGGATTTGACGAGCGTCGCCGGTTCGAAGGTCGACGTCGGTACGAGCAGGCTGACCTTCGGTACCGGCAATTCGACGACCTTCGCGGGCTCGTTTGTCGGCACCGGAGGCCTGGTCTGGCAAGGCGACGGCACATTCTCGCTGACCGGCGACAGCAGCGGCTTCGCGGGTACGACGACGGTCAATGCGGGCACAGTCGCGATCGGCACCGACGCGGCACCCAACGCGAGCCTCGGCGGGAACGTCGCCGTGTCGGGTGGCACGCTCAGAGGCTTCGGCACGATC
This sequence comes from Paraburkholderia silvatlantica, assembly GCF_003096715.1. GTDB lineage: Bacteria > Pseudomonadota > Gammaproteobacteria > Burkholderiales > Burkholderiaceae > Paraburkholderia > Paraburkholderia silvatlantica. Next base: position 1,779 of record NZ_QEOL01000055.1, read on the forward strand.
GGTGGGGACCTCGTCAACACGGCAGGCACAGTGGCCCCCGGTGGCTCCATCGGTACGCTGACGGTCGGCGGCAACTACACGCAAGGCGCGGGTGGCACGCTCGGCATCGAGGTGAGTCCGAGCGCTGCATCGCAACTGAAGGTCGGCGGCACTGCGGCGATCGACGGCAAGCTCGCGCTGCTGTTCGCACCGGGCACCTATAACCCGACCACCTACAAGCTGCTGACCGCGCACAGCGTCAACGGAACATTCTCGCAAGTGAACGGCGCCAACCCGAGCGGCCTGCCCCAGTCGATCGACTACAACCCGGCCGACGTGACGCTGCGGCTCTCCAAGCCGGCCTCGCCACTGTCAACGGTCGTCGTCGAACCGACCAACGACACGATCTACACCACGCTGACCAGCATGGCGTTGCTGAACGCGCAACAGATCAACGGCATCATTCTCGACAGGATCGGGCAGCGCCGCGCCGGCGTCGCCGACGGTCCGGTCGCAACACTCGGCGATCCGGCGATGCAGGTGCAATATGCCGATGCGACCGGCGCGTTGCCACCGGTGCAGTCGCAACCAGCGGCTGCGCGCGGCGCCTGGATTCGCGGCATCGGTAACTTCACGTCGCTGAGCGGCAGTTCGGGCACGCCTGGCTTCACCGGCTCGACTGGCGGCTTCCTGCTCGGCTACGACCAGCCGCTCGAAAACAACGTCTATCTGGGCGCGGCAGCCGGCTATCTGAACAGCAGCATCGACGAGCATTCGACCTCCAGCGGCTCAATCGAAAGCGCACGCGTTGCGCTTTATGGCGGGATCGTGCTCGGCCAAAGCCTCATCACCGCGACCGCGGGCTATGCGCATGACTGGATGCACACCACGCGCGGCATTGAGGGTGTCGGCAACGCGAGTGAGACCCACGGCGGCGACGAAGCGACCTTCGCCGCGCAATGGAGCATGCCGCTCACGATCTCCGGCCTCGCCGGCGGCAGCGCGACGCTGACACCAAAGGCTGGAATCCAGTACGTCCATCTATCGGAAGGCGCGTTCACGGACACCGGCGCAGGCGCCTTCAACCTGAGCGCAGACGGCCGCAGCGCCGACAGCTTCCAGCCTTATTTCGGATTCGCGGTCTCGCAGTTGTTCACGACACGGAGTGGCACTGAAATCACGCCTGAGCTCCGCCTTGGCTATGCCTACGAAACACTGTCGAGCACACGCGGCCTGAACGTCATCGCAGTAGATGGCACCGCGTTTCCTGTCACAGGCATTGCGCCGTCACGCAACCAGTTGATCGCCGGCCTCGGTGTGACAATTACCGCTGCCCCGAACCTGTCCTTCTACGCCAGCTACGACGCGATCCTGCCCGTTGGAAACACCCGAAGCCAGACCTTTCAGGCGGGCCTGCGATGGAAATTCTGATGTTGACGCGCTGTGCCTCGGACTACTGCCTTCTCCCGGCTGAAACTTTCCTTGACGCGCGAGTTGCCTCCGGAGCATCGCACGGTGAGAGGCTTGCTCCGATTGAACGGATGGTCTTTCGCAGCAGCATGCTTTGCTTTCGACGGGTGATGAATGGCAGTACCTGGAGGCAGCGGTCGATTGGAGCGATGGCCGTGACTGTCTCAACCGGGCTTGTGAATGAGTGTACTTCGTCACTTTTGTGAGTGACGTATTCGGGCCGGGAGTGTGTTCGCTGATGCAGGAAGCTGACGTTCGGCTGCTCAATGCCGCCACCTTCAGCAATGCGCAACATCGTTGACCTGGAACTCAGCCCGCCCCAGTGTCGGGTATGGCCAATGACCCTCAAACCGGCACGATGCTCGAACGGCCGTTGTACCGTTGGAAGCCGCCGTTAAAGGTACGCGCGATCGAAGGGCAGTTGTGGGTCGAGTTCCGCCGACCGCGTCGGGTAGCGGTCGGCCACAAGTGGGCGCAGTCCTTCTACGTTCAGCGCGGATTTCAGACCGACGGCACAGCCAAGGTCATCGAGAGTGGTGGAGCCCTGACGGAAATGCGTCTCAAAGGGCGTATCGCTGTCTGACTGCGAAACGGTCCCAGATGACTTACGGCTATTTTGCAGACTGTCTGTCGGCAATGGGTGGATTATGCCTTTTGCATGAAATCCCGCGCCTGCGAGGATCGCTGCGCTCGGTCGTCGGAGGCTGGTCGGCCAGGAGCATAGGTCGAGGTCGTCGTTCAGTTTGGCTAACGGGGCGCCTCGTCTGTCCTCGCTCAATGGCCGTTGTTCGGGAAGCTAATGGCCGTCGGAACTGTTCAAGCCGACCAATATGGGACCTTCGCCGACGACAGAAGAATCGCTGAATCCTGCTCGCAGCAAGTTCGGAACTCGAGGCCGGATGCGACACTCTCGCATTGCCCGAGGGCTCCCCCTCAACGGGCGTACAATCCTCTGACCATATCGGGTGCCTCCTCCATTTTTGAGGGGGTCGCAAACGGCAACTGACGGTACGCGCCCCGAGAACCGCCACTCCACAGGCCCGGCGATTTCGTGGCCGGCAGCGGAGAACGAGCCACATGCCCGCTCAGATAACGCCAAACCAACTCGTTCAATTGATTATCCCAGGTATCACGGCGGTCTTTTCGCTCGGTTTTGCCTGTGCATGGATCTACGATAGGCGACTGCGCTATCTGCGCTTTCTCGCCGCTTCATTTGTTGCCTTCGCACTCGGCTCAGCAGTGCAGATATGTCATCTGCCGGATGAATGGCGATTGAACGCGCTTATATCGGCAACGTTTTACGTGTCAAGCATTCAACTGTTGGCGGAAGGTGTTCTGCGCAGGGCAGGGCTTCACTTGCGGCTAGCGACGCATGCGGCGATGTTCGCGCTGGTGCTGGGCGGCATGTATTACTTCTCCTTCGTGACGTCGAACCTGCTCGTGCGTGTCTATATCTTGAATTTCAGCGCCGGGGCGTTGATGATGCTGACCGCGCTCCGTTTCAGGAAACACTGCAATGGACGTACCGTTAACCGCGTTCTTCTCTGGGCGCTGCTGATCTTCGGCGCCAGTTTCTTCATCAGGACACCGCTCACCACGCTCCGCTCGCTGCCTCATAGCGCTGGACCGTTTGGGCAGACGCTTTTCTGGGTCTTGCTCCAGTTGTCGCTCGCCCTGATGGGGGCTGTGTTAGGGCTCGTGCTGCTTGCTGCCGCGATGTCGGACGTGATTGACAGACTGACGCTCGAGCGCGATCTTGACCCACTCACCGAAACGTTCAACCGGCGTGCGTTCGAACGTCTGGCGCGCCGCTGCGTCGCGGACAAGCAAAGCTATCCGCTCGCCCTGATCGCTTTCGACATCGATAAATTCAAATCAATCAACGACCGTTACGGGCATGCGGCCGGCGACGCAGTGCTGCGCCAGTTCGCCGCAATCCTGCGCACCGCAGTGCACGAGAAGGACGTGGTGGCGCGCATCGGCGGCGAGGAGTTTGTGCTTCTGCTGCTGCGCGTTGACGACAAATTCGCGTATCAGATCGCCGAGCGCTTGCGCACCGTCTTGGAGTCTACACGCTTCGATCAAATCGACGCTACGCTGTGCGTCACGACGAGTGCTGGGATTGCCCGGTATCGGCCTGGCGAGCCGGTCGCGGAGTTGCTGGCACGGGCCGATCACCTGCTCTATGCGGCGAAGCGCGCAGGAAGGAACCGGGTGGTCACCGAGCCGTCAGTTCAGACGCGGGATACCTCCGAGCTTGACATCGTGTGATCGCCCGCAGGCAGGCAAGCACTTAAACCGTTCCGTAGGAAAGAAGGGGCATGCGTAAATCGGTTCGCGGTCCAGTTCAGGTGAGTGGCCGTGTGATGCCCTTGTATTGCGCACCCCGCTCAGATCATCGTCGCGCTCGGTCGTCGGGCGCTGGTTCGGCCAAAAGCGGTCCTAAGCAAACGCGGACAAGAAGCTGATGTCCGACCGCTTTCGTAGAGACAGCGGCCGCCTGCTACTCCGTCCAAAAACGACACATGGGACGAGGCGATATGGGCATCCGATCGCAAAATCGTACAAGCAGGACAAACTCGGTCCGGATATCCTATTCCTCTCCTTGGGAAAAACAGGACTGGCAATGACGCGGAAAGTGTTCTGGGATGAGCCTTATCGAACTACTCTCGACACCGTCGTTACTCTGGTGAATGGCGATCAAGTGAAAGTAGATTCGACAATTTATTTTGCCTTTTCCGGTGGTCAGGAAAGCGACTCCGGCTCACTGGGTGGCTACCGCGTCATCAATGCGGAAAAGCGGGGGCTCGACATCGTGTACACCCTGCCGCATGAGCATGCTCTGAGGGTCGGGGACTTCGTGACGTGGCAAATCGACTGGGAACGACGGTACCGACTAATGTGCCTGCATTTTGCGGCGGAAATGGTTTTGCAATTTATATATCGACTCCGGCCGGGTATCGAACGCATTGGTGCACACATCGCGCAAGACAAGGCGCGTATTGACTTTGCAAGCGATTCCAGTCTCTCACCGTTGTTTGCCGAGATTGAGTCGACTGCGCTAGATTTGACGACACGCGATCTGCCCATCCTGACCGATTTTAGCGATGTCCAGGCTCAGCGTAGATTCTGGAAAGTCGACGGCTTTGCGACGATGGCGTGCGGAGGAACGCACCCGAAATCGACGGGTGAAATCGGGGCGCTGAAACTCAAACGCAAAAATACAGGAAAGGGAAAAGAGCGAATCGAGATCACGCTACTTGAATAGCGGCGTGTTCTCACGTAACCGATCGACCGTCTTTCGTGACCTTTGAAGCGGCCATTGGCGTGACACAAACTCGCTGACCGGTGTGGGTCGTTCATAGTCCGACAGGAGACGCTCGGCCGGGTAGCTCACGCGCGACGGGGCAACCGGCGGGCCTAGCCCATTTTCAGTCGTTCGCTCGCGCCCGCGGATGGACACTCAAATGTCTGCTCCAGGCATAGCAGCAGCCCCTCACACATCTGGCCGATCAGTCGCAAGTAGTCCGTCCTGAACAATTCGGCGCGCTTGCCATCAGCGTTACGCCAGCACGTCGGCGGTGCAGCAGTTGGACAGGGCAGCGAGAACGAAGACAC
>NZ_QEOL01000056.1 GCF_003096715.1 Paraburkholderia silvatlantica
GTTCACCAGGTTCGGCATGCTGTCCTCGATGCCGAGCCTCGCGTGCGGGCCGCCCATGTCGGTTCGCACCCAGCCGGGCGCCATGAGCAGCAGGGTTCGCGGGTCGCTTGCGTGGCGCGCCGCGAAGCTGCGCATGAACATGTTGAGCGCCGCCTTGCTGCCCCTGTACACCTCGTAATTCCCGTTCACGTTGTTCGTTACGCTGCCTTGCCCCGAGGACATCACGCCAATCGTCCCGCCGGGTCGAACGAGATCCTCAAACGCCTCGACCACGCGCATCGGGCTCAGCGAGTTCGTCACCATCACGCGCACGAATTCTTCCGTCGAAACATCCGCGATCGTTTCGCCGTCGTCGTTCTTGACGCCGGCATTGACGAAAAGGAGATCCAGTTGCCGTGTTGCGAGACGCTCGTGCAAGGCGGCGACCTGGTCTGCCACCGTGATGTCGACCGTTTCGACTTCCAGCGCGCCCGCCGCGCTTTGCGCGCGCTGGCGCAGCTTCGCCGTGGAGTTTTCTCTGCCTGTGGCGATCACTCGCCAGCCGCGTTTGAGATATTCCTCGACCATGGCCAATCCCAGTCCGCGAGACGCGCCGATGATCAGCGCGGTCTTTTGAATGGTGGCGTCCGGCATGGGCAGGTTTCCTGTGAACGAGAATGGAGGGAGCGCATCAAGCGTGCATCGAGCGCGTATCAAGCCGTACAGGCAATATATCGGCGGGCGCATCGCGGCGGAACACGCGCGCGCTGCATTGATACCGTGCACCGGACGCCATGACCCGATACCCTATGCGAGGACGCAACATGCCGGAACCCGATCTGAATCTGCTCGTCGCGCTCAATGCCTTGCTTGTCAATGGCAGCGTGATTGGTGCGGCGCGGCGGCTGGGGTTGAGCGCCTCGGCAATGAGCCGCACCTTGACCCGGCTTCGCGAGGCCACGGGAGATCCGCTGCTGGTTCGCGCGGGCCGACGCATGGTGTTGACGCCTTATGCCGAGGAAATTGGCGGGCGCACGCGCGCGGCGCTCGACGAGGCTCGCGCCGTTCTTCTTCCCGCCAGGACCGAACTCGATCTTCAAACATTGCGGCGGACCTTTTCCATTCGCGCCAACGAAGGCTTTGTCGAAGCCTTCGGGCCGGCGCTGCTCGCGGCGGCAATGTCGGCCGCGCCGCACGTGCGTTTGCGTTTCGCGCCGAAACCGGAAAAGACCGCGACGCACCTTCGCGACGGCTCGGCCGATCTGGAGATCGGCGTGCTGGGTGAAATGGGTCCCGAGGTGCGCCTGCAGGCGCTGTTTCGCGATCGTTTCGTGGGCGTCGTCAGAAAAGGCCATCCGCTGGAGGCCGACGCCCAGGTGAGCCCCGAACGGTACGTTGCGTTCGACCACGTCGTCGCGTCGCGTCGAGGCGTTGCGAACGGGCCCGTGGATGACGCGTTGGCCGCGTTGGGACTGGAGCGAACGATCGTCGCCGTGGTTCCGGGTTTTCCTGCGGCGCTGGCCCTGGCGCGCCATTCGAATCTCGTTGCGCTCCTGCCCGCCTCGTTCCTGAACAGCCGGACGGATGGCGGGCAGGGGCTCGCTTGCGATGACGTCTACGCGTTCGAGCTTCCGGTTGCCACGCCAAAGATCACCGTGTCGCAGATGTGGCATCCGCGTTCGGAAGCAGACCCCGCGCATCGTTGGCTCAGGCTGCAGGTGCTTTCGGTTTGTCGCCGGAAGTTTCCGCACTGACCGGTTCGCATCACGTTCGCATGATGAATTGAGCGGCTGCTGGCTAGATCGGCGACGCCACGGCGGCCGCACCGGCGAGTTGTTGCTGCGTGAGTTCTTCGAGCAAGGTCATGTCGCGGGCGATCACTTGCGAAAGATGCACGCGCAGGAACTCCACCCACGTTTTCGTTTTCGCATCCACGAACTTGCGCGACGGATAGAGCGCATGAATGCTGTTCTTCTGGAGGACGTGCCGCGGCAACACGCGCACGAGCGTGCCGTCGCGCAAGCCCTCTATAGCCGTGTACACCGGCAGCATGCCGATGCCCAGGCCTTCGCGTATCGCCACCGCGAGCGATTCCGCAATATTCACCTGAACCGGACCGCTCACGTGCATCTTGACGCTGCCTTCGGGGCCTTCGAGCGTCCATTCGTGAGCGGGCACGCCGGGCGTCCTGAGTATCAGGCAGTCGTGACGCGTGAGATCCGCCGGGGTGCGCGGCGCGCCGTGCTTGCGCACGTACTCTGGCGACGCGCACAGAATGCTGCACGAGTTGCCCAGTTGATGAGAGATGAGATCGGAGTTCGGCAGCGACGCCGCGGTGATCACCGACACGTCGCTGCTGCCCTCGAACAGATCGGGCAGCGACTGCGAAAGGGTGAGTTCGACCGTCACTTCGGGATGCATCGTGCGATAGCGCGAGATCGCGGGCAGGATGTACTGCTGCCCGATGCTCGCGAAGCTGTGCATGCGCAGCGCGCCTGCGGGGCGTTCGTGTGCGCCGCAGGCTTCGTCTTCCGCGCGCGCGACGTCAGCGAGTATCTGCTTGCAGCGCGTCAGATAAACCTCGCCGGCCGGCGTGAGCGCGAGCCGGCGCGTCGAGCGGTTGAGCAGACGGGTGCGAATACGGGCTTCCAGTTCCGAGACCGCGCGTGACACCGCGCTTGTGGGTGAGTTGAGCGACTGGGCCGCCGCCGTGAAACTGCCGGCTTCGACGACGCGGACCAGCACCCGCATGTTTTGTAGGGTATCCATCAGACCTGCCAGACTTCCTTGTGAATATTTTGTTCGCGGTAAAAGCGATATTGTCGCTGGTTGCGATTCGCCATTGTTGAGCGATCTGGAATGGAGGTTCTTTTTGAATCCCATTAATTCGCCCGATTGAGTCTCATAGAATCGGCGCCCGGGCCTGCCTTGCGCACGGCTCTTTTCACAACAAACCGGGTGTCGTGCTTTTTCCATGAATCGCGTGCGAGCAGTCAATCGAGCGATAAACCTGCCTCATCGCGCCCGGGTCATCCGGCGTGCGGTGCGGCTCGGTTTGCGTGACTGGCAGGCCAGTCACGGCACGATCTGGCTTCACCTTCTCAAGACGGTCACGGCCGCACTGCTCGCGATGGGCATTGCGATGCTGCTCGATTTGCCACAGCCGCGTATCGCGATGACGACGGTGTTCGTGCTGATGCAGCCTTTGTCCGGCATGGTCTTCGCAAAGAGCGTGTATCGGATCGTGGGCACGGCGGTGGGCATGATCGCGGCGGTGGTGCTGGGCGCGGTGTTTATCCAGCAGCCCGAGCTATACATCATGGGCATCACGGCCTGGGTCGCCGCCTGCACGGCGGCAGCCATGCGCAACCGGCATTTTCGCTGGTATGCCTTCGTACTGGCCGGCTATACCGCCGCGCTGATCGGCATTCCGCTCGTGATGCAGCCCAACGGTCTCTTTCTCGCAGCGCTCGGGCGCGGCGCCGAAGTGGCCGTGGGCATTCTGTGCTCCGGCGTGGTCAGCGCCGTCATCTTGCCCCGCCAGACGGTCTCGCTGCTGGAAAGCACGCTGCGCAAACGGTATCTGGACTTCACCTCGTTCGCGGCGCTCGTTCTGTCGAGCGGGGTCGAAAGAGGTGCGTTCGAGGGGCGATTCGCGAAACTCGTCGATGAGATCGTGGGCTTCGAGGCCACGCGCGCGTTCTCGTTTTTCGAAGACCCGATCATGCGCGCCCGCAGCCAGTTGCTGGCGCGGCTGAACGGCGAGTTCATGGACGTGTGCGCGCGCCTGCACGCGTTGCGGCAACTGAAAAAGCGCCTGCGCTGGAGCGAGGAGGCCATCGCGCCGCTCGCGCCGTATTTCAGCGAGCTTGCCGCGCTGCTCGCGCAGCGCCCGCGCCACGGCGAAGCGGATCGCGCGTACGCGCTGCGCATCGCGCGAGGGCTGGAGACGTTCATGCGCACGCTGCCGCGTCACGTGCGCGAGACGCGCCGGCCGCTGGAAACCGCCGCGCCCGATGCGTTGCAGGAATTCGATACGTCGGCCGAACTGATCTATCGCTTCACGGCCGAGATCGTCCGCTACAGCCGCACGTGGGCGTCGCTCAAGCAGGCGGGCCTGCCCACGGAGCGCCGCATCACGCGTTATGTGCCGCGCACGAGCTGGTACGTGGTGGCGTTCACCTTCATGCGCACGGCCGTGGTGGTGGCCACGCTCGGCTGGTTCTGGGTAGAGACCGACTGGCCGAGCGGCGGCCTTGCGATGATCGCCGGCGCGCTGACCTGCGCGCTCACATCGTCCGCGCCGCGCGCCACGCGCATGGCCTTCCAGATGGCCGCAGGCGCGGGTTGCGCGGCCGTGGTGGGCTATCTGCTCATGTGCTACGCGTATCCGAACATCGACGGCTTTCCGCTGCTTTGCGCCGTGCTCGCGCCTTTTTTCGCGCTCGGGGCATTCCTCGCGACGCGCGCGCGCATCGCGGGCTTCGGGGTGGGCTTTTCGGTGTTCCTGTGCCTGCTCGCGGGCCCAGACAACGTCATCGTCTATACGCCGGATCTGCTGATCAACAACGGCATCGCGGTCGTCGCGGCGATGATCGTGGCCGCGCTCGCGTTCGCGGTGGTGTTTCCGCCTCACATGAACTGGCTCGTCGAGCGCATGCGCGTGGCGTTGCGCGCTCAGGTCGTGCTTGCGTGCCACGACGAGCTGGATGGCCTCAATCAACAGTTTCAGTCGGGCGCGCACGATCTGATGCACCAGTTGCGGCTTCTCCTCAATGGACGCGCGCAGGCGCACCGCCGCGCGCTGCGCTGGATGCTGATCACGCTGGAAGTGGGGCACGCCGTCATCGACCTGCGCCACGAGGCGCAAACCGCCGCGTGGTTAGGCGCAGCCGACAGCCGGTGGACCGCATGCCTCGAACAGGTGAAAAGCGATATCGCGCGGCTTTTCGAGCATCCGGGCGCGGAGCAGCTCGAACGCGCGCTGATGGCGGTGGGTGCGGCCACCTGGATCGCCCAGCAGGCGCTGCCCGCGGTTCGCCACGACCGCGAGCGCCGCCACGACGTGCAGCGGCTCCTGAGCCACCTGCATTTCATCCGCAGCGCGCTCATCGACCGCGACACGCCGCTCGGCGCGATTGCGCGTCAGGCCTCGTTTCACCGGCCGTTGCGCACGTGAACCGCTTGAAGCAGAGGACCGGCGCGATCTTGCTGCGGTCTGCAAAGATGCCATCCACGCCGCGTCCTTAATCATTTCGACTCCAGGTCATATAGTCACATCACCGCTTGTGCAGTACCCGTTAGTACTGGAGATGAAAATGAAGTCCGTGAAGATCGCTGCTCTCGTCTGTTCGCTGTTTGCCGCCGCCGCTGCGTATGCGCAGAGCGAGGCACCGGCAGCGGGCGTTCCCGAACAAGTCGTGCAATCCGCCGCCCCGCAGGCAGCGCAATCCCCTGCCCGTAGCGAGAGCGCGAAGCCCGCAAAGAAGGACGAATGCGTCGGTCCGGCCAGCTTCTGCAATATCTATTTCGGTAGCTGAGATCGAGCGCCGCGCGCGTTAAAAAGACGCTTCGCCCTGGCCACGGCGTCGGCCGCTTCGCGAGGCATGCGAGGAGCGCGAGTCGTTTTGCTGTAAGCGGGATGGCGCACCGCGGGGCCGAACCAGGATTCGTTGACCCCCAACGCGCTGGGATTACTGCGTGAGTGCCCGTGTTGCCTACCCAACCCGCAGAGCCTGCGGCTCACATGGAGGAGCGTGGCAGGCACTCATTGCCTTTCCGCCTTGCCGGCTCGGTCCGGTGTTTTTTCCCCTCGAAGCAGACGTCATCCACGTCACTCCCCGGATGTCTCGTTGCGCTATAGCGGCCAGGCCGACTCTACCGGGACATCGCACCCTACGCCGAGAGCGATTCGCTCCGGCCGTTCAGTGAGCCATCAGGATACGCATTCATGGGCCGCCCCAAATTCAGGAAAACGGGTTGCAAACACGTGACCCGAAACAAGCTCTTGCCGCTCGCCGCGTCTATGGTTCGCGCGACCTCGTTGCAAAACCATCTGGCGCTCGAGGCGCTGCGCAGCCGCTACGGCGCGAGCCTTCATGTCACGCTGCTCTTTCGCACCGTCTATCTGACCTACCTCTTGCGCGACACCATTGATCAGGGCTGTGATCTGGACGTGTTCCAGGACGCGGAATCCGCGTTGTACCAATGCAGCCTGCGCGCCGACGAGGACGGTTCATGGCAGCTTGCCGAAGCCGATATCGACGCGCTAAAGATCGTGCTGACCGTGCACGACTGGCAGCTTCAGTTGGCCCCGGCGCATGTATACGAGTCTGCATGCGCGCACCTGCTCGAGTACCTGATTAACGGTGAGAAGACTGTCATTCCCGCGTCATCGGGTGATGCAATGGTCTGGAAGGTCTGATTCTCGCGGTTGAGAGCATCAGCATGACGAACGGTTATTTCGGCATGCTGATGTTTTGAGCGTGGTGGCGGGCGTCGTTGCGACGGGAGCCGCGGTGAAGTGTGCGTCAATGCCTCGCGCACCGGGGAGGGCGCGCGAGGACAGGGGATCGGACTGGCGTGACCCCGCTACCGGCCTGCCGCGTCAAACCGCGCGGCGGACCATCAGTTCCTTGATCTTGCCGATCGCCTTCGTCGGGTTCAGGCCCTTCGGGCAAACGTCGACGCAGTTCATGATCGTGTGGCAACGGAACAGAC
>NZ_QEOL01000057.1 GCF_003096715.1 Paraburkholderia silvatlantica
ATTCTGGCAGTTAACAACCCCAATCACGCATGTTCATTGCTCAATGCGCTTTAGGACAAACGTCTGCTACTGCGCCACTTGTGTATAACGAGATGGGCTTAAGGCGCCTGGCACATAGTGCGTTTCGAGCTACAGAGACTCAGGCGCCAAGTTCAGAGCTAGTATATGAATTAGTGTACGGGTGCGAAACTTGCACATCACATACGCGGTATATGGCACGTGTAGTTCTTGGGGCTGGATGTTAGGCAGTTCGGGAATAATCATTCGACTTTCTACGCATTGGGAGTTGTAATGGCGCAAAGCACCGTAGCAGACGTAAGTTGGCCAGAGTTGCTTATCTCAAGAGCTCCGCAAAAATACACGGAAAACATCGAAAAATATCGCGCGCGCGGCGGGATCCTTGATCCGCAGACGGATATCTTGAAGTTCTCCCACAACGACCGGGCAAGGTTCTTCGCGTTCTGCCTAATCATAGATCAACTCGCGAAGGACGATATCGGCGGTGACTTTGCGGAACTGGGCGTGTTCAAAGGCAACTCGGCGCAATTCCTGGCGGCGATTGCGCGCCGGCTTGGCCGCACGACCTATCTGCTGGACACGTTTGAAGGGTTTGATGCGAAGGATCTTTCCGCAGACGAATCGCAACTGAATGGGGCGTTTGCTGATACTAGCCTTGACGCCGTGCGTGCAAAAGTCGGCGACGAACAAACCATTTTCATTAAGGGTCGCTTCCCTGATACCGCTGCGCAACTCCCCGCCGATGGTAAGTATTCGCTCGTACATATCGATTGCGACCTTGGCGAACCAGTGGCTGCCGGACTCCATTATTTTTATCCTCGTGTGCGGCCCGGTGGCTTCATTATCGTGTACGATTACAATAGCCTGTATTGGGATGGGGCTGAAATGGCTGTCGATCGGTTCTTTGCAGATAAACCTGAAAGTATTGTTCCGTTGCCGGATCTTTGCGGCTCGGTTGTCGTGCGGAAGAATAAACAAACTTATTACGATTGAGAGCGGCCAACACAACCTGGTCAATGCGTCGCAGCCACTGCGTCCTAGGCCATCGCAAGATGCAAATCGCCGACAAACCGAACCGCACTGGATTTTGTGGAGGCTCGCGTTCTTAAGAGAATCGAGGCATGAATAAGACGGTAATCAAGTTTTCCCTCGGAAGTCCGGGAGCGCGCAGTGCGTCTGATACGCGAGCATCGTAGCGAACATCCGTTGATGTGAGTGGTGGTCGGATCTATTGAACGATGATCGACTGTACGCCGCAGACGCTGCTGGATTAGGTCAAGCACGACACGAGGTCGAGTGTGGCGAACGCGATGGTGTAAGAGGTGTAAGCGCCCAGAGCGAGAACGCATCAAGGCGCTGGAGCGTGAGGTCGAGAAGCTGTGGCGTACCGCCGAGCCTCTCAAGGCTGGAGAGCGTTTTTCCGCCCAAGCGGAACCGGACCACTGGTTGAAGCCCTGAAGGCCTTCGTCAATCAGCGTCGCGACCCCTCGGGGGTGAACCGATCTGGAAGTTCTTACCGATTGCCCGTCGGGCTGCCGATACCACGCTGCCTGGCTTCACGATCCGTCAAAACGGTGGGCCCGTACGCATACTTTCGCAATCAGGTTAAATGCTACCGACTCGAATCCTACAATCCGATCTGGAAGCCGACGCACTTGCTCATGGCGACGTACCGGTACTAGGGCGTGAGTCGCGGTAAGATACGGTCCTTACGAACCTACCAAAGGTTGTCGGGAGCCATGAGAGAGAGCAACAAGCTGTATTCAATCCACTTCTTGCGCTTTATCGCGGCAGCCGCGGTCGTCGTCCATCATGTCATCGCGCGATATCAACCTAAGCTGATAGTCGGCGCGGCTGGCGTTGACATCTTCTTCATCATCAGCGGGCTCGTAATCGGGTTGGCGATGCTGTCCGGTGAAGACCCGGATGTATTCTCCATTCGTCGTCTTATCCGCATTTACCCGATATATTGGATCGCAACTATTGTCTACGTTGCATTCAGAATGTGGGCTTGGGCCCAATTGCCATCGCCAATTGAAGCGCTAGGATCCCTGGTTATATTTCCGGTTTTCGGTGCTGCGTGGCATCCGATATATTGGCCAGCGTGGACCCTCGAGTATGAAATTTCCTTCTATGCCCTTGCAGCTATTTTGATAGCATTAGCACGATCCAAAGCTGCCTATTTCTGCATTCTGATACTTGTTTGTGTATCGCTTTTACGTATTCATATTCCAGATTCTCGACCATCTGAAGAGTTTAATTTCTCACGATTCCAGGAATTCGCGGCTGGCATTGCTCTGGCATTCGCCGTCAAGAATCGTATTACAGTGGGAAAGCACATCGGAGCGGTGCTTATTGCCGTCGCTATCGCATTGTTTTATGTGAACCGGGAACTTCATTTCTTCATTCAAGTAATTGGGTGGGGAATCCCATCGGTTATGGCGACCGTTGGAGTTATGGCATTCGAAGATGTTCCATTTTTCCGTAGCGGGATATTTAAAATTGGCGGCGATGCGAGCTATGCTATCTACCTATTCCATGTGACGACGATCGAATTCATCGCCGTGATTTTCTTTAAGGCTGGATTCAATCCAGACACATTTGGGGCGGGTGTCGCAGTTGCGTACTCAATTTTCTGTATTGCAGCGGCACTAGCTGTCGGAGTGCTAGCCCATATGTGGATTGAGAGGCCAGTGCTTGCATATCTGCGCGGCAAGTACATCCGACGATTTGAGCTTTTGCAACAACCCGGATGAGATCAATCTGTGGAGTTTGGCCTACTTGCGCAGCAACAAGTTGCTGATCTGCAAGCCTAGCTTGAAATGCCACCCGAACTTGTCGATACTGAGCAGACGGGCTCGTAGAACGGTCGCTCGCCCTGCCTGAACGCACATTCCCGTGATGAGAGACCACGAAAAACTCAATTCTGTTCATTGCATGCGGTTCTTAGCCGCCGCAGCGGTTGTGGTGCATCACGTCACGACGGGCCTTGGCAACAGGAGTGTGATGGTCGGCGCTGCGGGCGTCGATGTGTTCTTCATCATCAGCGGCATTGTCATCGGACTTGCATTGATCAAAGAGGAAGGCGCCTATGCCTTCGCGGTCAAGCGCGTCATACGTGTAATGCCGATGTACTGGCTAGCTACCGCAATATATGCCTTTTTCCGCTTCGGGGTATGGGGAGAGCAACCGCCACTTGATCTCGTCTGGCGATCTCTCCTGCTGATTCCTCACTTCGGGACGAATTGGAACCCGATCTACTTCCCAGCGTGGACGCTGACGTTTGAGATGCTGTTTTATGTGGTTGCGACAGTCGCGCTCCTCATATACCGGCATCATGCTTTCGCAACATGTTTGGTCCTTTTCCTCGCGATCGGCGTGTTGCGTATCGCGGTCCCCGGCTCAACAACAGGCGCGATCTTCTCAACAGGGATTTGTCTTGAATTCTGTGCCGGTATGCTAATTGCCCAGCTTATCGCCAAAGAGATCTTGCCTAGACGGCAGTTCGGAACGATATGCATCTTAGTGGCACTTGGGCTACTGTGGAAATTTCAGAGTGCAGTAGTAATCATCCGAGAGGATCCGCTGGCTTTCCACCTTGCGCGTCCACTAGAACTCGGCATCCCTGCCGCGCTCCTCGTATGGGGAGTCCTCTCCTTCGAGGATTCACCTGTATTTCAGGGGAGGTTTCTGCAACTCGGCGGGGCGGCCAGCTACAGCATCTATCTTACGCACATCATCACGATCGACTTCACTCGTGACCGCCTGGCTCGGTGGGGAGTGCAGGCAATGGAACACGCCGCGTCGATGACCTGCATGCTCGTTGCCTTGTCCCTCATCGTCGGCATAGCTGTCCATAGGTACGTAGAGCTCCCCCTCCTCAACTGGCTCAAGAATGCCCTTCTTTCGCACCGTAGCGACGATCATCAGCATGTCAGTGTAAGCCTTTCAGCCGAGCCAATTGATACGCCGCACTGAGGCGCGAGTTAAGCTGGACTGTGCTCCAGGCGCGAAGATAGACAACCTGTTCGCCGAGAGCGCGCTGCGCGGTGTAGCGGTCGTGAAACCTGTTGAACCGCCGCCTGCCCAACCCGGACACCGCTACCGTTGCACGCAACTTGGCCATCGCGTTCGAGCATTACAACGAGAAGCATCCCCATAGCGCTGAATTACCGCTCGCCCCGCAAGTTCCGGCGCGCGATCGATTCAGCAGCCTTAGTGTGACGCTGCGTCCGGAATTACAGGGGCAACTCCATGCCGGTAGCACGAGTGCCTAAGCTCAATGACAACACGGCACCTAGCCGTGTTTGGCGAGGAATACAAGCTGGTTGGTTCTCAGGACCTCTTCTGCGTAGATCTCTCGAAGATCGTCCGGGATTTTGTAATCATCGTAAGTCCGGTGTTCCCTTATGATCTCAAGGCCCGTTTGCCGAGCGGCTCTAACGATCTGATTTGCCGTTGCTCTGTTCAGATTTTCGAACATACACCACAGATCGTGAGCCTGTGCTTCGTCGCCGACGCGTCTCCTTAGTTCGTTAGAATACACGTCGTGCTGGATCAGGAGGTGGGACCAAGGAGTGGGTATCCAATGCTGAAAGTGAGAACCGAACGCAGAGAAGTACAAAGGGGTAGTCTGCATGAACAACACGCCGTTTGGCCGCAATACTCGCTTCATCTTGGCGAAACAGTCCGCGATCAGGTCGTGCTGCACATGTTCAAACACAGACCAGCTATAGACGACATCAAACATCCCGAGATCATCCAAGGGAGTATCCTGCTCAACCTGCTTCAACAACAAGTTATCCGGTTCTGCGGCAAGATCAATGTACTTCCTGGCATTAGGGATCGTGTTCCATATTTTGGGAAGAATATCCACTCCGACGACCCGGCGAGGACGGTGATGTAGCGCGACCCCGAGCGTTGTGGCACCTTCTCCGCACCCAAAATCCAGTACGTCTTTGTCCGCGAGCCCGCCGTATTGCTGCGTCCAATCAGCAAGTACGCGGGGAACATCGATAAACTCGGCTCGGAATGTCGAATTTTGAATACCAGATAGCTCTGTAGTCATTTTGACTCCGGACTGGACAGCAGGATGGGGACTTCAAGGGGGCAGTATAGTATGGCCGCCTCGCCTATCGTTAAAGCGCAGGTTGCTGACACCATATCGGCGCTCCTTCAGATCGTCGGAGGCATCCTGCGATGCGGGCTATCAAGGTTTGTTCATAGCGGACTATCACGCGCCAGTCACCGCGCCGAGCGAGACGCACGGGATATTCCCTGGAGTCGGCTCGTCACCGACTGCAGGATCATGGTCAAGCCTCGAATTTGACCGACGCGCATGCATACACGGGCCGGAACGAATTTCAAGACTCTGCGCAGAAGTGGGACAAGGTTTCTTCGACGATCGGCTGAGGAAGCGCGGCAACAGCCCATAAGACCCAGCCCTTTCAAGGTCTTGATCAAGATGTCCCGCCTTTAGCGCGTTTAAGCAGGCGAGCGGTACTGTGATGGGCACGGGCTACCGCGCCTTCGA
>NZ_QEOL01000058.1 GCF_003096715.1 Paraburkholderia silvatlantica
GGAAACTCGCATGCACGGTTCTTAGGGGGCGGCGGCGCAGCAATGCGCCGCTGCTACCTGACGAGAAGGCGATTGCGCACCCCACCGATTCGCGCTTGCTCGAACGTTGCCGCGAACATCTGGTGAAGGCGGCTGCCCGGCACGGGCTGAAGCTGCGGCAGAACTACAACCGCGAAGCACCGCGTCTTGAGAGCCAGATCGGCCGCTATGCGCATGCGAAGCAGCACAAGCGGATGAAGAAGGCGCTGCGCACTTTGCGTTCGCGCGTGGGCCGCGTGATGCGAGACGTTGAACGGCAACTCGATGGCGTGGCGCAGCAAAGCCGGGCGGCGCTGGAAGAACTGATCGGCCACACGAAGCGGATTCTGTCGCAGAAGCAGAAGGACAAGAACAAGCTGTACGCGCTGCATGCGCCGGAGGTCGAGTGCCTGTCGAAAGGCAAAGCACGCAAGCCGTACGAATTCGGCGTAAAGGTGTCGATCACGACAACGCACAAGGAAGGGCTGGTCGTCGGAGCTCGCTCGATGCCGGGCAACCCTTATGACGGGCACACGCTAGCCGAAGCGTTGGAGCAGGCAGCGATCTTAAGCGATGTTCAGCCGGAGATTGCTGTCGTCGACCGTGGCTACAAGGGCGTCGCCGTCGATGGTGTGAAGGTCTATCACCCGGGCTTGCGACGCGGCATTACGCGCGGCCTGCGCGCGATGATCCGGCGGCGTAGCGCGATCGAGCCGGCGATCGGACACATGAAGGCCGATGGCAAGCTCGGTCGCAATTGGCTCAAGGGTGCGTTGGGCGATGCGATTCATGCGGTGCTGTGCGGCGCCGGCCATAACCTGCGGATGATCCTGCGCAGGCTGCGGCTTTTTTACGCTCTGGTTCTCGCCGCTTTGCTTAGCTTCGAAACCGCTACGCCGTCGACGGCCTAGTTCGATCTGCGCGACAAAACGAATTGTTCAGGGCCGACTACCTACTGAACGTCCCGAAGAATTCGCACCCGACATCCCTCGAGGGATTTCGAATCGCCATGAGTTATCCCGTATGCATATCTACAGTAATCGGAGAGTTCGCTGCGGACGTCGGACGACAGATCATCGACGGCTGGCGCATCACCTTCATTTGCAAAAGGATTAATAAATTCGCTTCTTAGGGTTGGGGTTTCTTTTAAAAAATACACCCTATGTCCATCATGATCAATATATGAATTATAGTATCCAACATACAAATCAAAAACGAAACCGAGCAGCCCGCCAATGACCAGCAAGACGACTACAATCCACCTTTTTCTCATGAATCACGCTCCGGGGGCCCCAAGTGATAATCTTGAACGCAGAGATTTTACAATATCCATTCCAAGATTACCGGGGCATGCTCGCCCCTGACGATTCGCAAGCCGCTGATATTCCCTGTGCCCGCCAAGCCTGTGGATATGAAAATAATCCTTCAACACACCACATAAAGCGATTGCCGCATTGAGTTGCTGAGTCGTTGGATTATCATGCTTAACGATAACCTGATCAGTCAAGATGTCGCGAATATTCTTGATTTTCTCCAGAAACGATAGATTACTGTATTCCTGCTCAAATGCCTCACCAGCCTCCACAAGATTGGCAAGAAACACAATTCCAATCTTTCCAGTATTATCTCCGGCGACATGCTCACCAATAAACCTGATATCACGCGCCTCGTATATTTCGCCTTGACATGAAACGGCGTAGTGATATCCCGCATCATTGAACGGCGGACTTCTGCCCATATCCTCCGCCTGCACACGCTGCATTTCTGCAATGGACGGCGCACCACAGGAATAGCTGCGGCCCGCGTGGTGTATAACGATGTCCTGATAGTCCCAATGGCTCGGACGCATACCTGGGCGCGGCGGTTGCGCGTGCCAGCTTGAACGCTCTATAAGCGGATACCCCTTCCGCCTCAACTGGGTGATGATGGCCTGCCGCGTCGCGGCTCTGTCATCAACCCGGATTGCGACGGCATCATTTTTATTGCCGTCCGCCGTGGTATGTGCGGTGGTCCAGTGCTCGATCGTGTAATCAGCCACTCTCAGGCCCCCTGATATGGTTTCAGGGTCCGCCTGGGCGATGAAAAGGTGGCGTGGATCTCAACCGGCTGCGCACCGTCGGTTTCAATCCTTGCATAACCGTCACTGTTAGTTTTTCCGGACTGTCTGGAACCCGCAACGTCTGCCACATAATCGCGGTTGCGAAGTGGCTCACCGGTCGCTGCGTCCCACACATAGAACCAGCGAACATGGCGGGGCACCTCCGGTTTCTGCGGCGCGGGAGATACTGCGCCCGTCGCGTTTTCAGCGATACCGCTGCGCATGGCCCCGCCGCCGTCAATGATCTTGAACTTCTGTCCATAGACAGCAACGATCCGGGGCGGAGTCGCGCATTTGCATAGAACGATGTCACCACCAACAGCCTGCCGCCGTCCACCGTTGACAAGATCAACCATGCGCCGATTGTCGGCCATACCCGCGCCATAAGTGATGGCGCCGGCGCTACCGCACTTCGCGCAATAACCCTCGTCTCCGATAAATACCATACGACGGGACGTACCACTTTCGTCCTCGATGGTCCCGATGGTTTTCTTTGTCCCGTAGACGTGGCCGCCTTCACCACTGTCGAGTGGATCGCCTTCGACCGCTGCATGGTAAATAGCCATTTGTTCCTCTACCGTTTTTCTGCTGGTTGATTCTTGCAGGCAGAAGCTCGCGCGAGCGCGCCTCCTGCGCCCCAAGGTCTGCACATTCCATCCGGATACACAGACCCGAGATTTATGATCCACAAGGCAGGGGCTGCCCGATATCAGACAAGTTTGAAAACGTATGGCCAGAAATGCAAAAAGCCGCCCCTTGTAAGGGCGGCGCAATGTCTCAAGCGTAGTTGAAGAAGGCGGCGGTTCCCGCCGGGAACCCGAAAGAATCGGGTCTCCACGACCCGCTTCCCGGACAGGAAACCAGGGGAGCCTTACGCCTCGACATCCTCGAAACTGAAGATTTCCGACTGGTCGTTATACGAGAAGACCTCGCCATAACGCGCCCACTCGATCACGGTATCGAGCGTTTCTTCGGCGTCGACATCCGAAAGCACGTCCTCCAGTTCCTGCTCGAAGCGCACGCGCGGCGCGCGATGGCCGGGCCGCTCGTCGAGCACCTTCTTGATCCGCGCCGCGAGCGGCACATTGCGCAGCAGATGATCGGCGAACATGAGCTTGCGCGCCTGCGTGCCCATCTCGGCGAACACGCGTGCGGGCGGCGTGAGCAGGACATCGCCTTCGCGCACGTCGGCAAAGCCGAGCTGCTGGAGCATTTCCACGATCGGGAACAGGTCGTCGACTTCCAGATGCAGCGAGCGCGCGATTTCCGGCATGTCGGCGCGGCCGTGGTACGGCGCGGCCGCCAGCGTCTCGATCAGACCCGCCATGATGTTGGTCGACACGTCCGGCAGACGGCTGCCCACTTCGAGACGGCGATGCGTAGCCTCGGCGGCTTCGCGCGCCGTCATCTTCGCGTAGATGTCGTCCACGAGCTTGCGGAACGCCGGGTCGAGACGGTTGCGCGGATGCTTGAACGGCACCTTGATCTCGGCCGACACGCGCCCCGGATTCGACGACAGCACGAGAATGCGGTCGCACATGAACACCGCTTCCTCGATGTTGTGCGTGACGATCAGCACCGACTTGATGGGCAGACGCCCTTGCGTCCACAGGTCGAGCAAATCGGTACGCAGCGTTTCGGCGGTCAGCACGTCGAGCGCCGAGAACGGCTCGTCCATGAGCAGAAGTGTCGGGTCGACCACGAGCGCGCGCGCGAAACCGACGCGCTGGCGCATGCCGCCCGAAAGCTCGCGCGGATAGGCGTTTTCGAAGCCGTCCAGACCGATCAGGTCGATGGCCGCCAGCGCCCGTTCGCGGCGCTCGCGCGCGCCCACGCCCTGCGCCTCGAGGCCCGCTTCCACGTTCTGCAGCACGGTGAGCCACGGGAACAACGCGAAGGTCTGGAACACCATCGACACGCCTTCGGCAGGCCCTTCGAGCGGCTTGCCGAGCCAGTTCACCTCGCCTTCGGTCGGCTCGATGAGCCCGGAGATGATCCGCAGCAGCGTGGACTTGCCCGAACCGGAACGGCCCAGCAAGCCGACGATCTCGCCCTCGCGCAGCGTGAGGTTCACGTCGTCGAGCACGAGACGCTCGTCCTCTTTCTTCGCGAAGCCGCGCGAAACATGCTTGACGGCCAGCACTTCCTGGCCGGGAGCGGGCCGCATCGGCAGCAGGTCGGATGAGACGATTTTCGGATTCAGCATGATGTCACTCCATCTCAATCGAGGCGCAGCCGGGACTCGGCGTACGTGTACAGCGGGCGCCAGAGCACGCGGTTGAACAGCGTAACGAACAGGGACATCATCGCGATGCCCAGAATGATCTTCGGGAAGTCGCCAGCGGCGGTCGTTTGTGCGATGTACGAGCCGAGGCCGTGCGCGGCGAGCTTCGTGTCGCCCCACTGCACGAACTCGGAGACGATGCTCGCATTCCATGCGCCACCGGAAGCCGTGATGGCGCCCGTGATGTAGTACGGGAAAATGCCCGGCAGCATGGCCTGCTTCCACCATTGCCAGCCGCGAATGCGGAAGTTCGTGGCCGCTTCCTTGTAATCGTTCGGATACGCGCTGGCGCCCGCGATCACGTTGAAGAGGATGTACCACTGCGTGCCGAGCACGATGAGCGGCGAGAGCCAGATGTCCGGGTTCAGGTGAAAGCGCACGATCACGATCACGAACACTGGGAACAGCAGGTTCGCCGGGAACGCCGCGAGGAACTGCGCGAGCGGCTGCACCTTCTCGGCGAGCGCCGGGCGCAGGCCGATCAGCACGCCGAGCGGCACCCAGATCACCGAAGCGATGGCGATCAGGAGCAGCACGCGCAGGAGCGTGATGAGGCCGAGCACGAACACGTGCCAGACTTCATCGAGCGTCACGCCCGTGCGTACATAGGCCACCACGCGCCACACCACGAACACGGTCAGCGCGATCACGAACGCGGCCCAGATGATGTCGCCGATGCGCGAGCGCTTGCTGATCGTGGTGACGACGGGCAGCGACTTCGGCAGTTGCACGCGCAACGGAATGCGCGCGAGCGTGGCGAGCAGGAAGCCCATCGGCACGAGCAGACGGTGAATGAGGCGCGTGCGGCGAATCAGGTCGAGCAGCCACGATTCCGGTGCGTCGCCCGAGCTCGTGTTCTCCATGCGGAACTTGTCGGCCCACGCGACGAGCGGGCGGAACAGGAACTGGTCGTAGGCGAGAATCACCACGAT
>NZ_QEOL01000059.1:2500-5029 GCF_003096715.1 Paraburkholderia silvatlantica
TGTACGAGAAGTAGGGCGGGACACGTGAAATCCTGTCTGAAGATGGGGGGACCATCCTCCAAGGCTAAATACTCGTGATCGACCGATAGTGAACCAGTACCGTGAGGGAAAGGCGAAAAGAACCCCGGGAGGGGAGTGAAACAGATCCTGAAACCGCATGCATACAAACAGTCGGAGCCCCGCAAGGGGTGACGGCGTACCTTTTGTATAATGGGTCAGCGACTTACATTCAGTGGCAAGCTTAACCGAATAGGGCAGGCGTAGCGAAAGCGAGTCCGAACAGGGCGTCCAGTCGCTGGGTGTAGACCCGAAACCAGGTGATCTATCCATGGCCAGGTTGAAGGCACGGTAACACGTGCTGGAGGACCGAACCCACTGACGTTGAAAAGTCAGGGGATGAGCTGTGGATAGGGGTGAAAGGCTAAACAAACCTGGAAATAGCTGGTTCTCTCCGAAAACTATTTAGGTAGTGCCTCGTGTATCACCTTCGGGGGTAGAGCACTGTCATGGTTGATGGGTCCATTGCGGATTACGTCGCCATAGCAAACTCCGAATACCGAAGAGTGCAATCACGGGAGACAGACATCGGGTGCTAACGTCCGGTGTCAAGAGGGAAACAACCCAGACCGCCAGCTAAGGTCCCCAAATATGGCTAAGTGGGAAACGAAGTGGGAAGGCTAAAACAGTCAGGAGGTTGGCTTAGAAGCAGCCACCCTTTAAAGAAAGCGTAATAGCTCACTGATCGAGTCGTCCTGCGCGGAAGATGTAACGGGGCTAAGCCATATACCGAAGCTGCGGATGCACAGCAATGTGCATGGTAGGAGAGCGTTCCGTAAGCCTGCGAAGGTGCGTTGAAAAGCGTGCTGGAGGTATCGGAAGTGCGAATGCTGACATGAGTAGCGATAAAGGGGGTGAAAGGCCCCCTCGCCGTAAGCCCAAGGTTTCCTACGCAACGTTCATCGGCGTAGGGTGAGTCGGCCCCTAAGGCGAGGCAGAAATGCGTAGCTGATGGGAAACAGGTCAATATTCCTGTACCAGTGTGAAATGCGATGGGGGGACGGATCGCGGAAGGTTGTCCGGGTGTTGGAAGTCCCGGTCGCTGCGTTGGAGAAGGTGCTCTGGCAAATCCGGGCACGGGATTCAAGGGCGTGGCGCGAGTCTCTCAGGAGACGAAGCAACTGGAAGGGGTTCCAGGAAAAGCCTCTAAGCTTCAGTTCCACACTGACCGTACCGCAAACCGACACAGGTGGGCGAGATGAGTATTCTAAGGCGCTTGAGAGAACTCGGGAGAAGGAACTCGGCAAATTGGTACCGTAACTTCGGGATAAGGTACGCCCTGGTAGCTTGACTGGCCTGCGCCAGGAGGGTGAAGGGGTTGCAATAAACTGGTGGCTGCGACTGTTTAATAAAAACACAGCACTCTGCAAACACGAAAGTGGACGTATAGGGTGTGACGCCTGCCCGGTGCCGGAAGATTAAATGATGGGGTGCAAGCTCTTGATTGAAGTCCCGGTAAACGGCGGCCGTAACTATAACGGTCCTAAGGTAGCGAAATTCCTTGTCGGGTAAGTTCCGACCTGCACGAATGGCGTAACGATGGCCACACTGTCTCCTCCCGAGACTCAGCGAAGTTGAAGTGTTTGTGATGATGCAATCTCCCCGCGGCTAGACGGAAAGACCCCATGAACCTTTACTGTAGCTTTGCATTGGACTTTGAACCGGTTTGTGTAGGATAGGTGGGAGGCTGTGAAGCGGGAACGCCAGTTTCCGTGGAGCCGTCCTTGAAATACCACCCTGATCTGTTTGAGGTTCTAACCTTGGCCCGTGATCCGGGTCGGGGACAGTGCATGGTAGGCAGTTTGACTGGGGCGGTCTCCTCCCAAAGGGTAACGGAGGAGTACGAAGGTACGCTAGGTACGGTCGGAAATCGTGCTGATAGTGCAATGGCATAAGCGTGCTTGACTGTGAGACCCACAAGTCGAACAGGTGCGAAAGCAGGTCATAGTGATCCGGTGGTTCTGTATGGAAGGGCCATCGCTCAACGGATAAAAGGTACTCTGGGGATAACAGGCTGATACCGCCCAAGAGTTCATATCGACGGCGGTGTTTGGCACCTCGATGTCGGCTCATCTCATCCTGGGGCTGTAGCCGGTCCCAAGGGTATGGCTGTTCGCCATTTAAAGAGGTACGTGAGCTGGGTTTAAAACGTCGTGAGACAGTTTGGTCCCTATCTGCCGTGGGCGCTGGAAGTTTGAGGGGGCCTGCTCCTAGTACGAGAGGACCGGAGTGGACGAACCTCTGGTGTACCGGTTGTCACGCCAGTGGCATCGCCGGGTAGCTATGTTCGGAAGAGATAACCGCTGAAAGCATCTAAGCGGGAAACTCGCCCCAAGATGAGACTTCCCCGGAGCCTCGAGCTCCTTGAAGGGTCGTTCGAGACCAGGACGTTGATAGGTCAGGTGTGCACGTGCAGTAATGCACTGAGCTAACTGATACTAATTGCCCGTAAGGCTTGATCCTATAACAGGT
>NZ_QEOL01000060.1 GCF_003096715.1 Paraburkholderia silvatlantica
GTCGAGATTTACTGCTACGCCGCCCTCAGGAAATTTGCCCTACCCATGGAGTAGATCTTGAAAACCGATTCCGCTTGACACCGGGAGTCATATCAACGCGGTGACGTGTATCTGCGAACGCTGCTGATCCACGGCGCACGATCGGTCATCGTGAGCGCCAGGCATTTGCCGGAGCGTTTGCGTCAGATGCTCTCCCGGCGTCCAACGAACGTCGTGGCTGTTGCACTCGCCAACAAGATGGCGCGAACAATCTGGGCGCTGCTGGCATACGGCCGAACGTATGAGGCAGCCCGCGCGCAGTGATCAAGCTTCAATGTCCATAACCCACCATTCACGGTTGCACAGGTGTACTGAGTGATGGCAAGACAGGTTGGACCGCGAAAAGGCAAGCCTGAGACATTTCTCGGACCTCGAGTCCGCTAATTAGATTAGGACCTTTGCGGCGAAATCCATCGGGGCCGGCGGGGACATCCCGCGATCGAGTCCGGATATAAGTCTGCAACCACCCTCCTCGCCACACACAATCACCTTGCAAATGGGAGGCGACCATATAAGAAATGTCGTGTTTTGAGGGTTAAAAGGTTTGTCTCTAACGGGTTACAGCTCACGCAGTGTCGAAGGTTGGCGCTTGAACGGGCAGGGTGCTGGTGTCTGTGCCAGTGCTCCTAGCCCTTTGCAGACCGAGGGCCAGGTTTGCGGGGTTGGGATTGTGGCTGTCTGCGTTGAGCCAGATCGACGATCACATGCTCGACATCGGCCTGCGTGAACTCGCGCTGTTTCTTCGTGCCTGGCAACCGTTCCCTGGTTCGAGCCAGTTGGCCTTGATTCGTGCGGGACGGCGAACCAGATGCCCTTCGGTTATCGCGCTGCGCCTGAATCGCCTGTGCGACCTGGAGCACATGGCTCAGGCGCTTGTGCTCAACCACAATGCCCTGATCGACTTCGGCCAGCCGATCGTATTGACGATACGGCAATTCACGCCCATCCGCGCGGATTTCGATGCGTCCGTCCGGGTACTCCCACACGTCGATGTAGCGGTGAATCAGCTTCCGGTTCTCCGGCGTGTCGTCCAGCAGATACATCACGCGGTCGTACTGCACCGTCAGCGACTTCGTCACACGCCGCGTCTCGCGCCAGGTCATCAGCAGGTCCAAATTCTCGTCGTCTCGCAGCGGCCGATGCGCATCAAAGCTGCTCTTCGGTGGCTTGGCAAAGCGCGCGTTGTAGGCAGCCATAAAGGAGGGTGCCCAGGCATTCGCTTCAGCCACAGTGCCGATCTCACGCAGCCTCATCTCCTTGACCAGTCGGTCCTGCAGCGTCAGGTGCGCGCGCTCGACGCGTCCCTTGGCCGGGCTGCTGTTCGCACAAAATGTGTCGATGTTCAGTTCGTACATGGCACGGCCGAAGTGCGTCACGCTGCTACCTGTCTTGCGAGCAGCAGCACTACGAAACACGCTCGCCTTGTCGCTGTAGAACGCGCCAGGTTTGCCGTGACGCTCGATGTACGCCCGCGTCGCCTCGAAATAGCTGAACGTCGATTCAGTCGCGGTGAAGTGCAGATGCATCAGCCGGCTCGTCGCGTCGTCCACGTACACCAGCAGCGTGCATTGCGGTGCCCGGTCCTCGAACCAGCGATGATCGCTGCCGTCGATCTGGATCAGTTCGCCCAGGCACGCCCGACGCGCGCGTGGCTGATAAACCTTCGGTGGTCGCTGCCGGCGCGGCACCCACAGCCCGGCCTCCGTCATGAGCCGTCTGACCGTCTCCTTGGCCAGCCGAATACCATGGCATTCCCAAAGCTTCTCGCAGGCCAGCGTCGGCCCGAAATCGGCGTAGCGATCGCGAATGATCGTCAGCACCCGTTGAGCAAGTTCAGTGTCCAGTCGCCGATTGCCTGTGCGGCCACGTTTGCGCGAAGTCAGCCCGGCCGCGCCGGATTCCCGGTACCGGATCACAAGCCGCTCTATCTGTCGCACGCTCAGGCCCAGACGTTCGGCCGCGCGACCGGGCTTCAGGCCCGAATCCACGACGGCCTGGATTACCTTCAAACGATCGAGTTCTCGCATGCTCAATGTCACCAGTGCGCTTCGGTGCATGGACGGCTCCCTGGTCTTGCAGGAAACCGACAAGCTTACCGAGGTAGAAACGCGACATTTCTAAATGGCTAGAACACGACATTTCTTATATGGTCGCCTCCCATTTGCAAGGTGATTGTGTGTGGCGAGGAGGGTGGTTGCAGACTTATATCCGGACTCGATCGCGGGATGTCCCCGCCGGCCCCGATGGATTTCGCCGCAAAGGTCCTAATCTAATTAGCGGACTCGAGGTCCGAGAAATGTCTCAGGCTTGCCTTTTCGCGGTCCAACCTGTCTTGCCATCACTCAGTACACCTGTGCAACCGTGAATGGTGGGTTATGGACATTGAAGCTTGATCACTGCGCGCGGGCTGCCTCATACGTTCGGCCGTATGCCAGCAGCGCCCAGATTGTTCGCGCCATCTTGTTGGCGAGTGCAACAGCCACGACGTTCGTTGGACGCCGGGAGAGCATCTGACGCAAACGCTCCGGCAAATGCCTGGCGCTCACGATGACCGATCGTGCGCCGTGGATCAGCAGCGTTCGCAGATACACGTCACCGCGTTGATATGACTCCCGGTGTCAAGCGGAATCGGTTTTCAAGATCTACTCCATGGGTAGGGCAAATTTCCTGAGGGCGGCGTAGCAGTAAATCTCGAC
>NZ_QEOL01000061.1 GCF_003096715.1 Paraburkholderia silvatlantica
CGTTAAGGGTTATTCGATGCCTGCCATCGGCCACAGGAATGTGACGGTGCCTCCGCGCGTGTCGGCAGGCGTCGAATAAGCCTCGATGGAGGAAACCGCGGAGTGCCCCGAAGCGCTTGAAGTCTTCGCGGCTATGGCGATTGATAGGCCGGGATGCTCAGTGGTGCCGGATGCGGCGCGTTCAGGCAGGATGCCGGACGGGCACTGACGCGATGGCGAAGCGGTGCTGAGGTGCGATCGCGGTGATGACGCGGGCTTGGGAGGCGCTTCGAGAAGCGACACGCGCAAACGTCCGCTCGTGGGCCGCGTTGCCGCAGAGCCGACGTTCGACAGGCGGATCGAAGAACCGCGATGCTCATGTCTGCCCCCGCGGCATCGGTGGTGCCCGGATCGGGGCGCTGCGCGCGAGGATGTCGATGACGATCATCGGTGCGCCGCAGTGCCGGCAGATGAAGACGGGCCGGGTTGCGATGACGGTGTCGTCCGGTAACGGGCTGATTTCGGGCGCAATGTGCAGCAGATCGCGCACCTTCGCGAGCCTGGCGCGGCGTACCGGGTTGGCGAGCAGTCCGTAGTGACGGATGCGATGGAAACCGCCGGGCAGCACATGGAGCAGGAAGCGGCGTATGAATTCGCCGGTTTCGAGGGTCATGGTCTTGTAGCGGGTGTGTCCCTTCGCGCGGTAGTCCTTCCAGCGGAACGTCACGCCACGCTCATCGAAGGCGACCAGACGCTGGTTGGAGATGGCAACGCGGTGCGTGTAGCGTGAGAGGTACTCGAGCACCGCCTTCGGTCCGGCGAACGGGCGCTTGGCGTAGACCACCCATTCGCAGGTACGCAGCGGCGCAAGCCACCGGGCAAAGGTGGCGGGATCAGCGAGCCCGGTGTACTCGCCGAAGAACTGCAACTGGCGATTCCGGTGTGCCAGTTCGAGCGCTTCGAGGAAGCGCCGGCGGAACAGGCGTGAGAGCACGCGCACCGGCAGGAAGAAGCCGGGCCGGCACGCAATCCAGCGCTCGCCATCGGGCGAGAGTCCGCCGCCGGGTACGATGCCGTGCGCGTGTGGATGATGCGTAAGGGCTGAGCCCCAGGTGTGCAGTACGAGCGTGGCCCCGATCTGCGCGCCGAGATGCCTGGGATCGGCAGCGATCGTGCGCAGCGTGTCGGCGGCGATGTCGAGCAGCAGGCCGTAGATGATCCGTTTGTTGTACCAGGCGATCGCGCTGATGGGTGCGGGAAGCGTGAAGACGACGTGGAAGTACTCGACGGGTAGCAGGTCGGCCTGGCGCGCCTCCAGCCAGCGGTGTGCGGCACTGGCCTGGCACTTCGGGCAATGCCGGTCCCGGCACGAGTTGAAGGACACTTCCGTCCTTGCGCAGCCTGAACAGCGCAGCACATGTCCGCCCAGTGCCGCCGTGCGGCACCGTTCGATGGCTGACATGACCTTCAGCTGCCCCAGGCTCAGGTGTGTCGTGGCTCGCCACGCTGGCCCGTGGCTGCGGAAGATCTCCGCAACCTCCAGCATGAGGCGTTGCGGCTGCGGGCTTACTCGGGAGGCAGCCGGTCCAGCGGGCTGGTGACCTCCTGCAGCAGGTCGGTGGCGACCTGGACGTAAAGCGCGGTGTTCTCCAGCTTCGCATGGCCAAGCAGGACCTGGATCACGCGGATGTCCACCTTCTGTTCAAGGAGGTGTGTCGCGAAACTGTGTCGAAGCGTGTGCATGGACACGCGCTTGTCGATGTGCGCGGCCTCGGCGGCGGCGTGAATGGCGCGGTTCAGTTGCCGTGTGCTCAGCGCATCGACTGGATCGAGCCCGGGAAACAGCCACCCGCCGTCGAGCATCTTGCCCTGCGCACGGGCCACGCGCCACCACACACGCAGACGCTCAAGCAGAACCGGTGACAGCATTGCGTAGCGGTCGCGGCGGCCCTTGCCCTGCTCGATACGCAGTGTCATGCGCTGGCTGTCGACGTCGGTGACCTTCAGCGCCACCACTTCGCTCGCGCGCAGCCCGGCACCGTAGGCGACCGACAGCGCGGTCTGGTGCTTCAGGTTACCGGCTGCCTCGATGAGCCGCCGCACTTCATCGGGACTGAGCACCACGGGCAAGATGCGGGGCACGCGCACCGGTTGCATCCTGACCATCAGCTCGGGCCGGTCGAGCGTGACGGTGAAGAAGAACTTCAGGCCGGTGATCGCGCGGTTCAGTGAGACGGGCGAGGTGCCGTGATCGACCAGATAGAGTTGGTAGCGCCGCAGGTCCTCGACGGTAGCCATGTCGGGCGAGCGCTCGAGAAACCGGGCGAACTCGCGCACGATGCGCAGATAGCTCTCCTGCGTCTTCGGGGCAAGCTGGCGCATGCGCATGTCGTCGATCATGCGCTGGCGCAGCGGGCTGGCGTTTGCTGGTGAGGAGGTCATGATTCGGCTCCTGTTGAAGAACGAGGCGGATTGCCTCATTCGCCAACATAAAACCGCGTGACCGGCCTCTCCCTGACCTCCAGCGTCGGACCGTAGCCCCTACCGCGCGAGCGGTTTAGTCCGTCG
>NZ_QEOL01000062.1 GCF_003096715.1 Paraburkholderia silvatlantica
ACGACGGTAATGGTGCGACGTGAAGTCGTATGTGTCATTGTCCCGCCCGCCCACAAGGTTGGTGACGGGACCGGCCGTTCCGTCGGTCGTAGCCTACCCGTGCATGCGTTGCTGGTAACGGCGGCGTGTGAAGCCATGGGGACAAAGCGCTGGGCCTTCGGGCCGCGTCGATCTCTGCGAAGAGAAGATGTCATCTGCGAGCACCAATGTGGATGGGGCGCCAGGCTGGGTAGCAAGGTCAACGTATGTGAACTGCTGCAAGCGTCGTTATAGTGAACAAGCCTAAGGTGCTGACAGGCTTGAACCAAAAGGTGTGTGGTCGGCTGCTCCTCTCATACATGGGGCACACGGACATGAGACCACCGGCGTACAGGCAGGACCTACCCTACTCGCTGTGACATGTACGAAACACGGTAAGCCCGATGCGTCGCCGGCGACGGCAGGCCAACCGCAAGGAAGGCTGATGGCGCAGCGGGTAAAGGAGTGCGGAAAAAGCGAAGGCTGCCCTGTAATCGGGCGGATACGGGTTGGGACATCACCCGGCGCGAAAGCGAGCCCACTTCCGCATGGTCTTCGATAGCAAGAGAACTTGAGAAACCGCGTTTAGGGGGAAAGCAGATGACGGTACCAGCGGCTGTGGCGAAAGCCCCGGGGCGAAGTACTGGTGCGCCTCCGGCCAACGAAGTGACTTGGGACCGAATCAACTGGGACCAGGTTGCGCAGGAGGTCGCGCGGCTGCAGGTGCGTATTGCTAAGGCCTCCAAGGTCGGCAGATGGAACAAGGTGAAGGCCTTGCAGCGCCTGCTGACTAGCTCGCGAAGCGGCAAGTTGCTTGCCGTCAAGCGGGTGACGGAGAACAAAGGCAAGCGAACGGCAGGCGTGGACGGCAAGATCTGGTCAACGCCCGCATCGAAGTTGAAAGCCGTCCAATCATTGGAATTCAGGGGCTACCGTCCCCTGCCACTACGACGTGTGTATATACCGAAGAGCAATGGCAAGGAGCGCCCGCTGGGCATTCCCTGCATGCGCGATCGGGCAATGCAAGCGCTGTGGTTGCTCGCACTAAGTCCCGTTGCAGAGACAACAGCTGACCCGAACTCGTACGGCTTCCGGCCGCGGCGTTCAACGGCTGACGCGATCGAGCAATGTTTTTGTACGCTTGCGAAGCGGGCGTCCGCGCAATGGATTTTAGAAGGCGACATTCGGGGCTGTTTCGACAACATTAGCCATTCGTGGCTTGAGGAGAACATCCCGATGGATCGAGCAATCCTGAGCCGATGGTTGAAGGCTGGATACATGGAACGGGGTAAGCTGTTCCCTACCGAAGCGGGTACCCCGCAAGGCGGCATCGCGTCACCAGTGCTTGCAAATATGGCGCTGGACGGGCTTGAGGAAGCAGTATGGTCGGCAGCACGCCGGATCACCACTGCTCGCCAAAAGTCCAAGGTGAATGTCATTCGCTACGCGGATGACTTCATTGTGACTGCAGCTAGCCGAGAACTGCTGGAGCAGTGCGTCAAACCGACCGTGGAGAAATTCCTCGCGGCAAGAGGCCTGCACCTGGCGCCAGAGAAGACGTTCATCACTCACATCTCCGAGGGATTCGACTTCCTGGGGCAAAACGTTCGTAAATACGGGGACAAGTTGCTGATCAAGCCGGCCCGCAAAAGTGTGAAAGCGCTGCTGGATAAAGTGCGCGAAGTGCTGAAGAAGAACATGGCTGCCACGCAGGCTCAAGTGATCATGTTGCTCAACCCGATTCTTCGGGGTTGGGCCATGTACCACCGGCATGTGGTGGCAGCTGCGACCTTCACCAAGGTAGATCACCTCGTGTGCAGGATGCTGTGGAATTGGGCCAAACGGCGACATCCACGGAAAAACACTGGCTGGGTCAAGGCGCGCTATTTCCGGCGCTTCGGGCCTCGGGACTGGATCTTTGCCTGCCCGGCCTGCGGTTACAAGCAGATGCAATGGTTCGTGCTCTTCCGAGCCGAAACGTTGCCCATCCTGCGGCACACGAAGATTCGCAGCGACGCCAACCTCTTCGACCCCGCATGGACTGCATACTTCCAGCGTCGTTCGCGAGCATGAACACTCCGTCATGGACGGCCCGGTCCTCCATGTGGGCTGGTAGAAGGCTTGAGCCGTGTGCTGGGAAACTCGCATGCACGGTTCTTAGGGGGCGGCGGCGCAGCAATGCGCCGCTGCTACCTGACGAGAAGGCGATTGCGCACCCCACCGATTCGCGC
>NZ_QEOL01000063.1 GCF_003096715.1 Paraburkholderia silvatlantica
ATCGTCGAGTAGCGCAAGGGAATTGCACCCTCACGCTCTCACGGATCCGGACGTGAATCTCTCGATTCATCCGGCTCTTATCGTCCAACCGCCGCCTCCACGCTCCAGTGGGCAAACAACCCGGGCTGCCGGGATCGGATCCCCGACAGCCACGTCCAGGCTCGCGCCGGACGTCTGGAAAGAGACTTGTACTTCCGCCGTGCCCACCGCACCAGCGCCGCATCAACATATCGCAGCACCTGCGCGAGGACCGACCGTGAGAACCGCCCGTAGTACTGAATCCAGCCCCGCAGAATCGGACGAGTGTAATCCGCCAGGTCATTCAGCGTCAGATCGGAACGATGCCACAGCGGCTTGCGACGCAACTCCTGGCGCATCGCCTTGGCTGCTTTATTGCTCACCGCCGGAGTAAAACCGACAGACAGTTTGCCCATCCGATTCATCACGCTCCGTGGCCGGAACGTATAGCCCAGAAAGTCGAACTGGCAGGTTGGATAGTCCACAGGCCGATTGGCTTGCTTGCAGTACACGATTTTGGTCTTCTCTGGATGCAAGGCCAACTTGCACTCCGCAAGCCGAACCTCCACTTCCTGCCGCAGCAACCGAGCTTGCTCTTCGCTCTTGCAGTGATAGATGGCATCGTCCGCGTAACGCTCGAATGGCACATCGGGGTGATGCGTTTGCATCCATCGGTCGAGAGCATAATGGAGAAACAGATTGGCCAGCACTGGACTGACGACACCGCCTTGCGGGGTGCCCTTGTCCGGTTGCATCACGGTCCCGTCCGGCATTTGCACGCGTGCCTTGAGCCAGCGCTCAACGTACAGCAGCACCCATGCGCAATCCGTGTGGCGGCGCACCGCTCGCATCATGAGTTCCCAGTCGATACTGCCGAAGAAATTCTTGATGTCGAGATCCAGCGCCCAAGCGTAGCTCCAGCATCGCTGCCGAGCCACGTCGAGTGCCCGATGCGCAGACCGCCCAGGACGATATCCATATGAATCGTCATGAAACACAGGTTCCACAAGCGATTCCAGATATCGCTTGACCACCGTCTGAGCGATGCGATCAGAGATCGTGGGTATACCCAACGATCTCGTCCCCGCACCCCCAGCTTTCGGTATGTCAACCCGCAGTACCGGTGGCGGCATGTAACTGCCGGACGACATCCGATTCCAGATTCGATACAGATTATTCTTCAGATCCGCCTCGAATTCCTGCATCGACTGTTCATCCACGCCCGCCGCTCCGCGGTTGGCCTTCACCTGTTTATATGCTTCCCAGACCTCACGTTTGGAAATACTAAACGGCTTTGCTTTATCCATGCAGGTCCTCCCCTCGCAGGTTGCCCGCAGGATAAAGCCAGACGATGACGCCCCTTCGGTCCAGTCCCATTACAGGACCTTCAACCCTACTACAGGCGTCTCCGCCCCTGTGCCCCGCATCGGTACTCTCATCCTTGTGGAGTCCTTCCACTTGAATTTCTCCCTTCACATCGGGACGACAGGTTCCCAAGTTCCTTACCAAAGCCTGAATCAAAGTCACGCCGCCTATGTGCCGGATGCCGATCGGGTCGTCAGCAGGCATCGCCCGATCTTGTCCCGGAGCAAGTGGGCTCTCCGGTTTCGACATCTTCTGGGACAATTTCGACACGTCTTCAGCGGTTCACTCGCGTTCGTCTCTTCGATCCTTACCTGACAGAGTCGAACTCTGCCTTTTTCCAACGACGCTCACCACGCGGACTCTTTACCCGCGCAGCTCGTGGTGGTTTGGAGCCTGCCCCTGCAGGCCGACTCCGAAGGGCCCTTCCTTCATCTCTGGTAAAGCACCGCAAGCATCGGTCATCTGACGCTCGCGTTCTTGGCACACCCCACTCGATTGTCAATC
>NZ_QEOL01000064.1 GCF_003096715.1 Paraburkholderia silvatlantica
CCACCAACGGGTCAATCACCGGTAACGTGACCGATAACGCCACGCTCGCCTTCGATCCCGCTTCCGGTACGACGATGACCGAATCCGGCGTGATCTCGGGCACTGGCGCACTCCAGCAGATCGGTGCAGGCACTACCGTGCTGACCGGCGTGAACACCTATACCGGCGGCACCACGATCAGCGCCGGCACGCTGCAACTGGGCAATGGCAGCACCAATGGCTCGATCACCGGCAACATCATCGACAACGCCACGCTCGCCTTCGATCCCACCTCCGCCACGATGCTAACCGAATCCGGAGCGATTTCAGGCGCCGGTCAAATCCAGCAAACCGGCGCCGGCATAACGAACCTGACCGGCGACAGCAACACCTTCTCCGGCACAACCACCATCACAAACGGCTCGCTGCTGGTGAGCGGAACGCTCGGCAACGCGAGCAGTACCGTCACGGTCTCATCCGGCGGCACGTCGGGTGGCAGCGGCACGCTCGGCGGTAACGTCAACATCACGAACGGCATCCTGGCGCCGGGCAACACTGCCCTCGGCGGCGGCCCTGGCACGCTGACCATCAACGGCAGCCTCACGCTCGCCAGTTCTTCGACTCTCGACTATCACTTCGGCCAGGCGAACGTCGCTGGCGGCCCGTTCAACGACCTGACGGCGGTCGGTGGAAACCTGACGCTGGCCGGCACGCTGAACGTCTCATCGTCGGTCGCCAGTTTCGATCCGGGAATCTACCGGATCATCAGCTACGGCGGCACGCTGACCAACAACGGCCTCGCAATCGGCTCGCTGCCCAACGGCGACTCGGGCACGATCCAGACTTCGATCGCAGGCGAGGTCAACCTGGTCAACACGACTGGGGCGGTCACGAATTTCTGGGACGGGGGCAGCAGCAGTGCAAAGAACAACAACGCAGTCGATGGCGACAGCGGCACCTGGCAGTCCGCGACTGGCAACGACAATTGGACGACCGTTGACGGCGCGATCAACGCGCCCTACGCGAGTGGCTCGTTTGCGATCTTCGCCGCGACGCCCGGCACGGTGACCGTCGACGACAGTCTGGGCAACGTCGTCTCCGGCGGCATGCAGTTCGCCGCCAGCGGCTACCTCATCCAGGGCAGCCAGATCACGATGGCTGCAGGCAGCAACGTAATCCGCGTCGGCGACGGCACCTCGGCCGGAGCCGGCTACGTGGCCACGATCGCGTCCCAACTGACCGGCAGCGGCGGCATCGACAAGGACGACCTCGGGACCCTGGTCCTGGCCGGCGCGAATACCTACACGGGTGGCACGACGATCAGCGCCGGCACGCTGCAACTGGGCAACGGCACCACCAACGGCTCGATCACAGGCAACGTCACCGACAACGCCATCCTCGCCTTCGATCCCGCCTCTGGCACGACGATGACCGAACCCGGTGTGATCTCCGGCACCGGACAGGTCCAGCAGATCGGCACGGGCACCGCCGTGCTGACCGGCACAAACATTTACACCGGCGGCACGACGGTCAGCGCCGGCACCCTGCAACTGGGCAACGGCACCACGAACGGCTCGATCACAGGCAACGTCACCGACAACGCCACGCTCGCCTTCGACCCAGCCTCCGGCTCGACGATGACCGAAGCAGGCGTGATCTCCGGCACCGGTCAGGTTGAGCAGATCGGCGCGGGCACGACCGTACTGAGCGGCGTGAACACCTATACCGGTGGCACCACGATCAACGCCGGCACATTGCAGATTGCAGCAGACGACAACCTCGG
>NZ_QEOL01000065.1 GCF_003096715.1 Paraburkholderia silvatlantica
TCGAAGCTCGCGCCGGGCAACCGCAAGGGCGCGGCCACGGGCGTGTACAACACCACGCAGTCGATCGGGCTCGCGCTCGGCGGCGTGGCGGGCGGTTGGATCCTCAAGCACGAAGGCGCGAGCGCCGTCTTTTACACGTGCTCTGGGCTCGTCTTGTGCTGGCTTATAATCGCGGCCAATATGAAGGCGCCGCCCAGGCGGGCAGAAGCCAGGCGGGCTTGACCCCGGCGGGCCTGAGTTAGAACCAGCGGTTCACAGCAACGCAATTCGCGGAGGCGGTCCGCGACCGGCGAAGGCGCATGAGAGCAGGCGCTCGCTGGCACGCACCGCGCGGCCGCTCCTCGCAACGGAATCAAACAGGAGAAATTCATGGCATCCGTGAACAAGGTGATCCTAGTCGGCAACCTCGGCGCCGATCCGGAAGTGCGCTATCTGCCGAGCGGCGACGCCGTGGCGAACATTCGCCTCGCCACGACCGACCGCTACAAGGACAAGGCGTCCGGCGAGTTCAAGGAAATGACCGAATGGCACCGCGTGTCGTTCTTCGGGCGCCTGGCCGAGATCGTCTCGGAGTACCTGAAGAAGGGTTCGTCGGTGTATATCGAAGGCCGCATCCGCACGCGCAAGTGGCAAGCGCAGGACGGCACCGACCGCTACTCGACGGAAATCGTCGCCGACCAGATGCAGATGCTGGGTGGCCGCAGCGGCGGCGCTTCGATGGGCAGCGACATGGGCGACGACGGCGGCTACAGCCGCGAGCCGTCCGCACCGCGCGGCGGCGGCCGTGCTTCGGGCGGTGGCGGCGCGCCGCGTTCGAGCGGTGGTGGTTCGGGCGGCGGTGCAGGCGGCCGTTCGAACGCGCCGGCTGGCGGCGGCTTCGACGAGATGGACGACGATATTCCGTTCTAAGACAGAAAAGAACATTTATTGTTGGTAGAAGCCCGTTTTCCCCTGTGGAGACGGGCTTTTTCTTTACCCACACATTTTTTTGTACTTTACTGATGACATGGCTGAACTATTACTTACTGAAGACGGTGGGTAGATGGTCAATTATGTCGCCAAGCGGATTCGTTTTCGAAATGGAGAACGCCATTCGGTTCTTCTGGTTCCTTCCGGTCTTCCAGTTCACGAGGTCACACTTTATCTGGGTAGGTACAGAACAAAGGGCCGAGCCGCTAATACCATCCACTTCGTTTGTCTAACCTTGGCTTTGCTGTATCGGGAGTTCGATAGGACTGGTGTTGACCTGTTTTGTCGCCTGTCCAAGAGCAAATTTCTCACCATTCCTGAGCTGAACCGACTAGCATCTGTCGCGCGTCGAGCTTCTTGCGAGTAATTGAACTCGAAGTCGTGGTCACCAAGGAGTTCGGGGATGCTTGGAACGTCTGCACCACGCTCTCAGACGTATGGGCGATGCCTCGCAGCGCCGTCGAAGAACAGCTTCGGACCAACCTTAAACGTCTACTTGGCAGTCAAACTTGACGCCAAAGAAGCACGGTTTAGTTGCGTGGCAATGAATATTCGAAAACAGGACTAGATATTCCCAGTGGGTCAGTTTCTGGCGCAAATCAACACACGGATCGTCCATGTACCAGCCGTGCTCGTCATTGCGCCAGCCCCCGAGCATCACGTCCTGCAGGTCTTTGAGGTTGACCCGGTTCGACGGACGGATCTGCAGTTGGTTTTAGCCAGGTATGGATCCTCCTGTTGCGTCGCGGGTTGTCCACGGCCGGGCGGCG
>NZ_QEOL01000066.1 GCF_003096715.1 Paraburkholderia silvatlantica
TACGGCCCACGCGAGTCGATGGAATACGACGTGGTGATCGTCGGCGGCGGCCCGGCCGGGCTGTCGGCCGCGATCCGCCTGAAGCAGCAGGCCGCGGAGAAAGGCGTCGAAATCGGCGTTTGCGTGCTGGAAAAAGGCTCGGAAATCGGGGCGCATATCCTCTCGGGCGCGGTCATGGATCCGCGGGCGCTCAATGAACTGATGCCGGACTGGAAGGAGCAAGGCGCGCCGCTGAACGTGCCCGTGACCGAGGACAAGTTCCTGTTCCTCACGGAAACCGGCGCGAAGGGCGTGCCGAACTGGGCGCTACCCGAGAACTTCAAGAACCACGGCAACTACGTCATCAGCCTCGCGAACGTCACGCGCTGGCTTGGGACAATGGCAGAAGCGCTGGGCGTGGAAATCTTCCCCGGCTTTCCGGCCGCCGAGGTGCTCTACCACGACGACGGGTCCGTGAAGGGCGTCGCCACCGGCAACATGGGTATCGGCAAGGACGGCGAGCCCACCGAGAACTTCCAGCTCGGCATGGAACTGCACGCGAAGTACACGCTCTTCTGCGAGGGCTGCCGCGGGCACCTGGGCCGTCAGCTGAACGAGAAGTTCAAGCTCGGCAAGGACGCGGATCCGCAGGTCTACGGCATCGGCATCAAGGAACTGTGGGAGATCGACCCGTCGAAGCACCAGCCCGGTCTCGTGATCCACACGGCCGGCTGGCCGCTGGAAAGCGATACCTACGGCGGCTCGTTCCTGTACCACATCGACAACAACCAGGTGATGGTGGGCTTTGTCGTGGGTCTGGCGTACCAGAACCCGTATCTCTCGCCGTTCGAGGAATTCCAGCGCTACAAGACGCACCCGGAAATCCGCAAGTATCTGGAAGGCGGCAAGCGCGTGTCGTATGGCGCGCGCGCGATCACCGCAGGCGGCCTGATGTCGCTGCCGAAGCTCGTGTTCCCGGGCGGCGCGCTGGTGGGTGACGATGCGGGCTTTCTGAACGCCTCGCGCATCAAGGGCAGCCACGCGGCGATCAAGACCGGCATGCTGGCCGCCGATGCGGCGTTCGAAGCCGTGCAGGCCGGCCGCCAGAGCGATGAACTCGCGGCCTACCCGGAGGCGTTCACGCAGTCGTGGCTCTACACGGAACTCTACAAGGCGCGCAACTTCAAGCAGTGGATGAGCAAGGGCCTGTACCTGGGCACGCTGATGGTGGGCATCGAGCAGAAGCTGCTGGGCGGCAACGTGCCGTGGACGCTGCATCACCAGCATCGCGATCACGAGATGCTCAAGCCCGCTTCGCAGTGCAGGCCGATCGAGTATCCGAAGCCCGACGGCAAGCTCACGTTCGACCGGCTCTCCTCGGTGTTCATTTCGAACACGAACCACGAGGAGAACCAGCCGGCGCACCTCACGCTCAAGGACGCGAGCGTGCCTGTGAACGTGAACCTGCGCACCTACGCGGGCCCCGAAGCGCGCTTCTGTCCGGCCGCGGTGTACGAGTTCGTGAAGAACGAGGACGGCAGCGACCGTCTGCAGATCAACGCGCAGAACTGCGTGCACTGCAAGACCTGCGATATCAAGGACCCGAC
>NZ_QEOL01000067.1 GCF_003096715.1 Paraburkholderia silvatlantica
TGTTGTTCCTGTTCCTGCCTTTCATCCTGTTCCTGTTGGACCAGAGCCTCACTTCGGAGCTTAGCTTCGAGGTCTTCAAGGGCTTCCTCTCCAACATCATCGTCAAGCTCATCGTGCTGGTCCTCGGATGGGCGTTCCTGTTTCACTTCTGCGCTGGCGTGCGCCACCTGTGCATGGACTTCAACCATGGCCTCGTGAGCAAGGAAAAAGGCAAGTCGACCTCCCTCGTCGTCGTGATCATCTCCACGGTCCTCACGATCGCCTTTGCGGCAAAACTCTTCGGAGCGTTCTAAAAAATGTCGGCTAATAACGGTATCGGTCCGAAGCGCCTTGTCGTCGGCGCTCACTACGGCATTCGCGACTGGATCGCGCAACGCGCCACCGCCGTGATCATGGCGATCTACACGATCGTGCTGCTCGTCCTGTTCTTCGGCGCGCACGACTTCTCGTATGACGGCTGGGCCTCGATCTTCGCCGCGCAGTGGATGAAGCTTGCGACGTTCGTCACCCTGATCGCGCTGTTCCTGCACGCGTGGGTCGGTGTGCGTGACATCTGGATGGACTACATCAAGCCGGTCGGCCTGCGCATCACGCTGGACGTCCTCACGATCGCATGGCTGCTGGGCAGCCTCGGCTACGCCGCTCAGATTCTCTGGAGAGTGTAAAAGAATGGCTGCAATCAAGAATTCATTGCCGCGTCGCAAGTTCGACGTGGTCATCGTCGGTGCCGGCGGCTCGGGGATGCGCGCTTCGCTGCAACTCGCGCGCGCTGGCCTGTCGGTTTGCGTGCTCTCGAAGGTGTTCCCCACGCGTTCGCACACGGTGGCGGCGCAGGGCGGCATCGGCGCCTCGCTCGGCAACATGAGCGAAGACAACTGGCACTACCACTTCTACGACACGATCAAGGGCTCCGACTGGCTCGGCGACCAGGACGCGATCGAGTTCATGTGCCGTGAAGCGCCAAACGCCGTGTACGAGCTCGAACACATGGGCATGCCGTTCGACCGCAACGCCGACGGCACGATCTACCAGCGCCCGTTCGGCGGCCATACGGCCAACTACGGCGAGAAGCCGGTTCAGCGCGCCTGTGCGGCTGCCGACCGTACCGGCCACGCGCTGCTGCACACGCTGTACCAGCAGAACGTCGCGGCGAAGACCACGTTCTTCGTCGAATGGATGGCGCTCGACCTGATCCGCGACGCCGACGGCGACGTGCTCGGCGTGACCGCGCTCGAAATGGAAACGGGCGACGTCTATATCCTCGAAGGCAAGACCACGCTGTTCGCCACGGGCGGCGCGGGCCGGATCTTCGCGGCATCGACCAACGCGTTCATCAACACCGGCGACGGCCTCGGCATGGCGGCCCGTTCGGGCATCGCGCTGCAGGACATGGAGTTCTGGCAGTTCCACCCGACCGGCGTGGCCGGCGCCGGCGTGCTGATCACCGAAGGCGTGCGCGGCGAAGGCGGCATTCTGCGCAACTCGAACGGCGAGCGCTTCATGGAGCGTTACGCGCCGACCCTGAAGGACCTGGCGCCGCGCGACTTCGTTTCGCGCTCGATGG
>NZ_QEOL01000068.1 GCF_003096715.1 Paraburkholderia silvatlantica
GGGTGACCTCACGCGTTTCGAACATCCACGGCAACTGATGGCATGGATTGGCGTGACGCCTTCGGAGCATTCCTCGGGTGGGAAACGACGCCTAGCAGGCTGTTGAATTTGGGTCCCGTGTAAACGGGGTTTGCGGGACAGGCGTTATGGATATCGTGTTCATAACCTTTGGCAGCGGATGCGATGCGCGGAATGGATGAGATGCAGGAACCCCTGTTCACGACGGTCAAGCTGGAGGATTTCGTCCCGGCTGATCACCCGTTGCGACCAATCCGGTTGCTGGTGAATGACGCGTTGAAACGGCTCAACGGGCTGTTCGGCGCGATCTATGCGGACACCGGCCGGGCCTCGATTGCCCCCGAGAAACTGCTGCGTGCACTGCTGTTGCAGGTGTTCTATTCGGTGCGCAGCGAGCGCATGCTGATGGAGCAGATGCGCTACAACCTGCTGTTTCGCTGGTTCGTCGGGCTGGCGATCGAGGACGCCGTGTGGGACCACTCGGTGTTCTCGAAGAACCGCGACCGGCTGCTCGAGCATGAAGTCGTGGAAGCGTTCTTCACTGAAGTCATGAGTCTGGCCGACAGGCGAGGCCTGCTTTCCAGGGAGCATTTCTCGGTGGACGGCACGCTGATTCAGGCATGGGCCAGTCACAAGAGCTTCCGTGCGAAGGACGGCTCGGACGATGGCCCACCGGCCGGCGGCGGGCGCAATGCCGACACGGACTGGAAGGGCAAGCGGCGCAGCAACGACACTCATGAGTCGAGCACGGATGCGGATGCGCGTCTGTTCAAGAAGAGTAAAAAGAGTCCGGCCATCCTGTGCTATCACGGGCACATCCTGATGGAGAACCGCTCGGGACTGGTGGTCGGTGCCGTAGTCAGTCATGCGGATGGGTTCGCGGAGCGCGCGAGCGCCTTGCGGCTGCTCGACTGCGTGCCCGGCACTCACGCGAAGACCGTCGGTGCCGACAAGGCCTACGACACACGCGACTTCGTGAACGATTGTCGGGCCCGCAACGTGACGCCGCATGTCGCGCGCAACGATGAACGCGCTGGCGGCAGCGCAATCGACGGTCGCACTTCGCGGCACGCGGGCTACCGGATCAGCCAGGTCATCCGCAAGCGTATCGAGGAGCATTTCGGCTGGGGCAAAACGGTCGGTCGGATCCGGCAGACGGTCTATCGCGGCATCCGGCGCGTCGACCAGCACTTCAAGCTGACGATGGTTGCGAGCAATCTGACCCGCATGGCGCGAATGCCAGGCGTGGCGCTGCAAGGGGTGACACGATGAGCCGCGACGGCGTGGCGACAGTGCAGCGCGGGCGTTGCAAGCATACGCACTGCCTGCAAAAACCATCCGGCGAACCCGCAATTCAGCAGCAAATCGCATGCGGACACCTCATGAACACTGCTCCGGTTGTCATGACGGGGTGCTTTTCAACAGCCTGCTAGGTAGCATTACCAAGACCGGCAACAGCTATGCACGTAAGCTGCTGGTTGAATCCGCCTGGAGCTATCGACATCCGGCACGCGTGAGCATCGA
>NZ_QEOL01000069.1 GCF_003096715.1 Paraburkholderia silvatlantica
CATCTCGTTATACACAAGTGGCGCAGTAGCAGACGTTTGTCCTAAAGCGCATTGAGCAATGAACATGCGTGATTGGGGTTGTTAACTGCCAGAATTTCGCGTTTACTCTCGACTTTTCGAATGCAGATTCGTAATAAGCCGGGAGCGTGGGTGGACGAGGAATTTGAAACACTGGATCTGGGTGACCCGAGGCGGGATCGTCGGGCGAAGGAATTGCTGAAGCGGTTTGCCGCGCGTCCCACGGCGAGTATTCCGGGTGCCTGTGAGGGCTGGGCCGAGACCATGGCGGCGTACCGCTTTCTGGGCAATGAGCACATCGACTGGCGCGACATGATGCAGCCGCACTGGGAGCGCACCGCTGCGCGCATGGGCGAGTTACCGGTAGTCCTGTGCGTGGCTGACACGACGGAGCTGAACTTCAACGGCCAGGACATCGAGGGGGCCGGCCCGCTCAGTTATGAAGCGCAGGTGGGCATGTATCTTCACGCGACCTATGCGGTCACACCGGATCGCGAGGCGCTGGGTGTCATGAACGCCTGGATGTGGGCACGCGAGCCGCGCGACGAAAACGGCCAGCGTGGCGGCGTATGCGAGAGCGTTCGATGGATCGAAAGTTATGAGATCGTGGCGCAGCAGGCGGCAGCCATGCCGGGCACGCGGCTGGTATATGTGGCCGATCGCGAGGGTGATATCGCCGCGCTCATGCAGCGTGCGCAGGAGTTGGGCGAACCGGCTGACTGGCTGATCCGCTCCCAGCACAACCGCGCACTCAAGGGCGAAGCAAAACTGTGGGAGACGGTACACGCGAGCGAGGTGCTCGGTCATATCAGCTTCGTGCTGCCCGGGCGGGGTGGCCAGAAGGCGCGTGAAGTGAAGCAGGAACTGCGTGTACAGCGCGTGACGTTACCCGGGCGCGGCGGCGTCGAGCTGAGCTGCATTGAGGCATGTGAAGTGGATGCGCCCACTGGCGTGAAGCCCGTCGTCTGGCGCCTGCTGAGCAACCGCGAAGTGCCCGATGCGCATGCGCTCACCGAACTGATCGACGGGTACCGCGCGAGGTGGGAGATCGAGATGTTCTTCAATGTGTTGAAGAACGCCTGCCGGGTTGAAACGTTGCAGCTCTCGCAGATGGAGCGCGTGGAGAAGGCGCTTGTGCTGTATATGGTGGTGTCCTGGCGTATCGCACGGCTCATGCGGTTGGGCAGGACCTGCCCGGAGCTGGATGCTTCGCTGTTCTTTGAGGCTGACGAGATACACGGCGCTCATGTGCTCTCAAAGAAACCCCGCCCGAAAAAGCCACCGACACTTAACCAGATGATACGGATGATCGCATCACTGGGTGGATTCCTCGGACGCAAGGGCGACGGTGAACCCGGCGCGAAGACACTGTGGATTGGCATGCAGCGCGTCATGGATGCGGTGATCACCATCCAGATCCTGCGCGACGGGTACGATACTTCTGTATAACGA
The DNA here is from genome assembly GCF_003096715.1 of Paraburkholderia silvatlantica. Lineage (GTDB taxonomy): Bacteria > Pseudomonadota > Gammaproteobacteria > Burkholderiales > Burkholderiaceae > Paraburkholderia > Paraburkholderia silvatlantica. Next base: position 1,471 of record NZ_QEOL01000069.1, read on the forward strand.
GATGCCTT
>NZ_QEOL01000070.1 GCF_003096715.1 Paraburkholderia silvatlantica
GAGACCAGCGCGACGACCAGCATGTCCCAGCCGTAGGGAAGCAGACCGCTGCCGCCGAACTGCCTGCTGCCGACGAGCGAAAGGAGCGCCATGATCGGCAGGTACGCGCACAGCCACCATGCCGCCTTCAGATCCTGGCCCCAGCCTTCATAGCCCTGCTTGCCCTGGAAGTAGAAGTACACCGGCAGCGCCACGACCATCAGCAGAATGATTTCGCCGGTCAGCGGCCACTTTGCCCAGTACAGGATCATCGACGCACAGACGAATGCGAACGGCGCGATCACCTTCATGAACGGCACGCGCAGCGGCTGCTCGATGTCCGTGGCGGCGCGCTTGAGCGCCATCAGGCTGATCGGACCCGTGAGGTACGAAATGACCGTCGCCACCGAGATCACCGCCGCCAGCGAGCTCCAGCCGCGGAAGAAGAACATGAAGATGAACGAGACGAGCAGGTTGAACCACATCGCGTTGCGCGGCACGCCGTAGAACGGGTGCACGTTGCCGAACATCTTCGGCATCGTGTTGTTGCGCTCCATCGCGTAGATCATGCGCGAGGTCGTCGCCATGTAGGTCGTGCCGGTGCCGCTCGGGCTCACGAATGCATCGACGTAGAGCAGGATCGCGAGCCAGTTCAGGTTCAGCGCGATCGCGAGTTCCGCGAACGGCGACTTGAAGTTGAACGTGTTCCAGCCCTTCGCGACGTCGGCCGGATTGACCGCGCCGATATAGGCGATCTGCAGCAGCACGTAGATCACGAGTGCGCAGAGGATCGAGCCGATCACGGCAAAGGGCACGCTCCTGGCCGGATTGCGCGCTTCGCCCGCGAGGTTGATCGGGCTCTGGAAGCCGTTGAACGCGAACACGATGCCGCTCGTGGCGACCGCCGTGAACACCGCCGACCGGCCATACGGGGCGAACGTGGTCGTTTCGCCGAAATTCTCATGGTGGAAGCTTCCAGCCATCAGGCCGACGATCGTCAGACCCGGGATGATGAACTTGAAGATCGTGATCGCGCTGTTGGCGCGCGCGAACAGCTTCACGCCCCAATAGTTGAGCATGAAGTAGATGATCACGAGAATCGCGGAGAGCGCGAGCCCCGAATGGGTCAATGACCCGTCGACGAAGAGCGCGTGCGCCCACGCATAGGGCCAGGTGCTCATGTACTGGATCGAGGCTTCGGCTTCGATCGGGATCACCGAGACAATGGCGATCCAGTTGGCCCACGCGCTGATGAAGCCCACCAGTGCGCCGTGCGAGTAGCGGGCGTAGCGGACCATGCCGCCCGACTCCGGGAACATCGCACCGAGTTCGGCGTAGGTGAGCGCGATGGCCAGAATGACCACGGCGCCGATGATCCACGCGCAAACCGCCGCCGGACCTGCAATTTTCGCCGCCTTCCACGCGCCGAACAGCCAGCCCGAACCGATGATCGACCCGAGGCCGGTGAACATCAGCGCGAACGGGCCGATGTTCCGTTG
>NZ_QEOL01000071.1 GCF_003096715.1 Paraburkholderia silvatlantica
TACGACGCCGCCCGCGAGACCGAACTCGAGCGCGCCCCGAACCTCTCGGCGCGTCTGCGCAACGCCGTGTTCCTCAAGCGCGAGGACAACCAGCCGGTGTTCTCCTTCAAGCTGCGCGGCGCCTACAACAAGATGGCGCACCTCACGCCCGCGCAGCTCGAGCGCGGCGTGATCACCGCCTCGGCAGGCAATCACGCCCAGGGCGTGGCGCTTTCGGCGGCGAAGCTCGGCGTGAAGGCCGTGATCTGCGTGCCGGTCACCACGCCGCAGGTGAAGGTCGATGCGGTGCGCGCCCACGGCGGCGCGAGCGTCGAGGTCGTGCAGGCCGGCGAGTCGTACAGCGACGCCTATGCCCACGCCGTGCGCCTGCAGGAAGAACGCGGCCTGACCTTCGTGCATCCGTTCGACGATCCCGACGTGATCGCCGGCCAGGGCACCGTGGCGATGGAGGTGCTGAGCCAGCATCAGGCCCCGATTCACGCGATCTTCGTGCCGATCGGCGGCGGCGGACTGGCTGCGGGTATCGCGGCCTACGTCAAGGCCGTGCGCCCGGAGATCAGGGTGATCGGCGTGCAGACGGACGACTCGTGCGCGATGGCGCAGTCGATCGAGGCGGGCAGGCGCGTGGAACTCACCGAAGTCGGCCTGTTCTCGGACGGCACGGCCGTGAAGCTCGTGGGCGAGGAAACCTTCCGCCTGTGCCAGGCCTATCTCGACGACGTGCTCACCGTCGATACCGACGCGCTTTGCGCCGCGATCAAGGACGTTTTCCAGGACACGCGCAGCGTGCTCGAACCCGCAGGCGCACTGGCCGTGGCGGGCGCGAAGCAGTACGCGGAGCGCGAGGGCATCGAGGGGCAGACGCTGGTGGCGATCACCTCGGGCGCGAACATGAACTTCGACCGCATGCGCTTCGTGGCCGAGCGCGCCGAGGTGGGCGAGGCGCGCGAAGCGGTGTTCGCCGCGACGATCCCCGAGGAGCGCGGCAGCTTCCGGCGATTCTGCGAGCTGGTCGGCACGCGCAGCGTGACCGAGTTCAACTACCGCATCGACGACGCCGAGCGCGCGCACATCTTCGTGGGCGTGCAGATCCGCAACCGCGGCGAGTCGCAGCAGATCGCGAAGACCTTCGTCGATCACGGTTTCCCGACGGTCGACCTGACCGGCGACGAACTCTCGAAGCAGCACATCCGCTACATGGTGGGCGGGCGCTCGCCGCTCGCGCACGACGAACGCCTGTTCCGCTTCGAGTTCCCGGAGCGGCCGGGCGCGCTCATGCGCTTTCTTTCGTCGATGGCGCCGAACTGGAACATCAGCCTCTTTCACTACCGCAACCAGGGCGCGGACTACAGCTCGATTCTGGTGGGCATCCAGGTGCCCGCGGCCGAAGACGCCGAGTTCCGCCGCTTCCTCGCCTCGCTCGGCTATCCGCACTGGGAAGAGACGAGCAATCCGGCGTACCGGTTGTTCCT
>NZ_QEOL01000072.1 GCF_003096715.1 Paraburkholderia silvatlantica
CCAGCCCTTTCAAGGTCTTGATCAAGATGTCCCGCCTTTAGCGCGTTTAAGCAGGCGAGCGGTACTGTGATGGGCACGGGCTACCGCGCCTTCGACATATGGAGCAGGTTTGCGGGTTTTGGGGCCACGCGTGCGTGTGCGTACCTGGGCCGGATCGACGCTGCGGGCCAACTCGAGCAGTTTGCCGGCAATCACATCCGGCGTGGCATCGCTCCAGCGCGACCATTCATCCGGCGGCAGCGCGATGAGCATGCCCTCATACTGGCTGCGAATCTGCACGGCAAGGTAATAGGTCGAGACCTCCGGTGGCGGTGAGCGTGTTTCATCGGCCGCAGCATGCGCTGCCTCCACGCTACGCTTGAGCATGGCCAGCACGTTGTACGCCAGCACCGCGACGGTAAAGCCCAGCAGTGCGGCACGTGGATGACCCAGGGTGCGAATCTCGCTGTGCATGACCGACTCGAGTCGCTGGAACATGCCTTCGATCCGCCAGCGCTTGCGATACAGCCGGGCAATTTCGTTCGCGCCGACTGCGGCAGGCAGGTTGCTCCACAGCCGGATCACTGTGTCGCCCGCCTCGGTGGGCTGGTCCAGTTGCAGTTCGATGCGTCGCCAGCCCCGCAGCCCTGACTTCAGGTCGATGCGTTGCTCACGTACCTGCCCGGTCTCGATGCGCCCAGCTTCCAGCCAGGCACCACTACTGGCAAGCGCAGGGCTGTTGCGGCCATGTTCGCGCACGATGAAGCTGGCCTGCGCCTGATGCCACCCCTGCAGGATCGTGCTGGTGCAGAAGTTCCGGTCGGCCAGCCACAGTTCGCCCGGGGCGGCACATTCGAGCAGCGGGGCCATGGCAGCACGCTCCTGCGCGTGTGCGTCCTCAATCGCGATCAGATCTGTGACCAGACCCAGATCCGGCTCGTAGACGACCAGCGCGTGCCCGGGCAAGGCGGCGCCCCGCTGCTCGCGCAGCGCCGACAACCGTTTCTCACTGGCCGGCAGGTGATTGCCATCAAGCACACGCACACGCCAGCCGGGCAGGCTGGTCTGGCATGGCCATGCTGCCAGCACCGGCTCCAGACGCTGTGCGCTGCCCTGTACCAGGGCACGCAGGATCGCAGGTTCGGTGCGGTTGACCTTCTCGTACAGCGCGGCCAGCGACACTGGCAGGTGCTTCGTTTGCGTCGCAGCAGCGTGCAGCGACGGGCTCAATCCAAGCGACACCAGCGTCATCAGTTCCACCACTGTCGAGAACAGCAATTCCCGTGGATATTGTCGCTGCCGGTGCTCGGCGAACACCTCATCGACCCACTGCGGCGCGATGGCTCTTTGCAGTGCCAGGCGTGCCATCACGCATACTGGTGCCTGCTGCTCGAAACGCTTCATCACCTCGTCAAACATTCCTTCGTACCCGCCATCCTTGAACAGGCCGCCAGGTTACCAGGTTTGACGCACAAAGACCTTGAAAGGGCTG
>NZ_QEOL01000073.1 GCF_003096715.1 Paraburkholderia silvatlantica
GCGCTCCATCATGCCTCGTGCGCGCGCAGGAAGCGGAAGAACTCCACGCCTTCGCGCAGACGCCGCTTCATCATGTCCCAGCTCGTGAGCATCTCGCGCACGATCTCCCAGATCTTCGACGGCCGGAAATAGAACTGGCGATAGAACTGCTCCAGATGGTGATAGATCTCCTCGCGCGACAGATGCGCATAGCCGATCGCCGCGAGCTGCACCCCTTCCTTGCTCACCAGGTTGATGGTCTTGTTCTCTTCCATCCAGCCGTTTTCCACCGCCTGCCTGTACAGCGTCGTGCCCGGATACGGCGCGGCCAGCGACACCTGGATGGTGTGCGGATTGATTTCCTTCGCGTACTCGATCGTCTTCCTGATCGTGTCCTGCGTCTCGCCCGGCAGCCCCAGAATGAAGGTGCCGTGCACCTTGATGCCCAGCGTCTTGCAGTCCGCGCTGAAGCGGCGCGCGAAGTCCGTGCGCACCCCCTTCTTGATGTTCACGAGAATCTGGTCGTCGCCCGACTCGAAGCCCACCAGCAGCAGGCGCAGGCCGTTTTCCTTCATGATCTTCAGCGTCTTGTACGGCACGTTCGCCTTCGCGTTGCACGACCACGTCATGCCGAGCTTGCCCAGACCCACGGCGATCGCTTCGGCGCGCGGCAGGTCGTCGGTGAAGGTGTCGTCGTCGAACATGAGCTCCTTGACTTCCGGCATGTTCTCGCGGATCCACTTCGCTTCCTCGAGCACGTTCTCGACCGAGCGCGTGCGGTAGACGTGGCCGCTCACGGTCTGCGGCCACAGGCAGAACGTGCAGCGCGACTTGCAGCCCCGCCCCGTGTAGATCGACACGTACGGGTAGTTCAGATAGCCGATGAAGTAATTCTCGATCTTCAGGTCGCGCTTGTAGACCGGCGCGACGAACGGCAGCGAGTCCATGTCCTCGAGCACCGGACGCCCCGGGTTGTGCTCGATCGAGCCGTCCTTCGCGCGCCACGAAATGCCCTTCACCTCGGCCAGCGGCATGCCTTCGGCGATTTCCTTGCAGGTGAAGTCGAATTCCTCGCGGCACACGAAATCGATCGCCTCGCTTGCCGTGAGCGAATTGTGCGGATCGACCTGCACCTTCGCGCCCACCAGACCGATGACGATCGAGGGCTTGCGCTTCTTGAGGTCTTCGCAGAACAGCGCGTCGGTCGGGAACGACGGCGTGCTCGTGTGGATGATGACGAGGTCGTATGCCGCTGCAATCTTCAGCGTCTCTTCCACCCCCAGGCCGTCGGCCGGCGCGTCGAGCACGCGGCTGTCGGGCACGAGGGCCGCGGGCTGCGCGAGCCAGGTGGGATACCAGAACGAGCGGATCTCGCGCTTTGCCTGGTAGCGCGAGCCCGCGCCACCGTCGAAGCCGTCATACGACGGGGCCTGCAGAAACAGCGTTTTCAT
>NZ_QEOL01000074.1 GCF_003096715.1 Paraburkholderia silvatlantica
TGAGGTTGACCCGGTTCGACGGACGGATCTGCAGTTGGTTTTAGCCAGGTATGGATCCTCCTGTTGCGTCGCGGGTTGTCCACGGCCGGGCGGCGGGTCGCCTGTCTCGACCATGACGCTGCCCGGCGGTGGGCAACCCGCAAGGCAGCACGGTTTTCGTTTTATCGTTTAGATTCTCGAATTCGAGCGGCGAGCAATAGCCGATGCTGCTGTGCAAACGGTGCAGGTTGTACCACCCCTCCAGGAACCAGAAGATGCGCTGGCGTGCCTGTTCATGGGTCGCGAAGTGTTCGCGCATGAGCAGTTCGGCCTCCAGTGTGCCGAAGAACGATTCGCACATCGCGTTGTCGTACGCGTCGCCGGCCGTCCCCATCGACGGTTGCACGCCGGCTTCGCGGCATCGTCGCCCAAAGGCAATGGAGGTGTATTGACACCCCTGGTCCGAATGTAGAACTACGCCCTCGTGGCGTCGCTGCTGTAGCGCCATGTCCAGCGCTCGCAGCATCAGTTCGGTATACAGATGGTTTGACATCGCCCAGCCCACGATACGCCTGCTAAACACATCGAGTACCACCGCTAGATACAGGAACCCCGCCCCGGTCGGCACGTAGGTCGCGTCCGCCACCCACAGCACGTTTGCCGTGTCCGCCCTGAAGTGCCGCTGCACCAGATCCGGCGCACGCCGCGCCTCCGCGCGTGGCCGTGTGGTGCGTGGCCAGCGCCCCCGGGTGGCGCCACACAGCCCCGCCATGCGCATCAGGCGCGCCACCCGCTTGCGTCCCACATGCACCCCTTCGCGCGCGAGCTGCGCATGGATGCGCGGTGCGCCGTACGTGCCGCGCGAACTTGCATGCAGCGTACGGATGCGCGCGAGCAGCTGCGCATCGCTGCAAGACCGATCTGATGGCTCACGCGCCAGCCACGCGTAGTAGCCACTCGTGGAGACCCCGAGCAGCCGTGCCATCGTGGCAATGGGCCACCTGGCCCGGTTCGCTCTCATGAATCCGTACCGCCCTTCGGGGGTACGGCTCCCGTCTCGCGCGCGAACCAGGCCGCCGCCTGCGAGAGTATGTCGCGCTCCATCTTTAGCTGACGGTTCTCGCGGCGCAGCTTCGTAAGCTCTTGCCGTTCGGCCGTAGTGAGTCCGTCATGACGCACGCCCGCATCACGATCGGCCTGCACGACCCAGTTGATGATCGACTGCGCCGTTGGCTCGAACTCGCGCGCGAGCTCCTCGGGCGTACGCCCGGCCTTCACAAGCTCGACCATGCGAGCCCGGAATTCCGCAGGGTATGGGGTACGATGCTTGCCCATTTCCGGCACCTCCTTCTCAAAAGAATAGGTGTCCGTTTTTCTGGGTCAATCTCA
>NZ_QEOL01000075.1 GCF_003096715.1 Paraburkholderia silvatlantica
CGTAGTGCGGCACCTCGGCGCGCACCGACTGCATCACGTGCGCGAGCGCCGGGCTCGTGTGGTGCGGCGCGCGCAGATCCACGCCCTGGGCGGCCGCGAGCAGTTCGATCGCGAGGATGTTGGCCGTGTTGCCGGCGATGTCGGCAAGCTTGCGCGCCGCGAACGTCGCCATCGAGACGTGGTCCTCCTGGTTCGCCGAGGTCGGCAGCGAATCGACCGAGGCCGGATGCGCGAGCGTCTTGTTTTCCGAAGCCAGTGCGGCGGCCGTGACGTGCGCGATCATGAAGCCCGAGTTCACGCCGCCGTCCTTCACGAGGAAAGGCGGCAGGCCCGAAAGCGTCGCGTCGATCAGCAGCGCGATGCGGCGCTCGGCCAGCGCGCCGATTTCGGCGGCGGCCAGCGCGAGGTTGTCGGCGGCGAAGGCCACCGGTTCCGCGTGGAAGTTGCCGCCCGAGAGCACTTCATTCGTTTCCGGGAAGATCAGCGGATTGTCCGATACCGCGTTCGCCTCGACGAGCAGCACCTGCGCCGCGTGGCGCATCTGGTCCAGACACGCGCCCATCACCTGCGGCTGGCAGCGCAGCGAGTACGGGTCCTGGACCTTGCCGCAGTCGCGGTGCGAGAGGTTGATCGCCGAGCCTTCGAGCAGCGTGCGGTAGGCCGCGGCCGCCTCGATCTGGCCGCGATGGCCGCGCAGTTCGTGAATGCGCGCATCGAACGGCTTCACCGAGCCTGCCGCGGCATCCACGCAGAGTGCGCCCGACACGAGCGCCGTGCGGTAGAGGTCTTCGATCGCGAACAGGTTGTAGAGCGCGAGCGCGGCGGAAGCCTGCGTGCCGTTGAGCAGCGCGAGACCTTCCTTGGCCTGCAGCGCGAGCGGCTTGAGGCCCGCAGCCGCGAGACCCGCCTCGGCGCTCGCCCGCTCGCCGCGGATGAACACCTCGCCGATGCCGAGCAGCACCGCCGACATGTGCGCGAGCGGCGCGAGATCGCCCGAGGCGCCCACGGAACCCTTCACGGGAATGAGCGGCAGCACGTCGGCGTTGAACAGCGTGATGAGCGCGTCCATCACTTCGCGGCGGATGCCCGAATAGCCGCGGCCCAGGCTCGACAGCTTCAGCGCCATCAAGAGGCGCACGACGGGACGCGACATCGGCTCGCCCACGCCCACGGCGTGCGACAGCACCAGATTGCGCTGCAGGAGTTCGAGCTGATCGCTCGGGATATGCGTGCTCGCCAGACGCCCGAAGCCCGTATTGATGCCGTAGGCGGGCTCGCCCTTCGCCGTGATCTCGGCAACGGCGCGTGCGCCCGC
>NZ_QEOL01000076.1 GCF_003096715.1 Paraburkholderia silvatlantica
GGTAGACGTCGAAGCGTTCTGCTCGTGGTCGGCGTGCAGGATGAGGATACGGTCGAGCGCGCGCACGAGCACGTCGTTGACCTTGTACTCTTCGCACGGGTTCGAGAACATCATGCGCATGAAGTTCGCGCTGTACGACAGATCGTTCTGCGGATACACGAACGGCTGGCCGATCGAGTACTTGTACGCCATGGCGACCAGCGTCGGCAGCTTCGCGATCATGCGGATCGCCGAAACTTCACGATGCTTCGGATTGTTGATGTCGAGCGAGTCGTGATAGAACGCCGACAGCGCGCCCACTGCGGCGACGAGAATCGCCATCGGATGCGCGTCGCGGCGGAAGCCGCGGAAGAAGAACTGCATTTGCTCGTGAACCATCGTGTGCTGCGTGACGGTCTTCACGAACTCATTCTTCTGTGCCTGGTTCGGCAGTTCGCCGCGGTACAGCAGGTAGCAGGTTTCGAGGAAGTCGGCGTTCTGCGCGAGGTTGTCGATCGGGTAGCCGCGGTACAGCAGCTCGCCCTTGTCCCCGTCGATGTACGTGATCGCCGAGTTGCACGACGCCGTCGACATGAAGCCCGGGTCATACGTGAACTTGCCGGTCTGACCGTACAGTTTGCGGATGTCGATCACATCCGGGCCCATCGTGCCCTTGTAGATCGGCAGTTCGACGCTCGGCGAATTGTCGCTGAACGATAGCGTGGCTTTTACATCAGACGGGGTCATAGCACATCCTCAATCGAAGATAAACACGGGATTCGATAGTTTGTACGTCCGGCGCGGCGACAGCCCGCATAACTGCGCGCCGCCGCACTCAGACGTTCCGAAGCAGCTCCAGCACCCGCTTCACGTCCGGGTCGGCAAGGTCGCCTTCTGGTTCCTTGCGTGCGAGCAGCAAGTCCATCAGGTCGTTATCGCTCAGCTCTAGCAGGCGCGTGAGAGCGCCCACGTCGGCGTCGCTGAGTTCATGCTCATGGCGCTCGAAAAACCGCTCAAAAATCAGATCATTTTCGAGCAGGCCGCGCCGCGCGCGCCAGCGAAGACGCGCGCGGCGATGAGGGTCAGACTGGTGCGATTCCATTTCAGAACAGCAACATCAAACTGCGCGGCGGAACATCAGTTCCTTGATCTTGCCGATCGCCTTCGTCGGGTTCAGGCCCTTCGGGCAAACGTCGACGCAGTTCATGATCGTGTGGCAACGGAACAGAC
>NZ_QEOL01000077.1 GCF_003096715.1 Paraburkholderia silvatlantica
ATGACTGACATTGTGATCGTTTCGGCCGCACGTACGGCGGTAGGCAAATTCGGCGGCTCGCTCGCGAAGGTGGCGGCGCCAGATCTCGGCGCGATCGTTATCAAGGCCGCGCTCGAGCGCGCGGGGGTGAAGCCCGAGCAGGTGAGCGACGTGATCATGGGTCAGGTGCTCACGGCCGGTTCGGGCCAGAACGCGGCGCGCCAGGCCTCGATCAAGGCGGGCCTGCCCACGGCCGTTCCCGCCATGACGATCAACAAGGTGTGCGGCTCGGGCCTGAAGGCGGTGATGCTCGCGGCCAACGCGATCATCGCGGGCGATTCGGACATCGTCGTGGCCGGCGGCCAGGAGAACATGAGCGCCGCGCCGCACGTGCTGCCGGGCTCGCGCGACGGCTTCCGCATGGGCGACGCGAAGCTCATCGACAGCATGATCGTCGATGGCCTGTGGGACGTGTACAACCAGTACCACATGGGCGTGACGGCGGAAAACGTCGCCAGGGAATACGGCATCACGCGCGAGGAGCAGGACGCGTTTGCGGCGCTGTCGCAGAACAAGGCGGAAGCGGCGCAGAAAGCGGGCCGCTTCGACGCGGAAATCGTGCCGGTGGCGATACCCCAGCGCAAGGGCGAGCCGCTGCAGTTCGCGACCGACGAGTTCGTGCGCCACGGCGTGACGGCGGAGTCGCTCGCGGGCCTGAAGCCCGCGTTCAGCAAGGAAGGCACGGTGACGGCGGCGAACGCGTCGGGGATCAACGACGGCGCGGCCGCGGTCGTGGTGATGTCGGCGAAGAAGGCCGAGGCGCTGGGTCTTGCGCCGCTCGCGCGCATCAAGGCGTACGCCAGCGGCGGGGTGGACCCGAAGGTGATGGGCATGGGTCCGGTGCCGGCGTCGAAGCGTGCGCTGGAGCGCGCGGGCTGGTCGGTGAACGACCTGGATCTCATGGAGATCAACGAGGCATTTGCGGCGCAGGCGCTGGCGGTGAACAAGCAGATGGGCTGGGACACGTCGAAGATCAACGTGAACGGCGGGGCGATTGCGATCGGTCACCCGATTGGCGCATCGGGCTGCCGGATTCTCGTGACGCTGCTGCACGAGATGCAGCGCCGCGACGCGAAGCGGGGTCTCGCCTCGCTGTGCATCGGCGGCGGCATGGGCGTGGCGCTCGCGCTCGAGCGCGCTTGAT
>NZ_QEOL01000078.1 GCF_003096715.1 Paraburkholderia silvatlantica
GCGGCGGTTGGACGATAAGAGCCGGATGAATCGAGAGATTCACGTCCGGATCCGTGAGAGCGTGAGGGTGCAATTCCCTTGCGCTACTCGACGATCTCAACGCGTCGTTCGGCTATGGACTTTATGTTGGGTGTTTTGTGGAGGGGCCTGATACGGAAGCACTTGGAGTCTCAGATAGGCTCGCGGCGAGCTTGTCTCCCAATTTCTTCCATGCGGCCGTTTTCTCGGCCGCATACTCATAGAGCAGATAGTGTCGGCGAACTTTAGGGCCCGCCACGATATGGTTTTGACAACGGTCGATGACATCGAGTGGAATACCGAGTTCTTGCATCATGGTAGCCCCGGTTCGCCGCAGATCGTGTGGTGTCCAATTGCCGTTGGCCCCATCTGAAAGCACGAGACTATCGTCATTTCGGCGCTTGGTAAGCGGCTTGCTGCGATTCTGGAAACGCGTTTGGCGGTCGCCCACCTGTTTGCTGACCGATTTCTTGCAGACGTGAGTATCTCCCTTCGCCTTGTTCCGAGCCGGAAACAACCACTCGGAATCGCCGGATAGTGCCAGTAGCTCGGTAAATTTCTGGCGGGCAAAGTCAGACAAGAAGACGAGATACTCCCGCCGGTGTTGCCGCTGCCCCTTCACATTCGAGCGCGGGATGTACCATGTGCCGTCTTGTAGATTGACATGCTGTCGCTTGGCCACGAGCAATTCACCGATGCGGCAGAGGGTGCTCAGGCATATCCATAACGCAAGCTCGGTTTCGCGTTTCAGAGGATGCTGCAGGGTGTGTCTGGTGCCTGTCGGCGCCGCGGCGTACTCGGCCCTTGCGCGAGAAAGGATATGGGCCAATTGCCGGATTTCATCCAATGACAATCTGCGCTCGCGCTCTTCCTCGTAGTTGTCAGGGATCAGCTTGTTCATGTCGACCAGATTGACGGGATTACCATCGATCAGTAATCGGCGCCATGGCTGCCGCTCGTCTCCCCAGCGCAGCATCTGGCCGAAATTGTCGAAGGTCATGATCGCCGTTCGCACTACGCCACGTGCAATCAGCTTGGATTCCATCGCATGAATATCAGAGTCTGAGATTGACCCAGAAAAACGGACACCTATTCTTTTGAGAAGGAGGTGCCGGAAATGGGCAAGCATCGTACCCCATACCCTGCGGAATTCCGGGC
>NZ_QEOL01000079.1 GCF_003096715.1 Paraburkholderia silvatlantica
GCGCGATAGTCGGAGGGCTTCGTCGAATTGGCGGCCTGCATCGCCTTGATGGCGGCCCACGCCGCGTCGTAGCCGAACGGCGCGTACGAGAGCACGTCCACGCCGTACTTCTGCTTGAAGCGGTCGGCGAACTTCGCGCCGACCGGCGTGCTGTCGAGCGGACGGCCGTATTCCCACGCCATGGCGCCTTCGGACACATCGCCCGCGAGCTTGACGAAATCGACATCCTTCACGCCGCCGCCGCCCACATACTGCGCCTTGATGCCGAGCTGGGCCATCTGTTTCATGATGCCGGCCGCCTGCGGGTTGAGGGCGCCCACGAAAATCAGATCGGGGTTCTTGCTCTTGATGTTGGTGAGCTGCGTCTTGAAGTCCGTCGCCTGGTTCGTCGTGTACTCGCGGTCGACGATCTCGCCACCGTGCGCCTTGACGGCCTTCACGAACTCGTCGGCTTCGCCCTGGCCGAACGCCGTGCGGTCGTCGATTACGGCGATGCGCTTCGCCTTCGTCGTCGTGACGGCATAGGCGCCCGCCGTGCCGGCATTTTGCGCGTCGCTCGAGATCACCATGAAGATGTTCTTGAAGCCGCGGCCGCTGATGACCGGGTTCGTGGCAGCCGGATCGATGTCGGGCAGGCCCGCCTTCTCGTACAGCTCGGAGGCGGGTATGGTCGTGCCCGAGTTGAAGTGGCCGACGACGACCGAAACGCCTTCGTCCACGAGCTTTTGCGCGACCTGCACGCCCACGCGCGGGTCAGCCTGATCGTCTTCGGCGACGAGCTCGAACGAGACGGGCTGACCGTTGATTTTGACGCCTTGCGCCTTGGCGTCGTCGAGGGCCATCTTGACGCCGTTTTCCAGGTCTTTGCCGTAACTGGCGTTCGGTCCGGTGAGCGGCGCGGCAAAGCCGATTTTAACGACGGTATCCGCGCGCGAGGCGAGCGGTGCAATAGCGAGAAGTGCTCCAACGGCAACTGCGATGGGGGTAAGAGTCTTCGCAAAACGCATGGTGTTTCCTTTGTCGGCAAGCATGGGTTCACTGCTGTGGCGTGCATACCGGCCAGGCTCGCCCGC
>NZ_QEOL01000080.1 GCF_003096715.1 Paraburkholderia silvatlantica
CATTCTGCGCAACTCGAACGGCGAGCGCTTCATGGAGCGTTACGCGCCGACCCTGAAGGACCTGGCGCCGCGCGACTTCGTTTCGCGCTCGATGGACCAGGAAATCAAGGAAGGCCGCGGCGTGGGTCCGCACAAGGACCACGTGCTGCTCGACCTCTCGCACATCGGCGCCGAGACGATCATGAAGCGTCTGCCGTCGATCCGCGAAATCGCGCTCAAGTTCGCGAACGTGGACTGCATCAAGGAGCCGATCCCGGTCGTGCCGACCATCCACTACCAGATGGGCGGCATCCCGACGAACATCAACGGCCAGGTCGTTGGCACGCCGAAGGGTCACGAAGAAGTCGTGAACGGCTTCTATGCCGTGGGCGAATGCTCGTGCGTCTCGGTGCACGGCGCGAACCGTCTGGGCACGAACTCGCTGCTCGACCTCGTGGTGTTCGGCCGTGCGGCCGGCAACCACATCGTCAAGCACGTGAAGGAACTGCGCGACCACAAGCCGCTGCCGGCCGACGCCGCCGACTTCGCGCTCTCGCGCCTCGCCGAGCTCGACAAGTCGACCTCGGGCGAGTACGCGCAAAGCGTTGCGAACGACATCCGCGGCTCGATGCAGAAGCACGCAGGCGTGTTCCGCACGTCGAAGCTGCTGGCAGACGGCGTGAAGGACATCGCGCAGATCGCCGAGCGCGCGAAGCACATCCACCTGAAGGACAAGTCGAAGGTGTTCAACACGGCGCGCGTGGAAGCGCTCGAAGTGGCGAACCTGATCGAAGTTGCGCGCGCAACGATGGTTTCGGCTGAAGCCCGTAAGGAAAGCCGTGGTGCGCACGCACAGAGCGACTACGAACACCGCGACGACGAAAACTGGCTGCGCCATACGCTCTGGTTCAGCGAAGGCGACCGACTCGATTACAAGCCGGTCCACATGCAACCGCTGACCGTCGAGTCCGTGCCGCCGAAGGCGCGTACGTTCTAAGGCACACGCCAGTCAAAAGGAATTGGAAATGGCCAAACGCATTTTTGAAGTCTACCGCTACGACCCGGACAAGGACGCGGC
>NZ_QEOL01000081.1 GCF_003096715.1 Paraburkholderia silvatlantica
CTCACGCATGAGCGCGCCCGAGTTGCGCGCGACCGTCTCGCTCGCGGCGATCTTCGCGCTGCGCATGCTCGGTCTCTTCATGATCATGCCGGTGTTTTCCGTCTACGCGAAAACCATTCCCGGCGGCGACAACCTTCTGCTGGTCGGCATCGCGCTCGGCGCCTACGGCGTCACGCAGTCGCTTCTCTATATCTTCTACGGCTGGGTCTCGGACAGGGTGGGCAGAAAGCCCGTCATTGCGACCGGCCTCGTCATCTTCGCGATCGGCAGCTTCGTCGCGGCGGGCGCGCACGACATGGTGTGGATCATCGTCGGGCGGGTGATCCAGGGCATGGGCGCGGTGTCGTCGGCCGTGCTGGCGTTCATCGCCGACCTGACCGCCGAGGAGCACCGCACCAAGGCCATGGCGATGGTGGGCGGCTCGATCGGCATGTCGTTCGCCGTGGCCATCGTTGGCGCGCCGATCGTGTTCCACTGGGTCGGCATGAGCGGCCTGTTCGCGCTGGTCGGCGTGTTCTCGATTCTCGCGGTGGGCGTGGTGATCTGGGTCGTGCCCGACGCGCCCGGCAAGCCCGTGCACGTGCGCGCCCCGTTCGCCGAGGTGCTGCACAACGTGGAACTGCTGCGCCTGAACTTCGGCGTGCTCGTGCTGCACGCCACCCAAACGGCGCTCTTTCTCGTCGTGCCGCGCCTGCTCGTGGACGCGGGCCTGCCGGTCGCGTCGCACTGGATGATCTACCTGCCGGTCATGGGCCTCGCGTTCGTCATGATGGTGCCGGCCATCATCGTCGCAGAGAAGCGGGGCAGGATGAAGGCCGTGCTCCTTTCTGCGATCGGTCTTATCCTGATCGGCCAGCTATTGCTCGGCTCGCTCGCGCATACACTTGTCATCGTGTCGGCCGTGCTGTTCGTGTACTTCCTCGGCTTCAACATCCTGGAGGCTTCGCAGCCATCGCTCGTCTCGAAGCTCGCGCCGGGCAACCGCAAGGGCGCGGCCACGGGCGTGTACAACACCACGCAGTCGATCGGGCTCGCGCTCGGCGGCGTGGCGGGCGG